>CAWIJI010000018.1:0-302034 GCA_963836435.1 uncultured Acidobacteriota bacterium | reverse complement strand
GCAGTCGACGATCGTTCATTGAGGGCCGGCCCCCCGGCCCCTTCTCAAGTCCAGCTCGCTACTGGAGCCCGAGCAATATGGCGGGGTTCGTCTGCGACATCAATGCAATTTCGGCATCGGTGATGCCCTGCTTCTTCAGATCCTCGAAGAACTCCCGGAGCCCCACGGGATGCAACGGATTGGCGGCCTGGCCCAGGTCGCTCGCCAGAATGCAGAATTCGGGCCCGACCTCGCGAATAGCCTTCGCGGACTCCGCGACGGCGACTGTCCCCGGCCTGACCCAGACGAATTCGAGCATTGCGCCCAGGCTAGCCGCTTCTTTCATCTCGGCCACGGACATACCCACAAAGCGGTTGGTGGCGTGGGTCACGACAACGTGTTCAACGCCCTGGCGCTTCGCTTCGCGGATAATCATCAGTGCTTCCGCTGGGGAGGAGTGGCCCGTCGCGAGCGTGAGTTTGTTTTTGGCGACGATCCCGATGACCTGCTCCACTTCCGGGAGCAGCTTGCCCTCTCGAGACACAGGAACGAAAGGCCGCTGCTCCCCCTGTGTGGTGACATGATGCTGGGAATCATAGGTCGGCATCCACACGACGCGGCCAAAACCGCCCTTCACCTTGAGCATCCACTCCACCGCTGCGGGATTTACGCCC
The DNA here is from genome assembly GCA_963836435.1 of uncultured Acidobacteriota bacterium. Lineage (GTDB taxonomy): Bacteria > Acidobacteriota > Terriglobia > 20CM-2-55-15 > 20CM-2-55-15 > DASTBJ01. The sequence continues at coordinate 301,381 of CAWIJI010000018.1, read as the reverse complement.
CCAACCGGAAGGTTCAGCGCTACGCCGCCAAATACCTCGATGCCCGGCACCTGCTGACGTACCAGCCATGCCAGTCCCGCCGTAGATTCGTAATGATTTTTGAGGACGAAGCCACGCATGCCTGCCGCCTTCGCCTGGCGCGCCAGTTCGATCGCATAGATGGAACGCGCCATGCCATCGGGATCCGCATGGGCATGAATATCGATCACACCCGAAAGCGACTGGCCTGCGGCTCCTGCGGCCATCAAGAAAATCACAATCCCTGCACCCCTGCCGGGGTGCAACATTCCCGTTACGGCAACCCCGGGTTGCGCTCGCTTCGCTCGCTTAACCCGGGGCTAAATTCTCAGCACGCCTCCGGCGTGCTTGCGAGAACGGCTCTGCCGTTCTCGCACGTTTCGGGCGGCAGTGGTGTTAACGATGGGGTGTGAAGATTGTCTTGGCCTCTGTTTTCAGTTACCGTAAGTCGCGTCCCAGGCATCACCGGCTATGAAGAAACGATCCTTTACCGCGTGTCTGCTTGTTCTGGTCCTGCTCTGTTCCCCGCTGCGCGCCGGACCCGTGCTAGGCATGAGGACCGTCGATGCCTGGAATACCTATATCGCTCTTACTGAAAAGCGCGTCGATGCGGAGTTGAAAAACCCTGTGGTTCCGCTGCGGAGCGATCTGGCCTACCTGAAGACCGGTAAGATTTATGTCCAGCCGCTGGAGACCAGGGACGCCAAAGGCAAGGAGGTCGACGTCCCCGACGGCACGATCCATCATTGGCTTGGCGCCGTTTTCATTCCAGGCGTGACCCTGGACAAGCTGGTGCCCAAGCTGCAGAACTACGATCGGTACATGGACTACTTTAAAGGAGTCGAAAAATCCTCCCTGGTCAGGACGAACAACAACGAGTTCGATATCTCTCTTCGCCTCACGCAAACGGCATTCGGCGTGACCGTCCATTTCAACACTACCCACCACGTGGTCTACAACCCCAGAAGAGACGGCTTCCTATCCAGCGTCAGCAGGTCGAAGACAATCCGGCAAGTCAAAAATGCCGGATCTTCCCGTGAGTCCGAGTACCCCCTGGGAGACGATTCCGGGTATCTCTGGCGATTGAACTCCTATTGGCGCTACACCGAACGTGACAACGGCGTGGTTGTCGAATGCGAAACAATCGGGCTGAGCCGTTCGCTGGGCTTCGGGTTGGGGCTGCTGAACATCATGATGCTCGGAACTGTGAAATCCAAAGCAGAGTCCATAGCCCGTGATGCTCTCACAGATACGCTGAAAGACTTGAGCAACTACGCGCGGGACGGGGCGAGGAAGACGGCGCGCTAAGCGTGCAGCGCGGAGCGTGCAACTGCGAGAGCGGCAGAGCCGTTCTCGCAGTGCTCGGTTCACGGGACGACGTTTCGCGTTTGGAAAGGCGGGCTCGCCACGATTCCGGAAATGATCGCCGACCATCGGTAGTCTTTTGATGAAGCTGTTCGGACAATCGCGCGAACCGAAGGCATTTCATAGTCGTAAAGCCGCCAGGGCTTCCCCTTGCGATTGAGGGAGTAGGCGAGAAGTTGCTCTGTGATATTGAAGTAGTAAGCCTCCCGATACCTGGACAATCCCGTGCGAAGTTCCGCAGGCCCGTTGAAACGGCTGCTGTCGATAAACGTGCCGGAGGCGTCGATAGGAGCCCCGGCGTCTGTGTTCCGCCATTGACCAATCGCATCGAAGTTTTCCAGAGCAAGACCCAGCGGATCGAAGCTGGCATGGCAATTCGCGCAGGACGGATTGATCTTGTGAGCCGCGATGCGATCGCGCATGGGACGCGTCCGGGCATCGGTAGTGTCTGCCAGGGGAGGAACATTCGCAGGAGGACCCGGCGCATCCATTCCCAGGAACTTCTTGAACACAAACAGGCCGCGTTGAGTGGGCGAAGTACGCGACGCGAACGAAAGCGCAGCCAGCGGACCGGCCTGGCCCAGAATTCCCGCGCGAGTGTTGTCTGGCCACGTGACGCGCCGGAATTCCGTTCCAGACACTCCGGGAATGCCGTAGTGCCGCGCCAGCCGCTCGTTAAGGTAACTGTAGTTCGCTGTCCACAAGTCCAGCGCGTTGTGATTTTCCCGAAGCTGGCTTTCCAGGAAAAGGCGCGTCTCCGTCTCCATCGACTGAAGCAGGTCCGCATCGAATTGAGGGAAAAGCGCCGGATCAACCTGAATCTTCTTCACCTTATCCAAGGTGAGCCATTGTTCGAAGAAGCCCGTAACGAGGCGCGCGGATTTCGGATCGCGCAACATGCGGACGACTTGCCGTTCCAGCACCGAGGGATTCTGCAGTCTTCCTTGTTGGGCGTCCTCAAGGAGAGACGCATCAGGGTCGCCCTGCCAGAGAAACGCCGCCAGACGCCCGGCAAACTCGACGCCGGTCACGCGCCCCGCAGTCTGAAGCGGTCCGTTCGAAGGGTACGCGCCATCCAACGCCGGTTCGAGGCTGGAAATGGCGAGTCGGTAAGTCTTGTCGTCCGGCCGTGGAAGTCCTGCTGGAGGGTCGCGCCGCGCCTGCAGCCTGCGCAACACGTTCTCCCACATGGCGGTATTCTCACTAACATCTCTGGCGTTCAGGGACCCCAAATCCAGTCCACCGGACTTGTTGGCCGAGTTGTGACAGTTGACGCAGTAGCCTTGAAACAGGGGCGTGATCACGGCGGACACATCCCTAATGCCTGAGCTTTGCGAGTTCTCCGGGACACGGGGTGAACTCCGGCGCAAAATCTCCAGCCGCTCTTGCGCCAGAGCCGCCTGCTCGCGCTGGTCCGGGTAAGTCCGCAGAACTTCTGCATAGGCCTCGGCCGCTTCGGATTGTTGCCCCAGTTTTTCCTCAGCGCCGGCAACCCGAATCACTGCCTTCGCGGCCAACGCCCGGTCCTTGCCGGACGCCTTCGCAGCCTGCGAATAGAGCTTGATGGCTTCCTTCAAATCGCCGGCGGACTGCTCTTGAACCAGCCCGCGCTGATACAACTCCTGTGCATTCTGCCCCAGCAGCGCCAACGACAACGCGAGAGTCAACAGGACTCCCAACATGAATCTTCCCGTCATAAAGGACCTCCTCGGACGGTCACGATAGGGCAGAAGCGTCGGGGAAATCTTCACGACGGCATCGCGCCGGTGCAATATCGGTGCAAATCTTTTGTCATGAAATTTCATGGCTGAACGAATTTGTATCCGACGCCATGAACGGTCTGAATGTAGGCCGGCCGCGCCGGATCTGCCTCCAGCTTGGCCCGCAGGCTGGCGATGTGATTGTCTACTGTTCGAGTCACGGGATAAGCCTCGAAGCCCCACACCTCGTTCAACAGCTCGTCTCGAGTGACAACCGCTCCCTTGCGGGCGACCAGCAATCGCAGAATGTCAAACTCCTTTCGGGTCATATCCACAGTTTTTCCCCGCCGGCGGGCAGCGTAACTCCTGAAGTCGACTTCGACCTGTCCGAACTTCAGAGCGGTCGGGGGTTCGGCTGCGGAAAATGTGCGACGCAGCAGCGCCCGAATCCGCGCCATCAGTTCCGGGACCGAAAATGGTTTGATCACGTAGTCGTCTGCGCCAAGATCCAGGCCGAGAACGCGATCGGCCTCCTCACTGCGGGCGGTCAGAACCAGAATCGGGACCTGGACACCTTCGGTTCTCAACTTCCGGCACAATTCGAGGCCGCTCATCCTCGGGAGCATGAGATCCAGAATGATGAGATCCGGATGTTGGCTGTGCTGAATCTGGTAGGCGCTCTCACCGTCCATCGCAGTCAGGACGTCATGTTTTTCAAACTTGAGATTGTCGACGAGAGTTCTCAGGATCGCAGGATCGTCTTCCACAATGAGGACCTTTGTCATACCTGCCCCTGTAACGGAATTCGAACGGAGAATGTACTGCCCAGGCCGAGTTCGCTCGATACTTCGATTCGACCGCGGTGAGCTTCGACGATGTGGAGCGCGAGCGCCAGGCCGAGCCCCGTCCCGGCGATACCCTCCGTGTCCGCAGACCGCACGCGATGGAATTTCTCGAAAATTCGTACCTGGTTTTCGCGCGAGATTCCAATGCCGTGATCGACAACGTCAATGAACGCTTCGTGCTCCCGGGTTCCCAGACGCAGCTCAATGCGTCTGGCGTCGCCCGAGTATTTCATCGCATTGCCGATAAGATTCAGGATGGCCTGTTTCAGGGCGTCCGCGTCTGCAGACAGCGTCGGTGCGGTATCGTCGGTTGCGATCGTCAAGTTGAACCCCAGTTGCGCCAGAGGATATTCCAGGGCTTCCGCGGCGGACCGTACCACTTCTGAAAGGCAAGTGGATTGCATTCGATACGTTTTGCGTCCCTGTTCGATCCTGGAGAAATCGAGCACGTTTTCCACCAGGCGGGAAAGCCTTTCGCTTTCGCTCACGATCGTCCGGAGGTATTCCGGGGTCGCCTGCTCGCCGTCCGTACGGCCCAGGAGCAAAGTTTCCGCCACCGCTCGAATGGCGGTCAGCGGTGTCTTCAGTTCGTGCGAGACGCTGGCGACGAAATCCGATCGCATCTCGGCCGTCTCCACTTCACGATGCACATCACGCAACAGCAGGTACGCGGCGAGAAGCGTCGCACCCAGAATCACAAACAAGGTTGCGGCATATAAGAATGCGGGAGTGCCGCGCGGCGCAGAAAAGCGCGTTGCCGGCCATTCCACCTGAAGGTCGATGAAGCCCTCGCCGAGCGGCGTCAGATCCGAAGCCTGCCGTGCGCGAAGCGTGACTCCGCCGGGAACGACTCTTTCGGAGGACACGGCCATGACTACAGGCGCTGCGAAAGAAGCAGGCGACACCATGGTGATCAGCCAGGGTTCGTCTCCATAACCCATCCATGCAAGGTCGCCCGGCGCCGTTCGAAATGCACGCTGGAGTTCCCCGAGATGCTCACGAATGTTCTCGGCGAGAGCGACGACAAGTTCCATATCGCGGATTTCCGCAGATAACTTAAGGAGCGGTCCTTCAGCGGCAGTTTTGGGCATCGTGTTCAGCAGCCACCGCAACAGGTAAGCTTCATTGGGTGACCGCCATGGCGGGAGACTCGACCGGTGAATCACATACTCCTGCGCAGCGGCGTCATTCGGCTCTGAGGCGAGGCGGCGCTGAGCCGCATACAGGCTGTAGGGAATCCCGTCGGTATCGGAAAAACCATCGCATTCCTGCAGCATGGCGTGGTCTACATTCCCGGCGTCTTGCGGCATCCCTGCCTTGGAATAGGCCCTGCCGAGCCACAATTCTGCTTCGCACTTTTCCAAAGGCGTGCGGGCACTCCTCAACGCGCGCTGGTACGCTGTTGCAGCGGCGGCGGCATCATTGGCGCGAAACTCCAGCGATTCGCCTTCGCTCTGGTATCGCGAAAATTCCACCCCCGGCGACGGGAACAGCCGGACATCTTCCCATGGCAATACCATACGGTCCTGGTCGAAGGAGGCGACAAAGACAATTGGCGAATCCGGCGGAAGTCGCGTTCCCGATTCGCCGATCAACCGGTTCACTTCTTCGAGTCTGATCGCTTGCAGCCGCGCCCGCAACTCCCGTCGCAATTGGTCGAGCGCTTCACGGCGCTGCTCGGCCATTCGCCTCTCCGACAGTTCGTTTTCCTGACCAACCACGCGAAAAACCAGGAAAATCACGACGGCCGTGGGAACTAGAATCGCCGAAAGAAGAAGAAAGATACGGCGCTTGCGACGCCGGGAATCCGCTGGCTTCACCGCGATATTCTAGTTCTCTGCAGGGGACACTTTTGTCATGAAAATGTAACGGAGAAAGGAGGCGACGCGCCTCCCAGAGCCGACTCAAGCAGGCAGTTCGGTGATGCCCAGCAAGGCTTTGTGCAAAGCCCCTCCGGCGAAGAAAAAAACCTGCCTGAAGAGTGCCGCTCGCGGTTGATTTTCCTGATGCCGGCACGTCACCGACAATGGACCTTTTCAGGGCTGACTCCGCGTTACAATCGTGTTCTCTATGATTAAACTACGCTCTAAATTTCTTTTCTTGTTGTTCCTGTTTGCCAGTGCTTTGTCTTATGTGGCTGCTCAGGCTGTCGGTTCTCTGCCAGGCATGCCGCCCGTTCGGGATTCGCGCGATATCTACGAGGCCGATCGTCCCAACCTGCTCAGCCCCGTCGTCGCGGCCTTCCCTCCTCGCATCTACGTCCCCAACACGGAAAGCGACAGCGTTTCGGTGATCGACCCCGCGACCTACAAGGTGATTGATACTTTCAAGGTCGGCCGCCAGCCTCAGCACATTACGCCCTCCTGGGACATGAAAACGCTCTGGGTCCTGAACGACATGGGCAACAGCCTTACCGCGATCGATCCTGCCACGGGCCAGCTCGGCCGGACCGTGGCTGTCGACGATCCCTACAACATGTACTACACGCCCGACGGGAAATACGCCATTGTCGTGGCGGAAGCCTTGCAACGACTGATGTTCCGCAATCCGGCAACAATGAAGCTGGTGAATTCCGTCAAGGTCGACTGCAAGGGCGTCGACCACATGGATTTTTCAGCCGACGGCCGGTATCTGATTGCGAGTTGTGAATTCGCGGGCAAAGTCATCAAGGTTGATCTGGAGACGCAGACCGTGGTCGGCTCCGTCCTCTTCGATCCCAAGATGATGCCGCAGGACGTCAAGCTTTCTCCGGACGGCAAGATCTTCTATGTCGCCGATATGATGGCCGACGGCGTCTACATGGTGGACGGCATCAAGCCCGCCCTCCTCGGGAAAATTCCCACCGGCAAAGGAGCTCACGGCCTGTACGTCAGCCGCGACTCCAGGACGCTCTACGTGACCAACCGGGGAGAAGGCAGCATCTCTCTGATCGATCTTGCAACCTCGAAGGTTGTGAAGAAGTGGCAACTCCCTGGAATGGCGAGTCCGGATATGGGTGGTGTTTCCGCCGATGGGAAGGTGCTCTGGCTCTCCGGCCGTTATAACCGGGAGGTCTATGCGATCGACACAAGCGACGGCCACCTTCTGGCACGAATCCCGGTCGGAAAGGGTCCACACGGCCTTTGCGTCTACCCGCAACCCGGCCGCTATTCCCTCGGTCACACCGGCGTCTTCCGCTAACGAAATTCGGGGCCGTGCACCTCGAACCCCGAATTCGTTTTCGAGATAAGGGGAGATAAGGGGACAGACCCTTTCGGGGTTTGTCCCCTTATCTCGAATTCGGGGTTCGAGGTGCACGGCCCCGAATTTCAGGGGCGAATAACGGCGAGTTCGGTTGCCTGAGTCTGTCCTTCATCAAGGTGAACCGTGACTCCCCGGTCCTCATGGATGCGCAGGAAGGTGGCGTCGATCCAGGTTCCGCGTTCGACGTTTTCCCACGCGAACACGCGGTAGTCGCCGGGACGCAGGCTCTGCAGTTGGAATCGGCCGGCCGTGTCGGTGGAGGTGACCTTGTACATGTCCGTGCGGTAGATGCGGTCCGCAGGATCATTAGCCAACACGGTAACAACCGCTCCGACAGACGGCTGACGCTGATCGTTCAACACCAATCCCTGCAGGGCTCCGGGATTGGCGCCGATTACCACTTCGAGGGGAGCGTCGGATTGCCGCTCGAGGTGCAGTCCCCCATTCAAGACGTCGGTGTCTCCGATGCGCATCGATTTCACGTAGACGTTCTGCCATATCGCCGGAGGACTGACCGGATTCGCGCCGGTCAGATTCGTGAACATCGGCGCCACGTAAACGTGATAGTCGCCCGGCGCGATATTGGTGAGGGCGGGCGGATCCGTCGGGCTGGCCGGCATCGCCGGCGCATTCAGCAACGTCGGATTGCGCCACAGGGTGACCCGAAGATTCGAGATCGGAGGCAAATTCGCGGGCGGCGTTCCATCGAACGACATTTGAATCGGCGTGTCGATACCCGAAGTGAGAGGTAGCGCAATGCCATCCACGTCTCCGTTCCTGACGTCGACATTGCTTCGAATGGTCATGCCATTCTGATAGAGGTAGGCCACGTAGCTGCCCGCGATCACTTTCGGAAAATCGAATTGTCCGGTATCGGTGGCGAAGTTCGTCGAATAGAGCGATCCGTTGGGGCTCGTCGGCGCCAGCCGGACTTGAAGGGCGTTACCCCTCCCCCCAAACCCTGGTGATGCCGGGGCCGGCGGGGCGGCACCGCGCGCTCCCGACGGATCCGGCAGGTTGCTGACGATGCCCCGTACATGGAAGGCGCGAACCGGCGAGACATTGATGTCCGCGCCGCGGTATTCCTCGCCCTGCTTAAGTTCGATGGCAACAGCCTTGTCGCTGTCGATCGTTGTCGGGAAATAAACCGGAGTGTAGACCTCGTCTTCGGCAAGACCGTTGCCGAGCGGCCTGCTGGTCACCGGTCGCGACACCGATCGCGTCCCGTTGGCAAGGCCTGCGGCGGCATCCGGATCAAGGACCAGCTGCGTCGAGGCGGCCGCGGGCGTGTAGTCCACAAAGGTTGCGCTGATGTAGTAGCGGCCAGGCATCAGCCAGATCAACCGGTATTCCCCCAGGTCGTTCGCCACCGTCTCGCTCACGGCGCGCAACTGGCGCTGGTTCTCCTGAATCCAGGGTTTCATGGCGCGAACGCGGGCCCCGGCGAGCGGCAGGCCGTCCCGATTCGTGATGCGTCCGGCGATCACGCCCCCGGGCGTCATCACCAACTGGACGTCCCTCAGTTTCGCGCCGACCGGGATCGCCAGGACCTGCCCGGGGCCGTCCACCCACCGTTGTCCGTACTCGGCAGTCCAGTAACCGTCGCGTCGGGCGAACAGCCGATAGTTGCCCGGCACGATGTTGGGAAAATAGAAGCGTCCGTCGGATTCCGTAGTCGTCGTCAGTGTTCCCAATCCCGTCATCGAAACAAGTTCGACGACGGCCTTGGAGAGCACTTCTGCGGTCGCGAATCGCACCGCGACGCCTTCCATACCCGCGTCGGCTGGAGCTTGCAACACCGGCTGCTGCTGGGCGGATCCCTGCGCAAGAAGCATCAGGAATACAACGGCGAGAAGTTTCTTCATGGGCGTCGCGTCCTGGGAACCGCCTGCAGATCCACGGTGGACGAGTTGCCGTCGCGAACCTCCACGGCAAGGCCCCGGCTTTCGAGCGGACGCATGAAATCCTCGTTCTGCCAGATATCGAGCGCCTCGTCTTCGAATGCGTAGGCCTTGTACAAACCCGCAGGAACGCCCTGCATCCTGAATTGGCCGGAGACATCCGTGGTTGCTGTGCGATAAAGATCCTTGCGCTGGCGAAGGGCGCCGTCCGGAATCAACGCCACCATGACGTTCGGCATCGGTGCGCGGCGGTCATCGGATACCGTTCCAGTGAGGCGGCCTCCGGTACCGAGCACCACTTCAAGTTCCCCCGGCGACGTTCCGCCCGACACGCGGACTCGATCTATCAGGACGTTCATCGAGCCGATCCTCATCGACTTCACGTACATGTTCTGCAGCGCCTGCGGAACGTTGGGGACTCCCCATTGAAACGGAGCCAGCAACGGGGGCGCATATACGCGGTACTCGCCCGGACCGACATTTGCAATGTTGAACGTCCCTTCGGGTTGCACCATGCCGCGCAACTGCGATGCGGGAAGGCCTACGACATCCGGTTCGCGCACCAGGCTGACGCCCAGCCCCCGCTGGGGATTGGCCACCGGCGCACCTTCGATCGTAATCCGGCCCGAGAGCGTGATGCCCGGGACCAGATCCAATTGCAGATTCTCGATGGACGACGAAGTGACGTCGATCGGTTGGTAGCCGGTGAGTGGAATCTGTGCGGGTGGCTGTCCTGCTGCAGCCGGCTGACCCTGCGGTGGCGAGGCAGGAATGGCGCGTTGTCCCGCGGGGCCGGGCTGTGGCGCCCCGGGCGCCGGCGCCGGCGCGTTGGGATTCGCCATCGTCATGTTGCCGAGCAGGAGGTAGCTTCCGGGAACAACGCCCGCGATATCGAAGTTGCCTTTCGGGTCGGCCGTGGCGGTCGGCATGATCACGGTCGCCGTCCATTCCTTCGGAGCAAGTCGCAATTGAGCCCCGGCAGCGGGTTCTCCACTCACGGCGTTTCTCGCGGTCCCTCGTAGATGAAACGACCGCATACGGGCGGCGACGAGCGCGATATCGATGCCGCTCACCGTGGCTCCGGGCTGTACGTCACGGGCAGGGCACGCTCGGGATCTCGTTCGCCGGGGTAATAAACCGTCACGTAAGACTCCTCGGTGGTGTCGCCATTGGGAGCGATCCGCGGATAGATCACGGGGGCGATAACATCCTCGCGGTGACCGCCGGTGCCAGGCTGTGGCTGCACGGAAACCACGTTTCGCCCGCGTGTGTTCTCGGGCACAACGGCGATGTAATATGGCCCGGGCGGAAGCCAGTAGAAGCGATATTCTCCGCGGTCATCTGTCTGCGCCACCTGAAGGATATAGAGACGCCGCTGCCCTTCCTGGTGGAAAACCTCCATGACCTGGACCCGCGCATGGGCCATGTATTCGCCATCACCGTCGCGCACGCGTCCGGCGATTCCACCCGTCGGCGCCATTGAAAGTTGGATATTGGAAACCTTCTGTCCATCGGCGATGGGGATGGTTGCGCCGCGCCCGAGAGACCCGCGTTGCATGTATTCGGCGGGCGTGTAAGCGCCGCCCGCAGCGGTTGCAACAATGCACCACCCCCCGGCGTGCAGGTTCTCGAAGCTGAATTTGCCGCTTGCATCGGTGGTCGTGGTCACGACTTCAGGAGGATTTGAAAAGTTATTACAGTCGATACGACGCAATTCCACCGACGCGCCGGCAATCGCCTGCCCGGAACCCATGGCGACCACGCTGCCTGAAAGCGACGCCGTTCCCGGCGGAAGCTGCGGCCTTGACGGAGGTATTCCCTGCGCGCCCTGCGGCGAACGAACACCCGCAGGTCCCCGGCGCTGCGCCAGAACCATCGCTCCACCAAGCCCCAGCAGGATCAACCCGGTCGAGAGAACTTTCCTCATGGAATTTGGCTACGGACTCTACTGGAATTGGCCGACACTGTAAAGTTTGTGTGTGAGTTCTTTAGCGGAATCCGGGTGTGCTGGGTCCGCTTTACGCGCTCACGGCAACCTCCGCGTCATGAACCTCCGTTCGAATCTGCGCAACCATTTCAAGGACTGCTGAAGCGACGTGCACGGCATTTTCGCGGCGCGTGACAAGGTTCAAATGCTCGACGCCGGGGATGATGCGATGAGACGCACGCGTCGAAAGACCGGTCATTTCCTCGTGCATGCTTTGGAACTCTCGCACCCATGCGACACGCGGCTCGGTAGCGCTCAAAATAATCAGTGGCAGGTCACCGAAATCGAGTGATCGGGTCTGGTCTGTTGTGTCTTTCCACGCATCGAGCTCACGAGCCGATGATTTCAGATGACGGTGCGATGACAGAAGAGCTCCAGTACCACAGTCGGTCCATCGGAACCTGTCGCCAACAAATGCATCATTCGTCCTTGAACTTCGATCATGCGGCCAGGCAATTCTGTTTTCATGACTCCCTAGTCCTTTCGTAAATAGGCTCACCTGTCGAATCAGTGGCCATCGCGGAGCGGGCAGGAGGTAGCCTCGGGTTGAGCGACGATAGCGAGCGATGCCCCAGGTCAACGTTGGCCACAGTTTCCCAGCAACGCCTGCAGCGTGCGGGGCCTCGGAGGGTCTCGCTTACCGCGGGGTGGACGCTTCGCGCTCACCCCTTGCTCATCCTCTCTGCCCCCCTCGGCGGTGCACCATCATCGCCGTTACGGCAACCCCGGGTTGCGCTCGCTTAACCCGGGGCTAAATTCTCGGCACGCCTCCGGCGTGCAAAACGTCTGGCTCGAGTGCATCGCCCCGCAGTGCATGCCGCACCCTACGACTTAGTCCATTGGGAGGCGTGCATGTTACGCGGTTCAGATCGACTTTCTGATGTCCCTCCACCGGTCAGCGTAGTTTTTGACGAACAGAGAGGTTGGCGATAGGATTCCTCTAATTTTTGCTGAAACAAATTTCGCGTCTATCCCGTATTGACGGACATAGGAGGCCCTATGACCTACCGGACCGTTTTTCTGGCACTCGCGGTGTTGGTATTTGGCGGCGTGGTTTCGGCGCACCACAACATGTCTGCGATCTACGACTTCAACGACCGGGTCATGATGACCGGCACGCTGACCAAGATCGACTGGCGAAACCCCCACATTGAGTTGATCGTGGACACGAAAGAAGGAAACGAAGTTTTCCACTGGACCCTGGAAGGCCCGTCCCCCACATTCTTCCGGACCCGCGATATCAACAAAGCCGATATCGAAACAGCTCTGAACAAAACTGTCACAGCCGAGGCAAGCCGGGCCCGGAACGGCTCGCACTCCGGACTGTTGCGCGTCATGACGTTGCCGGATGGCAAGGTGCTGTCGGCCTGCCCGCAGAATTGTTAAGGAGGGCTGATGAAGCGCTCACACCGGATCGCGATGACAGCAATCGCCGCTTTCCTGTTGAATGCGGCCCAAACATTTGCCCAACTTCCGGAGGATCCGGAAGAGCGAGCCAAGGTTATCGCCCAGGTCATGCGGGCCAATGCCCGCAGCATCACCTTGTTCGACCGGGAGGGAAAGGAACTCGGCTCCGTCGGGCCCAGCGATCTCTATAACCAGCCCGTGTTCTCCCCGGATGCGAAGCGTATGGCCGTCATCAAGACCAATCTGGAGAAGGAAAACGCGGACCTCTGGATCTTCGATGTTGAAACCGGCACCGGCAAGCAAATCACTTTCAGCGGCACCCGTGAGCAATCCAACTCGCCGGCCTGGTCGCCCGACGGAAGCCAGGTGGCCTACGCTGCATTGAGGCAGGGTAGCTATGGCTTGTACCGCAAGTCATCGAATGGCGAGGGCGCTGAAGAGCTTCTGTATTCCAGCAATGCGCCGTTCACGCTGACAGACTGGTCCCAGGACGGCCGCTACTTGACGTACTTCTCCTCGAACCTCGGAGGGGGCGGTATCTACGCCATACCGCTTGCCGGATCGGGAGCCAGAAAGCCGATTGAGATGTACCGCAGTATGTCTCAGGTCACCGGACCGCGACTGTCGCCGAACAGCCGGTTCGTGGCATACATCACCAACGAGTCGGGCAGAAACGAACTGTATGTTCGTCCCTTCAATCCGGGCGGCGCGGGCACATCGGCTGCTGGTCCGTGGAAGATCTCAGAGCAAGGCGCTCAGGGAATGGCGTTCTGGCGCCGGGACGGCAACGAACTGGCGTTCCTTGCGCCGGATCGCGGGATCATGTCTGTTGCGGTGACCACAACGGGAGACTTCGAATTCGGCAAACCGGAACGTCTGTTCCGTCTCTCCGAAACAACACCGGTTGGGCCGGGAACAGCCAGTGTGAACCGCGATATCGATCGATTTGTCATCGCGATCCCTCCACCGCAACTGAGACAACTCACAATTCTCGATCGCCGGGGAAATATAGTCGGCACGATAGGACAACCCGGACTTTTCGGGGCGATGTCCGTCTCTCCAGACGGAAAGCGTCTCGCCGTGGTACGAAACGATTCGCAAACGGGTACGAACGATCTTTGGGTGCTGGATATCGCCACCGGAAATGGCGTACGGCTCACGGATGATCCTCAGGGAGAAGACGCTCCAGTGTGGTCTCCAGACGGGAAATACGTCGCCTACGTTTCCACCAAGGACAGCTACTCCAGCATCTATAAGAAGTCCGCGGATGGAACCGCAAACACTGAGCAACTCTTCCGCTATACGCCCGGCGCGTTCATAGGTCTTACCGATTGGTCCCCCGATGGAAAGTTCCTGACGTTCTTTACCGGAGTGCTGCTGGTCGTTCCCGTGTCCACTCCGGAGGATCCGCTCAAGCGACCGGCTTTCGAATGGCTACGGGAAGACTACGACGCTTTCGCGGGCAAATTCTCTCCGGACTACCGTTTTCTGTCCTATCTCTCAAATGAAGTGGACGTATTGAAGGGGCAGATCTATGTACGGCCCTTCAATCCGAACAAACCGGAAGCTCCAGCAGGGCCCGCAGTGCAGATCACCGATGTTAAGGCGGGCGTCAATGGCCAGCCTTCGTGGCGAAACGATGGGCGGGAAGTGTACTTCCTTAACATCGACAGAGAGATCATGGCGGTCGACGTGACACTCGGCCCCAGGGTCCAGGCTGGTACGCCTCGCGTGCTGTTCAAGCTTCCGGATCCGTTGGCTGGTGGCCCGGCCATCAGCGCCGACGGCGAGCGATTCATCGTCACCATGCCGGTGAAGTAGAGCCTCATCCGCCGATTTGCGCACCTTTTCCCGCAGGGAAAAGGATCCCGGAAACCGAAGCCTGACGAGATGGTGACAATCTTTGGGAAGGCGGCTTTTCTCGCTTAGCCGGAAACGGTGTGGCAGCTCTTTGTTTTTGGGATAATCCCTGCGATGCAGATCAAGAAAATCTTTCTCGCCTCCTCTGAAGAACTCAGCGCGGATCGCACCGCGTTCGAGTTGATGATCGGGCAGCTCAATCAGGACTGGGTGCCGCGCGACATTTTCTTTCATCTGGTGAAGTGGGAGAACTTCGTCGACGCTCTTTCCAAAGACGGTCTTCAGCAGGAATACAACCGTGCGGTTCGCGAGTGTGACATTTTCGTCATGCTCTTTTTCACCAAAGTCGGTCCTTATACTGCGCAGGAGTTTGAATCCGCCTTCGGCGCCTTTCATAACGGGAAAAAGCCGCTCATCTACACCTACTTCAGGGACGATGTGATACTGACTGGGGACATCGATCGCAGCATCCTCAGGCCTGCTCGATTTCAAAGCCAAGTTAAGTGATCTGAAACATTACGTCACTCGCTATCGCAGTGACTTCAAGGCCGGCAAGCCCAGCGCAGCGGAAGCAAAGAAAGCTATTCTGCGGGATCTGAAATCGGCGCGCCGTGGTCTCGGCGACGCTGCCTTCGAGCACGTCGTCGATCAGCAGGAAACATCGCTGCGCAACTGGTTTGTTCTCAATAAAGTCTTCGACGTCAAAGTGTAAGGCTCGCGAAAGCGTCAAACAGAACCGATCGGGCACACAGCCGCACTCCCGCATCGAATCCGTATCGCTGTTGCCGGCAGGAATTTAATCGAACCACCACTCAAGGTACCCTTCTCTGTTAAGCTTTCCGATTACGGAGAGGAATCTATGAGCGCTTCATCACAACCCACACCCGATCCAAGTCTTATTTTCGACACGCTGTTCGTTTACCAGCAAACCATGGCGCTTAAAGCCGCCGTCGAGTTGGACCTGTTCACTGCCATTGCCTCCGGCGCCACGCTCGTACCCGACATTGCTGCGCGCATCAAGGCGTCGGAACGTGGCACGCGCATTCTGTGCGATTTTCTGACGATTCAAAAATTCCTAACCAAAACAGACGATAAATACGCTCTGTCTCCCGTACTCGCACCCTTCCTGGACACCCGCTCGCCGGCGTACATGGGGGCGATGGCGAAATTTCTCGCTCATCCCACGATCACTCGATCCTTCGAAGATCTTGCCGATAAGGTCCGTCATGGCGGTGCGAGCCTGGGCGACAGCACCGTTGATCCAGAGAATCCAGTCTGGGTAGAGTTCGCGCGCAATATGGCCGGGTTCGTCAGTGTCGTGGCCGGCGCGATGGCAGCCATCGTCGCGCGGCCGGGTCACCCTCAAAAGGTCCTCGATATCTCCGCCGGGCACGGCATGTTCGGAATTTCAGTGGCCAGGGCAAATCCACAGGCCCAGATTTATGGACTCGACTGGAAGAACGTGCTTGTCGTGGCGCGCGATAATGCGGCCAAGGCCGGAGTCAGCGACCGCTTTCACGAGATTCCCGGCAGCGCCTTCGATGTGAATCTGGGGCAGGACTACGATCTCGTGTTCATACCGAACTTTCTCCACCACTTCAACCCGCCCACGTGCGTTGGCCTGTTGAAACGCGTGAAGGCTGCAATGAGACCCACAGGGATGGTCGCGACGTCCGAGTTCGTGCCAAATCCAGATCGCATTTCACCGCCCATGGCTGCGGGGTTCAGCCTGCAGATGCTGGCCGGAACACCCGAGGGGGACGCCTACACCTTCGCCGAACTGGATGGAATGTTCCGTGAAGCAGGCTTTCCCCCAAGCACATCTCAGCCGCTGGGCCATACGCCTCAGACGTTGATCCTGACCCCGGCTTCCTGAAGTTTGCGCAACGCTGGGCATTACAATTCGGACTAACGGATAGGTCGACTTCCCCGTTGGGGAAGCGCGGCGGAGGACCGTTGAGGTCGGGCTTGCCGTCGGGCGTTCGCGGAATCTCTTTGCGGACGAAGGCAGGCCATTGTGCGTTCATCGTCGTTGCAATCGCGGCCGTAAAGGCCCACGCGAGAAGGAAGCGTCGCATCTTACTTGCCTTGCCGCACGAATCGCTGCGCGCGGCGGTTGTTGACGATCTCCGCCGTATAGAGATTGCCTTTCGAGTCGGCTGCCATGTGATGAACGATGTCAAACTCGCCGGCACCTGATCCTTTCGTTCCGATCACGCCAATCTGCGTCATCGTCGAACGATCGAAAATCACGACACGCATCAGTCCCGAGTCCACGACGTAAAGGAACTGCTGCTTCTCGTTGGGCGAGAACGCAAAACCCGCGGGCACGGGGACGGTGGCTCAAGTCGTGCGTCAACGGAAACGCAGCGTGATCACTCGTCGCAATCTACGTTTCAACTGCACACCCGCACGCTGAGTCGCCAAATCGAGCCTTTCGGCCAATCCGCCTTTCCGCATATAGTGTTCCTTTCACTCATGAGGCCTGGCACAAAGATCTCTCACTACGAAATCCTCTCACCGCTCGGCAAAGGCGGCATGGGAGAAGTGTGGCGCGCGCGGGACACGAACCTGGGGCGCGAGGTCGCGATCAAGACCTTGCCGGAGGAGTTTCTTCTGGATGCCGAACGCCTGGCGCGGTTGCGGCGCGAGGCGCGCACCGCCTCCGCGCTGAGTCATCCCAACATCTGCGTCGTCTTTGACCTCGACGAGAGCGGCTCGATGCCATTTATCGTTATGGAACTGCTCAAAGGGGAAACGCTCGCCGCGATACTCGCCAGCGGACCTCTACCCATCGAACGGGCCCTCGATATTACAGCCCAACTTGCCGACGGTCTCGATGCCGCTCACGGCCAGGGCATTCTCCATCGCGACATCAAGCCAGCAAACATCTTCGTTAACGAGCGCGGTGTCGCCAAGCTGCTCGACTTCGGACTGGCGCGTATGCCGGTAGCGGGCTCTGGCGAGGCTCCAACGGTCGGCGAAGTCACGATTGCCGGCGCGGTAATGGGGACCGTGTCCTACATGTCTCCTGAACAGGCCCGCGGTGAGGACCTCGACACCCGATCCGATCTGTTCTCCCTCGGCGTCGTTCTCTACGAGATGCTGACAGGGCGTCCGGCGTTCAGCGGTCCGACGTCGGCCGCGATTCTGGAGCAGATCTTCAGCAAGACCGTGCGGATGCCCGCCCAATTCGGTCCGGGCGTCCCGAAGGAACTCGGAATTGTAATCGATGGATTACTCGAAAAGGATCGAAGCCAGCGGGCGTCTAGTGCGCGCGACCTGCGGGTGACGATCAGCCGGATTCGTCGTAACGCGGGATTGCGTTCCACCGAGTCCGACACCAACGAGAAGTCGATCGTCGTCCTGCCTTTTGAAAACCTGAGCCCGGACCCGGAGAACGAATACTTCAGCGACGGGCTCACCGACGAGATCATCACGGACTTGTCGAAAGTCCGAAACCTCCGGGTGATATCCCGAAGCTCGAGCATGCAGTTCAAGGGCTCTGGACACGATCCCAAAGCCATCGCTGCCCGCCTGGACGTGCGCTATGTCCTTGAAGGCAGCGTCCGGAAAGCCGCCAACGCGGTGCGGGTGACCGCGCAGCTCATCGATCCGGAAACGAACCGGCATCTCTGGGCGGAGAAGTACTCCGGCAAGCTCGAAGACATCTTCGAGATCCAGGAACAGATCTCGCGAAAGATCGTCGATGCGCTGAAAATGACGCTCTCCCCGAGGAAGACCGGAAGCTCGCGGAACGGGAGATCGAAGATCTCCGCGCACTCGAGTGTTATCACCGCGCGCGCTTCGAGATCTACAAATTCACGCGCGAGGGTTTGGACCGCGCGCGCGACTTGATCGAGGCCGCTCTCAAAACCGCCGGAGATAATGAGTTGCTGTATGCGTCGTTGGGCGCCCTGCACTGGCAGTACGTCAACACGGCCATCAAACCCGACGACGGGCATATCGCGCGAGCCGAAAAGCTGGCGAGCAAGATTTTTGAGATGAATCCCGATTCGGCTGCGGGCCACGCGCTGACAGGGCTTGTTCATCAGAACCGCGGAAGGCCGCAGGAGGCGGCTCGCAGCTTCAAGAAGGCACTGTCGCTCGATCCGCATGAGTCGTATGCTCTGGGAGAACTCGCGCGCGTCTACGAGTGCGTTGGGGCTTACGAGGAGTCGATCAAGCAAGCCAGGGAATACCTCAAACGAGATCCCTTGAGCGTCATCACCTACTGCGTCCTTTTATATGTAAGTGCCAATTCCGGTGAGGTGGAGCGTGCTCAGGAGGAAGGTTTACGTTATCTGGCTTCGATCACGGACTTTCCGTTGATGAGGTTGATCGTCGCGCTGGCCTTCGTGCATGGCGGCAAGCCAGAAGAAGCCATGCGCGTACTCAAGGCGCCCGCTGAAACAGTTCCAACCATTTCGGGCCAGCTCTGCCGGTTCCTGCGACTGGCCCTGGCCGGACAGCCCCAGGATGCCGAGGCCTGCTTCGATCCGGACCTGCTCGATCGCGCGCGGAACGTCGAGTTTTGGTCTGCCTATGTCGCCGAGTTCTACGCACTGATCGACAAAAAGCCTCAGGCCATCGACTGGCTCGAAACCGCGTTCCACAAAGGTTTCTGGAATTACCCGTATGTCGCCCGGCACAGCACCATCTTCCGGAAGCTCGACGGCGATCCAAGATTCTCCGACCTGCTGGGTCGCATGAAGGCAGCGTGGGAAAGCTTCGAACCGTAGTACTACACTAGCGCAGAATCTTCTCCATCGCTTTCCCCCTGGCGAGTTCATCCCTGAGCCTGTCCAGGCAGCGGATTTGGTGCGCGTCCCCGAATTACTCGACGTTGAGAATTTTCCAAGAAAATCGCCCCCGATGTCGATTCCGATACCCTTCATTCGACTACCCTATAGAGGGCTGGTTAAGGTTTCTCGGAAATGACGGGACCGTGCGAGCGCTTGTGAATTTCTAGTACGTGATAAGAAAAGGAGCATACAACCATGAAGCCAAAGAACAGGATTTGCCTCTGGTTTGACAAGGACGCACAAGAAGCGGCACGCTTCTATGCCGCCACGTTCCCAGGCAGTGAAGTGACCGCTGCCCAGAAGGCGCCCGGTGACTATCCGAGCGGCAAAGAGGGCGATGTGCTGGTGGTGGAGTTCACGGTTCTGGGTATTCCGTGCATGGGGATCAATGGCGGACCTGCGTTCAAGCACAGCGAGGCGTTTTCCTTTCAAGTCGCGACGGACAATCAGGAAGAAACGGACCGCTACTGGAACGCGATCGTCGGTAACGGCGGCCAGGAGAGCCAGTGCGGCTGGTGCAAGGACCGCTGGGGCTTATCCTGGCAGATCACCCCGCGCGCGCTATCTGAGGGGCTTGCAGCGGGAGGGAGCGAGGCAAAGCGTGTGTTTGCAGCCATGATGCCGATGAAGAAAATCGACATCGCTGCCATCGAAGCGGCGCGCCGGGGCTGACGATGCCTCACATGGCTTCATTTGGCCGTCGATCCGGTCTCCAATCGGGCCACGGTGCCGGGATACCGCGCGTCCGCATAAAGCCGATGAGTTGACCCATGTGTTCATGGGTGTGGGCGAGCAGCCGGAGGAACACGCGGCGAACCGTGGTGTTTTCCCTGAAGAAGAAGAGGGAGCGTTCAAGCTCCGCATCGTTAGTGCGGCTTATCGCCTCGCGCGCCGAGTCGAGTGCGCGACCCAGAAGAGAGATCACCGCTTGCTTGCCCCGCACCGCACTCTCCATTTCATCGTTCCGGCGGAGGAATGCCCAGAAGCGCTCTTCTGCCGGCTCAGGAACCCCTGGAAAGAGATCTCGCGGAGCCTCAATCCCAAGCTGTTCGAGAAGCATGAACGTGCCACAGGCGACGTGAACGAATATCTCGCTGACGCAACGAGCGGACGTATCTGGACGCCATTCATAATCGTCCTCGGGGAAAGCGCTGGCGAGTTGCGTCAGCTGACGCACCGCGATGTCCCACTCCCACAGAAACTCGCCGCGAAATCCGCTGATGCGCTCAGGCATGCGGCGATGGTAGCACGGCTATCGAGGGTCTGCAGCGCTCCGGCGTATTGGCTTCTCGTTGGAAAGACCGACTGTCTTCAGCTCACGCGCACACTTCGCGCTCAGGGATATAGGCGTTCTAACCTATTCGCGAGTACCGATCCTCCGAACTTCTGGAATCCGGCCGGTCAGGTGCGGAGAGCGATTTCCCGGGTGTATAGTTACCGTCCCAGGAGGAGGCATGAACACTACCGATCTCACTTATCGTCGTGGATTTCTTGGACGCGTTCTGGGCGTGGCGGCCGCAGCAGGTTTGGTGCGGGCCGGCGGCGTCGAGGCGCAGGCTAAAGCAGCGCCCGCAGCGCAGGCAACCGGGCCGGATGCCTGGATCCAGTCCGTAAAAGGCACGCACCGTTGTCTTTTCGACTTTCCCCAACACAAGAACGGCGCGCCCCTGCTTCACATTCTGAATTACCTCAACACCTACACCGAAGCCTACAAAGCGGCGCCGGGAACGGTAGGCGCAGTCGGCACGTTCTACGCGATTGGCAGCCAGTCGAGCATTCCCCTCGCGTTCAACGACGCGATGTGGGCGAAATACGGCCTTGGCGACTACACGGGGTTGAAGGATTCGGCCGGCAAAGGTTATACGCGCAATCCGTTTTTCCGCCCGACCAAGGATGAAGCGCATCTGTTGATGCAGGCGTTCCAAACGCCCAATATTCCGGAATTGCTGGACTCCATTCCGGCGCTGGGCATCGAAAACCTTCAGAAGATGGGAACCAAGTTCATCCTTTGCCAGAACGCCTTCAACGGCTGGGTTCTGGAACTCCAGGCTCGAGGCAAGGGCAATTCCGGCGAGTTGCAGAAGGAACTCGCAGCGAACATGCTGGCCGGAGTCACACCGGTCCCCGCAATGGTCATTGCGATCGAGAAAGCGCAGGCCGCCGGAATCCGCTACAACCGTCAGTAGGCCCCCAGGGAGCCGGTTCGCCAGCGTGTCGATTTCGACGAGATCGAGCACAAGCAAACGCGTGCCGTCTGCGCTTTTTCCGGGTCGAGCCGGCCGGTTAGAGAAAGCCCGCCTTGAACGAGGGCGCCGGGTCAGTACCGGCTCAAGGTTACCTTGACAGGGCTTCCGTAGGACGTCACGGTCAGCGCGCTGCCGCGGCGGAGAAGAGACGGCATCTTCAAAATAAACGGCGACGGCCAGTCGGCCGCGAAATCTTTCGCGAAAAGCAGCACTCGCGTCTGGCCGTTGGCGGTGCGCTCCGAAACCTCGACAGATCGGGCTGCGCTCGAGGGTTCGAGTCGAATAGCCACGACGTGGGTGTCCTTCATCACAGTAACTTCGCTGCGGAACCGGTCCTCGCGTGAGACAGCGCCCTGGGGAACGGTTAGATCGGAGATCGTGTTCACCGCAGGACCTTCGGAAAGATGGAGGCCGATCTGCCCCTTTTCCATAGAACCGTTTGCATTCGCGAGATGAAGTTCCGCCACGATATGCGCATTCGCCGGCAGACGAAACGCGGCGTTGGGTGGCGCTTCGATCGACCCAAACCAGGGCGTCCAGCTTCCGATCCACTGCCCCGTCTCCTGGATCGTGAGGAACACGGCTCTCACGGAGCGTGGATCGCCGGGCTGATATTCGATGCTGTCGATCGACTGTGCGGACTGGAGTCCCGTCGAAACCACGACCTTTCGGATCATGTTGTCCGTGCCCCGCGGAATGTTGACTGCCTCCACGGGTAAGGTCAGGCTCGGCACGCCGCGCTTCCATTGCCCTGCATTCCACCTTGCCCGGATCGGCTCGCGGGGCGTATCCGAATTTGCGACATTCGTGAAAACAGTTCCGCCGTTTCTCGGACCGAGACCCTCAACCCAGGAAACCACGAATTGGACTTCGCGCAAGGTGAGGCTGTTCTCATTGGCAAAGTCGCCGTAGCCCGGCACCGCGGCCCACGGCGGCATGTGCCGGCCGATGACCGCGGCGCGTATTTTTCTGCCGGCCAGCCACGTCTGCTCGTAGGTTTCGAGGGGAAACGAAGATCCTTGCTGGTTGTGGCACATCACACAATGCTTATTGAGAATCCGGACGATCTCGCGATCGAAATACACCGTCGTCGTCAACGTCTCGTGAGCTGAGGAAGGAACCGCGGCCGTAAGCGTGCACAGGGTACCGGCAACCAGAAGCCATGACCGTGCGCGAAGAAGACCGCGTTTATGGAGTCGGGTCAACCACATGGAATGTATAGGCAAACGTGTGGACCTTGCCGTTGCGGCGAAACTGTGTCCACGCGCGGAAATTGCCGGGCTTCGGCATGAGTCCTTCGAATGTGACGTCCGGACCGCCGCGGATCGCTTCGAGCGTTGCGCTATCCGCGTCCGGAGGGATCAGAAACTGCGGCGGGCTGCCGTCGTCATTGCTCGTGGCAAGCGGATCGACGGGATGAGAATGCACGTATTCCACCATGTCTTCGCTCAACATCAGCGTGTGGCCAAACGCCGCAAGGTAGGTTTGCAGGTCGGTGACCGGACGCTTTGTCGTCGAGTCCGTCAAGTGGAAGTTGATGTGGCCATACTGGCCCACGACAAATTGCGGCGGATCGTAGGTCACAGTCGCCGTCAAGTCGCCATCGGTCTTGGTCAGAACCGAATCGGGAATCAAGTGCGCGCTGTCTGCCTCGATGTCCCCCGTGTAACCGGCGGTCACCAACGGCCGCGCGAGGAACTGGGGCGCGCCTCCGGACGGCATGAAGTCGGAAAGGACTTTGTAGTATCCGGGCTTAGGAAGGTTGACGTCGATGGACCAGGTACCGTCTGCCGCCTCTTCAGGGTGAATGTGCTGGAAGAACTCCATGTCCTGGCTGATGACAAACAGGTGATACTGCCGATCGTGAACCGTTTCAAACTTCGTGATGCGGTTCCCGTTTTCCGGATGCCCGACACGGAAGACGAGCTTCACGTTCTGACCTGCCCTGACGGTTGCCGGGATTGTCGTGAAATCGAGCCGGTAGTCTCGCACGTCATACGGAGTCGCGCGAACAAGAGACATGCCGCAGATTGGGCACTTGCCCTCGAAGTCCGTCGTATAGGCGGAGTGCATCGGGCAAACCCAGGCGGTATCGTCCTTGGGTGGAGTCTCGATCCAAGCAGGAGCCGAGGTGGCGGTAAAGAAGAGGATGACGAGCGCGGCAAGCGAGGCCAGCCGCGCGACTCCTCTCTTATCGATGAGGACTTGTCGCATTTCCCTCATAAACACCGGAGCCCGGTCCGGGCAGTTCGTTCGCTCGCGGCCCGGTATATCGGACGACATGCAGGCCGGTTCCATCGTCGGCCCAATAGATCAAACCATCCTTGAATACAGGATAAGTGCGCGCGAGCCCGTTCGGAACGGTGATGGCATGGCCGACTTCGCGCGGCGTTTGCGGTGCGGAAATATCGATTGCCCGAAGGCCGTGTGCGTACCAGGTGTTGAAGACGAGGTTCTTGAAGACGGTCGGATTGTGATTCTGCTGCGCCAGCGCGCGCCGATTCGAACCGTCCGGCTGCGTGGTCGCCTGGTTGAGACAGACATCGAGTTGATTGTCGGGAATGGCGAACGCGCCGACCATGATGGGGACGATCTCGGACTCCACCGACAGGATCCGGGCGTAATTCAACGGGCACCCGCCGTTTTCATCGGTAACCCACACGTAAGCCGGCCGGTTCTTCGTATTCCCGTTGACTTGCGCGGGGCGATCGGGAACCGGCACTGCGCTATGCGTTCCGGTGGGCGACGCCGGTACGGGGGGATACACGTCGAATCGGGATCGAGTCATCAATACGAGATAGCGCTGCGCCTTCGCGTCCGCGGAGGCGCTGGTTTCGAAATACGCTTTCAGACCGGGGTCATCACTGATGACCATGTGCACGCAATCGTTGGCGACCGCGGGAATTTTCGCGGGGTCCAGCGCCCCATTGGCGGCGGCAATGGTCGAGCGTTTGTTGCAGCCCGCAGTTCCGGCTTCGAGTTCGGCGTTCTTGTGGTGCGCGACCGTTTCCGTGTTGAGAATGTAGAAACCGGCGGTCGTTCCTGCGACATAAACCCGTTCGCCATCGTCGCTGACCGAGAGCGAGTGCAGGCGATTTTGCTCGGTCCGCTGGGAATTTCCTCGATTCCTTGCCGTGCCGCGCTGACCGCTGTAATCCGCAAAGCGACCGTCGGAAAACAGGCCGGTGGCATCCGGCCGCTCGTCCGGGGGCGGGCCGCCCACATCGACCAGAGTGAAACTGGCCAGCGTCTTCGCCTTCGGGAGGACTTCGCCGGTGTCTTCGTCGGTGACGGCAAACACCATCGCGTCCGGCACTGTGAAACCCGGGTTTTCCGGGTCGGGAACGCCGGCCGTCCAGTTCGTCATGTAGACGAGAACGCGGTTTGCGTTCGCCGGATCATGCCACAGAAAGAATTCGTGGGACTGCGCGTGGAAGTCGTGCACCTCGCTCTTGAATACCGGCAGACAGGTGTTGACGTCGACCCGATAGGTTTCCATCCAGCCTTCGTTGCTTGTGCCGCCGTTCCGGACGAGCAGGTAACGATCCTCGCCGCGTGAGGTCTTGTACACGAGCGCGCGCAACTCGCGATCGTCGAAGCCTTCGTTCCCTATGGCGTTGGCGGGGAGTTCTCCGACCTGTAGCGGCGGATTCTTCTCGGGATCCGGCTGGATTTTGAAAATGTTGACGGCATGTTTCACGCCACGTCCGTTGCGATGTCCAACGAAGATGCAATTCCCCGCGATTCCCATGCCCCGGGCATCGCCCTCACCGTCCAGGTCTCCGCCTTTCCACTTCCCCGTCGCTTCGTCCTTGATCGAAGGGACGGTGGGTACCCAGTGAAGATGCTCAAAGTTACGGAACAAATGCAGATCCTGCTCCACCTTGAACGCGCCGGCTTTGGCGTCTTCCGCTGAAGAAAACGGATCGATCTTGCCCTCACGGTTGACTCGGGAAGTCGGCAAGAGCTCGAAGGGCGTTCGAAAAACGCTCGGCTGACAACCGGCGGGATCCTTCGAATAGTCCACACACTGAGCCGAAATCTGCAGCTCCAGCATCAGGAAGCCGAACGCCGCCACCACCAGGGGAAAAGCTACGAGGCGCTTCATGAACAGAGATCATAGTCCTCGATTACGGCAGGTCCAAACTTTTGTGGGCGCGGTTCCGGACGAGCTGCCAGTGTGGTGTCTCGCAGCCCTGTCGGAATAATGCGTTTTCGTAAAATGACGAACCGGACACTAGCGGGTCTGTCCCCGATTGATTCCCCGATTGATTCCGATTTATTCAAACGCGTCCTTCAAAATCTGCTTGAATTCGCGCCCGGCAATTCATAAGAACCAGTAGCGAAAGTATTCTCTTCATTTTCCAAAAAAAATCTTTGACGCAACGTTTCGGTGCTTGTATTGTCCTCCCATCTTTCAGCAAAACATCTACGGCTTGGAAACAAAGCGCTTGCGTGTAGCTTCTACGAGGTTTCGGGACAAATTGCGCAAACCTTGGGAATACGGAGAAATCTGAATGCGAAGACTGACTACAATTCTGTTTTTGTCTCTGGCCTTTGCCGCACTTTCGTTTGCTCAATCCACGAACGCCACAGTTGGTGGAACCGTAATGGATGTGACCAACGGCCTTTTGCCCGGCGTCGAAATCACGGCCACAAACAACGCAACATCGGTTGTGACATCCATACTCTCGAATGAGTCAGGTGCCTATAACTTTGCCAGCTTGCTCCCCGGTGTCTACACCGTCTCGGCGCAGCTCCAGGGTTTTCAAAGACAGACTTACACGAACGTTCAGCTCGGGAACGCAGAAAGAGTGCGCCTGAATTTCACGCTGCAGATCGCCGCACAGGCGACTTCGGTGGAGGTGACCACGTCGGTAGATACCGCACTCGCGACGTCCAGCCAGTCGATCGGCGGCGTTCTTGCTCAAGACAGCGTCGAATCGTTGCCCAACATCTCCAATGACGTGGCGGATTTCTTCCGCCTGATCCCTGGTGTAAACGTTCAGGACAACGGCGTGCGCGCCAGTTTTGCCGGTCTCTCCGGATTTCGGAACCACCAACATCCAGCGAGACGGCGTTGAAGCTTCAGGTGGCGCGCGGTGGACCGGCAATGCGATGACCGCGACGCACATGAGTCCGGACCTGATCGGCGAAATCAAGACTCATCGTGGCGCCGGTCGATGCGGAAATGGGACGCGGCAACGCGCAACTGCAGTTCCTGACCCGGTCAGGAACCAACCAGTTCAGAGGAGCGGCCACGTGGAACGTGCGCAACAGCGCGCTGGACGCCAACACCTGGGACAACAATAACGACATCAATCCCAGAACTGGAGCATGGGATCCCACTGCGCCGGATTGGCACAATGTTCACACATTCACGGTCAACTATGGCGGCCCCATCCGGAGTGGAAAAACGTTCTTCTTTGCGCTTTATGATCAGGCCCTTGTGAACGTCCGGACCAATCTGAACACGCTGGTTCCGACGCCTGCGCACGCAACGGCATCTTCCGTTACTTCGATGGTTGGAACAACGGCAATTCCCTTCAAGTAACCCAGTCCGCGGGATCAACCCCGACGATCGCCGTTGTCGACGGCTTCGGCAACCCGCTCCGGCACCGGCGACGAACCCCAGCGGATCGGCGTTCACCGGTGCGCTGCGTTATGCAAGCGTGTTTGGCCGCCTGGTCTCCAACCCCACTTCCGCGGACTGCTCCGGCGCGCAAGTGCAGGCAGGAACCCCATGGGACCCGTACCGCAGAGCCATGGATTCCACGG
The DNA here is from genome assembly GCA_963836435.1 of uncultured Acidobacteriota bacterium. GTDB lineage: Bacteria > Acidobacteriota > Terriglobia > 20CM-2-55-15 > 20CM-2-55-15 > DASTBJ01. The sequence continues at coordinate 274,226 of CAWIJI010000018.1, read as the reverse complement.
GCTTCGTTCGCAAGGTCACTGGATTTGATGCCGGCGCCCAACAACTACGAAATCGGCGACGGCTTGAACACCGCAGGCTATCGCTGGGTGCGCCATGAACAAGAACGGCAACGAATCGATTTTCCAGCTCGACAACGAAGGCCTCAGCCGCCCGGACATCTTGGCCCGCAAACAGATCAACTTCAAGATCGACCACAACTTCAACACGATCCACAAGCTGAGCGGCAGCTACACCTACGAGAATTCCTACGGCATCGCCAACTTCGAGGCTCTGCCGACCGGATTCCGCGGCAACGCTTCCGCCGGCCTCAGCTTCTGTCGATGCACTTCACTTCGACGCTCTGTCGTCGAATCTTTTGAATGAATTCCGGACCGGCATGAGGCGGACCGGAGGCAACAGCTACAACGGCATCACAGATCCCGAACTCGGAGCGGCCGCGCAAGCTTTCTTCCCGAACATCAACGGCTATCCCGACTTTCGTCGGCCTCGGAACCGGTCAGATCAAATTTCCAGTCGGTCGCTTCTGAACACCACGTCAACCTATAACGATGTGACAAACCAATTGTCCTTCGCGGATTCGTTGAGCTGGACCAAGTCCAGGCACTCTTTCAAATTCGGTGGCGAAGTCCGCATTCTCCCACTCCAACGGACAGGATGCCGGCGTCGGAGCGACCAGTATCCCGCGAGCTGTCGGCGGCGATGCACCGGGCGCGGCGATAGCCACCACGGCGATCAGCAGCACCAACATGCCGGGACTTGCCGGCACAACCACGACAGGCAATAACGCAGCGCATGCGAAATCTGCTGAGCTTTCTTGCCGGATCCGTTTCGCTCAGGTCGACGCAGTTCTATCTACATGCAGGACCCGGCAATCTGACTCGTTTCGAAGACTACCTGACCTATCCCTCACGCGTCCGCGACACTCACCGGAATGAGTTCAGCGTGTTCGTCAAAGACGACTGGAAAGCCACGGCCGAATCTCACGCTCAATCTCGGAGTGCGCTGGGATTGGTATGGATCGATTTACGATGCCTACGGAATGATGCCGCTGCCGACCGAAGGTCCGGAAGCGATCTTCGGAGTATCGGGCCGCGGCTGGGACGGATTCTGGAATCCCGGCGTCCGCGCCGACCCGACCGTGTTCGAATATGTGGGCAAGAATTCGCCCGAACCCGGACAAGACCTATTTCCCGAACGACTGGAACAATTTCGGCCCGGCGGTGGGATTCGCCTGGCAGGTTCCCTGGTTCGGCGCCGGCAAAGACAACCGTCGAGGGCGGCTATCAAATCACCTTCAATGGCCTGCCCTCGTTCAATTCGCTGACACAGACGCAGGTGACGCCGGGCAGCACGCTAGCCGGCACGCTACACGGGACAGCAGCGCGAATCCGTACCTGGATCTGACCAAACTGTCCTCGCTCGTGCCGGTGCCACAGATCTTCAAGCCGATGCAGGCCGTACCGTTGTCCGACCGCACGCAGCAGGTCTACATTCCGCAGCCCGGACCTGGTAAACCCCTACGCAGAGAACATCACGCTTGCCGTGACTCGCAGCGTGGGTTCGAGCATGACGGTGGACGTGCGCTACCTCGGCACGCTGGGGCGCAAGCAATGGAATGCCCAGTTGCAGATCAATCAACCCAACTTCCTGACTAACGGCTTGAAGGAAGCCTTCGATGCGATGCGCGCGGGCGGCGAGTCCGCCCTGCTGAATCAGATGTTCAACGGCATCAACATCGCGGGCAACGGCTTCGGCCCGGTGGGACCACGCGTCAACGGCGTCCGTCCAGACGGCCGCGATGCAACTGCCGGTCGGACACGCGGTTCCGTTCCGCGCTGGCCAACGGTGACTACTCGACCCTCGCCAACACCCTCGACCTACTGAACTACGTCACCTCGCTCCGGGAAATTCCGGACTCTGCCGCCGTTCCGGCCGGCGTGAACGGCGCCGTGATGCGCTACAACGGGTTCCCGGAGAACTTCATCCGGACCAACCCTCAATTCTCGGCGGCTCATATGCTGGCTAGTATCAACACCAACAATTACCACTCGGTGGCCGCAGCCGTCACCATGCGTCCGACTCGCGGGATCAACCTGCAATCCACCTATACCTGGAGCAAGAATCTCGGCGTTCGACGGACAGGTTGGCCGCACGTACACGGATCCGCGCGATCGCCATGCGGATTACGCTCCGCTGCCGGACAACCTGACTCACGATTTCGGACCAACGGAACGTTTCACGCTTCCGCTTGGCCCGAACAAGCTCCTCTTCGGCAACTCCAGCGGGCGCTTGCGCGGATCGTGGAGAGACTGGTCGATGAGCTGGATCGTGAATGTGAATAGCGGCTCGCCCATCAGCATCGGCACGTTCTCGACGGGCGCAGGCCGGCACTCGATCTTCGCCAACGGAACGCCCGATGTCGTGGGTCCGTTTGATATCAAAGGAAAGGTCGCCTTCCCGGCCGGCTCCAGCAGCGGAAGCTACTTCATGGACGGCAACCTGGCTCAGTTGACGGATCCGCAATGCGCCAATGTCACCACGTCAAAAACCTTAGAGCCGCATGTACGCTCTTGCGGTCGCGGATTCAAGAACACGAATCAGATCCTCCTGCAAAACCCGGCGCCTGGAGTTCGTGGAACCCTGGGCTTCAGCTCCTTGCAGGGCCCCGGACGATGGCGTTTCGATGCGAGCGCGGCAAAAAGCGTGAGCCTAGCGAGAGGAAAGCCATGCCAGTTCCGGATGGACATCACCAATGTGTTCAACCATCCCGAACCCAATGTCTCGACGGCACTGAACAGCGCCATGATGAATATCAATGCCGCTAACTTCGGGGTAATCTCGGGTGCCTCGGCCAAGACTTCGTTACACCGTCAGCTTCAGGCTCAGCTGAAGTTCGAGTTCTAGACTTCAGCAGCCTGATTCGTTGAAACGTCCCTTTGAGAGCGCCGGCAGGAAGAGAGCTTCACCGGCGCTCTAAGGAACGTTGAATCAACGGGCGCAACTCGCGGACATTTTTGATCTTCTCGAATTCCAGAATTCTTTCAATCAGCCGGGTTGCCGTCTGAGCGCCAAGAATCGGCTCCATCAAGTCGCGCGCTTTGTCGATGACTTCCCCGCGCGTCATCGGGTTTTCGGCAGTGCCACGCACGGCAGTGGGGTTTTCCGTCAAGCGCGAACCATCGGCGAGCGTGACGGTCAGCAACGGTTGTCCGTTATTGGGTTCAAGACGCACTTTCGATCGCTGCCTCAGAACTAAAGGATCCTGCATGCGTTTCTTATCGTGAGCTGCGGCGAACGTCGCTGTCTGGTCCACCAGCATGACCGACAGCATGTACTGGATGTTCACGTCGGGCATTTCGCGGTCATTGACCACCGACGTTCGCGGATCCATCCGCACGACAATCTCCGTTACCTGGTCGGGTTCAAGCGGGCGGCGCTTCAGGATGGTTTCCAAAGCATCGAGTGGAGCCTGAATAGGAGTCCCGACCGTCCACTTCTTGATGCTTGTGCGCATGATCTCGAAGCGCTCGCCGAGTCTGTCGACCAAAGCATTCACATCACCGTGAGGCGCATTGGCAAGAAGGAAGTTATTTTCGCCGGTGAGAATGTCGTCCACGCCGGACCAACCCGAATGCACCAGCAGCGCGGAGGTGACTCCGCCACGTGCCGGCATGCCACCAAACGCGAATCCCTTTTCGATGTGGTCCGTATCGCGGCTCCATGCCGCGATTCCGGAAGACTGTTGTGCGGTGTAATCCAGCACCCAGCGCATCTGTTGCGGACTCAACTTTGCCGCACACGCCGCGGCCGCCGCCGACCCGAAAATTCCACCTATGCTGTGAGTACTCTTGTGCGTGTCGAAGACTCCTGGACGCAAAGCGGTGAGCATCCTGGCCCCGATGTCGTAGCCCAGGGCCACGGCGCGCGTAAAGTGGGCCCCTGTGATGCCGAACTTCTCACCTGCCGCAAGAGCAGCCGGCACGACGTTGCAGCCGGGATGCCAGCCGCTGGGCCAGGAGTCGTCAGTCTCGTCGGCGTGAGCCATCACGCCATTGGCGAGAGCCGCCTCTATCGGCCCGCAAAGGATGTTAGACGCAACGATCGTGGACACTTTGTCGCCGCCATAGCCTTGCACAAACCGGATTGCAGCGCGGCCGGGCGCCAGCTGCGACCCCGAAATCATGGCCGCGAACGTATCGAGGATGTGGTACCTGGTCTTCTCCGCTACGTCCGTTGGAAGAGCGCGGTCACGGGCCTGGCTCAGATAGGAACTGAGGGCGCTCATCAGCGGACTTGGAGGCTCTTGCGCAAAGACGCTGGAGCGGAAAACCGAGGGAATAATCGTAGCCGCCACCCCCATCAACAGGTCCCGCCGGCTGAGAATAGAAAGCCGCCCCTCCCCTGCTCGGCTGGGCTGCTTCCCGCCTGCGCCGTGGGTCATGACCATCATCTGGGGTTCCGCGGTTGATAGATTCTTCATCGGCTCTCCATATTTGGAACGTGCGCACTTATGACATGCGCCTGGGGGCATCGTCAACGGGAAGACCGATTTCGGCAACGGCGTAGTTCGTTTCTCTCTCGAGACTCGGGTCCTTTGCTCGGGCCGTTGCACCGCCGAGCGGTGCTAAGCACGCCGGAGGCGTGCCGAGAATTTAGCCCCGGGTTAAGCGAGCGAAGCGAGCGCAACCCGGGGTTGCCGTAACGGAGATGTTCGCACCCCGGCAGGGGTGCAGGGATTCCTCGCACCCCTGCCGGGGTGCGAACGCCCTCCTGAGATGAACCCCGGGTGTCGCTGCGCTCCACCCGGGGCTACCTTCCTTTCACGCCTCCGGCGTGCAAAATGTCTAAGTTCCCGTCACCCCTTCGGGGTGAGTTTCAGGACAGAAACTACTCCGTTGGTCCTCCGTCACTCTGTGGTGAATCCTGACGGATGCGGGCACAGGCTATTTCTGTGGTGTTTTCTTCCAGCGTGAGTAGTCGGATTTCAGCAGATTCTTCGGATCGCTCGGGGAAATGTGATGCCGAACGCCATTCGCGTCTTCCAGGCATTCGTCCTCGATGATGCGGGCTCCAGGTTCCTTGACGCGATGCAGAACGGTGCGGAGCGTCCAGGGCTTGGAGTAGACAATCGGGTCTTCGATCCGTGCCTCATACTCGATCGTATCGGCGCCGGTCATCCGGTAACGCTCCACGATATGGATCTCGGTGCTGTGGAAGTTTCCTGCCTGATCCAGCCAAAGCTGATCGGTCAGCGCGACGACATCGGCAACCAGCGTGTCTCCCTCCCAGCGATAACGGGTATCGCCCATCCACCAATCCGCACTGTCGAAGTGCGGACGTGGTGTCGGGGTGAAAGACGCGGAAGGCGTGATTGTCCTGGTAGACAATCGCAAAGTTACCAGGGCTCTGAAGAATCTGCAGCGGAGTCGGAAGATAGGTCGCGCGAGGAACACCGGCCTGATAGCATTTGATCGACGGATCGGCGGACGCTCGATTTCGAAAGTTTTCCTGCCTCTGCGCAAGGGCCTCGGTTTTGTAAGGAATCTTACCGTCGGGGGGATCGACGATGATGCTCCTGGCCGCAGCGATGCCGCTTTCGGCAGGATGGCCCTCGATATTCACGTACGCGGTGTCACGCACCTGCCAGATTCCGCGAAAGTCCGGCGTCTTGCCGTCCCACAAGCGGGCGGGAGAAAAAGGCGTGTCACGCCTCTGTGTTTGTGCGCCTCCCGTGCAAGAGCCAGCGCTGCGACAAGCGCGACAGCGCAGTTGACCGGAACGCGAATCGCAATACGCGAATACTCATTTCACCCTCGCCTTCGTGCCGCCATCCTCCTCGGTGTAGTGCTGCAGGCTTCGCTCGCCTTCGAGGCAACTGTATTCGAGAATCTGCTGGTCTGCGGGTACTCGTTTCAGCGTGAAGCGCATCTCGACCGGTTTGACGAAGACGGTTGGGTCGGTGATCGTCGCTTCATAGAGGATGGTGTCGGCATCGATCAGGGTGAAGCGCTCGACAACGTGTTCGTTCTCGTCGACGAAGTTGCCGGCCATATCCAGCCAGGTACGGCCGTTGAAGTTACTGACGTCCACGACCAGTGTGTCGCCTTCCCAGCGGCCGCGGGAGTCTCCGTCCCATGCCCAGTAGTTCCGCGGATGCGGGCTGTTATCCGTGGGAATGATGCGGACGTCGTGCATGGCTTCGTGGAGCAGACGCCACATACTTCTCGTCCTGAATGATCTGGACCGGGTAAAGCCCTGCGGGCTGATCGAGAGCACGCGGAACTCCGGGCAGATGGCAGCGCGCCTCAGGATCATCGTATCCACGGCGCAGACGGTCCATTCTCTCGGCTTCCGCCTCCGGCGTGTATTCGTATCGTGTCGGCGCGGCGCTGCCTGCCCCCGCCTCCTGCGGGCCGCCGCCCCTGGCGCCGCCTGCGGCGAGATTTGTCCCATCCAACGAACCGATGAACAGGCCCTGAAAGCCGCCGGCACTCTTCAGCCAGAGCCCCTGAAGATCCGGGCGTCCGCCGGGGAGTCGACGGATCGTGCGCGTCGGGCGCACCCGCGGAGCCTGGGTCGCCTGTGCCGTCAATGTATCCGAAGCGCCGGCGCCCAACAGGACGCACAGAGCCGTGCAGGCCGAAGCCGTGCCACAGCATGAACAGTTTTCACCGTCTCCTCACTTTCCTTCGGGCGGTGCGCCCGGCGCCCCGGGTGTACCTGAAGAACCGGCAAACACGCTGCGTCCATCCGCCAGAGTGATGCGTGCAGCGTTTGCGGTATTCGATCCGTCCTTGGCCCTGTACGCCTCGACGGTGATCTGGTCTCCCGGTTTCAGCGAATTCTTTGTCCAACCAAGGCGCATCAGACCGTTCGGATTCGAGGTCTCGACCATCCATCGGACTTTCTCGCCGTCTGTCCCGGTAACGTCAACGGTGATCCATCCGTGAGGGTTCATCATCTCCCACTTCACGACGGTGCCTTTGAGCGTGACCGGTTTCTCAGCGTCGAACTCGGCAGCGAACGAGTGATGACCCGCGGCGCTGACCGGAAGCACGACCGCGGCGAACAGCAGGAGCAAAAACACAGAAGCGTTAGGTTTCACGTTGAACCTCCCGACGAGTCTCATCATTTCTACGCATCGCTATCGGATGACAGGCGCGCGCTGTAGCCCCGTAAATACAACTCCCACGGAATCTTTGCCCCCGTTTTCCATTTCGACAAGGCCCATGGGGTTTCCTGCAGGATCCTTGAAAAGTGCCAGAATCGCAACGTCTTTTACGCCTTTTACGCTTTTACCTCGGCATGAAGCGCCCCAGCGAAGCGCCGGCAAATCGACGGCTTAGCGAGAGAATCTTTCCACCGATCAAGGTCAGGCGATAGTCCCCGTGGGTTGATGGCTGGATTGCATAAATGCAATCCAGCCGAACAGCCGCCGAACGGCTGATCCGGATGAAGACGTCGGGATCAAGGCGGCCGGCAAATGCTTCGAGGGTCGTCCGTACCAGGTACTCCTTCGGGCCACAGTGCAGGACCACGTAATTGCGGTCGGCCTCGATCCAGTCGATTTCGGACGGCTGAATGAATTTCGCGAAGCGCGGCCCCTGTACCAGGATGCGGGTCCAGAACCTGCTTTCCCGCCCGGCGCTTCTTGCCGCGCATGCCCTACGTAGTCGTTCCAGGGCCACTCCCAGCCTCTCAGGCGAATACGGCTTCAGCAGGTATTCCGTGGCCGCCACGTCAAAGGCCCTGGCAGCGTATTCGTCGTAGGCCGTCACGAAGACAACCTGCACCTCCTGTATCCCCAGCGCCTCGACAACTTCGAATCCGTCCATCCCCGGCATGTGAATATCGAGGAACACGGCGTCCGGTTTCACCCTTCGAATGAGCGCAATGGCTTCGGTTCCGGTGGCAGCTTCTCCCTCAATCCGAATATCGGGCTGCTGGGCCAGCATTCGCGCCAGTTTCCGGCGCGCGGGAGGCTCGTCATCAGCGAGGACGGCTCGGATAATCACGACGCCGCTGTTCCTTCCGGCACGTGCAACGGCAGGGTCACCGTAACTTCCGTGAATTCACTGCCGGCGTCCAGGCGAACGGCAGCATGAGTACCGTAGAGTTTCTCGAGGCGATTCTCCACGTTCTTCAGTCCAAGCCCCGTGCCGGAAGAGCGGTCTGTGGCGGGATGCCGGCGATTGCGAACTCGCAATTCCACCTGCGAATTCACGCGACGAGCTTCAATCGAGACTTCCGCGCGCCCCGTCTCCGAATCCGTGCCGTACCGAACGGCGTTCTCAACGAGAGGCTGCAGGATCAACGGGGGCACAAGTGCATCCTCCAGCCCCTCATTGAACGTCAGATGAAAGTCCAGTCGGTCTTCGAAACGGACTTTCATGATGTCGATATACAGAAGGGCGAAATCGATTTCCTGTCTGAGAGCCACCTGCTGCGCCTGATCCTCGCGCAGAACCCGGCGCAGGAACTCGCCCAGGCTATTCACCATGCGGTCCGCCGCCCGCGGGTTTTCGTCGATCAACGCGGAAATGGCATTCAGCGCATTGAACAGGAAATGCGGCTGGATCTGAAGCTGGAGAGTTTGGAGCTGTGCCTGTGCGAGTTCGCGCTCGAGAGCGTCCACGCGGGCCCGCTGCTGCTCGGCCAGCCAGCGCGTCTTGCGCGAGTGAAGGCTCGTGGCAATGACGGAAAACGCAATGAGTTCCATCGGCATTTCCATCGCGTAGCGCGTCGGCAGAAATCCGTAGTCGTAGGTGCCGCGTCCCAACAGATAAAAGACGATGAGGCGACTGACGTACATCAACGTCGTCGCGAGCAACCCGAAAACGACTCCCGCCGCTGCGTACAGCGGAGCGCGGGTCTTGAAACGTCCGCTAATCGGGAACCGCATAACAAAACCAGATACGGGCCAGACCAGGACAAAGACGGCGCACGCTCCCGAAAACTCTTCCACGAAACGCGAGGTCCACTCCACCGGGTGCCCGCGCGCCACGTCGTCCAGGGACCGGTAAAGGAACAGGAAGAGTCCGAGCGTCGTGCACATCAGGAGGACCCAGCGCCAGTTCAGCTGCGGCAGCGAACCGGAATCCTGAGGCAGAACAGCGGGTGCTTTTGTCGAATCCGAAGACATGCGAGGATTATCTCAGCCTGAAGGCTACAACGGCTGTATCCAGTTTTCCGAAGCGCGGATCATGTCCGCCGGCCGACACGACAACGTAACGCCTGCCGTCGGTACCGACGAATGACATCGGAGTCGAGCGTGCGCTGGCGGGCAGGGCTCCCTGCCATATCTCCTTTCCGGTCCTGGCGTCGAAAGCCCGCAGCGCAGGATCGAGACTGGCTCCGATAAACACAAGGCCGTCGACCAGCATCGGGCCTCCCAGGTTGATCGATCCCCATTCGGGCTGCGCGCCGGGCACGGGCATCTTTCCCAGCGGCACTTCCCAGCGCACGTCACCAGTCGAGAGATCCACGGCGGTAAGCGTCCCGAAAGGCGGAGGCGTGCACGGCAACCCCGAAGGCGAAAGCAGGAACTGCCGCGACATGGCGAATGGCGCGCCGAGTTGCGCTGTCGTTTCCCAGTCGGGATTTGCTTTGCGATACTCCGCGAGCCGCTCGCGCGGCACCAGCCGCATCGCAGCCGCCAACCGGTTGGTCGGAACGATCAGGAGCCCGGAGGCCGCGTCGAACACGCCGCCGCCCCAGTGCATCCCGCCGATATTACCTGGAAACGACAACGTACCCGTCACGCTTGGCGGCGTGAACATGCCCTCGTTCCGCAGCGCCACAATCTTTTCCCGGCATTGGGCGCGCTCGGCATCGTTAATGCCCCATGCGTCGTCTGGGGTTAGCGTCTGAGGAACCAGAGCCTTCGGCATCACCGGAAACGGCTGAGTCGGAGAGGCCGACTCCCCCGGAATATCGCTCCGAGGAACGGGACGCTCCTCGACCGGGAACAGGGGTTTCCCTGTTTTGCGATCCAGGACGAAGAGATGTCCGGTCTTTGAGCCCGCAGCCACCGCCTCGACCGACAAACCGTCGCGGCGAATGGTTACGAGTTGCGGCGGGAACGCCACGTCGTAATCCCAGAGATCGTGATGGACGGTCTGGAAACTCCACACCATCTCTCCGGTCTTCGGGCGCAAGGCGACCACGGAATTGGCGTAGCGATTGTCTCCTGGACGCAGCCCGCCGAAGTAGTCGGGGCTGGGACTGCCCGTTGCCAGAAAGACCAGGTGATTGGCGGCGTCCACCGTTATGGGCGGCCATGTGTTGGCGCCGCCGGCGTCCGGATTCCCCGGCAGCGAATTCCAGGTCCAGAGCAGTTTGCCCGTTCGCACATCGAAGCCGCGGACGTCTCCGGCCGGCGCGTTGGCGTGGACATTGTCGGCAATGTTCGATCCGACGACGAGAACGTCGTCAATGATCGACGGCGGAGAGGTGTTTCCATACTCGCCCGTGTAGGCCGGTCCCCTGCGGAGTCCTTTCTTCAGGTCGAGGCGGCCTCCGTCTGCGAAGGCGTTGCAAGGTTTGCCCGTCTTCGCGTCGACCGACGAAACCCACGCATCGACCGTCGCAATGAAGACGCGAGAGGCGCATGGTGCGCCCCGCGGTGCCCGGCCATCCCGCCACACCGTCACGCCGCGGTTGGCGAAATCCCCGTAGTTCCCTTTCGGGTCGATATCCGCGTCATAACGCCAGATCTCGGTTCCCGAAAGAGGATCCAGGGCGATCGCGTTCCCGCGGGGTGTGCCCAGGTAAAGAAGGTCTTCGAAATATACCGGCGTGGCTTCGAGCGCCGGCTCTTTCCCGCCACCCTGTACCTTTTCGGTGGACTCACCCGTCCGGTAGACCCATGCGGGTTGGATTCGATCCTCAATCCCCATCAACAGCGTCGTCGACAGAAGGAATAGCAGCGTCAGTTTCTTCATGCCGCCAACAATGAAGGACGACGAGCCCGCGGGCAACGATACAGGGACGAGCGGGACTCCCGGGGGACAGGCGGGACCGCTCGGGGGAACCACTCCTGGTTCTCGTCCTGCCGCTCAGGCGGAATCGAGCCGAAACTGGCAGCGCTGATCCTGAGAAAGTCCGGCGATTTCGCGACAACTCTTTCTGAATTTTTCGCGGTAAATTAATCTGTCTGTCGATTTGGGCCTGGCACCGTTCGACTTACCCATGGCGGGAGAAATTCCCGCCGCCGAAAAAAGCAAACGGGAGGATGAAGAAAGATGACTCAACCTATTGTTCCTGCAGAGGCAAATACATGGCTTGTCGGTACCCGGAAGGGGGCCTGGTCCCTGAAGATGAATGACGGCCGGCTGCAGGAGGAGCCGTGGTTCTTCGGCGCCCAGGTCCACCACGTTGTCCAGGATCCTCGAGGCAGCGGCACGATACTCGCCGCGGTGCGAACGGGGCACCTGGGCCCGACGGTGTACCGATCCACCGACTTCGGTCGAACCTGGAAAGAATCCGGTCAGCCTCCAAAGTTCCGGCCCAAGGAAGACTACGCGGACTCCGCACTTGATGCGGACGATGGCCGCCGTCAGGGTCTCACGCTCGATCATCTGTTCTTCATCGCGCCCGGACATCCCACGCAACCCGGAGTGTGGTTCGGCGGGTCGAGCCCCATCGGGCTGTTCAAGAGCGAAGACGACGGCGTCACCTGGGAAAGCGTTGCAGGATTCAACGACAATCCCCTGCTCGCGAAATGGTGCTACAACTTCGCGCCAGGCACACCGGACGGGCCCAAGTGCCACTCCGTCCAGGTGGATCCCAGCCGGCCTAACCGGCTTCTGGTCGGACTCTCGGGGGGAGGCCTCTTCGTTTCGGACGACCTGGGCGCCTCGTGGGCGCCGATCAATTCCGGCGTCGCCATGGATTTCGCGCCTCCCAAAGAAGACGGCTCCGAGTACGACTTTGGCCACGACCCGCACGACGCCGTCATCCACCCGGCGAATCCGCGCCGCTGGTACCACCAGAATCACTGCGGCATCTACCGGCTCGACTGGCAGGACGGCGCGCCAAAACAGCGATGGACGCGCATCGGCAACAACATGCCGAAAGATGTCGGCGACATCGGTTTTCCCATGACCTGCCATCCCACGGACGACAAGACCGTCTGGGTCGTCCCCATGGACGGCCAGACAATCTGGCCGCGCACGAGCGTCAACGGCAAGCCGGCCGTCTTTCGAACTCGCGATGCGGGCGAGTCCTGGCAACGCCTGGACCGCGGACTGCCGCCCCGCGCCTGGCACACCGTGTTGCGCCAGGCCATGGCTCACAACGGAGGCCCGTCGCTCGAACTGGCCTTCGGCACGACGTCCGGAGAGATGTGGGGGAGTTCCGATGAAGGCGACTCCTGGAAAAGTCTCGCCACGGGACTGCCGAAGATCATGTCCGTCACCGCGGCGCGGATCGCCTGATGCCCGCCATTCGCGTTCGAGTCGCCTCGCTGCTTTACGCGTATACGGGCGGACGCAGCACCACGGAAGTGGAAGCCGCCACGGTCGGCGAAGCGCTGTCGGCGATGGAACAGCGGTTCCCCGGGCTGCTCTTTCGCGTTGTCGACGAGCAGGGACAGATCCGCCCCCACATGAATGTCTTCCTCAACGAGGAGAAAGTGCGGGATCTCGCCGCTCCGGTTACCGCCGGTGCGGAGATCTTCATTGTGGGCGCGCTATCCGGAGGCTGATTTTGGTGAGCGTCCCCGAATTCCCGCATGCCTGTTTTCGAGCGCGCGCCGCCGCCGAGGCCGGGGACCGCCTCAGGAATTTCCAAAGGACAGCCCTCCGGAATCAAAGTTCAGTTTTCAGTTGTTGCATGATATACGCTAGGTCCTAGGCAATCGCTCGATTCGTTGTTTTGGAAACACGGTAATCTATTTCTCGATCACGGAGGTTCAGCGCCATGCGCATACGTTATCTCTTGTTCCTTTTATTGCTCGTTCCGGCCTTTTTCCTCCTCAGCGGATGTGCCTCCGTTGAGGCCCAGGGAAGCCGTCCGGCGGGCAACGGGAAGCTCTGGTCTAGTCCGGCCACCTGGCCGGGCGGGAAGGTCCCAGGCAAAGGCGACGCAGTCACCATAGGCAAAGACATGAACGTTGTCCTCGATATCAGTCCGCCGGAGCTGCGCAGTTTAACGATCGACGGCAAACTGAGCTTCTCAAACAGTAAGGATCTTGAACTGATGACCGAGTGGATCCTGTTGCACGGGCAGTTGGAGATTGGCAGTGAAGCCAGCCCCCACACGCGAAATGCGACCATTACCCTGACCAATAACGTCCCGGGTGAAGACATAGAAACAATGGGCGACCGCGGGATCATGATCATGGGCGGAACCCTGAGCCTGCACGGTACGGAGAAAAACTCCTGGACCAAGCTGACAAAAACAGCCGCCGCGGGTAGCAACACCATCGAAGTCTTGAATCCCGGTGACTGGAAAAAAGGCGAGCAGATTGTAGTCGCGTCAACGGATTTCGATCCCCACCAGGCAGAGGAGCGCACCATCTCCAGCATCTCTGGAAAAGTGATTACGCTGGATCAGAAACTTCAGTATATGCACTACGGTCAAGTCACCTTCGGCGTGGATGAGCGTGGTGAAGTCGGTATGCTCACACGCAATATCAAGATCCAGGCTTCGCCCGACGCAGAGAAGTCCTTCAGTGGCGGGCATGTAATGGCGATGGCCGGTTCAACCATGCAAGTCTCCGGTGTCGAGTTCTATCGAATGGGTCAGCACGAGAACCTTGCGCGGTATCCGATCCATTGGCATCTGGTTGGCGATGCGCTGGGGCAATACATTGAGAACTCTGCAATTCACCACACGTTCAGCCGCTGTGTGACGGTACATGGTACGAACGATGTGCGGGTTGAGAACAATGTAGCGTACGACAACGTCGGTCACTGCTACTTCCTCGAAGATGGCGTGGAACACGGCAACCAGTATCTGAACAACCTGGGGATGCTGACCAAGTGCCATCCCAGCCGGCCCTGTAATTCGACAAATGCAGTAGTCGGAGTCTACGGAGGGGGCGGTCAAGGTCAAAATGCCACCGACCAGTTGATTCCTTCCGACAACACGGCGGCCACATTCTGGATCACGAACCCCGACAATACCTACCGCGGGAATGTGTCCGCAGGTTCTGAGGCAACAGGCTTCTGGCTGGCTTTTCCAGAACATCCAACAGGTAAGTTTGAAGGCACGGAGATCGCCGCGAAGACCTGGCCCCGTCGAACGCAATTTCGGGAGTTTTCCGGCAACGTCGCCCACTCCGACGTCGAAGGGCTGATGTTCGATCGCGGACCCAATGCGCAGGGCAAATTCAACCTTGGCGGGAACTACGCATCTGGCCCTATGCGGATCCCGGCGACACCAACAGCGCGAGGCTGGAAGCGGTGTTCAAAGACATTACCATCTACAAGAGCAGGGGCGCTGCCATCTGGGCCCGTGGCGAGAATCATATCTTCGACGGCCTGAAGATTGCCGACAGCGCTATCGGCTACACGCATGCGTACCCTGGCATGGCCCAGTTCCACGGCGACTATACCTCGAAAGTCGTGAACTCCCTGTTCGTGGGCGAAAGCGACAATAAAGGCACCCCAACAACGGACAGCGGAAGTAGCGTATGGTCGAACCTTGCCTCGCGCTGACGCGGATTACCCGGTCCGTGGCTACGAGTATTACGATTTCCTCCACTCCTGTGGTGAACACCAAGTTCGTCAATTATCAGGACAATGCCACTCGCAAGTCCGGAGCGATCTCGTACCTGCTGTACACCAGCTTTGGGATCAGCTCCAACAACTACGTCGAGAAAGTGACCTTCGAAAATGCCAAGCCGGTGTATTTCCCACCGATGGAGCGCAGATGGTCCTTCTCCGGTGAATTCGGAAGGTTTTGCAGGCTGGAATGGCGCGGTGTTCAAGGATATCGACGGCTCGCTCGGCGGTGGCCCCAATTCCTATATTGTCCTCGACACTGGGATCGCGGCCGCGGCCGATGACAAAGACTGCAAAATCGAGCCGACCTGGGGCGCTGCCGTGTGTAAGGGTGATTTGGGTCGCGTCACGATAAACGCCGGCGGTGGCGGTCGTGGAGGCGGTCGTGGCGGCCCGGGCGGTGCTCCTGGTGCGGGTGGTCGTGGCGCAGCTCTCGCTCCTGGCGCAGCCGCTGCAGGTATTGGTCCTGCGGGCCAGGGACGTGGTGGTCCGGGCGCAGCTCCTGCCGGTCCTGGTGCTCCTGGCGCCGGCGCCCCTCGAGGCGGCGGTGGCGGAAGAGGCGGTGCACCTGCTAACCCCATCGTTCTCAGCCGCAATGGCAGGGATTTTACCACCACCGGGGCCACCAATGTACACGCCGGCACCGAGATCAAGGCGGAAACCGAAACGCCGACCGTGAACATTAACCTGAGCGAGCTGGACAGCGGCTCATGGGTGACTTTCGAATTACCGGGATTCACCACTGCATCGACCGGCACAGCACAAAACAGCCTCGATGCACTGCGCAGCGCAACCGCTACCTCGTACTACAAAGGCGAAAACGCACTTTGGGTCAAGATTGTCTCGACCGGCGGCCCCGCAGGTCGTGGCGGTCGTGGCGGGGGCGGCGGGGGCACTGTCCAAGTCAGCAAGAGCTGAACCCTGCTTATACAAGCAAAAGCCCTCGGCGCAAGCCGGGGGCTTTCTCGTTTGGCGCAAAAATTCAAACTCATTGAAACCGGGATCGAAGCGGGCAAGAAGGTAATCGATGGTTTCAGAGGGGTGACGGCGCAATGAAATTCATGACTTGCCTGTCGTTGCGCCGATAGATACTGAAATCCGTACGATCCACCGTCAGTACCTGAGATTTCGCAGTTCTTAGGCGGAAAACCGCTCCATGAGATTTCAGAACGTCCAGACATCGGACTACAGCGACGACGCAGTCCTTCGCCACGGTATACTGGAGTCCGATTTCGGATTTTTGCAGAAATCCTTTACCCCAGCGAGTTTAGCTTTTGCCCAAAAGGTGAGAGAGGTTTTGGACCAGCCCTATGCCGAAGTCTGAAAACACACCGAGGACGACATTTCTCAGTAGCCTGGACCGCTGTAAAGAATCTGCATCCTTCATTCCGGCATTCTACGATCACTTTCTGAATTCATCCGACGAGGTCCGGCAGAAGTTCAAGAATACCGATTTTGAACAACAGGAGCATATGCTCCTGCGATCGCTCGAACTTACCGCGATGGCAGTTTCCGGCGACCCGGCTGGATTACGCGAACTTCGAGACCGCTCGGAAACCCATGACAGGCACCATCTCAACATTGAACCCTGGTTCTACGAGCTCTGGTTGCAGTCCATTATCCAGACCGCGCGTGACTTCGACCCCCAGTGGACGGAGGATATCGAAAACGCCTGGCGGACGATTCTGGGGCACGTCATCACGCACATGGTCGCCCACTACTAGAGCCTGTCGCCGCCCCGGGATCAAGCCGGCTGGATCATACCGGGCGATTAAGCACTCAATGCCTCGAGCACTTTTTCAATGTCGACTGGTTTGACAAGGTGAGCGTCGAAGCCGGCCTCCCTCGCCCGTTGCACGTCCTCCGGTTGCCCGTACCCTGTCAGCGCCACCAGATGTGCCGACGTTTTCCTGAGGCGCAGCCGCCGGGCCACCTCGTATCCATTCATTTTGGGCAAACCGATGTCCAGCAGCACAAAGTCGGCCGCGTAAGCCGCGGCAACCGCCAGCGCCTCGTCGCCGTCGTATACAGTTCGCACTTCATGGCCGTGACTCTGCAGAAGCAGCGACAGTGAATCTGCCGCATCCCGATTGTCATCGATGATCAACACCCGCTTGCGTCGGTCCGGAGCGGGCGCGGCGGCGGGAATGACGTCCACGGGTGCGCTGGCCAGCGGAAGGCGTATTTCGAATGTGGAGCCTTGCGCGAGTCCCGGGCTATGGGCGATCACCTCCCCGTGATGCATCTCCACGAGCTGTCTGACCACGGACAGACCGATGCCCAACCCGCCCTGCGATCGATCCAGTGAGCGCTCACTCTGGACGAACAGGTCGAATACCTTTGGCAGCAGCTCGGGCGGCATGCCAATGCCGTTGTCCTGAACCGAAAGGACCGCCCAATCGCCCTGCTGTTTCAGAGCGATCTCGATCTTCCCGCGCGCGTCGGTATACTTTGCGGCGTTCGTCAGGATGTTCGAAACACATTGGACCAGGCGCGCCTTGTCGCCATGAACATGCAGTGCGGGCAGCCGGGCTTGCCGGAGCAGGACAAGTTCCTTCCTCGTCATCAGCGGTTCGACGCTCTCCAGCGCCTGCGTCACGATGGAGGCCAGGTCGAGCACCTCGACCTGCAGTTCAATTCGTCCCTGCGTGATGCGGGACACGTCCAGCAAGTCGTCCACCAGGCGCGACAGCTGCCCGACCTGCCGCCGCATGATGTTCAATGTCGACTCCACCCTCTCGTCGCCGAGGGGGATGATGCGCGGCAACAGGTCGGTGGCGGTGCGGATGGGCGCGAGGGGATTGCGCAACTCGTGGGCGAGCATGGCCAGGAACTCATCTTTTCGGCGATCGGCCTGACGCAATGCGTTCTCAGCCTCAGCCAGGGCCGCGACGTGATCGCGCATCTGGTACTGCCTTGCGCGCGCGCGCAGCGAAGTCCGGATCGCGCTCAGCAGTGTGAGGCTGGACGTGGGGCGCTCGAGCACGGTGACATTGGTCATGCGCGCGATCAGGTTTTCCGCCTCGGGAGAGGGGTCCGGCTTGCGCAGCAGCACGACCGGCAGATCCGACCACTGCGGCTGCTGCTGCAGGGCGTTCAGGATGCGCACGCCGCCGGTCTCGGACAGGGCGCTGTCGGTCAGCACCAGTGTGGCTGCGCCACGCTCGAGTTCAGAGACCACCTCTGCAGCATTGGCACAGACCAGGCAGTCGATGGATTCCCTGGCGAGAATCGCTCCGATGGCCTCTCCATCCCGCCGTGTCGCCGGAAGCAGCAGCAGCCAGCCCTCCTCGGGACGGATGGGGTCCGATGTCATCGAGCGCGTGGAGCTTCCGCTTCACCCCCGCTGTCTGGTGCGTTCGCTTCGACGGGCACTCCGGAGAGAATGCCCCTGAGTTTCAGCAGAGGTTCGCTCAGGTGGATGCCGGATTGATCGAACCAGATCTCGCGGATCGCTCCTTCATGTCCGCCGGTCCGCCTCTTCAGCGCCGAGGCAGCCTTCTTCACGCTGCCTTGATGCTCGAAATACCGCAGCACCACGACGGTGTCTGCCAGATAACTGGCTTCCACTGGTGCGGTCATCGAAGGACCCATCAAACCCGCCTGAGCCACCACGAAGAAAGTCGCAACTCCGCGATTGCTCAGGTAGGAGAGCAGTTCGTGCAGCTGCGCCGTCAGGAAGTGATCCTGGGGCATGGAATTCAGATAGCCGTTCAGGCTGTCGATTACGACGACCCGCGCGCGGTTCTCTTCCACGGATTTGCGTACCAGCGAGACGAACTCGCCCGGAGAGACCTCCGCCGGGTCGATCTGTCGGAGTCTCATTTCACCCGGTCCCGCACCTTCCCGGACCTGCATTCCCAGTCCCGCGCAACGGGTCAGCAGTGCTGACTTGGTCTCGTCAAACATGAAAATCGCCGCGTGCTCGCCCCGCTCCGCCGCCGCCCTCGCGTATTGGATGGCAATGGTGGACTTGCCGGAGCCAGGTGGGCCGATCAGCAGCGTACTCGTGCCCTGGTCGACGCCACCGCCCATCAGCGCATCCAGCTTGGACACGCCACTCGTCAAGATGTTTCGCTTGTAATCGATGAGATGTTCGGCCGCGACCAGCCGGGGGAATACCGTGATGCCGCCCTCATAGATGCTGAAATCGTGCCGACCGCTGAAGAAATTGCTGCCCCGGAACTTGCGCACTTGCAGCTCGCGTCGCGTCTGCCCGTAGGCCGGCGTCGTGGATTCGAGACTGATCACGCCATGCGCGATGCTGTGCAGTTGCATGTCGGGTCCTTCGGCCGTCCGGTCGTCCAGCATCACCACCGTGCAGGTGCGACCCAGAAACAGCTGCTTCAGCGCCAGAATCTGACGCCGGTAGCGCAGCGAAGTCTGCGCAAGCAGGCGCAGCTCAGAGAGTGAGTCCACGACCAGCCGGGCGGGATGAAACCTGTCGAGCGCGGCGAGGAGCTTGCGGGTGGTATCGGTGAGCTCGACCTCCGAGGCATGCAACATGGTCAGCTGCGCGTCTTCCCGCAGCGCATCTTCATCGACGATCAACTCCACTATCTCGATACCGTCCAGTGTCCATCCATGGGCCGCCGCTGCTGCCTTAAGCTCAAGGGCCGTCTCTGACAAAGTAACGTACAGGCAGCGCTCGCCAGAACGGACTCCTTCCAGGAGGAACTGCAGGGCCAGGGTGGTTTTTCCTGCTCCCGGATTGCCGTCGAGCAGATACATCCGCTGCGGGATCAGCCCACCAAACAGGATCTCGTCAAGTCCAGGAACTCCGGATCGGCAACGACCATCCAAGGGTGTCATATTTTGAGCATAAGCGGCGTCGCCTCGAAAAATCCAGTCCGGCGTCGCATAGGAAGCGCCATGTTTAGTCTTCGCGTGGCGGGAACCGATATCTGTAACATTCCGGACGCGCAGTTGTCGGAGACGGTCTTCCCCGCCAGGAATAGCGATCGACAGGGCCTCGCTCTGGCCGGTCACTCCCGGATAAAACGTCCTGTGCATAGGAAGAACAAATGGACATCAGCGTGCAATCCAGTCAAATGTCGCGGAAGAGCGATAATGTTATTGGGGCACAAAGTCGGGCACAACAAGGAACGGTATCGAAGAATCGTAACGCCAGATCGTTAGGAGGATTGCGATGGGAGGACCAATTGAAATAAAGGGACCCGATCTTGCGACCGGCGTTCCGCTCGCCGGCCTGGCCGACGGAATGACGCTGCTCGGCCACGTCGGCGGAGAGCCCGTATTGGTGGTGCGTCGAGGCGGGGAACTGTTGGCGATCGGCGCGATCTGTACGCACTACGACTCGCCACTCGCCGACGGCATCATTGTTGGCGACCAGGTCCATTGCCCGATGCATCATGCGTGCTTCGATCTGCGGACCGGCGAAGCCACGGCTCCCGCTTTCAAGCCTGTCTCGTCATGGAACGTCGAACAGCGGGGGGATTCCTTTTTCGTGACGAGCAAACGGCCGGCCGTGAAGCGCGTTCTGGCTGCAGATTCCGCTCTGCCGAAAAGTGTCGTGATTGTTGGCGGTGGAGCGGCGGGTCACGCTGCAGCGGAGTCCCTGCGCTCGGAAGGCTACAAGGGCGAAGTCACAATCGTTTCGGCGGACACATCCGCTCCATACGATCGCACCAACGTGTCCAAGGACTACCTCGCCGGAACAGCGCCCGAAGAATGGATGCCCATGAGACCGCCAGAGTTCTATAGCGATCAAAATATTCAACTGAGGTTGGGGCAGCGCGCAACGGCGATCGATGTCGCAGCGCGGCGAGTCGTTCTGGAGGGCGGCGATGTCATGGGGTTCGAGGCTCTTATCCTGGCAACGGGCGCGGAGCCCGTGCGGCTAACCATTCCAGGACACGACCTGCCGCATATCGCGTATGTACGAACTCTCGCGGACAGCCGCGCCATCATCGCGCGTCTAGGGCAAACGCGGCACGCCCTTGTCCTGGGCGCAAGCTTCATCGGACTTGAGGCTGCAGCCTCGTTGCGGGCTCGCGACATTGATGTTCACGTGGCCGCGCCCTCGCGGCCGCTCGAACGTGTGCTCGGTCCGGAGGTTGGAGATTTTATTCGCCAGCTTCATGAAGAACACGGAGTCGTGTTTCACATCGGCCCCACGGCAACCCAGATCACTCCCGAGAAAGCACGGCTGTCGGACGGAACGTCGGTCAAAGCCGACCTTGTGGTGGTCGGAATCGGCGTCAGGCCGTCACTCGCTCTTGCCGAACAATCGGGGTTGAAAGTCGATCGCGGCGTGAGCGTTAACGAGTTCCTGGAGACAAGCGTTTCCGGAATCTATGCCGTCGGCGATATCGCCCGATGGCCGGATGAACACAGCGGAATGCGCATGCGCGTGGAACACTGGGTCGTCGCTCAGCGACAAGGTCAGACAGCGGCGCGAAATATCCTCGGTCGCCGCGAGCGTTTCTCTGCTATTCCATTCTTCTGGAGCCAGCACTATGACGTCGCAATCAATTACGTAGGCCATGCGGAACGCTGGGACCGGATCGATTCGAGAGGCAGCCTGAAAGAGAGGAACTGCATTTTGGCGTATCGCGATGGCGGAAAGATCGCTGCGGTCGCAACAGTCGGACGGGATCGCGCGAGCCTCGAAGCGGAAAACGCAATGGTTCGGAATGACCCGGCCGCCCTCGAAGCGATCCTTGCCGGATGACTCATACAACCGCGATTGGGTATTCCGTATTCCCTCACGGGTGAGCCCACGGATACTTCAGATCGGATTCGTTACCCGTCGTCAGTCAGCAGAGAAAATCAGCAGGCTGGAATCCAGGCTACGTTGACTTGATTCTGCAGGAATTACGGAGTTCAGGTCGAAGTACTTGTCCTGATACAGCGCCAGCACCTTCTCCAGTTTCTCTGTTGGAGCCCTCCGCCAGTTTGCCTTTCCTTTCCGTTTATCCAGCAATGCCCGAAACCCCCACTTCTCGTATCCGAACTTCCACCGCCGCATCGTCCAGGGGGCTTACTTCAAGAATCTCTGCTGTTGGGAATGCCGGCTTGAAACGCTTATCCTTTCGCGCTATGCTGCCGATCAGAAATCTGGTCATCTTTCGAGTATGGGAGCTGTTGACATGACAAGAAAATATCGTTTGTTCCTTCTTGTATCGTTCGTTCCAGCACTCCTGTTCGGCAGCGTGTTCGCTGTCGTTCAGGCTCAGAATGCTGGAACGCCGGCGGTCAAGCAGGTGCGCTGGTCTGATCCTGCCACCTGGCCGGGCCGCAAGGTACCAGCCGCTGGCGACAAGGTCACTATTGAAAAAGGCAAGGACGTGGTCCTCGACGTCAGTCCGCCGGCGCTGAACGGCTTGACGATCGAAGGAAAACTCAGCTTCGCAGATAATAAAGATCTGGAACTGACCACCGAGTGGATCATGGTGCACGGGGAGTTGGAGATTGGTACTGAGAAGACCCCCCACACCCGCAAGGCGACCATCACCCTCACCGACAACGTCAAAGACGAAGATATGAGTGGCATCGGTGGAACGACGGACCGCAGTGACCGCGGGATCATGATGATGGGTGGAACCCTGAACCTGCACGGTAACCGGACGAACTCCTGGACGAAACTGTCGAGGACCGCCGAAGCAGGCAGCAACTCGATTGAAGTCCTGAACGCCGCCGGCTGGCAGGTCGGCGACATGATTGTCCTCGCGTCGACGGATTTCGATGCCCATCAGGCGGAGCGGCGAAACATTGCTGCCATCCGTGGCAATACGATCACGCTGGACAAGAAACTGGACTACATGCACTTCGGCAAGATTACCTTCGACGTGGATGAACGCGGCGAAGTCGGCATGCTGTCCCGCAATATCCTGATCCAGGCTTCGCCGGACGCGGACGCGACGCTCTTTGGCGGCCACATCATGGCGATGAACGGGAGCAAGATGTATGTCGAGGGCGTCGAGCTCAATCGCATGGGTCAGAACATGCATCTGGCCCGCTATCCGATCCATTGGCATCTGATCGGCGATGCGCAGGGACAGTACATCAAGAACTCCGCCGTTCATGACACCTACAGCCGCTGCGTGACCGTGCATGGCACAAACTACCTGGACGTTGAAAACAACGTCACCTACAACAACATCGGTCACTGCTTTTTCCTGGAAGACGCCGTGGAGCACGGCAACCAGTTCGTGCACAACCTGGGGATCCTGACCAAGTGCCATCCGGACGCGCCGTGCGTCTCGACAAACCTCGCCGCATCCGGAGAGAAACGACCCCAGGGGAATGGCCAGAATGCCAAGGATGTCCTGCTTCCCTCGGACAACACGGCGGCAACTTTCTGGATCACCAACCCGGACAACATCTACCGGGATAACGTGGCCGCGGGTTCCGACGCGAACGGCTTCTGGATGTCCTTGCCGGAGCACGGTGTTGGTAAGTTCGAGGGCACGGAGATCGCTGCGAACACCTGGCCGCGTCGAACGCCGTTCAAGGAATTCAAGGGCAACGTCTCCCACTCCAACTACGACGGGTTCATGTTCGACCGAAACATCACTAATTCCACGGGTACTTTCGGTGTTACCGGCAGCTCGCATACCGGACTTGAAAATCCCGCTGACCCGAACAGCAAGGCGCTGCCATCCGTCTTCGAGGATCTCACCTCCTACAAGAACCGGAATGGCGGCATCTGGGGCCGCGGCGAGATGCACGTATTCAGGAACGTGAAGCTGGCCGACAACGCCATGGACTATACGCACGCGTCCGGAGCATTTGGCCGTTACGAGTTCACGTCAAGGGTCGTGGACTCGCTGTTCGTGGGCGAAACCGAGAACGTCGGCAACCCCAAGACTGACGAGGAAAAGGCTTACGGCCGCACCTTCCCGAAGCCCGATCTGCCGGATTTTCCGATCCATGGCTACGAGTACTACGATTACCGTCATGACCTTGTGAATACTACCTTCGTGAATTTCCAGGACAACGCCACTCGCAAGTCGGGAGCGATCTCTAACCTGCTCTTCAGCAGCTTCGGGGTCAGCACCAATAACGCCTTCGAGAAGGTGAAATTTGTCAACGCGAAGCCGGTGTATTTCCCGCCGATGGAGCGTAAGTGGGGCAGCGATAATGGAAGCAGTGCGTCCTTTAGGACCGCGGCGTACAAAGACAAGGACGGCTCGCTCGGCTTTGGTCCCAATTCCTACGTCGTCATCAATGACGGCGTCAACGACAGTATCGCAGTCGACAAAGAAGCCTGCGAGATCAAGCCCACCTGGAACGCTGCCGTGTGCAAGGGTGACATCGGACGCATGAATATAGGTGGTGGCGGCGCCGGTGGCGGTCGTGGCGGCGGCGCTCGTGGCGGTGCCGGCGGTCCAGGAGCAGGTCGTGGTGGCCTTGGTGGCCCTGGTGCCGGCGGCGCTCCTCGTGGCGGCAACAACCTGGTAGCCCAGGGGCCGCCTGCTGGCGGCGGCGCTCCTCGCGGTGGCGCGGCACCTGGAGGTGCTCCCGGTGCGGGCGGTGCTCGTGGCGGTGCTGGAGGTCGTGGCGGTGCCGCTGCAGCACCTGCTCAGCCGCCAATCGTTCTCAGCCGCAATGGCAAGGAGTACACCGTAACCTCAGGCAACGTACGCGCCGGTACCGAGATCAAGGTGACCACCGAAAGGCCGGACGTGTCCCTCTCCGTGACGGAACTGGATAAGGGCTCCTGGGTGATCTTCGAGCTGCCGGGATTCACGACCGCAGCCTCGGGTGCGCCGCAGGACAGCCTGGACGCGCTGCGCAAGGCCAGCGACACCTCGTACTACAAGGACAAGGATGCGCTCTGGGTCAAGCTTGTCTCCAGCGGTGACCCCGGCACCGGCGCCCCTGGTGGTGGAACCAGCCTCCAGGTCAGCCGCTAAGCTGAACCCTGTCGTATGACCACTAGCCCCCGGCACAAGCCGGGGGCTTTTCTCTTTCTACGGTCGACCGAGCGCTCACGCCCCCGCCGCTTCCAGCACCGCATGAGCCCCACATGTTTTTCGCGGACTTCTGCATTGCCACCTCCGTGACTTGCGATGCCGCTCACAGGAAAAACCCAGCCACACTCAATTCACTTCGAAATGAGGCAATTTGGACGCCCGTGAACATTCAGGTCCAATGTTCGAGTTTTCGACATCGGCCTCTGTTCAGGAATGAGACATCTTTGACACCTCGCGAACGCGCAGCAGGCCGACGCCTAGTGTGATCAGAGCAAAAGGCAGGCACCGATCCACAGAGCCAGAGCAACAGCACCGGCCAGCGGAACACTTGCCGCCAGGACTCCGAACAGAACAGACAGGACTCCGAACATCGCGAGCACCCACTCTCCCTGTACTCCTCTCCCCATCGTGATGCACTCCGAATGCCAGACAGCTGGGACAGCGTCTGGATGCGTTTCGAGAATTGGCTTCGATCGTGCATCTCTCCCAGCAGGCAAAGGTGCCGGCCCGGGTTTGAGCGGGAGCGAAATGACCCAAGCCGGCGACCGGGCATATCCGAAAAGATTCAAATTTGAGCAAAGACGGAGAAAGGAAAGATTATGAAGCGATGGAAGAGAACCAGCGGCCCCGTGATCCTGGCCGGTCTCACAAGCGTCGCGCTGTATGGTCGAGGTTCCCAGAACGCGCCTCTCCCGCCGTCCGAGTCGCAGTACGAAATGGTGTTGGTGAATATGCCCTCTACGTTTGCCGTGGGCAGCCAGAAACTTCCCGCCGGCGACTACCAGATCCGCATTGAGGCCTCCGAGGAGCATCCCCAATTGCGATTCGTCCACGACATCAACGCGCAGGCTGTAACGCCTGCCACAAGAGCCGCAACACACGACGCGAAGCCGGCGGAGAAGACCGCCGTAGAGGTTGAACAGATCCGCAGCGTTCCCTACGTGACCCACGTCTGGATTCGAGGACGCAGGCTCGGGTATGAGATTGATCTCCCTGAGAATGAGAAGACGACAGCGCCAGAATCCGACCATGTCATCGAGGCCGTACTATATCCGCCGCTGGGAAGCGCAGCGGCGGATATCGAGAGAAGTGCCGAGACAGGCGAGACGCCGGACGCACGGCAATAGGCTGCCGGAAACGCCGGGTAGAATTCTGCAATTGGAGGTGAACCCCTATATCGCCGACTCAAGCTTCAGAGCTTCCGGTCCGTATTTATCGCAGCCAGGGATTGGCATCTTCCGTGCACTTCCTCCCTTAGAGGCGGGAATCAGACGCGCCTCTAAAGAGGAGGCTTATGAAAAACAGAATTCTGATAGCTGCCACGCTGGCGACGCTGCTCCTTCTGGCGGGGAGCGGAATCGTCGTGTCTCAAGTGGCGAACAATAGAACACCAAATGCGTTCACTGGAACATACCAGCTCGATGCGCAACGCAGCGATAACCTGCGCGCCAGGATCGAGAGCGCCACGTCGGGGATTCCGGCGGACAAGCGACAGGACGTACGGAAATCCTTGACCGACCAGCTGCGGTCGGCGGATAAACTCGCTATCGACCAGCGCGATCAGAAGGTGACAATCGCCTCTACGCTGGCGCCGACGATGGAAATTACAGCAGACGGCCGAAATCACGAGACCAATGGCGCCACCTCGACCACCGAGGCGCGATTCAGTGGAAAGCAGCTCATCATCGACGCGAAAAACGAAGGGGGCCGGGATTATTCCATCACCATCGATCCGCTCGAGGACGGCGGGCTGCGGCTTACTCGCACGATCTGGGCGAAATCCTTGAAGGACCCGCTGGTCGTTACGAGCGTTTACAAGAGAACTTCGGACGGCGCTGAGCTGAATCTTTTCGACCGCCGCGGTGTCGAACTTCAGCCCAAGAGCGCCGGCGGCAATTACCAGATACCGAGCGGCGCGAAGCTATACGCGTCGCTGGACAAAAAGCTCGACACCAAAGAGACCAAGGACAATGACAGGTTCTCCTTGACCGTCACGACACCGAACACCTACAACGGCGCCGTGATCGACGGCCACCTGGAGTCCGTGAAGCGCTCCGGGCCGTTCACGGGCCGCTCGGAGATGAAGTTTCAGTTCGACCGCATCCAGCTGCAGAACGGCCATACCTACGACTTCGCGGCGAATATCGACAGTGTTCGGCTTCCGGGAGGTGACGAAGTGAGCCTTGAAGAAGGCACCGTCGGACAAAAGGAAGGTCAGACCGAGGAAACGGTCAAGCACACCGGCGTCGGCGCAGCATTGGGAGCCGTGATTGGCGCCATCGCGGGAGGAGGAAAGGGCGCTGCCATTGGTGCCGTTGTTGGCGCCGGTGCCGGAGCGGGATCTGTTTACGTCACCGGTCACGATCTGGAGCTTCCAGAGGGGACTCAATTCGTGCTGGAAGCCGTCAACCCGAACAGTTGAGACTTGCGAGGAAATCGGCCCCCCCTTTGCGTCTCACGCGGGTCTTCGGATTGCGGTTTCGCCGGACCTTCGAGAGATCTGGGGCCGGTGGACTCTCCACGTCGCCACGGCAGGCAGCACGACCAGAACAAACACGTCCGTCAACACGGCGCCGACGCAAATCAGAAATTCCAGACGCCGCGTCGGGGGAAATCCGGATGAAAGGAAGAGCGCAAAGCCCGATGCGACGATGAGCATTGAGAACAAAATCGGGGCCCACAGGTCCCTCAGCGCCCGACTCCACGGAGTCCAGGTGTGAGATTTCCCTTTGCGTGCGCTCCAGATGATCACGGTGAACATCGGAGCGCGGAAAGTAATAGCGCGCAGGGTGGTGATCTTCATCCACTCGAATAACGTCGCCAGACTCGGCAACAACCTCCCCTGCCGCTTCGACTGTCACCGACGACAGCGGATGGAGGCCGAGAGCCAGAAGGCAGACGGCCGGTCTAGTGATGAAAGCTTCGCCGAGAGTCGCCCGGGGCCGAATGCAGCCGCCGGCAGAGGAATCAGGGAGCGCTTGCGGCTTCGGAGTTGCCGGAGGATGCGGGAGGCAGCGGCGCGCGACCATCCACTCGCGGTGCGGCCGATGCCCTCCCGCGCGCCAGAGGAAGGGAGAACGTGAAGCAGCTTCCGTGGTCCACTTCACTCTCCACCGCAATCGTGCCGCCCTGGGCCTGGACAAGCCGTTGGGTAATCGCGAGGCCAAGTCCCGCGCCCTTGTTCTGTTTGATGGATCTGGCCTGTTGGAATTCCTCGAAGACGGACGCCAGCTGATCGGGAGCGATGCCGACGCCGGTGTCGCGGACCGATACATACGCGAACGATTCGTCCCGCCTTGCCGAGATCGTGATTCTGCCGTCTCTGGGAGTGAACTTGAGGGCGTTGCTGGCGAGATTGTAAAGGATCTGCCGGAAACGCTGGTGGTCGGCAAAGAGCACGAAATCAGTGGCAACATCGATCGACACTCGCACAGGCTT
Organism: uncultured Acidobacteriota bacterium; assembly: GCA_963836435.1. Classification (GTDB taxonomy): domain Bacteria; phylum Acidobacteriota; class Terriglobia; order 20CM-2-55-15; family 20CM-2-55-15; genus DASTBJ01. The sequence goes on along the minus strand of CAWIJI010000018.1, from coordinate 246,117 downwards.
CTCCCTGTCGATCTGCGAAACCTCGGCGACAATTTCCTGAATAACCGGGCGGGCTTCGAACTCCTGGCAGTCCAGTTGAAGGTGGCCGGCTTCGATACGGGAGTAATCCAGAATATTTTCAACGATCCTGAGGAGATGGTCTCCCGCCCTGCGAATATGGGACAGAAACCGGTGCTGCTTCTCGGTCAGGGGTCCGGCGCTCTCCTCGGAGAGAAGACTGACGAAGCCGATGACGGCGTTCATGGGAGTACGTAGCTCGTGACTCATGGTCGCGAGGAATCGCGTTTTCTGATCGTTCGCCCGCTGGATCACGCAGTTTTGCAGTTCAAGCTCGACGTTCGCCCTTGCCAGCTCGCCGGTGAAGCGGTCGAGCTCGGCATTCAAGAGACGAAATCTCTCTTCACTGAGTCTCGATGCCTCCTCCGCTTCCTTGTGATAAGTAACGTCGATGCAGGAGCCGAGAAATCCGGCGAATCGCCCATCGGAGGCGTACCGGGGAAGCCCTCGGTTCACCACCCAGCGATACTTTCCCGCACGGTCCAGGAGACGCAGCTCCATTTCAAAAGGAGTGCGATTTTTTAGCGCCGTCGAATAGACGTCCCTGCAGCGTGCTTCGTCTTCCGGATGAATGGATTTGGTCCAGCCGCAAGTTCTTTGTTCTTCCGGAGGATATCCGGTCAATTCCTCCCATGCGGAATTGAAATACTCCCACGCGCCTTCGCTGTCGGAAACCCAGATCAGGGCCGGGACAGCGTCTGCCAATGCGACGAAGCGCCGCTCGCTGTCGGCGCGGCTAGCCTCACTTTCGCGAATATGCGTGAGGTCATGGAAGACGAAAACAGCGCCCGTGACGGCGCCTGAAGCCTCGCGCATCACGGCAGAACTGACGAGGACCGGTATCCGAGTGTCGCCCGGCGCGACGATCAACGCCGTACGCGCAGATTGAAGTGCGCCGCGCGGCTGGTTGAGCGTCTGATAGATGGGAGAGGGCAGGGATTCGCCGGTCTGCTCGTCAATCAGCTGCAACAAGTCGTCAGCGGCTTTGCCACGAGCGGCTGATGCCGAGAGTCGCGTGATTTTTGCCGCGGCCGCATTGGAGTAGGTCACGATGCCCAGATTGTCCGTCACGATCAGTCCGTCGCCGATGCTCGATAACGTGACCTCCAGCCAGAGTGCATGCCGACGTTCCGCGGCTTCAAACCGTTTTCGTTCCGTGAGTTCGGTCTGATACTTCTCGAGGAGCTGATTCGACAGCTCCTTATTCATGCGCAGGCGGGCCTGAATGCTCCGCTGGTGCTCGATGACAACGTTGATCGCGATGGATTCGCCGATGAAAAAGAGAAGGCCCACGATCTCATCGCGGGTGTGCGGCACCACGCTGCCGTGAACGGCCAATCCCACTGCGACGACGCCTACGCCCGCCAGCAGCAGTGACGGCCCCAGGCCCACAAAAATGGAAGCGAGCACAACGGATCCCAGCAGCGCCCCGTGATCATCCTCGAAACCCAGGTACGGCTGGAACCACAGTCGAAATCCCAGAGCCAATGCCGCCAGAAGCGGTGCTGCAACGTAACGAATGAAGGGCTTCGCGCGAGGATTCACTTCTTCATAAAATCTGCATTTCGATAACCAAAGTGAAATCGACTTGATGGCACTCTTTGGTATTGAAAATGCCCATTGCAGGCTTGAAGAGAAGCATCGAAATACCACCGAATTTTTGGATCTGAGGGGAAGGCAAAACGTTTTGGCCTTGAAACGCATTCTCGTGGTGGACGACAACTTGAGCAGCCGTGAGTTGTTAAAGTTCGCGCTGGAACCACATTACCGCGTCGAAGAGGCAGCGGATGGACGAGACGCTGTTTCCCGCGTCCGGCAGAAGCCTCCGGACCTCGTCTTGATGGACATTCAGATGCCGGAGATGGATGGGTACGAGGCATTGCGGGAGATTCGCGGCAACCCCGATTCGGCATCGGTTCCGATTGTGGCCATTACGGCTTTCGGAATGCTCGAAGCGCGTGGCAAGGCATTTGAGGCGGGCTTCGACGGGTATTTCGTAAAGCCGATCAATCTCATGGTCCTGCGCAAGGAGGTGGATTCCCTCTTAAAAGCATGAGCGACAACAAGGTTAGCCTCATTGCAATCGACGACGACCCCGTGACTCTGGAGCTTATTCGAGAGTCCCTTGCGGAAATGGATGTCGACGTTCGCGTGTTTGCCGATCCCGAGGAGGGCCTTGACGCCATTCTCGAGGGGCATCCGGATATTGTGGTGCTCGACCTCGTGCTCCCAGGCAAAGACGGCATGGAATTGCTGCAGGTCATCGTGGCGCGAAGTCCGAATACGGAAGTGCTGCTCATGACTGGCCATTACTCCACGGAATCCGCGCTGGAAGCCATCGAGAAGGGGGCGTGCGACTATCTGACCAAGCCGATTTCCATCCCGGATTTTCGGCTCCGTATCAGCCGCCTCGGGACGGAAGCTCAGCGTCGTCGTCATGCGATGAAGCTGGATATCGAGGTGCTAAGCACCCATCGTTTCGAAGGAATGGTGGGCCAAAGCGGGTTGATGCGCGACCTGTTCGCGCGGATACGCCGCGTGGCGCCGCACTTCCGAACGGCTCTGATCACCGGTGACACCGGTACCGGCAAGGAGTTGGTGGCTCAGGCGCTCCACCGGCTGAGCCCCGCGTCTTCAGGCCGATTCGTCGATTTCAACTGTTCCGCCGTCGTCGAATCCCTTTTCGAAAGCGAGTTGTTCGGGTACCTGAAAGGCGCGTTCACAGGCGCTCATACTGACCGCATGGGCCTTTACGAGCACGCGAACAATGGAGTTCTTTTCCTTGACGAGCTTGGAGATATGCCTCTCAGCCTGCAGAGCAAGCTCCTTCGGGCCTTGGAAAACCAGGAAGTTCGGCGTGTGGGCTCAACCACTCTTCACAAGGTCAATGTCCGCGTCATCGCGGCAACGAACCGGGACCTTCCCAAGATGATTGTCGAACGTACATTTCGCGAAGATCTCTATTATCGGCTGTCCATGGTGGAACTCAAGGTTCCCCGGTTGGTTGAGCGCCTGGAAGATCTCCCCTTGCTGGTCCAGCACTTCCTCGAATACTTCAACCAGCAATATGGGAAGGATGTCCGTACACTCACTCCCAGAGCCCAAAGTGTCCTGGCGGCATATACCTGGCCTGGAAATGTCCGCGAACTGGAGAACGTCATGGGCGCAGCCTGCATGATGGCACAGGACAGCGTTATCGACATTCGGGATCTTCCTGAATCCATCCGCAATCCTCATTGGCCGGTCGTGGCCAAGGATGGTGGTCATGTGGTGCCACTTGCGGATCTCGAACGCCAACATGCACGCTCGACGCTCAAACGAATGGGAGGGAATAAGGTGAAGACGGCTGTGGCGCTCGGGATCAGCCGGGCAACACTGTACCGTCTGCTTGACGATGAGGGTACGGCAGAAGCCGTTTAGCATAAACGGGAATGTTATAGACTTCACGCCGCAAGGGCGTGGAGGCTTTTGCGCGAAGTCCGAATATCCAAAGCTGCACAAAGAAAGGTCGAACGTATATGCCAAACACTGTCCGTCTGCACAAAGTCCTCCGAGCCGCTCCGGAAAGAGTCTACCGCGCATTTCTCAACCCGGAGGCCATGGCCAAGTGGCTGCCTCCGAATGGATTCACGGGGAAGGTGCACCACCTGGATGCGAAAGTCGGCGGCAGCTATAAGATGTCGTTTACAAATTTAACGACGGGACAGAGCCACTCTTTCGGTGGGGAGTATCTCGAGATGGTTCCAAACGAACGCCTCCGCCATACCGACAAATTCGACGACCCAAACTTGCCGGGCGTAATGGTGGTGACGATTTCTTTAAGAAAAGTCAGCGTCGGTACGGAACTGAATGTCATCCAGGAAGAAATACCGGATGCCATTCCGGTAGAGGCTTGCTACCTCGGTTGGCAAGAATCCCTTGCGCTCCTCGCGTTGCTGGTCGAGGCCGAAATTCCACAGTAACCTCACTTACAAAACTCGAATTGGGTTCGGAATTGCCTGTTCCTCCGGAAATTCTCGATCACCAAGCTCAAAAGCGGGGAGGCCCTATACTAGATCGACACCAAACGTGTAAACAACGAGCGGTATCGCTGCATAGCCAACCGAAGATCTTCTGTCGAAACGTCATCGCCGCGCCTCCATTGCTTCTCCAATTGTGTCCTTTGATTTGCGAATCCTGCCGACATTTGCTGGATCGCCGACTCGACAAGCGCGTCGGCGTCCTTGACGGAGGCTGTCGGCTCATCAACAAAGGCAGCTTGGATCGTTCCCCAGCGCGATTGGAGCTCTTCAATCTGCTGTTTCGTCAAAAGCGATTGCGGATTTTCGGATTCGGGCCTCTGCCTTCCGATCAAGATAGGGACCGGTTCCGTATTTTCAGTTCTAGGAGACTCGTCTAAGTTTTTCATCATTACCTCCGATTAAGTCATCAAACAGATTTCTGTAGTGGAGGAATGCCGTTCGCAGCCTGTCTGTCGAGACCGGACTGCGCCGGTGCTGCTCCATAATTTCATGGACTTGCCGGTACCCTTCGGCGTGCCCAGGATAAGCCGCCGCGATATCCGTGGTGCGCTCCTGAAAGTTGTCTGCAGCGTAGCCACGAATGCGCATGATCTGAATCAGCAATGCATCCGCCTCCTCCACAGCGCCGTCGGGGTCGTCAACAAACCGCGCCTGGCACTGCTTCCAGAGCGCCACAAACCTTTCGCGCTCGGCGTGATCCATCGCCCGGGTTCGCAGTTGGCGGGCGTGCACCTCGCGCCGGTGCAGCTCGGCTTCCGCGCGACGCCGGTTGCCCATTTCTGAGACGGTCTGGTCATAAGACGGCCCAAAGCGCCGTTGAAGTCTCCTGGAACGGCGCCGGTCATAAAGGATCCAACCCAACCCAAGCAGGACCACAACCAATGAAATGACAATAGCCATCCACGTTTGCATGGGATTCCCCCTTGTCGGCCTCGATCAACACCCCTAAACCAGCAACCCGCCTGCCAAACTTGGAATCGCATGCAAGCCTCGAGCACCCGGGGATGCCCGGCACTCCCCGGACAGCCGTGACGACGGGAGTCGCGACGATTCGACCCAGGACCGTTTGGGGTTTCGCGTGAACCTCATCGGCAATCACTCCCGCGGCTTCGCAACTCCGTTCCTGGAATTCTCAAAAACACCGGACGATCATTCTCCAAGAATCTTCACGTTCACTATGCACTCCTCTCTTTTCTTTGGAAGGAAGGCAAATCCGGTCACTCTTCGTGCCGAAGTTGTTTTGTGTGTCTAATTGGCGGACAGCAGCTCTCCGCCATTCGTGCTGCCCCCTGCTTGTCCGCCAACATGACGGCATGGGGATCATCAGGACGGGAGGACGGTGCCCCTGTGCCGGCTGGTAACCGACATGCATCAGTTCCTGGTGGGAAGGAAGACTGATGTTTCACCGGATCATAAAAACGCGTGCCGATGGTGCGATCACGATCCTGCGGTTGGTTCTTGGGATCGTGTTTCTGGCGCACGGATTGCAGACAGTGCTCGGATTATTCGATGGCCCGGGATTTTCCCAAACACTGGAGATGTTTGCCATGATGGGAATTCCCACAGTGCTGGGAGGTCCTCACGCGAAGAGCGGCCTGAGCCTCACGGGGAAATCTTTCGAGTATCCCCGAAAAAGGCAGGACGGATGTGCAGTCATTACATCGAAGAACAAGACAAGGAGATTCCAATGAGAATGGCATTAACAGGTTTTACTGCCGTGGCGGCCATGGCGCTGCTGTGCGCCGGTCCTGCCGCCTACAGCGCGGCCGGCCGCGGGTCGCAAAAAGACAATTCATCGAAACCTCAACTGGCGGATCCAGACTCCAGGCCAAATCGCGCGACGAGCCAGCTTGCCAGTGATGTGCGGTATGAACTGCTGACACTTCCCTACTACGGGGTATTCGACTGGCTCGAGGCGAAGGTTGAGCCCGATGCAACCGTGATTCTGAAAGGCCAGGTCACAAATCCGTCGACGAAGCCGGCAGCGGCTGCCCGGGTCGAGGCGCTTGAGGGCGTCAAGAATGTGGTCGACCAGATCGAAGTGCTGCCGATCTCGCCTTCGGACGACATGATTCGCATTGCGATGTATCGGGCCATTTTCGATTACAACGACGGTCTCTTTCAGTACGCCACACGCGCCGTGCCGCCGATCCATATCCTTGTCGATCGGGGCCACGTCACCCTCAAGGGAACCGTTGCACGGGAAATGGACAAACAAATCGCCTATTTCGCCGCCCAGAACGTGTCGGGAGTTTTCGAGGTGAAGAATGAGATCGTTGTTGAAGAGGATCATTCGTGATTGGACAATCCCGCTGCAGGGGCGGTTGCAATCGCGAAACATGGTCTTCGTCGGCTGAGTTCAAGGGCCGCGCTCAGGAGATTTGGCGGTCGAGCGGTTTCGGCGTTTGACCGTAGACGGCAACTCTGCGCCGCATCCGGTCGCGCATATCGGCAAGGAACTCATAGATGGTGGGGATGACGAGCGAGTGAGGACGGCTGGGGCACTGTCTGAATCTGTGACAGGCAAGGTTTCGCCGAAACAAAGCCGCTGGAGAAACGGAGCAGCGAAGTCCTGGGGAGATGTCCAGGCCACGCTGCTCCCGGTCCATGAGATGCTCCCTCTATCTGCTTGTGCACTCCGCCATCCAAATAATGGAACCTGCCGGCAACCTCTAACGAGAATTTTGTTCCCGCAAGGCATAACGGCCAGGCGCCGAAGGCGCCCTGGAGTTTAGACATTTTGCACGCCGGAGGCGTGAAAGGAAGGTAGCCCCGGGTGGAGCCGAGCGACACCCGGGGTTCATCTCACGAGCCGCGTTCGCACTCCGGCAGGGGCCCCGGCAGGGGCGCGAGGAATCCCTGCATGCCTGCGGGGTGCAAACATCTCCGTTACGGCAACCCCGGGTTGCGCTCGCTTCGCTCGCTTAACCCGGGGCTAAATTCTCAGCACGCCTCCGGCGTGCTTGCGCCGAAGGCGCCGCGCAAGCGCCCGAGCCGGGGGCCGGGGCAGAACCCCGTCATAGTTGGCGCAAATCAGACTCGCAGCAGGGCCAGACCGGTTTCCTCATCGGATACACGTTGCAGATTGGCGGGTGATTCAGTGAGGACCACCTCCAGGGTCGGCCGTACGTGCGCTTCGAGCAAATGTCCTCCGTGTGCTGTGCCATCGCGTTTTCCAACCACAGCGTGCGCGTGGATTCTCGGCTGATGACCGGCAATGGCGATGTTGCCGGACAATGAGAGCACTTCGACCTGTTCGTTTAGGAGGATCTTCTGGTAGTCCCGTCGTTCCATATCGAAAAACCCGAGGGTGACGTCGGAGAACGCTCCGATGGCCGTAAAATTCGAGCCTGACAGACTTTGAGTTACCGCGACCGTCTGCAAGGTGGTCAACACCTCATCCCCTCTGTTGAACACCAGGATGAACATGGCCTTCCCCTCTTCTCTCTGTATACGTTTTGATTTCATCCGCTCTCTCCTGTTGGCAAAAATCTTCAGGTTATCCATTTGTGTTACGCCCGTCGTGCAACGCCAGTTGTATTACTTGTGCCAGATGGAGGGGCCGCCGATTCGTTGTCTGTCGAATCTGTTCCCGGCAACTGAAGCCGTCGGCAATGACAAGTGTCTGCTCATCCGCAAGGCGCACCGCGGGTAAAAGCAAGCGCTCTGCGCACTGGATGGAGACCTCGTAGTGGCGCCCCTTCTCGAACCCGAACGATCCCGCCATGCCGCAGCAGCCGGGCTCTGGCGCCTGGGCTTCGATCTCCAGCCGGTCAAGAATCGCATCTTCGTCTTTCATCTGGGTGAGGTACTTGTGATGACAATGGCCGTGTAAGACGGCTCTGCGTGGCAAGCGTGGCAACCGGTAACGCGGCGCCTGCCGGTCGAGAAACTCACTAAATAGAAAGCTCTGCTGGCGCAGGCGCCTGGCGTCCTCGTCTTTGGGGAACATGGAGCCCAGTTCGTCGCGAAACACCGCAATACAGCTGGGCTCGAGACCGATGACAGGGATACCGGCTCGAATTTCGGGTCGCAGCGTTTCGAGAATGTCGAGGAGCTGTGCTTTTGCGCGATCGAGCATGCCAAAATCGTATAGAGGCCTGCCGCAGCACAGCCGCTTACGCGGAATACATACCCGGAAGCCGGCGTTCTCCAGCACCTCGACGGCCGCTATGCCGATCTCCGGGTCGAAATGGTTCGTGAACGTATCCGGCCAGAGGATGACCTGCGGACAATCGCGCCTGCGCACGCCGCGGCGTCGAAACCAGACCCTGAAAGGCTCTGAAGCGAAAACCGGCAACTCCCGCTGCGGCGCAATACCGGCGGCCCACTTCGCCAGCGCCGCGAGCGGCGGTGTCTTCGCGAGGGCATTCACGATTCCAGGGATCCCCGAAGCAACGCTCGACCAGCGGTCAATCCAACCCATCGCATAAGCATGCCGCGGGCGCAACCGGCTTTTGTAGTAGTGGGCGAAGAACTCGGCCTTGTATGTGGCCATATCCACATTGACGGGACAGTCCGCTTTGCAACCCTTGCAGGCAAGACAAAGATCGAGGGCATCGTGGACGGGTTCGCTTTTCCAACCGTCGTGCTTCAGTTCTCCGTTCAGCATTTCCCACAGCAACCGCGCCCTCCCGCGCGTGCTGTGCATTTCTTCACGAGTCGCCATGTAGCTGGGGCACATCACCTGGCCCCCGTGGTTGCGGCATTTGCCGACTCCCACGCAACGCAGAACTGCGCGCGAAAAAGCATTGTGATCGCCTGGATACTCAAAGTACGTCGAAGTTTGCTGCGGATTGTACTCCGGCCCCAGACGGAGGTTGCTGGTGATCGGATTCGCATCAATAACTTTGCCTGGATTCATTTTCCACCCGGGATCCCAGATTCTCTTGAATTCCCGGAAAGCTGCGATCAGTTCCTCGCCAAACATTTTCGTCAGCAGTTCGCCGCGGGACTGTCCATCGCCATGCTCTCCCGAGAGTGAGCCACCGTAGTGCAGGACCAGATCCGCCGCGTCATTCATGAAAGAGCGAAAACGCGCGATGCCGCCGGTCGTGTAGAGGTCAAAACCAATGCGGCAGTGGATGCAGCCCTGCCCGAAGTGGCCGTAGACGGAAGGCTCGTAGTCGTACTTTGTGAAAAGTCTGCCGAGATCACGCAAGTAGTTGCCGACTGCGGAAGGGGGAACAGCCGAGTCTTCCCAGCCCGGCCACATATCCGGCAGACTGGGTACAAATGCGGTCGCTCCAAGGCCACCTTCGCGCACGTCCCAGATCTCTTGTTCGGTTTCCGGGTCGTCATACAGCCGCATTGAAGGCGGGTTGGGCTGCTTTCGCAGCATCTGCATACAGCGCCGGGCCTGATCGTCGGAATCTTCTTTGCTCTCGCCGCCAAATTCGACCAGAAGAAAACCGTTGCCTTCAGGAAGCAATTTCAAATTCGCTGTTGCGCTGCCCTTTCGCCGCACATATTCGATTAGCCGGTGGTCCAGCCCTTCGAGGCCTGTCGGCTGGAACGGCAGGATGTCGGTAACGTGATCTGCTGCGAAAAAGACGTTGGGATAGCCGAAGACAACGAGCGAGCGCGCGCGGGGGAGCGGCACGAGGTGCACGGTAGCTTCCAGGATGGTGGCCAGGGTGCCTTCCGACCCGATAAGAGATCGAGCCACGTTGAAGCCATTCTCCGGAAGGAGCTCATCCAGGTTGTAGCCCGACACTCGTCGCGGCAGGGAGGGGAAACGCCTCCGGATCGCGGAAGCGTAGCGGTCGCGCAGAGATTTCATCGCGGCGTAGATTTCGCCGCGGCGGCCTCCTGCTCGAATGATCCGCTCCAGTTCTTCCGGTGACGTTGCCCCCACCCGGAAGCGGGCGCCGTCGTACGTAACCACTTCCAGTCCGGCGGTGTTGTCGGATGTGCGCAGTCCAAGATGGTGCTTCGCGCTCAGCAGGGAGTGCACGCCGCAGGAATTGTTGCCCAACATTCCGCCCAGCGTGCAGTGGCGATGGGTCGCTGGATCGGGACCGAAGGTCAGGCCGTGTGCTTGTGCCGCATCGCGAAGGTCATCGAGTACACAGCCTGGCTGGACAGTGGCAAGGCGACGTTTCGCGTCGATATGGATGACGTGGTTCAGATATTTGGAATAATCAACGACCACGGCAACATTGCAGCATTGCCCCGCGAGACTCGTACCGCCGCCGCGCGAAAGCAACGGAGCGTTGAACCGGCGGGCGGCAGCGATGGTCTGCACTGCATCTTCGGTTTCACGAGGCAGCACGACGCCGATGGGTGGTTGTCTGTAATTCGAAGCATCTGTAGCGTAGAGAGCCCGGGAGCCTTTATCGAACCGAACCTCGCCCTTGATGCGGCGGCGCAACTCGGCGGCCAGTTGCGCCGCCGCAGCCGGGGAGATCGATCGCACCTCTCGCGAACCCGGAGTCGGAACGGAAATTTGCCGGTTCGGCCAATCTGGCAATTTCTGTGTGGCCATTGTTCAAACCTCTCGTGGAGTCCAGGCGTGACCGCTGCGCCACCGCTCAGGCCGCGTAACGGATCGCGTCGGCGCGCTTCAGTTCCAGGCCAAACCCAGGCCGGGTCAAGTCGGGTTGAAGGTCTCCACCTGCCGGGGTAAGCGCACCGTCGAACAGCAGATGCTCGATTCGGGCATGATCGTGAAAATATTCGACGTGGCACGCCCGGCCGATCGAACAGCACGGGTGCGCGTGGAGCGAAGGCGCCGTATGCGCCGACAACGGCAATCCGAACGCGTTGCACAAAACCCCGACTTCCATAAATCCGCTGATCCCGGCGCAACGCGTGGCGTCAGCCTGAAGGACATCGACGGCTCCGGCGTCCAGCATGCGGCGGAAATAGGCCAGATCGTACCCGTATTCGCCGGCTGCGATGTCCATACCGGCTGGAGCCCGATCGCGAAGCAGCCTCAGTCCCTGCAAATCGTCGGATGAAACGGGCTCTTCAAACCAAGTCACATCGTCCCGGGCAAAGCGATCAGCCTGCGCCAGAGCCTGCTTGCGGGTGTACGCGCCATTGGCATCCACAAACAACTCTGTGTCCTTGCCGATGGCCTCACGCGCGAGATGTACACGGCCCGGGTCCTTCCCGGGTTCCCGACCGACTTTCATCTTCACCCGTCGTATACCTGCAGCTGCCCAGTTCCCCAGCTGCTCCTGAAGCCGAGTGTCGGAATACGACGTGAAACCTCCACTTCCGTAGACCGGAATGCGCTCACGCACCCGTCCCAGCAAGGTCACGAGCGGAACGTCGAGAAGATGGGCCTTGAGATCCCAGAGCGCGGAATCTACCGCGGCGATGGCCGCAGACACGATGCCCGGCCGCCCGAGGTTTCGGGTGCTGCGAACCATTGCGGTCCAGGCCGCGGGAACGGCCATCGCGTCGTGGCCTGCGATGATGGTGAGCAGCTTCTCGTGGACCAGCGCGGCAGTCGATTGGTCGGCATAGGTATAGCCGATGCCCCGCCGATCGCCTGCCGTGACCTCCACCAGGACCAGTGTCGTGGAATCCCACTCCAGCGTCCCATCCGATTCGGGATAATCGGTAGGGACTGTGAAAACCATGACCTCAGCCTTGTCGATCGCCGTCAAACCATCTCCTTAACCTTGTCTTCCAAAATCGTCGAAATGATTTTTCCACGATCAGGAGTTCCACGAGCGAGAGCTTTCGCCAATTTATAGCCCTGCCTTACCGTTGTCTTCGGCGGCATCGGCGGCTCGAAAGGGTCAACCAGCGCCTCCACGATGACCGGCCCTGGGGCGGAAAGGGCTTCGGTGATCACGTTGGCGCAATCGGCGGGATTCTCGATAGTAAACCCCGTGCCGCCGCATGCCCGCGCAAAAGCGGCAAAGTCGATCGGTTGGAGTTCGCAGCCGAACTCCGGGTTTCCCAAGAACACCATCTGTTCCCATTTGATCTGTCCCAGTGTGTTGTTCTTGACGATGACGACCTTGATCGGGAGCTGATACTTGACGGCCGTAACAAACTCCGCCATCAGCATCGAGAAGCCTCCGTCTCCCACAAACGCGATGCAGGGGCGGTTGGGATAGGCGACTTGCGCGGCAATGGTGTACGGCAAGCCGCACGCCATCGTTGCCAGCGTTCCGGAGATCGAATGCATTTGTCCCCGCTTCACGGGAATGTGCCGCGCCCACCAGGTGGCGATAGTTCCAGAGTCACAGGACACGATGGCGTTGTCGGGAAGCCGCTTTCCCAGTTCGTGAGCAAGAACCTGCGGCTTCATCGGCTTATCGTTGCGAGTGGCCCGCTCCAGCATGGCTTTGCGCCATTGCTCCATCCCCTGCTGGGCTTCTTCAAGGAAGCTGCGGTCTTCCTTCCTCTTCAACATCGGCAGTAGCGCCTGCAGGGACTGGCGGCTGTCGCCAATGAGTCCCACCTGCACGGGGTAGCGAAGTCCGATTCGGACGGGATCGACGTCGAGCTGAATGCCAGACACGGTGCCCGGTTTGGGATAGTACTCGAGATAGGGGAAAGAAGTTCCTACCATGAAGAGGGTGTCGCAGTTTGCAATCGCATCCTGCGACGGTTCCGTGCCAAGCAGCCCGATACCGCCGGTCGTGTAGGGGCTGTCGTCGGGGACGCAAGCCTTTCCCAGAAGAGGCTTGACGATCGGCGCCGCCAGCACCTCCGCCAGTTGCTCCAATTGGGCCGTCGCGCCCAGTGCCCCTCGACCTGCCAGAATCGCGACCTTCCTTCCGGCATTCAGCAATTCAGCCGCACGCCGCAAATCGTTTTGATCGGCCACTCCGCCGCTGCGCGCTGGAACGTCCGATGTATGGTCCGGCACGTTTCTCTTGCTGCGGCCTTGCGGTGTCATGGACTGAAAATCGACGGGAAAGTTGATGTGAGCGACGCCACGGCCCGTTGTTGCCTTTCTGCACGCCAGTTCTGCCACATTCTGGACGTGCTCGGGCCCCATGATGCGGGCGCTGTAAACAGCGACATCTCTGAAGACATAGTCCAGGTCGACATCCTGCTGCGCATGCGTATCGAGAAGATCGTGGTAATGATTGCCGCTGATGGCCAGCACCGGTTGCCCATCCATTTTCGCGTCATAAAGACCGTTCAGCAGATGAACACCGCCGGGGCCTGAGGTAGCCAGACAACACCCGAGACGGCCCGTGTATTTTGCGTAGGCACATGCCATGAAGGCCGCCGACTCTTCATGGCGCACCTGCACAAAACGAATACGGTCCTGACGTTGTCTCAGCGATTCCATGATGCCGTTGATGCCGTCGCCAGGTAATCCAAAGATGACATTCACGTTCCAGTCGCTGATCGTATCGATCAAAATATCGGCGCCTGTCTTGGCCATATTGTGATTCCTCCTGCGTCATCGCGTATATGCGTCGAGCGCGGAAAGCGGATTGCCTTCTTCACTGAACGAAGCAATCGCCATGCCACCAACAACGTCACACTGCCGCAGCAGGCGTCCAGAGACTGCCCGGCAGTGCTTCGAGTGTGCAGATTTGAGCCGGGCCGCCCCGTTCAAGTTTTATTTTTCGCAGGCATTTCTTCAAACATCAACAGACCTTCTGCTCCCGCCAATTCTCATAAAAATAGAACCGTTTCAGCATCACCATGCAAACGACCAGAAACGGCGTAGCGAACGCGATTCCAACGAATCCGAGCAGCAAGTGCATGAGGAACTGAGTCGAAAGGACTATTGCCGGTGGAAGATACAGGAACCGGCGCTGGATAAGAGGTTCCGCTATGTAGCCCTCCGCGAGATGGGCGACAGCGAAGACGAGACCCACATAGAGCGCGGTTTGGTTGTCGACCGTGAAACCGATGAGCATTGCCGGAATCGCCGATGCGATAGCGCCCACATACGGCACAAACGTCGCGAGCGTCGCGAGCAGCGCCAGGGGCAGGGCCATCGGGACATGCAGGAGAAGCAGCCCTGTGGCGGTGATGACACCCACGAGTGCCATGGAAATCAGTTGTCCCAGCAGCCACCAGCGGAGGGCATCGGCGGTCTCCTGCAGGGCCACGTGAATATCCCGCCGACGAGATTCGGAGAACAACTTCAGGAAACTGTCGATGTATAGCCGGGGAGCCAGCGCCACGTAGGCTCCGACAAAGAGCACCAGAGCCATTGCAGCTGCGGCCGAAATCACGCCGGATGCTGCGGCTTCGGCGGGCTCCTGCAAATCCAGACCCGACGAACTGGAAAGAATCCGGCCAAACTCAGGGAACCGGGAAGCTTTTTCCTCGAGCGACACCAGCGCCTCGGAAGTACGCTGGATCAACTGGTCTGTCTGCCCGGCAAAGGACGCACCGAATTCCCACGCCATAGTCCCCACAAGGAGCGCAAGGGCGAGCACGGCGCACAGGGTCGCCCTTTGCACCGGTATCCCCAACTTTCGCCCGGCCCACGTCCCCGCTGTCGCGGGCAGGATCGACAGGAGAATTCCGGCAAATACCAGCAGAAATAACTGGAGTGTGTAGCCCACAAGAACCACCGCGGCGATAACCAGCGCCGCCACAAAAACGCGTTTTGCAAATTCTGTTAAGGGCATTCGCTCCATCTCTGCTCATGATTCCGGGCAGGAGGCCAGGCTCGCACATGCCTCCTGCGCTACCCCCAGTTTCAGACGTTCTTCCGGTCAGCAACAGCTTCGCTGATTGTTCGGCAAATCCCTTGCCAATGGGGTCAGCGCAACCGACTGGTGCGGTAAATGCAGCCCTTTGCAATGGGAGGTTATCGAAAATGCATCGAAACGCTTTCTGCGGGCTGGTACTGGTGCTCACTCTCGCCGCTCCAGCTCTGGCTCAGGACGGCACGATGGTCACCGTTTATCTGGCACCGTCGTTCCAAACGGGTGAGAGAACTTTCATTGCACAACCGAATATTCCGGTTTCCGTCGACTACGACACCGGATGGCGGGTCGGGTTTCGGCTGACGCACAGCCTGAACGACAGAACGAGCGTGGAAGGAACCTACGCGCTTGGACGGAATGCCATGAATGTAACGCAGGCGGCGCCCGCCGTCTCGCAGCGGCATTTTTCTTTCTGGGCTCAGCAGTTCGCAGCCAACGGATTGTACTACTTCCGGAACGCAGGTTCCGAAGAGTGGAAACCCTATGCCACCATGGGACTGGGGATGGCCCGCTTCACTCCCACCGATGAAGCCCGGAATCTGGCGCTCTCCGACAGTTTCCTGAGTCAGCCCACCCGGATCGAGGCTGACAATATCATTGCGTTCAATTTTGGAGGGGGAGCGGAGAAGAGACTTGGGGATGGCCCGGCATCGATCCGTTTCGATCTGCGCGACTACGTTTCCGATCATCCGACATTCGGTCTTCCCGAAACGCCGTTCACTCCGGGAGGCGCATTTTTCCCGTCGACCGGATCGAGCCACAACATCGAGGCCACTGCCGGCATGTCGTTTCATTTTTGAGGCGTTGAAGAGCAATGAAAAGTTCTCGCAACGATGAAGTTGTCGTCGTGACCGGGGCTTCCGCAGGCGTCGGGCGCGCCACAGTCCGAGAGTTCGCCCACAACAAGGCCCGCATCGGCCTGATCGCTCGAGGGCTGGACGGCCTTGAAGAAGCAAAAAAAGAAGTGGAAGCCGCCGGCGGCCGGGCGCTGATTTTTCCGGCGGACGTCTCGAATCCTGACCAGGTCGAAGCAGCTGCCACGGCAGTAGAGGCGGTCCTCGGTCCGATCGATATCTGGATCAACAACGCCATGGTCTCCGTTTTTTCGCCGATCAAGGAGATGACTCCGGCCGAGTACAAGCGCGTAACGGAAGTGACGTACCTCGGCTGCGTATTTGGAACGTTGTCGGCGCTGCGCCGCATGTTGCCGCGGGATCGCGGCGTGATCGTTCAGGTGGGATCGGCGCTGGCCTATCGCGGGATACCCCTGCAATCCGCGTATTGCGGGGCGAAACACGCCATCCAGGGTTTCACCGACTCCCTTCGGTGCGAACTGCTGCATGACCACAGTCATGTTCGCGTCGCGATGGTTCAAATGCCGGCCCTGAACACACCTCAATTCGGATGGGTTCGCAGCCATTTGACACACAAGCCGCAGCCCGTTCCGCCGATTTACCAGCCGGAGGTGGCTGCCAAAGCCATCGTCTATGCGGCCCACCATAACAGGCGCGAGATGTACGTCGGCTTTTCCACCCTCGGTGTGATTGCCGGAAACAAGCTTGCCCCGGGCTACGGCGACAAATACCTTGCACGAAGCGGCTATGAATCGCAGCAGACCGCCGAGCCGGAAGATCCTGGAAGACCGGACAACCTGTGGGCGCCGGTAGCCGGCGATCACGGCGCTCATGGAGACTTCGATGAACGCGCCCACGAATGGAGTCCGCAGTTGTGGCTGAACAGGAACCGGAGCTGGATTCTTGCGGCAGGCGCCACCGGTCTGGCCGGTATCGCCGCGGCGCGCCTGTGGCGCAACGGGAATGGAGAGGACGGAACCTCGCACGCGGACTTCGGCTTATCGAGCCGAAAAATGACGAGGCGCAACAAATGACATCGCATCCGGTCTGGCTTCACTACCTGTGTTGGCTTGTCCTGCGGCGCCCGGGGTGCGATGGGAGAATCGAGCTGTCTCCGCCTTCACGTTCGCAGATTGATTGAGAGTGAAGCACTACCAAAACACCGCCGGAATTCGTTCTCGACAAATCCTGAAACCGGGCCCGTTGCTTGATGGTGACGTTGAAACGTGACTCTTAGCACGCCGGAGGCGTGCTCTGGAGTTTAGATATTTGCACGCCGGAGGCGTGCAGGCACCGCTCCGCGGGGCCGCCAGACAGGCTTTACTTCTTCGACGCCGCGTCTTGCAGCAGTGCGCGAATCTCGGCTGCAGCCGCCGGGTTGACGCCTCCGCCCACGGCGCCGCCACGACCTCCGGCTCCGCGCCCTGCGGCGTTGCCCGCGGCAGCACCAGGCGCGCCAGCCCCGCCTCGGCCTCGACCTCCGCCGGCACCGGCATTTCCGCCGGCCTCAAGCAGATCGATCGGCTTTTTGCCGTTGGCATCGACGAGCTCGGGATTGGCACCCTTCTCCAGAAGGTAACGAACCAGGTCCGGCCGGCCCGCCTGGACCGCTCCGTGGAGAGCGGACGTTCCTTCTTTGTCCGGAGGAGTATTGTAGGAGATTCTCATGGAGTAGGTCCGCGTGCCGGTGACCTGGGCATTCACATCGGCGCCGTGTTCGATCATCAGATCCAGAAGCGTGGTATTCGGCGCACCGCCGCCGCCGCGGCCGGGACTGACGCCTGCAGCAACCAGGAAAGGCGTGAACCCCATGTCGTTGATGTTGGGGTTGGCCCCTTTTGCCAGAAGAGCTCGAACCAGTTCCATATCGCCGGACTCGGTTGCGCGATACAACGGCGTGCATCCCGTGTTCAATTCCTCCGGCCCAAAGCGCCCGCTATTACCGCCCCGGCTGGGGCGCAGCATGTTCATCTCGGCATTCACGTCGACATCCGCGGCCAGCAGCCTGTTGATGATGTCCATGCCTGAGGCTTCGCGCTGTCGCGCTTGCGCTTCGCGGCCGGAAACAGGACCGCCGCGAGAAGTTGCGGCAGCCCCGCCGCGCCCGCCACCTCCACCTCGGCCACCGACAACGGATTCTTTTCTATCGATGGCGATGTAGAGGGCCGTGCGTCCCCACCAGTCCGCGACATGAGGATTCGCTCCACGATCCAACAACAAGTCGGCGACATCGTTATGATCGTTATCGAGGGCAACCATCAGCGGAGTGACGCCTTCCGGGGTCGGCACATTGACATCGGCGCCGGCCGAGATCAGCGCCTCGACGCACTCATAGCAGCCATTGCGGGAGGCATACAGCAGCGCGGTTAGTCCCCCGACGGGACGATACTGACCGCGGGGTTCCGAGGAAAGCTGGTTCGGCCAGTCGGTATACAACGCGCGAGCCTTGACGTTGGCGCCCTTGGAAAGGAGCAGAGTTGTCATCTCGCCCTCATTCTTTGGCGCGGTAACGGCCCACATCAAAGGCGTTTGGTTTTCGAACTTCTCAACCGCATTGACGTTGGCGCCTGCCTGGACCAGCATTTCGACCAGCGGCAGTTCCCCCGTTTTAATCGCCAGCATCAAAGCGGTCTGGCCGTCCTCGTTCGCGGCCTCGACTCCCGCTCCGGCATCCAGCAGCATCTTCACGATTCGGGCATCGGCCAGCTTGACCGCTTCGGCGAGCGGGGCGGAGCCGAACGTATTGGTGACGTCCACCCTCGCCTTCTTCGCGATCAGCGCCTCGATCAGTTCATAGTCCACCTTGTAGACCGCCCAGTGGATCGGCCGGGTGCCGTCGGGTTGCGCTTCGTTCACATCCGCGCCGGAGCGAATCCTGTCGAGCGCCGCCTTGCGGTTTCCAGATTGAATGAGATCGGCGAGCGACTGACCAAATGCTGGTCCAACGGCGGCGGTCATCAAGAAAAAGGCGAGAATCAAACGCGTCACGCGGTCTCTCCTAAACAACATTGGGGCCCAGTTTGTCATGGTGCGCCCACAAGCCCTTGGCGGCGTCATACAGGAATTTGTACGGATCTTTCCATGTACGCGGGAGGCCTTTCAGAACGCCGGCCTCCAGCATGTCCTTCGGGCTGTCGCCTTCCCGAACCTGATCGAACAGGCGGCTCCGCACCTCTTCCATCATGTCCCGCTCCGCCTTGAATTCCGCCTTCGACATCACGGGCCCGTACGCGGGCACGATGCGCGTTTGTTCATTCGCGAGTTTCAGGAGAATATCCATCGAATCCACGCGGCCTCCGATCCATGCTCCGGTGAAGTAATCGAGCGCCGGATCGCGCAGCGGTGAAGCGACGTCGCCCACCGCAAGAACATTCGCGTTTCTGAAGAAGGCATACATGTCGCCATTCGTGTGGGCGAGGGTGAGATAGCCGTAGTCGATCTGCTCGCCGCCCGTTTTCAGCGAACCCACGGTCAGAAACGTCTCGGTGGGACGGGCAGCTTTCGGGCGTGCTTTTTCGTAGCGCTCTTCGGCCTGAATCCAATGGTCGGCCGACATCCACTCCAGGGCGCGCTTATGCGCGATGATTTTCGCCCCGGCGGCCGAGAACATTTCATTGTTGCCGGTTTGGTCCAGGTGATGATGGGTGTTGAAGAGTGTTTGAACTTTTGCGCCCGGGGCCAGACTTTTGAGCGCTGCCATCACCTGGGCACCGGACTTCGCAGCGCCGCCATCCACCAACACCAGCCCTTCAGCGGTGGAGAACGCCAGCACATTGCTTCCGCCTCCATCCACCACCGCGAGCTTGTCTGTCAGGCTGCGGACACCTCCGGATGCCTGCTGCGCATTGAGAACGCGGGAGGAAGCCCACATGGCGAACATCCCGAGAGCGTTCTTGAAAACTTCCCTGCGATTCACTCCGTCTTCTCCTTGTCCTCACCCCGGAGGGGTGAAGGAGATTGACCGGGCGTATCGCTCGCGGTGCTCGCTCGCCCCCCGGTTACAATTCCCTGCACCGCTCCGCAGTGCCGATGCCTAACAACTGTGGCATTGCCCCGAACGGGGTGCCTCCTAGATCTCCGCGATCGTGCCGGTGCTGTCGCCGAACTTGTCGCGCTCCATCCCGATCTTCTGAAGCAGCGTCAGGTGGAGATTCGCGATCGGGGTGCGCTCCGGCAGCACGATATGCTGGCCACCGAGCTTCATCTTGCCGGTGCCGCCGCCGACCAGGATGTTCGGCTCCGGGTAGTTGTCGTGCCGATCGCTGTTGCTCATGTTCGACCCGTACATGAAGATCGAGTGATCGAGCAGCGTTCCCTGGCCGTCCGGCGTTTCCGCCATCTTCTTGACGAATGCCGCGAACTGCTCGAGGTGCCAGGTCTGGATTTTGACCAGCTTTTCGATCCTCTCCAGATCGTTGGCGTGGTGCGACACGGGATGGAAGGAATCCGGAACACCGATGTGGTTGTAGGTCCGGATGGTGCCTTCCGCGACCATGATGTAGGAAGCCACACGCGTCAGGTCCGCCTGATACGCGAGGGCGACCAGGTCGAACATCAACTTCACCTGCTCGGGGAAGGAGTCCAGTTCTCCCACGGGAGCTTCAGGAATTTTCAGCGCGGAAAGATCTTTCGCCTCTGCCTTCTGCGTCCGCCGCTCGATCTCGCGAACGCTTTCGAGATATCCGTCGAGAACTGCCTTGTCCCTGCTGCCGAGGTCGGCTTTCAGGCTCTTGGTGCCATCCAGAATCAGATCCAGCAGGCTGTTCGTGCGTCTGCTGATTGACCGCGCGCTCCTGCGGCGTGTCGCCCTCACCGAACAACTGTAGAAAGACCTTCCGCGGATTCGGCTCCATCGGCAAGGGCGATTCCACGTCGCGGAAAGACAGCGTGGAATAGTATCCGCCGCTGCCCGCCGCAGACTGCAGTGTGGTTTCAGAGGCGACTTCGAGCGATGGCAGAGGCGTCTCCTGCCCGATGATCTTCGCGATCACCTGATCGAGAGTCGTGGCCATATGCGCGCGCGGAGCGCCGGTATCCGGACGCGTGGCGCTGAGCCATGTGGCGGGAGTAAACGAATGAACCGAACCCGCCGTGGCGGCATTCTCCAGATTCCCGAAAGACGAAACATACTTCTTGTAGGGCTCCAGCGACTGCCAGGATCGGACTGAGCTTGAAATCGGCGCCCGAGCCGGACGGCGTCCACTTATCCAATGACGGACCATGCGAAGTGTTCCCCATGATTGCGCCGTGAGGAATATAGAAGAAGCCGGTCCGCAGCTTGGGAACCGCCGCGGTTTGGGCGAGTGCCGTGGCGGCAGGCACCATCGCATCCAGGAACGGCAACCCCAACGCGACTCCGGCGGCCTTCAAAACTGTTCTGCGATGAATGTGCTTCTTGGTGATGAACATGTTATCTCCTAACTTCGCGGCGGTTGCTTCGGCCCCCTGCTTACGGAAAGCGTCGCTATTGACGATTCCCAGGACGATCGAAGACAGCTTGTAGTTGTCTTTCGCCGGCTGCCCGGACGATGGCGCGAACCTGAGGCATATCGAAATATTCCAGCTGCCGGTTGACCGCGTACATCAGCAATCTCTCCGTCACGGTCTCGCGCGAACACTTCCGGGCGCGCGACCAGTTGCGCCCGGAGTTCCACGACGCCGTTGATCGCGACTCCCGTCGGCAGCACCGTGCTGGCATCGATCGGAGCGTTGGCCTCGCTGTCCATCGTCCGCCATTGCCCGATCGCATCGAAATTTTCCAACGCCAACCCGGTCGGATCGATCACGCCGTGGCACATCCGGCAACTCGCCTTGTCGCGATGCTGCTCGAGCCTCGCACGGACCGTCTTGGGCTGTTCGCCGGCCTTTTGTGAGAGGTCGGTAGCGGTATCGGGCGGGGGAGGCGTCGGCGGAGTGCCCATCAGCTTGTCGAGCACCCACGCTCCACGCAATACCGGAGACGTGCGGTCGCCATAGGAAGTCCGCAGCTGAACCGCAGCCTTGCCCAGCAGGCCGAACCGCGCTTTGTCTGCCAGCGTGACCTTGCGGAACTGGTCGCCGGCGACGCCGGAAATACCGTAGTGGCGAGCCAGACGCTCATTCAGGAAGGTGTAGTCGGCGGTCAGGAGTTCCACCACGCTTCGATCCTCAGAGAAGAGGCTGCTCGATGAAGGCTTCCGCTTCCATCGAAAAATCGCGCCGCAGTTGCTCGTCGAATACAGGGAACAGCTTCGGGTCGGGGACGACCTGGTCCAGAGTGGTGAGATTCAGCCACTTCATGGCAAAACTGGTGACCAGACTGGACGACCGGGGATCGGCGAGCATGCGTCTCACCTGTTTCTCCATAACTCCCGGACGGGTCAACCCATTCGCCGAGGCGAGCGTCAGGAGTTCCTCGTCCGGGCCGGTGTTCCACAGGAAGAAGGAAAGCCGGGAAGCGAGTTCGAGATCGGTGAGACGTACGGGTCCCTGCGAATGCGTGCGATACAGAAACTGGGGGCTGACCAGCACGGCAGCCACGATCTGCTCGATCCCCTGGTCGAACGTTCCGCCGTCATGACGTTCCGCTTCATAAAACGGCATGAGCCGGTTCATGTCTTCCGGCGTGACCGGCCGCCGGAATGCGCGTCGCGCCAGGTTTTCCGTGATTTGTCTGGCGCAGGCCGGCTCGGCGGCGGCATTTTTCGGCTCGCAGACAAAGATGAGGGCACGGCTGGGAGTCCTCGACACGCCTGTCGGATTGAACGGCCCGGCAACCACGACACCGTCGAGAAGATGGGCCAGCCAGTCGGTGGCGGCGTTGCTGCCGGTCAATCCGCCGTAGCCTTGAAGCTTTTCGAGGATTTCGCTCGTCTCCACATGAGAGCGGTCGACGAAAGCCACGACCACATCGTGCACCCCGGCTTTCACCTGAACGGGAATCTTGGAGAACCGCTCCATGATCTGAGCGCGTCCGGTTCCTGCCTTGCGATCGGCCAGAGACAGATCCGCCGGTCCGCCGACGGACTTCCGAAACACGATCCGGCCATCCATCATGATGACCACGGTGTTCTCCCTCACCAGGGAATTGCTGTACGGGCCCAACTCGCAGGTCGTTGATGGTGATGCGATACTCGCCGTCGGCCGGGAAGTTGTGTTTGAACTTGATGCCGCCCCGCGTGCCTGGAGGCGGAGGATCGTCAGGATTCTGGTTGGCCGCGATCGAGTACTTCACGCTGGAAACGCGAGGATTGGGATTGCCGACGGCGAGCTGAGCGATGTGCCGCGCCGCGGAAACGTACTGATCGAGGAACGCGGGAGAGACGCTCAAGGCGTCCGCGATGTTGTCGAAGCCCTCCACCTGGATATCCTGCGGCAGAACTTCCTTCGGGTTCACGTCCACGCCCACCAGCGCTTTCACCGTCGCGGCGTACTCGGTGCGGTTCAGGCGCTGGACAGGCACAAAGCCGGCCGTCGGAGCTTTGGAACGCGGGTCGGCAGCCGCGGAGTCCAGTGTGTTCTCCATCCAGGCGACGAACGAATCGACATCCTTCTGCGGCGGCTGGGGACTGCCTGGAGGCGGCATCTGATGCCCGCGCAGCTTCCGTAGAGCCTTCTCCCAGACTTGCGCGTCATCCGCGGCGGATTGCCCTGCAGAGGGGTTCAGACGATCCAGCACCTCGCCATCCAACGCCAAACCACCTGTCTTCAGCCGCGTGTTGTGGCACGTCACGCAGTAGGTGTTCAACATCGCGCGATGTTGATCGGCCTGCGCCACGGTGCCAGTCCGCATAACCGCCGGAAAGCCGATCAGCACCAGAAGAGCGCTCACGGAAATGAACTGCTTCATGGGACCCGTTTTATCACAAAACCCCCGGCTAACCCATAGATAGGCTGTGGTCGACGGGAGTATCTCACCTCGATCTGTTCGCGATTTCTTCCACTGTCCGGACAATGCCGGTTCCCGTTGCTTCCGGCGCCGCGGGGGCAACCCGAAAGACTGTCACGCTTCTGAAACGTGCACGACCACGTGGCCCTTTTTGTGCCCGCCCTCGGCATGCCGGTGGGCGAGGGCGATCTCGCCAAACGAATACTTTTGTTCGATGACGGTCCTGAGTTTTCCGGCCTCGAGGAGCTCGCTGAAGAAGGGCAGTTCCATCTTGACCCCGAGCGGTATCGGGCTGATGACCTTCGCGGCACCGGTCGCCGATGCCCAGGCGGACCGAATCATGCCTGTCACCATGGAGAGAGCGCCGCCGGAAGGCGCAATGCTGACGTAAGTGCCGCCCTTTCGGAGAGCGCGCAGGCAGCGTCCCGGACCAGCCTTTCCGACGGCGTCGAAAATGAGATCGTAGATGCGGCCGGCCGAGGAAAAATCCTCGCGCGTGTAATCGACAACGGCGTCCGCACCGAGCGATTTCACCATCTCAAGGTTGGCCGTGCTGCAGACGCCGGTCACGCGGGCACCGAAGTGCTTCGCCAACTGTGTCGTGAAGACGCCGACGCTTCCCGACGCTCCGTAGACCAGCACGTCCTGTCCCGCCCGAATGCCGGCCTTTCTCAGGAAATGCAGCGCCGAGGTTCCGCCGAACGCAACCGCCGCGGCTTCGTCGAACATGATGTTGGCGGGCTTCAACGCAACGTGATCTGCGACCGTGCAGACGAACTCCGCGTGCGCACCGAACGCCGGCCCGCACAGGCCAAACACCGCGTCGCCCGCTTTGAGACCGGGCACGGACTTCCCAACGGATTCAACAGTGCCTGAGAACTCCATCCCCAGAATGTGGAATTTCTTCGGCCGGAAAAGACCCACCATGAGACGCGCAAGAGCGGGGTCCGCTTTCCTGATTCGCCAGTCCGCCGCGCACACCGTGGTGGAGCGCACCCGCACCAGGACCTCGTTATCGCGGGGCGCCGGCATTGCGACTTCCTCGATTCGGACGACCTCGGGAGGACCGTATCGCCGGAACACCGCAGCTCTCATAAAATCTCTCTTAACCCTGCACGGTGAGCGAGGCGAAAGCGGACATGCGTGAATGCGACTATGACCAAAGCGATGCCGACCCATTCCACGGTGGATCACTTATACCAGAAAGTTTTCTGTATAAATTTGCTGCACCGCCGCATCGAGGGGAAAACTGCACCTTATATCTCGGCTACATCCGTCTCAACGAGGAATGAGCGCGGCATCTGCGGATGCATTTTCGTTGGGGCGCACTTCCACGGGCACTCCGTATTTTTCAAATGGAACGAGGGTGCCAGCCTTCATGTATGCATTTAGGCCGAGGGGGCGCCCCCATTCCCAGGCGAACAGCTTGTAGTTTCCGGGCACGATGGTGTCGAGTTTGAACGCGCCATCGAAGCTTGTTCTCGTCGCGTAGTACCGCATTGGATTCGATCGCTTGGGTTCGTCCGGCACGAGCAATACTTCGGAGATCTTCGTCTTGCCGGGATCTGCGTGCACTCTCCCGCTCACCGTTCCGTATTCTGCAGGTCGCGCAACGAGTGTCAGCGGTGCAGCGTCGGTTCCCACGCGCAGGATGTTGTCATCCGTTACATCATGCGTCCCCTGATGCACGTCGAGAACGTATCCCGAGGGAGGCAGTTGAAGATAAAGATAGTGTGCACCTGCCGCCAGAGCATCGATGCGGAACGGTCCGGGCTCTGCGATTCGAGTAGCGAAACCCGCCGACGGGCTGACGGCGAGCCTGACGTCTTCCGGAAGTTTTGTGTCTTGCTGTCGTAGCACGGTGCTCAGCGTGCCGTTTACGCTCGATATCGGCGGCAGACTCGCAGTAACACCCGTGACATCTCTCTGCACTTGCACGGGCACGCGGATCGGAACTGCACCCCGGTTGATCGACAATTCATAAGAGCCAGTCAGTACGTTTGTAATTTCGAAACGACCTTCCGGACTCAATCCACCGGCGAAGTTCGGAGCCATATTGGGTTCGCCGACCGGATGAAGAGAAACACTTCCCGCTCGATTTCCATTCATCTGAAGTGTTCCGGAGACCGTGAATCGGGTTGCTCTCTGAATCGTAAAATCGATGCTCTGAACATCGCTTTCGGGCTCGATGGCGACAACTTGGGCCTTCGTGGAGTCCGTAACCCCCGGATAGAACGTCGTCGCGAAACCGTTCGGATTTGGCGTGTAGCCCAGGGGGAATTCCACTCCCACCAAATAGCGGCCCGGCGGTACGCGATGCAGAACGTAGTTGCCTTGCGAGTCCGTCAGTACGGGGGCTGGTTTCACAATCGCCGCCAACCCAGCACCATTGCCGCCACCGACAGCCGGCAACGTTTGGCCAAGATCTGCATCCGTACCCCGTCGAATGAACGCAATCAGATATCCGGATCCATCGGCGGCGACTTGGAAGGGCATCAGGCTTCGTGGGGGATCGGTCCAGTTGAGCGACTCCTGATAAACAAAGATCGGAATGCCTGACACCGGAGCGCCGTTCGCGCCGGCAACGTGACCTCGAATAATTCCTCCGGTCATCACCGTCACCACGACATTCGTTAACATCTCGCCGGCTTTGTAGGGGATTTCATGCATGGCTCGGTCGTAGCCGGATACTTCTGCGCCAACCCGGTAGTAACTGGCGCGGGGCGGTGTCAAGTCATGAAAGACAAAGTGT
Source organism: uncultured Acidobacteriota bacterium (assembly GCA_963836435.1). GTDB lineage: Bacteria > Acidobacteriota > Terriglobia > 20CM-2-55-15 > 20CM-2-55-15 > DASTBJ01. The sequence goes on along the minus strand of CAWIJI010000018.1, from coordinate 219,913 downwards.
CCACTGGCATCGGTTATGGTACGAATCGTAGGATCGGGTCGGTTCGAAGGGGGACCTGCGAGGAAAACAGGTGCATTCGCCAACGGCCGGGAAGTACCGGCAATGACGACGATGCCTTCAATACTTCCTGTGTTTCGCTGCGGTGTGGCCTGTCGAAGCGTCACGAAAAGCAGCGCGACAAGAGCCGCGGATTTCATGGGACATTAATTATAGTCTCGCCCGACTGCTGATAGGGAATTCGAGGGACGTTGACCGAATTCAACGGGAATTCGTAATATGATTCCCAGCCGATGCGAACGTTCGCCGATGACGACCTGGAGAAGCTCATTCGCTGCCCGAAGCAGGTGACACCCGCCTCGCCGAAAAATGCGAACGGACGGGAAGATGAAAGGCAACGACATGGAGATGTGAACGTCGTCGACTTGCTTCGGGAACAATTCAATGCACATGTGGCGCTGCGCGCGAAGCGTCCCCCGAATCGATTTACGCCTCCGTTTTGCAATTTTCGCAAGGGGTCTACAAAGTCTGCAACATGCGCTACTTCAGGCGGGAGGTGTTGGCGAGTCTTTTCGAGGAGATGCTGGCGGAATTCATTCAGTCCGAACTTCAGCGCTTTCACCCGCGGCAAACGGTGTTTCCCATTCCCGACCGGGACGATCTTGGAAGTGGACTGGGAGTTCACCCCAATGGGGTCCCCCTCTACCTCTTTGCTTTGAAAGGCGTCGACCGTGCCCGGCTGGCTACAATCAGTTGCCAGCAGTTTCAACTCCGTCAGATGCGCTTCAAGAGTATCGCTGTCCACGAGGATATCGACCGCCTGGGCCGTAAGGACCGCAATCGCCTCACCAACGCCTGCGACAAGCAGTTCACATCCCTGGAGGAGTTCAAGCAGAACGCTGTCCCGTACTTCACCAGGGAGATTGCCTGATCGCTCATCCCCCCCGACTGCCTCAATTCGAGCCCCGTCAATTGGAGACACAGAGCATTGTCGCGCACAGAGGATTTTCTGCCCCAGCCGTGCTCCGGTTCAGCAGCGCCTTGGACAGATGCTGGATTTTGATAGACTCGACGGATCTATAGGAATGACCATCGCGGAAAAATTCTGCCCGCAAATCCGGTTTGCCGTCGGTGTCACCCTTCCCGTCCAGTTTCAAACCTTCAAGAAAGGCCTTGAGAGAGAACAACTTGCCCCGCATCGACCGACAAAATTGTTACTAGATCTTGTCAACGAGCGCGTTCTTCTCCATACTAAGCGAGCTTGATCGCCGCCCGTCGCTGTGCGGCAGATTCAAAAACACCGGTGTTTTCTACGATGACGTCCCAAGGCTTGCGCGTTGTGCGAGCGCAATTGGGGCGTTTTTTTTGGTTCGCAATCGCAATTAGCGAGAAAGGCGGTTTTTAAAAGTGAGAAAGAATCTGGTAATTCTTGGTGGCCTTGCCTTGCTGCTCCTGGTGGCGGCTCATCCGGCCCAGGCGCAATCAACGCTCTTTAACATCCCCAGCACTGACGTTGTGGGCACGTCAGGAGCGTACGCGGAATTTGACTACTTCGCCCAGATCCCTGGATCGAGCCCACGGAGTTATGCTTACGTGCCTCGCGTCGTGGTCGGTCTCGGAGGAAACGTCGAAGCGGGCGTCAATGTGGCCGCTTTCAAGTCCTACGGCACGCAGTGGTACCTCCAGCCCAACGTGAAGTGGAAGTTTGCTGCCAACGATGAAAAAGGCGTTGCCGCATCCGTCGGTACCATCCTCTACACGCCCATGAATAATCGCAGTTCCTTCGGCGACAAATTCTATGGGCTTGCCTACGCCAACGTCAGCAAGAAGGTGAGTGGCGACTATGGCCCTCGGTTTACGATCGGGCCGTATGGGCTCTACTCTATAGACAAGAGCGCCGGAACCAGAGGAGGCGTGATCGCGGCATACGAGCAACCGATTGCCCCGAAAGTGCAGTTTGTCGCCGACTGGTTCAGCGGCAGCAACGGCTTTGGATACGTCACTCCCGGCTTTTCCTTCACGCTTCCCGGTAATGGGCTGTTCAACGCGGGGTACAGCATCGGAAACAGCGGCTACCACAACAGGTCGCTGTTCCTGTACTACGGCGTTTCCTTCTAGAATCGCCGGCCGGGACGACGGAGCGCCGTCGTCCCGGCCGAATCAGGTGGGAATGTACGATCCGCCAGAAAAAGGAATTTCTGGTTCTGGATCGCGGGCTTTGTGACCGCGGATTGTCGCGCGTCGCAAAGCCCGTTTTTCTTCGCTGCGATCCTGGAAAACAGTACCTATGTCGCTACGAAATTTTTTCAACCCTGCCAACGCGCGAACTGGCAAAGTCTGCACGCCGGAGGCGTGAAAGGAATTTAGCCCCGGGTGGAGCCGAGCGACACCCGGGGTTCATCTCACGAGGGGCGTTCGCACCCCGGCAGCAGGGGTGCGAGGAATCCCTGCACCCCTGCCGGGCCCTGCCGGGGTGCCAACATCTCCGATACGGCAACCCCGGGTTGCGCTCGCTTCGCTCGCTTAACCCGGGGCTAAATTCCTTTCACGCCTCCGGCGTGCAGAATGTCTAAACTCCAGAGTCACCCCTTCGGGGTGGTTTCAGGACAGAAACTAACGCCATGGCCGCTTTCGTCGCAAAGTGATGGTCCAGTTCATTCCTGGATAGTACGCCAGCGACAGTGATGCCCACGAGCCGGTGAAGATGCCTGGCGCTTGTTAAGAGGATCCCTGAGGCAAATAATGCCGGCCGGCCCGTCCTTCTGTGCCATGATCTCTCCGGCTTACAGGAGGAACAAATGTCACGCAAACTCTTGGGAATTGTGCTCAGCACAGCGGCCATACTTGGCGTTGCGGTGCCGCAGTTCGCGCAGGGGCAAAACTCGTGCGACCGCGCATGCCTGCGCACGATGCTCGACCAGTATCTGAACGCGGTGATTAAGCACGAACCGGGCGCCGCGCCGCTGGTCGTCGGATTCCGCCAAACGGAAAACGCAATTAACGTTCGCCCGGGTACGGACAAAGGTGTCTGGAAGACCGTGACCGCGTTGGGAAAGGTCCAGCGTCGTTACCTCGATCCGGTGTCGGGACAGGCGGCTTACTACGGCACCGTGGAAGAAGGCGCGAGCACGGCGATCGTTACTGTTCGTGTCCGGGTCGAGAACAGAAAGCTGACCGAAGGGGAATGGTATATCGCCCGCGAGAACGACCCGGGGTTGAACGGACCGCGCCAACCCGGCAGAGGCCCGGCCAATTCATACAACCTGGAATACCTGGCACAGAATCCGCCGCCGGAGCGGGTGGTCCCCGCGAAGGATCGATCGGACCGTGCGGGTCTGGAGAGAATCGTCGAAAGCTATTTCGATGCGATCACCTCGCACGACGGTTCCGTCGCGTTGACGCATCCCGGCTGCGGCCGGGTCGAGAACGGCTCGCCGACGCCTGCCGGACAATTCCTGCCACCCCTGAACGGCACGGCCAATGCCGGCGGGCGGGGTGGCGCTGGCGGTAACGACTGTGTCGGAGGGTTGCAGAACTTCAGCGGCGCAATGGTCGTGGCTCGACGCATTCCACTGATTGACGAGGAAGCTCAGACCGTGCTGGCCTATGCTGTATTCATCAGAAAGCCCGGCTTGGCGACGCCTCGCAACACGTTCAGCGAATGGTTCTTCATCGACCAGGGAAAGATCCGAACGATCTACACCGCGATGTTTTACCCGCCCCCGGATCTCGCTGTTCCAAACTGGCCGCCTTACACGGGCAACTGGCCGCTGCCGCCATCGTTTGTACCGCCACCTGCAGGAGCCCGCGGGCAATGAACCTTGTCGAAGCTCTGGAATCCGGACGGGAAGATTTTCTGGATGCGGTTCGTGGCCTGACGGAGACGGCGGCGAAAACGAAGCCGTCTCCCGAACGCTGGTCCGTACTCGATTGCGTCGAGCACGTCGTGGTTGTGGAGGAACGCTTCATTGGATGGCTCGATGCGGGCTCCGCGGCTGTTAAAGATGCGGATCCCCAGAACGAGACCCGCCTTTTGACGATGTTGACGGATCGCAGTTCAAAGCTAACGGCTCCGGAGGCTGTTGTTCCCACTGGAAGATTCCGTTCGCTCGACGAAGCCGTCACGTCCTTCGGAGCGGCCCGCGAGCGCAGCCTGCGAATCGTCAAGCAGCGCGGAGACAAGCTCTATTCGGTCGGCGCAAAACATCTTCGCCTCGGGGATCTGAACGGAGTCGAGATTGTTCACCTGATCGCAGGTCACGCGCGCCGCCATGCCTCGCAAATCCGGGAAACTCGCGCTGCCCTGGGCACGCTTTAACCTTGATATCGTCAGGCGGTTTGCCCGGCCCGAGACCTGTGCTTACAATGACCTCCATGACCTGGCCGCGCATCACGGTGGTGACGCCGTCTTACAATCAGGGGCGTTTTATCGAGCAGACCATCCGTTCGGTGCTCGACCAGAACTATCCCGACCTGGAGTATATGATCGTGGACGGCGGGTCGCGCGATGAGACTGTGGACGTCATCCGCCGCTACGAGAACCGCCTCGCCTACTGGGTGTCGGAAAAAGACGCCGGTGCGGCGGACGCCATCCGCAAAGGACTGAGCCGTGCAACCGGCCGCGTGCTGGCGTACCTGAACTCCGACGACCTGTATCTGCCCGGAGCACTGGAACGGATCGCCCGGGCATTCACCGAGTCGTCCTTCGATGTCGTCTATGGCGACACGTTCTGGGTAGACACAGACGGCCACCGGATCGGAGAACGGCGGCAGACGCCCTTTGTGCCGTTGGGGTACCTCTACGGCGGTTTCGACCTGCAGCAGCCGGCCACATTCTGGAGCAAAGACATCTATGAGAAGGCCGGCGGCATCGATCCGGACTTTGCCTTTGCCTTCGACACGGACCTGTTCACTCGTTTCGTTGCGGCGGGCGCCCGTTTCCGGCACGTGAAGCAGTTCGTGGCCAGCTTCCGTATCCATCCCGCATCCAAATCCTCGACCGAACTGGACCGGTGCACAACGGAACTGGATCGTCTGCGGACGCTGCACCTGCGTTATCCGTTCCGATCGTTTCCGGCAGCCTGCGTCCGGACCTATGCCCGAACACGACGCGTTTTCTCCTATCTGGCGCAAGGCGATTTATTCTGGCTGATGGGACGGATACCGGACCGGCTGCGGTCCCGGCGTTCCCGCGAAATCGTCGGGCCGCGCGCTCGGTGGATTTGAGCTGCGTGTCGACAGACGGCTGGGACCTGGTCGTCTCTTACGGCGATCTGTCGCGGTCCTCCGGCTATCGCACCCGGGTGATGGGCGAACTGCAGCACCTCGATCCGCTTTCCGGCCTGCACACGTTCCTGCTGCTCTTCGACCGCAACCCGGAAGGATTCACCATGCCGGCGGGCGTCGACACGCCGTTCCGCAGCGTGGGCCGCTCGTCGATGCACCGTTTCTATGCGGAAGTCGCGCGCTTGCGCCGCCTCCGGCCGATCCGGATCGTTCACGCGCACAACCTGTACTCGGCGGCTCTGGCCCTATCGGCACGGCGCCTGCACAGTTACCGTGTGATCCTGGACTACCATGGCCGTATTCCCGAGGAGTACGTCTATCTCGGCAAGGGAGGCGGCGCTTCGCGCGCGGTGCTGGAACGGCTGGAATCGTGGGTGGCCCGCAATGCGGATCACGTTCTGGTGGTATCGGGTATGCTGCGCGATTACCTCGAGGATCGTTATCGTATTCCGCCGGAGCGCATTTCCGTGGTGCCCTGCGCCACCGACTCGACCGCATTTCGCTGCGATCCCGGTTTAAGAATCGAGGCCCGACGCCGCCTCGGCGTGACGGAACGCTTCGTCTGCATCCACCTTGGGAGCTTTTTTGAATGGTACGACCCGGACCTTCTGATTCGGGCGTTCAGGGACGTGCTGGCCTCGATGCCGCAGGCCTTTCTTCTGGTGGTGACGACGGAGGTCACCGCCGCCCGGGAGTTTGTCGCGGCACATCTGCCGGAAGGGACTTTCCACGTCATGCGTGCCGCCCACAACGAAGTGCCGGCCCTGTTGAACGCATCCGACCTGGGCTTCCTGCTGCTGCGGCCGTCGCCGAATATCCGGACGTCTTCGCCAGTGAAGTTTGCCGAGTATCTCAACTGCGGCCTTCCGGTCGCGATCACGAAGGACGTCGGCGACTACACGGAATTCGTGCAGGCCCGTTCGCTCGGCTACGTGCTCGAGAGCGGAGGTTCCCTGGCGCTGCAGCACGGCGCGCCGCGAGACGAGTGGGCATCCCGCTGCGCCGCTGCGGGGTCATCGCTGACGTGGACGTCTCAGGCCGCGGCGTGGAAAGACGCGGTCGATCGGGTGATGAACCTCGGAGAGTAGACGCGGACGAAAGGGTTGCAGCGGATGCGATCGAGCGCACCCGTCGCGTCGGCCGGACTGGCGACCTCGGCCCATGCTTCATGGGAAACACCGTCGGAAGAGCCAGACGACGACTTTCCGAGGCGCTCTGCTCCGGAGAGGCCTGCCGTCGAACAGCGGGCAGAGAACGATCGCCAGAAGACCCGTTTCGAGCACCTGGATCTCCCATCCGTAGACCTGGAGACAGCCGATTCGCCGGCGCTGAGCTCAGGCCGGTCCTGCGGTCGTGTGACTTTTCTGTAAGAAATCGCTTCCGCGTCGCACTCACTCTCTGGAGGCCATAAATGGTCCAAACAAAAATTTCCGGGAGGTAGGTATGAGTTCAGGAAACGTAAAGTATGGAATCGTAGGAGGCATTGCTGGGGGTATCGTGTTTGGCGTAATGATGGGCATGATGGGCATGTTGCCCATGATTGGGAAAATGGTGGGTTTCCCCTCCGCCGGCGTCGGACTTATGGTGCACTTGTTTATCAGCGCATTTATCGGAGCGACGTTCGCATTCCTGTTTGGCTCACGAGTCGAAACGCGGAATGCCGGACTTGGATACGGACTAGTTTACGGTGGAGTTTGGTGGCTTCTCGGCCCCCTAACGTTGATGCCGTTGATGATGGGAATGGGCACCGCCTGGACCCTTGCCGCGGCTACCCAGGCGCTTCCCAGTCTCATGGGCCACTTGATTTATGGCGGCATTCTTGGTTGGACTTATGGTCAGTTGCACTGCGGAAGCTGCGCCATTTCGACGATCGAGGCACATTAATCCATAACCGAATGAAGGATGAGGACATCGACGATCCCCTTTTGTGGCGCAACTCCGCGAAGGGGATCGCGATGCCATGGAGAGAGTCGTGACACTTTACCTTCCCGCAGACGCTTCGCGCCGCGCGTGCCTCCGGGTTGCAGGCGCAGGAATCCGAAGACGTGGTTCAGTCCGCATTCGCAACCTTTATAGAGAAGATGCCGGAGTTCGAAGGCCGCTCGCGGGTACGAACATGGCTGTTCGGGATTTTTACCGCAAGATTCTGGAGTTTGGCCGCCAGGCTGGTCGCAGTCGACAGTTCGATGGCCTGGAGGAGGTCGATCGCAGCAGGTTTCACGCTGACGGAACGTGGGCCCGGCCGCCACAGACCGCAGATATGGCGGTTTACAGGCGTGAAGTTGGAAAGCACATCAACGATTGCATGGAAGGCATTCCGAGCAAGCAGCGTCTGGCTTTCGTCTTCCGGGAAGTGGAGTCCATGGAAACCAGTGAGATCTGCGAGATCCTTGGCGTAACGCCATCCAACTTCGGAGTTTTGATCCATCGCTCCAGAAATCACTTGCGAGACTGCCTGGAAGCAAAAGGCGTCGGGAGATAGGCCCATGCTCAAGTGTCGGGAAGTGGAACAAAGGATCGGAAGCGGTGAAATCGCCGGTGCTGGACTCATGGAGCGTTTCGCCGTGCGCTTCCATTTGATGATGTGTCGCCACTGCCGCGCCTATGCCCGCCAGATTCGCGCCATCGGGGAGGCGGCACACGAAGTATTCGGGTCATCGCTGGAGGACCCAAAGGCTCTTTCCGACTTGAAAGACCGGATCATAAAGCGATGAGCCAGCGAGTCTGAAGAGTGGTCGTTCGCAGTCCCTCCTACCGAACTCGGTGATTGTATGCAGGCAACCCCGATGAGAGTCTTTCTTCGCTGCCCGGCGCGGCGGAGTCGTGGTTGCCGTGCATGAAAAGCGGTTAGCTCGTTATGCCGGGCGTAACGAGAAACACGAGGTTACGTCTGCGGTTTTCAGGTTCGTCCGCAAGGCGATGGCGACGTTGAAACGTGAGTCTGAGCACGCCGGAGGCGTGCTGAGAATTTAGCCCCGGGTTAAGCGAGCGAAGCGAGCGCAACCCGGGGTTACCGTAACGGGAATGTTGCACCCCGGCAGGGGTGCAGGGATTCCTCGCACCCCTGCCGGGGTGCGAACGCCCTCGTGAGATAACCCCGGGTGTCGCTGCGCTCCACCCGGGGCGACCTTCCTTTCACGCCTCCGGCGTGCCTGGAGTTTAGACATTTTTGAGTCTGAGCGGGCGCGGAGACACGAGGTTACGTCTCCGGTTTGCAGGTTCGTCCGCAAGGCGATGGCGACGTTGAAACGTGAGTCTCAAGCACGCCTCCGGCGTGCTAGCGCCGAAGGCGCCGCGCAAGCGCCCGAGCCGGGGTCCGGGGCGGAGCCCCGTCTAGTTCGTCGCTTGCCGTTTGCGACTCATATCTGCGATGCCATCAAGCGCCAACTTCAGGCAGGCGGCGCAGCAGGGTTTCAGGGCGCAGTTATGACGAGTCGACGATGTTCGATGAGAGTCTCCAAGATATTGTCCTTACCGGGTCCTGTCCAGCTCCTCCCGGGGCAGACGCTCGGCGCGCCGGGGAGGCGGCGAAATGTGAATCTGAATCCCTGCATAATAACGGGTGCGGGAGAAAGCAGTGGTGTCCGGATCATGCCGGTCTTCAACGAAGGTGTCCCCTGTGGCGGACAGGCCTAATCTGTCGGTCAACCAATATGTCAAACGAGCCCTGGCGATCCGCGCCTGAACGTCATGTTCCACGAAGTTGGCATTGCTTTGCGATAGCGAGCCGGAGAGCTGGAATTCCAGCGCCCGCGTGATGTTCCCTCCGGCGCGAAAAGTTACGGCGTTGAAAGCCGATCGGGCTCCTGCCCCGGCGGTCAGGGAAAGCGCGGCTGCCGGGAATCCGGCTGACGCCGGCATCGTTCCGTAATGCGACAGGAAATGCTCGAAGTCTGCGCCGATCCAGAAGACATTGAATCGACGCTCTATCTGTGTGCCGAAGATATAAGACATGTTGCGATCGCGCATCGCTCCACCCGTGATTTCGAACAGGAATTCTGTTCCTCGCGTGTAGGAGTAGGTGAGGCTCAGCACGTGAAACGGATCGCCGAGCGTCCTTACTGTTCCATCGGCGTTGACAGTGGCGAACGGCACCGGTTTTGCGGCGGCGACGGTCGACACAAAACCGGCCCCGCCGCCGGAGGCTGCGGTGGCGTTGCTGTTTGCCGGGCAGTCCTTGTCTGTCTTTTTTCCTTTGCACCGGCTTTTTTTTGCAGGCGTGGGAGGCGGTGTCACGACGCCGACCAGCGTGCCGGGTGACGGGAGCCCCCCGCCCGATGCGCCTCCCGGCTCGGGACTCGGAGCCGGGGGTGGTGGCGCGGGGGTAGTCGTAGAAAGTGGATCTGCTGCGGGAGGCGCGGGAGCCGTTGCAGGAGGACGCGCTGTTGCCGGGAGGCTGGAATCCGCGACCGCCGGAGACCCGGATTCAGCCGACGCCGTGGGCAAGACCCCGTCGGTTCCCGCAGGGCTCCCAATCCTGGCCCCGGCAGCCATGCCGGAAGGCGTTGTCGAGGATCTTGCGGCCGCCAGTGCCAGTTGGAATGCGAATCGAGATATTCCTGCCCTGACAGTAGGCACATTCGACAGAGATCGTGTGACGTCGCCCGAATCGGCGAACTCGTATGGACTGAACTTAAGAGCCGAATACGAGCCCGTCACTTTCTGGTGCACGCTGAAATGATATGAAGCGCTCGCCGTTCCGGCGAACCCGCTCTGCTTCAGGAACGTGGTCTCGTCCGGATCGCTCGTATCGATCCGCGTCAAGGTGTTGTCGAATCGGATCCCAATGGTCGTCCGGCGAGCTATTTCGTGGCCCAGTGAAACGGTTGTTGCGAGTTCACGGAAATTGCTGCGAGGCATCACGAAAATGTTGTCGGTAAACAGACGCACCGGGTCCGAGTTCTTCACAAAGGAATATGCGGCTTCGAGTTTCGTGCGCTTCCCCAGCGCACGACGGTAGGCAATGTCGAGATAGTGATTCCACTCGATTTGTCGGTCTGCGCCACGCAAGTACTCCACCTCCGGCCGGTATCCCAGCGCGAATGTGGATCGCGCGGTCTCTCTTGCGAATGAAGGGCGGATGGGTGCGATCAACATCGAAGACTCTGTCGTCGTGGAGTCCCCCGGCCCGGGCACTTCGTCGAGACCGCTGCTGACCGAGGCCAGCCCAGAGAACACCGAAGCCTTCCATTGGGCCTGGGCTCCCAGGGGTGCGAGCAGCATTGCGCCAAGCAGAACAAGTCCGCGTCTTGCCACATTGGCCTCTCTTTCGGGTAAGTCGCAGCAACACGGCTTCCTTTCGACATGGCCGCACGAAGTCAAGGAGACTCGAATGTGAAGTGCCTGACCAGTGCACCAGTGCAGGCGCTTGCTACCACTGGTTGGAATTTCCGTGCCAGCTATTGCACGCAGAGAGGGCTTTCAGAACGGTCTCGGCAAGTGCCACTATGGCGAGATACACCGGTCGAGCAGCAGGAAAAAAGTTGCGACGTCGAACTGGAATTCTCCATTCCGGGCTCTTATTCTGACTACACTCCGACCACTAAACGACGGAGCAACTCGCGAGATTCTCAAGAATTGGAGGCAGTTATGTTGGATCGATCAGACGTACGCACAGCAGTCGGGGCCTTTCTTTTGCTCGGACTTCTTTTCGCGCCTGCGCTGCATGAGGGTGGAAGCGCCGGGATCGAAGCGGCTCCCGGCCAGGGGCGTGGCGGCCGGGGACAGATCAACCTGCCGGACGGACCGGGCAAAGATGCGGTTCAGGGCGAGTGTTCAAAATGCCATGCGCTCGGGCTGATCGCGAACGCCGGCGGCAACACGAAGCAGGAGTGGGTCGACCTGTTCGGCACGATGGTGAAACTGCCGACCGACCAGCAGAACGCTATCGGCGATTATCTCGCCAGGAATTATCCGCCGCAGCCCAGGCCACAGCCGGTCGTCATACCCGGATCGATGAACGTCTCGTTCAGAGAGTGGAATCTGCCGTCGCTCGGCTCACGCCCTCACGATCCGGAGCCCGGACCGAGCGGCACGATCTGGTGGACGGGAATGTTCGCCAACGTGCTCGGCCGCCTGGATCCGAAAACCGGAGAGATGAAGGAATACCCGGTTAAGACTCCGGCTTCCGGCCCTCACGGCCTGGCTTTCGATAAGGAAGGGTATCTCTGGTTTACTGCAAACTCGAAAGGATACGTTGGGAGGCTCGATCCCAAAACCGGCGACATCATGGAATACCACCTTCCCGAGGACGTCCGCGACCCTCACACACCGTTGATCGCAGAGAACGGTATGGTCTTCTTTACCGCGCAGAATTCCAATTACATCGGCCGCATCAATCCGAAGACCGGAGAGATCAAGCTTCAGAAGACCCCGACTGAACGGGCAAACCCGTACGGCATGGTGTTTTCCAGCAAAGGCGTTCCCCTGGTCTGTGACTTCGGGACGAACAAGATCATCGAAATCAACCCCGAAACCCTCGCCATCAAGGAATACACGCTCCCCAATCCCGATTCGCGCCCGCGGCGAATCGCCATCAGTCCGGACGACATCATCTGGTACTCGGACTACGCGCGCGGGTACCTCGGCCGCCTCGACACGAAAACAGGCAAGGTGACCGACTGGCCATCGCCGAGCGGCCCGAGATCACAGCCCTACGGAATCACTTACCTGAACGGAGCAATCTGGTACGTCGAGTCCGCGATCCGGCCAAACGTCCTGGTCCGATTCGATATCCAGACGGAAAAATTTCAGAGCTGGATTATTCCCGGAGGTGGCGGAGTTGTCCGCAACATGAAAACCACACCCGACGGAAATCTCGTCATGGCCGAAAGCGGTGTGAATCGAGTGGGACTGGTGATGGTTGGCAGCAGAGCGCCCAACACGATGAAGTAGGCGTTTGGAGAGCCCTTCTCAGGGCACGCCGTTTCACATCGAGCGCGGCGTGCCTTTGATCTTTGCCGCAAAGACGCACGGACAGCCGAATTCTTCCAGCCGAGGTGTCGAGTCCTCCAATTATCGCCTTGCATAGTATGCATCACACAGTATAGTCTCAACTCCGGAAGCGAGGTGCATTCATGCGGATTGAGAGGGAGCTGATGCGTGGCGCCGGACCAGCGGCTGTTCTGATGCTGCTCGAAAGCGGAGAGAAGTACGGTTACGAACTGGTTCAGCTTCTGGACCGCCACAGCGACGGCGTGCTCGCCATGGGACAGAGCACCCTGTATCCCCTGCTTTACAACCTCCAGGCCAAGGGCCTGATCGCCGCTCGCGTCGAGGAAGCAGACAACGGGCGGCCGCGGAAGTATTACCGTCTGACGCGGAAAGGCACCCGGGAGCTCGCGCGCCACCGAAAGCAGTGGGAAGCACTCTCGGTGGCGATGGGAAAGCTGGGCGTCACAGGACCCCGGACTTAAGAGGTCAACCGATGTCCGACACCATGAAACAAAGCCTTTGGTACAAAATGCGTTACACCCCGATACGCGACGCCCTGCGTGGACAGATCACAACCCGGCTGGACCTTCGGCGCGCCCTGGAAGCGGCGGCGCTGCCGCCCCCGGTCAAGCAGTTGATCCGACGCGTCGTCGAAAAAACACGCCTATGGCGCCTGGAGAAGCTCGAAGTCACTCAGGAATTGATCAGCCATTTCGCCGACGGCCTCAAGTCGGGAGGTTCACCCGACCAACTCATCCAGGCGTTCGGAGATGAATCGCTGGCCGCTACACTCCTGCGACGCGCAAAGCGGCGAAATCGGCCGGTCTCGTTGCAAGTCTTGCGCGTCGCAGGCTGGTCCACGGCAACGATGCTTCTCTTCTATTTCGGATTCGCTGTTTACTTCTTTGCCGGCTATCCGTCGCCCCGAATGAATTACGTCGCCTCCGTCAATCAAAGAGTCGAGAAGACTCCTCCGGAGGATCGCGCCTGGCCCATGTACCGACGAGCGCTGGTCGGCCTCGGCCCGCTCTGGCGCCAGGAGCTTCCAGCTCCCAGGTTCGAAGCCGGACCTGGTGCGAATGAGTGGCAATTCCTGGCGGAATCCGTGGCGGAACACCAGACGGAGCTGGAATGGATTCGTCAGGGCGCCGCCAAACCCGAGCTGGGTTTTCTCATCGGCGCCAACGGTTCTTTGCGCGACCCCGAGCTCTGGCCCGATCTGAAGCCAGAAATCGATCCTGTCACGGGGCAGGAATTAACCAGTGTGCAGCTGCCGCCTCTGCAGGCTTTGCGCAATCTGGGGAATCTGCTTCGCGCAGATGCGGTGTTGGCGCGCCAGGCGCGCGATGAGAAACGGCTGCTTCGAGACATGAACTCGCTTCTCGGTCTTTCCCACCAGGTGGGCGATCACGCTCCGCTGCTCTGCGGAATGGTATCGCTCTCGATTTACGATGCGGCACTGGACCAAATCGAGCAGACACTCCGTAATGATCCGGCTTTGATCGAGAATGAGAACTGGATCGCGTTGGCCCAACGCCTCTCCAGGCCGAAAGTCGCCGGTGACATGATTACCCTCGACATGGAACGGATGAGCTTCGAAGACATGCTTCAACGCTCCTTCACCGACGATGGTTCGGGCAACGGCAGGTTGACGCCGCAGGGCGTTGCGTACTTCAGAGGCAGCATCCCCGGAAACAAAAATTCATGGCTGGGCAAGGCCTTACAACCCCCAGCCGTACTGCTTGTCGCGTCCCGCCAGACCCTCGCGAAGGAATATGCTCGCCTCGCAGATCGCGCAGCGGCCAACCTGAGGCTACCCATGCGGGATATCGACTGGCGGAGCGTTCAGGAGGACCTGAACGCCTCGAGCAGGTCCGCTCTCGGTTGGATGGGCACGGCTCTGCTCACATCCAGCCGTTTTTCGCAGGAGACGACGGAGCTCAAATTGGGCCGCCGCGATGGCCTCCTGGCAGCAATCGGGCTGGAAGTCTTCCGCCGCGAGCACGGCAGGTATCCGGACGACTTGAACGCCCTGGTTCCGCAATTGTTGCCCGAAGTTCCGGCAGACCGAATTACGGGTGAGCCCGTGCGCTTCCGAATTGAAGACTCCCATCCTCTGATCTACAGCGTGGGAGCGGATCGCAACGACGACGGAGGCCGCACTGCCCGCCCGGAAGATGCTCGGATCTCGAATCGGCAAGGCGCACGGAATAAGACGCAAATAGCCGCCGTCTGGGAAACGAGCCCTGAACCGGCGCCGGACGGAGACTGGGTGCTGTATCCCGTGTTGAAGTAGCTGATTTGCGCCCCGCGTCACGAACGCAAGTACGTCGAGTCCGCGATCCGGCCAAAAACAGGTCTTCGCGGGATCAGTACGCGCGTTTCAGCTTCTTGCGATGCCGGAGAATTGCGATGGAAGCCATTCCTATCGACAGCAGGGCGAACGATGCGGGTTCGGGGACAGCGGTCAGAGATACGTTGTCGAGTCCCGCAAAGTTGTTTCCATACGGAGTGTCGTTCAGAAAGGCAATGACCGTTTGTGCAGAAGACGCCGTGAATTGGTAGCGATATCGAGTCCAACTCACGTCCTCAACGGCGCTGCCGGAGCCGCCGTAGGAGCCGATCGCTGCGCCGTCAACGTAGAGGGCGAGAGCTGCAGGGCCGGTATAGCCCGGCGCGGTGGATGTTTGATTCCCAAACCAGAAGGTCAGCGAATAAACCACGCCGATTTGGGTGTTGACGGCCTGTTTGATGCCGTTGGTTGTTCCCTGGTTTCCTTCGCCAGTCAAATCGACAGACTGGGAACCATCCTGCGGATGGAAATATAGAGGCAGCCCTGTCGCGTTGTCGGTTTCCATATAGTTATAACCGAGCTGCATGATGGTCGAGGGCGCTCCGGGAATTGCAACGCCGTTGCTGTCTACTCCGCCTTTCCCTATCAGCTGCCATCCGCCGATATTGTCGTTGCCCGCAACGCCGTTGTGGAAGCCGAAACAATCGCCATAGACTCCACACGTCGAACCGGCCGGGATGAGGGGAGTTTCAAAACTGCCGTTAACGAGGAGGTTGATACTGTTGGCGTAGGAAGGAATTCCGCTGGCACAAACCAGCAGAACTAAAGAAGCGAGAAATCCATTTCTGAGGGCACGTTTCAGTTCCATCTTATCCGTCCTCTTCTGAGTTGTTCTTAGAAGCTCAGGCACTGAAGAGAATATCCCATTTGCGTTGCAAACTGCTATGCAGAAAGCGGGTCCCCGTGTTAGCCACGCCGGGAAATAAGCTGAATCAATGAGTTAGGGGAGTCGAATTTCGATGCCTGCGCTTGCAACCCACCGGGAATAGGTGCGAAGTCCAGTACCAATGCGGTCTACAGACGATGTGGATTTGCCGGCCTCCATGATTGCCCGAACATGTCTTTCAGGCTGCCAGAGCAGCTTTGCGTTTGTCTGAAATGGATGCAAAATCGGGCTGTTACTTTCCGACTGCCATCCACCGGCGATCTCGCCAGCATAGTTGAGCCCTGGCGTAATTTGACCCTCGACCTGGGCAACGGCCAGATGCGATTGAAGTCGCGTCGGGCTATAGAAGTCGTCGGTCTGCAGATCGTGCCACATGAGGTTCGACCGCCATCCTATTGAGAGTCGCGCCCGCGACCTGATCAGGAGTGACCGAGTGATCTCCGCATCCGCACGATTCCGGGTAACGCCATCTGAAAAGGCATAGCGCGAATATCGGACCCGGAATCGAGTGCCCGGATCTATTCGGATGGCGACTTCTCCGTAACCGAAAGGTGCCGTGACCTGATTGCCAATGGCATTGAATGCATCCATGACAATGGAGCCGCCGCCGCCACTAAGACGGATGTCATCATTTACGGTGACGACAGCTGACGCGTCTCCGACAAATTTTCGCGAAACTCCGGAAAGTCGATAGTCCACATTAGAAGCCGTCGCATACACCATGAGCCGACGGTTGAGAGTGCCGGTCCATCCCAGGTCATACCGGACGAGGTTGCGGACGGTCTGATTCTGTTCCAGCCAGCGGTACTGATAGCCGATGCGGAGCACATGTGCGGGATTGATGTGAAATGAGAGGTCCAGACTTGCCGTGCGGTCCGTTAGACCGTCACTGTCCTTGCCGTAGCGGAAACCAGGAGCGACGGAGTGTCCATATTCGGATCGGATTCCAGCCCAAAGGCCTTGAGTGTCGGGAAACAATGTCCACAACTTCAGGGCATCTCTCTTCGCAGCAGCCGGGTTTCCTCCCCACCGCTCCGCAGCGACCATTTCTTCGAGAGACTCACGGGTATCCAGCAGTTCATGTGGGAGGGCTGCGATAACGCGCTGTGCCTCAAAGTGACGTCCCATGAAATTCAGGATTCGAATCCTGGCCTGCAGGATTTCCGGATTGTTTTCCAGAGGGGGAACGGATTCCAATGTACGCAACGCCTCGGAGAGTTTGTTCTGGTCGGCCAGGGTATTCGCAATCCCTGCGTAGGCGCCTGCAGATGTCGGGAAGCGTTCCCGCAGCGCCTTGTATTGATCTATGGCTTCCGCGCTGCGGCCGAGCCATCGCAGCGCCAGGGCTCGTCTCGCTAGTGTCTGCTCGGAATCATCGCCCCGTGCCACCAGTTCATCGTATGCCCGCAGCGCGTCGGCCGTTGCGTCGCCAAACAGGTAGCTTCGGGCAAACTCGCGCAGAGCCCATTCCGGTTGATCGTTTTGCAGGCTTCTCAATTTCCGGATCGTCTGGATGGATTGCGGATAGTCGCCGGCCCAACCCAGCACAACGGCATAATCCCGCAGAATGGGGATGTCTTCCGGTAAAACCGAAAGCACGGATTCATAAAGTCGCAATGCTTCGGCCGTATCACCGGCCACGGCCTTCGCCAGCGCCTGTTCCGAGAGAGAACGAGCGGCGTCAGAAGGATTGAGGGCCTGGGAGTACGACGTGCACTGCAACGCGATGCCCCATGCGGCGATAAAGGCGGTGTTAAGGCTTTTGCTCATACGAGTGTTTGATGTTCCAGCGAACGGGCTGGAGAACATTCACTTTTTTGAACAGTCCCTTGGTTGTGTAAAAGCAGGATGTCAATGCGAGAAGAATCCAGTAAACCGTTGGATAGATGATGCTGACGGGGTAGGAGTAAACGATCTCGGGATCGTACTCGGAGTCCAGCCATGTTCCGCAGGCCAGTTGAAGCAGGCAGAACGTGTAGATCACCATCCCCCAGAAGCTTGGAATTGGCGAGCCGCCGCGGGGTGGGTGGCCGACCGCATAGCAAAAGATCCAGAATGCAGTTACGACGACAAAGGTGATGGACCACATGTACGAAAACGCACTTTCGATATAGAGCGGATACATTCGGCGCATTCGCCAGGTGCGCAGGACGTGGGAGTAGCGGCGCAGGACTTGTCCCAGGCCGAACGCCCACCGTTTGCGCTGACTCCACCACACATCGATTTTCTCCGGCGCCAGCATCCAGACCATGGCGCTTCCCTCGTATCGAATGTCATAAAACTTTGTCTGGAGTTTCCACGTGAGATCGATGTCTTCCGTCGCCATTCCAGGCGTAAACATGCCAACGTCAATGAGCGCAGATTTTCGAAACATGCCCACAACCCCCGACACACACATCACCCGGCCCCATATGCGTTGCGCTCTCCGCATCAATCCGATCACGGAACTGAACTCAATGGCCTGCAGTTTGGCCAGCAGACTCGTGGCATTTCGCACGCGTGGATTTCCAGCAACAGCAGCCACTCGGGCAGATGTGAAATGAGGAACCATTGCGCGAAGCATGTATGGGTCTGGAACCGCGTCGGCATCCATGACCATGATCAGTTCGCCCCTTGCGCACAGGATCGCGTCATTGAGAGCCATCGCCTTGCCTTCATTGAAGACCTTGTCCAGAAGGCGCACTCGCGGGTTGGACAGAAAGGGACCCACTTTTTCGGCGGTCTTGTCCGTGGACCCGTCGTTGATCACCAGAAGTTCGAATCGCGGATAGTCCATAGTCAGGATTCCATTGATCGAACGTTCAATGACATCCTCCTCGCAGTAGGCGGGAAGAAGGACCGAAACAAAGGGAAGGTGCGATTCCACCATTGGCTTTGGTCGTGAAGGACGCCGGAAATAATAGATGATGGCGGTGATGATGTAGATGAAGCAGGTCAGCAGAGGATAAAGTCCATAGAAGGTGATGACGACCGAATAGATACGCGTTGCTTCAATCGCAGAGAGGGATTCCTGAAGACTCATGCTGCATCTAACTTCCCGACGGAATGAGTGTTCCGTCTGATGCAGGCTTTCGGGTGAAGATTTTCTGACCGTCGAGGACTTCGATCACGATGGACTGTGTCGCCTTGGGATCGGTTCGGAATGCAATCGGATTCCGGAGTGCGTCTTCTGCGAAACTTTCAGCAACAACACGCAGGCGCTTTCTGGGTCCTTTACTGTTGTAGATACGGACATTGTGAACAATCCAGAACATAACTATCACGGCATATCCGATCACGAGAATGGAGAGGTAGCTGATCGAGTGTTTGTAATCGGCAGCCCAGGTTTCTCTATAAACGCGAAACCAGAAATAGACAAAATTCAGCCAGAGCAGCGCCAGCAGCAGATTCGACAACCATTTTTTTCCGCGTCTGGACAGGGAAACTCCTTCGATAGACATCGCCCGCAAGCTAAATAGTGCAGCCTGGACAAGGGAGCAGCAAGGCTTTTACTTCAGAACCCGACTGCTGCCGCAGCGCATCCTCGTCATACTTTCGGCGTCGTGGTTAATCAGGCAGTTCGGAAATGCCGGTCGCCGCAATTCCACAAGTGCGAACTGGCTGTTGTCGCGGCACTCTCGGCGGAACTCCACCCCAAATCCCAAGTGCGGTAAGACTTTGATTTATCCCCAATCTTTTAATACTCTCGGCGTATGCATGGACGGCTACTCTTCGCCCTGGGCATACTGTCTTTGGCCGCGGGAATCGTCGTGTTGCAGCCCGTTCCGATTCGAGCGGTGCAACTCCAGCAAACGATTACGATTCAGGGAGTCGTGGTAAAGGCCGGAACGGCGGAGCCTCTATCCGACGTCCAGCTTTCACTGGCCAATCCGGCCGCGCTGCGAGGACAAAACGCACAGAACTTGCAAAACATTGTGGACCAGGCCCGCGCGGCTGGAGTCACTCTGCCAACGGCCTTGCTGAATGGGCTTGAAAGCTCGCGAGGGGGCGCAGGCACACAGCCGGCTTCAGTTGCGCTGACAACCGCATCGGACCGCGATGGACATTTTGCGTTTCCCAATCTGCCTCCGGGGCCGTACACCTTGCGTGCCGAACGGGAAGGCTACTTTGGGCCGGGAATCGGCGGAGCCTATCCGACCGTAGCCAGTATCAATGTGAACTTGAGTGCCGGAGCGCCTTCGACGAACCTTACGGTGACGTTGATTCCAAGCGCCGCGGTCGAGGGCAGGGCTGTGGACACCGAAGGAAATCCGGTCGTCAATGGACGCGTGCAGATGTTACGGCTTAACTATCAGAATGGCGCGGCCCTGCTGCAGAACGCAGGAAACAACGTCCAGACAGACGACAGAGGAAAGTTTCGCGTTTACCGGCTGCCGCCCGGCGAGTATTACCTGAGCGTGACACCCGCTCCGAACCGGAATAATCTCCTCGCTGCAGTCAACCGTGGCGCCCTACCCGAGCCTAAAGAAGACATTGTCCGCACGTTTTATCCGGATGCTCTAGAGCCCAAAGACGCGCGAAGAATCACGCTTCGTGGCGGCGAAGAACTTACAGACATGGCTATCAGCGTTCGGAAAATGAGAACAATCACGGTGTCCGGACAGGTCCTGAGCAGCGTGACAGTTCCGGCACGCAGCGGACCGCGGGGGCAGGCCATCCGCCAGTCCGTCCTGCTCTTTCTTGTGCCGCATGACCGCGATTCGCTCGCGGACCAGAGTTTCTCAACCAATGGCTCGGCAGCCATGGACGGACCCACAACAGGACAGTTCCAGATTTCAGGTGTTCTACCCGGTTCCTATGATCTCTTCGGCAGACTCCAGAACTCGACACCGGACGGCACCGGCCCCGCCGATCCGCCTTTCTACCTCGGGCGTACATCGCTAACGACAGGCTTTGAGAACCTTGCAGGTATTGTTGTGCCAATCCATGCGCCGGTCGAAATAAAAGGTTACGCAACCGTCGACGGCAGCGCCTCGAACGTATTGAACAGCGTTCGAATAGGTTTGCAGCCGGCGGACAGCGCCCGTTTCACGCCCGGGCTGCTGAACTCCCGCCAGGTCCAGCCGGGCGCCGACGGTTCATTTACGATCACTTCTGTTTACGAGGGCGATTATCGCTTTCAGGTGAACGTCCCCGTATTTCTCGGCGGGGCAGGCGGCCTGCGCGGACAGCGCGGAACTCCGGCCGGCGGGGCCTACGTGGAGGATGTCCGGGAGGCGGGCGTCAGCGTCTTTGACAACGGGATTCATATTGGATCCGAAACACCCCAACTCATCGAGGTGCGGGTAAAAACCGACGGAGGCGCTGTAGAAGGCAACGTCCTCGATGCGAAGCAACAACCAAGACAGGGCGCAATGGTTGTGCTGGTACCTTCAACCCCGAGGAGACAGAACCTGTCTCTCTACAAAACGTCAACCAGCGATACAGCAGGACACTTTGTTTTTCGTGGCGTCCCGCCGGGCTCTTACAAGGTTTTCGCCTGGGAGAACGTTTTGAACGGCGCCTATCAAAACTCCGAGTTTCTCTCCCGATACGAAGAGCGCGGTCAATCGATCAATGTGACACCCATGGCAACATCGAACACGACAGTATTCCTGATACCACCGGAAGACTAGTCCGGTAGCACGTTGTGTTACGACGGAACGATCCACTCGTTCCGTCGTCCGCTTTCCAAGACAGCTGCGATCGTTTTCATGTTGTTGAGGGCGTCCGTCAAAGGTATTGGAACCGGGGTGCCATTCAAGACGGCGAGAGAAAATTGATCCGCCTGGAGGGTGTATTGATTGCATGGTTCGAAGGAAATCTCTTCAAAGCGGGTCCCGTGATGATGCCACAGCCGGCTGCGTTCATGCGGTGGAGGGTTGAACGGAATCTCGATCTCGATACGCCCCTCTGAACCCAGAACCTGCACGCGCTGATAGGGCTGAACCTGGGTCGAACACGTAAAAGTCGCCGTGCCCTTCCCGAAATCCAGAATGCCGGATGCCTGTCGATCCGTCCCGAAGATGGGATCGTGGCCGAGAATTCCGAGGACCCGCCGGGGTTCGCCGTCGAACAGAAAACGGGAAAGAGACACGCTGTAGCAACCGATATCCATCATGCCGCCACCGCCGGTCTCCACCTGGTTGCGAATGTTGCCGACGTCGGTGTTGGAATAGAAGAAGAAGGAATGTACGGTCCGCAGTTCCCCGATTCCTCCTTCGCGGATGACCGCCCGGGCGCGCTGCCATTGCGGGTGGAAGCGATACATGAACGCCTCCATCACTTTCAGATGCGGATAGCGCTCGGCCGCCAGCAGTAATTGACGTGCTTCTGCCGCGGACAGCGCCACAGGCTTTTCACAAAGAACATGCTTCCCTGCCTCAAGGGACTTGATGGACCAGGGGACGTGCAGGTGGTTTGGGAGCGGGACGTAGACGGCATCGATTTCGGAGTCGGCCAGCAATTCGCTGTAGCTGCCGTAGGCTTTCGCGATTTCGTATTCCGCTGCAACAGCGCCGGCCCTCTCGAGACTCCGGGAGGCGATCGCAGAAACCTCCGCGTGCCGGCAAGCCCGCAGGGCCGGAATCATCTTGTGCCGCGCGAAATAGGAGGTGCCCAGGATTCCCCAGCGCAGTCTGGTCATTCCCCTACTCTGCCAGCACCCCCGGGAATAGCCAAGCGGCGATTCAAGTCGTTTCGTAAATGTAGTCTTTTAGATACCTGTTCTTTGCAATTCGAAATGCTAGACTCTCGCGCGTTGTGACCCACTTTACAGGCTGGCTTGAGACTACGGCGTTCAGCATATGGATTCGCGAATCTCCATCCCTGCTCGCTTTTCCGTTCTTCCTGATCGCTCATGCATGGGGAATGGGTTTCATGGCCGGCGGAAACGCCGCGGTGGACCTGAGAATTCTCGGGTTTGCACCGAAGGTTGAACTGCGGGCAATGGAAAAGTTTTATCCCTTCATGTGGCTGGGCTTCGTCATCAACGCGATTTCCGGTGTGCTGCTTTTGATAGGTTACCCGACCAAGGCACTGACGAACCCGGTGTTTTACCTGAAGATCGGCTGCATTCTTGCCGGCGTCATTCTTATGACGTGGTTGCGCCGCAACGTGGTGACAGTTCAGACATGGTCACCTGCGAAAGGCAAGGCGTTCGCTGCGGTTTCCATTCTGCTGTGGGTGAGCGCGATCTTCGCCGGTCGATTGCTCGCGTATACCTGTACGTTCATCATGGCAGGCTCGCCGTGCTAGTGCCGCTGGACGAAGCCCTGCGACATCTCGCCAATTGGGCATCACAGACCCCGCTGGCCGGGTACATGAACGGCTGGTGGGAATGGCCGATTGCCGAAAGCTTCCACTTTCTGGGGCTCTCCCTGTTGATTGGGACGGTGGGAATGTTCGATTTGAGGTTGATCGGCGTCGGGCGTCAAATTCCGTTTGCCGCGCTGCATCGCTTGATTCCCTGGGGTGTGGCGGGTTACTGCATCAACATCCTGACAGGATTCTGTTTCCTTACGGCCGCTGCCGATCAGTACATGTACAACCCGTCATTCCAACTCAAGCTTCTTTCCATGGCGGTTGCCGGCGTGAACGTTCTGCTGTTTTACACCACCATGTTTCGCCGCGTTGTCGCACTGGGCCCCGGAGAGCAGGCGCCCCTCGGCGCGCGAATCGTCGGCGGTGTGTCACTGACGTGCTGGTTGTGCGTGATCGTTTTCGGGCGGCTTTTAACGTTCTACCGTCCGCCGTTCCACTGGTGTCCCTGGTGTTGACCTTGCTCGAGGCCCGCGCAAAACCGCCCCTGACGGACAGACAGGATTCCTTCTCAGTTCTCCGTTGGTTTTTCTACTTGATCGATGAAGACGATTTCGACCGGGCCGTTGCCCGACTCGAGTTTCAATCCGAATTGTTCCTGCACGGCGGTAAAAATGTTCGGCAGAGCAGGATCGATTGACACTCCGTTGGGGACGAAGCCTGTCGGCGCAAATATCAGACGGCCGTCGAATTCTCCCGTCAGGCCGGTCCGATCAACGACCGTACGCCCCAACAATTGAGAGAAGGCCATGGCCAGAGCGGACATCGTTGCCTGCTTCGCATTGAGGACGGTCAGTCCCAGGCCTATGGAGCCGCACATCTCCTTCGGGTTTCGTCCCGGGTCTCCCGGCAAGGGAGGATTGGCGGGGTCGAAAGGCAGGCAAGTCACTGCGGGGGACCGCTGAAGATTCAAACCTGTTTTCGCAACGGTCATAACGTATACGGGAAGTTGTCTGGCTTCCCGGTGGACGGAAAGCTTGAATCGCTCTTTCAGCACCAACTCGAGCATCGCCCCGATCAACTGTTGCGGCGTCGCGCGACTATCGGCTGTGGCTTCGATGTCATACGTTTCAGAATCGATCCAACCCGGCCCTCCCGCAAGCTGAAACTCCCTGATACCGTATGCAACGGTCACCAGGCCCTTCAGCGTCATGTTTCTGATAGACAGCCGCCCCGGTGCGGGGCGGACATATCTTTCCGTCTCCCCGCTATCGTTGGGTCTGACGGAGGTTACTTCGAATTGCAGGTTGGATTGCCCCTGCGCGAGGACTGGAAGTATGGAAGCTGGGACAATAAGAGTCAGCAACACGGCAAACGCCACCGAAGCTCGGACGCCGTTCCGCCCGAGACTGGGAACAAGGGCATTCTCTCTCTTACGAGTCACAACAGTTCGATCCCTAAGGACAATCCTGAGGCCGGGCCTGCACAATAACGCACGTCCCCTTTGGACACCGCGCGCTCAGGAAAGTTCCGGAGAACCGTCGATGCTGGCGCCGTTCGCCTTAACGCCATTGACGGTCTTGAATTCCCTGTTCGACTCGAACTGCCACAGAACTTTCCCGTCCTGTGTCGAATAGGCGCGAAGGCCCCCGTCCACAAAAAAACGCATTACGGTTTCCTGCGTGAACATAGGTGTCACAATTGCGCCGTTGCCTGCGTGTGTTGCTGAAACAAATTCTCTTGAGATCGCGTCGCCTCATGAATGATGATGCCCCTCCGAAAAGGTGTCTTTTTGTCAGCAGAGCGAAAAAACGCGGTTCCCTTTCACGTCGCGATCCGTTGTGCGTGTATTGTCTTCGGATGGGCCCCGTTTGCTGCGGCTCAGGCAGCCCAAACTCTGGACGGCGGTCTTCTTGCCGAACTCAACGGTGGAGCCATTTACAGCAACCACGCCATGGCCGGGATCACGTTTTAGCCGGCTTAGCCTGGGATGTCTTGTGTCGATGATCAGAAAATGGAAATGGGACGATGATCAGGTGCTCTTCGCCAAAGGCGATGCTATTGGCGCTGACCCTTCTTTTTGAGTCGCTGCCTTGTAGGGCTCAGGATGATCCATTCCTCGGCGCCGTGACCGTAGCCGTGGGTGGATTGGGCGGCACGACGCGAGAGCGTCCTGCATCGTGGTCGGGCGGCACCTGGGCGGCGGGAACGCATTCGCTGGCCTACGCGGTGGGGTACCGACAGCGATTGCATGGTTCGTTGTCCGGTTCGCTGACTTACCTCAATCAGGGTCATTACGACGACGACCGCCGCTCCAACCATCATTCGCGCGACGATCTTCAGGTGGAACTCCTTGTCGGCAAACGTCCCCTGGACGGACGGGTTGAATTCAACATCGGTGGCGGCTTTGCCTACTACTCGGAAACCGATCGGACGGGCAGCGGCATCCACGACTTTCGGAACCGGCAGGGCTTTGGCAGCGTCATCACTGGCGTTGTCGATGTCGATATTTCCGAAAGACTGTTCCTCGAAGGTGAGGTCCACCGTCATTTCGTTTGGAGGCGGTATCCCTCGACCAACGTTTTATACGGCATGGGTTACCGGCTCAAGGGCCGGGACCAGCGGGCCGCCACAAACTCCGGTACCGCAAACGCAGACGATCGAGCCCATGAGACCCCGGCTCACTCTGTCCGCTTCAGCTACGGCTACGGGATCCTCAACAGCACACACTCAGAGTCTTTGAGCAACGCGTTCCAGGTCGGATACTCGGCGGGGATTTCCCGAAATTTCGCTGCGACGGTGTCCTTTCTGCACGAGGGGAAGGCTCCCGAGCTGAATCGAAAGGGAGTGGCGCTGCAAGTGGAAGGAAGACACAGCGTGGGTGGGCCTTTTGCTTTGGGGCTGGGTTTGGGTCCGTACGTCAACGTCGATCATTCGGATTTTTTCAATCGTGAGGGTGAGGCCTCGCTCTACGCCCTGCTTACGGTATTCCTGGATATCCGCATATCCAGGAATACCGATCTGAGCGTGGCGGCGAATCGTCCGCGTTCGCTGACAGGTTTGAAAAACAAGCCCATGACCGATGTCTTTCAGTGCGGGCTGAAGTTTCGGTTTTGAGGCGTCACGCCAGGCGAACGACCGACTGCAGTGACGTCTTGCTGTCGCATTTGCTTGCCATCCGCCGAATCTGAGCTTATAGGAGACGGATCAGAATCGATGAACGTCAGGGATTACCCGGCCAGTTTTCGGCGAGCCGGCCGACAGCTAATTTCTTTCGGAGGTTTAACGCGATGAGCATCACTTTGACTCTTCTTGCAGCCGCGACGCTGGCCCAGCAACCGGCATGCGAAACGCTGAAGACCTTGTCTCTGCCCAACGTCACCATCACCGCAGCTCAATTTGTCCCGGCCAATACGCCGCAGGCGCCGACCGGAAGAGGCGGGCAGGGCGCAGCCTTGCCGGCGTACTGCAGAGTCGCGGCGACGCTGACGCCCACGGCCGATTCCCATATCGAGATGGAGTTGTGGATGCCTGCGGAAAACTGGAACGGCAAGTTCCTGGCGACGGGGAATGGCGCATGGGCCGGCAATATCCAGACAAACTCCATCGCCGACGGCCTCCGGAGGGGCTATGCGACGGCCTCCCACGACACCGGCCATAAAGGAGGGAGCGCTTCGTTCGCCGTAGGTCATCCCGAAAAGCTGATGGACTTCGGGTACCGGTCGATGCACGAGATGGCGGTTCAGTCCAAGTCCATCATCCAGGCGTACTACAACCGCGGGCCTCAGCTCTCATACTACCAGGGTTGTTCCACGGGCGGTCGCCAGGGCATGATGGAAGCCCAACGCTACCCTGCAGACTTCGACGCCATCATCGCGGGCGCCCCGGTGTATAACGTCGTCCACCTCAATATTTCGCAGGTGTCCCTGCAGGTCGGGATGCTCAAGGAGCCCGCCAGAATCGTTCCCCCGGCAAAAGTCAGTCTCTTCGCCAACGCCGTCGTTGCGGCATGCGACGAGAGTGACGGCATCAAGGACAACATCATCAACAATCCGCGGATGTGCAAATTCGACCCTTCCGTCCTGCTTTGTAAGGAAGGCGATGGCGCAGACTGCCTGACCCGGGCGCAGGTCGACAATGCGAAAACCATCTACTCGCCCGTGACGACGAGCAACGGCGAGACGGTTTACCCCGGACGTTCTCCCGGCTTTGAAAGCGGCTGGCGCATTCCGACACCGGGCCAGAATCTGAATCCGCTCTTCGGAGACATGCCACGCTACATCGGGCATCAGGATGCGAACTGGGACCAGATGTCTTTCAATCTGGATACGGATCTTGCTCTCGCCCTGAAGAACGCCGGCTTCATTGAAGCCAACGATCCCGATCTTTCGAAGTTCAAAGCACGCGGCGGAAAGCTTCTCTTCTATCACGGGTGGGCGGACCCTGGCCCGGCTCCGGAGAACACCATCGACTACGTCGAAGCCGTGCAGAAGAAGCTCGGCGGAAAACAGGACGACTGGATGCGCTTGTTCCTGATGCCAGGAATGGGACACTGCAGCGGTGGTGTCGGACCGGATCAGGCGGATTTTCTCGGCGCCCTCGAACAGTGGAGAGAAACCGGGAAGGCCCCGGATCAAATCGTCGCCACGCGCCGTGCAGGCCGCGGCGGACAAAGCGCCATGGCCCGGCCGCTGTGCCCGTTCCCCGAGGTCGCGAAATACAACAACTCGGGCAGCACGGACGACGCGAAGAACTTTACATGCGTGCAGCCGTAACCAGACAAGTGCTCAGGTTAGTGCTCATTCCCATTTTCGTCTGAAGCAATGGGTGACTGGGGTGATGAGCACAACCCCGTTCACCGAATTGATCCGGCTGCCCCAGGAGATGCGGCGTGCTCCGGACATGGGGCTTCTCTTGGGAATGTTCGTTTGGCGTGAACATGGGTTTCTTTGCGTTCCAGACGATCATCTATTATAGTATTTATAGTTCGAATTCATTATACAACTAAGCTATTTATAAAAGCCTCTATGGTAGCCTCGTCAGAAAGACTCCATAGGGGGCTAAAATGCATTTCAATTTACGTCTGTTGGGCTGTTGCGTTCTTATCGGCTTCACCTTGCTGGCGTCGCCGCGAGCGCAGGAGACGTCTCCCGCCCAGAATACGTACACACAACTCCGCGCCTTCAAGTTGGGGAGCACCACCATCAAGGTACAAAACTTGAAGCTGGACCGCGATGGCGTCCAGATGACATTCAGCGGAGACTTTCATGTTGCAGAGCCTGTGGAGGGTGGCATATACGGCGCGGTTTTCCTGGGCCAGGGCCAGCTGCATCACGAACCTGAATTGGAGATCGAGAAGGAAAGCGTGAGGCGTTTTCTGAACTCTCCGACGGTGGATTCCACGTTTACGAAAGCCGTCCTTCGATTTTCAGACGACACGTACCAGCGGTTGTCGGAAGCAGGGGTGGCGGGCTCGTCTGCATCGGGATCCCCCGATGCGCAGAAGCTGGCGGCCGAGTTCGGAGATCATCTTGTTCGAGAGACGGGGGTAAACCTGGCCTCGCGGCTGCTCCAATCGATCGTCAACAAAGAAACCCCCGGATTATTTTTCGCCGAGGTTGACGGTGGATCGCGGGGACGATTCAGCGTTGTAGTGGACCACCAGAGCCGGATCCCGGCGAATGCATTCGACGTTAATGGCGGAGAGAAGGGTCTGATTTTCAAGTATGAGGATCCCCGTTTCGGGAATGACATCTGGACGGCGTTCTACGATGCCTCGGACTTGAACCGGGGCACGGCCAGCTACTCCGACGCCTTTGACCTCGTCTCGATTCCGCAGTACCAGATGGACATAGACCTCCGTGATCCCGGCAACTGGCTTCGATACCAGGCCGATCTGGAAATGACCTCGCTGACCGACAACCTTCGCGTCATTCCCATGCGCCTCAACGACGGGCTCGACGAACAGGACAACGAACGCAGGAACAAAGGCGTCCGTGTGCTGCGTGCCTGGACAGGAGATGGGGCTCCCGTTGGGCTGATCCAGGACGAGTGGGAAACGGGATTTACCCTGATACTGCCGGCAACCCTGCCGAAGGGGAGGACGGTGCATATCAAGATGGATCTTCAAGGAAAGGATTCCCTCTGGTCGTGGGGCAGCCAGTTTCACTATCCCCGCTCCACAACCTCCTGGTATCCCCGCCACGGGTATCTGGCGCGATCGAAGTTCGACCTTGTATACCACCACGACAAGAAAATCCGTGTCGCCTCGGTCGGGGAGCGCGTAAGTGAAGGCGCGGATAAGGGCGATGAGTGGATCACCGAATGGAAAGTCAACGACCCGGTGGCACTGGTGGCGTTTGTTTGCGGACCTTTTGAAAGGCACGAGGAGAACACGACCGGCGCCGGCCGGATTCTTCATCTGGAGTACTACTCTCCGCCGGGGGCAGTTCAGGCGGTCAAAGAAGACTTCATCCTCGGCGAGATCGGAAACGCCGTGAAGTACTTTGAGAATCTCTTTGGCGATTATCCCTACGGACGCCTCGGCGGAGCCTATTTTCCCACGAGCTATGGGCAGGGATTTCCGACTCTGCTGCTGCTCCCGGTGCAGGGCTATGCGAATCGCAACGAATTCTCTTTCATGGCGCACGAGAACTCCCATCAGTGGTGGGGAAATATTGTCGGCTGGCGGTCGTATCGAGACCAATGGCTCAGCGAAGGCTTTGCCGAATACTCGGGAGTCCTCTATACAGCGCTCCGTAGCAATAAGAAGGATGCCCTTGAGCTGGTCAAGGAGATGCGACGCGAGTTGGTCGGCGTGAATACGACGGTGATGGGCACGTCGAAGGACAAACTGTATGAAGTGGGGCCGCTGACCCTGGGCTACCGCCTGAACGGAACTCGTTCCACGGGAGCCGGCGAACTGCTCTATGCCAAAGGCGCACTCGTGCTAAGGATGCTGCATTTCCTGCTGAGTGACCCCGCAACGCTGGACGATACGGGCTTTTTCGACATGATGAAGGACTTCGTCAGTCGTCATCGCAACGGAGTTGCCACCAGCGAAAGCTTCATCCAGGTGGCCGGCGAACACTTTGCAAGGGCACCAATAGGCCAGAAATATCAGTTCAAGAACCTGAATTGGTTTCTCTCGGAGTGGATCTACCAGACCGGTCTTCCCGACTACCATCTCGACTACAAGGTCGAGTCTCGAGACGGCGGCTACGTTCTCAAGGGAACCCTCCTGCAGCAAAACGTCCCGGACAACTGGGTCATGGCGCTTCCGGTGCAAGTGGAGTTCGACAGAGGCGTCGCAAATACCGTCATCCTGGCCAGCGGTCCCAGCGTCCCGGTTGAGATTCGTCTTCCCGCGAAACCCAAATCAGTCCGGCTTGACCCGGACCTCTGGGCCCTTTCCGGCAAGACATCGGAGAAAGGTAGTTGAGATAAGGGGAGATAAGGGTACAGACCCCGAAAGGGTCTGTACCCTTATCTCCCCTTATCTCTCTGTGTGGGACACCAAATTAGTTTTGGTCCTGATGCGGCGTCTCCACGGGCGGCGGCGGAACAGCGGGAGCAGCTGGCCCCCGGGCGCCGCGTTGACCTCCACCACCCCCACCGCGGCCACCGCGGCCGCCGGCACCGCGGGCCGGCGCAGCCGGCATTGTCGCCGTGCCCCCGACCTTCAGCGACAGGAACTGGGAGCCGGTCGCAAACCCGATGTACTGCGTGCCATCGACAAGGTACGTGACCGGAGGCGCTCCACCGGGGAGGTTAAAGGGCAGGGCCAGCAATTCATCACCCGTATCCGCCTTATAGGCGTAGAGCGACGTCCCTGCGACCTGGAACAAGAGGTTGCTGGCCGTGGTCATCGTGCCGCCACCCGTCGCACCCCCCCTGCCCGTCTTTACCCACTTGATCTGGTTCGTTTTGGGATCACGCGCCTGGAGGCCTCCGCGCCCCACGTTCTCAGGACCCCAGATCGGCATCGGCGTCACTCTTTCCTGGCCGCCTCGGCCCCCTACCCCGTGTGCGCCGCCCCCCGCGTTGGGATTGGGCTCCGCAGCGGCGGTAAACGTGTAGCTTCCAGCGTTGTAGGGCAGGTAGACAAGACCGGCGGTCGGGTTGTAGGACATCGGCGCCCAGTTGTGTGCACCGCCCCCTCCCGGATAGATCACAACCGTCTTCGTCTGATCGTAGTAAGCATCCGGATTGATGATGGGCTTCCCGTTGTTCTTTTTGTCGAAGCCCGTTACCCAGTTCACAGGGACGAACGGCTCGGCCGAGATAAACTGTCCGTTCGTGCGATCGAGGATGTAGAACACACCGCTCTTCGGCGCTTGCATAATGACCTTGCGCAGCCGGCCTTCGATTTGGATATCGGCCATGATGAAGCCGCCCACAGAGTCGAAGTCCCAGCTATCGGTCGGGACCGTCTGGTAATACCACTTCAGTTTCCCGGTGTTCGCATCGACGGCCACAATCGAGCAGGTATACAGGCTGTCCCACTTGCCCCATTCGGACTTCGGAATGCCGCGCAGTTCCTGCGGCCACGGCTCGGCGTTACCGGTGCCGGCAATGACGAGATTCGTATCGGGGTCGTAGACCAGACCATCCCACACCGGGCCGCCACCGCCGTACTTGGCCCAGTCCCCGGTCCAGGTCTTGGCCGCATCTTCTTGCGCCTTGTCCTCAAAAGGCTCTCCCGGCTTGGGAGGCACGGTATGGAACTTCCACGCCAGAGACCCGTCCTTGAGGTTGTATGCGGCAAAGAAGCCGCGTATGAAGTACTCGCCTCCGGCCACACCGATCACCACTTTGTCGCCCGCGATGCGCGGCGCGATCGTCAGGGAGTAGTATTGATTGATGTCCGCAACTTTGCGCTGCCACAACTCCTTGCCGCTGATGGCATCAAGCGCGATTAGCCGGGCGTCGTTGGCGGCCAGGATGATCTTGCCTTCCGATATCGCAAGCCCCCGATTGTGTGTGCCGCAGCACATATGACTGCGAGTTGCCGGATCGATCTTGGCGTCGTACATCCACTTCTGGTCGCCCGTCCGCGCGTCGAACGCGTATACGATGCTGTTGTCCATCGGCTGGTAGATCGTGTTGTTCCACACCAGCGGCGTGCCTTCGGTGCCGCCTTGGCCTCCCCCCGGAGCAACGAGCGGCGCCGACCAGGCGAGGCCCAGCTTGCCGACGTTGGATTCATCGATCTGCTTCAACGGACTGAATCGTTGTTCGGTCTGCGAAAGTCCGTAGGTGAGCCACGTGCCCGACAAAACGTCTTTGTCGGTCCCGGCGGTCCTGAGAACCTTGGCATCCACCGTACGCGGCTGCTGCGCGGTGACTTTGAGAATCAAAGTGAACATGGCGATAACGCCGACGGCCAACAAGGCATGAGTTTTGATCTTGCTCAAGACGCGTATCCTCCCCTTTTTGTGCTCCTAGTATGACCGATTCCACGAAACAGAGCGAACTTTGACGGGTGATTCTCGCGAAGTAACACGATAGGCGCCGATCAGATAAGAAAGGCCTTATGCTTACGAGGATGAACGAACGTGATATCGAGGCCGCCGCCTCGATCCTATGGGAAAAATGGCAACGCACCGGTCGAATTCCGCAACTGCCGGCCCCCTGCCGCCCCGCCGATCGTGCCGAAGGATACAGGATCCAGGAAAAACTGGCGGAGATCTCCGGGCAACACGTCAGCGGATGGAAGATTGCCGCGACGAGCGCCGCGGGTCAGGCACACATCGCGGTGGACGGTCCACTGGCAGGCCGGCTCCTGGATAAGCGCGTTCTTCCCGACAACTCCACCATTCCACTGCACGGAAATCTGATGCGCGTGGCGGAAGCGGAATTCGCCTTCCGTCTTGGAGACGACTTGCGGCGACGCGGTCGGGACTACAGCGTCGAAGAAGTGATGGACGCGGTCGAAGGTCTCCACGTCGCGATTGAGGTCCCCGATTCACGCTTCGAAGACTACACCGCGGTGGGAGCGCCTCAGTTGATTGCCGACAATGCCTGTGCCTGCTGGTTTATCCTCGGCGCACCGGCAGATCCGGGCTGGCGCAAGCTGGATCTTGCGCAACACAAGGTCGATGGGTACCGGAACGGAGATCGCGTGACGACCGGGATCGGCGCCAATGTGCTCGGCGACCCCCGTCTGGCTCTGACGTGGATCGCAAACGAACTGAATCGGTTCGGGGACGAACTGCGTGCGGGGCAGGTCGTCACAACCGGAACCTGCATCGCGCCTATAGCCGTGCTTCCCGGAGACCACGCCCGGATGGATTTCGGCGCCCTGGGATCCGTTGACGCGCAGTTTTAACGACAAGCCACCTCCTTTTTCTGGATCCCGAAGACATGGAATGGAAGAGGACCGCGGCGAGCGTGGTGTGTCTCAAGGAAGTGAGGCAGGCATGACATTGAATTTCTGGCACCTCGAATTCCCTGTCGCGCCGCAGTATACTCGCGCGAATAGTCATGACGAGCCGACGCACCTTTCTTACCGGATCCTTGTTATTTGCCGTGTCCCCTCGGTTGAGCGGCCGGCAAGCGCCGTCCTCTGCGGGAACTCTGGATTCCCAACTCACCGACGACCTGGTTGCAGCGTATCGGGTGCTTGCCCAGCATGGAGTGCTGGACGGTTTCGGGCATGTGAGCGTACGGCATAATCGATCTGCCGATCGTTTTGTGATGTCTCGATCCCTCGCACCGGAATTGGTATCCGCCGCCGATCTGATCGAATTCGATCTGGACGGTAACGCTGTTGATGCGCGGGGCCGGGCGGCATATTCCGAGCGCTTCATTCACGCCGAAATCTACCGGGCGCGCGCCGATATCAAGTCGATCGTTCATGCACACACACCCTCTCTGATTCCGTATGGGGTGACCAGCGTCGTTCTGCGGCCGGTCTATCACATGGCTTCGTTCATTGGCGAGGGTGTGCCGGTGTTTGATATTCGCAAGTCGTTCGGCGCCACCGACATGCTTGTCAGTGATTCGGCCAAAGGCCGGGCTCTCGCTCAAGCCCTCGGCAACAAGACGTGCGTCCTCATGCGGGGACATGGCGTAGTGGTCGTGGGGCCTTCGATTCCAATCGCCGTCGGACGGTGCATCTACCTTGACATGAACGCGCAGATCCAAACGCAGGCGCTGGCCCTGGGTGGGGGCAAGGTCACCTATCTCGACCCGCAGGAAGCCCGCAAAGTTATGGATGCCGGTGAGAACAAAGGTTACGAACGCGCCTGGGATTTGTGGAAGTCAAAGATAACCGGCAAGTAGGCGGGAAATCTCGTCACTTCTTGAGATTCGTGGGGTTCTGCGTGTCCAGCAGTTCCCTTCCATCGGGGAAGCTGACCTTCTTGAGCCGACCCACATGCGCCCCGTTTCTCGCGGGATAGACTTCGATGCTCACCTTGTCACCCGGCTTCACGGAGTTGCGATTCCAGCCGACGCGGGCCGCCGAGCCGGGGCTTCCGGTCTCTGTGCTCCAGCTGGTCAAGGACCCGTTCGCTTCTTTCACGTTAAACGTGATGACGATATGGGGACTTGCCCAAAGAAGTTTCGCGATTGTTACATCCCTGAGCACGATGGAATTTTCCGAGTAGGCGACGGTGGAGTGATGCGCGGCCAACGTGGCGCACATGACCGCAAGCGCAATCGTGCTGAAGATCAGGTTTCTGCCCCTCATGGCTCCTCTCGCGAAAGGCTATACTATTGCACAAAATCAGGGTCAAACTGCAACGCAGGACTGGAGACTATCTGATGCGCTCCTATTTGTTCGGGCTCACTGCACTTCTGCTCCTGGCAGCGCTGCCAGGATGCCTGAAAACTTCAACGGCTTCGAATGCGCACCCGGACCTGAGCGGTGTCTGGATCGGTCCGGAAACGACGCTGCTACCCACACCGCCAATGACGGCCACAGGGCAGGCGCTTTTCGAGGCGACGAAACCCTTGTATGGCCCGCGCTCGGTTCCCGTAGCCGAGTCCAACGATCCGGTGAACACCTGCGACCCGCAGGGGTTCCCCCGAATTCTGTTCCTGAGATCTCCACTCAGCGGAATGGAACTCATTCAAACACCAAACCGCGTGCTGCAGGTCTTCTACTATCAACGCGTGCTCCGCGACATTTGGACGGATGGACGCGCTCTGCCGAACGATGTTGGTGGAGAAAATCCGCAATCGCCGGATCCACGGTGGTATGGATACTCGGTCGGCCGCTGGTCCAGCGATGGTGTGTTTGTCGTCGAGACGGTCGGCGCGACCGAAACCTGGGGAGACGAAGAAGGGCATCCGCATGGTCTCGGAGCCCGCATTGAAGAACGATACAACTTGCTGGACCACGATTCCTTGGAACTCGTGGTCAGGGTTGACGACAAAGAAATGTATCAAGAGCCGTTTGACGCCTCAAAACAGGTCTTCAAGCGGGCCGGAGAACTTGGGGAGCAACTGTGCGTTCCTTCGGTCGCCTCAGAGTATCTCGAAATTATTGCCAAGCCGGCTGCTGCCGCAGCAAAGAAGTAGACCGCGGTCTCAGAAGCTGAGCCGCAGGCCGAACTGCATTTCCCGGGGACTCTTCGCGCTGAAGATGCGCCCGAAATTTGCCGTCGACGGGCTGAAAATCCTGCTGGGCAGGTCGAAGTTGGCGCGATTGAAAAGATTGAAGGCTTCCCAGCGGAATTCGAGCTTCGCCGGTTCTCCAACAACAAAGGTCCGGGAGACAGCGAGGTCGAGGTTCGTGAATCCCGGCCCGGTCACGCTGTTTCGAGGCGCGTCGCCGAAAGTCAGTGTATCCGGCAACGAAAAGGCGGCTGTATCGAACCAGTGATCCGGGGTTCTCTGGCCCGCTGGCAGGTTCGGATTTCGGAGTTGATCCGGCCGTTGTGCCGGCCCCGCGCCGATATTGGCCTGGTCCACGCCGAGATTCACGGTGAACGGAGCGCCGGTCTGGGCGGTCCAGACGGGATTCAACCGCCAGCCGCGAAGAATTCCTTTCAACGGCAGTTCGTAGACTCCACTCGCTACGATCTGGTGCCGGTGGTCGAAGCTGGATCGCGCCCACTCGCCGCCGGGTCCGAACAGATTGTTGACGTCCTGTGGCAAATTGGTTTCCGATTCTGTGGGGCCTGGACTTGACGCGTCGTCCATGGATCTGGAGAGGGTGTAGCTGACGTCGAAGGCGAGACTGTTGTGGACGCGTCGTTCGATCTTGAACGTGCCGGCGTGATAAATCGACTCGCCGTCAAAACGAATCGTATTGATCCGGCTCAACTCCGGGATGGGCCGCCGCGACTCGATCGGCGCACTGCCGGGCGCGGGGACGTTGAGCACCGTTGCATTATCCGCGCCCAGAGTTCGCGTTCCCATGTAGGAGATGTCCAGCACGGTGTTGGGATTCAGCTTCCTTTGAAAGCCGAGGCTCCACGTCTGACTGTACTCCACCTTGTAAGCGTGATTCATCGTGCTGCCGCTGATGGTGCCGGTGGCGTTGCTTGTGAGGATGTTGCGGGTCTGGAGCGCTGGCACCGTTGCGGTGACAGGGACGTCCACCTGCCTGGTAAAGAAGAACGGCAGACTGCGGGCGAAGGCTGTCTGCACACTGTAGGCCCACTGGTTCAGGAAGATTCCGTAACCTCCGCGTACGATCATTTCGTCGTCATGAAGTCTCAGGGCAAACCCAAGACGGGGCGCCAGCCGGATGGGGCTGTCTTCGAGCAGGCCCCGGTTCCACCCCGCATCCTTCGAAGTCACATAAGGAATCGGAATCAGCGGCAGGAGCGCCTGTGCGCTGGGATCGATGTTGCCCTCTTCGTCGCTTGCGATGACGAATCTCCGGTTCGGCACGTCGATCGCCGCCAGGCGGTTGTGGATATCGGTCATGTGCTGGTTATGTTCGACACGAAGCCCCAGGTTGATGGTGAGATTGTTGCGGGCCTGCCAGTCGTCTTGAACGAACCCATGGAACCACGTGGTGCGTGCATCCTCACCGCCCCGGCCGATACCGGCTGTCGCGGAAACCGGATAGCCAAGAAGGAAATCAGCCAGCGCATTGCCACTGAATTGTCCCGTGTAGGTAAACGCGCCGCGGGCGTTGTCCGGCTGTTCAGGTCGCAGCTGAAGGTGGTAGTAGTAGCCGCCGAACCTCAGCCGGTGCGCGCCGCGATTGAGCATGAACGTGTCGTAGAGCTCAAAGTGCTGGTTGTCGCGATATGTAAAACTTGTCGGATCCCCCATCGTGCTGTAAAGACCGCCTGTCGAAATCTGCGGATAACCGGCGTTTCGGGGGTCTGACGTGACTCCCAGCAGGCCCGTTTGCCCCGCGAAGTCCACTCCGCGGTTCACGCTCTGCTGTCCGCCGTTGACGGCCATCCAGCCGAAACGCACTTCATTCAACTTCGTTGGGCCCAGGGTCTGCACATCGCTGAGGGCAAGATTCTGCGTGTCCGTGTTGAGAGTCCGGCCGAATCCGGGAACGAGCGCTTCGTTCAACACCCCTGTGCCATAGGGCTGAAGATCGTTGGCGTAGAAGGTGCTGTAACGTCCGAACATCTGGTTCCCCACCGAAAAACGGTGATCGACGCGGGCGCTGAACTGATCGACGTCCTGGGTCGATTTCTCGATGGATGTCAGATTTTGTGACAGGCCGGCGCTCGTGGCTCGAGGGACCTTCGTCAGAATCGCTATGGCGATCGGGTCCAGGCGATTTGCGGGAATCGCGTTGTTTGCGAACGGCGTGCAGACGCCCAGCGTCGGGATCATCAGCGGATCGCAGATTGGCGTGGCGAGTGCGGAGAAATCGCCCTGCCGGGCGGCGTCGTCCGGCACGGAGAATGTCCTGGTGATCGACCGCCTCATGCGCAGCCCCTCATAGCTGAGAAAGAAGAAAGTCCGGTCCTCCTTTAGGGGGCCACCCAGGGTTCCACCGAACTGATTCTGCATCAAGGGAGGCTTGGGGGAATTTTTCGCGAAGTAATTCGGAGCATCAAACGCATCGTTTCGATAGAACTCGAAGAGGCTGCCATGCAGGGTGTTCGTGCCGGCCTTCGTCGAGACGTTAATCAGGGCCGATGATTTGCCCCCGAACTCCGGAGGGTACATCGATTTCTGGATCTTGAATTCCTGAATCGAGTCCACGGATGGATTGATCACCAGGTTATTGAACAGTTCGTCGGTGACGTTCACGCCATCCAACAGATAGATGTTGTGGCCGGCCCGCTGCCCGCCTACGTTCGGCAGCGGGCCGGCCTGCTGGAGCGCCGCCCCGCGCGTGCCGCCTGGAGGAATGACGACCGCGTCGCTGAGTTGCGCCAGCGAAAGGAAATTGCGCCCGTTGAGGGGAATCTGTACGACCTCGCGGTTCTGGATCACGTCACTGATTTCGGCTGTGGCGCCCGAAAGCAAACCCTCTCCCTCGAGAGTAACGGTGAGCTCCTGCGCCAGTGCGGAAACTTCCAGGGAGAATTCAAGGTTCAGGGTTTTGCCGAGTTCGAGCGAAACGTGGGTTCGCGACTGGGATGTGAAGGCCGGCAGCGAAACGTCGATCTCCCATGTCCCGGTCTGAAGCGCGGGAAAGAAAAACCGTCCCCGGTCATCGGTCGCGCGCGTGGACACGAACCCTGTCGCCGGGTGTTTTGCAGTCACCGTTGCTCCCGGAAGCACGGCTCCCGTCGTATCTCGAACCACGCCGCCGATTTCTCCCGTGTTGGTCTGAGCCGAGGCGCCTACGGCGGCAATCAGGACAATGACGACTACGGCAACTCGAATGTTCACTGGATAGAGCCTACCGAAGCCCGTCCGGCGGGGTTGTAAGAGACTTGTAAAAAGTCGGTCGGCGGGGAGTTGAGGAAGCTA
This sequence comes from uncultured Acidobacteriota bacterium, assembly GCA_963836435.1. Taxonomy (GTDB): domain Bacteria; phylum Acidobacteriota; class Terriglobia; order 20CM-2-55-15; family 20CM-2-55-15; genus DASTBJ01. The sequence goes on along the minus strand of CAWIJI010000018.1, from coordinate 181,364 downwards.
AGCTGTGGTTTGATTAGCCACAATGCAACCGAATATTCTCTTTGTGGAAGATGAGGAAGCCCTGCGGATGACCGTGGGCGACCGTCTGCGCAACGAAGGCTACAACGTCGACTTCGCGGCCGATGGCGAAGAAGGCCTGGGCAAAGCCACGGGCCTTCCTTTCGACCTCATTATTCTCGACCTCATGCTTCCACGGCGCGACGGGTTTTCCGTGTGTGAGGAAATCCGGAAGGCGGGTCTGATTACGCCCATCCTGATGCTGACGGCTCGCGGGCAGACGAAAGACAAAGTAAAAGGTCTGAAAACCGGTGCGGACGATTACGTGACAAAGCCTTTCAATATGCAGGAACTGATGGCGCGCGTCGAAGCTTTGCTTCGGCGCGTTCCGCCACACGCCGACTCGCATGGCGCCCCGGATCATTTCGGGAATATTGTAATCAATCGCAGGGGAACGGCTGTCACGCGCGGCGGCGAAGCTGTGGCCTTGTCGGCGCGTGAATTCCAATTGCTGTGTTACTTTGCCGGGCGTCCCGGGATGACGCTTTCGAGGGAGGAACTCCTGACCCAGGTCTGGGGTTACAGCGCGAGCACCTTCACGCGAACGGTCGATGTTCACGTGGCAAGCCTTCGCCAGAAACTCGAACCCGACCCGCGCCAGCCGCGTTACATCGTGACGGTTCAACGTCTCGGATATAAGTTCACGCCATGAACGAGCGCAACCTATCCAAAGTTCTGGTCATTCCCACGGCTGTCGTCGTGCTGGTTCTCGCGGGCCTTCTGTACCGCTGGAGTAACCAGGTCAGCGAGTCCACCAGTGTCCGGCTTGCCGACAGCCTTCAGATGTCGATGACCAACTGGCATCTGAACCTTTACCGGGACCTGTCGGATGTTGCCGGAGCCTTGCGTGTGGATTCGGAAAACAGCGCCAATCTGGAGCTTCACGCGCGCCGTTTCAAGGAGTGGAGGACGACCGCGCAATACCGCGACGTGGCCACGGATCTATGGGTGGTGAACCCAGGGAACCCTGCAGGTGTTCTCGAGTTGGACCTGGAAACGTATCAATTCAGGAAAGTGGAGTGGCCTCGGTCCCTGCAGCACCTCCGCGATATCCTTCGGAAACTGCCTCCGGAGGCGAGGACCGTCGGCCCCTCTTTTCCGCGAGGACTGGCGGGGTGGAAATTCGAACCAGAAACCCCGGCCCTCGTTCGTCTGATCGACGAAGCGACCAACCGGTGGCTGGTGGTGGGACTCGACAAACAGACCATCCAGTCCCGGATGATGCCCGATCTTGCGGCGCGGTATTTCATGGGAGTGGATGGGCTCGACTACCAGATTGCGGTAGTCTCCGGGCTGCAACCGCATGAAGTGCTCTTTTCCTCGGATCCGGGGTTCGGTGCGCAGGAAGTCTCCGATGCAGACGGTCGGATGGATGTCTTCGGCGAGGCGACGAAGAGCCGCTTTGGCTCGTCCCTTTACGTTTTCCACAAGGTGTCGGAGAACGCCCGGCTTTCGGGCATGGGGCCGGCAATGGCGACCCAGTGGTTTCCCCTGCTTGACGAGGGCCGGAATGACGACGGCTGGCAGTTGATTGTGCGTCACCGGCGAGGCGGCCCGCTGGGCGCCTTCGTCGCGGAATTGCACCGGCGCGACCTCGCCATCAGTTTCGGAGTGCTTTTTCTTCTGGTCGCCATGGTTGCCATGCTGATCGTGGCAAGTCTGCGTGCGAACCGGCTGGCAAAATTGCAGATGGATTTCGTGACCGCAGTGTCACACGAATTGCGCACTCCGCTGACCATCATCGGCTCGGCTGCCGAAAACATCACGCACGGGGTTGTCGCCTCAAAGGAACAGGTCGAACAGTACGGACGCGTTATCGAGGACCAGACGCGGCAGCTTTCACGCCTCGTGGAAGAAGTGCTGCTGTTTGCCGCAACTCGCGAGGACCGCCACCGGTACGACTCGCGGCCGCTTCAGATCGCAGAGATTGTCGATGCCACCCTGGCGTCGACTTCGGACCTGATCGCGGCGGCTCAATTCACGGTGGAACGGGACATTCCTCCAGGCCTGCCCCAGGTTCGCGGTGACTTGTCCGCGCTGTCGCAGTGTTTGCAGAACCTCATTACAAACGCCCTCAAGTATAGCGGCGGTCAACAGTGGATCGGCATTCGTGCATCGGTGCAGGGAGATGACGTTTGCATTGACGTGTCCGATCGCGGGATCGGCATCAAGGCCGCCGACCTTCCCCACGTTTTCGAGCCTTTCTATCGAAGCTCGTCGGCGACAGCGGCACAGATTCACGGCACCGGCCTCGGACTATCCCTCGCGAAGAACATTGCCGAAGGCATGCAAGGAAGGCTGACCGTGGTCAGCGAGATGGGCCAGGGGACGACTTTCACCTTGCGACTGCCCGCCAGTGCAGGCGCGGTCACGGCGGCAGCCGGCAAAGCAGACCACCCGGCTCTTTCACCCTCCGATTCGCGATAGTTCCTGAACAAAGCGTTGCATGATAAACGCCTTCGGCGCCAGTGCACGCCGGAAGCGTGCTGAGAATTTAGCCCCGGGTTAAGCGAGCGAAGCGGGCGCAACCCAGGGTTACCGTAACGGAGATGTTCGCACCCCGCCCGGGGTGCGAACCCCCTCCTGAGATGAACCCCGGGTGTCGCTGCGCTCCGGCGTGCAAAACGTCCAAACTCCAGTGCACGCCGGAGGCGTGCCGGGAATTTAGCCCCGGGTTAAGCGAGCGAAGCGAGCGCAACCCGGGGTTACCGTAACGGGAATGTTGCACCCCGGCAGGGGTGCAGGGATTCCTCGCACCCCGGCCGGGGTGCAAACTCCCCTCGCGAGATGAACCCCGGGTGTCGCTGCGCTCCACCCGGGGCTACCTTCCTTTCACGCCTCCGGCGTGCAAATTGGCTAAACTCCAGTGCACGCCGGAGGCGTGCTGAGAATTTAGCCCCGGGTTAAGCGAGCGAAGCGAGCGCAACCCGGGGTTACCGTAACGGGAATGTTGCACCCCGGCAGGGGTGCAGGGATTCCTCGCAGCCCTGCCGGGGTGCAAACTCCCCTCGCGAGATGAACCCCGGGTGTCGCTGCGCTCCACCCGGGGCTACCTTCCTTTCACGCCTCCGGCGTACAAATTGTCTAAACTCCAGGGCGCCTATGGCACCTGGCCCGTTATGCCTTGCGGGAACAAAATTCTCGTCACGCCGGGCATAACGAGCTAACGGGCCGGGATGTCCCCGAGTCGAGTATTTTGTGCGAGGTCTCGTTCCACAGTGCGATGACTGGCACTTCACACTGATGGGGGTCGCTGCCGAGAATGCTGAGCGACGCCGTGCCGAGCGCGAAATGCTGCGCTTCCACCACTGGCAGTCCGATCCATCGTGCGGCCAGGACGCACCCGAACTGGCCGTGCGAGAACAGCGCGACGTTCCCGTCCAGCCCACGAAGCCTGGCGATGAGGCGATCGGCCCGTGTGGAGACTTGTGCAGGCGTTTCACCATTCGGACAACCGTCGCGAAAGAGGTTCCAGTTCGCGCGCGTCTTGTGAATGTCAGCGGAGCGCACTCCTTCGTAATCGCCATAGTCCCATTCCGCCAGGTCCGGTTCGATTTCAGCCGCCGCACCGAGTCCGGCCAACTGACAGGTCCGATGTGCGCGGCATCGCGGGCTGGTCAACACATGGGTAAAAGGGATGGTCGCGAGACGCAGTGCAAGCACCTTTGCCTCGTCTTCGCCGCGCGGAGTCAGCGGGATGTCCGTGCGGCCCGTGTGTTGGCCGGAGAGCGACCACGCGGTTTCGCCGTGTCGAATGAGGTGGAGGCGGACGGAGATGGTTGTTGTCATGTCCCTGTCCTTTCCGTCGCGGCATGGTATTGGCCATGACGCGCCGCATGGTTGCATCTGGCTCGATGCAGCAGCAGCGACTGTTGGGCCGCTTTTAATTCAATGCCCGGGATGATTCCAGCATCTGCGATGGCTTTGACAAACCGGCGACGAACGCCGGGGCGGTATCCTCAGCCCTTGCGGATTCATTTCGGCCTGCTCCACTTCCAGTTCCGGATTTCCGGCATGTCCTGGCCGTTTTCACCGATGTACTGCTTGTGCTCGATCAGCTTCTCCTTCAGTTGCTGCTTCAAGTAGATGCCCTTGTCGCCGGTCTGCGGCAGGCGGTCGATGGCATCCATCACGAGGTGGAAACGGTCGAGATCGTTCAGCACCGTCATGTCGAAGGGCGTGGTGATGGTGCCTTCTTCCTTATAGCCGCGAACATGGATGTTGTCGTGGTTGGTGCGGCGGTAAGTGAGCCTGTGTATCAACCACGGGTAGGCGTGGAAGGCGAAAATGACCGGCTTGTTCCTGGTAAAAAGCTCGTCGAAATCCGTGTCGCTTAGCCCGTGAGGGTGTTCGCGCTGCGGCTGCAGCTTCATGAGGTCAACGACGTTGACCACACGGATTTTCAGGTCTGGCAGTTGTTCGCGCATGATGGAAACGGCGGCGAGCGTCTCCAGCGTGGGCACGTCGCCGCAGCAGGCCATGACGACGTCAGGCGCAACGCCCTGGTCGTTGCTGGCCCACTGCCAGATGCCGATGCCCTCGGTACAGTGCTTGAAGGCGGCGTCCATCGTCAGCCACTGCGGCGCCGGGTGTTTGCCCGCGATCACGACGTTGACGTAATGGCGGCTGCGCAGACAGTGGTCCATCACCGACAGCAGGCAATTTGCATCCGGCGGCAAGTAAACACGCACGACCTCGGCTTTCTTGTTCACGACGTGGTCGATGAAACCGGGATCCTGGTGGGTGAAGCCGTTGTGATCCTGACGCCAGACATGCGAGGCCAGCAGGTAGTTTAACGACGCGATCTTCCGCCGCCATGGCAGGCCCGACGTGACCTTCAGCCACTTGGCGTGCTGGTTGAACATCGAATCGACGATGTGGATGAACGCCTCGTAGCAGTTGAATAGTCCATGCCTTCCTGTAAGCAGATAGCCCTCGAGCCAGCCCTCGCATTGGTGCTCGCTGAGCATTTCCATCACCCGCCCGGCGGGCGCGAGAAATTCGTCGTTGGGCGCGGTCCTGGCATTCCATTGGCGCTGCGTCACCCCAAAGAGGCCTTCCAGTCCGTTGGAAAGTGTCTCGTCCGGGCCGAAGACACGGAAATTCCGCTGCTCGTCATTCAACTTCGCTACGTCGCGCAGGAAACGCCCGAGCACATGTGTGTCGCCGATGCCTGCCACGCCCGGCGATGGCACATCGACCGCGTACTCGCGGAATTCCGGCATTCGCAGGTCGCGTAGCAGAAGGCCGCCGTTCGCGTGGGGATTCGCCCCCATGCGTCGCTCGCCCTTCGGTGCAAGTTCGGCCAGTTCGGGTTTCAGGCGGCCCTGCTCATCAAAGAGTTCCTCCGGCCGGTAACTCCTCAGCCAATCTTCCAACAGCCTGAGATGTTCGGGAGGCGCCGCCGGTGATACGGCGATTGGAACCTGATGCGCCCGGAAGGTGCCCTCGATCTGCACACCATCGACCATCTTCGGTCCCGTCCAACCCTTGGGTGAATGGAGGACGATCATGGGCCAACGGGGCCGCGTTAGATCGCCACGGGTGCGGGCGTTCTCCTGGATCTTCTTGATCTGTTCCACCGCGGTATCGAGCGCAGTGGCCATGGCTTCATGCATCAAACCGGGCTCGTGACCTGCGACGAAGATCGGCGTCCATCCGTATCCTCGGAGCAACTGGTCCAATTCCTCGTGCTCGATACGGGCGAGGATGGTCGGATTAGAAATCTTGTAGCCGTTGAGATGCAGGATCGGCAGCACCGCCCCGTCGGTAGCCGGATTGAGAAACTTGTTGGAATGCCACGCCGTGGCCAGCGGCCCGGTCTCTGCCTCACCGTCACCGACCACGCAGGCAACGACGAGACTGGGATTGTCGAACACCGCCCCGAACGAGTGACTCAGCGAGTAACCTAACTCACCCCCCTCGTGGATCGAGCCGGGACATTCCGGAGAGGCGTGACTGGGAATACCGCCCGGAAACGAAAACTGAAGAAAGAGCTTCCGAAGCCCTGCCTCATCCTGGCTGATGTCGGGATAGATCTCGCTGTAAGTCCCCTCGAGGTAGGTATTCCCCACAACAGCCGGCCCACCGTGCCCGGGGCCGGAGACGTAAATCATGTCGAGGTCGTACTTCTTGATGATCCGGTTCAAATGCACATAGATGAAGTTCTGCCCTGGAGTCGTGCCCCAGTGTCCCAACAGCATGTGCTTCACATCCGCAAGCGCCAGCGGCCGCTTCAGCAGCGGATTGTCGTAGAGATAAATCTGGCCGGCGGACAGGTAGTTGGCGGCGCGCCAGTAGGCATCGATCTTATGAAGCAACTCCGTCGTCACGACCACCTCCATGGTTTCTGCAGGGTCTGGGACCCGCAAGGCAGTTCCCCGCTCGAAAGGGTTGGGTTGGGCGCCATAGGAGTTCAAAGTCCAAACCGCCTCTCCTGCTGGCATGAACCCGCACAACGTCGTTAGACTGCTCATTTTTGCACACCGTGGGTCCGAGTCCAAGACTGAAGGAAACGGTTCGGCAGCATTCGGGGCTCCTGCGCGTATATCCCGGAACTTCCAGACACCGGACCGTGTCCGCTTTTGCACAGTCCCTTCAACGGCAAGCCGCTTAGACTATGCACACTGGTCGTGTCCGCCAAGGACACGTCCTTAGGAGCCTGAAGATCAGGAATAGGGATGAATAAACTGCCTTCACACAAGGATAGCTCCGCTTCAAGGGTCAGCCTGGGCGGCAAGGTTTTGCGCTATCGGGACAAGCAGAACATCTACGCGCAGAACACGCCAGCTTACACGCTCTTCTATATCCAGTCAGGAGGAGTGCGCCTCACGATCCAATCGAAAAATCACCCTCCGGCTGTTACGGCTATCCTCGGAGTGGGCGATTTCTTTGGTGAACTCTGTCTGGTAGGCCTTCCGCTGCGTATGTCCACAGCGGTGGCGTTGACCGCCAGTTCGATAAGGGTCATCAAAAAGGGGTCCATGATCCGCCTGCTTGGCAAGAAGAACAAGCTATCCAATTCCTTCGTGTCGTATCTGATCACCAGCATCAAAAGACACCAGGATCATGTGACAGAATTACTGACGTGCTCTGCTGAGCAACGACTGGCACACGTGCTTCTGCGCTTAGCTCAGCTAGACAAGAAAAGGGGTCAGTCGCCGAAGGGAATTCCCCCTCTCACCGACCAGGTTCTGGCGGAAATGGTCGGGACCACCCGCTCGCGAGTCAATTTGTTCATGAACCGCTTCATCAAACAAGGATTCATCAGCGATGACGGCCAAATGAAAGTACACCGGTCCCTTCAAAAGGTTCTCACATTCGGCCATACTCGCAATACAACCTCCGTACGGATGAGTTGACGTCAGCATCCCGGGAGATAAGCATTCATGAGTACAAAAGGAAAGTTCATTCTTGGAGCCCTCGTCATTCTTGGAAGTTTTCTCCTCGGCTTCGTGCCTGAGTTGCGCGAAGCCTGGAGGCTGCAAGCGGAAATCGCAGAGACTCGGGCGCAGCTTGCACAGAGTCAACTGCAAGTTCGGATTGATAAGCTCGGCAATATTGCAGGGCGCATGGTGCTGGAAGGGTTGCATCAGAACTACGGTGTCGCTCAGGAACTCGCGACGCAGTATTTCGACGGACTGACGCAACTGGCTTCCGAAACCGAGGATCCCGCCTTAAAAATGTCGCTTTCGAGTCTGTTGGGAGAGAGGGACAGTATAACGGCGGGCCTGACCCAGGCGAATCCATTAGTGTTACGCGATTTGCAGTCGTTGCTCGGGCAAACTTACGACATAGCGGATGCCGTGGACGCAAGGAAGTAACACGCTACTCGATCGGCAGTCCGATCACGCGGCACACCGCGCGGGAAATCATCTGTTCTTCGTCGGTGCGAATGACGCGGACTGTGGCCCGGCTGCCGCTGGCGGAAATCACTCCCGCCGATTTGTCATTGCGCGACTTCTTCAGGTCAATGCCAAGAAAACTCAAACCTTCGCAGATCCGAGTACGAATTATCGGCGCATTTTCGCCGATGCCTCCGGCGAAGACGAGCGTGTCCAGTCCACCGAGGGCAGCAGCGAAGGAGCCGATCCATTTCTTTGCCTGATAGCAAAACAGCGCCACGGCTTCCGCCGCCCGGACGTCAGATGCCTCTCTTAACAGCAAGTCACGAAGATCGGAACTGGTCCCGGAAACTCCGAGCAGGCCGGATTCGTGGTTCACCATCTGCTGAAATTGCGCCGCGGTGATGTGTTCGGCGCGCGCCAGGTAGTAAACCAGCCCGGGGTCGATGTCTCCGGTACGGGTGCTCATCACCAGTCCGGCCGAGGGCGTAAAGCCCATGCTGGTGTCGATGCTCTTGCCGTCACGTACAGCGGCCAGGCTGGCGCCATTGCCCAGATGCGCGAGAACTACTCGCCCCTTTGCAGCCGTGGAGTCGAGTCGGCCGAGTTCCTCCATCAAATAGGAGTACGACAGGCCGTGAAATCCGTAGCGCTCCACGCCTTTTGCGGCATAACGTCTCGGGATGGGTAGTAATTTGGCGACCCGCGGCATGCCGCGGTGAAACGCCGTGTCGAAGGACGCCACCTGGGGCAGGGTTGGATGCCGCCGCATGAACGCCTCGATCAGTGCGATCTCGCGCGGGAGGTGATCGGGCGCGTACGGCGTGATACGGTGAAGTTCCGCGAGCACCTTCGGAGTGACCCGCACCGGCTCGGAATACATCATGCCGTGCACGACGCGATGCCCGACGGCTTCAACGGACGCCAGGACGGGTTGCTCATCAAGCCAGTCCAGCAGAAAACCCACCGCCGTACGATGGTCGGCCGCAGAAAGGCGGCGCTTACATTGCGGTTTTCCGGCCGGATCGTTGACGAGCAGAGTCGTACCACTCAAACCGATGCGATCGATCTTCCCATCAAGCAGCCGCTTCAGAGTTTCCCCCGCTTCATACACCGAAAATCGGATGCTCGACGAGCCGCCATTGATCGTCATGACGCAGGGAACTCTGGATTTCACCGGTCAACTCCCGTGATTGAAGCCGTTCGTCCGCCGCGAAGCGAGCGGGCAACGGAACCGATTCGGGTCGGCAGACAGCTTACGGTTGCGCCGTACGAACCACGCGGGGCCGACGCCCAAAGCGTCGTTAGCGGCCGGGCCCGCCTTCCGTGCAGAAGAAAGAGGCAAACATCAATTGCAAAGGGCGGGGTCATGCACTCTCAAGACTCCTTCTCGACATGACCGCCGAACTCGAATCGCATAGCCGAGAGCAGCTTGTCCGCAAAGTCCGCTTCGCCTCTCGAAGCGAACCGCTGATACAGAGCCGCGCTCAACACAGGAACTGGAGTTCCCTCGTCGATGGCGGCATGGATAGTCCACCGGCCTTCACCGGAATCGGACACGCGGCCCGAAAAATTCCCGAGATCGGGTTCTTTAAACAAGGCCGTAGCCGTCAGGTCCAGCAGCCACGAGGCGATCACACTGCCACGACGCCAGACCTCAGAGACATCGGCCAGATTGAAGTCATATTGATAGTGTTCCGGATTGCGGAGGGGAGTTGTCTCGGCATCAACGGTCCGGGCGTGCTTACCGACATTGGCGTGCCACAGAACGTTGAGCCCTTCCGCGTAGGCCGCCATGAGGCCGTATTCGATTCCGTTGTGGACCATCTTGACGAAATGGCCGGCGCCGGATGGCCCGCAATACAGGTACCCGTCCTCTGCTGTGCCTGAAGTGTTCTCCCGTCCCGGCGTACAAGAGATATCGCCCCTGCCCGGCGCAAGAGTCTTGAAGACCGGTTCCAGCCGCCGGACAGGTTCGGCCTCACCACCGATCATCAGACAGAAGCCGCGTTCAAGGCCCAGGACACCGCCACTGGTGCCGACATCGATATGGTGAATGCCTTTGAGCTTAAGTTCCCCGGCGCGCCGGATGTCGTCGATGTAATAGGAGTTGCCGCCATCCACGACGATGTCATCGTTCCCCAGTTTGTCGCAGAGGCCAAGAATAGTCTCATCGACAACGGCTGCAGGCAGCATCAGCCATACCGTGCGCGGGACCTTCAGGCTGGTTACGAAATCTGCGAGCGACGCCGCCCCGGTTGCCCCTTCTTTCACCAGGTTCTTCAGAATTTCGCGGTCCCTGTCAAAAACGACGCATTCGTGGCCGCCGCGTATAAGACGGCGCACCATATTCGCGCCCATCCTGCCCAAACCGATCATTCCAATCTGCATTTCATGCTCCTTGCCGGGTAACCTGTTGTCGGGCGGCGTGTACGACATGCTCGGGTGTAAATCCAAAGTGCTGTTGAATGACTCCAATAGGCGCGGATAATCCGAAGGTGTTAATTCCGATCATCGTTCCGTACAGCCCTGCGTAACGTTCCCAGCCAAATGTCGAGGCCTCTTCTACGGAAACTCTGGCGGTGACCTCAGGCGGCAACACACTGTTGCGATACTCGGGACTCTGACTTTCGAACAACTCCCATGACGGCATGCTGATCACTCGCGCCTTAATGCCTTCCAATGCCAGTTGCTCGTGCGCGGTGACGCACAAGGAAACTTCGCTGCCTGTCGCCATCAACAATACTTGAGGCTTTTTGTCCGGCGCATCGATGAGCACGTAGGCGCCCCTGGAAACGCCGCTCGCACTCGCAACTTTTGTCCGATCCAAAGTGGGCAGGGCCTGTCGAGTGAGAACAAGGGAGACCGGACGATTCTTGATCTGCAGAATTACTCGCCACGCTTCAACCACTTCGTTGGCGTCCGCGGGCCGCAGGACAACCATTCCCGGCATTGCGCGGAGCGAAGCAAGGTGTTCAATCGGTTGATGAGTAGGACCATCCTGACCCAGACTGACCGAATCGTGCGTCCAGACATAGACGACAGCAAGTTCCATAAGCGCGCTAAGCCTGACGGCGCCGCGGCAATAATCCGTAAAGATAAAGAAGCTCGAGGCAAAGGGCCGGAGTTTGGAGAGTGCCATTCCATTGGCTATCGCGCACATCGCATGTTCGCGGACTCCGAAGTGAAAGTTGCGTCCGCGGTAGTCGCCGTTGCCGGATGCCTGGAACTCGCCCGCAAATTCGAAACTCAAATGAGTCTTGGTCGATGGAGCCAGATCCGCTGCCCCGCCAAGAACCCACGGTACCTTATCGGCAACGGCATTGAGCACCTTGCCGGACGAGTCCCGCGTGGCAACTCCTTTCGCATCGGCTGGAAAGGTTGGCAAGGCGCCCTGCCACCCTTCCGGCAATAAGCCGCCCTGCAGTTGATCGATCTGGACGCCAAGATCCGCGTACTGACTGCCATATGCCGCAAACAGTTCGTCCCATGATTCGTGCGCCTTCGCGCCCCGGCTGCCGAGTTGTTCGCAAAAGTGATTCTGCACGCCTTCCGGCACATAGAACTCTGCGTCCGGGTTCCAGCCGAAGAATTCTTTCGCCAGCCGCACCTCTTTGGGGCCAAGAGGCTCGCCGTGCGCCGCAGCAGTATCCTGCTTGTGCGGAGCGCCATACCCGATGTGACTTTCGACAATGATCAACGTCGGGCGGTCGCTGGTGTTCAGAAACGTTTCGTATGCCCGGTCCAGCATCGTGAGGTCATTCGCATCGCTGACGCGCGTGACATTCCAGCCATAGCTTAGAAACCGGCTTCCAACATCTTCGGTAAAGGCAAGGCTCGTTGGCCCCTCGATCGTAATGCGGTTGTCGTCGTAGATCCAGCAGAGGTTGGAAAGCTTGAGGTGACCGGCCAGGGACGCCGCCTCGCTGCTGATGCCTTCCATCAGGCAGCCGTCACCACACATCGCATACACGTTGTAACTGAAGAGATCATAGCCGGGCCGGTTGTAGGTCGCCTCGAGCCAGCGTTCGGCGACCGCCATCCCCACGCTGGTGGCGAGACCTTGCCCCAGGGGGCCGGTGGTTGTCTCCACACCGGAGGTCCATCCATACTCCGGGTGGCCCGGGCACCGTGAGCCGGCCTGGCGAAAAGCTTTGAGATCGTCGAGCGTCACGGCAAGGCGGCCGGCCTGCTCATACGTGGGATTCGCAGCCTTGACGCCACACAGATAAAGAAGGCTGTAGAGCATTGCCGAGGCATGACCATTGGAGAGAACAAACCGGTCGCGATTTGGCCAGTGAGGATCTTTCGGATCGTAACGCAGAAAACGTTGCCACAGGCAGTACACGGCCGGCGCCGCATCCATGGGCGTTCCCGGATGACCGGACTGCGCCTTTTGAACCGCATCAATCGAAAGAGTACGGATCGTGTTGATGCACAGCAGATCGATTTGATCGGAATCAATCATGCCTTTTTCCTGAATCGACGATAGCGCCGGATCAGCGCGTTGGTCGAGCTGTCGTGATCGAGCATGGGCTCGCCCGTGCTTTCAAGGTCGGGAACGATTCGCTTCGCCAGCACTTTACCCAACTCGACACCCCATTGATCAAAAGAATCAATGTTCCATATGAACACCTTGTGTAAACACGCTGTGTTCGTACAGCGCAATCAGCAGCCCCAGTGTTTCCGGGCTGAGACGTTCGGCAAGAATCGTATTCGTCGGGCGATTACCCTCGAAAACGCGGTGCGCCACCAACGGATCCGCAGTGCCTTCGGCTCTAACCTCCGCTTCGGTTTTGCCGAATGCCAGGGCCTCGGTTTGGGCGAAGAGGTTCGACATCAGCAGATCATGATGATGGCCGACCGGATTCAATGACCGGCAGAAGCCGATGAAATCGCACGGAACCAGTTTCGTTCCCTGGTGAATGAGTTGATAGAAGGAATGCTGACCGTTGGTTCCCGGCTCACCCCAATAGACCGGCCCGGTCTGATAATCGACCGGCGTGCCATCCACCGTGACGTGCTTGCCGTTGCTCTCCATGGTCAACTGCTGAAGGTAGGCAGGAAAGCGCTTCAGATACTGATCGTAGGGCAACACCGCGACACTCTGCGTGTCGAAGAAGTTGTTATGCCAGACGCTCAACAATCCCATGAGGACCGGCAGGTTTTTTTCGAATGGAGCGGTGCGGAAGTGTTCATCCATCGTGCGGAAGCCGGAAAGCATGGCGCGAAAGTTTTCCGGACCAACGGCGATCATCGTTGAAAGACCGATCGCCGAATCCATGGAATAACGCCCGCCAACCCAGTCCCAAAAACCGAACATGTTCACCGTATCGATGCCGAACTTCGACACCTCCGGAGCGTTGGTCGACACGGCGACGAAATGTTTCGCCACCGCCTGCGTATGTTGCAGTTTGTGCAAGCTCCACACTCGTGCAGTGTGGGCATTGGTTAACGTTTCCTGAGTCGTGAATGTCTTCGAACAGATGATGAAAAGCGTCTCTTCAGGATCGAGGTCACGGGTCGCTTCTTCGAAGTCGGTTCCGTCCACGTTCGATACGAACCGGAAAGTCATATCACGCTGGCTATAATGCCGCAGAGCCTCGTAGGCCATTACTGGTCCCAGGTCCGACCCGCCGATCCCGATATTGATGACATTACGTATGCGCTTGCCCGTATATCCGAGCCACTGGCCGGCTGCGAACCCGATTCGCAAATATCGCCATGCGATCGAGCACCTCGTGTACTTCAGGGACCACGTCTCGGCCATCCACGACGATCGATTGGCCGAGCGGCGCACGCAGCGCGACATGCAACACCGATCGATTTTCAGTGACGTTGATCTGCTCTCCGCGAAACATCGCCTCGATATGCCGCGCCGAGATCGCATTCTTCGGCCAGACGGACCAGCAGACGAATCGTTTCATCCGTGATGCGATTTTTCGAATAGTCCAGGTAAAGCCCGGCGGCCTCGATGGCGAGCCGGTCGCCACGCTTCGGATCATCGCCGAAGAGCTGCCTTAGATGGACATTCCGTATGGACTTCAAAGTGTTTCGTCAACGCCTTCCAGGCGGGCTGCCCGGTTCGCGATCCGGTCTCGAATGAAGGAGAATTTGTCATGGGCTTCCTCTCGACTAACTGGCCTTTTTAAGCTCTTCGCTTTTTGTCCCAAGACGCCCCATCAAATCGTTCCATGACTTGACGAAGGCTTCAGCACCGGCACGCTGCAGTTCATCCGCGAGCGCGGCAGGATCCACTCCCTCACGAACGAATTCCGCCAGTACCTGGTCGCCGTCGCCCCCCGCTGGCTGCATGACGATTTTCACCTGGCCGTGGTCTGCGAATGCAAGCAGCGTTTTCTCCGGAACCGTGTTGACCGTCTCCGGCGCGGCAAGGGCTTCGATATACAGCACGTCCGACGCGTCGGGGTCTTTCGTGCCCGTGCTGGCCCAAAGCAGACGCTGGGGAACGGCTCCGCCCTCGGTAAGCTTCCGCCATCGTTCCGACTTCAACAGATCGCGATAGGCTTTGTAGGTGCGTTTGGCGATCGCAATGCCCAGACGATTCCGCAGGTGTTGCGAAACCTTTCCCATCACCGCCTTGTCCCAGCGGCTAATGAAGACCGACGCGACGGAACGGATGTTTGGACTGCGTCCAGCAGCGATTCTGCGTTCAATGCCGCGCATGTAGGCTTCCGCAGCGGCAATGTATTGCTCGCGTGAAAACAGCAGCGTGACATTGACCGGCACACCCTGAAATATCGACTCCTCGATTGCAGGAAGGCCTTCGGGGGTGCCCGGAATCTTGATCAAAATATTCGGACAGTTGGATTGAGCATGGAGTTGCGCGACTTTTTTGATCGTCGCCGCGCTGTCATGGGCCAGCAATGGAGATACTTCCAGCGAGACCCAGCCGTCGGCGCCATCCGTCGAATCGTGAAGCCGGCGGAAAAGATCCGCGGCCTGAGTCAGATCTTCCAGGGCAATCTCGAAAAACAAATCCTCGCCCGACTTGCCTTGAGCGGTTTTCTTCCGGATCGATTCGTCGTAGTCATTGCCGGTTCGAATGGCGTGATCGAATATCGTTGGATTGGATGTGAGTCCCGTAACCGAAAACTCGTCCCTGTAGCGGCGCAGCGTGCCGCTTGTCAGGAGCCCACGCGTGATGTTATCCAGCCATAGACTCTGACCGAGATCATGCAGTTGTTGTGTCGCTTTCATTGTTTTCTCCTTTGAAGCCTTCCTTTCTCAGGCTTTGACAGATCAAACGAATTCTCATGAAGGTAATTTTCCGCCGGGTTATGCCAGCCGTCATCCCGGGCAATAAGGCGATCCGCCTCAAGTGGTCCCCACGTTTTTGGCTCGTATTCCACAACGGGTGTCGTGTTTCCCAGGACGGGATCGATGATGCGCCAGGCGGCTTCGACACTGTCCTCGCGCGCAAAGAGCGATGCATCACCGCGCATCGCATCACCGAGCAGGCGCTCGTACGGCATCATCTCGTCGGCGGCGCGATGATGAGCGATCAGATCGATGTCTTCTCCGGCCATTTCTTCCCCAGGCGCTTTTACCCTGGCCCCAACCGAGATAAAGACATCCGGACTAAGCCGGAACCGGAAGTAGTTCGACTGCTCCGGCGCGATCTCATCGAAAACGTTTTGTGGAGGACGTTTCAATTCAACCATCACCTCCGTGGCAGTGACGGGCAGTTGTTTGCCCGCCCGAATGTAAAAAGGCACACCCGCCCAACGCCAGGTCGCAATATGCAATCGAAGAGCGGCAAACGTCTCCACCTGCGAGTCCGGAGCGACGCCTTCACTGCCGCGATAGCCCCGGAACTGTCCGCGAACGATGTCCGAAGAGTCGAGAGGTCGAATGGCTTTCAAGAGTCGAACCTTTTCATCACGCATCGTTTCCGCATCCCTGCTCACAGGAGCATCCATCGCAAGCATGACGAGGACCTGGAGCATATGGTTCTGAACGACGTCGCGGATCGCCCCGACTTCTTCGTAAAATCGGCCTCGGCCCTGCAGTCCGAAGGTCTCGGCCATCGTGATCTGTACGCTCGAGACATAGTTCCGATTCCAGATGGGTTCAAGAAGCGTATTGGCGAAACGGAAATACAGAAGATTCTGAACGGGCTCCTTCCCGAGAAAATGATCGATGCGGAAGACGGCAGACTCGGCAAAGAACTTTCGCAGCGTGCGATTCAATGACTGCGCCGAAGTGAGATCGCGGCCGAACGGCTTTTCCACGACCACGCGGGCGCCCCGGGCGCATTGGGATTTCGCCAGCCCTTCAGCGACGGTTGAAAACATACTTGGGGGAATGGCCAGGTAATGCAAGGGCCGTTGAGCGTCGCCGAGTGCGTGACGCAAGCGTTCGTAGGTCGATTCGTCCCGATAGTCCCCGTCGATGTACTGCAGCCGCGCAGACAGTTTGGCAAAAGCGTCTGCATCCAGATCGCTGTGTTTCTTGACGCTATCGAGGGCCCGCGCCTTCAATTGGGCCAGACTCCAGCCAGCCTTGGCCACGCCAATCACCGGCATATCGAGGTGCCCGTGTCGAACCATCGATTGAAGCGCGGGAAAGATTTGCTTATACGCCAGGTCACCAGTGGCGCCAAAGAAGACGAGTGCGTCCGAATGCGGCATCGTCATCTCTTTATTATAGATATCTCGTAGAATGAGCGTGTCCACAATTGCACACTTGGACGCCCGGCGACGAAGTCTTTGGGCCGAGGTGACGCGTGAGCCGCTCGCGTTTTTTCCACCCAGCGACCGAGACGACTGTGCGTTGTTCGTGCCTGCCGCGCCGGGAACCGTGTTTCTTGCGGGCGGGCAAAGCGGCTATGATGCGGGCCAGATGCAGAACGTCACATGCCGCACCAGCAACTGCTTCAGTAAGCTGAGTCAACATCCCGGGGGCACGAACGGCGCTTCACCCTCGCGCAGTGTCGCGGTGCCGGTGTTCAAGTCAAATACTCTACCCAGATGGAAGGATGCATGAAAGTAAACCCATTGGCAGGAAAGCCTCCGGAACCGGGAATGTTGGTTAATGTCCCCAAGCTCATCACAGCCTACTATGCCGAAGCGCCTGACCCTGTGGTACCGGCGCAACGCGTTGCGTTCGGAACCTCAGGGCATCGCGGTTCGTCGCTCGAAAAGGCTTTTAATCAGTGGCATATTCTGGCCATCAGCCAGGCGATTTGTATGTACCGAAAGCAAAACGGAATCGATGGCCCGCTGTTTCTTGGCATGGACACGCATGCGCTTTCCGTACCGGCAATGGCGAGTGCGCTTGAGGTATTGGCGGCCAATGGAGTGGACGTCATGATTGCAGAGCGAGACCAATACACTCCGACACCGGTCATCTCACACGCGATTCTCACTTACAACCGGGGGCGGAAGACCGGACTCGCCGACGGCATCGTGATCACGCCGTCGCACAACCCACCTCATGACGGCGGCTTCAAATACAACCCCCCCAACGGCGGGCCGGCGGATAGCGGCATTACCGGATGGATTGAGACCAAGGCGAACGAGTTTCTTGCCACAGGCCTTCATGGGGTTTTGCGCATAACGTACGAGAAGGCCCTTCGCGCCAGCACGACACATCGACACGACTACCGTACGGCCTACATCAGCGACCTTGGCAACGTACTCGACATGGACGCTATTCGGAGCGCGAAGACCGCTATGGGTGTGGATCCCCTCGGGGGCGCCGGGGTCCACTACTGGGGGCCGATTGCCGAACGGTACGGGTTGAACCTGACTGTCGTTAGCGAGACCGTCGATCCGACCTTCCGTTTCATGACGGTGGATTGGGACGGACAGATTCGCATGGACCCCTCCTCACCCTACGCGATGCAGCGGTTGATCGATATCAAGGATCGCTTCGATATCGCCTGGGCCTGCGACACCGACCATGACCGGCACGGGATTGTCACGCGGAGCGCCGGATTGCTGCCGCCCAACCACTACCTTTCCGTCGCCATCTTCTACCTCTTCCAACACCGGCCGAGGTGGCGCAAGGAAGCGGCGATCGGCAAAACGGTGGTGAGCAGCAAGATGATTGATCGCGTCACTGCGAAGCTTAGCCGGAAGCTCTACGAGGTGCCGGTGGGCTTCAAATGGTTCGTTGACGGCTTACTCGACGGTTCACTTGCCTTCGGTGGCGAGGAGAGCGCGGGCGCCTCGTTCGCTCGTCTGGATGGCACGGTCTGGACGACGGACAAGGACGGCATTGTCCCGGCTTTGCTGGCCGCGGAGATCACAGCCCGGATGGGCCGCGATCCCGGCGAAATCTACCATGAACTCACGGACCAGTTCGGCGAGCCCGCTTATGATCGCGTTGAGGCGCCCGCCACCCCCGAGCAAAAGCAACTGTTGGCGAAACTCTCACCCGGGCACGTCAAGCTCACCCAACTGGCGGGCGAAACAATTCAGACGGTCCTCACTCACGCACCGGGCAACGGTGCTCCCATTGGCGGCTTGAAAGCGGTGGCCGAGAACGGATGGTTTGCGGCGCGGCCGTCAGGGACCGAGAGCATCTACAAAATTTATGCGGAGAGCTTCCGTGGACCCGATCATCTGCGCCGCATCCTGGAGGAAGCCCAGACGATCGTCAGCGATACCCTGGCGGGCGCGAGCAAGAGCCTGAAGGAAAATCCATGACCGAAAAAACCCGAGTCAGCCACCCGATCTACAACCTTTTGCCGACGGAGATCGAGGGGTTCGATTCCCTGGCGGACCTCGCGCTGGATATGCGCTGGTCGTGGAATCATGCTACCGACGCGGTGTGGCGCCAGCTTGATCCCGAATTGTGGGAAATCACGCATAACCCCTGGGTTGTCCTGCAGACGGTCTCGCGCGACCGGATCGAGCATGTGCTGGCCGATGCCGTTTTTCGAAAGAACGTTGATGGCCTGGTGCGGAACAGGCGGCAAACGGTGGAAGCGCCCGCCTGGTTTCAACAGCATCATTCAAACGGTTCCCTGACTTGCGCCGCTTACTTCAGCATGGAATTCATGTTGAGCGAAGCTTTACCGATCTACTCGGGCGGCCTTGGCAACGTAGCCGGCGATCAGCTCAAAGCCACCAGCGATCTGGGCGTGCCGGTAGTCGGCGTGGGACTGCTTTACCAGCAAGGCTATTTTCGCCAGGTGATCGACAAGGACGGAGCGCAACAGGCTCTCTTCCCGTATAACGATCCGGGACAATTGCCGATCACGCCTTTGCGCCAGGCGAACGGCGAGTGGTTGCGCCTGGAGATCGCCTTGCCCGGCTACTCGGTCTGGCTCCGTGCCTGGCAAGTCCAAGTCGGCAGAACGAAGCTTTACCTGCTGGACAGCAATGACGCGGCGAACTTCCCTGCTCATCGAGGGATTACCAGCGAGCTTTATGGCGGCGGGCCGGAGCTGCGCCTCAAGCAGGAACTGCTGCTCGGGATCGGCGGATGGCGTCTGCTTGGCGCGCTTGGCATCCACCCGGAAGTCTGTCATCTCAATGAAGGGCACGCAGCCTTTGCGGTGTTGGAACGCGCCCGCAATTTCATGCAGGAAACCGCGCAGCCCTTCGAAATCGCGCTCGCCGTCACTCGAGCAGGGAACCTATTCACCACCCATACGGCGGTGAACGCCGGCTTCGACCGTTTTGCTCCGGCCCTCATCGAGCAATACCTCGGCGATTATTCCGACCAACTCGGCATAACACTCCACGATTTGCTCGCGCTCGGACGCCAGAACCCGAACGACTCATCGGAAAGCTTCAACATGGCATATCTGGCAATCCGCGGGAGCGGGGCAGTGAATGGCGTAAGCCGTTTGCATGGGCAAGTGAGCCGCCACCTCTTCGAGCCGCTTTTTCCGCACTGGCCGGAGGACGAAGTCCCCGTGGGACACGTCACCAACGGAGTTCACATGCCGACCTGGGACTCGGCCCCGGCAGATGACCTTTGGACGGAAACCTGTGGAAAGGACCGCTGGCTGGGGACGGCGGAAACCCTGGAGCAAAATATTCGCCGCGTCTCGGATGCCAGCCTTTGGCAATTTCGCATCGCGGCCGGCAAGTCCCTCGTTGAATACGCTCGCGAGCGCTTGTCCAGGCAACTGGCCGCCTCCGGCGCGTCGCCCGATGCGATTGACAGGGCGAAGCATATATTCGATCCCAACACGTTGACACTTGGTTTTGCGCGTCGCTTCGCGACTTACAAGAGACCGAATCTTCTGCTACACGATCCGGCCCGTTTGCTGCGCCTTTTAACCAATCCCGATCGCCCCGTCCAACTCATCATCGCCGGGAAGGCTCATCCCGAGGACCGGGCGGGGCAGGACCTGATCCATGAATGGATCAGTTTCATCCGCCAGCCAGCGACTCGCCCCCACGTCGTCTTCCTGAGCGACTACGACATGCTGCTAACAGAACACCTGGTGCAGGGGGTGGACGTGTGGATCAATACGCCGCGGAGACCGTGGGAGGCGAGCGGAACGAGCGGCATGAAGGTTCTTGTCAACGGAGGAATCAATCTCTCGGAATTGGACGGCTGGTGGGCGGAAGCGTACACACCGGAAATAGGGTGGGCGTTGGGGGATGGTCAGGAGCACGGCGACGATCCCGCATGGGATGCTGTCGAAGCCGAAGCGCTCTACGACCTGCTCGAGCGGGAGGTGATCCCGGAGTTCTATACGCGAGACAAGAGCGGCATTCCCACTGAATGGGTCAGGCGGATGCGCGAAAGTATGGCGCGGTTAACCCCGCGCTTTTCCGCCGACCGCACGGTTCGCGAATACACCGAGCAACACTACCTTCCGGCTGCGACCGCTTACCGTTTACGAAGTGCCAGGAAAGGCGCAGTCGGCAGGCAAATCGTCGACTGGCAGCAGTGCCTCAAACAGAAATGGGACACGCTGCGATTTGGCGACGTGAAGGTTGAGACTCGTGGCGAGCAGCACATATTTGAGGTCCAGGTCCATCTCGACGACCTCGACCCCAAGGCAGTACGGGTAGAGCTTTACGCCGACGGCGTCGAGGGCAGCGCCCCCATGCGACAGGAGATGAAGCGCGTCCGAGAACTGGCTAACGCGCTGGGCGGCTACCTGTACAACGCGGCTGTGCCTGCGGCCCGCCCACCGTCAGACTATACGGCGCGAGTGATACCGTACTGTGACGGTGTTGCGATCCCACTGGAAGAAGCACGAATCCTGTGGCAAGAATGATTCAATTCTCAGGACCCACCCGCAAGTCCGCAGGTTTCCGGGGAGTGGCTGAACGTCGCGGAACTCGCCCAGGTTGAAGTGTCTTCTGAAGATGCCACCTGCGTCATCGAGCAGGCACTTGCGCTTGACTCCCCAGGCGTCTGGCGCGCGGACGGTCCAGGCGAACAAACGATCAGGTTGATCTTCGACCGCCCCCAACAGATCAAGCGTATCGTCGTGGTATTTGAGGAGCATGACGATCAGCGCACTCAGGAGTTTACTTTGCGCTGGTCATCGGGCCGTGAATCGGGTTATCGGGAGATCGTCCGCCAGCAATGGAATTTCAGTCCGCCTCAAAACACCACCGAGACTGAGGATTATCGCGTCGATCTGGAGGGCCTGGCCGTCCTGGAATTGAAGATTGTGCCGGATATCCGTCGTGGTCAGGCGCGCGCATCCCTCAGACAACTGCGGCTTGCCTGACAGCAACCGCGCCAGAGGCCGGGACTCCACGTGCGTTGCGAATGCACGGAAAGCGGCGAAGTTCGGGAACGCTGTTTTCGACATTTTCCCGCGGCACGACAATACACCCCGCTGAACGACTGGTTCCGTATTGTTGGCGCTGCCCCCTACCCTATCGCCTGCCCTCATAGGCAGTTAGGGTCATCAGGCGCTCGTCGTCCACCGGACCGCCCATCGTGAAGTGATACAAGCTTTGAAACGCGTCATCTTCCAGACCCAAAAGATCGTGAAAGGCGTCGTCGAAATAGCATCCGATCCCCGTTCCGCGGATGCCGGCCGCTTCAGCCTCAAGGTACAGCACCTGTCCCAGAAGTCCCGCCTCCCAGAAGAGCCGGCGATACCACCAGGCACCCTTCCGCTGAAGACTGCCGGAAAACTCCGCAATCATGCCAAGACTGAAGACCCCGGCCCCGGCGATCTGCTGCCCGCAGCTCACCACCTGGGCGCGTTGTCTAAAGTCGCCATCCGTGAGTTTGAACAAGGGAAGGTGTGCCGGACATCCTTCCACGCGCTCGAATGCGAAGTTTGCGCTCAAGGCGGCTCTGAACTGCGAATGCATGCCGGAGTTCCTTTCAAGAAGATACAATCCGGGTTCCAGCCCCTCAACGCGGTGCACAAAGATTCCGCAGTGCAGATACGGCGGCCAGCTCAGAACGTCCCATGGCGGCACTCCCGAACGCGGCAACAGCCGGTCCAGAACTCTGTAGAAGACGGGCGCTGGCATCGACGTCACATTGTCCAGCGCCACCGCGCTGCGACGCTGCCGAATCAATTGCGCGGCTCCGAATCGACGTGCGACGTCTGGTTCTATAAGAGGAACGTCGATCTCCCACGTGCGATCGATGGGACTGTCCGAAGGCATTGGATCCGACACCCATGCCGCCTTTGCAACCGCGTCGATAGCGGGCCACTCCACATGTTGCGGACTCAGGACGTTGGCGCGCCCCGACCAGGTGCTTCGGTTGAGGGCCTCCCGCAAAGGCGCCAAAGGGGGAACTCCTCCGGGGCCGATGAGCAACATCGCCCCAGGGTGCTCTCTCTCTTCCTTCTCGACTGTGACAAAACTCTCCGGCTGCGCCAATCCCAGAAAATCCGAGATCGCTGCGTCGGAAACATCAAGCAGCCTTGCCGGCCAACCGAGAGCAGCCGCCGCATAACGCACCGTGCCGATCGCGTGACCGAGATCATGCTGGCAATACCGGAACGCCCGCTCACCGTACTTCCACGCTTCACGCCAGTGGATGGAAGACAACCCGACAAGAAAGGAACGCGGCGACAACAAAGATTTCGAACTGGCGAGAATGCAGCGCCTCTCCAGGCAGTGGTCCCGGGAAACATAGTGATACACACCAGCCTCGAGCCCGTCCATCACCGGCAGGATGGCATAACCCTCCGTCGGATGCAGATTGCCGCTGGATGGATTGCAACGCAACGACCAGCGGGTGTGTTGGTACTGCTTCCACGCCGATAGCCCCAGGGCCAACTCGAAGAAAGCCCCGATACTCTCCGGATCAATCGGGCGCGCGCCAACAGTACCAGGGGAATAGAGATCGTCATAAGACGCCACTGCAAGCCTATCGGCGGAGAGAGGCAGTTCGAATCGTTGCGCGCCCTCGAAAGTACGGAACGGATTCGGCTGGGTCGCCCAGTCCAGGTAACCCAGCGAGGCTGCGAACCGATTCAGATAATGCTTTGTGCGGAAATGGTAGCGCACCACGGCATCCAATGCGTCGTCATGCTCGGGCATAGTGTTCAAGATAGTCGAAACGGTCCCCGGCGAGGAGCTTGAATGCTCGCCCGCCAACTCACCTTCGTAGAATGTAGCTTTGGACGAGCGCCACCAGGAACACAACCGCGAGCAGAACCTTGAGGAATCTCAGCCGGTTTCTGGCTCCGATCCTGTCGCGTTCGCGGTTCTTCCATTGCCATTGCTGCCACAGCCGCCCACTGAGTTGAGCTTCAGCCTCCACAATTCTCGGTTCAGCCTGTAATTCGTTCATGCCTCCGACTATCCCGTGAATGACGTTCCTCGTCTGTTCCCGATTGTACCGACGCGCGAAATAGCTATGGCATTGCGCAGCAATGCGGGAAACGATACCTCCGGAGAATCCCCCTCGGGTGGTTTCCAAGGACGCCGCGAGGCTAATTCAGGGACGCGCACCAAATTCGCACGCAATTCAACCAAGATGCGATCACGTCGGAGTGGATTTGCTGACCGTCCCGGAATTAGCCAAGTTGAGGCCTCGGTTCCGCGACGGTCTCCTGAAACGAGGGAAACGGACAGTCTGCAGAGCTTCCAACGTGTGTCGAAGTGAACAGCAATTCCGTTATGTTCCCGGCATACTTCGTCCATGAAGCGCTTAAGAGCTCCAAAGCCGACAACGGTCAACGCCCCCAAAACGAAAGGCTCTGTCAAGGTCATGGATTTGGTTGAAGGGTTTGGTGGTTTCAGACTTGCAGCCGTTGTGCGATGCGAATCGGATTCCGCCTAAAACGGTCGCCAGGAGATGCTTTCAGTGCAAACCAAACCATTCGATTCGTTTGTCGACCAGGCAGCAGTGCCGATCGCCATTTTCGATACGGGACTTAGATTTGTAAGAGTGAATCGCGCGATGGCCCGCATTCACCGAATGCCTGTAAAGGCATATCTAGGGAAGACGGTTGGCGAAGTCTTGCCAGCTTTGTCGAAACAAATTCAGCCGATTCTTGTAAAGGTTCTGACGACCGGCGAACCGGCTGTCGTCAGAATCGACGGCAACGATCCTGTCTGTTTTGGCGTCCCGGACCGCTGTTTGGCCGCCTGCTTTCGCTGCGGAGAATCTCAGATTGCGATCATGGCTCTTGAGGCAAGAGAGCGAACAACCGCTGATGCCCTTCAACGCAGCAACCGGCAGCTGGAGACTGCGATTGCCGACCTGGAACAAAGCGTTCTGGTGAATGAACTGGCATATTGCCTTCAGGCCAGCATGATGGCCGAGGACCTTTGCCGGATTGTCGCTCGCTTTGCGCCGCGTTTGTTTCCCAGAAATTCCGGGGCGCTGTCTGTGATCGATTTCTCGAAGAACGTAGTGGAAACGACCGCAGTGTGGGGAAACAGGGCTGCTGATCAGCCTGTGTTTTCTCCAAAGGACTGCTGTACTTTGCAAGAGGGGCGGGCACATCTCCTCCTCCGTTCGCAGGAAGGATCGATCTGTCAACATGCGGCGTCCGGCCGGCGGCGGGCGCAGATCTGCGCGCCCCTTGGGGCTCAGAGCTCCGTGTTGGGGTTTCTGCACTTGGAAGCTTCGGCGGAAGCCTCTTCGGAAGATCCGTTTACCTTGAAAGATCTAAGGCTGGCGCGGATCGTGGCCAGGCAAGTCGCCGTTTCTATCGCTAACATTCGGTCTAGTGAAGTCCTTCGTCAGCAGGCGTTCCGGGATCCACTGACGGGCTTGTACAATCGCCGCCTTCTTCAGGAGGCGCTCGACATCGAATTGCGCCGGGCCAAACGGAAGAAGTGGCCGGTGGGGCTGATCATGATTGATGTGGACGACTTTAAGTTGTTCAACGACACCTACGGGCACGCGGCTGGTGACTTTCTGTTGTTGTCACTGGCAAGTTTCCTCCAGTCGAGCGTTCGGGCGAACGATGTTCTCTGCCGGTACGGCGGCGACGAATTCTTGCTAGTGATGCCTGAGACTTCTCTGGAAGACGCACTCCTGTGGACCCACAAATGGAAATCCGCCGCCCGTGGCCGGAGTATTGAATGGAACGGAAGGATGCTACGGTGCCCAACGGTTTCGATGGGGGTCGCCGCTTATCCGGCTTGTCCCACGTCGGATGCCCTGTTTCGCGAAGCGGACGCTGCGCTTTACGCGGCGAAGGCGGACGGCCGCGAGCAGCTTCGGCCGGCAATCTCCGCACTGCCTAAGCCCCTCAGATCCGTTCGTTCTGGCTAGCCTGTCCGGATCCGTGGCCCAAGGAGTCCATCGGCGAAATCGGCGGCGGGCTAAAATTGGCTATTATCGGCTGCGCATCAAGGGCGAGCAACAGGCCGATGCATTCTTCTGGCAGAGTCCTCAGACCGGGAGGGTCTCGTCCCCGTCCCGAAATCTTCTTCGACTCTCTACTTTTGATTTGTAGATGCGGCAGATCCTTGCCGAAACCACTTGAAGCAACATACGGAAGGGCCTCAGCATAAACCTTCCACAAATGCGAAGAAATGGCCCCATATCATCCGATGCGAACCATGCATCTTCCCCCACTCCCCTGTAGGATTCGATCCACTCCTTCAAGGTCAACACTCGGTCCCGGTAATACTGCACGCAGGAAACGATATCCGCATCGAAGACCATCCACTTGCGACCGTACGCGGGCGCGCAAGTCGGCACCTTCTGGCCTGTGACATGCAGATATGCTGACCTGACCACATCCATGCCGTCTGCTTCGCAAAACAAGCGAAAGGATGCACCCAGCCTTGGATTCACATCGAGAAGCTTGTAGACACCACTACGGGTATCGAATATGTAGTCCGCATCGAGAATGCCCTTGAAATGAACCGCCTTGGCCAGCTGATTCGTCATTTCTTCCACCGTCGGATTAGGAGCGCAAACTCCCAAGGCGGTCATTCCGCAATAGGCGGGCGTCTGTCGGATCCTTTTCCCAGTCACTCCGAACCGGCAATTCGAGTCTTCATCAAAGTAGCCATTGAACATCCACACGTTCCCTTCCCTGCCGGGTATGTACTCTTGCAGCATCAGCGTGGGATTCTCGAGGTCTTCCATTGCATCGTAGTGACGAATCAATTCATCCGACGATCGGGCTACAACCATCTTGATTCCGTTTCGCCGACTACACGTAATGTTATCGCTTGCCTTTAACATCACTGGAAACTGCGCGTTGTCGCAATAGTCCACGACGTCCTGCCTCGACAGCGGGAAATTGGTCTCCGCTATGGGGATGGAAAGCCGTTTCGCCAGGTGATACATCTCTCTCTTGTTGAAGAGGGAACGTACCAGTTGCGGGGGGTTGTCCTGGAAGACGAACGAGTTCTTAAGCCCGGCCGCGTTTTCGGAAATGAAGAATGCTGTTTCATCATTGGTTGCCAGCAACAAGGGACGGGAGCCCATCTTCCGGGCCACCTGCACGAGAAAGGCGACAGAATCTGAAGCGGAAGACTTTTCGAGATCCCAGACGAAAACCCCGGAACAGTATTTCGAGTGAGTGCTCACCGCATGTGCGGTTGAGTGAATTCCGTAGACCTTCACGCCCAAACGTCCCAAGCTGCGCATGACACCGAGCACACTATGGTGATCCATCCTAAGCACGAGAACCGGGACTGTAACATCAACAAATGTCATTCAATCGCATCTCGGAGTGGAGGTCTCGAGGCAAGCGTCTCTCCCTGCCATCCTCATCAGGTTCGCATGCTCGAAACGGCCGACTTTCAAACACTGGAACCCCTCGACAACACCCGAAACGGCGCTGCCTTGAGAAACCCTTGCCCCCAAACCTTCGTCCGCATGACGATGGACTTCATTCCTATACCAAACCTAACGCTCTCGCAACAAACACTACAACCACCACTAGCCCGATAAGGTAAATAACGCTTCTCATGTCTGGTCCTCTTTCGTTTAACTTGACTTCATCTGAACATACGCTCACCGTCGTGGAATTGACGTGCAGTATCGGACACTTGCCTTCACCAGGCCGCGCGGGTCGCATTACTGTCTGGGGTTCGTTTGTCGAGGCTGTTTCCGCAGCGACCACTGCGTGAGAGCCACCGTAGTCGAGAAGCGGAGTGCCGCTGCCACCCCCGATGGACATCTATTCTTAGATGAATCCCTGGTTCTTGTGCGCTCTTAGTCCGCCTTCAGATCCCGCAATCGATCGGGCGGCAAAGCGCTCGGGCCACGCCGATGGAATTCAGCGACGCCTTGGCAAAGGGCTGTCAGGGAAACGGGGAAACGCAACGCGCTCGCATTCCGAGACCCAAGGGCCAGACAGCGGCAACGTCCTTGAATCTCGGCGAACCTGCGGCGATCTCGAACCGGGACCATGGATCCCCGATCACGCCACCTTGGCGGAACTCTTGGGCTCCGCTGTCTTCCCGATACTCACTTTGATCTGCTTGGGCTTGGCTTCCGCCCTCTTCGCAAGGCAAATCTTCAGCACGCCTTTATCATAGTTGGCGCTTACACGATCCGGATCCACAGTATTGGGAACAGTGAACGAACGAGTGAAACTTCCGTACATCCGTTCAACACGCTGAAAGTTCTCCTCTTTTTCATCGTTCTCGAACCTACGCGTACCCCGGACGGTGAGCGTGCTGTTCTCGATGCTCACATCGATATCTTTTTCGTCAATGCCGGGCACTTCGATCCTCAGACTGATATTCTGTTCGTCTTCGTAGACGTCCACCGGCGGAGCAAAATTTCCGCTCACCAGCGCCTCTTCCGGGCCTTCAGGGCGGTATGACTCGCGGATAATACGGTTGACTCTGTCTTGCAAGGTGGGGGAATCACGACGTGTCAAGAATGTCATCAGGCAACTCCTTCGAAAATATTGGGAACATGGCATGCGAAACTCTCCTGTTGTTGAAGCGGGAGTAATGCCAGCCATGATCGAGGGTATTTCGAAATGAAGAAAATGACTGTGCCGTGTTGCACATCTCGCAAAACTAAAAAGGCACAGAGGGGACTGCAAGAGTGCAAAGTTGAACAGTGCGCCTGTTGCCGCCCGTAGTAGGGTGTTACGAAGCCCGCCGGACCGGCCGCTTAGGAAAAGCGGATGCGGTGAACGGCATTCTAATAACTTCTGAAACAGTAATCATGAAACGAACCCTACCTCCTTCGCCAGCGATCCTTGCAAGATTTTCGGGCGCCCCGAGCATCACGAAAGGCATACAGCAATGACAACTGCGTCGGTTCTCGCATCGACCCGAAGAAACATCCGTAATCATGGGGTAAGAGCCTCAATCTACGACCTGGTCATTCGATCGGCCAACAGACTTGTCTACTTGAAGACTCTCGAATGCGTTGTCATCGAAGCAATCGATCCAGGGTCATCCACGCTGCCTGCCAATTTTCGTTATGTGCGTCTCGACAGGACACAACTTGCCCTGTTTGGCCAGGTAAAGGAAAACGAGTTGCCCGAAGAATTTGTTCGGGACGCGATCAACGGAGGGGATGATTGTTACGCCATAGTGGAAGGAAATGCTCTCGCAAGCTATGGATGGTATTCCAAGGTACCAACCCCGGTCGACAGAGACCTGCGCCTTCACTTCAGTCCCCAGTACGTCTACATGTACAAAGGATTTACGGCCAAAGCCTATCGCGGCAAACGACTCCACGCGATCGGCATGACCCTCGCACTGAACGAATACCGCAACCAGGGCTTTAGAGGATTGGTCGCTTATGTCGAATCTAATAACTTCGACTCCCTGAAGTCATGCTATCGCATGGGCTACAAAACCTGTGGCCACATCCGCGTGCTGAGAGTTGCGAGCCGGTATTTTATCCACAATGGACCGGGGTGCCGTGACTACGGGCTCAACCTTCGGGCGGACTACCCTCCCAGGCGGCCTTACCTGAAGACGTCCAGCCAGGAACCACACGACGCATCCTGATTACCTGGAAACGGGGACTGGTTGATCCGGCCCCCAATTCAGGGACTCGATCGGTTTGTTGATCCAGACCTCCGTTGGAACGCGAGTGGTTTTGGTGAGGAGCGGACGAATGGTCAGCTGTCCGGGAAGGATCCGTTGCTTGCTGCAGGTACCTTCGATCCGTTTGCGAGCCAACTCGGCGCTTTCGCGGGGAGCGACCATCCAGCCGACCACGTAACGGCTGAACACGTCGAGAATCACATACAGGTAAAAGTAGGTCCACCTGGCCGGGCCCCTCAGTTCCGTAATATCCCAACTCCAAAGTTCATTGGGCGCCGTGGCGAGCAACTCGGGTTTCTTATAGGTGGGATGAATCCGCTGGTCCCGGCGTTCACGCGTTTCGGCGTGCTGCTCCAGGATGCGGTACATGGTGCGAGTGGAGCAGTGCTAGACACCCTCATCCAGCAAGGCGGCCTGCAGGGAAGCCACAGAACTATCCTGGAATCGCTCTTCATGCAAATGCGCCGGCACGGTTTCGCAAACGGCCGGGCTCAATGCACGAGGCGGACCGGGCCGCGGTTGAGCCACGACGGGCGGGCGCAGTCGGCGATAGAAGGACGATCGAACGACGCCGAGTGTCGAATTCACATTGGCACGGAGGGGGCCGCGACATCGATCAGCCTCGCAACCTCGCAAAAGCGTCACGGTGAAATAGCCCGCATCGGGGCTCCTTATGGGACCTCCGCAAGACAAACCATCGCGTTTGAAGCTTTTAAAGCCACGGGAAACCGTTTTGTGTGCAACTTTGCTCAGTCTAATGTTGCGGACTGCGTCACTCTAGGTCTCGAGTTTCGCTCGAACACAATTGGAGCAAAGATATGCAATCTGCAAGGAAGGCAACAACGGCAAACTCCGCAAGGACCAATCCCGCTCTTGAGAGCCTGCTCAAGACCCTTGTTAAGGGAAAGGATTTGTTGAAAGTCAAGAGCGGCACAACGCTCTTTTCACAAGGAGAACTGGGGAAGGCGCTCTATTTTATCCAGAAGGGCAAGATTCAGCTGACGGTGGTCTCAGCTCAAGGCAAGGAAGCAGTACTGGCGATCCTCGGCCCTTTCGATTTCCTGGGTGAAGAATGTCTCGTCGGTGATTCTCGCCGGACAAGCACCGCAACTGGCATGGGACCTTCGATGGTATTTCGCATCAAGAAACGCGCCATGCTTCATGCTCTTCACACCAACCCGAAGTTCTCCGAGGATTTCATCGCTTCATTGTTAGCCCGCACCATCAATCTCGAGGAAGATCTGAGCGATCAACTTTTCAACCACAGCGAGAGACGGTTGGCGTGCGCCCTGCTGAACCTTGCTCGTAAGAATCAAACGGAAAGGCTCTCCGACACAAGGCTGCCCAAGATCACCCAGGAAGTGCTTGCCGAAATAGTGGGGACGACCCGCTCGAAGGTTAGCTCTTTCTTGAAAAAATTCCGAAACCTGGGATTGGTCGACCTTAGCGGTGGAGGAAACATCACAGTCAGGTCAGAGCGCCTGACCGAAGCAGTTTTGCATGACTGATGTGCAACTGCGAAGTCGCTCAGTCGTCAAGCCGATCCTGCCATCTGCGTCCACACAGGAAGCGATCTGGAGTCCAGTAACAGATGTTTGGGATAGCGATGAGAATGGGAACTATATCTGCCGGTTCTCGACAAGGACAGTCGACAAAGTTGAAAGGGCCTGTGCAATTCTGGCCAGTTTCACTCCTCGACATGAGTCATAGTCGACGATAAGGAGAAAGTATGAACCTCATAAGCGACCTCGCGCTCGACCTCGGATCCGTCGAATTGGATAACGAATTTGAAAGCGGGATCAACCTTCAGGAAAGGGCTTCAGTACAGCTTCAACAGAAAGAAGCCCGGAGTCTTCTGTTTCATGGGGAAGCGGTGCATGTCTCGAAGAGGCTTGCCAGGATCGACCGGCGTTTACGCCTGGCAATCGATTCCACGGCGACCCGGAATTCACTACCTTCCACTGAACTCAAGTAGATGCTCAGTATCGAGTTTCTCTTCGGAACAGCCACAACCTTCATGATCGCTACAATCCTCAATGAGGATGGAGACAACTAATGGCAAATTCAGCAGTTTTTGGAATCTTCTCTACCAGGGAACAGGTGGAGGCCGCCGTCAATGAAATGAAACGCGAAGGTTTTCGAAACGCGGACATTTCGGTTCTATTCCCGCAGAACGAGGGCACGAAAGACTTCGCTCTGGAAAAGAACACCAAAGCGCCTGAAGGCGTGACAGCCGGGGCAACATCCGGAGCCGTCATTGGAGGCACTCTCGGCTGGCTCGTCGGAATCGGCGCGCTGGCTATTCCTGGGCTGGGCCCCTTCATAGCCGCTGGTCCGCTCATGGCGCTGCTTGGAGGACTTGGCGTTGGCGCTGCTGTCGGTGGCCTGACGGGAGCCCTCATCGGGATGGGCATTCCGGAGTATGTCGCCACTCGCTACGAAGGGCGAATCAAAAGCGGCTGCATCCTTCTCTCGGTCCACGCAGACGATTCCAAATGGACAACCAAGGCCAAGCATATTCTCGAGAACACCGGGGCCAGCGATATCGCATCGACGGGCGAAACCAAAGGCGACTATGCAAACACGGACACACCACGAAATCGAATGAGCGCATAGCCAAACGAAAGACAAGGGGTTACAACATGACGATGGTCGATAAAAAACAAGCTGCAGGTTTCATGTTTGCGGGGGCGATGATCGGAGCGACCGTCGCTCTGCTATGTGCACCACAGAGTGGCGCCCGGACGCGGCGAGATCTCAGGAAGTTCGGGCGAGACGCCGCCGCTCATCTCGATGACTTTCAGGGAGACGTCGCGGATTGGGTTGGTGACATGACTGAAGCGGTAAAGGAAGGCGTCGCGCACGGCAAGAGACTCGGCACCGAAGGTTATGAACAAGTGCTTCGGAGTTTCGATAGCGCAAAGAAATGCGTTGAGGATGGACGAAACCACATCGCGGAGCTGATCAAGACTGCATAAGGAAAACACCAATGGACAGATATCAAAGAACTCCGTGGCCGGGCTCGCGAACTTAAAGAGCTGCGAAGAGATAGAGATAAGGAACGGTAACCCACGAGTACCGGGCTGACCGGAATGCGGTCAGCCCGGTACTGATGATGTACTGGCAACGGAGTTAGCCTGAGCGTTGCGCTACAACCGGCAACATTGCATGGCCTCCAGACGCAAAATCCCGTTGCAAAGCCCATAGCCCCTCTGCAAATGTGAATTACATCGCACTAAACTGACCCGAGGAGCGATCGACAAAAGCGCTGGCTATCCGGTTCTCGTAGCGCTCCCCCGGAGGGCCGTGCCGAGCCCCCCAGGCAAGTCTCCGAAGACACCTTCATCTCCATAGCCCTCCCGCCCTCCCCCGGACCGACCCATTCCACTACGTCATAACGGCGGCCTTCCGGCCGTCAAGGACCTTCATCTCCTCCCGGTTCAAGCCATCCATCAATCGATCAGGGCTGTTTTGCCAATAATCGCCCCACCGCCACTCTTTCAGTGGTTGCGCATAGCTATTCCGCAACCCGTTGATTCCATGTCGGGACCCCGACACAATTCGCAACCGTTTCGCCTTTTACACGAACTCCGAACTGGGCAATCTGGGCACTAAGACTTCTTACATCCACAACTAAGGCGTTCTTCCCATTTCGGTAATACATTCCTTCGCCCTACGCTTTGACCGCTTGAGGAAACGGTATTCCAAACCGCCAGTCATCCCCAGGGAGGTTCGCTCTTGTTCAGGAGTCACATCATTGTCGGTCGCCATGCGCCCGATGAGCCGAGCAACAGTCAACGCACCGAAGGCGGTCAGCCAGGGATCGAGCCCATTTTCAATTCGTGGTGCCGTGATCTTGCTAGCCGTAATCCTTGCACCAAGGCTGAAGGAAACAGCGACAAGCCGCCGCCTGTCAGACAGATCACTCTAGCGGTGCGTGGACTCTGCGCGTCACTCGGGCGCGAAACGGCCTGGCTTTTAAGTGAGCGGAGGTTTATGTAATGTTCTCTGCCAAACATTCGCTCGCACGGCTTCTCATCGCGGCGATCAGCATTGTGTCCATGGCCGGCATGGCCTTCCCTTATATGACAGATGCCGCTGTCTACATTCCCTCGAACTACTACACCTTTCTTCCACCCCCAGCAGGAAGCACTTACGTGGACTCGAGTTTCGGCACCACGGTCAAACGCATTTCCAATGCACTCTCGACCAAAAGCAGCTTGACGAACGGCAATCTCCTGCAGGTTACCGGCGAGTACTCCACCATGTCGCCGTTCAATGCGGACAACAGCCGTTTGATCGTTCAGCACGACAGCTACTTCGGTCTCTATGACGGGAGTGGGAACTACTTAAACGATTTACCGTTTGCGATCAATGCCGGGTCTGAGCCGCGCTGGTCTCGTACCGATACCAACGTTCTCTACTTCATCAACAATAATCAGTTGAAGCAGTACGACATCTCCACCCAGGTTTCAAGTGTTGTCCACACGTTTTCGGGCTACAGTCTAATCTCGGGAAAGGGCGAGTCCGACATTTCGGTGGACGGGGATCACTTTGCGCTGGCCGGCGACGGGACGTTTGTTTTCGTCTACGAAATCAGCACGGATACGCAAGGTCCGGTTTTCGACGCCAGTGGTCACTCTTTCGATAGTCTCTATATCACGCCCAACAACAACGTTGTTGTCGGCTACTATCAGCCGGGGACTGCACGGTACAACGGCATCGAGCTTTTCGATCGCAACATGAACTTTCAGCGTCAGCTCGCCAGAGCGATCGGACACATGGATGTGGCACGGGATGTCAATGGAGACGAAGTTCTCCTTTGGACCAATTCAGGCGATCCTCAGCCAGTATGCGATAACGGGATTGTCAAGATTCGCGTTGCCGACGCATCTCAGACCTGTCTGATTTCCCTGGACTGGTCGCTCGCCGTACATATCTCCGCCCCGGACAACAACGGTTGGGTATTTGTAGAGACGTATGCTCCTGCCGATCCTGACCCCACGGGTGGATGGCCGAAGTACACGAACGAGATTCTTCAAGTGAAGCTCGATGGATCGGAAGTGCGTCGCCTTGTGCATCACCGCAGTCGTCCGTTTGACAGTTATTATTACCAGCCTCGCGCCTCTACCAGCCACGATGGCAGCAAGCTCGTTTACAACAGCAACTTCGGTTTACAACAGATCCTGGGGTATCCGTCCCTGTATGTCGATGCATACCTGATCGACCTGGGGCCGAGTGCCCCGGTTCCTGCTCCGGCGCCCACACCGTCTCCAACTCCAACCGCAACTCGTTTCGAGGAGACGAATGGGGCAGTGGTGTTGTCGGGAGACTGGGCCGCGAACAACATGGCGTCCCATAGCGGTGGCAGCGCGGTTCTGAGCATGACCGCCGGAAGCCGCGCCACCTTTTCGTTTAACGGAACCGACGTGAGCTGGATTGCCTATCGTGACGAATGGTCTGGAATCGCACGGATCTACATGGACGGAACCGTTGTCGGACAGATTGATACCTATGCCAGCCCGGCGTCGGCTCAGGCAGGAATGTATTCGATAAATAACCTTTCCCCGGGGATACATTCCCTCGTCGTCGAAGTTACGGGAACCCAAAGCGTATCCTCGGGCGGAGCGTGGGTCTGGGTGGATGCGTTCGAAGCGTACGCTACTGCGCCTGCTCCCGCTCCGACTCCCGCACCAACCCCCGTGTCATCGCTTGTGAGGTACGAACAAACGAACTCTTCGGTTGTTCTGTCAGGGGATTGGGCCACCAACAACACGGCTGCGCATAGCGGCGGGACTGCCGTTTTGAGCATGACTGCGGGAAGCCGCGCCACATTTTCTTTCAATGGAGCGGGTGCGAACTGGATCGCGTATCGGGACGAATGGTCTGGAATTGCAAGGGTCTATGTCGATGGAGCGCTTCTGGGGCAGGTCGATACCTATATTGCATCGACGGCCACACAGGCCGTCGCCTATTCCGTGACAGGCCTGGTTTCCGGAATACACACACTCGTTGTGGAGGTGACTGGAACCAGGGGTTCATCGTCGGGCGGAGCGTGGGTCTGGGTCGACGCATTTGAAGCAACGAACGCCGCGGCAGGTACCGGAACGCTCCCCGCGCCAACTATTGCTCCAGCCCCGACAACAACCGTCCGGCTCGAACAGGACGATCCATCTGTAACTTACAGTGGTTCCTGGGCGTCCAACGGGCTGTCCACCGCCAGCGGCGCCAGCGCTGTGCTGGCCGTAGCCAGTGGATCCCGAGCCACCCTGACCTTTAGCGGTATAGCCGTGAGTTGGATCGGATATCGTGACGAATGGTCCGGTATCGCCACGGTCACTCTCGATGGACAAATCGTCGCCAACGTGGATACGTACCAGAGTCCCTCACGGTCCCAGGATGTCACCTATTCACTCACGAACCTGAGTGCCGGTTTACACACGTTAGTTGTCGAAGTCACCGGAACTCAAAACTCCTCCTCGGGCGGAGCGTGGATCTGGATCGACGCGTTCGATGTGACGAGATAAGGTTGTCTTAGACTATTGAACGAGTGTTTCCGAAGACGGCGTCAGAACAATCAGGTAAACGTCCGTATACAAAGTGGACGGTCCATAAAGACCAAAATTGCTGTTAAAAATCAGTCTGCTGCCATCTCGGCTGGCCGACACCCGCGGACCGTAGTTGTAGCTGGTAAAAGGGCGGGACCGGTGGTGTGCCAGTCGGCGGACCGCTGTACCATCGAGTTTCACCTGAAGGATTTCATTGGTGTAAAGCTTCCAGGATTCCGAGTTCGGAGCCGGATCGCTCGGA
The DNA here is from genome assembly GCA_963836435.1 of uncultured Acidobacteriota bacterium. Taxonomy (GTDB): domain Bacteria; phylum Acidobacteriota; class Terriglobia; order 20CM-2-55-15; family 20CM-2-55-15; genus DASTBJ01. The sequence continues at coordinate 145,291 of CAWIJI010000018.1, read as the reverse complement.
GCGTATGTCTCCATGAAAAACCACCCGCCAGTGTCTGGAGCGGAGACGTGCACTGCCAGGCTCCAGTCCAGAGAAATCAGACATGTCTCTCGGGCATCCGCCAGGCGAATCTTGACGACCGCGTTCGGGCAGATTGCACCCGCGTCTCCCGAGTTGGTCCACAACAGAATCTCATCCCCGTTGGTGTCCCTTGTGACATCCATGTGGCCAATCGCGCGAGCGAGTTGACGCTGAAAGTTCATATCGCGATCGAAAAGCTCGATGCCGTTGTACCGTGCAGTCCCCGGCTGATAGTAGCTGACGACAACGTTGTTGTTGGGCGTGATATAGAGGCTATCGAAAGAGCGGCCGCTGGCGTCGAAAACCGGACCTGTCGTATCCGTGCTGATTTCATAGACGAAAACGAACTTCCCGTCGCCGGCCAGCGCAAAGTGATCCCCGTCCGCCGAGATGTCGGACTCACCCCTTCCCGAGATCAGACTGTAGTCTGAAAACGTGTGGACAACTCTTGAAACCTTCGTCGAGACGTCGTACTGCTTCAACTGATTGTTGTTGACGAAGTACAGAACGCTGGTATCGGTACGCGACCAGCGCGGCTCAGACCCGGCCTTGATCGCAAACGGTAAATCGTTTAAGTACTTCCCACTCCCGTCGTAAAGACCGAAGTAGCTGTCGTGCTGAAGGATCAAACGGCTGTTGTCCGTGTTGAACGGCGACATGGACGAATACTCGCCGGAAATAAAACGGAGGTACACCGCCCCCCCATTAGCCGCATCTGGCTCAGCGGGGGAATTCGACACTCGCTTGACAGTCGTCCCAAAGACCGGATCGACATAAGTGCTCCCAGGAGCCGGAAGCAGTGAATCGTAATAGTCCGGAGGACCGTATGTTGTCCTGTCGGGGCGTTGCGCGAATGCCTCAGATGAAGTCAACAACAGGCCCAATAGGATACCGCCAGCTGCGATTCTCATGATCGAGATTCAGTAAAGGACATGAAGTTGCTCTTCGGAAGTCGGGTACAAATGAACATTCTTTACCGGCTGGCCGGACGTTTTCCGGCAAGGTCTAGAGCGGGCGGGGTGCGCACGACTTTGTTTTGAAGCGCGTAGCGGATCAAACCGGCGGCATTGTGTATGCCGAGTTTGGTCATGAGATTGTATTTGTGTGCTTTCACCGTCTTGATTCCGATATCGAGACGAACGGCGATCTCCTTGGCGCCGAACCCTTCGGCGACGAACTTCAAAACTTCACGTTCGCGCAAAGTCAGCCGGTCGTAGCTATTTTGGTACGGCCGGGCCTGCTGAAGATATTCATTCACGTTCCGAGTCACACCTGGATCCAGGTACTCGCGCCCTTTGCGGACCACTCCGATGGCATAGACCAATTGTGGTAGCGGGGCGTCCTTCAAAATGTATCCGGACGCGCCGGCGGCCAGGCTACGCATTACGACTTCTTCGTCGTCGTACAAGGTCATGATCAGCACCTTGATGTTCTTGTCGAGTGCTTTGATTTGGATGGTGGCTTCGAGTCCATTCAACTCGGGCATGGACATGTCCATGAGTACCAGGGCGGGCCGAAGACGCTTGGTTTCAGACACCGCCTCGCGGCCATTGCATGCCTCTCCGACGATTTCGATCGTGGGCTCGTGCCCAAGCGTCGCCTTGATCCCCTCCCGTACCAGAGGATGGTCGTCACAGATAAGGACTCTGAGTTTTGGCGTCATGGGTGCGACCCGTTGAGTGGACGTTTGCTGCCGATCATCGGAAGATCCACATCGATTATCGTGCCCGATTGACGGTCCTTCGACGAACCGCGGTGCGATTTCATACGAAACCGTCCACCCAGAGTTTCTATGCGCTCCTGCATGGCGGCAAGACCGAACCAGTGTGCGGAATGATTTTTTGTTATGAGAAAGCCAACCCCATTGTCCTTAATCGTCATTCGGACTGTGGTGCCCTTGATCGTTTCAGCCGTAACTTGAACCCTTTTCGCCTTCGAGTGTTTTGCGACGTTGGAAAGTGCCCCCTGAAACACTCTGAACAGGGCGGTCTCATAAGCTTTTGGCATATTCATAACAACCTTCCCTCGAACCTCGACCTTAATTCCAGTGCGTGCGGAGAACTGCCCCGCGTACATCTTGAAAGACGGTACCAATCCAAGATCCTCCAAACCAGCGGGCCCAAGATCCAGGATCAGGCGCCGGACGGAGTTGATGCCCTGAGTCACCAGTGTTTTCGCCTCATCCAGTCTTTCGATGACATCCTTCCTCCGCCCTTTTTTATAGTCCCTGGCCATCAGTTCGATATACATCTTGAGCACGATGAGGTTGTGCCCTACTTCATCGTGGAGATCCTGTAAAAAGCGGCGCCGTTCCCTCTCCACCACCTTCACCCAGTTTGACGAGTGTTGTTTAGAGTAGCCGCCAAGGATGAGCGATTGGCTGACTGCATTAAGGTGCGTAAGACCCACAGTTAAAGCAATGTCGCGGACGTCAACCCTGCAGAAAAGCGTGCAGCAGCTTTCGAGATATAGCGAGGATGCGAGTATCGCGTGCGCCGGAGATATGCCGTGCCGATTTAGGGATTGACCGCATTTCATCAACTGCAGGCGGTAAGCGGTTAACCTTCCCGCCCGCAGGACGGGATATTGAGCTTCGAACGTGACGCATGCCAGTTGGTCCATATCACCCACATCAAGATCGAGCTTCAGACCCTTCATCAGCTCTTCCCAGATTCCGTGAATCTCCTTGAAATGCGGGGCAAGGATCTTTAGCGCGCGAAGCAGGGATCTCCAGGTCTCAGCCGAAAACCAATTTGGCGATCTGATTTGTTTCACTACGCCGACCTCACAACTGACAACAAAGGCTGGATCAGGGAAGACATCTCTTCAACCTTGGCATCCCACGATTCCCCGTCCATCGACTTCGAGATCCGGAGTTGCGGGCCCGCGCCCACGGCCAGACAGGTTTCAATATGCCCCAGAAACTCCTCGTATGATGCGCCCACACGAACGTAGTCGGCGAGTCGTCTCGCTTCCGGAATGTTCGTCGTCACTACGGGCAGACCCGCCGCCAGGTACTCCCGAAGTTTTAGGGGATTGGCGGCAAGCGTCAATTCATTGATCACGAAGGGCAGAATCGCGACGTCGATCCCTGCGCAGTAAGAAGGAAGCGCCGAATAGGGTTTTCGTCCAAGCAGATGCACGTTCTCAAGCTCGGCAATCACGGAAACGTCAGTATCGACTTTTCCGATAAGAGCGAAAGACCACGAAGGACGCGATGCCGCAAGAAACCTGATAAGGTTCAGATCGACCCAATCGGCAACAAGACCGTAAAAGCCAATCACGGGGTGATTCAAGCGCGCGATATCCGCCGGTGGAACCGTCTTCAAACCGAGTCCCTTTCGAAAGTGGTTGAGATCCACGCCATGGGTAATCATCGCTGTTCGAGGATTGTGAGGTTTCTTGGTCTCATACAGAGGCCCTGATGAAACGAAGACCTGATCCGCCTTCCGCATCAAATCTCGCTCCATATCGAGAATTGCGCCCTTGTCCGTGCCGGTGAACTCTGAAAATTCGTCGACGCAGTGATAGACAATCAACTTCTCTCCGAGTGCGCCAACAATCTCTCCGGAAGTCGGCAGGAAACTCCACGTGATGGGGTTATGGAATCCCAGCCGTCGACAAGCCCTGCGGACGCTCCAGGCCAGGAATCGTCGATTGATGGCTCTCGCTGCGGCATTGCCGTGAAAGGGGATGGCTAGCGGCGAAAAGGTGTAAATGTTTCTCGCGACCTCGCGGCACCCCTTGCCAAACGCCAGGGCTTTCTTGAGGATGCGTTTCAGGTCTCCGACCGAGGCCGACGGATTGCGGTTCCCGATGGAATTGACCCAGAGTATGCGATTTTTCTCGGACAGCCGGAGCATGATGTGTTTCTTGCTCAAAGGATCGCCATCCCAGTCGTTACTGAAGCAAATGATGTTGTGACCTTCGATCATGCCTTATCGGCCCCCCACCTGTTGCATTTGCGCCTGGCCATGACTCGAAAGCCGGGCAGGGCTTGCGTTTGCATGCCGATCAATGAAAAGGCCGTGCCAAACCTCGAAAATAATGAGCGTCCAGATCTCCTGCCGACGGTTCGCCGTACCCTCTTCATGCTCCTGGACAATCTTCTCAATCACTCTCGAATCCATATAGTCACGACACGCCGCATCTTTCGCCAGCAGTGTGTCGTGAACGAACTCCTTCAACTGCCCCCGCAGCCACGATTCCGTCGGAACCGGGAATCCCTTCTTGGAACGTTGAAGAATTTTCTGTGGCAGAACGTTTTTCATGGCCTCGCGCAGGAGGTACTTTCCCGTGCTGCCCCTCAGCTTCAAATTGACCGGCAACGTCGCCGCAAACTCGACAAGTTTGTGATCAAGGAACGGCACTCGCAATTCAAGGCTGTTGGCCATAGTCATCTTGTCCGCCTTCAAGAGAAGATCGTCTGGAAGCCAGATTTTCATGTCCGCATAAAGCATTCGGTTCAGGGCCTTCTTCGGAGCAACCTGGAAGCAGGCCCGAAATGCCTCATCGGCGGCTGTCCTCCCGTCGGGTCGACCGAGAAGTTCTGCTCGAAGATCCGCCGGCATGCCCATCGACACCCCGCGATATCGCTGATCCATTGGGAGACTAGCCCACCGCGCATAGCGCCGGCCAACTTCTCCCGGACACAGCGATGCGATTTTGCGCGCAATCCAGGGAGTGAGACGCGGGAATTGCTCGTACGCTGAGTCGAGCGCGAGCATCCTCTTGTAGATGCCATAGCCCGCAAGAATTTCGTCCGCGCCTTCTCCAGATAAGACGACTGAGATGTGTTTCCTCGCCAGACGCGCAATGAAATAGAGAGGGATACAGCTGTCGTCTGCAAGGGGCTCGTCGAGATGCCAGACAAGATCTTCGAGGCAATCCCGAAAATCATCGGATGTCAGCCTGAATTCGTGATGTTCCGCACCGAACTTCTTCGCAGCAAGGCTTGCATATTCAAATTCGTTGACTCCCGTGTCTTCGGAGCGGGCCACGTCGTAGCCTACACTGAAGGTCTTGATCCTCTCTCTCCCTCTCAGTTTGCTCATCACGGCCAGAATCGCGCTCGAGTCCAGACCTCCGCTCAGGAAGACGCCTAGCGGAACTTCGGAAACAAGTCGAAGCTTCACGCTTTCTTCGAGCAGCTCCCTGAATTGATCAAGGTAGGCTTCCGAGGAAGTGGTGTCGCTCGTTCGATACTCCAGGTCCCAGTATTTGTGAATTCTCAGACCGCGATCGTCCAGGACCAGAAGGCACCCAGGCTGCAACTTTGAAATCCCCTCGAACATCGTCTGCGGCCCTGGAACATAGCGTAACGTCAGGTATGGCTCGATAGCGTCGGGATTGACGGCACGGCGTACTGAAGGGACTTCCAGGAGCGATTTTATTTCAGAAGCGAACGCGAAGGCCCGGCCGGACTGATGGAAGTAGAGCGGCTTTATTCCCAGCCGATCCCGAGCAATCAGCAAACGTCTCCGCCGGCGATCCCAGATTGCGAAGGCGAACATTCCGCGAAGGTGGTCGACACACGCATCACCGTACTGCTCATAGGCATGAACGATCGCCTCGGTATCCGATCGCGATCTAAACTGATGGCCGAGTTCAGTTAGCTTTGCGGTCAGGTCTGCATAGTTGTAGATTTCCCCATTGAAGACGATAAGGATGGAGCCGTCTTCGTTGAAGATGGGCTGCTTCCCTCCACCGAGATCGATAATGCTGAGCCGGCGGTGGCCGAATCCTGCGTTGGATTCGACAAAGTAGCCGTCGTCGTCTGGTCCGCGGTGGACCATGGCCGAGGTCATCCGCTCAACAAGTCCTGGATCCACGGGCTCGGATTGATCGAAGTTAACGATGCCGCAAATTCCACACATATTTTTCTTTCGAAAGGCTGCTGTTAGACAAAACGAAGCGAGAGGTGAACGGGAGCGCAGCCGCTGGCGATACCACGCGGGGGTCGTTCAACACACCGCCGTATGCAACGGAAACGCGCCAGCGACGGGAACATACTCGAAATGAGGACGACTGGATTCATCGCGCAGGAGAATTTCATCCCGGTAACGAATTTCTTTGCAGTCTATGCCCAGTACCTGCGAAAGACGACCGCTCGTCAACCGCAGCCAGAAGAACCTTCCACGCAGGGAAAATTCCGGGATCTCGACAAGTCTATCCAGGGACGAGGACACGAAAATGTCCTTCACATCGCCGTGCTCGGCCTCACACGCAATGGCCAACTCTCCCGTAACACTAAGTGGCCGCAAGTCAGATTTTGTCCCCGGATCCAAGCCGGAATTCCGACTGTCTGCCGTGTCTGCACCGAAATGCGACGGACGCAGGATGAACATGGCGGACGCCGGAGCTGGAGCCGACATCCTTATGCACAACACAGGTGCCGGCGATTTTTGTCCGTACAGCGCCGACACCCATCCCTGAATCGGATCCAACTGCCCTTCAATTATCTCTGTCTTTAAGAACGCCGACGCACACATGAAGAGATCCAAGCGCGCTGAATCTTTGCGCGCGGCCGCCACGACCGCGGAATCGGTGACAGTCTGCACCAGCAGATCCGCATTCGGTGGAAAGTGAAAGTAGAAATCGAACGTGTGTCCCTCTGTCGAGCCTTGAAAGTCATCTACAGCGACCCAGAGACCGGGGGAAACATGCAGAAGGCACCGGCGATGGACGATCTTGTGAGGCGCATTTCGATAACCGTCATGTTCCGCCTCAACGTAGTCGAAACGCTCACCCGAAACATGCCGGACCACAGGGCATTCCGCCCTGCTACGCCACTTGAACGTTCCGTCCGGAATCGACTGATCGACGCCGTCGACCACAACCGTGTTGTGCGCATGGCTGGACCGGAAGAAGTTTCGCCACTCGGAAGACCCGTTGTAGACGTAGGTTCCCGGATCCGTGAGCATTTCCGTCGCACCGACATTCAGAACAAGCGACAAGGCGTCCGCATGCCCGTGACCTCCGTTAAGGAAGCCAAGCCCTCCACAATCAAAGATGACCTGACTTTCATGCGGCCCCCAGCCGGATCGCTGAATGACATAACCGGCATCCAGGTATAGTTTGTGTGTCTCCCGAGGCAGCGGCGTAGCGACGTCTTTGCCAATAAGCCAGATCATCTCCTCGTCGAACTCGCAGAGCCGGTAATCCCTCGACACGATAGCCAACGCCCGTCCACCGTCGTCATCGCCCACGAGCGGCAACGTTCCGTTGTTTCGCGTGAAGTGCACCAGAAAATCCATCATCTTGTCGAGTTGCTTCCACATGGAATCCGGAAACATGAACCCATTCAGTTCCGAGAGAGTGAGGGCTTGCAGGAGGAAATCGAGGGTGTAGCAGTGGTAATAAGACGAAAGCTCGCCATGAACCCCATCGACCTTAACTTGCCGCTCCAGTTCCTGAATCAACAAATCTGCGCCTTTCCTCTGCCAGTGTCCGGCTTGCTCCACTCCCTGAAACACGGTGCCGGCAACAAACAGCGCGGTTGCTTCACCGATAAGGTGCGTATTGGGGCTACTGAAAAGAGAAGGAAACCGATCGATATGGTCCAGTTGGGCGAACAGGGAGCGGCCGATGCGAGAGGCGTCGGCCTCGGTCAGCGCTTCCGAGGGGAGCAGCAGAAAAATCGTCCACAGCCACGAAATGGAGCGGATTGCGATCTCCAGGCTCGACTGCCAATTGATTCCCGCCGACGGCGGGTTCTGATCGATCCATCCGTTGATCTGGGAAACGGCTTCCTGTGAATAGCGCTCGTCGTTTGTAAGGAAGTACGCCTTCGCAAGCGCGACAATATGCTGGTGGCGGTTCAGTTCGTGGATAACCTTAGGGTCGCCCGCAGCGGAGTCGTGTATAAGATCGTACCCGGACCAAAAACGGAGCGGCCACGACTTCCTCGTGAGAGGATCTCGGTGCCAATCGATCGTAGCGCCGAGGTCGACTTCGTCAAATCCCAGAAATTGCACTTTGTGCTGAAGAATCCGCTCGGCGTCTTTGAGTGCCCGGTCGACCCTGTCAGGGAAGATATCGCGGATCAGGTTCAGTCGCCTCGAACGCGCATCGCCGGTCGACGCGAAATAGAAATGAGGCGCAGCCTTCTCCACCAGAAAGCTCTTGAAATCGTCGAGCACTTCATCGGTTGGCGCTGGGAGAACTCCGGCATAGTAGCGGAACCGCTCCGCTTCCGAACGAAGCTTCTCCTGCACGCGATATACAATCTCGCGCGCATCCATAGTTACGAGTTTTCCTAGCATGCTCATAGTTGCATTTGGAGCCCTTTAGAACCGAGCGTCGCCCCCTTTTTTGAGAGGCCTGAACTGAAGGATCGCGAGTCTCAGCGTTGCCGCTAGGGAGCCTTCGAGGCGCTCTCCTGGCGGCGTCGCCACCGCTGCTTGCCAAGAAAGGGAAGCTTTTCCAGCGAGAGGTAGAGTGCCATCAATCGCTCCCTTTCATCAGGCGACGCCACGGCATGATTCCGAAAGGCAGGGGCGGAAAGCACGGATTCGATCTTCAAGGCCAGGTCCGCTGCGTTTCCGGTCCGGAAGCACACGGTCGCGGCGGGTCGGCGGACTACATCGCTGGCGACCACGGGCGTACCCAGGGCAATAGCCTCACGCACCGAGATGGCATCGCCGTCGGAGAAGGTGCATCGGACAAAAACGCTGGAGCGTGCGATAACCTGGAGACAGTCCTCGTGGCTAAGGTCTCCCGCCGCCAGCACGTGTTCCGCTACTCCGTGCTCCGCGATCGTCTTCTGGCCTTTCTGCCGGCCCTCACTATCGCCCATGACGACACAACCAAGACGAGGATATTTGAGTAGAAGTCCCGGCAGGGTCTGGACCAGCAATTCGAAGCCGTATTCGGGTTGAAAGAACAGCGCCGTCGATAGCACGGGATGGTGTGCACGCGACCACGATTCAAGATCCCCAGGCAATTCCGCCGAAGAAGGACGCGCCGGAAGGAAAGCGTGCAGGACTTCAATCTTTTCCTCCGGTACGGAAAGCAACCGCAGAGAGTCTTTGATTTCGGAACTTACGGCGATGACACGTCGATACAACCCAGCGGTCGTCCGCACGAGAAGACACCTTAGACGTCCTTTCTCGATATATGCGGGCGCCATTCCCGAATGGACGGTCAACATCGCACCCTGGCCGAACAGACTGGCCACACCGGCAACCAGGGCCACAAGCCAACTCTTCAGGTTATGCCCATTGATATGGACGTGAAGCAACCACCCCTTGAAGGAGTACCGTAACAGTTCAACTGTGTAGTGAATCGGACCACAGACCGCGACGTACCGATCGCTCCTGAGCGCACCAGACCGGATGTTAAGAACACGGCACGGGACGCCCGATCGATGCAGCAGGTCAGCCAGCGCCAGGACATGAACCGAGATTCCGCCATGTGGCGGCGGGAAAGGACCTACTAACAAAATTTTCATTATGCCACCCGATGCCAGGCTCTGTTCGACCGCTCGATCAGTCCTTCATAAAGACGCTCCGTGGCTCGCGTCATCCGGTCGAGAGCGAATCGCTTGCTGACTCTTTCCTTCCCGGCGAGACCGAACCGCTTTCCCAGCTGCGGCTGGTCCAAGAGCTGTGCAATCGCCAGTGCGAGCGCCTCGGAATCGCGCGGCGGCACCAGCAAACCCGTTTGGCCTCCATCGACAATCTCCGGATTCCCCCCAACACTTGTGGCCACAACAGGCACCCCTGCCGCCATCGCCTCGAGTAAACTGTTTGAAAGACCTTCGCTCAGCGTCGGCAGTACGGATACCGAGATCTCCGAAAGCAGAGCCGGGACATCGAGCCGGAAGCCAAGGAACACGACATGTTCGGCAAGCCCCAGGGTTTGCGCATACTTTTCCAATTCCGCGCGCGACGCGCCGTCCCCCACAATCAGAAACTTCACATTCTTAAAGCGCTGAATCAGGCTGGCAACAGCTTTCAAGAAATACTCGATGCCCTTCAGTTCGTTCAGCCGGGCAAAGACTGCAACAAGGGGTGTGTTTGTGGAAATGCCTAACTCCCGATGCAACGCCACCCCTGTCAGATTCTTCGCATATCGCGTCAGTTCGATTCCGTTGTGGATGACAACAATTTTTTCAGGGGCATAGCCTTCATTGGTGAGCCGCTTTCGAACAGCCTCAGCGTTGGTGACGACACAGTCCGCCATTCGGCAAAACAGCTTCTCGACGCGGCGCTGCATCGGCGTCAAATGATCCCCGGTATCGCGAATCGATGCCACCACCGCTCCGGCTCTCGCAAGCCGGGCGGGCGGTATCGCAAAGACATTGGAGTGGAAACCGTAGGCATGGACAATTTCAACCTCGCGTTTCCGGAGGTGATTGACGAACCTCATCTGGTTCCAGAAAGCAACGTGGTTGTAGAGGCTTGTTGTTTTGTACTCTGTAATGGGAACGCCCGTGGCTTCGACCTCCGGGAGTAGAAGGCCAAACCGTTTCAGGCAGGCAACCTCGACAGCGAACCGCGATGTATCCAAACCGCGAATCAGGTTCAGGACCTGACGTTCCGTTCCGCCGATTCCGAAAAGTGTCAGAAACTGAAGAACCCTGATCCTCTCAGACTGCATAGTCCCTCGTTTCTCCTACCCGCGGAGATTGTGAAAGCCGCCGACGCGGTTTGTCTTTCAGGACGTCCCGAACGGCACCGACAACTTTCGCCATCGTCATGAGTGTCAGGTCCTGATGGCACGGAATTTCGACAACACTTGAGCGAAGCTTTGCGACCTCGGGGAACTCTCGAGGATCGCACGCGGGGTGAAAGGCGCGCCAGAAGTCGACGGCTTCGATGCCTCTGGACGCCAGGCGCTGCACCGTCGCCTGATTGTTTTCAACCAACAGCGGGTAGAACAATGGCACGTTGCCCGGCGGCAGGCTCTCGAACAGCGGCGGCGCGATGTCACAAAGACGGTACTGCAAATAAAGATAGTTGCGACGGCGCCGTTCCGCAATCTCTGCAGCGTCAAACAAAAGCAGCAACCGCTTCGTAAGACGGCTCATTCCCAAATTCACGTTGCGGGGATCGAAATGCTGCGAGCCGGGAAGGACAGGCTTGATTCCGGAGGACTGCATCGCGCCCTTCCCCATGCTCAGCGCTAACTTGCGAAGAACACGCCCGGCCCTTCCTCCCCGTAACGCCATGTTCCTTAGCAATGAGGAAGATATGATGCTGAATGTCGTCGACGCGGATGGAGGTGGAAGGTCCTGGAGGTCACAACCGGCGGCGCGATTGAAGATAAGAGCCCCGCCATCGGGAACCGGCAGAACCTTGTAGAGACAGAAAATCGCAACGTCACCCGTAATCCCAAGCGGTACATCTCCATCCTTTGAAAGCAAGGACAGCGCGCAGTCCTCGATTAGAGGCAGCCCATATTTTTCAGCAAGTTTCTTCATTTCGTAAACGGGACCAGGAAAGCCGGCGAAGTGCGTGAGGTAGAGGGCGGTTGTCCTGGGAGTGATCTTTCTCTCGATGTCCGGAAAATCGACGTCCAACTTACCGTCTATTCGGTAGAACTTCACCGCGGCGCCGGCATCAACCAGCGCTTCAATCTCGACGCCATGATGATATGCCGGAACAAGAACCTCGCCTTTGTCGAGCCCAAGAATCTTTGCCGTATGCCAGATCGCATTGCGTGCGAAGTAGAAGTAGCGAACGCCTGGAACGCCCAGTGGGTAGGGCTGTGCCGATCGGTTCATTCTCACCAGCAGTTCCGGACCGATGGTTGGGAACGCGGGCACGAAAGCGTCGGTTTTAGCTTGCCTTTCCAAGATTCTCCCCCCGCGGATGAAGTAAACTTTTTGCAGTAGGTACCCACTTAAACTTCATTTCGTGCAGAGCCCGGCCAAAAATGGCATCCCTATAGATAAAGAGCCAGTCGTGACGACACACCTGCTTACTCCATTCCGTCTTCCACGGCGAGTCCATGCCAAGAAAGTCATACCCCTTGAGGCCGCGGCCTATGCAGTCCTTGATGATCGCCTCAAGCAGAACAAGGCCTGGACTGCATGCGTCGAAGGTTTCGTCGTATCCCAGTTTCGGCATGTAATAAATGCCCCCATGAACAAATCCATAATGGAAGGCGATGGACTGGCCGTTCAATTTAAGAAAAAAAAGTGAAAGATGGTTCTGCGAGGCCAGGACATGTGCGAGCTGTGTATAAAAGCCTCTCGTCTTCGTGTCTTGCATGATCGCGGTTCCCTCCGCACCTTTCCAGCCCTTCTGTTCGATCGAAAAACATTCTTCCAGTCGCTCTTGAAGGTGAGCGCCGCCGGTCACACGTTCTACTGTGACGGTTCCCAGCTTTTCAAGGCGCCGAGCGCGCCGGCGAAGATTCGCCCTGAATCCTGAGCTCATCTGCTCCAGCAATTTTTGATATGAAGCCGGAAGTGGAAGGTACGGGCTGCGCTGAGATTCCCATGAACCCACGGGAAACCCGGCGGCTTCGGCGGCCCGGTAGAGATGCCAGGCGTTCCCACCGGCAGGTACGTCCGTGATCTTGAGCACGTCCCATCTCTTGTCGGCGGCAAGATGCGCGAAGAAGGTTTCGCCCGCCGCAATCCCATCTTCTGCCAGCATGTCAAAGCGGCACGAATGCGGGTTCGCGATGGAAACCGTCTGCCGCGTGGGAAAGCCGCACACGAGGCTGCGCGCCCTCATCAAGGGGAAGGCCGCAACCAGCCGCCCAGCTTCATTACGACCCGTAAGAATCGATAGCTTCGCATCCGGCGCAAAGTTATCTATCCAGGTCCGAATGAATTCGTGCCGATAGAAGGGCTCGCCGCACGTGGATTCCGCCAGGGTGTTCCACTCTTTTTCCAATGCCATGAAGTCGGAACGACCCATTACTTCTGTGACCGCCATTACGGGCGGCGCTTTGATTGCTGCCAACATTCTCATACCTTCCTCAATTGCTGTGCCCGCCGGCCCAACGCACGAGCCGCTGCTTCACGGCGGGAATCCACCCGAATTTTGCCTTTTGCAAAGTACGGCCAAGACGATTGTTGCGAAAAATGTAGAGCCAGTAATGAGACCGAACGAGCCTGCTCCAATCGAGCTTCCAATCGAGATCGCATCCGAGGAAGTCAATCTCGCCTAAACCTCGAGACTGGCAGTCCCTCGCGACCTCCTCCAGGAGAAGATGCCCGGGACTATATTCCTTGAACGATTCGTCGTAGCACGACATCAGCAATGAGTAGACGCCGTCGCGCGTGAGACCATACTGGGACGCAATTGTTTTGCCGCCGGACTTGAGAAAGTAGAGCGAAAGGTAGTCCTGACCGGCGGCGGATCTCGCCAGATCTTGATAGAAGCTGCGAGCGCTCAGGCTTTGCGCCACCGCTGTTCCCTTGCGTCCTTTCCAACCACCCTGCTCCATCGCGAAACTTTCCTCGATGCGCTGCTGAAGGTCCTCTCCCCCGGTTACGCATTCCAGGACGACCATCCCCCGCTCTTCCAGGCGGCGGCGGCGGCGGCGCAAGTCCGACCTGAACCTTGAAGACAAGGCCGAAGGCGGGAGCGGGATATAAGGACTGCGTTGCGATTCCCACGAACCTGCGGGGAATCCGGCATGCACTGCGGCTTCGTACATCTTCCACGCATTGCCTTTTTCCACAATGTCCGTGACTCTCATGACGTCCCAACTGTCATCGGCAGCCAAACTTGCGAAGAAAGCACTCGCGGCGGCATCCGCATCTTCCGCCAGCAGATCGAATCGAAAGGAGTGTACGTTCGTGGGTGAGATTAGTCGCCGGACCGGAAGACCGTACATCAGTCCCCACTCCTGCACGAGCGGCAAAGCAGCCACGAGTCTCCCGGCGCCATCGCGGCCCGTCAACACCTTGACTTTCGCCCTGGGCACAAAATTCTCAATCCAGCTTCGGATGTACTCGTGACGGTAGAAAGGCTCGTCGGATGTAGATTCCACCAGTTCATTCCACTCGTCCTCAATCGCGGTGAAGGAGGCCCTATCGATCGCCTCGACGACGGCTATGTCCGGAAACGTCTTCAATACGCGCATGCTTGAGAATCCTTGCGAAGCGCGGCGGGGCGGCGGCTTGCGGCGCCCAGAATCCGTGGAGCGGGCTTCCGATCCATGAAAGTCCGGCACCAGAGCTCAAATGAAATGAGAGTCCAGAGCTGGGAATCGAGTTCGCGGCCTCCACGATGCAGTTGGATGAGATGCTCCACGTAACTGATGTTGAGTATTCCGCGGCGTCTGCTCGTGTCCGAGAGCAACAGGTCGTGGAGAAAACCGTCAAACCGGCCCTTGAACCATTGACGGAGCGGGACCGCGAAACCGTGCTTGGGCCGATCGATGATCGTATCGGGCAGAATGCCCCGCATGGCTTTTTTGAAGATGTACTTGGTGGCGTCTCCCCTGAGCCTGAGTTCTGGAGGGATCGTCGCCGCAAATTCAACCAATTTGTGATCCAACAACGGCACGCGCGCCTCGATCGAGTGCGCCATGCTCATTCGATCGACTTTCGTAAGGATATCGAGCGGGAGATAACTCTTGAGATCCAGGTATTGGACCGACGACAGCCAGTCACTGCCGTGCTTTCGCAAACTCCGGGTTTCCACGCGGCACGGATCCCCGGACATCAACTCAAAGACCTCCGGCCTGAACAGCCGTTTTTGATCCTTGAGCCTAAAAAACGTTGAAGCATCGAGGTAACGATCCACCCCATCCAGGGCGAGGTGCTCAAGAAAGTTCTTGCCTCGCGCGGAGTCTGGAAGGGCCTTGCCCACTCGTCCCAAGCCGCTGCGTACGAGCGACGGAATGTATCGGTAATTTCTCTCTCTGCTTTCTATGACGTATTTTTCATAGCCGGCGAATAGCTCGTCCCCACCATCCGCCGACAAGGAAACCTTCACATCCTGTGCGGCAAGTTTGGAAACCATGTAGGTTGGAATGACCGAAGAGTCCCCCAGGGGTTCATCCAGATACCAAGCGATGTCCTCGATAACGTCTAGAGCATCCGTCGCAAGAATCTGCTCAGAATGCGCTGTGCCAAACTGAGTGGCAATCTCCCGGGCGTATGGGGTTTCGTCAAACCCGCTATCTTCAAAACCGATTGTGTATGTTTTGATCGGTTTGCCGACAAGGCCGCTCATCATCGCGACAACGGAACTCGAGTCAAGCCCTCCGCTCAAAAACGCCCCGACAGGAACGTCGCTGATCATCCGGAGTTGAACCGCTTCCAGCAGCAGTTCCCGCAGCCGCTCAACAAAGAAGTTTTCGTCATGTGCGTAGTCCGGAACAAAGTGAACGTCCCAGTACTGCTGTACTTGAGGTTCGCGATTCGGCGCGAGCGTCAGTATCTGACCGGCTCCAAGCTTGTGGATTCCCTCAACCAGACTCTCGGACGCCGGCGTCGCGAGAAACATAAAGAGCCGCTGAGCGGATTGCCAGTTCAAGGAGATATCCACTTCAGACAGCTGAAGAATGGCCTTCACCTCAGACGCGAATATCAATCTCCCACGGATATACGCATAGTAGAGCGGCTTTATGCCCAGCCTGTCCCGCGCCAGGAGTAGTTGGCGGCGGCCGCTATCCCACAAGGCGAATGCAAACATACCCCGCAGCTTATCGACGACTCTCGACCCATATTCCTCGTAAAGATGAACGATCGTTTCAGTGTCGCTGTCGGTGTAGAACGAATGCCCGCGCTTGAGAAGGTCCTGCCGCAATTCCTTGTAGTTGTAGATTTCCCCGTTGAAGACGACCTGAATCGACCCGTCCTCGTTGTGGACCGGTTGATGGCCCGTATCGAGGTCTATGATGCTCAGCCGTCTCATCCCAAGTCCTACACCGGGTTCGAAGTAGTAACCTTCGTCATCGGGACCGCGGTGAGCGATCGCGTCGCACATTCGTTGGAGATCGCCTGGATTCACGGGGTTCCTGTCGAGACTTACAATTCCGGCAATGCCACACATACTTTTCCCTACTTTCCAGTATCGAAGGTCATTGAAGTCCGCGTGCCGAAAGCCGGAAGGATGCGAACCTTTGCCGCAACCCGCGCATGAAAGAAAGTTCGTCTTCAGTCAGGGCGCCGAAGAACAAAATGAAAGACAGAAACATGCAAACGTAGATGCTCCCGGTAGTCGACAGGGCTGCAAACACCGGAAGCTTGAAGTGATTCTGGAAGATCCATGTCGGCACAGATGCCGCCGACGCGGCGGCCAAAATCCGAGTCAGAGCATTCCATGGAAGAAGATCGCGCATTGGAACATGGAGCAACCTTCTGACCCTCAATAGCGCCAACCCCTTGGAGACGGCGGCCGCCACTACCGTGATCAAGACCGCTCCGACAAGATCAAACCTGAACAGAAACCACCTGATTCCGAAAGCGATCAAAACCAGACTGATGACGTTCAACACCAGCAGATACCGCGTTTGCGCGAAGACCCGTAGGACGGAATCCGTCGGGAGCGTCGCAAACAGAATGGGGATCGACCAGACCATGAAGATTGGAACACTTGCCAGGTAGCGTTCCGTAAACAGGAGCACGATAATGTTGTGCGCATTCAGCAGGAGTAGCGCCACTAATGGCACGAACATCAGGGCCAGCTTTCGCGACATGTCGTGCCACATCTCAAGGATGCCTTCGGAACGACCCTGGCCTATTCGTTCGCTCATTCGCACCATCATCACGCTGCTTGCGGGGCTCATGATGAAATCGACGAGAGGTATCTGAAGGCAACCCACCGAATAGATTGCAAATGTGGCGGCAGCGAAGTAATGGGAGACGGCGTATTGATGAAAGTTGGCCTGCAGAATCCCGACAACGATAGCGATTCCGAATGGAACAGCGTACCGGGCCTGCTTGCGCAAGCACGTCCAGTCCGCACGCATTTCGCCGCGGAAATCGTGACGGAGATAGACAATCAGCACAACGCATCGTAGGGCCGCATACGCTACGGCCCCGAGCATCAGCCAATGCAGTCCTTCAAACAAAAGAACCGGAAGAACGAGAAGGATCGCGCGCAGGGTGTCGGATCCGGCGTAAGTGGCTGCCGCCCAAAGGTAGTGTTTCCGTGCGATCATGGCTATCTCCAGGGCGGCCGAGGCCATCATGAGCAGCGTATAGAATCCGAGAGACAGAGCGTATCTGGAGATCGCAGGGTTATTCAGCGCATGAGATAGTTGGAACCCTGCCGCGGCGATGCCCCCCAAACAGAGAACTCCTGCAGCAGTAAGGACCGCAACCGAATTGACGACGTACCGGCTGCTCAGCGCCGGATCGAGCGGCATGAAGTAGTAGAGACTTTCCGCCATTCCAAACTGCGCCGCATAAAAAACCGTAGAGAAAATCAGAAACAACTGTTTGTACGTACCGAAATCCGAAGGATCGAACGCCCGGACGAGAACGACCGGTATGAAGAAGGTTGCAGCAAAGGCCACAATCCTGCCGCACGTCAACAGCAATGCGGGTTTGAACGTGGAGTTCGCCTCTGGATTGATCATGTTCATGTCTTTTTACTAACGGCCGATGCAGTCATTTGGCGAGTGGCGGCGATCAACCCGACGATGAGATAAGGGAACCAACTGAGAAGGAATCCGCCTGAGAGGCCGCAAATCGCCGCGCCCCATAGCGAAACCTGAAGGCCGACGGCCATCCGGCGTTCAGCCGGTTGCAGGGCCGACGAGAATACAAGTTTTCCGGAGTGATAAAGGCTGCAAACGATAAGGAGGACGAACGGGACGAATCCGAGAATACCCGTCTCGCCGAGAGCCTGGACCATCGTATTGTGAATCACGAGGGAAACCCCGGCTCTGTATCCTTCGGGCGCATAGATCGGATAGGCGACAATCGCGCAGTTGATGCCGACTCCGAGAAGCGGATGAGCGGTAAACATTGCCACGCCCGCCCTGATCGTCGCGATCCGCTGCTGATACGTATATTCCTGGTTGGCGCTGCCGTCGCTGCGAACCCAGGAGGCAGCCAGGAACATCAAACCTCCCGCCAGCACAAGTCCCATCACGACTTTCGGCAACACGCCCCGTTGCCGAATCGCAAGGAGCAGCAGAACTCCGAATAACCCCAGCAGCGCGCCGCGGGAGAATGTCAGATAGACTGCCGTCACATAAACGGCTATCGAAATCCAGAGCGCCAACCGCATAAAGTATCGGGCGCCCGAGGACAGCACGACGGCCAACGGCACAACCATGACGAGGACATACCCAAGTTCATTTGGATTTCCGAATATGCCGATCCAGTGCCCTCGTCCTTCGATCAGCTCTCCTCTCAAGTAACCGCTAATGGTGCCGATTGCGGGAAAAAGCCCGCCAATAACCATGGCCAGCTGGAATGCGCGAAGACGCTTTCCAGTGGTAACCGTGTTGACGATAAGCAGGTAAACAATGAGGACTCTCACCAAATCCAAAGATGCTTCGTATGCGCGTAAGGGCCAGAAGGCGGAGAATGTCGAAAGCCCCGCCGCGCCTACGAAAGCAAGCAGGAGATATCCTTCGGGCCAAACCAGCGCGAAACTCTCCCGCCGCACCGCTTTCTCGACAACAAGCAACGCCAGCGCCGCGACGGCGATTGCCTGGGTGGGATGCAACGCGTCCAGCCCGGGAATGAGTTGGCCGGGAAGCGCATACAGCGAAACGACAAACAGCAGCAGCAGCTTGAAACACAATCGGGCAGATTCCGTCTGGATTACGGTTCCTGGAAACCAGCGGCTGCCAGCGGGTTGAAACGCGTCAGGAAGAGGGACTTGCCTGAACCAGCCGCCTCGCATTATGGGATTCTTCGGGATGCCCACTAAGCTCCTGAAGGCCTCCGTCGGGAGAGAACGGGGGCGAGACGTTCCCCTAGACTCGCGCCCGAATAGCTGGCATGGTCATGCGTACAGCGAGAGCCGAGTTCGAAGGCCCCATTCAACTGGCAAGCCATCAGGCCAGGGGAGAAACGCCCGCCAGAATCGACCGCCGACTTCTCCCACAGCACCTTCCGTGGGATCGTCATCAAGGGATATTCCGGGTCGCACGGCCAGCAAGTGCCGTATGCAAAACGGTATCCCGCTGCCGCCACTGCCGCAACAACACTCGGGTTGCGCCTGCCGTCGGGATAGGCGAAATGCTGCACCTTGACACGCAGCCGGCTTTCCAGTTCCTGCCGCGAGAGAGCCACCTCCTCTGAAACTTTTTCCCCGGATTCGTTCGAAAGCAACGCGTGCGTTCTGCCATGGGAACCGATGGTCATGCCCGCCGACTGCATTTTCTCGATCATCTCCCAACTCATCGGCATCAATTCGTCTCCAGGATCGTCTCCGCAACCGAACTCCCTCTCGAGTACCCGCAGCATGCGCTGGGCCTGCACTTGCGGTGCAGCGTCGAGTAACTTCCCCATAACGAGAAATGCGTTGGGCTGGATTCGGGCGATCTCTTCCATGGCCGGTACAACGACGCCGGCGTTGCGAAGCAGATCCACGAGCTGACGCGGCGTCTGCCTGGCAATCGAGAATGCCCGGTTCAACAGGAGGTAAAGGTTGTCATGGGTTTGCAACTTCCGGGTTCCTACCAGACCGCTCACCGCAAACACCGTCGCCGGAATTCCCTTCCTGACAAGTATTGGAAACGCGTTGAGGTAGACATCGCCGTACCCGTCATCGAAAGCTACCACCGCGCGTGGCCTTCCGGGTCTTGCGCCAGACTCCATGTCCTTCGCAGCAGCGTCGAGGGAAACAAACTCATAGTGACGGCCGATCCAATCCAGATGCTGCTCGAACATTCGAATTGAAATGAGCATTGACGGAATGGAGGTTCGCGAGCTCTCGTCAAGATGCTCGACAACCCGGTGATAGCTGACAATGGCGGGGATTCCAGACCTGCCCGTCAAGGCGCCGACCATTTTGCCCGCGCCCGGCAACCGCATGCCGTAAGAAGCTGCTGCTTTGATACCCGCTCGAATATGAAGCCCTTTCATTTCCGCCCGCTCCCCGCCGGCGACTGCAGCAGCGTCAGCGATGCCCGTCCGGCCGTTCTCGCAAGACGACTCAATCCGATTGCTCTCGCATACATCCATGCCTTGGAAGTGGCCGGATAAAGCTCCGCACGCACCAGCGTCCTCTCCTGCCTGGCCCAAAGCGACTTGTACTTCTCGTCTCCGTGTAGAAGGTCGAACTCCTCGGCACCCTCTCTTATGGCAGCCTTAATCGCCAGTCCCATCGTGACGAGACCGACGCTATGCGCGGAGTAGCCCGCATCGAAGCCGGATTGGTAGAAGTAGAACTTCTTCCGGTACATCAACCCGTAAAGAGCAGCGGCCACAACGCCGTTCAGTGTCAAAGCGAACAGGCGCAGCCACCCCCGGGTCAACGCCACCCTTGTAAACTCTTCATGAAAGGCGATGAGTTCCGGAGAATGCAGGCCGTCCGACCCACCGCGATCCTTCATTCGCTCGTTATGCAGCGCGACCAGAGTGCAAAGCACAGGGCCTCGGAGATCCTCGGATTCGACGGCCTCGAATGAAACACGAAAGTCGCGGTTGATGTTCTTGAGTCTCCGGCGCAAGTTGTAGCGATGCTTCGGGCCCAGCCCTGCCTGGTAGGAATCCCACGTGTGTCCCGCCAGATCGATAAACGGACAGACATTGGTTACGATCTCCGATCGAGTCCATTGCTGATCCTCCAGTCTCATGGCAAGCTGCGAGGCAAACGAGTGGCCCTGTTCAACCTGCTTCAGATCCAGCGCCACTTTTTCGCAAAGGAAGTATTTCTCAAGCCCATCCATCGCCTGCGCTTCCCTTCCCCGGCGGACAATGATGTCGAGATAGTCGGATCCCACGCTTCCCGTGCCGAGAAACTCCAGCGCGCGGAGGCGAGCGAAGTGCATCAGCTTTGACGAAGGAGACGTCAGGGGCGCGAGGGCAATGAGTTCCGTGTCTTCTCTAACAGCCAGAAGGTGCAGTTTCCTGCCGTCCGCCAAATGCTTCCACCACGTGTAGAGCCACTCCCATGTCAGGAAGACGCTGCCGGATGAACTTTGAGCGAGAAGTTCCGTCCACTCCTCACGTAAATTCTCGAATTGTTCTGCACTATCGATAATGGCAAGCATGATTGTTGTCGTCAGACGACCTCAGGAAGCTCCGAATCGAAGCGATCGGTCGAATCGTGGGGCTGGACATCGTTCGTCGAAAATTCCGCAGTTTCATTTCCGCTCCACACATTCGGCTTTCCCGACACAAAGTGAAGGAGTCCCACAACTGCCGCCCAATTCATCAGGACTACGACATAAGGGAAAAGAACCACTCTCCTCATCGTGCTCCTCCCGCAGGGAGGACGCATCGAAAGGAGTGCGCCTGTGCATGCCAGGAGATACCAGGCGCATTGCAAAATAAGAACTCCCTGATAGGCGTTGCCCTTGAGAAAGAGGTTCGACGCGAACAGCGCTATAAGAAAATACGGAACGAACAGCCGGCCAATCTTGTGGGAAACGAATTGAATAAGGACCGGATTCCGCCACGGGAGAATGAGTTCAGGCATTTGCGTGACCAGTTGAAAGTTTCCGGTAAGAGTCCGGACCTTTCTCGTAAACTCGCTGGCCGAAGAACTCCCGACGCGGTCATAGGCACGGGCGGTCCGATCAAACACGATGCGTTTACCATCGAGCACCGCCGTCATTGGAATCGCAACGTCGTCCAGAATCGTATGCCTCCGAATCGATCGGTATAGACTGCGGCGCATTGCGTATAAGGCCCCCGTGGCGCCCAGTGTTGAATGGATATCGCTTTCCATCGAACGCAATTGCTTCTCGTACCGCCAATAGAGGCCGACGGCATCCCCGGCTTCCTTTCCGAACCTGTCCATCAGGAGGAGTTCACCGGTGACTGCGCCAACTGAGGCGTCCTCGAAATTCGCCGCAAGTTCTCGCACCGCGGACGGGTCAAGCACTTGCCTCACGTCGACAAAGACCAGAATCTCGCCGGTCGCTTTTGCTGCGCCGCGGTTCAGGGCCGCGGCTTTACCTTCGCGGGACTTCGAAACAAGGACGTGCACCCTGTCTGTTTCGTATTTCCGCGCAACCAATTCAGTGCCGTCGGTCGGCCCGTCCAGCGACAGGATGATCTCCACATCTTGTGAGGCATAGTCCAACGTCCTCAGGCTTAGGATCCTGCTTTCGATTAGTGCTCTCTCGTTGTGTGCGGCGACAATAATGCTCACCGTTGGCGCGTACTTTGTCTTTTTTACCGCGCGACGGGCGATCCGGCTCCAAATCCACAAGAGAACGGGATATCCAACGTAGACGTAGAGAACGATTGCCATCGAGAGATAGAAAACGATGGACGCAAGATTGTTCATTTAACGTCCTCTACCGAAAAGAACCACGCGGATTGTTTGAAGCAGGACGGCCACGTCCCGGCCAAACGACATATGCTTGATGTAGTAGAGATCGTATTGAAGCTTCTCAATGGCGTCTTCGACGGAAGCTCCATACGGATAGAGAACCTGCGCCCAGCCTGTGATTCCGGGCTTAACGTAGTGCCTCAGTCCATAAAACGGCACTTGATCCAGCAACATGTCCACAAAGTGAGGCCTCTCCGGCCGAGGGCCGACGAAGCTCATTTCGCCGCGCACAACGTTGAAGGCCTGTGGGATTTCGTCGAGGCGGTACTTCCGCAACAGTTTGCCAATTCGGGTCGCACGATCGTCCGTTTCAGATGCCCATGCCGGACCGCTCTTGGCCTCCGCGTCCCTCTTCATCGACCGAAACTTGTAGAGGGTGAATGTGGAGCCATGCAAACCCACGCGTTCCTGACGGAAGATCACGGGACCGGGCGAATCCAATTTGATTCCGATAGCGATTGCGACCAATAATGGCCCCGTTATGAGAATCATCAGACACGCGCACACAATATCGAGAAACCTCTTCCGCCACAGATGGACTCGAGAGGGCTGGAAGCCGTCGGAGTACATCCACCACTCCGCACTCAAGCTCTTGACCCAGAGCTTTCGGGTAAGTCTTTCGTGAAAGGCTCCGGCTTCCTCAACAGCAACTCCGCGAAGTTTGCAATCGATCAGGGCGGTGGCGAGTTGCTGAGAATCCAGAGGATCGGATTCCGCGACCACAATTCGAGTCGTACCATTCTCAATTGAAAGCGCGTTGAGCCGCTCACAGCCGATGGTGACTTCGCCCTGCCCCACCATTCCACTTTCGATGGCACGACGGCAGAGATCGTGAGCCAGGTCGCCCGCCCCCAGGATCAGCAGGCTTTCATCCCGTTTTCGCCGCCGCATCAGGGACAGCGTGATAAATCCGAGACCAAGAAACACAAGAGTCCACATCAGGGCCGACGCCCCCGTCGTTCCGTACGTCGAGGTGACGTTGGGGGACTGTTCCAGTCTCCAGCCGGCAAGAACAGCGATGGCTGAACCGACGGAACCCGAAGCGGCAAACTTCATGGCTCCCATTCGAACAGTCTTATAGGGCGAAGCCGTAATCACGTCTCAGTCCTTTCTAACTTCGTAGTTGGCCTGATAGTAGCGATAGGCCGAGGCATACCGGGAATGCTTGAGGTTCACCTGGTTCAGCACAACACCGATCACCTTCGCGCCGTCCAGGCTTTCCACCGCCAGCCTGAAGAGTTCGCGAGGAGTGCGCCGAGCCCTTGCAATCAGCAGGACGTTACCGGCAAGACTGGAGAGAAAGTGGCCATCCGCAATCGGTACTATGGGAGGAGAATCCAATACGACGAATGAATACTCTCCTCCCATGCGCTCCAGAAGAGCGCGCGTACCGTCGGCGGCCAGCAATCTAAGCGGGTTGGCGGCACGCCTGAAACTCGGCAGGACCGACACCCCGTTGTACTGAAGAATGTACCGATGAAAGTCTTCCGCTGGATTTAGCAACAGGTCTCCGAAGCCTTTGCGTTTTGTCCCGTCAAGTCCGAGGTATTTATGCAGCATCGGCCGCCGCAAATCCGCATCGATCAGGAGTACTTTGCCTCCGAAACTCTTCGCAAGCGCGATGCTGAGATTCAGCGACGTCAGCGTCTTTCCTTCGCCGCCCGTCGCGCTTGTAACGGCCAGTAACACTGGATATTTTCCTTCCTGGCAGCGCCGCCAAACCTTTGCGGCAAGAGTGAAGTATTGCTCCGAAGCGACAGACGAAGGCTGCGTGACTGTAACGACGCGTCCCGCGTTCGGTCGACCGCCGTGGCGTTTGGAAATCGAAGCGACTTCCGCGAGGACCGGCAAACTGCTGAAGGCGGAGAACTCCTCCGCATTAAGGAACGAGGTATTCATCTGCTCCGAACCAAATGCGATGAGAGCGCCAAGTCCCAGACCAGCAAGCAAACCCAAAAGGATGATCCGTGCACGCCGAGGCGAATACGGCGTCAAGGGCGGACGCGCAGATTCGGCGATAGTGAATCTCAGGCCGCCGTTGATCCTACCTGCTCCATCTGTGACGCCGGCGACGTTTTGTCTGGCCAGCAGGACCTGATAGCTCTCCTGAGTGGTCGAGTAATCCCTCATCAGCGAAGCCAACTCATTCTCATGCTGGGGAACGGTGTCGATCTGGCCGACCTCGGTCTTGAGTCTTGTGGCCAGTGCGTTCACTTCCTGACGCTCGCTTTGGAGACGTTGGTCGATTCCTGCGAGACTGGCGCTCAACTGAACGTATCGGAGCGATACAGCAGAGGGTTCCGCGCGAAGCGGTTGCCCTTCCGGAGTCTGTTCAAGCTCTTTGATCTGCTTCACGAGGCTGGTGACTACCTGATTCTTTTCCGTGTACTTGCTGCGAGCTTCGGCGAGATTCAACTTAAGCTCTTCGATCTTTCGCTGACTTGCAGATTGCTCTCGAACCACCGGTGCATCAAGCGCTCCCCGCTTTTCCAAATCAGCCATCTCCTTCACCGTGGACGATCGCGTCGCCTGATCGGCCGCGATTGTCGCGTTCGCGGTCTGTACCCTGTCCTCGAGCACCTCGATGGCCTTGAGATTTCCGGCAAGTCTCTCGGGAAGTGCACCGCCCACCCGTTGCTTGTAGTCTCGAATCTGTTGGCTCTGGCTTGTAAGTCTTGCGCGCAGCGCTTCAATCTGGCTGGCCAGCTTTCCGCGTTGCGACTCGACCTCCTCCTCCAGAACTCCGTTTGCCTGCGAAATACTTCGTGACTGCGCACTTGCGGTCTGGCTGACAAACCGTTCGGCCAGACGATTCGACACGCCTGCGACAACTACAGGATCCCCACCCTGGAATCCGATGTGAAACGCCATCGGGTTCACCACGTCGATGTCTATCTGCGACCGGATATCTTCCAGGGCGCTCTCCGTGGGCGGGAGATCCGGATACAGTTTGAATTCCGCGATGACCTTCTCAAGCAAAGGCCGGCTCAGAACCGTTTCACGGACAGTCCACAACTGATCCTCGACAGTGGGCATCGGACCGTTCAAGGAATTGACCTGCGGGGTGACTGTCAGGAGAGTCGATGCCTTATAACGTTCCGGCAACTGATAGGCATCGATTGTGAAAGCGGCCGTCACTAGGAGCGCCGACAGAACAATCGCAAGCTTGCGGCGCTTAATAACGGACAGAACCATATTGATCGAAATGTTGCCTTCCTCTTTACTGAGCACGATGGTTATCTCCTGTATCGCGGTTTGATTGATTCGGACGGGGTGAGATATCGAACTGCAAGCCAGCCGTGTAACGCTTGCGGTTGATTGGCGCGCCAACAAAGTCGTTGAAGGGCTGGCTGTAGAACTGGAAGTCCCCGGAGAGCTTCCAATGCGGGGTCAAAGCGTAGTCCAGCTTGAAACGGCCTGAAGCGTTGACGTCACGAGCGGCGGCAACGGAACTGTTTCTTTTGACTCTGGCGTCCACCTCGGCGTGAACGCGGTCGCCGAAGTTTCCTGAAACTGCTACCGATACCACGTGGTACACGTTGTTTCGCCCGACTCCAGCGGGCAACAATAGATCGTTTCCTATGGATACCCCGTTCTCAATGGAGGTTCCGAAGGTGGAGTGGAGCCGGTCATATCCAATCTCAATCGCTCCGGTCCTGAGACGCTTCTCGAATTGGACGGACATCAGATAAGTCTTTCCTCGATCGTCGAGCAAACCTGTCGAGAAACGGAGAGTAGAGTCGCGAGAGAGCTCGGCCCTATACGAGAGACCGCCGTACTGCGCACTGTCATTCAGTCGGGAGTAGGCGGCTGTGATCGTATGCTTCCGACCGAACAGATGCGCCAGAGAGACGTTAGCGGCACTGCGAAGGCGACCGGTTCGCGGCGAGATGCTTTCAGGAGGCACAGTGGCCACAATGTTGTCGACACTAAGACTCAGCGTGCTTTTGCGGCTCATGGCATACTCCAAGCCGGCATGAGCCTTGTTCTGCCTGAATTCGCGCCGGGGAAGAAAGAGCAAGCTTCCTGCGAGTGCCTTCGTGGGATCCTGTGTCGCCAGGGCTTCGTCATTGGCATTGAAGGTCAGCCGCCGTGTCACGCGGAACGTGAGTGCGGCAGATCCCGTGTGATTCCATGCATTGAGGTCTCGATTGTTTGCGAACAGCTCGAATTCCGGCTGGTAACTCACGTCAAAGTCTGTGCGGGGCCCTGCCTCGCGAAGACTCGATTGCGCCGGACGCAGAACCAGAATCGTGTCTGTGAGCTTTTGCCCATGCGCCAGGAATCCGTCGTCTCTGCCGACTACGGCAGAGGCAGGCGCGGTGAAGCGCAAGCCTTCTTGCGCTACCGCTGGGTTCGTTCCCAGCAGAGCCAGCACCGCGATTCCAGGAGCATTCCACCGTCTCACAAACACACCTCCGTTCTTTGACTCACAATCTCTATTCCTTCATCTGACTGATTTGTATGGCCTTATCGGGAAACTAGTGGTCGTGTTTGTTATTCGACAAACACGGTGTCGGTCGCCTGAAGATAGAACGGAGCACCCTCCTTGATCAGGCGGTCGAGATTCATTTTGATTCGCTGTTGTCCGACTGCCCCCGCCCGGATGACGATCACGTCACGCTTCGCAAACTCCGTGAACCCGCCGGCGAGGGCAATGGCATCGAGAACTGTCATTTGCTGTCTGATGGGAAAAATGTCCGGCTTTCGCACTTCCCCGAAAATTGAAATCTTCGGGCTATGGACTTCCTTGACGATGACATTGACTATCGGCTCCGCGATGAACTCACGCAGCCTCGAAGCGATCTCGTCCTGGAGTTCCGGCGCCGTTTTCCCCGTGGCTTTAATTTGTCCCGCGAGCGGCAGCGAGATCATGCCGTCCGGTCGAACGACAACAGTGGTTGTGAGATCCGGCTCCCGATAGACGAAGCATTCAATCAAGTCCTCCGCCCCCAGTCGATACTCCGGACTCGCTGGTTTTGCGCGTTGCGAGAGGACCGTCAAGTCCGTTCCGGCAAACAGAAAGAGACCCACTGCGATTGCTTTCAAGTTCATTGCGTCCCCTTTGATGAATCAGTAGTCACGAACAATAGGTTCGCGGAAACTCGGTTTCAAAGCTGTTCAAAATTACACGCAGCACGGCGGGAATCAGGAAATGTGCGATTCTGCACAGTTCTGCCCTCATGCAAATCGGCAAGGATGTTTAAAACCTTCTCAAGAAGGGACAATCATGCAAGTGTATTCACTACCCGACCTGCCCTGCGACTACCTGCGATATCAGAATCGCAAGGGCGAATTTTTCGATGCGATGCGGAATCTGTGGAATTGGAACGCTATCGAGGCGCGTTACGCCGCCGCCACGGTTGAAATCAAAGCTGCATGAAGGAAGCGGGGGCCTGCGTCCTCGATAGGGCAAGAGCCGCTTGTGTGTTCGTATGATTCGCCCCTCTTCCTCGACCGGATAGTCGCAGAAAAATCGGGTGTGCGTGTGCAATTGTGAACCGCTCTTGCCCCTCGGATATCTGCACAATCCGCATTAATACAGCGACCCTGGAGGAAAAATATGGGTTCAGCGACTCGATTCGCCGGAAAGGCACTCACCTTTGTCCTCGCCGGTGGCGAGGGCGAACGACTCTATCCCCTCACCGCGTATGAACCGAAACCGGCCGTTCCGTTTGGAGGTGTGTTTCGCATCATCGACTTCACACTGTCGAACCTGATGAATTCGGGCCTTCGGTCCGTCTACTTACTCACCCAGTACAAGCATGAACAGCTGCAGTCGTACTTGCGGGACGGCTGGCCCCAACTTTGCAATGAATTCCGGAAAGACTGCGGTGAAGACATCCTGTGTTTGCCTCCAAAGGAAGGCAGGCGATACCGGGGCACGGCAGACGCCGTGTACCAGAATCTCAACCTCATCGAAAAGAGCGCCGCTGAATACATTCTGATCTTGTCTGGGGATCAGATCTACCACATGGATTACAGCGACCTTCTTGAACACCACCACGCCAGCGGCGCCGATCTGACGATGGCTGCAGTTCCATATTCTGTCGACCAGGCCTCCTCGTTTGGCGTTCTGGAAGCGGATCGCGACGGCCGGGTTATCGGCTTCGAAGAGAAGCCCGCCTCACCGCGCCCCCGGAGAAGGGATCCAGGCACAGCTCTTGTCAACATGGGCGTCTATGTGTTCCGTAAGGCCGCTCTTATGGATACGCTAAGGAAGGCCATTGCTTTCAATGGCGGCGACGACTTCGGAAAGGACATCCTGCCCAGGATGGCGCGCGCTGGACGCGCCATCGCATTTGAATTCGGCGGATATTGGCGGGACGTGGGCACGCTCGACAGCTATTACCAGACAAGCCTGGACCTTTTACTGGCCGGAGAGGCTTTCGATCCTTATGAGAATGCGGCATGGCCCACGCGCACCCTCAACCGCACGACATCCATCCAAAAATCCTGGCTGGCTTCAGACTCGCGGGTCTCTCTGGAAGCCAACCTCGCTTCATGCGAAATCTGGATGTCCATTGTCTCCTCCGGCGCGCGAATCGACACCGACGCCCAACTGGAGGCTGCCGTCATACTGCCTGGAGCTCACATCGGAAGCGGAGCGAGAATACGCAAAGCCATCGTCGCCGGGAATGCGGTCGTCCCTTCTCATGAATGTATCGGCTATGACGCTGAAAGCGATCGGTCACGGTTTCATATGAGTGAAAATGGCGTCGTGATCGTTGGGGCACCGGAACTGGAAAAGAAATTCACTCCACGGAACAAGAGACCGGTTCTGTGTCGGCCTAGAACCTACGCCAGAGCGCAACCGCCAGACTAGCCCGGATTTCTCAGAAGGCCGCTTAGCGGCCTTCTGAGATCGAGGCAGGACGGACAACTTCCAGATTTTCCCATGTGTACCGAAGGGGACAGCAATTTCCCGTTGTTCCCTGCATACTTCCTCAATGAAGCCATTGAAAAACCCAAGACCGGCAAAGGTCAGCGTTCCCAAGGCAAAAGGTGCTCTTGACGTCATGGATTTGGTTGGAGGGCTCAAAGATGGCAAGACCATTCTGCATTTCAAAAAGGGAGACAAGATTTTTTGTCAAGGCGATCCGGCCGATTCCATCTATTTCGTTCAGAGCGGAAGAATCAAAGTCACGATCGTTTCTGCACTGGGCAAGGAAGCTGTGCTCACAATGCTGGGGGCAGGCGCGTTTCTGGGTGAAAGCTGCCTCATCGGCCACACTCTTCGCGTGGGTACTGCCACCGCGGTCCAGCCTTCAGCATCGACTCGAGTCGAAAAGGGCGCAATGCTCAGCGCGCTTCACGCTCAACCCGACCTTGCGGAGAAATTTACTGCATCATTATTGGCGCGTAACATCGAGCTGGAAGAAGATCTCTGCGATCAGCTCTTCAACCACAGCGAGAAACGTCTGGCTCGAGTCCTCCTGAAGCTGGCGCGTTTCGGTAAGGAAGACACAACGTCGGACAACAGGCTGCCGCATATGAGCCACGAGACCCTTGCGGAGATGGTGGGCACCACGCGGTCCCGCGTCACCCACTTCATGAACAAATTCCGCAGATTGGGGCTGATCGACTATAACGGCCACATTACCGTGAGGCCGGAATTGCTGACGGACGTCGTTCTCCACGATTGAGTCAGAAACCCCGGATGGATTCGCGGCGAGATTTCATCAATGACGATTCAAGACGCCCGAAAGCGACTGCCTCGAATTGAACTACGCGCCCACCGTTGTTGTGCTTGAGGAGCTCGGCGCATTCCCGGAGTTGGGTCGGCCCAGTCGAATGTGGACGGTGTGGCTACGGCGGTCGTCCGTCAGGTCAATCTCGCGGCTGGAAGGTGGTCCGTCGTTTTCCACCTCGATTCGATACTCCGTTTGGCCGTACCGGAAGTTGATGGTGTAGCCGGGCCAGGTTTCGGGTATGGCGGGCTCGATGGCCAATCGGTCTCCCCGCAGCTTGAAGCCGAGGACTTCTTCCAACCACACCCGGTACATCCAACCCGCGGAGCCGGTGTACCAGGTCCAGCCGCCGCGTCCCGGCTGGCTTTCCAGCGAGTACACGTCCGCCGCCACGGCATAAGGCTCCGTCTTATACACGGCATAGTCCTTCGGGGTTCGCGCGTGTTCAATGGGATTGAGCATCTGCAGGACCTCAACGGCTCGCTCGCCGTCTCCCATTCGAGCAAAAGCCATGGCTACCCAGAGAGCCGCGTGCGTGTACTGACCGCCATTTTCGCGCACGCCGGGCGGGTAGCCCATGATGTAACCCGGGTGCGGTACCGAGCGGTCGAAGGGCGGCGTGAAGAGGAGCACCATCTGCTCATCCCTGCGAATCAGATGCTTATCCACGGAGCGCATCGCCTGTGCGGCGCGCTCACGATTGCCGGCGCCGCAGATCACGGACCACGACTGCGGCAACGAATCGATCATTGCTTCCTTGTTCTCCCGGGAGCCCAGAGTCGTCCCATCGTCGAAGTAGCCGCGACGGTACCATTCACCATCCCAGCTCGTATCTTCGAGGATCGAACTCATGCGGGCAGCGTTGTCTCGATACTCGTCGGCCAATTCCTGTTTTCCGGACCGGCTGCAGACATCGGCGAATTTTCGCCAGACTTCGATGAGAAACCAGCCCAGCCAGACGCTCTCGCCTTTTCCCTCATTGCCGACTCTGTTCATCCCGTCGTTCCAGTCGCCGGTGCCGATCAGGGGCAGGCCGTGGGGCCCGTGGGTCGAGCCTTTCTCAATCGCCCGGCGACAGTGATCGAACAATGTCGCGTGCTCGATCGATACCGTCGGTTCAAAGTAGCGTTCGAGCTCCTCTTCCTTCAGTTCCGGACCCTCGATGAAAGTCGTCGCGACTTCCAGAATGCCGATGTCCCCCGTGCATTCGACGTAGTGGCATACCGCGTACGGAAGCCACAGCAGGTCGTCCGAGCAACGGGTGCGAAGGCCACCGCCGGAGGGCACATGCCACCAGTGCTGCGCATCACCTTCGACAAACTGGCGCGACGCGGCGTGTAGAATCAGTTGCCGCGCGATGTCGGGGGCCGAATAGACAAACGCCAGGGAATCCTGCAACTGGTCTCGAAAACCATAAGCGCCACTCGATTGGTACAAGGCCGAGCGTCCCCAGATGCGGCAGCTCAGGGCTTGATAGAGCAGCCAGCGGTTCATCAGCAGGTCCACGGCGAGCACCGGAGTCTTGATGTGAATCGTGGACAGGAGGCCATCCCACCATTGCCCGGTTTTGTCCAGCGCCTGTTGGACGTTTGCCGGCTCGCGATAGCGGGCAATCAACTCGCGGGCTTCCGTGGCATTCTCCGCTTCGCCGAGCATCACAATGATGGCTTTCTCTTCTCCCGGGCCAATCTCGAACTTGGTCTGCAGCGCTCCGCAGGGATCCAAACCGGCGCCCGTGCGATTGGATAGCGACACCCGCCGCATGGCGGCCGGGGCTTCCGGTGAGCCATTGCGGCCAAGGAATTCCGTGCGGTCGCTTGTGTAGGAAGCGACCTCCGGCGTCATGGCCACGAATGCGACCCGGCCCCCATAATCCGGATGGTAGGGATTGCGTGCGAACAAGGCTCGGGCCTTCTCATCCCATGTGGAGATGATAAACATCTGTGTCGTTTCGCGATGCGAACCCAACACCAGTTCTGCATAAAAGGTGACGGAAATGCGACGGCGGCGCGACGATTTGTTCCTGATCTGCAGCCGCTGTATTCGAATAGGGTCCGCGTTATCCCCGTGTGAGGGTACAAACGTGACAAGTGTTTGCTCCAGGGCATGACTGTTATGTTCGAATTTGGTGTATCCCTGCCCGTGCCTCGCGCGGTAAGCGTCGAGCTCCCGTACGGGTAACGGAGTGGGTGTCCAAAATGCTCCAATGTCTTCATCGCGAATATAGATCGCGTCGGTGGACGCGTCGGAAATCGGATCGTTCTTCCATGGCGTGATTCGGTTCGCCTGACTATTGCCGTACCAGGAACACCCCGAGCCCGATTCGCTGACGAGAGTGCCGAACACCGGATTTGCCATCACATTGATCCACGGCAACGGCGTACACACGCCCGGGGGGAGATAGATCGCGTATTCGCGCCCGTCAACCGTAAATCCACCGAGGCCGTTGAAGTAAGGAAGCTCCAGGAAAGGCAGAGGTGCTGACGGCTGTTCCTCGAATTTCCGGACCTGCAGCGGCGGCGGCAGTGGAATTCCCTCCGATGCACTGGTGAGCTGTTTGGATAAGGGGCCGGAGACGGTGCCGAGCGTCGCCTGGGCCGCGGTTAGAATCAGATTCAAGTCTTCTCCGGAAATCTGATCGGCTTTACGCAGGAATACGCCGCCCGGCTGATCCGTTCCCGTGTGCACGGAGTGCGCTGCGACCAGGCGGAGCAACTGTTGATGAAGCGGCTGATCATAGCCGGCAGGTTCACGATTCAGAATGACGAGATCGGCCTTAAAGCCGCGGAGGCGCCAATAAGTGTGGGCGACCAGCAGTTCACGGACCAGTCCGAGTCCGTCCGCGTCGTTTAAGGAAACGGCCGCAATGGGCAAATCCCCCGAGATTCCGTAGGCCCAAAGCCTCGACTGGCCCAGTGCGTTTCGGCGCAGCCGATCCACCGGCGCTCGCAACCGGATATTCGGATAGAGCAGGTGACTGGCGAGTTCTCCGAATCGGAATGCCGCGTCGCCTTGTATACCGAGGTACCGGTACTCCAGTTCCGCGTGAGACCAGGCCAGCTCGAATGCGCGGGTGCATGTGCTGGCGTCGCGGTACTTGCCGATCAGGCGAAGGAGGCCGTCGCGCGAACTGGCCGCCGCAGTAATGAACGTGATTTGCTTTTGTTCTCTCGGATCGAGCGAAAGCTTTCGCCTCAACGCAAAGACGGGATCCAGGACATAGCCGCTCGTCTGTTCCATCGACATCCGCGGATTCTGCCAGGTGCGCCCTCGCCCGAGAAGGCGTGCGCGGTCCGTTTCATACTCGAAGGGGCCAGTGTCCGGAGACGTCTCCACGATGAATTGGGCCACCCAGACCGGCAGATCCTCATCCGAACGGGGTCGACGCCAAGCGATCAGCGCCTGCAAATCCGGGAGCGCCTCAGTCTGGATGAAGAGCTTGCTGAACGCCGGATGCGCCCGATCATCGTTGTGGGGCGCAAGACTCAATTCCATGGCGCTGGATAACTCCAGCTTCCGGGCGCGGATGCCGTGATTGATCAAGGTGAGCCGTCGAATCTCCACATCGTCCTCGGGCGACACCGTTACCTCAAGGTGCGATTCCACGCGAAACTTGCGCCGCCGGAACTCGGCCCGATCCGCAGTGAAAATCGCGCTGTAGCGCGGGTCCTTCACATTCAAAGGGTGATGAGTTGCCGACCAGACCGTCTCGCTCTCCTTTTCGCGCAGATAGAAGAACATCCCCCAATGGTCGCGGGTGGAGTCTGAACGCCATCGGGTGATGTCGAAGGGGCCCCAGCGGCTGTAACCTGCCCCCGAGTTGGTAATCATGACCGCATACTGACCGTTGCTGAGCAGATGGGCGCGTGGGATTGGCGTATCCTCATCGAGCACGCGGTACGTCGGCGCGGATGGCTCCGACACCAGGCCGACTGCGACGTGGTCTGTGGGACGGGGGACGAGCATGGAGGGCGTTGGGGGTATTCGCTCGAACAGAAGGGGCTCCACCGCCCGGACCCGGCGGTCCGCATGGAAGCGTCGCTGGATGATCCCGGCATTGAGCACGTTGTTGATGGCAATCAGACTCATGCCCTGGTGATGCGCCATGTAGCTGTAGACAATCACCCCTTTCTCGCCTTCCCGTTCCTGCTGACGCATGTAGTCCACCGACTCGTAGAAGCCCCTGGGGCCGTACAGCCCGATCTTTTCCAACCGCTTGAGATTGCGGACCGCGTCCATTGGAAAGACCAGCAGCGCCAAAGCGGTTGCGTAAGGCGCAACGACCAGATCGTCTTCCAACCCCCGCTTCAGTCCCAGGGATGGGACCCCGAACGCCCGGTACTGATAGATCCTGTGAATGTCGAGCCCGCTGTAGGCCGATTCAGAGATCCCCCAAGGCACTCCGCGTTCCCGCGCATAGTCGATCTGCCGTCTCACCGCGGCGGCGCATGCATTGTCGAGCAGAGAGTTCCGGAAGCTTCGCGTAAACAACAGGGGCATCAGGTATTCGAACATGGTTCCGCTCCACGAGAGCAGAACCTGACCATACGTCGATGTGTAAGGGCGCCCCAACGCCAACCAGTGCTCCACCGGCACATCGTCCTTCGCTATCGCCACCAGGCTGCTGAGTCGCGCTTCGCTCGCAAGCAAATCGTAATGCGTGGTGACGTTCACCGGTCCGCCAACCTGATAGCCAATCGAAAACAGGCGGCGATCGGCGTCGTAAAGAAACCGCATGTCCATGGCCGAGGCAAGCGCATCGCACCGTTCGCTGAGCTGCCTGGCGCGCGCGATCAGCACCCCTGCGGACGCGCGCACCCGCTCGTATTCCGCGGTGATATCGGTCACCCATGCGGCAAGTTTCTCCGGGAGCACCCTCTCACGGGTGCTCTCTCCGAGAATCGTTCGCAGAACATGGTTTTCTTCCGCTGCCAGTTCGCCCCAGGAAGGCAACTGCTGCAGGATCTGACGCCGCGCCACGATGGCCTCTTCTCCCAGCGGTAAAAGAAACTCATCGGGAGGCCCCAGCAGCACGTGTGCCCAGCGCAAATGGTGATCGAAATATCGGATCCACGTCTCTATTTGCTGATCCAGCCTGGTAATCCAGTACGCGCGCTCCTCTGTTTGGGAGATGCTCCATCGCAGGGATTCGGTCAGCTTGCGCGCCGGTTCGGCAGCCAGCAGGATGCGCTCCATGGTTTCGATGCCGGTTGCTTCTTCATGGAGCAATCCCCGCAGTGTTTCCATCGGAACGGCGATGGTGTGGTCCGGAGGGAAGCGTTCGGTAATCACGGCCAGAATGTCGGCAAGTCCCCGGAGCGCACTGTCGTCCAGTTGCGGCTGCGTCTCGAGTTCCTGTCCGGCTTGCGCCAGCACCCACAGGCTGGCGATCAGGTTCCCGCTGTCCACGGTGGATACATATTGCGGTTCCAGCGCCTCGAGAGTTTGAGTGTTGTACCAGTTGAGGAGATGTCCCTCACAGCGTTCGAGTGTCTCGAGCGTATCGATGGTGGACGAGCATCGTTCGACCATTTCCTCCGGCGTCAGAAACCCGAGATCTGCCGCGGACACCACCGACACCAGCCACATCCCGATGTTGGTCGGAGAGGTGCGGTTGGCTGTTTCAATGCGCAGCGCTTCCTGGGAGTTATCGGGAGGCAGCCAGTTGTGATCAGGCCCCACGAGGTCATCGAAGTAGCGCCAGGTTTCCCGCGCGACTCGTCGAAGGTAATGTTGATCTGCGGTGTCAATCTGCTCCTGCCTGCGCACCCCGCGCCGTTGCCACCCGATCCAATATTGAATGGCTGGCGCACTCACCCACAGCAGAAGAAACGGAGAATATGCCGTCTCCCAATAGAATCCGCGAAGATCCAGCGCGACCAGCAGAACGGCCGCCAGCACGGAGATGAGAATGAACTGTGCTCGGTAGGCATCCAAATGCGAACGCGCGGCGAGGTGTGAACTTTCGGCCGTCTGCCACTCCAGCAGGCGCCGTTTGCTGAATTGGACTCGATAGAGCGCGCGGATAATCGCATCCAGCGACAAGTAGGACTGATGGGGCAGGAACGCGGCCATTACCAGCGCCCGGTTCAGGTCGCTGCCGGCTTCGCGCAATGCACTGACATCTCCACGCCAGCGTTGCGCCAGCCGCCGCAGCAACTGAAAGAACAGAGGAAGCACGAGAACCGTGGACACCAGTGCGCTGGCGGCCAAAGGGGCGGCATTGACGCTCCAGCTGAAAACAAGAAACGCCAGTGAGGCGGGAGACAGCAGGCTGCGTCGAAGATTGTCGAAAAGCTTCCAGCGATTGATGGTTGTCAGCGGGTTGCGCTCGCGCTGCAACTGTTGGCCCGGAACTCGAGGCAGGATCCAGGAAGCGATTTGCCAATCGCCGCGAATCCAGCGGTGTTCCCGCTTGCTGTAGCTCGTGTAGTCGTAGGGAAACTGCTCGAAGAGTTCAACATCCGTTGCCAACCCGACACCCGTGTAGGCGCCCTCGATGAGATCGTGGCTGAGCAGTTGTTGTTCGGGAAAGCGCTTCGTCAGTATCTTGTGGAATGCCTGAACGTCGTAGATGGCTTTCCCGTGGTAGATCCCTTCCGCGAAAATGTCCTGATAAATGTCGGAGACCGCCCGGCAATAGGGATCGGTTCCACGCGCATCGGTGAACAGCCTTGAGAAACGTGATGCGGTTGCCGAAGGAAGCGTGATGCTGACGCGCGGTTGAATGATCGTATAGCCGCAGGCCCGGTTGCGCTCGTCGGCGGTAAGCTGGACGCGGTTGAGGGGATGCGCGATCGTTTCAATCAGTCTGCGTGCCGTGCTGTGTGGAAGCTGTGTGTCGGCATCAAGCGTGATCACATAACGGATTCCTGTCGGCGGAGGTCCTGCATGCGTCAAAAGGCTCGAGGGCTCGCCGTTCAACAAACGGTTGAGCTCTTCGAGTTTTCCGCGTTTCCGTTCCCATCCGATCCAACGTTGCTCGGTTTCGCACCAGGTGCGTACGCGGTGAAACACAATGAAGGTCCCCTCGCCGTGGCGCGCGTTGAGCTCTTCGATCCCTTTGACCGCGAGGCCCAGAAGTTCATCGTCCTCCGGCATCTCGGGTTCTTCCGCGTCGGTGAAGTCCGCCAAAAGCGAATAGTGGAGGCTGACTTCCGGGTTGGACAGATACCGCACCTCCAGCTTCTCGAGTTCGCCCCGAATGGAGTCGGGAGTCAGCAGCATCATCGGCACTACGACAAGAGTGCGGCAGTCTTCCGGAATGCCGCCTTCCTCGAACGACATTTTCGGCAGCACGCGGGGCGGAAGCAGCGAAGCCAGCCACATCTGCAACAGTTGAAGCGCGAGTTCACTGGCCGGAATGAGTGCCAGCGCTCCCAGCACGACAAGCATCAGCGGCGAGACGACACCCCGAGTGAGTGCGCCGAACAGGTAGCCACCTAAGATGGCGCCGGTCAGCGCGGTAAGACTGCCCAGATACAAAGGCGTGGGATGACGGTAAAGGAACCGCAAACGTCGCTGACGCCAGGGGACGCGCCGTCCGACGCGTTTTTCGAGCTCCGGCAAACCCTCATCGAGCAGATAGTAGGCGACGCATCCTTTGCGGCTGTTTGCCGGGGCCTGGCTTGCCAACTCCACGGCCCGGCGCGCCACAGTCAACTCGGAGGTCGCGGCTTGTCGGGCGACCTCTTCGACAATGCGGCGGCATCGGTCGCGCGTGTCGAAATCGCTCCGCGAATGGATGCCGGAGGGATCTTCGCAAAGAATCGCTTCCATATGGCTCGCCGCCACGACAATCTTCGGGTACTGCAGTTCCGAGAGCTGCCGGAGGCTTCCAATCGCGCTGGCGATTAGCGTCACGTCATTGGCTTCCTCGGCATGTTCCCGGAGGATGACGTCGGCCAGGTGCATTCCCATCTTCTCCTGGATCCATTTGTGAATCGGGGCAAGCGCGGATTCCTCCTTGTGTAATTGCTCGCCCAGACGCGCAACGAAATGCGGTGTCAAACTCTGACTGTCCCTGTTCAGCTCCGCGACGATCCGATCGAATTGCTCGCGGCCCTGATTGGCGCCGTTCAGGAGACGATCGGCCCAAAAGTCGGCCAGCTCCTTTTGATGTTGGCGCAGACTTGTCAACTCGGACAGGCGGAGCAATCGTTGCAGCAGCACCAGGCGCAGCATGAGCGGAAACACCCACAATTCGGCGATCGTCAGAGGGGCTTTGGTCTGATACGCGTCCAGAAATGTGACGATGCTCTCCTGCGTTATTCTGTGGCCGCTCCGATAAATCAACTCCGCAGCGATGTGGCAGATGCGAAACTGGAAAGGAGGAGCCATGCCTGTAAGGACTGGCAGAATCCGGGTATGGTTCACAGGAAGGTTGTGCCGGACCTCGGCGATGTGCGAACGAATCAGGTACGCGTTATCGAGAAGCCACTCGGCGGCATGAGTGATTCCGTAATCCAAACTCGTTGCTTCGGCCAGGTCGGAGCGAACGTCTTCGATGCCTACTTCGTATTTCCGCAACATCGGAAGCAGCGAGCGTGATTTCCGGGAGAACTCCGTCTGGTGCAACTCCGCCAGTTCGCGCGCGGACTCCGGCAAGCTGGCCGTGGCAACCGGCGATCGAGTCGGGGCGTCAAGCTCCGCGGAAGGCTGGAACTGGAGCCCCGGCCGAATCACGAACAATGCCACGTACCCTATACGTCTCAGGACCGCAACGGCATCCGTGATTCGCTGCTCGGGAACCTGGACGATCACCATGCTCTCGCCCGGGAATACGTATCGCGCGCGGTCACGCGCGATGCTGCGGAACCTCGCCCCCAGCCCGAGAGCTCCAATCCACGCCAGCGCACAGGCGACAGCACCCACAAGGACCTGGGCGCGCAGATTTGTCGAGAGCAAGCCAGCTCCCAGCGCGAGAAGGACTCCTACAGCCGCTGACAATACCGCCCTGTCGCCGGGCGCCATCCTTGTGTAGAACACCCGAAGACGCCCGTCTACCGCCCGATGGACCACCGCGGAGTGGCGAAAACCGTGATTCCTGGCATCCCGGAGCGCTTCTTCGGCATGCTCGTCGCTGCGATAGAATCCGACCACGAGTTTGGGAATCACCATGGACCATACCCGAATCTTCGGTCCGATTGAGCACGGTGAAAACCTCTGGCGTGCTCCCGTCCCACGGTGCACATGTAAATCTCTCCTCGCTAAAGTTTTTCAGCGGACACTTCGTTCGATTCGGATCGATGCTAAAGCAGGCGGAATGCCGGCTACTATCGAGGGTATCTCAAACCCTCGAAAATGTCGGTGCTATGTTGCATATCTTTTCAGAGAGACAGGGCCCAAGGCTGGACAATGACCGAGGATTTGCTGCAAAGCGGCAAACCTGGGAATGGACAAGTCCTGGCGGAAAAAGAGGAAAGCCGCGAAAACAATCAACGGGTCCGCCCCAGCGTTCCCCTTGGAAACCCCTGGTGTTTCCGCAACGGGTTTCGATTCTGTGTCGAGCTGCGCCAGGCCCGACTTCCCGCCGCTCTGAATCACGCCAGCACTGATGTCCCCTGAAAATTCAAACAGTTACGAAACCTCGGTTTGACACGGGTATGACACCCCGTTAGGTTGGTCCTGCCTGTCTTCCAGAGGCGTGGATGGGGAAAAAGGAGTGACTTCAATGAGACGTCAAAAAATGAGAATGACCCAGTGGGGCCTGCTGCTGTCCGGTATCACGCTAATCATGGCGACAGCAACCCCGTCGCTTGCCGAGG
This sequence comes from uncultured Acidobacteriota bacterium, assembly GCA_963836435.1. GTDB lineage: Bacteria > Acidobacteriota > Terriglobia > 20CM-2-55-15 > 20CM-2-55-15 > DASTBJ01. The sequence goes on along the minus strand of CAWIJI010000018.1, from coordinate 105,388 downwards.
TAAACATTAATGTGAACATCGGCGCGCCACCGCCGGTCATCGTTCACGAGCGGCCGGCCATGATCTACCTGAGGGAGCCTGCTGTTTATGTCGCCGTAGGAGTTCCCTACGATATCTTCTTCGTCGGTGGACGCTACTACTATTTCCACGGCGACAATTGGTTCTGGGCCGCAGGATATGGTGGCCCCTGGGTGCACGTCGAGTACAGGTCCCTGCCTCCCGGACTGCGACGGTACAAGGTTGTAAAGTTGCGCGATTTTCGCGAAAGGGAATACCGGGTCTACAAGGTTGAGGGCCCCCGGTTCAAAGGCAAACACTTCGACGCCGACCCCGGACCGCATGCCGGCGACCATGACCGCGACGACAACGACCAGGGGAACAGAGGCAACGGCGGGGGTAAGAAAGGTAACCCTGGCAGGGGAGGCAGAGAGTAATTCGAAACCACAAAAGGCGGGGCGGCCGGGAGCTACGCACGCCGTAGCTCCTTCTTCCAGGTCGCGCCTCCCGGTCGCGGCGGCGAGAGCCGCGGCCGCCAGTGTCTTGCGGACGGAAGTTGAATTCAGAAATCTGCGGCTTAGGGCCACTGCGACTTTCACACCGCGTCTCTTGCGTGTTCTCTCAGGCCAGCGGACGAAGCTGGCGGTAGACCTCCTGAACCTGCCGGCGTGTCGTTCCGGGATCTTCAGAATTGTCGATGACGAAATCAGCGACCTTCATCTTCTCTTCTATCGGCATCTGAGACGCGATCCGAGACTCGATTTGTTCGGGAGTCAGGCCGGAGCGCTCGCGGAGTCTCTTCCGCTGCACTTCAGGCGAACATTTCACGACGATAATCTTGTCGTAGTTCTTCTGGTTCCCAACTTCGATAATGAGCGCAGCCTCGACGATTCCGATCGAATGAGGGTCTTCTGCGGCGATCCTGGCCAGCCAGTCCGCCTGGCGCTGATTGATCGCCGGATGAACGAGATGATTGAGTCGCTGTCGGAGTTCAGGGTTCTCGAAGACAAGCTCGCCGAGAACCCGGCGATCGATGCTGCCGTCGGAGGCCACAACAGACGGTCCGAACACCGCGGCAACAGCCTGATTGACGGGATCGCCGGGTTCAAAAAGCCTGCGGGTGATGAGATCCGAATCGATAACGCGGCATCCGAGTTCGCCAAACATGCGACCCACCGTGCTCTTGCCTGCAGCGATGCCACCGGTGAGTCCCACTTTTAGCATTAGATATTTCGGCGCCTCCGGGCGGCGGCGAGGGTGTTTTTCATGAGCGTGGCGATGGTCATGGGGCCGACGCCCCCGGGGACCGGGGTTAACAGGGAAGCCACTTCCTTCACGCCGCGCTCATCCACGTCGCCAACCCACACGTAACCACGCTTTTCGAAGTCACTCCAGCGCGCCTCGTCCCTGCCGAAGAGGCGTTCAACAGTGGCGCGGTCGGAGACCTTGTTGGTCCCGACGTCCATCACGACCGCGCCGGGCTTTACCATGTCGGCAGTGACGAGCGCTGCCCGGCCGATCGCGGCAACAACGACATCGGCCTGGCGTACCACATCGGCCAGGTTGCGGGTTTTTGAATGGCAGATTGTCACCGTGGCATTGGCGTGCAGCAGCAATACCGCCTGAGGTTTTCCGACGTCGTCGCTGCGGCCCAGGACCACCGCGTGCTTCCCTTCGAGGTTCACCCCGGAGCGCTTTAACAACGTCATCACCCCAAAGGGCGTGCAGGCCACGAGTGCTTCGTGCCCGAGAAGCAGCGATCCGAGATTGGAGGAGTGAAAACCGTCCACGTCCTTGCGGGGATCCACGCTCTCGAGCACCGTGTGCTTGTCGACGTGTTTGGGAAGAGGTAGCTGGATCAGAATACCGTCGATAGCGTCATCCTCGTTGAGGCGCCGCACCTGCTCGACCAGTTCCGCTGTCTGGATAGAACCCGGGAGGGTGATCTTCCGGCTATGGATCCCCAGTTTCTCGCACGTTCGCGCCTTCATGCCGACGTATGCGGACGATGCCGCGTCGTCGCCCACGAGAATTACCGACAGGCCCGGCCGGATCCCGCGGCCCTGCAGTTTCTGTACTTCCAAGGCGACTTCCGCCTTGAGATCTTCCGCAACCTTCGTTCCATCAATAAAAGTAGCTGTCATGTGCTTTCCTCAACGCCTCGATCATCATACACTGACTGGTAATGATCGTCGCGTTGGTGCTCCTGCTTACGATTGCGGAAACGGCTTTTCAATCCAGCGTGGATCAGGCGTTGGAGCGCGCCCAACAGAAAGACTGGCGGGGCTCCATGACGTTACTCGACCGTGCCTGGGTGGATGATCCCACGGCGTTTGACGCGAACAACCTGCATTATCTCCGGGGCAGAATCGCGGAAGAACAACAGGATTGGGCCCGGGCGATGGAAGAATTCGGTCAGATTGGCCCGAAGAATCCTTTGCGTCCTCTGGCCGTATGGCATGGGGCGAACGCCGCCATGCGGCTCGGCGCCATCGACCAGGCAGCCCAACTCGCCGATGAGCTGCCCTCAGACTTTCCTTCCGAATTGAAGATCCGTTTGGCCCGTGACGCTCCACCTGCGCTGGCGCTCAGAATCGTGAACACCATGCCGGCCCGCGAGGCCCGACTGCAGCGGGCGTTGATCCTCGGAGACGCCAAAGGCCTGTGGACGTTGCTTAAGGAGAGCAACTCGGATGATGCCGCTCTCGAAAGTGCTCTGCGTTTGCAGGCCGTCGCATCGAGTCCCCGGGAATGGAGGGACCTGGCGACCGCTTTTGTCATTCAACGCCAATTCGACCCGGCAGTCGCCGCCTACGAACGCCTGACCCAAGACCCCGAATTCGGCGCCGAAGCGCAATACCAGCTCGCGCGTATCCGATTCCTGACCCAGGATTATGCCGGGGCTCTCGAGCGCTATCGCGCCGTGGCCGCGGCATTTCCGGGCACGGACTGGGAAAAGGACGCTCGATACCAGGTCGGCAACTCCCTATGGCGGTTGCGGCGGTACACGGAGGCTGAAAAGGCGTACGTCGATTATATCGATCGCTACAAAAGCAAAGGCCTGCAGGAAAGCGCAATCCGCGACCTGATCGATATCTATCGATCGCTCGGGGACAATTCCAAAGCGGTGGCACTGATCGACGGAACACTCAAAGAACGCCTTACAACGGCGACTCGCCAGGTTCTGCTCTTCTCCAAGGCAAAGATCCTTTACGCGCAGGAGAAATTCCCCGACGCCCTGCAACTGATCCAGCAGCTCAAGGGGGTGCGGCTTCAATCCACATCGGGTGGAACGTCTGCAGACGAGGTCGCCTTCTTTGAAGCGCTTTGCCTCGAAAAGACCGGGAAAACCACCGCCGCAAAGGCGACCTGGATGAAACTCGCAGCCGATCCGAACAGCTATTATGGGCAACGCGCGGCGGAGAAGGCCGGACTCTCTTCCACACTCTCCAGCAAAGGCTCCGTCTGCGTGAGCGGCCCGGACCCGATTCTAGAGCAGATCAAGAGCCGTCTGGCAAAGCAGCGGCGCGAACCGAGGGAAGATCTTTCAAGCCCAGCCGCCGATGCCGTTACCGAACTGTTGTACCTGCAGCTGTGGGATGAGGCGGCGTTGTGGCTCGATCGAACCCGCAGACCAAATCCCTCGCTCGCTGCAGACGTCAGTTACGCCGGCGGACGCTACAACCGCACGATTCTTTATGCGGATCGTCTGGACCCTGCGGCCTCCAACGACGGCGGCGCCCAGCCGCTGCTGTATCCGCCGGCATTTCGCGCGTCGATCTGCAGGGCGGCCTCGAAGTTCGGAGTTGATCCGCTGTGGCTTCACGCCATTATCTGGCAGGAGAGCAAGTACGATCCTTCGGCGCAGTCCGGCGCCGCCGCGCGCGGCCTGATGCAGTTCATTCCCGACACGGCCCAGGCCATTGCCAAAGATGCGGGCATCGCCAACCTGACACTCGACAGGCTTTATGACGCGGATACGAGCATTCAACTCGGCGCATACTACTGGTCCACGCTGATGGCCGAATTCAAGAGCCCGGAGCTGGCGCTGGCGGCCTACAACGGCGGCCCGGACAATGTTCGCCGGTGGCAGGACAAGTGGCCCGGCAGTGACAAAGAATTCTTCGTCTCCGACATCGGATTCACGGAAACAAAGCGATACGTCCAGGCGGTCTTCGGCGCGCGCGCTGCGTACGGGAGGCTGCCCTGAAACAGGAACGAGTCTTCTTCGGGATTGCCTTCGCCATCATCGCGGGCCTCGGAATCGCCATCATTCTGCCCTTCATCACCTACATCGTCCTGGCGGGAATCCTGACCTACGCACTGTTTCCCGTTTACCGGTCGATCCTTCAAAAGACCCGGCGCCCCCAACTGAGTTCCGCGCTTGCGATTTTCCTGGCGCTGGTCGTGATGATTCTTCCGACTGTCTACCTGGTCTCTGAACTCGTTGATCAGGTTTCCGGAGCGTACAGCAGTTTTCAGGCGGACAGCCTGAACCAGGTCGGAGACTGGGTCAACAGGATCACCAACGGACAGGTGGACCTGAACGAGGAGATCACCCCCACTCTCAACCAGATCCGGCAATCGATCGTGGGCCTCGCACCGAACATTCTCGGCTCGATATCCGAGTTTCTGCTCGGTCTGTTCATCATGTTTTTCGTCATGTTTTACGGATTCCGGGAAGGCCAGGGATTTATTTCCTACCTCAAGGATCTGATGCCTCTCGACGCCGAGCTCAAGGACTCCTTGTTTTACGAAATGCGCACCGTCACGCAGGCGGTGCTCTACGGTCAGGTACTGACGGCGTTCGTACAGGGAGGGCTCGGCACCCTGGGCCTGCTCGCAACCGGAGTTCAGAACTGGCTGTTTTGGGGCGCCCTGATGATCATCACCGCATTCCTGCCCGTGCTTGGAACGCCCCTGATATGGGGACCCGCCGCAGCGGGCCTGATACTGGACGGCGAAATCACGCGGGGCGTGCTGTTGCTGATCTACGGCGGCACGATCGTGATGAATATCGACAACTTCCTGCGGCCAAGGCTGGTCAGCGGCCGCACAAAAGTCCACCCCGTACTGATCCTGATCGGCGTGCTGGGAGGCCTCAGCGTATTTGGGTTCATCGGCATGCTTGTGGGGCCGCTGATTCTGGCCATGCTTGTCGCGCTGATCAAGTTTTACGAGCAGAACTACATGCAGCGGGTGCAGCCGCCACAGATTTCCTGACCGCTTCGTCGTTGTTACGGGCGCCAGGTGGGCTTCTGGAAATGCACCGGCTCGTCTGCAGAGTAGAGGGCGTCCATCGCGATGTCCATCCAACTCGAATGAGGCACGCCTGGAATTTCCTCTCGCGAAAAATACCGCAGGTCCAGAATCTCCTCTCCGTCGGGGCGCTGGTCTCCGCCGATGATCCTGCCGCGGAAGATTGTCGCTACATAGGACGCGTGATCTCCATTCGCGTAGTCGATCAGGAGTTCCTTTCCGCCATAAACACCGACAACGCTGGTAATCTCGACAAGCAGGCCGGTCTCTTCCCAGGTCTCGCGCACCGCACCGTCTGCAGGCGTTTCCGCCGGTTCAATCAACCCTCCGGGCACGACCCAGATCCGTTTGTCCGCGTGCAGGCCCATGAGCACGCGGCCCGCGTCGTCGTGAATCGCCACCGCGGCCGAAGGCAGGAGTAGAAGATCGTGTCCCACTTTCTCGCGAAGCTGTTTGAGGTATCCGGTGAGCGGCATGGAAAAGATTGTAGGGCAGGGCCACCTGCGGCCCGCCATCGAAGATTGAGGAATGGCCTGGCGTTCAGACAATGGCGGGTTGTGGCCCGTTCAGGCAGGCGAGATTCAGAGCCCCATAGTTACAGAAGATAGTTACAGAAGATCTTTCGGCAGCGGCAGGGACCTGCTACTCTCCTGTTCGGATGGAGGAATCCTATGAACCTGCTCTCACTGCTGGTGTTGGCGCTGCTGACTACGCCGCAAGGCAAAACCCAGGAGAAACCCAAAGTGGCCGAAGTGCTCAATTTCACAATGGACAGCCTGGATGGCAAACCTGTGAACCTGGCGAAATACCAGGGCAATGTCGTGTTGATCGTCAATGTCGCCAGCGAGTGCGGATACACGCCTCAATACGAAGGGCTACAGGCTTTGCACCAGAAGTATGCAGGGCGGGGCCTCCGCATCCTTGGCTTCCCTTCCAACGACTTTGGCAACCAGGAACCTGGAAGCAACGGCGAAATCCAGGACTTCTGCAAGAAGAACTACGGTGTCGAATTCGACATGTTCTCCAAGATCAGGATTCTCGGAAGTGCCAAAGCGCCGCTCTACAAAGCGCTGACGACAACCCCGAAGTTCTCCGGCGACGTGGCGTGGAACTTTGAAAAATTCCTCATCGGCCGCGACGGCCAGGTGATCGGGCGGTACCTCTCACCGGTCGAACCGCTCTCCACGGAACTCACCAGAGCGATCGAAGCTGCCCTCGGGAAGTGAGTTCGGGCTGATCACTTCGCAGCCGTAGCGAGGGCCGTACGAACCCGATGCTCGCCGGTATCGGTCCAGGCAAAAAGAATGCCGTCTCCGGTGCGCCGGACACGCGGGAAGCCGCTCTCCGTGCCGATGCTCGTGCTGGCAATGGTTCTCGCGTCGTGCCTGGTTCCGCCGGCCTCTATCTGTCGCGCTCGCAGTTCGCCACCGGCCGCAGCATGTTCGATCCAGGTGACGACGGCGCCGCCGGATTCCAGAATGGCCACGTCCACACGGCCGATCGGATTTCCGTCGTCAACCTGCACTGGTGCTCCGAAGGACTTGCCACCGTCCGTGGAGAAGGCTACCTGCACTTTCGGCATGTCGTTGGCTTCAGTGAACCATGCCACGACAACATTGTTTCCCGATGCCGAGAGGGCCGGGCCCTGAATGGGACACGCCTGGATCTCCCAGTGGTCGTCAAAAACAGTCTTGGGTGTGGACCATTTACCACCTTCGAACCGGGCCACGACGATGTCGCGGATTTCCTCCTGGGAGCGGTCGCGATAGGCCGTCAGGAGTCCGTCCGGAACAGTAACCGTCGTAGGTTGGCAGCACTCGCATACTCTGGGATCGATTTCGGATTCATTCCCGAGAGTGCCATCCGCCGCGACAGTCGTTTGCATCAACGCGACGTCGCCCTCTTCGTCCTCCAGCTTCCGGGGGTCCAGCCAGATGACCGAAATTCCCTGGTTCCCGGGCGCCGGTGCGAGCGACACGAACCCATGCTCGCCCTTCTTGGCATCGCGGTGGGGAGTGATCGGCTTACTCCAGGTCTTGCCCTGATCCTGCGACAGTGCAAGGTTGACGTTGTATCCTTCATCGGAATCGGGGAGTGCGGCAAGCCAATGCGCAGCGAGAACTCCGTCGGAGAGTTCAAACAACGACGGGAAGTCCGCCCAGTTCACCATCATGTTGAAACTCTCGATCACCTTCTGCGGTTCGGACCAACCCTGCGGCGTCCTGACGGCAAACTTCAGCGCCGAGGAACCCGTGTCGAGGGACTCAATCCAGCTCAGATAAGTCTTGCCGTCAGCGCCGACCGAAAGATTCGCCTGACCGCTACTCTGTGGCGCGGGGGCCATAACCTCTACTACGGTGCCCAGAGCGTCAGGTCCCGGAGCATCAGGTTTTGAACCCGAGCAGGCGGACAGCAGGAACGGCGTCAGACACAGAACGATGGATGCGAAGCAGGGAGTTTTCATCCGGTCAGTATAAAGCAGAAAGGCGCACCGGTTCGTCACCGGTGCGCCTTTTCTACAGGAGTATCTTCAATTCAGCGACTGGCTAGTATCGGCCATATCCGCCGCCGCGACCCCCGCCGCCGCCGTTGCGGCCGCCGCCAGAGTCCCTCTTCACCATCGGGCGCGCTTCGTTGACCGTGAGCGCCCGGCCGTTCAACTCGGTTCCGTTCAACTGTGAGATTGCCTTTTCGGCGCTATCGTCACTCATTGCTACAAAACCAAATCCTTTGGACCGACCCGTGTCGCGGTCCGTAATGATACTGACCGATTCCACTTCGCCAAATTGTGCAAACAAATCGTTGAGATCATTGTCCGTCGTCTGAAAAGACAAATTCCCTACGAAAACTTTCTTAGCCATTTTTCTTTCACCTATTTAGTTGTCGGGAACTTCGAGAGCTATGCGGAAGGCAGACCAGCAAAGAATCAAACTCTCCTAACAGGACAAGAGGTTCCAAACGAATTTGCAACTGCGTTGCAGGATCAAGCATACGCGATGCCCTGTTTCTGTCAAAGCTTTCTTCGATTGCGACGCCGCACCGTCAAGGCCGGTCGAGTTCGACATAATTGATTAGCAGGCCGGTTGACCGGTATCATCTGCCATTCAAAACAAACGTCATGAACGTCGTAGAGGTGCCTGATGGGATTCACGCGATTGGCGCGGTTTAGTCAGATGATGCGAATGAGACCCAGGTGGACCGTCGCCGGGATGTTCCTGCTCTCTGGAGCGATCGCACTCGCCGGACAAGGGCAGCGCGGATTTCCGGGAGGTGCGCGCGGCGGAGCCGGCGCCGGGCAACGGCCCGCGCCGACAAATTTCCCCGCGCAGCAGCGGCCGGCGGCGGATCCGGCGGTCGTCGCACGCGGAAAGTCGCTGTATGAAATCAACTGCCGTTCCTGCCATGGCGTCGATCTGCGCGGTGGAGACCAGGGCGGACCGAATCTTCTGCGCTCTCAGGTCGCGCTAAACGATCAGGCCGGCGAGTTGATTCTTCCCATCGTCCGCGAAGGCCGGAAAAATCCAGGCATGGGTGAGATGCCGGCATTCCCCCTGGCATCGGACGACGTCAAAGCGATTGCCGAGTACATCCACAGCGTCGCTGCGACGGCGCAGCGCCAGGGCGGCCCTCCCCCAGGACCACGACCTGCATTGAATGTGCTGGTCGGAGATGCCGGGGCCGGGAAGACCTACTTTGACTCCAAATGCAGTTCCTGCCATTCGGCAACCGGCGACCTTGCCGGCATTGGCTCACGCGTCACCGACCCTGTGACGCTCCAAAACAACTGGCTCGCCGGACAAACCGGCGGAGGCCGCGGCGGGCGCGGAGGACGAGGGGGGAATGCCAACGCTCCGACGGTAACGGTGACGCTCCAGGGACAAAAGGTCGAAGGCCGGCTCAATCGCATCGACGACTTCATCGTCATCCTCGACATGGAGGACGGAACCTCGCGATCGTTCCGCCGGAACGGCGACAATCCGAAAGTCGAAGTGAAGGATCCTCGCGACCCGCACCGAAACCTGCTGCCCGAATACACGGACAAAGACATACACGACGTGACGGCCTACCTGGTGACCCTGAAATGAAGCGAACAAGACTCATTCTGACGGCCTCGCTCCTGCTGCTGCCCGCACTGCTCTCCGCGCGGGTTCAAGGCGGACTCGATCCCGCTTCACTGGTGAGACCGCTGGCGGACTCCTGGCCGACCTACAACGGCGACTACAGCGGAAAACGCTACAGCGCGCTGAAGCAGGCCGACAGGAATTCGGTCAAGAGCCTGACACTCGGATGGATAAGCCGGCTCAACCCCGCAACAGGCGGAGACACCATCGTCGGCGGCGAAGGTCTCGAGGAATATGCGCCGGGCGGCGTCACGGAAAAAGGCGCCATCCTCATGGTGGACGGCGTCCTGTACCCTTCCGCACCCGACCACGTCTGGGCGCTCGATGCGCGCGACGGACGCCAGTTGTGGCACTACTACTGGAAAACGCGCGGCGGTACCCACATCGCCAACCGCGGAGTTGCCCTGTGGCACGACTACCTCTACTTTGAAACACCGGATGACTATCTCGTCTCACTCGAGGCAAAAACGGGCAAAGAGCGCTGGCATGTTCCGATTGTCGCTTTCGAGGAACAGTACTTCTCGACGATGGCGCCGATCGTTGTGGACAATCATCTGCTGGTGGGAACGGGCAACGACCTTGATGCTCCGGGTTTCCTTTCCTCCTATGACCCCGAGACCGGACAACTTCAATGGAAGTTCTACACCGTGCCGATGAATCCCGGCGATCCCGGCCTCGACACCTGGCCCAGTCTCGATGCAGCGCGTCACGGCGGTGGATTCGCATGGCTTCCCGGCGCGTACGATCCGGAAACGAAGCTCTATATCTTCGGAACGGGCAATCCAACGCCGGGGTACACCGGCGCGGGACGGCCCGGAGACAACCTGTTTACCTGTTCGCTGATTGCCGTCCATGTCGACACCGGGAAGATGGCATGGTACTTCCAGACGTCGGTCCACGACACGCACGACTGGGATTCCGCGCAGACACCGATTCTCATCGATGCAACGATCAACGGGCAGCAAAGAAAACTCGTTTCCACGGCCGCGCGCAATGGCTATTTCTACACCCTGGATCGCATCACCGGAAAACAGCTCGTCACGACAAAGTACGGCTCAACCGCAAACTGGGCAAAAAGCCTGCGCCCCACCGGCGAAGTAGACCCGGATCCCGGCAAGGAAGCAACGATTCCCGGATCGCTGGTTTCGCCCGTGGAAGGCGGTGTCACCAACTGGCCCCCACCGGCTTACTCGCCCGATACCGGCCTGTTTTATGTGCAGGAGCACAACGGATTCAACATGCTCTACCTGACCGATCCGGATCCACGAGGCTCCATGGGCCTCGCCGGAAAGCAACCCTTCAACCTCGGCTCCCTCGGGGACTACCTCACTGCGATTGACCCCAGGACCGGCAAAGTCGCGTGGCGCCACAAGTTTTATGGCGGGGGCGGGGGCGGGTTGCTGACGACTGCAGGGGGGATCGTGTTCTCGGGTGATGGCAGCGGTAACTTTGTGGCGTTCGATGCCAGAAATGGAAACCCGCTGTGGCATACGCGGATCGGGAATATCTCAAACGCGCCGCAGACCTACTTGCTGGACGGCAAACAGCATGTGCTCGCGGCAGTTGGCGACACCCTGTACGACTTCCTGATGTATTAGCCGTCTTCACCCCGAAGGGGTGCTCTGGAGTTTAGACATTTTGCACGCCGGAGGCGTGAAGGAAGGGCACCCGGGGTTCATCTCACGAGGGGCGTTCGCGCCCCGGCAGCGGTCCCCGGCATACGTTCGAGGAATCCCTGCACCCCTGCCGGGGTGCGAACATCTCCGATACGTCAACCCGGGTTGCGCTCGCTTCGCTCGCTTAACCCGGGGCTAAATTCACAGCACGCCTCCGGCGTGCGAAACGTCCAAACTCCCTTCACCCCTTCGGGGTGATCTGGAGTTCAGACATTCTTGAGTCTGAGCGGGAGCGGAAACACGCGGTTACGTCTCCGGCTTTCATGTTCGTCCGCAAGCCGATGGCGACGTTGAAACGCGAGTCTGAGCACGCCGGAGGCGTGCTGAGAATTTAGCCCCGGGTTAAGCGAGCGAAGCGAGCGCAACCCGGGGTTACCGTAACGACAACGTTGCACCCCGGCAGGGGTGCAGGGATTCCTCGCACCTTCCTTTCACGCTCCGGCGTGCAAAATGTCTAGACTCCAGTCACCCCTTCGGGGTGAGGATGCGTCAAGCATGTTCTTCACTTCAAGAGCACGAACCCGCTCCCAGACAGCAACCCGGCGGGCTTTCTCATCGGAACTCCCTACAGCAGGTCATACCCTGGTCCGCCGCCACCTTCCGGCGGGACCCAGTGGATCACCTGATAGGGATCCATGATGTCGCAGGTCTTGCAGTGCACGCAGTTCGAGGGATTGATCTGCAGGTGGTCGTCATTCATTTCGTAGACTGCGGCCGGACAGAAAATTCTGACAGGGATTCCCGTATTCGTTCGTGCAACGCGGATGACAGATATCGGGCTCGATCACGATGAGGTGACACGGCTGATCCTCGTCGTGGGCGGTTCCGGAATGGTAAACGTCAGTCAGCTTGTCGAAAGTCAACTTGACCCGTCGGGAACGATTGCCGGCGAGGCCGAGAACCGTCCCTCGGACCATCCGGGTGTGACCCGCAACGTTCCGATACCGATTGCGCAGGCCTCGGCCGCCGGTGATCATCTGCAGTCCTGTGTGGAACATGCCGGCAACAATCCATGTTCGAATCCCTGATGGAAGTTGCGGACCTTCCACAATTCCTCTTTGATCCAACTTGATTCCGACCAGCTCCCGAAAACGCTTCAGTTCGTTGCGCCGAGAAGTCGTCGGCCTGGAGCGCTTCCGCTGCTGTCTGGGCCGCAAGCATGCCGGTCTTGAACGCGAGATGAATTCCCTTCAACCGCATGGAGTTCAGAAAACCCGCAGAGTCGCCGACGATCATACCGCCCGTTGAAGTAGTACTGCGGCTGGGCCCAGTATCCGCCTTCGGGAATCGCCTTTGCTCCATAGGAATGCAGGGCGCCGCCCTCGAGAAGAACGCGCACGAACGGATGCGTCTTGAATTGCTGAAACCGCATGATGAGGATCGACATGCGGGTCGGGATAGTCCAGGCCGATTACCAGGCCGATCGAAACCTTCCCGCCGTCCATGTTGTAGATGAATCCGCCGCCGAACTCTTCATTCCGCAACGGCCAGCCCATGGTATGAATGACCCAGCCCGGGGTCGTCTTCTGCTTCGGCACATCCCAGACTTCCTTTACGCCCACGGCATAAACCTGAGGATTGCGGCCCGCGTCGAGATGCAAATTCTGAATCAGCTGCTTGGTGAGCGATCCGCGGGCGCCTTCGGCAAGAATCGTGATCTTCGCGCGAATATCGATACCCGGCTCGTAGTTGCCTTTCGGTACTCCGTTCTTACCAACGCCTTTGTCGCCGGTGCGAATGCCTGTAATGCGGTCGCCGTCCATGAGGAGCTCGGAGCCTGCAAAACCCGGCAAACAAATCCACTCCGCTTCGCTCCACCTGCTCACCGAGCCAGCGCACGAGACGTCTCAACGGCAGGATGAAATTGCCATGGTTGCGAAGAGGAGGGGGAGTTATCGGAAGAGTGAAATGGCGGTTTCTGGTCAGATAGACGACGTGATCGTCGTCCACGGGACGAAACAGAGGCGCTCCGCGCTCTTTCCAGTCCGGCATCAGTTCGGAAAGACCGCGGGGGTCCATGACCGCTCCGGAGATGATGTGCGCCCCGATCTCCTTCCCTTTTTCGAGGACCGCGATCGTCGCGTCTTTCATCAATTGCCGCAGGTGATAAGCGGCAGCCAGGCCAGAGGGTCCGCCCCCAACGATCAGAACGTCAACCTCAAGCTGGTCTCGTTCGGGCATTAACGTCCCCAGGGATAATTCGGGGCCGTGCACCTCGAACCCCGAATTTTGTGCGGACCGTATCGATCCCGATTCGGGGTTCGAGGTGCACGGCCCCGAATTTACTGGTCCTCGAACTTTTTGAACAGCAGAGAAGCGTTGGTTCCGCCGAATCCGAAGGAATTGGACAGCGCGTAGGTCACGTTCACTTCCCGTGCTTTGTTCGGGACATAATCGAGGTCGCAATCCGGATCAGGAGTCTCATAGTTGATGGTCGGCGGGAGGACTCCGCGTTGGACGACCAGCGAGGTGATCCCGGCTTCCACAGCCCCGGCAGCGCCGAGGAGATGTCCGATCATGGACTTGGTGGAGCTGACCGCAAGCTTACGCGCGTGTTCGCCGAAAAGCTGCTTGATCGCATAGGTTTCGATCTTGTCGTTGGGTACGGTGGAGGTGCCGTGGGCGTTGATGTACTGAATTTGATCGGGAGCCACGCCGGCATCGGTTATGGCATTCAGCATTACACGGTGAGCGCCGTGGCCGTCTTCCGGTGGCAGGGTGATGTGGTAAGCGTCGCCGCTCATCCCGTACCCTACAAGTTCGGCAATGATTTTCGCGCCGCGTTTGCTTGCGCGAATTCGAGTTCTTCGATGATAAGAACGCCGGCGCCTTCGCCAACCACGAATCCATCGCGATCCTTGTCGAACGGGCGGGATGCGTGCTGCGGGCTCTTCGTTGCGTGTGGACAGGGCGCGCATGGCGGCAAAGCCGCCGACGCCCATTGGCGTGATTGCGGCCTCCGACCCTCCACAAATCATGACGTCGGCATCGCCGCGCGAGACCACTCGAAAAGCATCGCCGACGGCGTGTGCTCCCGACGAGCAGGCAGTGCAGGGAGCCGAATTGGGACCTCTGGCGCCAAACCGTATGGAAACCTGGCCCGCCGCGAGGTTGATAATACTGGACGGAATAAAGAAAGGAGATATCTTGCGCGGGCCGCCTTCGAGCAGCGCTTTGTGCTCCCGCTCGATGACGGTGAACCCGCCAATGCCGGACCCGATGAACACACCGACTCGCTCGGACCAGTCAGGATCGATGATCAGGCCCGACTGCTGCATGGCGAAACTTGCCGCCGCCACCGCGTAGTGGATGAAGAAGTCCATCTTCTTGAGGTCCTTCCTGTCGAACCACTTCAAAGGATCGAAATCTTTCACTTCCGCGGCGATGCGCGTTGAAAACTGCGCCGTGTCAAACCGGGAGATCGGAGCGACTCCACTGCGGCCTTCGCAAAGACCTTTCCAAGTCTCTTCCGTTCCGGTGCCCAGCGCGGTGACCAGCCCGACGCCGGTCACGACAACTCGTTTTTTCTCCAAAACAAAAACCTCGTCTTATGGATCGCTGCGCCCTTGCGTGAAGTATCGCGGTATCGCGCTCACGCTCCGCTCGGGCATGCAATGGCGACCGACAGGAACCTAGGACTTGGGCAGATGCGCTTCGATATAGGCGAGAGCGTCCTTCACTGTCGTTATTTTCTCAGCATCCTCGTCCGGGATCTCAATACCGAACCCTTCTTCCAAAGCCATGACCAGTTCCACGGTATCGAGAGAGTCCGCACCGAGGTCGTCGATAAACGATGCGGTCGGAGTAACCTCCGCCTCATCTACACCGAGTTGTTCCACGATAATCTGTTTTACCTTCTCTTCAGTCGATGAAGCCATATCCAAACCTCCTCTTTCTTAGCGTCGAGCAACCTTCGCAATCCCTTCGGAACTCCCACGCCCATGCATGCAGCCTGCTCCAGGCAAATTGGTGATTATAGGAGTCCGCTAAAAGCATTTTCCAGCGATTTCTCGTCCTCCACGTTGAACGTGCGCACGGATTTATCCGCCGCGCGAACAAGTCCCGAGAGCACTTTCCCGGGACCGAACTCGATAAACGTATCCACGCCCTGGGCAATCATCCACTGGACGCTTTGCTGCCAGCGGACAGGGCGCGAAACCTGTCGCTTCAACGCGTCGCGCGCCGCGGCCGCGGTTGAAATGGGCCGGGCATCGACATTCGTCACGACCGGACATAGCGGATCGACGAAGGCACAGCTATCGATTTCCGGCGCCAGGCGGTCCTCGGCGGGCATCAGCAATTGACAATGGAACGGCGCGCTCACCTGAAGCATCACAGCCCTTCTGGCGCCGGCTTCCTTTGCCAGGGCGGCCGCGCGTTCGACGGCTGCCCGGTGCCCGGCGATCACGATCTGCGTATCGGAGTTCAAATTCGCGGGAGCGACAATTTCGCCCTGAGCCGCGCGCTCGCAAATAGACTCGACAGTAGGCAGATCGACCCCGAGAAGGGCGGCCATCGCGCCGGTCCCATCGGGAACGGCCTCCTGCATGTAGCGCCCTCGGCGCCGCACGAGAGAAACGCCGTCGTCGAACCGGAGCGCACCCGCCGCCACGAGCGCCGAATATTCGCCGAGACTATGGCCGGCAACAAAATCCGCCTTCAAGCCTTTTTTCTGAAAAACGCGGCAAGCGGCAACCGAAACGGCCAGAATCGCGGGCTGAGTGTTTTCCGTGAGCTTGAGTGTCTCTTCGGGGCCTCCGAAACACAGGGATGACAGCGAGAAGCCGACAGCGCCGTCCGCGGCGTCGAAAACTTCGCGCGCCTCCGAATGGCGTTCATACAGTTCCTGACCCATGCCGGCATACTGGGCGCCCTGGCCGGGGAAAATGAATGCAGTCTTCATAGTTCTATGAATGAGCGGTGCCGAGTGCCGCCGGAATTCACGCGCCGGCGCTCTTCGTCAATCCAAGCTTCGTAAATTCTTTTTCGATGGCGTCATTCACGTTGTGCTTGCAGAATTCGCTGGCAACGCGAATGGCGTTCTTGATGGCGTTCGCATTCGACCGGCCGTGACATACGATGGAAATTCCCTTGATACCGAGCAGCGGGGCGCCGCCGAATTCCGAGTAGTCGAGACGCCGCTTGAAGGCGCGAAAGGCGTTCTGGGCAAAAATGGCGCCTACTTTTGCGGACAGGGTCCGGTGCAGTTCCTGGCCGAGCATTTCAATAAACGTTTCGAACAGGCCTTCGCTGAGTTTCAACGCCACGTTGCCCGTGAAGCCGTCGCAAACGATCACGTCGACGTCTCCCTTGAAGATGTCCCGCCCCTCGACGTTGCCTATGAAGTTGATGGGCGCCAGCCGCAAGGCCTTAAAAGCTTCTTTCGTCAACTCATTGCCTTTGGAGTCCTCTTCACCAATCGAGAGCAGACCGACGCGCGGGCGGCGGATCCCGAAGATTGCCCGGGAATAGATATCCCCCATGATGGCAAATTGCTCCAAATGCATCGGCTTGCAGTCCACGTTGGCTCCTACGTCGAGCAGGATGGCCGGTTTTCCCTTCTGCGTGGGAAGAACCGTGGAAAGCGCCGGACGGTCCACCACCGGCAGAGTACCCACCACGAGCTTGGCAGTTGCCATCACGGCACCGGTATTTCCGGCACTGATGACACCAGACACCTTGCCCTCGCGCATCAGCGTTTCTGCGACCCGGATGGACGAATCCTTTTTTCGGCGGACGGCCGTGGAAGGGGAATCGGACATGGTCACCACTTCGCTGGCGTGAACGATTTCGATCGGCAAAGCTGCCGCATCGTGTTTGGCCAGCAGAGACCGCAAGAGATCCTCCTGCCCCACAAGCACAAGGGGAATGCCCAGCATTGAAGCAGCCTGGACGGCTCCGTCTACTTCGACGGCGGGAGCGTGATCGCTACCCATGGCGTCAACGGCAATCTTGATCATGCGCGACGGGATGGTGCCGCTACTCTTCCGCTACTTCGAGCACTTCGCGGTCTTTGTAATGGCCACAGTGAGGACAAGCGCGATGCGGCAGTCTCAATTCGTGACAATTGGAGCACTCGGCAAAGGATCTGGCCGTCAAACCGTCGTGAGCGCGCCGCCGGTTACGGCGGCCCTTGGAATGTCGTCGTTTTGGATTTGGCATTTATGAACTCCGCTCTTCGAGCTTGCGCTTGATCTCCCGCAAACTCTCGATATGGGGACTGAAACTCTCGTCCGTACAACTGCAGGAATTGAGATTACGATTCGTTCCGCAAACAGGACACAAACCTTTGCAGTCTACCTTGCACAACACTTTCATGGGAAGCGCCAGCAATACCTGCTCGCGCAGAATGTCTCCGATCGCCAGCTGCGTACCGGAGAAAAACGCGGTTCGCGTATCCTCCTCGGTCAACGCGACCTCGTCTTCGTCGAACATGTTCTCGTCACTCTCGCGAAAGAACAAGTCGAACGGACGGCGCACTTCGACTTTCGCCGGTTCCAGACACCGCGAGCAGTTGAGTTCGACGGTGGTCTCCAGGAAGCCCGTAATTCGAATTTCTTCGCCGGCCCGTTCCGCTGTGGCGTTCCATCGCAAGGGGCTGGTCTGCCGGAGGCCTTCACTCCCAAAATCGATCGCGCCCGGCTCAAAAGATCCGTCGAGAGAAACTTTACGCGACAGATCCTTAAGGTCGACGAAGTACTCGGCCATACGAAACTCCCCGAATTTCTACTTGGCTGCGGGCGCAGGAGCCGGCACGGGTGCAGGCGCCGGCAGCGGCAGACCCATGCGCTTCAGCGCCGCCTCCGCGTCGTTGCGGAAGGGAGAATCGGGCGATTCGGTAATCACTTTCGAATAGTAGGCCTGAGCCTGATCTTTCTGGTTGGCGCCTTCGGCCGCAACCCCGATCTCATATTGGACAGCACTCCTGGAGTAGCCGCCCGACGATTCAAGCTGCTTGAGGACGTCTATCGCCTTCTGAAATTCTTCGTGGCGTTTGTAGATTCCCGCCAATGCGAACTGTGCGATAGCCTTCGTGTCGGCATCCGCCCGGCTGATAACCTCTTCCATGTTCTTCGCTGGATTCTCCTTGTCGCCGAGGCCGTCCTGAGCCAGGGCCATGTAGTATCGGGCTATCGGGGCCGTCCGGGCGGAAGGATAATCCTTGAGGGCTTTCTCAGCCTCAACGATGGTCTTCTCATAACGCTCCTGATCGGTGGCGGCAGCGGGATTCCGGTACGCATTGATCACCGCAGCCAGCTCGCCCTGCGCGGCGGCACTCTGCTTCGACGAGTAGAAACTCCAGCCGAAATAGGCCAGGGCGGCCACCAGGACAATTGCCGCGCCCACAAGGAGTTCCTTCTTGCGGGCAATCGCCATCTCACCGACACTCTGAAGAGTCGTTGTAATTTCGTCCTGGGCCTTCAGTTCCGACCGAGTCATTCTTGCTCGCGCCAAGCAGTAACCTCCAAACACCCTTCTACAAACCACTTAGTGTAAGCCGGGAGTGGGCTAGTTTACAAGGTTCTCCACAGAGATCCCATAAAGTTTCAAGCAGCAGCGCCGATAAGCCTGAAGATAACGTGCAATCGGCCGCAGGATGCCGCCGAAAGGAAGCCAATGCCCTGGACTCTGGGAAAGAATCGCATGGACAGCATGACCAGCCCCACCGGTTTACCCACAGTTTCCGCCAGTCACTCCCAAACCACCTTCGAGGCAGCGCGAAAGGACTATCAGGACCTCGTGATGCGCACCGAAAATTTCGACGTTCACGCAAGAGTCTCAGGTCTGGCGCCCAGGAGGCGTTTGCAGGGCCGGATTGTTTGGCGCGGCGTCCCCATCCCCCTCGGTAACGCGCAGCTGTGCCTTTTTCGAGACGGAGAGCGACTCGCAGTCACCACAGTGAGCGAATCCGGCGAATTCACATTCAGCGAGATCCCCGGAGGGCTGCTAAATCTGCAGATCGATCTGCCGTGCCTCACGGTCGTCGGCACGCTCGATCTGGAATAACCTTCTCCTTCTGCTGGCGTAAAACTTGCCCCTGAGAGATAACAACTAAAGAGTATGGGTTCCTCGGACCGGGAATTGATCGCTTCTTGTCTCAACGGTGAACAGCCGGCGTGGACAGAACTGATTGCCCGCTATCAACGACTGATCTACTCTGTGGCGCGAGGGTTGTGCCCGCAGCCCGAAGACTGCGCCGACGTCTTTCAACGCGTCTGCATGGAGCTCTATCAAAGCCTCGGCCGGCTTCGCAGCGATCAAACGCTTCCCGCCTGGCTGATTACGGTCACCAGGCGCTCGTCTTACGCCGTTCTGCGCACGCGGAAAAGCACCGTTCCTATCGAAGAGTTCGAAGTCGCGTCCGATCAGAAAATCCTGCAGATCGAGGAGCAGTTTGCCGTTGGGCGAGCTGTCACGGAACTTCCTGAGCGCTGCCGCAACCTGATTCAGCTCCTCTATTTCGATCTCAATGAGCCCAGTTATGAGGACATCTCGCAACGTCTCGGCGTGCCGGTGGCCAGCATCGGTCCGACGCGCGCGCGCTGTCTGGAAAAACTGAAGAAGATCCTGGAATCATGAGCGGACTGCGCGAGACTTTCGAAGAGTTCTGGGCCCAGATCCGCGGCTCCCAGATGTACGTCGGGCAACCTCGCAACTCCGACACTGCCGCCGGAGTGAATCTCGCCCAGGAAGCACTGAACCTCGCGGCGGAAGCCGAGAACGAGGAACTTCTGCTGGAGGCGTGGGCCATGATGGCATATACCCTGAATGCCAACGAACAATGGTCTGACGCCCTTCCCTACTACGAGCGCGCCATTCGCCGGTACGAAATGCGCGCAGAGCCGCTGCCGGCAGCCCGGCTCCACATCGGTTACGTCGGCGCCCTGACCCACCTGGGCCGCTACGATGACGCCTTGCAGGCCGGGGAAGCCGCCGAAGTCGCCTTCAAAAAAGCGGGTGATCAGTTCAGACTCGCGCGCCTTTATACCAATATCGGTAACCTTTATCACCGCTTGGATCAACACCAGCGCTCGTGCGACTATTTCCTGACAGCGGCGGAGGTTTTCGAATCGATCGGGGACCGCGAATCCGCCGCGAAGGTCTACCACGGCCTGTTCAATGCCCTCGCGCGAATCGATCGATTCGACGAGTCCGAAGAGATGTTCAATCGGACCTGCCAGATCGCCCTTGACCTCGGGCTTACCGAACTGTGGGTGCAGGCGAGCTACAACCACGCGTACTTCCTCTTCCTGCGCGGACGTTACAGTGAGGCGTTGAAGTCCTTCGCTCAACTTCGTACACGCTTCAGGGAATCCGACAGCCACCGGCACTACGCGCTCTGCGATCTCGACGAAGCCGAGATCTACATTCAGCTCAATATCTCACAGGACGCGGCCACTCTGGCCCAAAGCGCCAATCGCCGGTTCACGGACCTCGGCATGAAGTATGAAGAAGCCAAAGCGCTGGCCTATTATGGCGTCGCGTTGTATCAAATGCGGCGGTTTGGCGACTCTCTGGGCGTTTTCCACGAAGCGCAAAAGATCTTCGAAAGCGAAGGAAATGAATACTGGGTTGGATCCCTGGACCTTCATCGCGCGGACGTTCATCTCTCCCTGGGGCGCTACTGGGAGGCGCACTCCCTGGCAACCCAGGCGAAGAGCAGATTCGATACTCTGAAGATACCTTCGCGGCGCATGCTGAGCCTCGTTCTGCTGACCCGAGTGGCGCTGGCGCTCAATGACATTGCCGCCGCAGAAAAGTATACCGTCGAGATATCCGGGATCATGGCTCACGCCAGCGTCCCCTTGCTCCTGTTCCCCTACCATCTCCTCTGCGGACAGATTGCGGAAACAAAGGGCGATGATCCCGCTGCAAGAACAGCGTACGAGCTCGCCGCCCGGGATCTGGAAATCCACCAGGCGCGGCTGCAGCAGGACGATCTGCGCGTGACGTTTCTTCACGGCCGTAACCGGGTCTATCAGTCGCTCGTCAAGCTGTGCCTCGCCGGCGATTCCAGGGACGTGAACGCCGCCTATTCCTGGTGCGAACGCGCCAAGTCCCGCGGCCTGGTCGAACTCCTCTCCCACCATCTGCCTTCGGTGACTCCCCGGGCGGACCCTTCGCTGCTTCGGCGCCTCCATCGCCTGCGGGAAGAGCTCAACCTCCACTACGTTCGAGGCAAGCCGGAAACCCAGTCGGGACCCTCAACTCCCGATTTCGAGGCGGTTCTCCTCAAGGAAAAGGAGCTCGCCAGAACACTGCGGGATGTGGCCCTGAACGACCCGGAGTACGTGTCCCTGCAAGACGTCCATTCCGCGGGCATCGAAGCCGTACAGCAGTTCATTCCCGACAACACAACCCTCATCGAGTATTTCATCACCGAGGAAGAAGTTCTCAGCTTCGTCATCTCGCAGGGTGAAGCCAGGGTTTTCAGGAAGCTCGCGCCACCCAGCCGCATTCAGTCTCTCCACGAACACCTGGCGTTCCAACTTGAGAAGTTTCTTCTGGGGCCCGACTACGTCCGAGCCCACACGGACCAGATTCTTAAGGCAACCAATCACTACCTTGAAGCACTCCATGACCTGCTTATCGCGCCGCTGCTCTCCGATATTCGTACAACCCGCCTGACGATTGTCCCCCACGGGCTGCTGCACTTTCTTCCGTTCCATGCCTTCTTCGATGGCCGGAACTATCTGACCGATCGATTTGAAATCAGCTACGCGCCCAGCGCGTCGATCCTTCACTACTGCCTGGAGAAGCCGGACGTGACCGATGCTACGCCATTGATTCTTGGAGTCGCTGATGAACTGGCACCCATGGTCAACCAGGAAATTCTCGCCCTCAGCCAGGTGTTTCCGGAAGCACGCCGGCTTTCGGGTGAAGCCGCCACGCGGACCGCCTTTGCGGACGCGGCAAAGTCCGCCTCCTTTGTGCATGTCGCGACGCATGCAACCTTCCGGCAGGATAATCCCATGTTCTCCAGCTTCAAACTGTCTGACGGCTACGTCACCGCGCTGGACCTGTTTTCAATGAATTGCCAGACAAACCTCGTCACGCTCAGCAGTTGCAAATCCGGGCTCAGCGAGGTCAGCGGCGGCGACGATCTGCTGGGGTTGATGCGAGGCTTTCTCTACGCCGGCGCCCGTTCTCTGATGTTGAGCCTGTGGAGTGTCAGCGATGAGTCAACCGTCCTGCTGATGAGGGAGTTTTACCAGCACTGGCAGGCGGGGGCCAGCAAGAGCAGGTCCCTGCAATGCGCGATGAAAGCCGTCCGGAAGACCTATCCGAATCCGTTCTTCTGGGCACCCTTTATCCTGGTAGGTAAAGTTTAAAAATTTCCGGCCGATGTATTTTCTAGGCCGAAGCCAGGCACCTTTCGCATGAGGCTTGAAAATTCATGCACTTGACGGCGAGCGAAGCCCTTGATCTGGTTGAAGGAAAGGCCAGTGAATCCCAAAACGCGTTCTGGACCTCACATGCGAAATCCTGCGGTGACTGCCAAGAACAGCTAGAAATATGGCAAAAAATGTATTTAATTCTAAAGCATGGGCAACTGGAGAGTGCTCCGGAATACTGGATACGAAAGGCGGAAGCGATCTTTCAATCGCCGAAGACACGCGGGGTGGTCCCCACGTTCCGCCAGGTTCTTGCTTTAGTGACATTCGACAATTTCGCTCAGCCCGCTTTGGCCGGGGCGCGCGGAACGGCAAATACGCGGCAAGTTGTGCTGCGCGCCGAGGGATTCGACATTCATATACGCATTTCGGGTGAGTCCGAACGACGGCGTATGACCGGCCAGGTACTTGCCGTGGGCGAAGCCACCTTCGTGAACGGAGCGATGATGCACCTGGTTCGCGACGGAATTCGCATCGAATCGACTTCGGTGGACAGCCTGGGAGAATTCGAGTTCCAGGAGCTGCCCGAAGGACCGTTAAATCTGCAATTGGATTTACCCCATCTGACGATAGTTGGGGCATTGAACGTTACGTAGCTTTACGTATTTTCAAGACTTTGGAGGAACAGGTTATGACAGGACGTCGTCTGAGCCTCATTCTGGCTCTTCTTGTTTTCGTCTTCTCGGCCAACGCCCAGGCCGCCGGAACGGTTCCGGTAGTCGTCAAGCTGCTGCCCGGTGCCAATCTCTCGATTGTCACTTCTCTGCTGGGCGGAGGGGTTGTCGATACGCTGCCCGGCACCAACACCCTGTTGCTGCGGCTACCCTCGCTACCCGTCGTCACGCCCCTCCTGAGGCTGCTCGGCGTTGAATGGATTGAACTCGATCGCGGCATAAGAGTGCCCGCAAATCCTCCGCTCCGCCTGCTGGAAGTTCCTGCGGGAAATCCCGGAGACTGGTACAAGCAACAGCCCTCTTTCCAGTTGGTACGGTCCGGGAAGGCCCAGAAATATGCGACCGGCCGCGGCGTGATGATTGCGGATATCAACTCCGCCGTCGATTACGGGCATCCGGCGCTCGCAGGCCATCTGACGGCAGGCTACGATTTCGTCAACGGCAGACCTTCCGACGTCAACGCGGCGCTGAATGACGATCAGTCTTCAGCCGGTTTTCTCGATGACGACCAATCCAGCGCCGGATTCCTCGACGACGACCAGTCTTCCGCCGGATTCCTCGACGACGCGGGGATTCATTTGCTGGATGATCAATCCAGCGCCGGATTCCTCGACAATGATGAAGGTGCGAAGAGCCATGGAACGTTCGTCGCCGGCGTGCTTGCCGCCATCGCTCCCGACGCCACCATCATGCCGTTGCGTGCCTTTGACGACAAGGGCGGCACGGATCTGTTCACGCTGGCGAAAGCCATTCGTTACGCCAGGCAGCAGGGTGCAACGGTCATCAATATGAGTTTTGGTACCCTGACCGATTCGAAGGTTCTCAAGGAGGCCATCGACTATGCCGCTGCGGCGAACATCGTGCTCGTCGCTTCAGCAGGCAATAACAACACTTCGGCTGCGCAGTATCCTGCTGCATATTCCAACGTCATCGCCGTCGCCGCAACAAACCTGTTCGATCGCAAGGCGCCTTTTTCGAATTTCGGGAGTTACATCTTCGTCGATGCTCCCGGCGTTCACATCATCTCGAGCGTGCCCGGAGGCAAATACGGCATCGCGAACGGCACCTCGTTCAGCGCCCCGATCGTTGCCGGTATGGCTGCACTTGTCCGCTCGCTTCACTTTGGCGGCGTTTCGGCCACAATCTCCGATTCCACGGTTCCGATCGATTTCCAAAACCCCGGATATCGCAACAAACTCGGTCACGGACGGGTAGATATCCTTGACTCCGTCCGCTAGGCGAAGTTCTGAGGAGGGGAACTTCGGGCTGGGAACTGTCGCGAAGCAGAAGGCGGAGTGTAAATGCGCTTCGATGTTCAAACGGACTGGATCAGAACGGCGGCTGAGAAAGCCGCCGAAGAAGCCAAGGAGTGGCACCTATGAACAGCATCGTTACAATCGACAACGGATTTCGGATCGCTGAACTGGAAGATCGGGCCGCGCAGCAAACTCTGGCGATGGCGTCCACCCTGATCTCGCTGATCGACCTTCGAGATCGATACACCGGCGGCCACAGCACCCGCGTCGCCGCTTACTGCCGCCTGATGGCACTGCAAATGGGGCTTCCCCACGATGAGACGGAGCAGGTTGTCCTGGCCGCCTCTCTCCACGATATCGGCAAAATTGGTGTGCCCGACAACGTCCTCCTGAAAGAGGGCAAGCTGACCGACGAGGAATTCGAGTGGATTCGGAAACACCCTGAATACGGCTGGTCCGCTCTCCGCAACGTGGATGGCTTCCGCAATGCCAGTCTTCTCGTCCTGCACCATCACGAACGGTGGGCCGGCGGGGGCTACCCGGGAAATCTGCGGGGCAGCGACATCCCGCTCGGATCACGGATCATCACAGTGGCAGACTCCTACGATGCACTGACAACGAACCGTCCCTATCGTAGCGCTCGCACCCATGAAGAAGCCCTCACGGAAATCGTGCGTTGCTCGGGAACGCAGTTCAATCCGGAGGTCGTCCATGCGTTTTGTGCGACCCAGAGCTGGAAATCCGAAGCAGGACTCACCACGTCCAGCCAATGCCAAGCTTGAATGCAGGATCGTCGAATGCGCCGATCTTGATTTCTGCGAGAAGACCTTTTCGTTGTTCCAGACCTGCGACAAAATTGAAGCCAGGGCCCACGTCCGTATGCCTGTTCGGACCGCGGAGTGTCGTAAGGACCATGCCAGGCCCACCGCCGAAGTAGGGTTGCCACTCCGCTCGCGTGGTCGGGCGGTAGACGAATTCTGCATTTAAGGTCGTAAGAGTTCGGCTGTGTCCAAATCCAATTTCCACGTTTGGACGAAACCACAACTGATTCGCGATTTCCGCTGCATCGACGTGGGCGCCGAAATAAACCTGGTCGGGATCTGCGCTGATGCCGGCACGAACGCCGGCCCTCGACTGCGCGGTTGCCACGTCCACCGCCCCCAGCAGGACGAAACCGCTCAGGAAGAGGACCGCAAGAATACGGGCACGAGAAATGAACATGTGAAACTCTCCTTCCAACTAGCTGATACCATAACTGTACCCTCTCGGGCACGCGCAGTACCATGACCGAACAAGGGCACGGCGGCAATTTTCCACCTTCTCGGCCTCTGTCGTGCCAAATTCCGGAAAAATTTCCCGGACTTGAGGCCCAAATCCAACCGCGCCTGCAGGAAAGCGCGATTAACCGTTGGTCGGTTAGAGACTTAAGAAACGGCCGATCAAATGCTACCGCAATAACGATTACAAAACCGGAGGTGTCTCTATGCCACAGTTACGCTCGCAGTTATTGCTGGTCGGTGTTGCCTTAGTTCTACTGTTTTCCGTTGGAGGTGCAGCGGCGCAGGACGATTCCCGCAAGAGTCCTGCCGAAACGCCGGCAAGCGCCACCGTGGATACCCACGGGGTCGTCACCCTGACAGATCCTTCGTGGCAGGCTGTTCTCGACCAGTTGTTCGGGACCCCGGACCATGGTCTGGTGGATGGGACTAAAGCTTTCGAGTTCCGCGTCAAAGACGTCACTCTTACCGCGGAGCAATCTGCAGAATTTTTTGCACCGTCTTCGGCGTCTTCAGAGAACCTGGCCGCTCTCATCGAGGCGGTGCAGGCCCTGAAGGGTCAGGTGAGAATGGACGGAACGATCGACGGCCAGCCTTTTGAACTGAAACTCGCGGGGCGCGAACTCAAACTCGACGGCCTCACTCTGACGTCCGCCGAGCGGGAAGCCCTTTCCGTCGAACTTCTCAGCGTTTCCGGACTTCACGAGGCAAAGATCGATGCGATCGTCGATGGGAAGGCCACGATGATCGTCATCGCCGGCGGCAAAGAGCGCATTGAACTTGTCGCGCACGATCGAGATCGTAACGATGGCAGCCGGGGTGACACAAAAGCCGCGGAACGTCACGACAAAATCGAGGTTGATCATCGTGCCGACCTCGATCACAAGGTCGAAGTCGAACACCCGGCAGTCGAACGCCCGGCAATCGAACGCCCGGCAGTCGAACGCCCGGCAGTCGAACGCCCGGAGAGGGTGGAAACGCACGAACGAGTGGAGCTCCCCGTTCGTATCGAAAAGCCCGAGATCCCGAGAGTCGACAGATAATGCGCCGCCCCATTGCGGCCATCGCGCTACTGTGCCTGAGCGCGGCGTCGGGCTGGAGCCAGCAGCTTGCGGCTCCGGCTCGATTCACGCTCAGAGTGGGCGTCGGATATGACCAGGGCGATTTCGGATCTTCAGAAATCTCCAGAGCGTCCTACGCCCCATTCTCCCTGCGATACACGGCCAGGCGATTCGATCTTGGCGTCAGTTCCGCGTTTGCGCGGATCGACACCGCGGGGGGCATCCGTTTCATCGACGGAGTTCCCACACCAACGGATTCGAGCGGCGGGCCATTGCTGGAATCCGGCCTCGCAGACACCACAATTCGTTCGCGTTTCTTTTTGATAACCGATCAGGGACGCGGCACCCCTAAACCTTCTGTCACTCCGTTTGTGAAGATCAAGATTCCAACCGCCCACGAAGAACGCGGACTGGGGACAGGAAAGACCGACTATGGCTTCGGCGTTGAACTCGACAAAGAAGTCGGGCCGGTCTTCCTGTTCGGAGATATGGGCTACACCGTCGTGGGCAAGGTCCCGTTGCTGGCCTTCAGAAACCGAACGGCTGCCAGCGCCGGCATCGGGAAACAGGTCTCGGAGAGTCTAAGCACAAGCGTCTTGCTGGACTGGCGACGTGCGATCATTGCAGGCAACCCCAATCCGGCAGACCTGGTCGGGGTGTTGAGCTACAGACGGAATCGCAACGTCACGTTCAGCCCTAATGCTTTCGTGGGATTGAACAACGGCACTTCCAACTTCGGCGCCGGTATGCAAATCACCGTCAGATTTTGAGAAGGCGAATGAACGGCCCCTCCAAACGGGTGGGGTGCTCTGGAGTTTAGACACTCTGCACGCCGGAGGCGTGAAAGGTAGCCCCGGGTGGAGCCGAGCGACACCCGCGGTTCCATCTCACGAGGGGCGTTCGTACCCCGGCAGGGGTGCGAGGAATCCCTGCACCCCTGCCGGGGTGCAACATTCCCGTTACGGCAACCCCGGGTTGCGCTCGCTTCGCTCGCTTAACCCGGGGCTAAATTCCCGGCACGCCTCCGGCGTGCTCTCGAGTTTAGACATTCTTGAGTCCGAGCGGGAGCGGAAACACGAGGTTACGTCTCCGGTTTGCAGGTTCGTCCGCAAGGTGATGGCGACGTTGAAACGTGAGTCTGAGCACGCCGGAGGCGTGCTGAGAATTTAGCCCCGGGTTAAGCGAGCGAAGCGAGCGCAACCCGGGGTTGCCGTAACGGGAATGTTGCACCCCGGCAGGGGTGCGGGATTCCTCGCACCCCTGCCGGGGTGCAAGCCGCTCGTGAGATGAACCCCGGGTGTCGCTTCGCTCCACCCGGGGCTACCTTCCTTTCACGCCTCCGGCGTGCGAAACGTCCAAACTCCACGGCAGGCAGGTCAGTCCTGCTGAAGGGCCAGAGAATTCGACTCGACGGAGTCCTTGGGCGTGCTGACATAACCGCGGATGCGATCCTTGTCGACGGAATTGACAACCAGTTCATACCGCACCCGATCTTTTCCAACGAGAAACTGGACCGGTTCGTTGACGAGCTGCCCCTTCTTTTGAATCCTGGTGTCGTCAATCTGAAGTGTCACATCGTACTTATGTGCTTTAGTATCCGCCTTGTTGAGTTCAAGCCGGATCCCGGCGATCCGCCGAACATCCTTCTTCCGGAGGTCGAATTCGAAGTAATCGCGTTCACCGCGGCGCTTGAGCAGCGCAACCTCTTCTGAATTGTGGGCGATCTGACGTCCAAGCGAATCGCGGAAATCCGTCATTTCGCGGCGGCTGGCAGCAAGGTCATTTTTGGTGGCGGCAAGGTCGCTCCTGGTGGCGGTCAGATCGG
Organism: uncultured Acidobacteriota bacterium; assembly: GCA_963836435.1. Taxonomy (GTDB): domain Bacteria; phylum Acidobacteriota; class Terriglobia; order 20CM-2-55-15; family 20CM-2-55-15; genus DASTBJ01. The sequence continues at coordinate 76,846 of CAWIJI010000018.1, read as the reverse complement.
TCTTGACGTTGTTGACGTCACCCGTCACAGCGCCGATCTCTGTCGTGGTCTCCTGGCGGACAGCCTCGAGCTTTTCCCCGGACTCTGCCCGCAACGAATCGACGGCCTTGGCGTGCTCTTTTTCGCTCTCGGCGAGAGTTTGCTTCAAAGCAGCCACCGCACGAGCCTGTTCCTGGCGGGTTGATGCCGCAAGCTTCTGGACGCTTTGCGTATCGGCGGCCGTCGCTCCCACACGGCTTTGAACAAGCTCCAGTTCCATTGCGAGTTCGCCGATTCTCGCAGAATCGGCCGCGCGCGTACTTTGAATCTGAGACTCCAGGTCCTTTGCGCGTGCGTCTGCGGCAGAGCGCGAAGCCCAGTCTCCGTAAAGTTGTGAACCTACCAATACTGCGATCCCAGCGATACCGGCTGCAATTTTGTTCGTTGGCGTCATGTCTTTGTCCTCCGACGCCTTCGGTATGGCACATGAGATTCCAATCGAACGCGGAGGCGTTACTATAGGGATATCAGTAATTTGCGGCAGTAAGAGGGCGAAGTTTCGGGTGGCAGGGGGCTGCCATCCGTGGCGTTTTTCCACGGACGGCAGAATCTCAGTCAGCTGGCCTGCGAGTGAAGGGATTCACCGCGTGGAAGTCTGGGAGTTGCGGCGTTCACGGTGAGTACGCGACCGGACAGGCGCTGCCCGTTGAGCTCCTCGACCGTTGTTCGCAAATCGGACGTATCCTGAAGCTCCACGAAGCCGAAGCCCCTGGAATGGCCTGTCATTCGATCGCGTATAACCTGAGTGAACACAACATCGTGGCCGTGCTCTTCGAACCATGTGCGAAGATCGTCCTCTCCGCAGGCATGGGGAATATTCCCGACAAACAATCTCAGCATACCCTTTTCTCCTTTCGTTACAATTCGGCCGCCTTCGCTAGAACGAAGCTGAGCCGAGTTTCCGGGGGATAGTGAACATCTTCTCCCCGGGTCGACAGGACAACTCCTGTGCCTCCCGCACCGCCGATCGCCGCACCTGTTGCAGCGCCTTTGCCGCCTCCCGCGATGGCGCCGATAGCAGCGCCGATGCCGGCGGCTCCGCCGATCACACCGGCGTCGCGTTTCTTCGTGGACTTGGCAACGCCCACATAGGTCTTCGTTTCAAGCGGCACTGTCTTTCCGTCGCAAACAACGGAGGTCAGCACCAGACTCAGGCTCGCGAGTCCCTTTACGCGGCCGGAATCCTTGACATCGACAACGCGTCCCATCACGGACGATCCCTTGTCGACAACGGTTTTTCCATCCACCACGACCGGCGCCGCGATCGCGGCGGAAAACACGGATCCCACCGTACTGGAGCTGGTCGAAACACCGTCTTTCAAAACGATGCTGAGTTTCGTTCCTGCTGGAATGGTGACCTTGGGTTTGGCTGCGGGCGGAGTGACGTTAGCCGCGGCCGCCTCTACATTCTTATCCGCCGTCTCATCCGCCGTGGCGCCCTTGTCCGCCGTGGCGCTGCCGCAGGCGCTCAAACCGAGGGCTATTGAAATCCAGGAAACGCATAGGAGGCGGTTAATCCCTGCTCCCTTTCCGCGCCGCCTTGAGTCTGAAGCAGGCCGGAAACGTCCAATCGGCTGTACCGAACCTTGAACCTTCATACACCCTCCTCAGGTAAAATTGGGGAAATCGATGGGGTTACCCTTTTCAGGCTTAGAGGAGGCAAACGGTATGCCATAAGGTGGTTGTGGATTTGAGCGCTGAAATAACACAAGTTAAGGATTAACATCTCCAAACAAAAGTGGAAGAGGGATACCTTAACGGCACCGCTTCCGCGGAAAAATTCCCTGAAGGCGCAGCGAACAAGAGCGAACAAGGAAGTGGACGTAACTCCGTCGCAGTCGTAAGCAACAATGACGAATAGAAAACGAAAAATCCTGATTGTGGACGACGATCCGGCCATGCTCGAGTCGTTCGACGTTCTTTTGCAGAGTTGGGGCTTTGAAGTCATCCAGGCAGCGGACGCACGCGAAGCCAAGGAACTGGTGGACCGCCACGACCCCGACATCGTTATCAGCGACGTGGTGATGCCGGAAGTATCCGGACTGGAACTGCTGCGCGAGCTCAAGGCGGGAAATCCGCACCGGCCAGTCCTCCTGATTACCTCACGCGGCAGTATCGACATGGCCGTCGAGGCGATCAAACAGGGGGCGCGGGACTTCCTGACCAAGCCGATAACTGACTTTCAGAAGCTCAAGATCCTGCTGGAAGACGCTGAACAGGAGATTGAGCTTCGCCGAAAAACAAAGCGTCTCGCCACCCGGGTCGAGTCGGAAAGCCAGTTCAGAGACTTCGTCGGCGCCAGCAAGAAGATGCGCGACGTCTTTTCCCTCATCGAAACGGTTGCCAGCCGCGACGTTCCGGTGATCATCACGGGGGAAAGCGGCACCGGCAAGGAACTCGTGGCCCATGCCATACATGAAGGGAGTCCGCGGCGCGGGAAACCGTTTGTCGCCGTGAATGCCGCAGCAATACCTGAAACGCTGATCGAAAGCGAAGTGTTCGGGCACGAGCGCGGCGCATTTACCGGAGCCGTCAGCACGCGTTCGGGATGCTTCGAGCAGGCGCACGGCGGCACGTTGTTTCTCGACGAAATCGCAGAAATGCCCATGGTGCTGCAGCCAAAACTGCTGCGCGTCCTTGCCGAGGGTAAAGTGCGACGGCTGGGCGGCAACCAGGAAATCGCCTTCGATGTGCGTGTCGTGGTCGCCACGAATCGCGACCCCATGCAGGCCATCAAGGAGGGACGTCTTCGCGAAGACCTCTATTACCGGTTAAACGTTTTCTCCATCCCAATGCCGGCTTTGCGAGAACGGGAAGACGATGTTCCACTGCTGGCCCAGAGCTTCATAACGGAGTTCAATCGAAAGCATCAAACGGAGATCGAAGGCATATCCGAGGAAGCCGCGGAGCTTCTGAAGGCGTATCCGTGGCCTGGGAATGTTCGCGAGTTGCGGAATGTGATCGAGCGCGCGGTGGTGCTCGCCAAGTCGGACTGGATCGACGGCACCGTGCTGCCGCCGTATATCCGGTCCACTGCGAGCCCCAGCGAAAAACTGATTATCGATGTGGGAACCACCACGATGGCAGACGCCGAACGCGAACTGCTGATTCGTACCCTCGAACACACCGGCAACAACAAGGCGGAAGCCGCAAGACAACTCGGTGTGGATGTGAAGACGATTTACAACAAGCTCAAAACCTACAACATCGAATCATGAGCGTCTCGCGCAGGATCGTCGTCAGCGTTGCCGTCCTGATGGTCCTCGCCTTTGGTTCGCTGGGCTACCAGCTGTCGGTCGTGGTGCGGATGCAGCGCACCAATGAAGAACTCGCCAAGGTGAATTTCGTGGCGGCATCCAAACTCCTCGAAATGACCCCCGTTGCGGAGGACATTCGAGTCATCACCAAACGCCACTTCAATACCCCGGACCCCACAAATCGCGAAATCGTCGACAGGTCTTTGCGGGTCGCGATGCAGGAGTTCGATGATTATTTCATCGAACTCGATGCGGCCTTGAGCAGCTGGGAAGCTCCCGAGGAGATCGCACTTCTCAGGACCTCATGGGTCGAGTGCCAGGCGGAAATGGCTAGTGCGATGCGAAGACCCGTCGCCGGGAGCGAGGATCCGCCGCTCCGCCTTGTCACCAAGATCGATGAGATGAAGCTGAGGACCAGGTCTTCTTATGATGCCGTCAAGCAAAGCATGGCGGATCAGGTGGAGCGCAACCGCGCTCTTGGCAGCCAGGCACAGTTGTTTTCCATGATTGCAGGCATCGTTTTCCTGATATCCGGAATCTCTCTCAGTGTCCTGACACTGCGCTCCATCAACGCTCCGCTTCGCCAACTGACCCGAGGGACGCGAAAGATTTCCAGCGGCGAGTTTTCTCACCGCCTTCCTGTCGAAGGCCCGCTCGAATTCGCCGACCTCGCGCAGGACTTCAACAAGATGACCGAGAAACTTGGCGAACTCGATCAGATGAAGAAGGACTTTGTCTCTCACGTGTCCCATGAGCTGAAGGCGCCGTTGGCGGCAATTCGTCAAACGCTGGCAGTGACCATGGAGCAGATCCCCGGACCGATCAACGATCAACAACGCCGTCTGCTGCAACTCAGCCGCAACTCTGCCGAGAGGCTTACCGCGATGGTGGCCAATCTTCTGGACGTATCTCGCCTTGAAGCAGGGACGATGGAATACGAGATGAGTCCCCAGGACCTCAACGAGATCACCGGGACTGTTCTGGACGAGTTCAACCTCAAAGCGGAGGAACGGCGAATCCAATTTTCCATCACAGCGGATACTTCCGTTATCCCCGTCGTTTGCGATCGCGATAGGATGATCCAGGTGGTCGGAAATCTCGTGGACAACGCGCTGAAGTTCGCACCTCCGGATAGCGCGATCAATGTGAATCTTGCATACCGTTCTGAAAACAAGGGTTCCTGTGCTGTGCTCTCGGTTGCGGATAAGGGGCCAGGCGTTCCCGATTCACACAAGCGCAGCATCTTTGAGAAGTTCCATCAGGTCAGAGGCGGTGGGAAGAGGGCCGCAGGTCAAGGGGTGGGTCTGGGCCTCGCCATCTGCAAGACAATCGTCGACGCCCATCACGGAAAGATCTGGGTGGAGGACAATCCCGGGGGCGGCAGCATTTTCCGGATGGAGATGACCGCTCAAAAACAGGAGACTGAAAAGTGCGGATAACCCTTGTCACCGTCATCTTGGTCCTGGCCGTATCATGCACCCGCCGCCAACCCGCCGTAAGAGTGCCCCTGCCACCAACACCGCCTGCGTCGACCACCGCCCTGGAAAATGCTTCCCAGGAGTTTGCCCGGGCGGATTACGCCGCGGCCTCCCGCGACTTTCAGCAATACCTCAATCTCGTTCCGTCGGGCGGGCAGCGAGACCAGGCCCTGTTCCATCTCGGCCTGATCTATTCGTTGCCGGGAGACCCCCGGCTCGACTGGCAGCGGGCCGCCAACTACTTCGGTCAGGTTGTGAGCGAATTTCCCTCGAGTCCCCTGAAACCCGCGGCCCAGTTGATTCTGACGCTGCGAAACGAGTCCGTTCAGCTCGCTGCTGAATCCGAAGCCCGCAATCAACGCATCCGTCAATTGAGCACCGAACTGGAACGCCTGATTCGAATCGACTCAGAGCGCCGCCCGAAGTAGAATTTGCGCCATGAAAAGACTTATTCCGTTTTTGATCCTTGCCATCACCGCGGTCGGCTATGCGCAGCAGCGCGGGGCGAACACGCTGGGTGACGGGCCCTGGACGTACACGACATCGGAGCGAGCCACGAAGATCAAGGTTTCCGTCGTCACGAAGGGCCTTTCGCATCCCTGGAGCATGGTGTGGCTGCCCAACGGCGACATGCTGATCACGGAACGCGCCGGACAATTGCGCATCGTCCGTAATGGGGTGCTCGATCCTCAACCCATCGCCGGCGTACCGAAAGTGCAGGCGGGAGGAACCAGCGGGTTGCTGGACATTGCGCTCCATCCCAAATTTGCGCAGAACGGTCTGGTGTACCTCGCGTACAACACATCCAAGCCCGCGCCTTCGACGCCGGGAGCAGCCCCCGCGCCGCCGGCCCAACCCGGGGCCCGGGGTGCCGGGCCCGCCATGGTCTATTCCACCGCGCTGGCGCGCGGCCGCTTCGATGGCAAAGCCCTTGTGGATGTGAAAGAAATTTTCGTGGCCGAGCCCTGGATGGCGCTCTCCGGCGGAGATGCCTCGCGGTTGCTCTTCGCGCCGGATGGAACGCTCTTCATGAGTTCTTCTCATCATCGCGATGAAAAGGGACCCCAGGACCCCATGAACGATGCCGGCAAAATTCTGCGTCTCAACGACGACGGAACGATTCCGAAAGACAATCCCTTCGTTGGTAAAACCGGATATCGCCCGGAGATCTACTCCATCGGTCATCGCACCGTGCTGGGTCTGGCGTTTCACCCCACAACGGGCGCCCTCTGGGAAACAGAAAACGGTCCGCAGGGCGGCGACGAAGTCAATGTGATTCAGCCGGGCAAGAACTACGGCTGGCCCCTCGTGACCTACGGCCACGACTACGACGGAACGCCTCTGAATGAACGCGAGATTCCGGCAGGCATGGTGCTGCCGACCGTGTTCTGGGTTCCGTCGATAACAACATCCGGGTTGGCGTTCTACAACTCCGACAGGATTCCGGCGTGGAAAGGCAATCTCTTCGTGGGCTCCATGACCGTCGGGCGCATTGGCGGCACAGGCCACATCGAGCGAATCGTCTTTAACGAGAAGGGTGAACAACGTCGCGAATCGCTGCTGACGGATCTTCACCAACGGATCCGAGATGTGCGCCAGGGCCCCGACGGTCTTCTCTACCTCCTGACGGACGAAGATGCCGGCGCGCTCCTGAAGATTGAACCTGCACCGTGAAATTTCGGTGACGTAAATTTCGGTGACGTTGATGTAATCCCGTAACCTCGACGTCGCCGAAATCCGAAGTTAACCCCGCACATCGCTGCTGGTGGATCTGTCAGAGGTTCGGGGCCGTACACCCCGAACCCCGCGCTCTTGCCGACCCGCCGTGGCGAAGGTGACCCGAATTTCGCCGACCTCCACTCCGTCGATTCTGGGGAGGAATCTACTTCACGGAGCAGGGTGTCGGATTCCACCCTGCGTCGTCGGGAAGCTTCTTGAAGTCCGTGGTATTGATCAACGGCCGGCTGAAATAGACGGGATCGTCGATTCTTGTCGTGATGGTCATCCACTGATCGCCGTTGGGCATCGCGTTGAGGTCGTAGTATTCGGTAACAATCGGCCTTGTCGCTGTGGGGAGCACCATTTTTACGGATGTACCCGGCGCGGAGATTCGTGGTGACGACCTTCAAGCTTACCGGCCCGGGCCGCACCCCGTTCGGCGGGGCCCAATTGCCAGGTGGCCGCGGAATGTCCCTGCCATGTCGGTTCTCCCGGCGGCGTCGCGTCGAAATGAAATCGCCGCGTCTGGTTTCCAGTATCGGTGTCGATGCGCAGCGTGTTGTCGTTTTCCCAGCTGATATGCAGCCGTCCCGGGAGCCGCATCATATTAGCGGCGCCGTACGCCTTGCATTGTTCCCCGGCTTTTTCGTCGCGATCGGGATCCCATGTATCTCCAACCCTGCGGCCTTCCGCGTTAAGAGTAAGCGCGTCGTACTCGCCTTTCTGGCGGCGTGACCATTCGTCAAGCGCCAGTCTTCGTTGATCACGGACACCCAGTAGCCGGTCAGATCGATGGCGTGCACAGCGCGTCCGGTCGGCGGAGGCCGCCGCGCCGCCGCGGGCTCCCCGCTGGGCATAGGCGGAGGTGGTTACCAGGAGAACAACGACGAGAAGACTGGAGCTGGTCGCATTACCTGGTGTCCTTGAGGCTTTTGTAAACCGCCTCGATGAACATGTCCGTGGTCCAGGCCCGCTGGTCGATCCGTAGCTGCCATCGAAATCCATCGTGGGTTTGGCCGCCTTCACCTGGTCGAGGGTCATTCCCTTCTCGATCAAGTCCTGAATACGATCCCGAACCATCACCATCATGTTCCGGTACGACGCGACATCTGCGGTATCGGAAAGCCGGCCGCTGCCCGGAATGATGTAGGTTCCGCCCTGGCCGCGATATTCGGCGACAGCGAGATCCAGAATCTGATTCAGACCGTCGATGACGCCGTTCACGCTGCCGCCTTTCTCACAGGTCGATCATCGGATAGCTGACGGTTGAAAAAATGTTCCCGGCGCTGATGACGTCGGAGCGACGGAAAAACACGAGGCTATCGCCGTCCGTATTTGCAGCCGGCGCATGATACAGGATCACGGGCTCGCCATTGACGAACGCGGGGAGTTTGTTGAACTCATCGAAATAGGTATCCGTTGGCAACGCGGCGGCCGGTGGCGCCGGCTGTTTGCCGTCTGGCGCGCTCATCCGGAAGAGCACATTTTCATGAGCGACGATGGACGCAATGCGTCCGACGCTCTCGACGGCAGCGCCGAATCCCCCGCCGCGCGGAAAGAAACCGGCGGACGCGAGCTTCACGTTGCCTCCGACATGTTCCGCAGCCGCACTGGTGTTGACAATGTATCGGATAGGCTTCGCGGGAGCCGGAGAACTGATGATGGAATTGATGTATGGGCTGGCCCATCCCCAGATTCCGGGGCAATTGCGCCCGGCACAATTGTTCGCCATCGGCCGCGCCGTCACCGCGCTGGAAAGCTGGTTGATGGCGGCGAGAATCTTGTCCGACATCGCCGCCGAACCCGTATTCACCACTAAAACGCCTTCCTGACCCACCGAAACCGTGATGTTGGTGCCGTCGGCCACAAGCATGTAGATATTGCCCTGCACAGGCAAGACGTGGACCTGTCCGTCTCTTAGGGCTTTGGTCGGCGATACTCTTGGCAACGTCCAACGCTGCATGGGATGAAGGAACCGTCAGGCTCGCCGTGGAAGCCGAACCGTTCAATGTCGACCTGTATTCCGGGTACACGGTCTTGACTCCGCCCCGGACGGCCTCTTCGGGTATTCCGGGTTCCTGTTTCAGCCAGTCCTTCCACGCGGTATTCTGGCCGGGAAGGAAGTGGGGGACATGGTGCCGGTCGGTGCCGCCGTTTTCGGCGAAGGCGGAGCCATTACAGGTCTCGGTGGCCACCGTTGACGCTGGTGTCATAGTAATAGGTTGTGGACTGGACGTAGGGCTCATCCAGTAGAGCGGATCGTCCATCCAGGTGACGATGGTCAGGATGTCGTCGTGACGGGTAATGTACTCCGTCATCGTATACATGTCGCTGGTTTGCGGACCGCCGCGCTTCAGGTAACCATCCTTGAGGTGGGTGGTCGTCACCTTCAGCGTGTTGCCAATCCACTCGCCGGTTGAAAAGCCGGTCCACGTGTGCGGCGCCCAGGCCGGCGGATGCGGGCGGCCGTCCATGAAGATGGGCCGGTCCAGCGACCGCATGAACTGGATGTGATACGTTTTCACATCGCGCGTCAGAGGATCCTGTTCCTTCAGAATTCGCGCCCCACCAAGACCGCGCCACTGGTGAGGAAACGCGTGGGGTCTGCACTGAAACTCCGGCGTGCCCCAAATCGATTCCGCGGTGGTGTCCGACCTCAGGCGCCCCGCGTCGTTGAACGGAATCCCGAGATAGTCCCCCAATGGAGGTTGCGCCGTCGTGTCCTCTTCATTGTTTTCCAGGCGCCATTCGCCGGCGATATCCACGGGGATTGCCGGTCGGGCCGGCCCCTGGGCCAACACTGGAATGCTCACCAGCACGCCTGCGACGCACAGGAGGAAGAAACCGGCGGCCTTGCGGTAGGAAGTATCCATATCCCCTCACATTTCCGAATGAATTTGCGGCAGATGATATCAGGAGATGCTCTGCACATCGAGCGCGTCCTGGGCGAACCCGATCGGCGTCGAAAAACGGCTTCCCCTGCGTTTAGGGGTTGTTGTCATTCCCCTGGCGGGTTGGGCGGCCCCTGCGTCTTCCACTCGTGTTTCAACAGACCGAAGACGAGAGTATCGTGAAAACCGGTCGATGTTCGAGTGTACCGCCGCAGCCGCCCCTCTAATTTGAACCCGGCAGTCTCGAGAACACGGATAGAAGCGGAATTGAAATGAAGCGTATGAGCAGTCAGACGCTCCAGGGCAAGACGCTCAAACGCATACGGGACAAAGGCGCGGACCGCCTCGCGTGCAACCCCACGACGGCGGTGCTCTGCTCCCAGCCAGTATCCAAGTTCCCCATTGTGGTCGGTGCCCAGTACGAGATCATCGACTCCAACGCTTCCCACGAGCGCTCCATCTGCGCTTCGAATTGCGAAGCACACTTCCATCCCGGCCTTTTCGAGGAACGCCAGGCGGTGGCGAATCCAGCATTGTGCTGATGCCCGCGTGTAAGGCTGGGGAATCGCCGGAATCGTGCGGGCAATTTCACCGTCTGCAAGAAAGCGCACGTAGTCGTCACAGTCGTCCTCTCGCACGCTCGTAAGCTGATACCCATTGGTCAGTGTGATCTCCGCAAACGTCATGATGCCTCGTCGGTGTGTACGGCCCCGAATTCCGGATCACGCAGCGCTACAGCGCGTCATGCAGATTGATCTCGACGTCATAATTCCGCCAATCCGGAATTGGTATCGTATCGGGAAGAAAGAATTCATTCCCTTTCAGAATGACGTGAGCCCCCAAAGCGATCTGGCAATCTGCAAGAATGAAGTCGAGATGCAGGTTCTGCTGCCGGTTCTTCAAATCTGCGCTGCCGACTCCGAGATGAAAACTGGCATACCTTTCGTTTATCAGAATATCCGAGGATACGAATCGTGGGATGCCGTCATTGGTTCCGATGCCAATCTCGACCACCTCGTTGCAGTGCGGTGCGGCTAAGAATTCTTCAATGAGATCTCGTGTGAGCTTGTGACGGCAATCGACGTCAATGATCCTGCCCCGGGAAATGCGCAACGACACCGGATGCGTGTTCAGTCGCGCCTCGATCGGCCAGCCGATGTTGGATCCTATCGCCCCATCCACGACAAGGAGACCATCCACCTCCAAACTCCGCGTGTTCACCTCGGACGGCGGGAATACACCTGGGTATCCATCCGCGCACTCTCCGTAAGTATTGGTCCAGGGCGCCGATGGATCGAGGCCCACCTCGAGACGAGAGCCCAGAGCGTTTTCCACCATCAAGGAACCGCCCTTCCGGGCCCGCATGATAAGGTTCCAATTCCGCCGGCGAAGCGTCGACCGCCGGCGCCGGAAGCCAAAACGTATCGTGTTCGCAGTGGCCCCAAAAAGCCGGTAAGCGCGAAACGTGTCAGGGGCGTCCGACAGATGCTCGATCAGTGCTTGAGTATGGTGGCTCGCTCCGAACTCGAAAACTATCGCCGTGTCGAACCCCTTAGCGAGATGCCTCTGAATATTTGTCCAGTCGCGCTCGGCGGACAACCGCGTGACAGAAATTCCTTCCTCTGTGGCGATTCTCTCCAGGGCGCGGCAGACCTCGGCCACTCGAGGGTCGTACACAAACAGGGCGGATTGCGGGGCTGAAAGACCGCTGTAGTCCAACAGCATCGATCGTGCGCCCCGAACGAAATCTCGATCACGGATCAGCCGCTCGGAGCTGCTACCTCTGGCTGCCACCCGCTTTCCCACGGGACTTCGGTTGCTGCGTAGAACCGGCAACTTCCAGGCAGGCCAGGGCGTGCCCGTTCTTCGGTAATTTCTCCGACTGAAGGATCAGCGTCAACGATGGAATTACCTCCTTCGTCGCGCGCCGTAGCAGCAGTTGCTGCTCTCGTGTGAGTTCCAGCGTGATCCTTCTAATCGCGGGAATGTCTATTGCCCAGCTCGCCTGTTGGAGCGCCAGACGTTTGCGGAACGTGTCGACCTTTGCGGATGTAGCTTTCATCAATGCCTCCATTCATGGTGAAGCATAGGAAAATCGGCACGCGGTTTGCAAACCAATCATCTATGCTGGGGTCGCGCTGAACCGGCTGTACATTTCTGAAAGTTGCAGCTTCCGCGCCGTTGACGAGCGGTCTGCTGCCGAAGGCCGAATCCAGTCCCTGGGGCGCGACTGTAGTTGAGGCTCACTTTCATTTCGGGCGCTGAACGCATCGCTCGCCCATATGAACGGAGCGGAAATCGATCGGGCGGTCCTGCTGACGAATGCGGCTGAGGATGCGGCGGCACCTGCTTGGCTTCCCCACCCTTCTTCAATTTCCGGAAAAGCGTAAAGAGAGCCGACAGGAGCCGGGCCCCCATTCCGGATAGCAGCGCATCGCTTGATCTTCAATACGATGAACGTCTTATTGCTACTAGGGAGGCTCGGCGCGGTGCTGATGCTGTCGGATTTCTTTACGATCTTCGACGTTCGAGATTACAGAGTGTTTGCGATCGCTTTCCGCAGAGCATTGTTGACTCCATTGAGCTTGAGACATGAAAAAATTGCGAATTTCATCGATTCAAATTTGGATGCTGAATTGCCCTCGGAAATCCCGGGGATCGATCCTAAGTGAAAACGTTCTTTGCCATATTCGTAGTGCTGGTTCCGCTAGTCTTCGCGGTGACATCGCTCAATGCGGCTCCGATTCAGCTCTTTTCGGGGCAAGACCCTCTCTCCCTGGCGTGTATACCCAACCTTCCGCCTTACAACTTTGGGACTTATTGCGCTGGACCGTTGAGTTTTGGCGTTTCGTTCGATGCAGTTCTCACAAACATCGAGTTCTGGGCCAGTGACACTTTAGACGGTGGCGGAGTACGTGTTTCAGAAGTTCGGTACGCAATCTATACCGGGAACTCCCAACCCGGTGGCGCTCCGATCGCCACCGGATTTGGCAGGAACATAGATCAAGGTTTTTGTCCTTGTACGGTCTTTGACCCGTACGGTGACGTCAACACGGACCCAAACTATTACGATAATCTGTGGGAGACATTCGGCGTCCGGTTTGACGTGGGAAAACGCATACCCCTGCAGGCTGGAACGCCTTACTGGCTGGCGCTTCAATGGACGATCGATCCCAATGTAGGCGTCAACGCACATGCGGAGTGGGCGGGTATGTACGCCTTGAATGGGCATCCTGTACCGGAGCCAGCGTCGCTCAGTTTGCTAGCACTCGGTCTAGGAGCTCTTTGTTACCAGTCAAGGAAGAGGCCTTCATAGCGTAATCCTGCCGGAAAGCCTCCCTGGGTGTCGGTGGAAGCACCCGAGCGAGGCCGGCCGAAGGCCGAGGGCCTGGACGATCCGGCGGGAATCATCCCGACTCGACGAACTACCCCGGTTCGGCGGCGCAATGCACGCTGTCCGAGGCGGGCCTTTTTCATGACCGACGCGGAGAAGGCGACCAGTATCCAGTATGAGCAACTCTCCGGCTTTGCACACAAAATGACCAAAGCATCGGGCTTTCTTGTCCAGGGTGGGGATTTTTTGTGCAGGACTACTATTTCAAGTCGTCGTAAGTCTGGCAATGGAAGAGGTCGGCCCGCTTAAATTCGTCTATCGCGAGATAGATGCACCACTTTGTCACCCCCTTAGTGAGTTCAGATCCGTCTACGTAGTTAAGCTCCCCATAGATGTATGTCCACTGCTTGCCGTCCATGATTGCGTCGAATTTGCCTTCAAGTGGAACTCCGAAGTGAAGATTAAACGTCCCATTTGGTGGGAGGACGCCAACGGGCTTAACCACTTTCTCACCATTCCAATTCGGTCAGATTCTTTTCAGTAGCATCGGCCGATCTTTTGGCTTCAGCAGAAAGCGTGTCAGTGGCTCTAGCCTGTTTCGACGCCTCAGTAATAAGGCCGTCAGTCTTGCTCAGACTCTGGGCAAAAGACAAATCGCTTTCCTTGATTTGAATCCGACTTACATTCAGAGTGTTTTCCATTATTCCCAATCGTTTTCGACTCGTCTCGGTGTAGTCAGAGGTCACCCAAAAAATCAGTCCGGTGAACAAGGCAGTGACGCAGGCGGCAAGTATTTGCCAGAAATCGGTGCTTGGCTGCCGGCAATACTTTCGGGTTTGGTCGGACTCGCGGACATTGCCGGAATATTGTTCTTTTGTGGCGTGAGGGAGGAGAAGTCTCTCCGCAGGAGAGTGTTATATTTTGTCGGCGGGATGATCTGCGAGTTGGCAGGTTTTGTCTTGATGGGGTACATCGTCAACCTTTATGGTTGACGATGCGATGGGATTTCCGTACGCGTCGTAGATCATTGCCAGCAGCCTGAACGTTTTGGAGTAATCCTAAGTTCGAGCACCTCATAAATGGGAACAACCCAAGTTGTGACACGGCATGACCGCTCACAGCCGCATCCGTACGCGGTTCAAGAGGAAAACCGTTCCCGATGAGGTGGCGGCGGCGACGGTTCCCATACCAAAATGTGAATATGAGAACTCTTCGTGAACGCAGTGGGGGTTGTTGTGGTCGGCGACGCGTTCGGTGATGAAAACTTGTTTTTCCCGTCCGGGGACCACCTCGTTGCACGTCTCTTCGGCGAGTGCTCCCAATACCAACCCTAGGCAGCTCCACAGCTTCTTGCTCACCTCAAAACCTCCCATGCATGCCTTTATTTTCCAGAGGCAAAGGGCAGATCCGGTCCGTAGGGTAGAGAGAGAAAAAAGGCCGACGAAAGCCAGGGCCGCCTACCCTGGTGGTTTCTTGCGACCGCCGGGGTGTCCGTAAGAGGAACCCGCGGTGCGATCCGGCCGAAGGAGCTACCTCCAGCCTTCGAGACCGGACCCGGATCTTGTCGAACTCCTCCGGTGGCCACAAAAGCGATCTTAAGATCGCGCACTTTCTTCGGCGTCTCCTTCAGGAACTTCCAGCGACAACGGGTCAGCCGGCCCCCCGTTCTTTTGGCGTCTCTACGGGCTTCCTACGGCCGTACTCTGTCTCTCTCCTACCCAAAACACACGCATGGCGCTCCTGGGCGACCCTGTCAGGCTGTTCTTGGTTTGCTCCTCAACCAACACGGTCAGGACCAACTCCCCGCTGAAATCGAAGGTTTTTTCCGGGGCTTCGGCGGCCGGAGTCCCACGGCCATGACCGGCGGCCTGCCAAGGCCTCGCATGGCCCCTACCAACTGCCGTTTGCTAAGCAGCCTGTTAAGTATCTCGATTTTTCTTACTCAATCCGAAACCGCCGAATCGCTTTAAACCCACACCAGCATTGAATAGCCCCGGGCAGATTCGAACTGCCGACCTCCGGTTTAGGAAACCGCTGCTCTATCCATCTGAGCTACGGGGCCGTTGCTGCAGTGTAACAAGTTAGCAGAGTCTGCGGTAGGTGAGGATGCCCGGAGGTGCGCTGTGCCACGCGAGGGATGAGCGCGTCTGACAATCCCCGTACGCGCACTCGCTCCGTTTTCACATTTCGTAGGGTACGCGCACTTCCACCCAGCTGCGCTTGAAGTCACGGGTGTTCCGGCTGATGAGCAGACAGCCTTGCTGCTGAGCACTGGCGAGCACGAGGGCGACAGGCAGCCTCAACTGACGTTCGCGGCGCAAGTTAACAGCCCTCTCGGAAACCCGCTCCGTGATTTCGACGATCCTGAAAGCGGCCAGGACGTCGCGAACTGCAGCATCTTCAGTATCGTTATCGGCCCCAACCAGGACCTCCATCCATGTGATTCCGGCTGATCAGCGGCTCCCGGTATTGCTCAAGGGTCCTGGCTGCCGGGAGATGACCGTTCAAATAGTCGATGAGAATGTTCGTGTCGAACACCGCTTTCATCGCTCCCATTCCTCGCGCAGGAGACGCTGGGACTTGACGCTTTCAAGACGGTTGTGTTTCCACGCGCCGAATCCCGGCCGGCCCGTGAGCCCACGCGCGTTTTGCCCGGCAAGATAGGCCTCCACAGCTTCCCGGATAAGCGCGGCGCGCGACGCCTATCTGCGCTTTCGCAGTTTGTCCAGCGCCGCAATCTGTTCTCGGGGCAGATCGATAATCGTTCGCATGATTACGTCATCATGCATCGTCATCATTTCATTCGCCAGGAAGTGACAATGACGTGCGAGGGCACGGCACTTCGACATTTTAAGAGAAGAAAGTCTTTGTGGTCTTATTGCGCATTCTCAGGACTGTGGTCGAAACCTAGCCCCGGGCGAGAGCGGCGACTTTATCCGAGGCACCCGCGGACACGTCGCAAAAGTCTTCGTAAGGCAGATCGCATCCAAGCCGCTTGAGTTCAGCCATGAAGAATTCATCCATCTCCCGCTGACGCTCGAGCGTCAGTAATTCCGATGACGATCCTTGCACGCCCTTCCTCATCATGGGAGCCTCAGACTTCCACGGGATGGAACTCCAGCCGCCGAATTTTTCGCCAATACTCTTCATATATTGAAAGGAGGATTTTTCGCTGACCTGCTTCAGCACATCGTCGCCCACGCGGACATCGAGAAAGTCCGCGATTGTGCGCAGAGTGCCCGGCAAATCGTTCTTCATCGCCTTGAACGAAAGCACCAGCACGTTGGGCCGGTGTCTCTGCGCCCAATATCCGGCCGTACTCTCGGCCCAGTTCAACCACATGAAGTCTTTCGAGCAGAAGGTTTTGAACCAGGCGTCCACCGAGGGGATGGGCATGACGCTTCCGAAGAAAAAATAGCTGGAAACGAAGACATCTTTCGGATCGCGGATCACGTGGATGTACCGCGCCTTTTCAGAGTAAGGAATCAGATCCCAGCTTAGATGCGTTTTGATCACCCGCTTCTGTTCCGGCGCAGATCGCCACGCCGATTCGTCCCCAAGGGGAACGGCATATCCGCGCATCCAGCCCAGATTATTCAAGTCGGGCCACGGAATCACGTCATGGATGTGTTGGTATTCGCTTTTGCCGTGGTTTAGAAGTTGTTGAACGATCTGCATCGTCCAGTTGGTGCCGCTCTTTACGTAAACCGCAACGAATACGTCGTGCTCTGTGGGAACGTAGTTGCCAAACGGATTCTTTTTCGCAAAGCCCTTGCGCTGCTGCCGGCCGGCCGCCCGAATCAGGCTGTCACCGCGCCCGACCCAGTCCAGAGCCCGCGACAGCGGCCTGAAGACTCCATCAATCATAACGCCCATCACGCAACGCAGGGCCAGAGGCGGTTTTTGCCGCTTGAAACCGGATTGGGTCATAGGTTTACCTTTCAAGTCCGCAGGCCAACCGCCATCCACTTGTCGGTGTGCTGCCAGATTCTGAAATCCACCGCTCTGAAGAGTCAACACATTTTGCGGCAGTCAGGCCTAATTCGGGGACGCGCACCAAATTCTTGCTTTCGGGCGCCGCGCAGGCGATGATCTTGTTGCCCTTTCGCTGCCCCACCTTCAGGTTTCTACCATGTCCAGACTTGCTCGTGTCGTTGTTCCCGGAATGCCGCATCACATCGTGCAACGGGGCGTTCGCCGCCTCGATGTGTTCCGCGACGATCAGGACCGGCTGCTTTATCTGAAGCTCTTTGCGCAAAGCTCGTTCAGATATCAGCTCACTGTTCGTTCTTATGCGCTCCTGTCCAATCACGTCCACTTCGTCGCGACTCCTGCGCGTCACGAATCCATACACAAAGTCTTTCACTGGTGTCACGGCGCCTACGTGGGTTACTTCAATGAAAAGTACTCGCTGACCGGGCATCTTTGGGAACAGCGCCCTTTCTCCTGCGTACTCAGCGAGGCCCACCTGCGAAACACGATGCGTTACGTGGAACTCAACCCTGTGCGTGCCCGGATGGTGAACTGCGCTACCGACTATCGCTGGTCCAGCGCCCGTGCCCATACCCTGGGTTCCGCCGATCCGTTGCTGACACACGAAGATCGCTTTTCGATTCCCGGATGGGCGGAATGGCTTGCTGACGCAGAATACGACCCCAAAGTAGATGACTATATACGAGCATGTACTTTCTCCGGTCGTCCCTGTGGAGACGAGGCGTTCGTTCGAGACGTGGAACGGTTGACTCAGCGCCGCCTCACTCCTGGCAAACGCGGACCGAAGCCGAAACCCCGGCAGACTGAGAATCTGTCGTTCAACTGGGCCGGGGACGATCCGGCTCAAACGGGATGAGCAAATTTGGTGAGCGTCCCTGAATTTCCGTCAAGCCATCAGGGAACGATCTTGATTGGCGCCTGCCAGAACGCGGCTTTCTGCGCCGCCGGGTCGAGGATGGTGATCTGACAGCGGTATTCACCGTCGGCCAGAGAACTCAGAGGCAGCGTCAGTTTGAAGGGCACGGCTTTGGATTTCGGATCCATGCCCTCGACCGCGGTGTATGCGGGCGACTCAAACACTTTCTGGTCGCCCCTGAATAACGCGACAACCGCGCCGAGCGGATGCTGTGCCGCGGCGTCCCGTTCGTACGCCTGCAGATAGACATACAGATCGCGGCTTCGGCTGAAGACGCGCGTGACGCTGGGAATCAGCTTCAGACCTCCCTCAATGAGGGGATTGGCCACCTGCTCTTTCGATTCTTTGGTCTTACCGGCGTTGAACAAAGCGTCCGCCATGGCGACCCGCTGACTGCTCAGGACCACGGAACTGATGGGCAGGCGCACGAGTTCTTTGTTCAGGTTGGGGACAACGAAGTCGGCCTGATACGTGCCGATGCGGCCCGTATCCGCATTTCGTGCGAGAAACTTGATCGTATATTTTGCCGGTAGCAGCGTGAATCCGGCATCGTACTGCACGGGACTGGATGCCAGGCGGTTTGCGGTTTCTCCCTCGAGCTTGATCTCCACTTTGTCCCGAATGTTGGTGATCGTGGTTCCGAACTCGTCCTTGATCTCGCCAATGAAGTCGATGACGGTGCGTTTGGCGCCTTCTTTTTGAGCCAGGACCAGTTCACTGCCGGGAATCTTGACGGCGAGCGGCACGAAGTATTCGGCACGGTTGAGCTGAAAGTAGTTCAACTCCATCGCGATGGTCAGGTCCGTGATGGGATCGCCGAGCATGAGCGCTTCTTCCAGTTGCCGTTCCTTGTCGGCCGAGGTGTATTTGCTGAAGTCCTTGTCGGCGTAGTAAGACTCTCGATAAGAAAGATCGGCGCTGCGGTTCTTAAGGGTGACCTTCACGCGGCGAATCCTGCCGTCGTTTGCCGTATTCGTGGGGTAATAGCCGAGGATGTAGTAGCTGGCGGCGGCCTGCTGCGCGCGCACGATGCCGGAGGTCAGGTCATTTGAATCCAAGAGGGCTTTGCCGCCGGTGTCGGCGGCGAGCGTGTAGAGGGCGTCCTGCGAGCGCTGAGTACCGCGCATGGCAGCCATTGCCGTGGCTCCCGTGTACATGCCGAGGCCGCCTGGTGAACGCTGGCTCGCGTTGCCCATCGGCGCGGATGCGACCAGGCCTCGTGAATCGACAGGATAGAACGCGACGTTTGACTTTCGCGCGGCGTTGAGGGTGGCTCGAAGCTGGGCCTGATTGTCCACACCGTTCAAATTCAGTCCGCTGGCAAAGTAGATCAGGGACTTCTTTTCCTTTATCACGCTAAGCATGTTCACGGCGGTCTGCAGCGCCGACAACTGCCGGTCGGTGTTGAAGATGTTGAACTCCCCGGCATTCTGGCCAAAGTCCGTGGCGGTATCCTGAATATCGTCTTCGTCGGATGGATATAGAAGCTTGTTCATCGCCACATTCAGCACAGACTTGTCGTTGGTGAAATCGCAGCGAACGCGCACAGCGCCGTTGGAGTAAGTGAACAGCGCCACCATATCCGGCCCCTTCATTTCCTTCTCGATAAAGCTCTGTGCCGCTGTGAGGGCGCGGTAGCGCTCGATGTCGTCCATTGCAGACATGTCAAAGTACAGCGCCAGCAATCGTCGATCCTGGTAGAGATTGTCGCCCTCCGCCGGGGCGGCGATGCGGGGGGGCGCCGTCGTCAGGGTCGGCGTTGCCGCTGCGGGCACCGGAGTAACGGCATTTGCCGGCGGGGCCGTGTTGTCGTCAAGCTTCTGAAATTCGAACACGCTGATGGTTTGCGGCATGTTGTCTTCTGTGAGGACAAAGTCGTCGGCTTTCAAACCCTCGATCGGTTTCCCGTCTTTATCGGTGACGTTTACGGTCTGGATAACCAGCCGCGTCGAAACCTTTAACTGGAATGGCGCGGGCTGGTCTTGCGCCAGGACCGGTATTCCCGCCACCAACAGAAGCGGAAGAATTGTTTTCATCTTCATGTCTAAAACCTCATCCGAACCGAGGGCTGCAGCGTTCGCATCGAATTTGCGCGCACTGGAAAGCCGAACTGCAGGCTGTTCACGGTGGTGTTCCAGTTCGGGAACGTCACATGGTTGAGCACGTTGTTTGCGTCCACGCGCACGTCAAGGTTAACTCGTTCGTTGATGCGGAACGTCCTGGTTAAAGAAGCGTTGAGACTGAATTGCGAGGGGCCCGTGATGGAGTTTCGTCCGGCGTTACCCCATTGTCCGGCGGGCGGAAGCGCGAACGCCGCGGAATTGAGGAAGCCGCCCCCACTTTCGAGATAGACGGGCTGCCCGGTTACATCGGGACGGAGTGTTCCCGTATTGCCAGTGCCCTGCACCGGAGCCAGAATCGTCGGCGTCAGCGGCGACCCGCTGCCCACGGTTAACTGCGCGGTCAGCGTCCATTCTTTCGCAACCTTTCCGCGCCATCCGTCCCAGAATCCCCCGACTCGTGTAAAGGAGCCGGTGGTGTATTGCTCTTGCACCGTTAGCAGATGACGCTGATCGAAATTCGAGAGTGCGCGTTCGGCACGCCTGTCGAGCCAGTTCTGCGAGATGCTGTTCCCGGCAAGTCCCGCGTCGTCGATCGATTTGGAGTAGGTGTACTGCGCGCTGGCCTGGAAGCCGTTACGCTGTCTTCGGCGCAGTTCGACGGTTCCTGCATGCCGGCTGCTGCTTCCTCCGGACATCAGATAGACGAAACCTGCCGGGCAGGTGCTGCACGGGCTCGTTGTTCCCGCAGGGTAGGTATTGGGCAGAATGCGCTGTGGCACGTGGGTGCCCTTCACGCCAAGATACGTCACGCTGATCTGCAGGGCCGCAGGGAGGTCCTGCTGAATCGACACGTTCCAGTTCTGGGCAGTGCCGACGCGAAAATCCGGATCGATGGCAAAGGTGGCTTCGGTCATCGTGGGCGCCGCTCGAAAACCGTCGGCGAGCGTCAGCGGATTTGCGGGTGTGTTCTGCACGCTCAAACTGCGAGATAACGGGGATTGCTGGGCCATCTGATCGGCGACAGAACGGTAGACGCTGGTGTCGCGATACAACCCATATCCTGCTCGCACCACCAGCGACGAGGCCGCACGCGGGCGCCAGGCCAGCGCAAGACGCGGCTCAAACCCGCCTTTGTCGGTCCGCACCAGAGACTCGTCGGGGGTGCCTGCCACCTGAGGTGTAGCGGAGGCGAAAGCCGGATCAATATCCAGATTCACGAGGCGACCGTATTTTTCGGTAATCGGAGCCTCATATTCCCAGCGAACGCCCAGCGTCAGCGTTAGCGAGGGTTTCCACCGCCAGTCGTCGCTGATGAAGACGTTGGCGAAGGACTGGCGAAAATACTTGTCCGCATTGCCGTAGGCGATGGAACTGGCCGCCGGAATTCCCAGCAGGAAATCGGCGAAGTCCTTTCCTGTTGTGGCGCCGGTGAACGTAAAGCTTCCACGCGGATCCCGCTGAGAAAACAGATTGAACTCCTGCCAGCGATAATCCGCCCCGTAGCTCCAACCGTGACGCCCGTGCACCCAGGTGCTTGCGTAGGACACCAGATGCGAAAGGCTGCGGTCGTTCGCGTAAGTTCCCGTCGCCAGCCGGGCAATGCCGCTGGAGAAATTCAGCGCCGGCGGTCCCCAGTTTCTGGGATCGCGGTCGTTACCGGAGATACCGGCAATGGCGGAGACATCGTTCTGGCCTCCGAAATACGGTTTGGTTTCGTTGACCGAGTTGGTGAACTGATATCGGATTGTGGCGAGAGTGCGTTGCGTGAATCTCCAGTTCCAGACGACGTTCGCATTGAGCCCGGTCTGTCTTGCGGTGTCGGTAAAGCCGAATAGATCCGGATTGTCGGACCGGCTGCTTTGGAAGCCGGCACTGAGGGTAAGCCGGTGAGAATTGTTGATGGCGAAATTGTTGAGGACCCCTTGACCGCTGTCGGTGTGCGTCGTGCCGACCACGGGAACCTGGTAGTTGTAGCGGCTCGATCCGGAAAAATTCTGGGACGGATAGAGGTTGAGCAGGGCGCTCGCCTGCGGGACGATGCGCGCCGAAGGAATCATATTCCCACCGAACGGGGTGCCTGTCACCGGGTCGATAACCGGTGTGGCGCTCGACGAGAAATCGCCGTTCCGTTCGGCGTCTGTCGGCATCAATGCGGTCTGCACGCTGGCGTTGCGGTTCTGATTGCGGGCATAGTTGATCGTAAAATTCCCGTTTCGGGCGTGACCCGGAATACGGAAAGGCCCGCCCAAGGTAAAGCCTCCCTGGGCCCTGCTATACGCAGGTTTGGCAGTGTCCTGACCGGTAAGCGAAAACGAGCGGGCGTCGAAAACGGCATTGTTGATCACGAATCCAACACTGCCGTTGTAGGGAGAACGCTGGCCTGCCCGGTTATTGCCGATGGCCCGCGCCAGCGCAAAGGGCGTCGACGCGCCGTTGCTGACCGTGCCGTTGATCAGGAGCCGGCTCGCCGCCTCGTCGGATGGCGTTCCGGATTGCAGAATGGGGGCAGACGCCTCGCTGGGAAAACCTGTCACGGGAGTGCCCGCTTGAATGTTTTCGAGCGGGAGCATTTTCAGGTCCCATTGCGCGGGCATGGCATCAGCAGAAACCGTGATTTCCCGTCGAACCGTTTCGAATCCCGGGGTGTCGACTTGCATCATCCAGGTTCCGTCAGCAAGATCTGCCATCGTGTAGCGCCCGTCGGCATCGGTGACGGCGCGAACAGTAGTTGTTCCCTGAGTCGCTTGAACGACGGCACCGGGGACAGGGGTCTCCCCGAAACGAACCTGTCCTTCATGCCCGGGGGCGGCACGCACGACAAGAACCGCGGAGAGCAGGAAAACGGAGAAAAGAGAAAGTTTCACAATGTCTATACGGATAACCTTCCTATTTGTTTCGCGCCGCAAGTTCGAATAACGACAGACCAGGCGGTTTGGTTCCGGGAAATATTCCCCGGGCTGAAAACTAGTTTTCAGAGGGCTTCTGCACGCTATCGATGACCAGGACCTCCAGCGGACCGCGTCCCTGTTCGAGTCGCAACCCCAGTTCCTGGATTGCGTAGAACAGCGACGGAACGGGTTCGGCGGCAACCGGCGCGGCCGGGGGCGGACCGGTAAAGGCTCCGCCAGGCGTGGCAGATGCCGCTCCGCGCAGGCCCGCGACGGGAGGAGATTGCGTGACGCGAATCGGCAGGCTCAGGCCATCGGCACTGAACTTCAGCGTGATATCGAAGAGGCCCTGGAGTCCGGTCTTGTCGATAACATCTCGCCCGGCGAATTGCCGCAGTAGACCGGCCACCTGGGATATGGGAGTGGACGTTGCCGCGAGTGTCATCGCGGAAGGATCCATCATCATCACCACCATGCCTCGAGGCAGTTGAGAGACATCCAGGGGTTTTCCCGGCGCCGGGGGCGGCGGCAAGGCCGCCGCCGTTGTAGCCGGGGCTGCACCACAGGGTTGAGACGCCGCCACGACAGGCGGAGCCGTCTGATCCGCCGAGGCTTTCAGCTTCGACGCGTCTTTAACGACAAGGTTGTAAACCGGAAGATCGCGGGTTTCCACGTGAGCCTTGAGTTGAAAGCGATCCTCGAGCATCGACTGCACCATCAACATCATTTGCTCGCGCGAAACGGCACCTCCGCTGCAGTCGGCTTTCGCCTGAACGTCGTACAGGGCCGAGTCCATCCAGTCCGGTCCGCCGAGGATTTCCATGGGGTTGCCCGTGGGGTCGCCCGACCTCCGATAGGCCAGATTGAGCAACATCTTGAGTGAGGCGCTCGACAGGACCAGTCGATCGCCTCGCGAACCGCCGCCTCTCATCATTGCACCGGGAGGAGCCGGCTTAATCGACACCACCTCAAAGGAAGGCTTTGCCTGCGGCGTCTGGGCCGCGGCCAGAAGAGACGTTAATGTCAGACTACCTAAGATGATGCCTGTTCTCTTTAGCGATTTCACCGACGCCCCCTCACACCCTGCCCACACCTTTGCATAGACACCAGGTGTCGGGAATTGGTTGTCACGGGGTGAAATTTTAGCAGATCTGTAATGAAATGAGCGGGGGAACGCTCTTCAAGATACGCTACTGCCCCAGAACCACAAATACCCGCTCATCCCGTCTCCTGAACCAGAACGTTGGTCCTCCCACACCTGGTGTGGTGTCCACGTATACTGCCGCACTTCCGAGGGAGTCTGCCACGCGGAGTTCGAAAAAATCCGCAGGCGGCCGTGGTTTCCTGAAGGCCCGGCTGCCTGCTAGGGTGCTAGGGTCTCAGGTTAGCCAGCCTGGAGTAGTTCAGTGCCAGCACCGGGGACGGATCCGTGACGGCGTCAGAGGTGGTTCGAATCTGGCGGCGGCCACCTCCATCGTTTTTATCCGCGTCCGGAACGGGGTCAACGGCCTGGTCACGGCCCTTCAGAGCGCCGGATGCGCCGATGGGTTCTTCAACAACGGGGTCCACATAGGGCGGCCGAATGCGGCGCGCGGAGCGCAGGTTGTTGATCAACGGATCGTTCGGGCCGCCGCTGCTGTTGTCGGGAGCCTGTGGATTTGGATTCTCCGCCTTGGTTCGTGGCTTGGGAATTTTTGACAGGGCTTCATTGGCCTTTCTTTCAGCGGCCTCCTGGGCCCGGAGGGCATTCATGAAGTCATTGACCGCCTGTTTCCCCAGCAGCGTACTCACGATTCCGCTCAAGCCATCGATCTGCTTCTGCTGGGAGTCGATCTGTTTCTGTTGGGCATCAATTTGCTTCTGCTGGGCATCCGATTTGTCCTTCAAGGCGTTCAGCTGATCCTGAATCGATGGCGACTTGCTGGCCGCATCCCCCGGATTGATTCTCAGATCGTGGGCCGGATCGAACGACTGGCCGGTTCGATCTCTTAGAGTCTGGAGTGGATCCTGCTCCGGCTTATCGATCCCGAAACGGTCCTGGGTCTTCGGCTTAAAGCTGGGACTCCCGGTGGTTCCGATGTGTTCGGGCGGGCCGTATTTGCTTTCGGTACCCGGCTGCGCGATGACATTCTGGTTCGCCTTGACGATTTCCGGGAGAATCGCGGTTCTACCGGCGTCGGCACGCGAGTTCGTGCCGGGCAATTCGGCCAAAACGTTCTTCGGCTGCTGCAACGATACCTCGGCACGCGGATCCTTCGCGGGAGCCAGGTCCCTGGATACCGGGGGGGCAGAAAACAATCGCGTCGCTCGAATATTCTGGATCATGGACACCTCCTGAGATGCCGTGTTCAACCTGATTATCGGAGGTGGCGCCGGGAAGTTGCCCCCTGCAGCGGCATTCTTTTCGGGCTGACCCTTGGCACGACTCGGCTCCTTGGGTCGGGCTGTTGCACCGCGGAGCGGTGCTCTGGAGTTTGGACATCTTGCACGCCGGAGGCGTGACTGGAAGGTAGCCCCGGGTGGAGCGCAGCGACACCCGGGGTTCATCTCGCGAGCGGCTTGCACCCCGGCAGGGGTGCGAGGAATCCCTGCACCCCTGCCGGGGTGCAACATTCCCGTTACGGTAACCCCGGGTTGCGCTCGCTTCGCTCGCTTAACCCGGGGCTAAATTCTCAGCACGCCTCCGGCGTGCTCTGGAGCTTGGACGTCTGCGCCTGGCTCGCGGTGCAGGAATCGCGCGAACGGCCTTCTTCGACACAAAGAGTTCGCTGTGCGTGGCGTTCCGGAAGTAGAACAGGTACGCGCCGGGAAGCACCTGAAACGGCTCCGATACGTGCCCGCAGTAATCGAAGGGCGCACTGCGTTGCTTGCGGAAGCTCTCGAACCATGCGGGCAGCACGAAGTCTGACACCAGAACGCCGTTGATTTTGTAGGCGTATTGTTCGCCGTAGCACGGCCGGCAGATCTCCTGCGGGATCACCCGGTCTCCCTCCACAACGGCCAGCGTCCCCTTTGGATTGGCGAGCAACTGAAGAACGGTGTGGCTCGCGGCCAGGGTCCACGACATCCCGGCCT
Organism: uncultured Acidobacteriota bacterium; assembly: GCA_963836435.1. GTDB lineage: Bacteria > Acidobacteriota > Terriglobia > 20CM-2-55-15 > 20CM-2-55-15 > DASTBJ01. The sequence continues at coordinate 51,193 of CAWIJI010000018.1, read as the reverse complement.
TCGTGGACGATCGTACACCGACGTGCGCGAGCGGCAGACCCGCCGCGTTCACGCCGTGGTATCCCAGCACGCCTTCCTCTCTGATATCGTCCTGAAGATGCAGCCACCACGACTTCTCGGGTGGCGTCTGCCCGGACCGGACCAGGGTCAATTCCGCGTCGATGCCCCAGGTGGGTGCGAGATCGCGGTGCACCTGCACCTGAAGCGCCGCCACGGCCCTTTCGATCTCTGCCGCTGCGACCGACTCACATTGATTGATGACGGCGACGCGATACGCCAGCCGGCTGATCTGCGAACTGACAAGTTCTTCACGAACGGGCGCGGCGCGAAACCCGAAAGCGCCTGCACCACCTTCGCACGGAGGTCTTCCGGTGACGTGAAAGTCGCGATCACGCGGTCTGTGCCGATGCGCTCGCGAAACCCTCGGAGTTTGGCCGCACCGGGCCCGTTTCGACATCGGCGGCTCGAAGCGGGTGATTCTCGTCCATCAGGAACATCAATCGGGGAATGCCGCGCTTACCGGCCTGATCGTACTCCATCTCGGTGATGGAGATTTCGTGTCCCTTCGGCACGTACCCATATCGAAACGCAATCACGCCGACGTAGAGGTCGGCCTCGTCGACCATTTGCAGCGAGGCCTTGATGGCATTGGCATCGCTGGCGGCAAGATACTCCATCATCCTGGGAAACAGGTTTTGCATCAGACACGCGCCCATGACGTGTTCGCGATGCCGCGGCAGATCGCGCGCCGTGCTGCTGACCATCACGACCCGGACGGAGTTCGATTGCTGTGCCATCCACGGCTCCTTGGAGTCGACCTTCTCGATCGACTCGAACGGAAGACAATAACCGAAGAGGGCCGTCCGAACGCACCGAAAAGCTCTACCAACATCGTTGCGATTCCACCGGCGTGCTGGTGATAATCTCTACGTTTCCAACCCTTTCCAACCCAAGGAGTAACAGAATGAAAATATCATCCGTCTTCACGCTTGTCGGCGGGCTCGCGCTGTGGTCAGCCCTATCAACCGGCGCGCAGGGCTTTGCTCAAGACAAGGCTGTGGCACCCGTAAGGCTCGATCGCGACAAGATGGCAGGGCTCGATTTGGCGGCCATACCTCCGGACGCCTACAAGGACATCCTCGTCGCCGGAGAGTTGAACATGCGGGTTGCGACTCTGTTCTCCGGCAAGGAACTCAACGTCTCCATCTTCGAGTGCACGCCGGCAAAGACGAATCACCGCGCGGGCCCACCGACTCGGATGAATTTGTCTACGTCCTGAGCGGCAAGCTGATTCTCACCGAGCCCGGCGGCACTGTTCATGAATACAAGGCGGGAGATTCCCTGGTGCTTCCGATCGGATATACCGGCACCTGGGAGATGCAGGGCAATTATCGGGAAATCGCCATTACGGCAAAGAAGCCCTGAGGAGTCTGTTGTCCTCGAGGATCGACTAATCCGTGAAATCGGCGTCTCCTTCTAGTAGAGTCCCGAAAAAGAAATGACAAAGGGGCGCACGCCGATAGCCGGCCTCATGTTGGGTTTCGTCATCACGCTCGCGGCCGTGCTGGCGTACTCGTTCTATATCTCCCTGCAGATCAGCGGACTGAGAAATCTGCAGAACGATCTGGTTGAGCGGAACCGCAGAGACTCCCTGCAGTTATTACGCATTCAGAACGATCTCAATTCGGTGGCGCTCGGAATGCGGGACATGCTGGACAATGAAGACAACTATCCGCTTACCGCATGGACCGCGCAGTTTCGTCGCACCCGGACCGACCTCGAAGACGCCATTCGTCTGGAATCAGACCTTGCCGGAGCGGAGCGACCGGCAGATCTGAAAAACTATCTGAGCAATTCGCTCGCCCAGTTCTGGAACGCCATGGATCGCATCTTCGACATGGCGAAAAACGGCCAGGAAGACGAAGCGCGCGCTCAGATCCGGCTTTCGCTTCAGGCGCGGCAGGCCGCGTTGAGCACCGCGGTGTCCCGGCTGCTCGTGGAAAACAATGAAAGCGAACAGGATGCCGCAAGACGAGTCGGGGAGATTTACGACGGCGTGCAGCGGCAGGTCTATATCTTTCTCGCCGCGACCCTCTCAGCCATTCTCGTCACCGGCTTTTACGTCATTCGTTCAAACGGACGGCTGTTTTCACAGCTCACCGAACTCTCGGAGCAGCGCAGCGAACTGGCGCAGAAGCTCATTTCGACTCAGGAATCGACGCTGCGTCATGTATCTCGGGAGCTGCACGACGAATTCGGGCAGATTCTGACCGCGATCGGAGCGTTGATCAGCCGTTCACGAACGCAGGTTGCTTCTGAATCGAAGCTCCAGAGCGAACTGCAGGAAGTCGCGAATATCACGCAACGCGCGCTCGACGGCGTGCGCAGCCTGTCGCAGGCTCTGCATCCGGTGATGATCGACGAATCGGGCCTCGAAAGCGCGCTCGACTGGTACATCCCCACGGTGGAAAGGCAGGCGGGAATTGAAATATCTTACGAGAAACCGTCGAAACGCATTCCTGCTGCCGGAGCAGGGGCCATACATATTTACCGTGTGGTGCAGGAAGCACTGAATAATGTTGTCCGGCATTCGGGCGCCAGGAAGGCATGGATTCGCATCAAGCTCCGCGAGAGTGACATGGAAGTCGAAGTCGAAGATCACGGAACCGGTTTGCCGCAGGAGCCGGCCGGGATCGGCATCGGCCTGGTAGCGATGCGCGAGCGGGCCGAACTGCTGAAAGGCCGGCTGGAATTCCTGAAACCCGGAGAGGGCGGCACGCTTGTTCGCCTGACCGTTCCCCTGAGGAGATTCGAAGCGGATGAAGAGCAAGATATCCGTTCTGCTGGTTGACGATCACAGCCTGGTACGCACAGGCTTCAAACGCATTCTCGAAGGGCAGGACGACATCGAAGTGATTGGCGAGGCGGCAGACGGCGAAGAAGCGGTGCAGATGGCGACCTCTCTGAAGCCGGATGTCATCGTCATGGACTGGGCCATGCCGGGTGTGAACGGCCTGGTCGCGACCAGGCGAATCGCCGAGACTTCTCCCGGCAGCGCGGTCATCATCCTGAGCATGCATTCAGAAGACACCCTTGTACGGCAGGCGCTCGATGCCGGCGCAAGAGGCTACGTCCTCAAGAACGCGATCGATCTCGGACTCGAGACCGCGATCCGGAAAGTTGCTGCCGGAGAAGTCGCGCTCGATCCCCAGGTAGCGCGATTGGAGCGGCTTAAGGGCGAAGTTCACACAGCGCTAACGGTGCGAGAGATGGAGATCCTCGAACATATCGTCGCCGGCGAGTCCAACAGGGAGATTGCATCGACGCTCGGGCTCAGTACAAATACGGTGTCCGTCCATCGCGCCAACATCATGAACACGCTCGGCGTCCATAACACCGCCGAGTTGGTGGTTTATGCCATCCGCAACGGTTTGGTGATCCTGCCGTGAACCGCCGCTGCTTCCTCTTGAGCCTCGCAGCCCTCGGCATGGCGCCGCAACAAAGCGGACCGGGTTTCCGGCTGACGGATGTCTCCGCGTCCTCCGGCCTGCGATTCCGCCACAACAACGGCGCATTTGGAGGAAAGTACCTCCCCGAAACTCTCGGTTCGGGCTGCGCATTTATCGACTATGACGGCGACGGCTGGCAGGACATCCTGCTCATCAATAGCATGGACTGGGCCGGCCACAAGCGCCAGCGCACAACCATGCGCCTGTATCGCAACAATCGAAACGGAACGTTCACCGACGTCACCCGCCAGGCCGGCCTCGACGTCGAATTGTACGGAATGGGAGTCGCGGTTGCCGATTACGACAACGATGGTTATCCCGACATCTTCGTGACGTGTATGGGACAAAACCGCCTTTTCAAGAACACCGGCAAGGGCACATTCATCGATGTCACCCGATCGAGCGGACTCGCCGGCCGGGAGTCGTTCAGTACGTCTGCCGTCTGGTTCGATTTCGATCGCGACGGCCTTCTCGACCTCTTTGTCTGCAACTACGTCAAGTGGTCCGCTGAACACGACGTGTTTTGCAGTGTGGATGGAAAAAAGAAGTCCTACTGCACGCCCGAGGCGTACCGCGGCGACACCTGCTGGCTTTTCCGCAATCGCGGCAACGGCACGTTCGAAGAGGTCACGCCGCGCAGCGGGGTCTTCGACTCCAGCTCGAAATCGCTGGGCGTCGCGCTGCTGGACTATGACCAGGATGGATGGATCGATCTCGCCGTTGCGAATGATACACAACCCAACAAACTGTATCGCAATCTCCACGACGGCACCTTCGAGGAGATCGCCGTAAAAGCGGGCCTTGCTTTCAGTTCCGACGGGAAAGCCCGTGCGGGAATGGGCATCGATGCGGCGGACCTCGACAACTCCGGAAGGCCGTCCATTGTCGTTACGAACTTCGACAACGAGATGATCGGGCTGTACATGCCAAACCGCAACGGCTCGTACAACGACGTGGCGATTCAGGCGGGAGTCGGACTACCCTCCCAAAACACACTCGGATTCGGCTGCCTGTTTGCGGATGTGAACCTCGATGGCCTTCTCGATATCATCGCCGCGAACGGCCATATCGACGAAACCGTTCGCAACATCCGAGGCAACACGGGCTACGCCCAGGCCCCGCTCCTGTATCTCAACCAGGGAAACAACAAGTTCCGCGACGTCGCCGCTCAAACCGGAGGCGCTTTCTCACAGGCAAAAGTTGCGCGCGGCCTGGCCTACGGCGACTTCGATCGGGATGGAGACCTCGACATCCTGATGACAACGAACAACGGCGCCGCCTTTCTCTACAGAAATGACCAGAGCTCGGGAAATCGCAGCATCCGCTTTCGTCTCACCGGAACCAGGTCGAATCGGGATGCCATCGGAGCCATGGTTCGAATTTTCCATGGCGGTACAAGCCAGGCGCGGATGGTGAAAAGCGGATCGAGCTATCTGTCGCAATCCGAGTTACCTCTCACCTTCGGTGTTGGGAAAAGAGACCGGATCGACCGTGTTGAAATCCACTGGCCCAGCGGACGCATGGAAGAGTATCCGAATCTCCAAACAGGCCGCCAATACGACTGCCTGGAAGAAAAAGGCATCACTCCCCTGACCTCGTTCTGAACTTGGGACTGCGGTCCCACAAGGCCTCGCCTAGTAGGTTCCTATTATTTACAGAACCTGCCTGGACGGATTGAATGGGCTCCAACTTTCCAAGGGAGGCCAAACACGTGAGCAGTCAGAGCCGGATCTTTGCACGATTCAGATATGGGCAGGCATCTCCCGACAATCCGACTTATGGCCGCGGCATTGGAAACATCAGTTTCGGAGCCCAGATGTGGCTCATAAAGCCGCCTGCGGAAGGCAGTCACTGCTCCTGAACTACTGGGCGACATGGTGTAAACCCTGCAAGGAAGAGCTCCCGTCGATCGCCGAACTCTACACCATGCTCCACGCTGAGGGACTCGAAGTCATCGCGTTCACCAGCGAAAAGCCGGACAAAGTTGAGAAGTTTCTCGAAGACAAGGACTTTCCCTTCACGATTGTCGTGGATTCGAAGGATACCCTCGGCAAGCGTTTTAACCTGAACGTCGTTCCCTCCACGCTCGTCATTGACGACGCCGGCAGAATCGCCCTTAAGTATTCCGGCCAATTCGATTGGAGCTCTTCGACAGTCGTTCAGGGCGTGCAGTCCGTCATGGAACAAAACGCGGGGCAAAAGGCGCCGGCAGGGACTGATCGATAACCCTTCATCGGACCCGACATCTTTATGAACTGTGTCTGTTCTTGTGTTATTTCTGTGCTTTGAGCTCTTAGTCTGGTCAAATTAGGTCATTCGAATCTGAACTGAAGCACTTTCAAGGAGACAGGAATGAAGAAGAACCTGGCACGTACTCTCTTATTTTCGATTTTGGCCCTGGCGATGGCCGCGGATGCAGGCCTGGCGCAAGGTGGGCAGGGCGGCGGCAGACAGGGCGGCGGACGCGGAGGCGGCGGTGGCCGAGGCGGCGGACGTGGCGGTGGCGGCGGCATCATTTCGCTGGCGGTTTCATCCACGTCTTTCGCCGATGGTGCCGAGATACCTGCGAAAAATGTCGGTGCCATGGGCGTGTCCCCACAACTGAGCTGGACCGGAGCCCCTCCAACCACAATGAGCTATGCCCTCATCATGCACGACACCGACGCTTCTATCGACGGCACGGTCACGGGTGATATTACGCACTGGGTCGTATGGAATATGCCCGCCACCACGACGAGCCTTCCCGAAGGCGGGCCCGTACCCGCCGGTGCGGGTCAGCTCAGTATGTTTGGTCCACAGTACATGGGGCCCGCACCGCCGGCCGGCCATCCTTATCATCACTACATCTTTACGGTGTATGCGCTGAATGCCATGCTCGAGGTCCCTGCGACAGCGGACCGCGCGGCTATCGAGACGGCGATGGCGGGCAAGATCGTCGCTCGCGGCACCATTGTAGGACGGGCGAAACCCGCACAATAGGCGACTTTCTCCTGGCAAGGATGTGCCCGCAGGTCTCTTGCGGAACCACATCCTTGCCTTCGGTCCGCGTCGAACAGGGCGAAGAAGGTCTACCGCCTCTATGGCGCGGCAGACAACGTCGTGCTGGATGAGCCGTGGGACTACAACCGCCTGCCGCTGGGAACGCAGGAGCGCGTGATCCAGTGGATGGGCGAAAAGATGAAGTAGAAACAGCGGTCCCCGTCCACTGCGCGCTCCACAAAAAGTCCTTTGCCTTAAGAGGAAAAAGGCCTTTTCTCCAGATAAAGATCACCGCATCCCGCAGGATGCCGAAAATTGCCCGATCCCCGCCTGGTGGCACGTAACAGAACAGGCCCTCCCCAGACTAACTCCCATCGGCCACTTATGAAAGGCCGTCGAAAAGGGAGAAATCACATGAAAAAGAAAGTCTGGATTGGTGCGGGCCTCGTTGCGGCGGCGGTCGCCTGGTATGCGTTCCGCCCCGAATTGTTATTTGTAAACAACACGGTTTCGGAAGGCTTCCCGGCTTCGACACTGGCTTCAACTGCAGTCGACTCCCCCGTCTATCCAACACCACTGGCGATGGGGAAGTTCAAAGGGTACGCCCACGAAACTCAAGGTGACGCCGGTATCTACAAGGTGAATGGCAAACGCGTGCTGCGTCTGACGAACTTCCAAACTTCCAACGGGCCCGATGTCCACGTCTACCTGGTGGCTGCACCGGACGCGACGGACGATGCGACAGTAAAGAATGCGGGTTTCATCGACCTCGGACCAATGAAGGGGAACGTCGGTGACCAGAACTATGCCATTCCAGACAACGTCGACCTGCAAAAATATCGGGCGGTGACGATCTGGTGCGCGAGGTTCAATGTGAATTTCGGCACGGCGCCTCTGAAAAACGACAAGCCGGAAGGACCAAGGCCGTTAGCGTCCGGCCGATTCAAAGGTTATGCGCACGAAACCGAGGGAATGGCGGACATCTATGACGTCGCAGGAAAGCGCGTCCTGCGGCTGACAAACTTCAAGACCTCCAACGGGCCTGACGTTCACGTCTATCTTGTGGCGGCGCCCGATGCGACGGACGATGCAACCGTGAAGAAGGCGGGGTTTGTCGATCTGGGATCCATGAAAGGTAACGTCGGCGATCAAAACTACGAAGTACCTGGTGACGTGGACCTGAGCAAGTACCAGGCCGTGACCATCTGGTGCGCCCGCTTCAATGTGAATTTCGCAACGGCGCCGCTGGCAGCCGCCAAGGGAGCGTAGCCGTGGGAAACCGTGCGGAGGCCGGAGGCAACCCCGGCTTCCCACACTTGCTGAATCCCGGAATCATGAGCCTCAAAACCCTCTTTCATAAGAAGCACCAGTTTCGGCTAATGCTCTGCGGGCACAAAGTCGTCGAAACAGGCGCGGCATGCCTTTTTCTGATGGTTCAGGGGCAACTTGCCCAGGTCACGGTGGGACACTTGCTGGTCGCTTCTGAGACTGGAGCCCTCACGGTGTTTCCTCTGCTCGGAATTACCCTGACCCGGTATGCGCGCCACTTTGCGAACCGCTGGGTTTCCGCAGGATTTGTCGCCGTGTGCTCTTTCTTTGCGGACGCCGCCGTCCACGGTTCCCATTTCCAGGGAGAGTACACGGAGGCGGCTCTAACCGCCGCAGGAGCTTTCGCGCTCTCCGTCGTCATCTCTTATACGCCGCTTGGAAAGCGTCTCGATAGCCTCGCCGAGGCTTTCCTGCACCACTGAGCTTGCGCGGTGAGGAAGACCCGACGTCTGGAATAGCTTCCAGAAGTCTTTGGCAACGACACGAAAAGGCCGCATGAGTCTTCATGCGGCCTTTTCGCGCTCGGCTAATCCGATTGCGTGCGAGTGCCCCCCGATCTGACCAACCGCAGAATTCACGCGCCGGCGGGAATAAACCCACGCGCTCACGGCATCTACGCATCGAGGTGCTGTATGAGCGCAAATCAACATTACGACGTCATCATTATCGGATCCGGAGCGGGCGGGGGGACACTGGCCTATCGCCTGGCCCCGTCCGGGAAAAAGATCCTTCTTCTCGAACGCGGCGACTTCGTCCCCCGCGAAAAGCAAAACTGGAGTTCGCGCGCGGTCATTGGTGAAGGGCGATACAACAACGTGGAGCCCTGGCGGGATATGAAAGGCAATGAATTCGTCCCGGGAGCGCACTACTTCGTCGGAGGCAACACCAAGTTCTACGGCGCCGCGCTTGTCCGTTTACGCCGGGAGGACTTCGGAGAGCTCCGGCATCACGGCGGAGTTTCTCCGGCGTGGCCGCTGAACTACGAGGCCCTGGAATCCTACTACACGGAGGCCGAGTACCTGTATCAAGTCCATGGCATTCGTGGAGAAGACCCCACCGAGCCTCCCGCCAGCAAGCCCTATCGCTTTCCCCCAATCAGCCACGAGCCTCGAATCCAGCAACTGAGCGATGACCTGCGGCGACTCGGGCATCGACCGTTCCATCTGCCGATCGGTGTTCTCATGGACGAACAGAATCCGCACAAAAGCAAATGCATCCGCTGTTCGACGTGCGACGGGTTTCCCTGCCTCGTGCAGGCCAAGGCCGATGCTCAGGTCATTTGCGTCGAGCCGGCTCTCGAGCATCCAAACGTCACGCTCCTGACAAAGAGCAAAGTCACGCGCCTCGAGACCGACTCTTCCGGAAAAACGATCACTGCAGTTCATGTGGAACGAGACGGCATGGCCGAGGTGTTCTCCGCGGACATTGTGGTGTCGTCCTGCGGTGCGGTGAATTCCGCCGCGCTGATGCTGAGGTCGGCCAACGACCGGCACCCGAACGGACTCGCCAACAGTTCCGATCAGGTTGGCCGAAACTACATGTGCCACACGAACTCCGTCATGCTCGCCCTGTCGAGATGCGAGAATCCCACCGTCTTTCAGAAAACGTTCGGATTGAACGACTACTACTTCGCTTCGAAGGAATGGGATTTCCCAATGGGACACATCTCGTTTGTCGGCAAGTCCGACGCGGACCTGCTCGCCGCAGGCGCGCCGAAGATCGTTCCTGGCTTCACGCTCGACCTGATGGCGAAGCACTCCCTGGACTTCTGGATGACGTCGGAGGATTTGCCGAATCCCGACAACCGGGTCACGGTCGGCAGAAACGGGCAGATTCACCTCGATTACAAAAGCAACAACCAGGAAGGACACAAGAGGCTTCAGGCAAAGCTCAAGAGTCTCCTGAAGGACGTGAACTGCAGCGAAGAAGTCCTTCACCTCAACGCTTACATCGGGAAACGCATTCCCCTCGCCGGCGTAGCTCACCAGAATGGCACCATGCGCTTCGGAAGAGATCCCAAAACGTCCGTGCTCGATATCCACTGCAAGGCCCACGATCTCGACAATCTGTACGTCGTGGACGCGAGCTTCTTCCCATCCTGCGGTGCCATGAACCCGGCGTTGACGATCATGGCCAATGCATTGCGTGTCGGCGATCACCTGCTGGAACGGATGAACTGAAGGAGCAACCATGCGAACCGAAAGTCGATATCGAGTTTTTAATTCGGCTCTGCGCCTTGTCCTGCTTTTGGTGCTGTTGACGCGGGTTTCGGCAGAGACCGGGCGGCCTGCAGTCGCGGCCCTCGATTCCGTGGGCATCACGGTCGCTGACATGGACCGGTCGATCCAATTTTTTTCGAATGTCCTGTCGTTTGAGAAAACGTCCGATGTTGAAGTTGCCGGGCCGGATTACGAACATCTTCAAGGGCTCTTCGGCATGCGCGCGCGCATCGTCCGGATGAAACTCGGCGACGAGTCGATAGAGCTCACGGAGTATCTGACTCCCCGCGGCCGGCCAATGCCGGCGGACTCCCGCAGCAACGATCGCTGGTTTCAGCATATCGCCATCATCGTGTCGGATATGGACAAGGCCTATCAGTGGCTGCGTCAGAACAAAGTCGAACATGCCTCGACCGGTCCGCAGACCCTGCCCGATTGGAACGAGAACGCCGCCGGCATCAAGGCGTTCTATTTCAAGGATCCGGACGAACACGCGCTCGAAATCCTCTGGTTCCCTCCCGGGAAGGGAGATCCGAAGTGGCATCGAGACAACCCGAACCTGTTCCTGGGTATCGACCACACGGCCATTGTTGTCAAGGACACGGAGGCGAGCCTCCGGTTCTATCGCGACACCCTGGGCATGAGGCAGGTGGGTGAAAGCGAGAACTACGGCGTAGAGCAGGAACACCTGAACAATGTCTTCGGCGCCCGCCTGCGGATCACGGCCTTGCGCGCTCCGTCAGGGCCCGGCGTGGAGTTTCTCGAATACCTCACTCCAACGGACGGTCGCCCCTATCCGGTGGACACTCGAGCCAGCGATCTGTGGACCTGGCAAACCAACTTTATCTCGACCAACGTCCGCGATGTGGAAGGCAGGCTGCGCTCGGGTAAGTACGTTTTCGCGTCTCCCGGCGCCATTGACTTCCCCGACGCAGTGACCGGATTCAGCCGCGCCGTTTCCGCCCGGGATCCCGATGGACACGTTTCCCGGATATTTCAGAAATAGATCCCTAATTTCATTCAAAGAGGAAAATCCGCCATGACCGCAGAAGAACTACGCCTGAAAGAAGCACAAGACCGCACCGCGCACTGGAAGCGCTGGGGACCTTACCTGAGCGAACGCGCCTGGGGAACGGTCCGCGAAGACTACAGCGCGTACGGCACGGCCTGGGACTACCTGCCGCACGATCACGCGCGATCGAAAGCCTACCGCTGGAACGAAGACGGCATCGCGGGCATTTCGCGATCGCCATCAATTGATCTGTTTCGCCGTTGGCGCTGTGGAACGGCAGGGATCCGATACTCAAAGAGCGGCTGTTTGGCCTGACTGGAAGCGAAGGTAATCACGGCGAAGACGTCAAGGAGTACTACTTCTATCTCGACAGCACGCCGACGCACTCGTACATGAAGTATCTCTACAAGTATCCGCAGCAGGAATTTCCCTATACGCTGCTGCTGGAGGAGAACCGAAGGCGCGGCAAGGACCAGCCCGAATACGAACTGATGGACACCGGCGTGTTCGATGAAAACCGCTACTTCGATGTCTTCGTCGAGTACGCCAAGGCTGACAGCGACGACATCCTGGTCCGCATCAGCATCGCCAACCGCGGCCCGGGAGCAGGCTTCGCTGGACCTGCTCCCCACGCTCTGGTTTCGAAATACCTGGTCCTGGGACAAGAACGAACCTCGCCCCTTGATGCAGGCCGTCGATGTCGGCAGACGAACAGGTCGATCCAACTGGATCATCCTCGCTACGGCGAGCGCTGGCTCCATCTGGAGGGATCGCCCGACGCTGCTGTTCACGGAGAACGAAACGAACAACCAGCGGCTCTACGGCGTCGGGAACCCGTCGCCTTTCGTCAAGGACGGCATCAACGAGGCGATCGTCAATGGCAGGATCGAGGCCGTGAATTCAAACCGGCGCGGGCACGAAAGCCGCAGCGCACTATTCCGCTAACCCTTGCGCCGGGAGAAACCGTGCATGTTCATCTTCGCCTGACAGACACGGATTTTGCCGCGGCCGGCATGCAGCCCCTTCGGCAGGGCTTTCGACCGGATCTTCGAGGACCGCATCCAGCGAAGCCGACGAGTTCTATTCGCCGTGATTCCGGAAGCATCTTTCGCCGGACGCGAAAAGTGTCATGCGCCAGTCGCTGGCCGGGATGCTGTGGTCCAAACAGTACTACCACTACGACGTGAAGCACTGGCTCGATGGAGATCCCGACCTTCCGCGCCTCCCGCCGAACGGTCGCAACGGCAGGAATCACGAGTGGCGGCACCTGTACAACGCGGACGTCATCTCGATGCCCGACAAATGGGAATACCCCTGGTACGCCGCATGGGATCTCGCCTTTCATTGCGTTCCGCTGGCCCTCGTCGATTCCGACTTCGCGAAGGAGCAACTCGTCCTGCTGCTGCGCGAGTGGTACATGCATCCCAACGGACAGATCCCGGCCTACGAGTGGGCGTTCGGCGACGTCAATCCACCGGTTCATGCCTGGGCGGCGTGGCGAGTCTACAAAATCGAGAAGAAGCGCACGGGCGTAGGGCGACCGCAGTTCCTCAAACGCGTCTTCCACAAACTGATGCTGAACTTCACCTGGTGGGTGAATCGAAAAGACGCCGAGGGCAAAAACATCTTTCAGGGCGGATTCCTCGGGCTGGACAACATCGGCGTCTTCGATCGTAGCGCGCCGCTGCCTACCGGCGGTCACATCGAGCAGTCCGACGGCACGAGCTGGATGGCGATGTACTGCCTGAACATGCTCGCCATGGCGCTCGAACTGGCTTATGAAGATCCGGCCTACGAAGACGTTGCGAGCAAGTTCTGGGAGCACTTCACTCAGATCGCCTATGCGATGAATAATCGCGGCGATGACGGCGTCAGTCTGTGGGACGAAACAGACGGATTCTTCTACGACGTGCTGCACGTTCCCAAGGCACGGCGAGTCCCCGATGAAGACGCGCTCGATGGTCGGTCTGATCCCGCTCTTCGCCATCGATACACTCGAGCCCGAACTTCTGCAGCGGCTGCCGAACTTCAAACGGCGCCTGGACTGGTTCATCGCGAACCGGCCGGGCTATACCGAGCAACCAGGCCTGCATGTTTACGCCGGGCATGGGCGAGCGCCGGCTGATGTCGATCGTCGACGGCGAGAAACTCCGCCGCGTGCTCCGGTACATGCTGGACGAAAACGAATTCCTGTCGCCATATGGAATCCGCGCCGTCTCGCGATATCACAAGGACCATCCGTATGTCCTGAGGCTCGGCGGCGCCGAGCATCGTCTCGACTATGAGCCCGGCGAATCGAGCACCGGCCTGTTCGGCGGAAACTCCAACTGGCGCGGGCCGATCTGGTTTCCGGTGAATTTCCTGATCGTCGAGTCGCTGCAGAAGTTCCACCACTACCTCGGCGAGGACTACAAAGTCGAGTGTCCGACCGGCTCGGGGAAGTTTCTCACACTGTGGGAAGTGGCTCAGGAGATCTCTCGCCGGTTGTCGGCGTCTTCCTTCGCGATCAGAAGGGCCGCGGCCTGTTCACGGCACTTCCGACAAGTTTCAGAGGATCCTTACTGGAAGGACCTGATTCTCTTCTACGAATACTTTCATGGAGACAACGGCCGCGGCGTTGGAGCGAGCCATCAAACCGGATGGACCGGCGTCGTCGCCAAACTGCTTCAACAAAGTGGCGAGAAGCGACTGAAAAGCCCCGACGAGGAAAAGATCGAAATCAACGTGTAATGAAGGGGACGGTCAATGGACTGTTGTGTGGAGCAGCGTCCCTTCTCTGCAAGACTGCAGCGGACTCGCTACCGTCGCACCCCTCCGGAGTGCGACAGCGTTTCAGCTTCCCTTACGCCCCGGACGTTCTTTAGCAACGCAAGAAAGGTGCACTTATGAAATCTCAAACGTTAACCGCAACAGAGTTCGTACCAGCCCTGACCACGATGAAGGCCATTGCTGTCCGGCCGGGCATCCCCGGCAGTGTTCATCTCGCCACCCTCGCCAAACCCTCTCTGAAAGACGTCCCTAACGGGCGAGGCGTTCTGGTCAAGGTTCTGCGCGTCGGGGTCGACGGCACCGACAAAGAGATCAACGCGGCCGAGTATGGCGCGGCGCCAGCAGGCTACGACTTTCTTGTGCTGGGCCATGAAAGCTTCGGGCGCGTCGAAGCAGTTGGATCCGGTGTGACGGAGTTCACTCCAGGGGACTACGTCGTCGCCACCGTCCGGCGGCCCGGATCGAGTATCTACGACCGGATCGGAACCAACGACATGACGACCGACGACACCTACTTCGAGCGTGGAATCAATCTGCGTCACGGATACCTCACGGAGTACTACGTCGATGATGCCGAGTTCATCGTGAAGATCCCAGCCGGTCTCAGGGAAGTCGCGGTTTTGTTGGAACCAACCACGGTTGTGGAAAAAGGCATCACCCAGGCCTATGAGATTCAGCGCCGTCTGCGTGTGTGGAAGCCCCGCAGGGCGGCTGTCATGGGCGCCGGAACAATCGGGCTCCTGGCGACCCTGGCCCTGCGACTGCGAGGGGTAGATGTGACGACGTTCGCGCTCACTCCAAGGCCCTATCTGAATTCCGACCTCATTGAAGCCGTTGGCGCCCGCTATGTTTCGACCCAGGAGACCTCGATCGCCGACGGCGCGGCCAGCTATGGCCCGTTCGACTTGATCTTCGAAGCGACCGGCTTCTCGCCCGTCGTTTTCGACAGCATGCGCGCCCTTGGAAAGAACGGCGTCCTTGTGCTTTCGAGCGTGACCGGCGGCGACCGCAAAATCGAAGTTCCAGCCGACAAAATCAACCTCGAATTCGTGCTGGGGAATAAGGTGATGGTCGGGACCGTCAACGCCAACCGCGAATATTTCGAGACCGGCGTTCGCGATCTGTCGCAAGCGGAATTAGAGTACCCCGGCTGGTTGGGTCGCCTGTTGACGCATCCTGTGAAAGGACTCGACCGCTACCAGGAGCTCTTCGAAAAACTCCTGAACGCCAGGGGCGCCATCAAAATCTTCTGTGAAGTGGCGGACTTATGAAGAAACGGGTTGTGATTTTGGGCGGCGGTTTTGGCGGGTTATACACCGCCCTCGAGATGGAACGTGTCCTTGGCGCCAGCTCCGACATTGAGGTGACGCTTGTGAATCACGACAACTATTTTCTGTTCACCCCGATGCTTCATGAGGTTGCCGCAAGCGACCTGGATATTACGCACATCGTGAATCCGATCCGGAAGCTGCTGAAGCGGGTTCAGTTCTTTCAGGGCAACGTTAAGGCGATTTCCCTGGAAAACAAGACCGTTGAGGTCTCGCACGGCGGCGATCGTCATCCTCACAAGCTTGAGTACGATCACCTGGTGATCGGTGTCGGCAACATCACGAACTACTACAACCTGCCGGGTCTTGAGCAAAACGCGCTCACTATGAAATCCCTGAGTGACGCTGTTGTTCTGCGAAATCGGCTGATACAGAGCATGGAGGAGGCCGACTTCGAGTGCACGGAGAGCCGGAAGGCGCTGATGACGATCGTTGTCGCCGGAGGCGGGTTTGCCGGCGTCGAGACGATTGCAGCAGTTAACGACTTTCTGAGGGATGCCGTGCCCTTCTACAAGAACCTCGCGGAGAGCGGACTGCGCATCGTTCTCGTACACTCCGGCGATGTGATTCTTCCCGAACTCAGCGAAAAGCTCGGCGTCTACGCACAGGCGAAGCTTGGAGAGCGCGGCGTTGAAATCCGGCTCAACACGCGGGTGTTGGCATACCGAGGCGGAGTGGTGGAGTTGAGCGACGGTTCGTCGATTCCGGCGAAGACCCTGGTCTGGACCGCCGGTACCGCGCCGCATCCCATTTTGGCCACACTTCCCTGCCTGAAGGATCGCGGACGTGTCGCCGCTAACGAATATCTGGAGGTGCCCGGCTGGCCCGGCGTCTGGGCAGTCGGCGACTGTGCTTCGGTCCCTGACCCCAGAACCGGCAAACCCTACCCGCCGACCGCACAGCACGCCCTGCGACAGGGCCGCGTCCTGGCACGGAATTTATGCGCGGAGATGCGGGGCGGCGTACGTAAACCTTTCGTGTTTACAACTCTCGGACAATTGGCAGCGATCGGAAAACGGACGGGAGTGGCCCAGATGTTCGGTGTCAAATTCTCGGGTTTCGTGGCATGGTGGCTCTGGCGCACGGTCTATCTGAGCAAGCTGCCGCGGTTCGAGAAGAAGTGCCGCGTCGCGATTGATTGGACCCTGGACCTGCTGTTCTCCAAGGATCTCGTCCAGTTCTCAACGCTTCGGGCGCCGGCCGCAGGACAAGCTGAGGAACAGGCGCCTCTGGAAGCAGACGTTATCGGAGCGTGAATATGATCAATCTGACAGCAGACGTCCTGCACGACCTCGAGAGTGCGCGCAACCGCGAGTGGCTCGAGACCAACGGCATAGGAGGGTTCGCCTGTTCCACGGTTATCGGCATGAACACGCGCCGCTACCACGCGTTGCTTACCGCGGCCATGCATCCGCCCACGGGACGCATCGTCCTCCTGTCCAAGGTAGAGGAGACTGTCGTTGTGGACGGACAGCCATTCGACCTTTCGACGAATGA
The DNA here is from genome assembly GCA_963836435.1 of uncultured Acidobacteriota bacterium. Classification (GTDB taxonomy): domain Bacteria; phylum Acidobacteriota; class Terriglobia; order 20CM-2-55-15; family 20CM-2-55-15; genus DASTBJ01. Next base: position 34,551 of record CAWIJI010000018.1, on the reverse strand, counting down.
GTATTCAGGGGCCGTCCATCCGCAGGGCTACACGACCATGGAACGCTTCAAGCTGGGTCCGTTCCCCATTTTCACATTTGTCGTCGGTGGCGTTGAGATTGAAAAGACGATCTTCATGGTTCACGGGCAAAACACCACGGTGGTTCAATACGGCATTCGAGGCGGTGGAAACCATTCAGTCCAACTTGAACTTCGTCCTTTGCTTGCGTTCCGGGATTACCATGCCCTGACCCGGGAAAACGGATCGCTGGATAAGACCGTGCAGGTGCATGGAGACAGTCTCGCTTCGGTACGTCTGTATCCCGATCACCCCCGTCTCTACCTGGCGCACAACGCCGGCACTGTGGAAGAGCAAGGCTACTGGTACAGAAACTTTGAGTACGCCGTCGAACGCGAACGTGGACTCGACTGCCTTGAGGACCTCTTCAATCCCATGACATTGCGTTTTGATTTGAGCACCCACGCGGCAGCAACGCTCGTGGCTTCCACGGAAGCGTTGAACGTCAGTTCGGCAGAAACACTACGGAGGCGGGAATTGGATCGCAGGGCAGCGCTCGTTGCGGCAACGCCGGCAGAAGACGACCTGGTGTGTACGCTCACGGCTGCCGCCGATCAGTATATTGTCAGCCGCGGCGACCAGAAAACGGTTGTCGCGGGGTATCCGTGGTTTACGGACTGGGGGCGAGACACGATGATTGCGCTGCCGGGCCTGGCGCTGGCAACGGGCCGCTACGCGATTGCGCGCAGCATTCTGAGGGAGTTCTCCCATCACGTCGATCAAGGCATGCTGCCCAACCGTTTCCCGGACTCCGGTGAAACGCCGGAGTACAACACCATCGACGCCACACTCTGGTACTTCGAGGCGGTTCGGTCATGGATCCACTACACGGGCGATTACCAGTTCGTTGGCGATGAACTCTATCCCGTATTGAAAGACATCGTGGACTGGCACGTTCGAGGAACTCGATATGGTATCCAGGTGGACACAGACGGGCTCCTGACGTGCAGCGACCCCAGCGTCCAGTTGACCTGGATGGATGCAAAAATCGGCGACTGGGTCGTTACGCCGCGACGGGGAAAGGCTGTAGAGATCCAGGCGCTGTGGTACAACGCGTTACGGACGATGGAAAACATTGCGAATGCTCTCCGTAAACCGGTTGAAGCGGGACAGTATGCCGCTTTCGCCGAGCGCGCGGGGCGCAGCTTCAACGCGTTGTTCTGGAACGAGCGGGACTCCTGTCTCTACGACGTCGTCCTCGACGGGAATTGCGATGCGACCATGCGTCCCAATCAAATTCTTGCGGTAAGCCTGACCCATTCCATGCTCGGCGAGGAACGCGCAAGGGCTGTCGTCGAAGCCGTCGAACGGGACCTGTTTACGCCCTTTGGTCTTCGCAGTCTGTCGCCCGCGGACGCGAGTTATCGCGGCCGCTACGAAGGGGACTCCGTCTCACGCGACAGTTCCTACCATCAAGGGCCGGTGTGGGCCTGGCTCCTCGGGCCGTTTATCGATTCGTATCTCAAGGTCAATGGCAACGGGCAAAATGCGAAGAATCACGTGCGCGAGTGGCTGGAGGTCTTTTCGACCCATCTCAGCGAGGCTGGATTGGGCCAGGTTTCCGAGATTTTTGATGGCGACCCTCCGCATCGTCCGCGTGGATGTTTCGCTCAGGCATGGAGCGTCGGGGAGATTTTGCGTGCCGTTGTCGAAAATGATGTGATGGAATCCCGAAAGACGAAAGGAACCGTGGCAGCAGCCCGGTAAGATCTGCATGCAGGAGATCTGGCTTAGAGTGGAGGGTATCGTTGGTTTTTGAAGATTTCTCCTCATGATGCGTATCGCAGAACTTTGGCGGTACCCGGTGAAGTCCTTTGCAGGTGAACGACTCACGGAAGCGAACCTGCGGACGGATGGAATCGACGGCGACCGTATCTATCAGGTGCGGCGCGCCGACGGCCGAATTGTAGATGCGCGCGCGCACCCGCGAATGCTCGCTCTCCATCCGGCCCTTGCGCCGGACGGCGCCTTGTTGATCGATGGCAAACCCTGGGATTCACCAGCGATGGCGCAAATCGTGGAAGACGCAGCAGAAGTCGGTCCCGGCGCCCGCCTGGAACGTCGCGTAGCTTCGGAGCGATACGACGTGCTGCCTTTGCTCATCGCAACCGACGGAGCAGTCGCTGCGCTGGGCTACGACCATCGGCGTCTTCGCCCCAACATTCTGATCGCCGGCGTTGAAGGACTCGCAGAACGCGATTGGGAAGGCCGGTCGCTTCGTATTGGCGATGCTCTTATCGGAGTCCTGCGGCTGCGCGAACGTTGTGTGATGACCACATGGGACCCCGACACTCAGCAGCAATCGCCTGCAGTGTTTCAAAAGATTCTGGACTGCTTCGATGGCCGCCTTGCGCTCGACTGCTGGGTGATTCGTGGCGGCCGAATTCGGGCAGGGGATGCAGTGGAACTCGCGGATCTGGACGGGCAGCGACCCCGGGAAAGCGACTGGGGCCGATATGCTTCGGAGACCGTGCGCCGTCCACCACCCCGGGCGACCTGATAGAAGCTGCGCGATTTCGACCGCCTGGCCGATATGTCTCAAATCAAACGGCGGCTCCGGAGTGTCGCTTCGAAATGTCGCGGTCTGCGAAATCTCGTGGGAGCGGGGAGGAAGTCTGGTGCACAGCCCGCGGATAATGCCCCGCGTTTTCATGGACTTCAGCCGCTCCAGGAATTGGTTGTCGGCTTGCACTAGAGCAGGGGATGTTACGGATCACGATCACGGAAACGCAATCTGGCGGGCGGACACTTCAGCTGTCCGGAAACATATCGGACGTTTGGGTGGCGGAACTTCGAAACTGCTGCGAAGCCAGCCTGAAACAGAGCACCGAACTGGCCATCGATCTCGCTGAAGTCCAGTATGTCGACTTTGCCGGACTCGACCTCCTGTGCGAACTGCGCGGGCGAAACGTAGCCGTCGCCCGCTGGACTCCGCTCGTCGCTGAATTCCTGGCGGCGCACTGCGGGAGTAAGATCGAGTCCGCGTAAAGCCTTCTGGCCACCGCCAAATCCTCAAACGGCAGCCCCACCGCCGTCCTTCTTTTGAAATCCTTTCTTCCGAACGCTGACGACGAGATCTGCAGACGGCTGCTTGTCCCGTACGAACCTTGCTGTACCGCCCTCGACATTTCGCGGGCCGCGAAACCCCGCGGCCACGAGCACCGTCTCGCGGTTGTCGGAAACATCTCAAGGAGCAGCTAATCCGTTTGGTTACATGGCTTTCCAGTGCGCGATCTGATCGGCAACCCAATTGCGTTGTTGCGGGAAACGTTATCTCAAAGGGAGCGCGAAGATGGAAACCACCGATAGTCTTGAGCCGAGCGACAGCGTCCTGTCGAGGAAAGACATTGCCTTCATGTCTGCCGAGTCCGGAAGTACACCTCTGGAGGATTTCGAGAGCGAAGCTCTACCCTATTGGAGCGATCTTTATCGGACGGCACTCCGCCTTCTACAGCAGCCGGCAAGAGCGTCGGACGCGGTTCAGGAAGCTTATTTGCTGGCATGGCGGTCCTTCGACAGATATCAAAGAGGGACGAATTGCAAGGCCTGGCTCTTTCGCATCCTGTTCAATGTGGTTCGACACGAGCGGCGGAGCTGGTTCAAGTGGATCACCGGGACGGAAGGAGACGTCAGCGAGTGCGAAACGGCAGCGCCGCCCCTGGTGTCGGAAACATTGAGAGACGATTCCATATTGGACGCGCTTGACGCCTTGCCCGTTCCCTTTCGCGAGGTCGTGCTTCTGGTCGACGTCCAGGAATTCTCTTATAAGGAAGCGGGTGAAATACTGAAAGTGCCCGTCGGGACAGTCATGTCCCGCCTCAGCCGGGGCAGAACATTGCTTCGCGAACGGCTTACGCCGATTGCCGCATCCTACGGCATACGAACCAGAACTTCCCTCGCTCCGGCAAGCGCGGCCGGGCGCTCCTGATCAGGACGTGCTTCCAGATTTCTGCCCTTCCTCGAAGCAGGAGCCGTACCCTGAGGCCTTCCCGTTTGATTTGGTTTTGGACGAAATGGTATACCTTGCGGACACTGGGGAAGAGCCTCCCACATGAACGCCGAATCAGAAAACAAAGCTGAGCCTGTCCCATCGCCGATCCGTTCGGATTTCAAGACTCGTCTTATCGAGAGCAGTTCCGACTGCATTAAAGTCCTCGACCTCGACGGGAGATTGCTCTCGATGAACGCCGGCGGCATGAAGGTTCTGGAAATATGCGATCTCAAGCCCTTCATCGGCTCCTCGTGGCTTGATTTCTGGACCGGTGCGGATCGAGAAGCCGCCCAGGTTGCCGTCAAGGAAGCATGCGATGGCCGCATCGGGCGGTTTGTCGGTTGTTTCCATACGGTGCAAACACGCAAGCCGATGTGGTTCGACGTGGTGGTTAGTCCGATAGCCGATGCCACGGGAAAGCCCGAATCGTTGCTGGCTTCGTCGCGCGACATCACCGAGTACAAGCGCGCGGAACGATCGTTTCGCGCCATCACAGAGGGAACGGCAGCGGCGATCGGCGACGATTTTTTTCGATCGCTGGCAAAACACGCGGCGCAGGCCTTGAATGCGCGGTATGCGTTCGTCGCGGAAACGCTCAACCAGTTGGAGTCGCGTTCCCTGGCGTTCTGGGAAGGCTCCGATTTCGGTGCCGGATTCACATACAAGTTTCCCGGCACACCCTGCCTGCGTGTGGCAGCGGGTCATGTTTGCACGACTGTGTCGGGCCTGCAGGCGAAGTTTCCGGAAGATCTGTGGCTGCAGCAAATCGGCGCCGAAAGCTATGTTGGCGTGCCGATGAGAAATGGCCAGGGCCGGACGCTGGGACACTTAGCGGTGTTGCATACCGAGCCCATGGAACCCTCTGAAGAGGATATTGCGACACTGCAGATCTTCGCTGCCCGGGGTTGTGCTGAACTGGAACGTAAACAGGCTGACGAAAGGTTGAACCGGGCCCATGCGGACCTCCGGCGCCTGAACCTGGAGATCGGGGCGTTGCTGAATGTCACGCGAGCCATTGGCCACCATTTGCATCGGGATGTCCTGTTTGGTGCCCTGGCCGACTGTTTGCAGTCGGCCGTACCTACAGATCGCTTCGGGATATTGCTCCCGTCCGAAGGCGACCAGCTGCAGGGGTACATTCTCAACCAGCGCAACATCCATTCGGAAGACATCCGTCCCACGATGGTTTCCGCCGGAGGAACGGCAACAGAGTGGGTGTTGAAGAATCGCGAGTGGTATCTCGCTTCCTCGCGCGACGAATTGCTGGAACGATTTCCAGCCACGCATCAGACCATGCAGGCCGAGAGGATGGAATCGCTGTGTGTGCTGCCGCTGGTGACCGGGGAGCGGGTCCGGGGAGTGCTTTTCTTCATGGCCTCCCGGCGGGGCGCCTACCTGCACTTGCAACAGTCTTTCCTGGAACAAGTGGCCAGCGCGGTGGCGGTGGCCCTCGATGATTGTCTTGTGCACGAAGAAGTGAGACGGCTTGGTGATGAATTGAGCGCCCAAAAAATTGCGGATCTCGAACGGCAAAAAGCACGCATCAGCGACAAGCTGCAGGAAACCAGCGCCGCGCTGGATGCGAGCGAGGAGCGCTTCCGCGATCTCTTTGACGAAGCGCCGATAGCTTATGTGCACGAGGGACTGGATTCCAGATTCATCCGTGCCAATCGCACGGCGATGCGAATCCTGGGCATCAAACCCGAGGAGGTCCCCACGACGTACGGGAGAACACTCGTGCCGGACACCCCGGATGCGCAGCGCCGTTTGAAAGATGCGTTTGAGTCCATGGAAGGAGGAACAGATTCCGGCGGAGTCATTCTTGAATTGCGTCGCAAGGACAACGGCAAGCCTCTGTGGATTCAGTGGTGGTCCAACCCCGATCCCGGCGGCCAATACACCCGCACGATGTTCGTGGACATTACAGACCGGATGCTGATGGAGCAGGAAAAGGAAAGGCTGGAGGCGCAGAATATCTATCTCCAGGAAGAAATCCGCAGCGAACACAACTTCGGCGAAATTGTCGGCAACGATCCAAAGCTGCGCGCAACGCTGCGCCTGGTAGAACAGGTTGCGGCGACCGACTCCACAGTGCTCATTCTTGGTGAGACCGGAACAGGCAAGGAGCTCATCGCTCGCGCCGTGCATGACCGCAGCCCGCGTCGTGAGCACCCGCTGGTGAAGGTTAATTGCGGCGCGATCAGCGCAGGCCTCGTCGAGAGTGAGTTATTCGGTCACGTCAAAGGTGCGTTCACCGGCGCAATTGCCAATCGTGATGGCCGCTTCAAGCTTGCGGACGGCGGAACGCATCTTTCTCGACGAAGTGGGTGAGCTGCCGCAGGACACGCAGGTAAAGCTGCTGCGCGTCCTGCAGGAGCAGGAGTTCGAGCCCATCGGCGGCAGCCGGACAGTGAAGGTGAACGTGCGCGTTGTGGCGGCGACGAACCGGGACCTCGAAGAAATGGTGCGCAATGGACGATTTCGCGCGGATTTGTTCTACCGCCTTAATGTTCTGCCGCTGCGAGTGCCGGCGTTGCGCGAGCGCAGCAGCGACATCCGGCTGCTGGTGATGTTCTTTGTTCAGAAGTTTTCCAAGAAACTCGGCAAACCTTTCATCGAAATCAGCGACGATACGATGCGCCGGCTGATGGCCTATTCCTGGCCAGGAAACATTCGCGAGCTGCAGAACGTCATTGAACGGGCCGTCATTCTGTCGAAGGGAAATACGCTCGTCCTCGCCGAAGAACTGCGCTCCTCACCCACACAAAGTGCCCGGCCTGCGGCGGAAAAAGCGAAAGCCGTTGAGATCCGCCCGGCGTCAGTCTCCGCGGGGTCGCTCGAAGAAGTGGAACGCCGGCACATCGAGACCGTGCTCTCCCAGACCAACTGGATGATCGAAGGTGAATACGGTGCCGCACGAATTCTCAACCTCAATCCCAGTACGCTCCGCAGCCGGATGCAGAAACTCCGCATCAGGCGACCAGCCACGGCAGAATAACCATCGGCGTTCCTATAAGGCGACCGCCGACATCCTGGAGTGGACATGCACATCTGGGACAGAGCCGCCGACTGCGGGAAGCCGCCTCCTGCGATAAAGCCGGGCGGCCCCCTGCTCTGTTTCGGTGCCCGGGCCGGCCGGAAGCGCCGCCTCCACGACGCTGTTGGCCGCGATGACTGTAATCTCGCCCGGCACTTCAGATCCGATCTGTGCGCCCGGCATGACGCGAACGTTCTCGTCGAGGATTGCCCGGCAAACCTGCGCTCCCGGCCCGACTTCTACGCCGGACATCAGGATGGAGTCGCTGACCCTGGCGAAAGGATGAATTCGGACGCCATCGGCGATAACCGATCCCCTGCCGGCAAGGCGATGAGTAACGGGCAGGCTGCGGAGCCAGTCCATGCTGGCTTCGTAATAGGAAACGATGGTGCCGACATCTTTCCAGTAGGCAGGCGTGCCGTCGCCGGAGTTCTCAAACCGAAACGCGCTCAATTTTGCAGTTTTCACCAGCTCCGGAAGGATATTTTTTCCGATGTCGTGGGCACTCGCCGGATCCGCAGCGTCTCTGCGCAGGGCATCCTGGAGAAACTCCCGGTTGAAAACGTAGATTCCCATATTTGCCAGTACACTGCCGGGCTGTCCCGGCAGTTCCCGTGGCGTCAAGGGCTTCTCTTCGAAACCAACAATCCGGCCGGAACCGTCGGATTCGAGAATCCCGAACTGCCTCGACGCTTCGCGGGGATAAACAATGGCGGCGAGAGTTCCTTCCGCCTCGCAGCCGGCATGAAACTCCAACAGCGTCCGGTAGTCCATATCGTAAATATGATCCGCCGATAGCACCAGAACGTAGCGCGTGCCTTCCGCCAGGGAATGCAGGTTACGCAGGAGCGCGTCGGCTGTGCCCAGGTAGTTGTTTTGCGGGGCGGGCACGCAGACGGGGGCTGCCGCAGGATTTGCAACAACGGTCGATTGCTCGACCCACCACCGTCTGACGTGTAGGGTGAGGTGGGCTGCCTGGTATTGGGGGATTACGAAGGGATTGATGAGGCCGGATTTCAGACAATTCGCGAGAGTGAAATCGATGATTCGACGGTCTCCAAAAGGTACGGCCGGCTTCGAGCGGTGCCGGGTCAGGGGCGAAAGCCTTTCGCCCCGGCCGCCTGCCAACAAGAACGTCGCGGTACGGGAGAGAATGTCCTGCATTTGCATGGTGTTGAGCACCTTTCAGAGCTTGAGTCTCAGCCCCTTAGTCATTCGACCCGGCCGCTTGTTACACGGTCGCACCACCGAAAAAAAGCATTCCAGGGAATAAGGACCCGTCTGGCAGCCTTTTACGGTTGTGAGGGATTGAGCGTGTTTCTGCCGCAGCAGTAGAGAGACCGAGTCTGCTCTGCGCCAACGAAAGCAGGGCCGGCATGCAAACACCAGGAGAGCAGGTATGAACCCGGTCCAGCTTCGCGACCGTTCCTGTCACAGGTATCGAGAGTATTTCGATGCCTGTGTGGACAACGAATTGCCCATGGCGACATACAAGGATCTGCACCAGCACCTCCATTGCTGTGGCGAGTGCGCCGCGATTCTCGAGGATCGTATGCACCTGAAAAGTCTCGTTCGACGCGCCGTGGAGGCCCAAAACGCCCCTCCCGATTTTCTGGCGACGCTGAAGGCCAGGATTCGCTCAGAAAAGTCCGGTGTTTTCGGACGTGACACCACGCGTTGGTGAAATGGCAATGTGGAACAGGGTTCGGGATCACTGGCCGGAGTATCTCCTTGAGGGTACCGGTATCGGAATCTTCATGGTCTCGGCGTGCGTGTTCGGAACCCTGCTCGGCCATCCTTCATCCCCTGTTGTCCACATCCTTCCGGATGCCACACTACTCCGTGTATTGATGGGGATGGCCATGGGTTCGACGGCCGTGGCGCTCATCTATTCGCCGTTGGGGAAACGGTCGGGAGCCCACCTGAACCCCGCAACCACTCTAACCTTTCTCCGGCTGGGAAAGATCCAGCCTCAAGACGCCGTCTTCTATATGGCGTCCCAGTTCATCGGTGCGACGGTGGGCGTAGGCGTTTCTGCCATCGCGCTCGGGAAGCGGTTATCTCATCCCGCTGTCGATTACGTCGTTACGCTGCCCGGCCGGTTTGGCTACGGCGGGGCATTTGCCGCCGAAGTCGGGATCACATTTCTTTTGATGTCGGTAATCCTGCGAGTATCGAATCGCCCGTCAATCAATCGGTACACCGGCCTGTTTGCCGGACTTCTCGTGATGCTCTACATCAGCTTCGAAGCCCCGGTTTCAGGAATGAGCATGAACCCCGCCCGTACGCTGGGATCCGCATTCGCAGCGGCAAACTGGACGGCGATCTGGATCTATTTCACCGCACCACCGCTCGGAATGCTCCTTGCCGCCGAACTCTTTGTCCGGCGGCGTGGAATTGCCCAGGTGTTTTGCGCCAAGCTTCATCACGACAACAACGAACGCTGCATTTTCCACTGCAAGTATCCGGGCAGTCCCCGTGAATTGGACAGACAGCAAAGGCGCACGGCGGGTTGCGTTCCGAAAACTTTTCATTGAGCTCTCAAAGGGCTGGAACAGCTATCGCGCCGGCGCGGTTAGCAGGAAGTCTTCCAATTTCGGAATGCGTATAAGAGGTCAGACTCGACGGTTTTGGGGACCTCGATTGGAGTTCGGGCCCGGAGCGTGTCAATCGTCAGGCGCATCTGGGCCAGGTAGGTCACGCAGTAAGGACAGATCGCAAGGTGCTGCTCGAACCGTGCACGATCAGCTTGCGACAAACGTTCTTCCAGATAATCCGTTATCAGCTCTGTCAATTCCCTGCAGGTCAGTTCGGATTCCGTCACGATTCGCCCTTCCCGAAGCTTGAAAATGATTTTCCAGAACACCACGCATCTTCGACCGCGCCCTGTGGAGCAGTACCCTCTGATTAGTCTCGGAAACCCCAAGAGCGTTACAAACCTCTTCCGGGGACCACCCGTTGACGTCACGCATGGTTATCACCAGCTTCTGGGCCTTCGGCAGCATTTCGATAGCCTGGTCAAGGATCTTTCTGGTTTCACGGGTGAGCAGTTGCGTCTCAGGGTCGGCATTCCAGGGACGCGGTGCAGCGGACCAGTGGTCGGGATACTCGTCGGTTGCGTCCCGGAAGCGTGCAGAGTCCACCGCTGTTTCCGAATGCTCCATTTCGGCATCGGCGAAGTCCGAGAACGCGACGGTGCGGCTTTCCCGAACGCCTCGAGTCCGTGCGATATTCATGACGATTCGAGAGATCCAGGTCTTGAATGACGACCGCTCTTCGAAGCGATCGATTCCCTTTAAGACGGCCAGCCATGCTTCCTGGACGACCTCCTCGGCCACTGCCCGGTTTGACACGTAGAAGTCGGCAAGGGGCAGCAGGTAGCCATAGTACCGCTCCACCAGTTCCACGAAGGCGCGTTCGTCCCGCGCCTTAAGTCTGCCGATCAGTATCCGCTCGTCGTTCACTCGATCACCTCCTCGTCCGTAACAAACCACGAGGAGGCTGGACTATTCCCTTGCAACCCAAAAATCGAAGGGGCTGGCATGTCCCGGCGTACGAACCCGCCAGTCGCTCTTGTCACAAGGTCGTCCATGGCCATTGGCTTCCGGTACAATTCCTGAGCGAGGATGGCAAATCGTGGATCACACACTAACCGAAAACGAAGTCCGGGTATTGGGCGCGTTGATCGAAAAAGAGATCACCACACCCGACTACTATCCGCTCTCCCTGAATGCGCTGGTTGCCGCGTGTAATCAGTCGTCAAACCGAAACCCGGTCATGCACCTCGATGAAGCGGCTGTAGCTGACGCCGCAGAGGCGCTGCGCGAAAAGAAATTGGCCCACCAGGTCAACCGCGGCGAATCGCGTGTGATCAAGTACCGGCATGTTTTATACGAGGCGATGAACTGGGGCAGGCCTGTCATCGCGGTAATGTGCGTGTTGATGCTTCGTGGAGCACAGACTGTTGGAGAAATCCGAACGCGAAGCAGTCGCCTCTACGACTTTACCAGCCTTGATGAAGTGGAGCTTTCGATCAATTCGCTCATGGCCGGCGATTCACCGCTTATTGCGCGTCTGCCCCGTCAGGCCGGCCAGAAGGAAGTCCGGTACGCGCATCTGCTGTCCGGCGCCGCAAGCCTCACAGAACCGGAACTGGAACCCGACCGCGAACCCGAATTGGATCGGGTGGGAAAGCTGGAGAAGGACGTCGAGGAACTCAAAAGGCAGTTCGCGGAGTTCAAGAAGCAGTTCGAATGAGATAACCCCGACAGGGGTGCGAGGAATCCCTGCACCCCTGCCGGGGTGCGAACATCTCCGTTACGGCAACCCCGGGTTGCGCTCGCTTCGCTCGCTTAACCCGGGGCTAAATTCCCAGCACGCCTCCGGCGTGCTCTGGAGTTTAGACGTTTCGCACGCCGGAGGCGTGCTGGAAGGTAGCCCCGGGTGGAGCGCAGCGACACCCGGGGTTCATCTCACGAGCGGCGTTCGCACCCCGACAGGGGTGCGAAGAATCCCTGCACCCCTGCCGGGGTGCGAACCTCTCCGTTACGGCAACCCCGGGTTGCGCTCGCTTCGCTCGCTTAACCCGGGGCTAAATTCCCAGCACGCCTCCGGCGTGCTCTGGAGTTTAGACGTTTCGCACGCCGGAGGCGTGACTGGAAGGTAGCCCCGGGTGGAGCGCAGCGACACCCGGGGTTCATCTCACGAGCGGCGTTACGGCAACCCCGACAGGGGTGCGAGGAATCCCTGCACCCCTGCCGGGGTGCGAACCTCTCCGTTACGGCAACCCCGGGTTGCGCTCGCTTCGCTCGCTTGACCCGGGGCTAAATTCCCAGCACGCCTCCGGCGTGCTCTGGAGTTTTGACGTTTCGCACGCCGGAGGCGTGAAAGGAAGGTAGCCCCGGGTGGAGCGCAGCGACACCCGGGGTTCATCTCACGAGCGGCGTTACGGCAACCCCGGGTTGCGCTCGCTTCGCTCGCTTAACCCGGGGCTAAATTCCCAGCACGCCTCCGGCGTTCTGAGACTCACGTTTCAACGTCGCCATCGCCTTGCGGACGTACCTGCAAACCGGAGACATAACCTCGTGTCTCCGCTCCCGCTCAGACTCAAGAATGTCTAAACTCCTTTCACGCCTCCGGCGTGCAAAACGGCCAAACTCCAGTGCACGCCGGAGACGTGCGAGGAATTCAGCCCGGGGAGTGCGAGCGACAGCGAGCCACGCCGGGTTGAGACTTTGAGTCTTAGCCCATCCGCTTGAACACCAGCTATGCCTCCGGAGGAGAGGACTGCGTTCCGGCGCTCAGTAACGGAGCAGCGACGAGACGTTGTAGCCGCTAAGACGATCGCGGCCTTTGAGAGACTCCAGTTCCACCACAAAAGCGTGACCCGCAACTTCGCCCCCCAGCCTCTCAATCAGATTGCTGGCCGCCAGCGCTGTGCCTCCGGTAGCGAGGAGATCGTCGGCTATCAAGACACGACTCCCCTTCCCGATGGCATCCTTGTGAACTTCGAGCGTATCGAGGCCGTACTCGAGTTCGTAGCTGATCTTCTCTGTGGCTGAGGGGAGTTTCTTGGGCTTGCGAATTGGAACGAAACCGGCGCCGAGATGATAGGCAAGCGCGGGAGCGAAGATAAAACCGCGAGCTTCAATACCGATAACAATGTCGGGGCGCGTAGGAGCAACCATCTCGGTAAGCCGGTCGATGACGGTGCGGAAGCCGACCTTGTCCTTCAGCAGGGTGGTGATATCGTAAAACAGGATCCCCGGCTTGGGAAAGTCCGGAACCTCGCGAATCAACTTCTTCAGATCGTCCATTCTCAACCTCTTATTTCAAAAGATGGGCCGTGTCCGGCAGCCACCGCGTTTTCTTCAATCACTTCGGATACTCGCGAGAAAGATGGGCCGCGCTCGAGTTCTGCGCGAAACTTCCGGAGTACGTCGATCTCCGCTTCTCCGTAAGCCTCGACCTCGCCATTCGCCATGTTCCGCACCCAGCCACGAACTCCCAATCGTAGCGCAATCTGCTGGGCAAAGTAACGATAACCCACGCCGTGAACCCGGCCGCGAATCCGGTAAATTCGCGCTTCGACCATCAGGCAGCTAATGGGTGATTTCGAGCATGCGATTCAGCGCGATTCGCGCGTCTGCTGCTACGTCACCGGGAACGGAGATTTGATTCACCACCTGGCCTGCCGCCAGATTCTCGAGCACCCAGAGAAGGTGCGGCGCATCGATGCGAAACATGGTGGAACACAGACATCCGCAATCGTCCAACGGAACGATAAAACGGTCCGGGTTTTCATTCTTGAGCCGATTTACCAGGTGTATCTCGGTTCCGACAGCCCACTGGCTGCCTGGTGCGGCCTGACTCACGCGGCTGATGATGTGTTCAGTGGAGCCGACGCTGTCTGAAAGCTGCGTCACCTCCCATCGGCACTCCGGGTGCGAAATCACGGAAATGCCGGGATACCGCTTGCGAACCGCGGCCACGTGCTCGGGCAGGAACCGCTGGTGGACCGAGCAGTGCCCTTTCCAAAGAATGAAACGGCTGTCCCGAAGCCTTTGTTCGGAGTTGCCCCCGAGCTCTTCGAATGGATCCCATACAGCCATTTCATCGAGGCGAAAGCCCAGGCCGTACGCCGTGTTGCGGCCCAGATGCTGGTCGGGAAGAAAGAGAATTTTCTCGGAACGTTCGAGCGCCCAACGCATGACGGCGTCGGCATTCGACGATGTGCACACGGCGCCCCCGTTGCGGCCGCAGAACGCCTTGATCGCTGCAGTAGAGTTCATGTAAGTGATCGGCACGACGCGTTCGGCGGTCACACGCTTCAGATCGTCCCAGCACGTCTCGACCTGATCGAGTTCGGCCATGTCGGCCATCGAGCAGCCGGCACTCAAGTCCGGCAGAATCACTTTCTGGTGTTCAGCGCTCAGGATATCCGCGCTTTCCGCCATGAAGTGAACGCCGCAGAAGACGATGTGCTCCGCATTCTTCTGGCGGCCTGCCCACTGCGCCAGCTTGAACGAGTCCCCCCGAACATCGGCAAACCGGATCACCTCGTCGCGCTGGTAGTGGTGCCCGAGGACGACGAGCTTCTTGCCCAGACGATCACGAATCTCGCGAATCCTGGAATCGGTTTCGTTGTCGGTGAGTCGAGTGAGACGATCGGGAAGAATAGTTTGCAGCATAGGAACAGCTAATGATAGCGCAATTCCGCGGGCTACGGCGAATGACAGACTGAAATTGGGTCAGAGAGCCCTTAGCAGCAACTCGTATGACGCCTTGAAGATCACTCTGCTAATTGCTCTCTGTCCCCAATTTCAGTCTGTTCGCTTATCGCTTGGTCAAACCACGATATACATCGTGTCTCCGTTGCGGCGGACAAGCAGCAGGGTTTGATCGCTCGATCCGCGCAGTGCCCGATTGAAGTCGGCGGCGTTGTGGATCGGCTGGCGATTGACTTCCTGGATCACATCCCCGCGGCGAAGGCCCGCTTCGGCGGCTTTGCTCGCGGGATCGACGTTGGTGACAGAGACGCCGTCATTGCCCGTCGCCTCACCGACGGAGACTCCGGCCAGCGGGCTCGTTGCCGCGTCACTGGAGCGACTGACAGCGGCCTGTTCGGTCGGCAACTCCCCGAGGGTGACCCTCACGTTTCGTTCCGCATCGTCACGCAGGACCTTGAGATCGACGCTGGACCCAGGGTGGTTCATCGAAATCATCATCCTCAAGGCATTGCTGTCCGCAACCGGTTTCCCGTCTACCTCACGGATCACGTCGCCGCGTTTGAGTCCGCTCGAATCTGCAGGACTGCCCGCGCTAACGCCGCCAACCAGAGCGCCACGGCTCTCTTTGATCCCGAAAGCCTTGGCCAGCGCCGGCGTGACATCCTGTGGAACGATCCCGAGGTATGCCCGCGTGACCTTGCCATACTGCGCAATCTGGCTCATGACCGATCGGGCCATGTTCGCAGGAATCGCGAAGCCTATCCCCTGATTCCCGTCAGAACCGTGGGAGATGATGGCGGTATTGATGCCGATCAGCTCGCCCCGGTCATTGACAAGGGCTCCGCCGGAGTTACCCGGATTGATGGGCGCATCCGTCTGGATGAAGTCCTCGTAATCCTCGATTCCAAGATTGGTTCTTCCTGTCGCGCTAACGATGCCCATGGTCACCGTCTGTCCGACCCCGAAAGGATTACCAACGGCCAGAGCGTAGTCCCCTACTTCGACTTTCGAAGAATCGCCGACCGTAATCGACGGCAGGCCAGTCGCGGGAATCTTCAGCAGCGCGATATCGGACTTCGCATCGGCCCCGACGAGTTTTCCATCGAACTCGCGTTTGTCGGAAAGGACGACGCGAAGGCTGGTCGCCCCGTCCACAACGTGATTGTTGGTCAGGATGTAACCGTCCGGGCTCATGATGACGCCCGACCCGAGCGCGTGTTCCACCTGTTGCCGCTCAGGCGCCTGAAACTGCCGGTTGTCTCTTCCAAAGAAATACTGGAAGATCGGGTCATCCGGGGACGGCCCGAAGTCCTGGGCACTCACCTTGGTCGCCTTCGACGACGAAATACTGACAACGGCGGGAAGTACCTTCTTGACGATCGGCGCGAAGCCCGCATGGGTCCCGGTCTCCACCGGCGCGACCTTCACGTCGACCACGGCATTTGACGGGTGTTCGGTTACCGCCAGGCTGTAGCCGCCAACTCCAACAGCCAGCAACAATGCCAGCAGGATTGCCTGCGGGCGTTTCCAGATTCGTTTCATAGTGATGTTTCCTCCAAATGAATTTCCAATCCTCTGTAGGTTTGGACGGTGGGCAGCGGCGGACATCGTTGCCGGAAAGTCGGTATATCCACCCCCGGCAACCTGGTATATCGAACCCGCAGAGCTACTGGGAGGAAATGATTCCTTTGCGGACAGCGTACAGAGTCAGCTCTGGAATACCGCGCAGATGGAGTTTCTGCATTACGCGGGCGCGATGAGTCTCGACGGTGTACGTGCTGAGATGGAGCAGGTTCGCGATGGTCTTGCTGGAGTTTCCTTCGGCAACCAGTTGCAGGATTTCGCGCTCGCGAGCAGTCAGCAGGTCGTAGGAGTCTTCGAGCCCGCTGCGTTGCAGTTTGCGAACATAGTCTTCCAGCAGGACCTTCGCGACGGCCGGACTGAAGAAGGATTTTCCCGCCGCGGCTGCCTGAATTGCGCGAGGCAGATCGGCTTCGGCGGAATCCTTCAGAAGATAGGCGGTCGAGCCCGCCTTCAACGCCCGCAGGACATACGCCTCGTCGGAATGCATGCTGAGCATGACGACGTGGATTCCGGGCATGTCCTTGCGGATTTGCCGGCAGGCCTCGATGCCGTTAAGGTTTGGCATTCCGATGTCCATCACGACGACGTCGGGGTTGAGCTCGCCGGCCATCGCCACGGCCTGCCTGCCGTCCCCCGCCTCGCCGGCCACGGTGAACCGGGGGTCGGCCTCGACGACTCGCCGTAGTCCTGCGCGAATCAACGTATGATCGTCTGCCAGCAGGACGTGAATCTTTTTCATGCAGACTGTGCCCCTGGCTCAGGTGTCTTTGCTCCGGGTGGCTCTGCTTCAACTGCGCCTGCTTCAGGCGAAGGAAGCTTTGCGGTCAGGATAGTTCCCTTTCCGGGGCCGGATTCCAGATCGAAGGTCCCGCCCAGGCGCTTGACGCGCTCTTCCATCCCGAGAATGCCGAGTCCCCGCTGCCGCGCGGGGTTGAATCCGCAGCCATCGTCTTCGACGCGGACAACGATCTCCTGAGGCGATTGTTCAACCGTGACTTTGGCATTCTTTGCTCCCGAATGACGGACAGCGTTGTTGAGCGCTTCCTGAACGAGGCGGTAGACGCAAACCCTGTAACCGTCGGGAAGATCGTCCGAGACACCGCCGGTCTGGACGTCGACCTCGATATCGCTGCGCCGCGAAACTTCCCGCCCCTGCCACTCGAGCGCCGTTGCAAGCCCCAGGTCGTCGAGCATTGAAGGACGAAGCAACAGCGCGATATTACGGACGGACTGCAGCGTGCCTTCGGCGACCGACTTCATCTTGTCGATCTGCATTTTGATCTCGGGGGAATTCTCGTGCGCTGCCGACGAAAGACGCCCCAAACCGACCAGCAGCGCTCCAAGCGACTGGCCGATCTCGTCGTGAAGTTCCCTTGAGATGGAGCGGCGTTCGGCCTCCTGAGCGTCTACCAGACTCTCCGTGAGGCGCTGCAGCTCCTGGCGATTTCGAACCAGCTCACCGTAACGATCACGGGTTTGGCGCTCCAGGCGCACGATGTAAGCCATCGCCACGAGCACCAACAGGAGCCCGCTGCCGAGCCCGATGGCGAGCGCTTTGGTCAGGCCGGTCTGGAGCTCCGTGAACTGAGCGACGAGCGATTCGTCGGCCGCGCGAAGCTTGCCTTCGTTCCAGGTTTGAAGTTTCTTCGACCAATCGAGGATCTCCTTCTGCAGTGGGGCGAGCCGCTGAGCCACCTCGTCCCGGTTCTGACGGTTTTCCCCGGGAGGGGCCTGAATGATCGAGATATACAACGTGCGCTGTCTGGAAAAAACCGCCTGCATCTCCGCAAGGAGCGCGGATTCCTCGGAGTCTCGGAGTGTCGGGTAGCGGCTCAGGTCGGAATCGATCAGCAGCGTGAGATCGTCCAACTGGCGTCGAGCCGCCTTTTCTCCGTCCTGTGTTTCCTTCGCGACGAACTGCTCCACGGCCTGGTTGTAACTCTGCATCGACAGCCAGAGGCCCGAGAGCAGCTGCGTGCGGCCGGTCAAAGTGCGGCGGACATCCTGCTCCTGGCCATGCATCCGATTGAGGAAGGCACCGGCAATGAAGCTCGAGATGACCAGAATCAACAGCAAGGCCGCGCAAACGGTCAGAAATAACCAGTGGAATCGGCTCGATGAGAGCGCGCCGGTTCCTTTTGGCGTCGCTTCAGTCGTCATCTCTTATGATCCTAGCGCGTGGCTCGGGTTTTGTGAACTGTGGTCATGGACCACGTTTGTCCATGGACCGCCAGATGATGCGTTCACCCGGATATTCAGGCGGATTCGGAGGGACCGATGGGAGATCAGTTGTCCATGTTTGACGATGGCGTATTCGTCAAGCCGGCGACGGGGAGTCTGATGCTGAGCCACTGGAGTGGCGGCAAGGCGACCAAGGCTCAACGTGCTTTCAACCGGCTTGTCGAGAGAGTCGAAAGTCTGCGGTCTGAGGTGGAAACCAGAGCGCGGGAACTGGATCGGGCGTTAGCGGACTATGGTGAGCAACTTTACCCGAAAATGCAGCGGGAAACCGCCTTGCGGAAGGATCTGGTGCTCGCGTTCGGTCCTTATCTGAAACCGGGCCGGTTGAAGCGGAAAGGCGATCGCCACACGTTGCGCCGCCTCCTCGACGCGCAATTGCATCTTATTGTCGATCGCGAGGGTTCACTTGAGGATCCCGGCCTTCGGTCGGTTTTCAAACAAGTGACAGGCGCCGAATTCGATGACGTCCTGGTTGAAGAAACTGAGGAGATGCGACAGGTTTTCGAGTCGATCTTCTCCGATCTCGGCATCGACGCGGACTTCTCCGATCTCCATTCAGATATGAGTGAGGAAGAAATGGCTGCCGCGGCGGCTCGAATCGCCGAAGGTCTTCGGTCCAGCGGCGAACAAAGTGGCGGCAGGCCGCGCCGGGAACGACCGAAATCCTCGCGGCAGCTTGAACGCGAGGAGCGTGCGCGACAGGCTGAAGAGATGCGCAAGAGGAGCATCGCGAGCATCTATAAACAACTGGCTCGGGTTGTGCATCCCGATCTCGAACAGGACGAGGAACGCCGGCGGAAGAAACAGATCGTGATGCAGGAACTCACGGCGGCCTACCGCAATCGCGACATCCACACGTTGCTGCGGCTCGAGTTGGAATGGATCCGCCGCGAGGAGGGCGATCTGAGTCGGATGACCGGGGAAAAGCTGGCTATCTACAACGATGTCCTCAAGGAACAAATCCTCGAGTTGGAACGGGAGTTGAGGGAAATGCCGCTGCATCCCCGCTATCAACCGATCGTCGTTCCCGATGGAGCGTTTGATTTTATTGTGAGGAACGTTGCCGATGAAGGGCGCGAGCTGGACGAAATCAATTCCGGATTCGAATCTCTGCTCGCCCGCCTGAGAACCGGCGACGCCCCCGCCGCAGTCCAGGCCGCGCTTCGTGGCTTTCGCGAAGAAGAGCGGGCCGCTCAACACGCCTTCCGGCCCACACGGAGGAAGGCGCGTATTTGGGAGGACGGGCCGTTCTGAGACAACCGGTGACGGGGGCTGAGTGACGGATGTCTCCGATCCAGGTTGCCAGCAGCGATTTCGACGTGGTCAAAGTCCAACAGGATGCACGGCGTCGGCTGTTCTTAATTTGGCGGCAGGACTTAGAGTTGCTTCAGGGCCGGAGGCGTGAAAGGAAGGTAGCCCCGGGTGGAGCGTAGCGACACCCGGGGTTCATCTCACGAGCGGCGTTCGCACCCCGGCAGGGGTGCGAGGAATCCCTGCACCCCTGCCGGGGTGCGAACATCTCCGTTACGGCAACCCCGGGTTGCGCTCGCTTCGCTCGCTTAACCCGGGGCTAAACTCTCAGCACGCCTCCGGCGTGCTCTGGAGTTTAGACATTTTGCACGCCGGAGGCGTGAAAGGAAGGTAGCCCCGGGTGGAGCGCAGCGACACCCGGGGTCATCTCACGAGCGGCGTTTGCACCCCTGCCGGGGTGCAACATTATTGTTACGGTAACCCCAGGTTGCGCTCGCTTAACCCGGGGCTAAATTCTCAGCACGCCTCCGGCGTGCTCTCCCAGGCTTTGCCTGGTCGCCCTCGTTAGAAGGTGTGGCCGCTGCGGAACCAGAGATGATGGCCTTCGCTGCTGAAAGCGGCATCGACGCCAAAGAAGACATGGCTGCCAAACTTCAGACGTCCGCCGATGCCACCCGAGCCATGCAGGTTCGTGAATCCCAGATCCGAAGCGTGGGGGAACACTCTGCCTGCGTCGGCAAACAGCACGGCATCTACAAAACCATTAAGTGGACGACGGTATTCCGCATTGAGAATAAGCGCATTGGCGTCGCGGAATCGATACTGATGAAATCCGCGGACCGTGTCGGTGCCTCCGGCGGTAGGCAGCAAATAGAAGGGCGCGGTCTCGTTCGCCGGCGTGCGCGTGAACGTCGTTTGGGCGCGAAATGCCAGACGGCCGGCGGCGCCAAGCGAAACGAATCGCCTCAGATCGACGTCGTAGCGCTGGAAACCCGGATCGTAGGCGGTCCACTCGAACCGGTATTTGCCGCCCGTGCTTGGATCGCCCGGTTCGTCCACCGAGTTGTACTCTAAAAACGGTCCGGCATGACGGCGATCAGGCGACAGACCCAGGCTTGGCAGAGCTACGGGAAACCTTTTATCTTTGCCGGGGCCGATGTTCACCTTCAGATATCCCGCCTCGAACCCCGTGTGAAATCGTCCGAAGGAAAAAGTGAGTGTGGCCGTCGCATCGAAATCCTCGAGCCGATAGCTGGAGCGCAGATCCTGGGAGGTGTTGGGACCGAGCCCCCAAAAGTCCTCCTGTGGATAGTTCCGATAACGGCCTGCCAGGGTGAACGACATCCAGTCGCGCCCGGCCTCGGGAACTTCGATAGCGGTCTCCAGGAATTCGTACTTCTTCACCGACCCGATTGCCGTCACGCGTCCGTCGACCGGGCCGATCAGCCGAGTACGCCGTAATTCCAGGCCGGCAGCTAACCCGGAATCAGCGGGAAGCCCTCCGATCAGCGGCTTCACCCGCCATTCCTGAGCCTGGGCGAGATCTTTCGTAAGAAGTAACAGGCCAACCAGAGCGGCCGCTTTCCCGACACGAATCATTTTGATTTCGGGGCAAAGAGGACGAGGCCGATACCGTCGCGCGCCGGGACATTTGGCGGCATCGCAGCGTTCATCGGCATGATCGCCACATAGTTCGGTTTGAGTTCGAACTTCTTGACCAGATACTCACTGACCATGATCGCGCGTTCCCGCGACAAGAGAACGGTCTGCGGGTCAGTGCCCGGGCCGGCCCATGCCTCGACGATAAATGGATCGTTCTTCGAGTAGCGGAGAAAACCCGCCATGGCCAGATCGAGTTTGTTTCGGCCTTCGTCGGATAAACGCTCCTTGCCGTCGGGTGCCGCCATAAAAATATCCTGTGCCTCGAGCCACTCGGTCACTTTCTGGCGGTCGGAAAGAAACTTGCCGTCGTTGTATTCACGCACGGTGACGGCGTCGAGGTCGTAAAAGCCCCGATTGTTGAAGAAGCCCCGGAAAAAAAAGTTGCGCTTCAGAGCCTCGGTGTTTTCCGCCAGGTTGGCCATGGCATTGTTGGCGCTGGTGAGCGTTTGCCGGACATCGGCCATCAGACCGCCGGAAGAATCGTCGTCACCCTTGAGGGAACGGACGGCAAGGGTTGCTTCATGAGTCAACGTTTCCGCACTGTCCGCAACGGCCGAGAACTTTGCGCCCAGGTCCCTGGATCGAACTTCCTCGGAAATGGCCTGCAAATTTTCAGACATGGATCTGACATTTCGAACCAGCTGCTGCCCCTCTCGAACCGTCTGCTGGCCATCGTCAGCCATCGTACGGAACTTTTCATAAAGGCTGTCGTCGGTAAGCAGCCTGCCGATCGTTCCCTGGCCGTTGCGCACATTCGTAATCATCATCGTCACTTCGCCGGCCATCTGATTACCCGCGGCCGTGAGCTTACCAACCTGTGTGCCCGCATCCTTGATCACGTCGGTCGTTTGACGGTTAATGTCGAGAATCGCCTCCACGGTTTGACTGATGCCGTTACGAACGTCCAGAACAGCGTCGTTCGCCGTCTGAATCGTTGTCGACGCCTGGGTCAGCAGGTCGGAAATCTCGACCGGCTCGACTCCAGGAATAGTGTCTCCTTCAGTTATCGCCGACGACACGTTGGATCCGGCATTCACCTGCAGGAACTTGCTGCCGAGCAGACCGTCGTTCTGAATGCTGACGGCCGAGTCCTTCCGCAGAATCGGAAGAAAAGTCTTCAGTACGCGGAAGCGAATGCGAAAGTGAGCTTCGGGGCTGGCGGGAACAATGATCTCCTGAACCTCCCCGGCATCCACGCCGGCGACTCGCACCTTGGCGCCAATCGCAAGACCGCTGACGTTGGCAAACTCCGTGTAGAGCTGCATGTTATTGGCGAACAATTGCCTTCGATCGCCAATCCAGAACAGGCCCGCAGCAAAGAGCAACAGCCCTCCGGCAAGAAAGACTCCAACAATCGCTTGACGAGAAGCTGGCATGGTCATGTACCTCCCTGAACGGACATAAAGTGTTTTACCAGCGCGCTGCTGCTGTTTTGAAGGTGCTCGGGCGTGCCGCTGTCCAATATCCGCCCCTCATGCAGGAACGCCAGAGTGTCTCCAATGCGCAGCGCGCTGGGAATGTTGTGGGTGACGACCACGATGGTCGCGCCCCTGGTGCGTTTCATATCGAGCAATAGATTGTCGATCTCCAACGACGTGATCGGGTCCAGTCCGCTGCTGGGCTCGTCAACGAGGAGGATTGCCGGATCGAGGGCAAGAGCCCGCGCCAGTCCGACGCGTTTCCGCATGCCACCGGAAATTTCCGCCGGCATCTTGTCGCGCTGCTGCTCCAGGCCGACCTGACCGAGCAACTCCCCGACTTTGGCCTGGACTTCGCGCTCGCGCATCCGCGTGTGGCGTCGAAGAGGAAATGCAACGTTTCCCCCGACGGAAATGGAATCGAACAGAGCCGAATACTGAAAGAGGAAACCCACATTCTTCCGCACGCTCATCAATTTGGAGTCGGACAGTTCCGTGATGTCCTGGCCATCGAGGTAAATCCTGCCGGAACTCGGACGAACGAGACCGATCATCTGACGCAGCATCACGCTCTTGCCTGATCCGCTGCGCCCGAGGATGCAAAACGTTTTTCCTCGCGGAACCTCGAACGAAATATCGTCGAGCACGGTCAGGTTTCCGAACGACTTCGAGACGTGGTCGAAGCGAATGGCGGCTTCGACGGTCACTCCGCAGCGCCTGGGAAAAAGAAGAAGATCGCCTTCACCACAACGACGTTGGTCAGGATAACCAGGATCGAGCTGAACACCACGCTGCGCGTCGAAGCCTGGCCGACACCTGCGGTGCCGCCGCGCGTGTAATATCCCAGGTAGGAAGAAACATTGGCGATGATGAAACCGAACAGGATGGTCTTGAGGGTGGCCGGAACGTAGTCATCGAAATCGATCACCGACAGCGCCCGATCGAAATACAGATGAAAGGTCATGCCGCTGATAAGGTGTTCGGCCGCGTAGCCGCCGATGATGCCGGTAGAGTCCATCACCACGGTCAGCAGGGGCATCGCGACCATGCAAGCAAGCACGCGCGTCACGACCAGGTGTTTGAACGAGTCGACCGCAAGGCTTTCCAGCGCGTCGATCTGCTCGGTGACCCGCATCGCGCCGAGTTCGGCGCCGATGCCCGCTCCGACACGGCCGGCAAACAGCAGCGCCGTAATCAGAGGTCCGGTCTCCTTGATCATCGCCACGCCCAATCCAGCAGGAATCAGCGATACTGCGCCAAACCGGGCAAGCGTGGCCCTCGTGTGCATCGACATCACGGCGCCAACGGCGAAGCCGGCGGCAGTGATCAGAGGCAACGAACGAAACCCGACTTCGTAAATCTGGCGAGCGATCTCCGCCAACTCCAATGGGGGGCGCAGAGCCCTCCAGAGCCCGCGAACTCCGAACCCGGCGACCGCGCCGACCCACGCAAACGTGTCCCTCAACCCCTTCAGTATCGAAAAAAACATCTCCCATCCTCCGGACAGCGAAGATGAGAGATTATCAGGAGCCAGCGGCCGCTGAAGAGATTTCCGATTGGTGAGAAGGGAAACCAACAACTTCAAGATCGGATCCATGAGCGAAACGTCCGCCGGATTACACCAACGAAACGCTTCCGTAACGGTTGGCGCAAACGGAGACAAGGTCAACCTGATCGCCCGAAAAGAAGCTCCATCAAATAGACGGTATCCTCTTAGGGTCGCCATTCCTGCCTGGTGAGACACGGTCTGAACTTTCCCCTTATACTCGCTGTCATTACTTCCTATGACGATTCTTCTGACACTTCTGCTCCTGGCCTTCGCCCAGCAAACCGAGAGCACCATCGAAGGGGTCGTTGTTCGGGACGGCACAAACCAGCCACTGGTTAACGTTCAGGTGGCGCTCTGGCCGACGTCGACCGAGGTGACCACGAAGGACGGTGGCGCCTACGCGTTTCGCGATGTTCCTCCCGGTCAATATATGGTCGTCGTCGTTCACGATGGGATGAGACTCAAAATGCCGGTGACGATGAACTTCCGGCAGCGCATGAACGTCACACTACGGGTGCCCTCGGCACCCGCTGTCTCCGGGACTGTCTTCGATCCGAATGGCGAACGACTGGCGGGGGCGCGCGTTCAGGCGTTGCGCCTCGTCTACACGCGATCCGGACAACGTATGCGATCCGTAGCCGAAACGCTCACGGACGATCGGGGAGAGTACCGGATGTTCTGGCTTCGCCCCGGCGAATACACCATCAGCGCCAGCTACAGCGAACGGGAACAGCTTTCGGCGGCCGACGGATTGCTCTTGAGCCCGAACCTGTCGAAGCCGGACAACGGGTACCCGGCAGTGTACTCGCAGAGCGTCGATCTCAGGACCGGCGGCGAAGCCAACAACGTCAACCTCCTCTTGAAGGAAGGTTCATATGTCACCATATCGGGACGGCTTGTGGATCCGCAAGGCATGGGCGTTTGCGGACGGATTGCCCTGGTTTCCGCCGGCGGCGCTGTGAGCGGTGATAAGGATTTCGGCCCGCGTGTCTGCAACTCGTTCGTCCTGGGCGGAGCGTCCCCTGGCGCCTATTCGATGCTCGCACTCGCCGAAGGCCTCGCATCGGACGTCATTCCGTTGAGCGTCTCAAACCAGGGACTTCGGGATATCGTCGTGCAATTGAAGAAGGCCGTCGACGTCGGCGGAAGGGTGACTCTGGACGGCTCGACTCCTCAACAGCAAACCGCGACGCGCGTGATGCTGGCCCGAGACTCCCCGAATATCGATCAGCGCATCCCCGCGGAAATGTACCCGGACGGTTCGTTCACTCTGAAGAATATCGGGCCCGGCGCTTTCTTCGTCGTCGTCGAATCTTTTCCGGAGAACACCTACGTTAAAAGCATCCGCGTCGGAAACGCCACCATCGCAGCAGGGGGCGGCCGCGCCGGCGCTCAGTTCCGGTCGTTGGCCGGGGCCGGCCGGGAAGTATTGACCGCGATTCGGTTTGATCCCCAGTTCCCTGAAGAACTTGGCATTCAGTTGAGCTCCACTGGCGGCACGTCTGAAGGGGCGGTCGTCGATCGTGCAGGACAGCCGGTTCCGGGCGCGGAGGTGGTGCTCTTGCCCGCGTCAGCAAGTCCCTTTTTCGGGGCGCGGGAAGATCAATTGCGGGTCGGCACCGCCGATGGAGTCGGCCGGTTTCGGGTCTCAGGCGTCCCGCCGGGCAACTATAGAGTTTATGCCTTTGAGGAGCTAGGGCCGGACGCTCATTACGCTTTGGCGTACAACACCACACTAGCCAACGAATACTTCAGCATGGGGCAACCCGTCACCGTTCTCGAAGGGCAGCGCGTGGAGACACGCCTGATCGCTATTCCTGTGTCTGAAACTACGGGAGCCCTGAGATGATCCTCTGGCTTCTGATGTCGGCGATGGCGGTATCCGGGTATGCGGGGCAGATTGCGCAGGCAGATGGCATACCCGGCGGTGCAATCGGAGGGTATGTCGTCCGCGAGGGGACCAATCCCCCGGAGCCGTTGGTGAATGCGCGGGCGGAGCTGTCGTCGGCCGCTGGATCGATCATCGCCCGGACCGACAGTTCCGGCAGGTTTATCTTCTCCGGCCTACCTCCAGCCCGTTACCGCCTGCTCGTCACAAAAGATGGATACCTGCGACAGGAGTATCGCGGGTCGTCGCGACTGGCAATTCCCCCAATCGACCTGAGACCCGGTCAAATCCTGACGAACCTCGCTTTCCGGATGAATCCCGCGCCCACGATCTCGGGAGTAGTTCACGATCCGTCCGGTACACCGATCGCGAACATCCTGGTCACGGCGCTCAGGCGAGCCTACGACGCACGCGGCAACCGGACCCTGGTTCCTGCGGTTTCGGCCAGAACCGATGATCGCGGCAACTATCGGCTCTACTGGCTCGATCCTGGCGAGTACTTCCTCAGCGCGGAACGCGAAGGCCTGCAGCTTGCGACAACCGTCCAGTCGATATCTGCTTCGGCATTTGAACGCGAGGGCCGCCTCGAAGCCAGGGATGTCCGGACAACATACGCACCAACGTACTTTCCGGGATTCGCAGAGCCTGAGGATGCGAAACCGATCCGTCTTGATCCGGGACGAGATGCCGGTGGAATGGACTTCATCTTGAGCGAACGCACACTCGCAACCGTCGCAGTATCCATCGCAAGCCGCAGCGGTACAGGAGGCGGGGGAAGAGGCCAGGGCCCCAATGCAGACGTCAGACTTATTCGTCCGGATGGTGTCGCGAGCAAGGCTCGCTATGCGGGTACAGCCCAGCGGGGATCCCTGGCTCTGAGCAACGTGGCGCCCGGCACCTATCTTGTAACGGCGTCATCGGATGCAGGAAGAGCCGAGCAGCGGATTCGGGTGAGCAACGCGGATCTCACCGTACGGTTAACCCTTTCCCCTGGATCTGTTTTGAACGGAAGCATTTACAACAGCGAAGGAACGCCGATGGACCTTCGCACTGCAAGGGTCAGCATCGCCGAAGTGGATCCGATCCTTCCGGTTCCGCCGCCGGTCTCCATTGGCATGGAGAATCGATTCGCCATCCCTGGTGTTCAGCGGGGCACCTATTCGGTCAACGTCTCCGGCCTTCCTGAAGATCTCTATTTGAGGGCTGCCGCACTAACCTTCGCCGATGGGTTGACAAAGGAGGCCCTGGCAAATCCCTTTGACGTAGACGACAGCCCCGGTACCGCTGCGGGCGAATTACGGCTCCTGATTGGTCTGGACGGTGGACGGATCGGCGGCGTAGTTCTTGATCAGAACAACCTGCGTTTTCCGGGCGCGCAAGTGATTCTGGCGCCGGAAACCGAGAGCCGTTTGCGGCTCGACCTCTATCGTCATGCAGTAGCCGGCGAAGACGGCGCCTTCCTGCTGCGCGGAATCGCCCCCGGGGAATACAAGCTTTTCGCATGGGACGGCATCGAACCCAATGCGGAGCTGAATGCGGAATACTTGCGCGGCTATGAACCGCTCGGAACAACAGTGCATATCACGACCGGGGAAAATCCTCCCTTACCGCTGCGCGTGATAGAAGCAGATCACTAATGCCCTGACGCATCTCCGCATTGGCACCCCCTAAGGTATGATGTGCGGCATACGAAAAGGAGATCCCTATGACGCTAAGAACATCTCTTTTGATTCTGACGATGGCTGCTTCCGCATGGGCTCAGCAGCCCGCCGCCGAACGCGGTGCAGACGATGGCGGCCGTGGCGGCAGGGGTGGTGGCCGTGGAGCGCAAGCGCCGCCAGTAGTCTCTCCGGAGGTTTCCGAAGACAGGAAGATCACATTCAGGCTGTCTGCGCCACGGGCTCAGTCGGTGCGCCTGACTGCGAGCGACATTCCAGGACTTGGCCAGACCGCGGTTCTGACGAAAGCCGACAACGGTGTCTGGTCGACGACGGTCGGCCCCGTGGAACCGGGCGCCTATCGGTACACCTTTAACGTCGATGGCGTGGCAACGATCGATCCGCGCAGCCCGTCGATCAGCGAATCCAACGCCAATGTCTGGAGCATGGTCTACGTACCGGGAGCGGACTTCATGGATACGAAGAACGTTCCCCACGGCTCGGTTGCATCCGTGAACTACTTCTCCACGGCTCTCAACGCGTGGCGCAGGCTGCACGTGTATACGCCTCCGGGATATGAAACCAGCAACGACAAATACCCCGTTTTTTATCTGCTCCATGGCGCCGGCGATAACGATCAGTCGTGGACATCCGTGGGGCGCGCCAACTACATCCTCGACAATCTCATCGCTGCGAAGAAAGCCAGGCCGATGATCGTCGTCATGACCGCAGGCCACACGCCGCCGACACCAGGCGCCGGCCGTGGCGGGGGCGGTTTCCTCTCGGCAACGGACGACTTTGCAAAAGAGTTCGTCACGGATGTCATGCCGCTTGTCGAAAAGCGCTATCGAGTCCTGACAGACCGTGCGCATACCGCGATGGCGGGACTTTCGATGGGTGGATCGCAGACCTTGAATATCGCGATCCCCAACCTTCAGCGCTTCGCCTACATAGGCGTCTTCAGCTCCGGCCTTATCGGAGAAGTGGGCGGCGGTGGAAGAGGCGCACGCGGCGACGCGACAGCGGCTCCCGCGCCGGCGCCGGCCGCGCCCAATCCAAATAGCTGGGAGTCTCGCAATCTCGCTGCTCTGGACAATGCCGGATTGAAGAAAGGTCTGAAACTCGTCTGGTTCAGCACCGGAAAAGACGACAGTCTCATGGCGACGACGAAGGCCACGGTCGACCTGCTTAAGAAACACGGCTTTGCTGTCACCTTCGAGGAAAGTCCGGGCGCGCACACCTGGATCAACTGGCGCAACTATCTGAACAGTTTTGCGCCGCAACTTTTTCAATAGACTCTAGCGTCCTGCAGGATTGATCCCTTCAGGATTTGGCGCTTGCGCCAGTAAGGATCTTGCTGCAGGCGGCCACGGATGCGAGCAGGAACTCGCGTGCCGCGGCCGCCTGCTCCCGGCCCCGGCCGACAGAAACCAGGCGGCGGCCTGTCAAAACCGCGCCGGTCCAGCTGCGATCCTGCCATTGCCCGCCCCTTGGAAGCGCAGGTAACTCCGGCGAGTCCGGCAAGGGCCATGGGGTGACATACCAATAAGGCTCGCCGTAGGCGTCGTCACCAGGACTAAGTCCGATCCCGATAGATCCTTTCGCTCGACCGCTTCCCCGCGCAACCGGAAGGCGAAACGCGATATCGAAATGGTGCGGCCAGCACCGCACTTCAGACGCTCCTTTGAATGTCCGCTTAAGCGATTCAAGCAGCGCATGAGCGTTCGCGTACCAGCACGCAAGCTCCTGGAAGTGCTCCTCGGGCTCACCTCGAAACGGTCGCGTGCCCGCTCCGGGCCCCGGCGGAAGAGGAAACTCGAACCGCGACAGGGGGGTGAATCGTCTGGGGCCCAGATGATCCTTCAAGACGGTGTCCGTCCAGGCCCAGGCGTCCTTCGAGCGCACGTTGGCAAGCGGCAGGACACCGAGAATCATCCGCCGGTCTCCGTCCGTTCCCTCGATAACCAATTCCATCGTCGAGATCTGGAGAAGAGCACGAGCGGTGCGCCGCCCCGGAGTCCACTGTCCGGCCAAAGCTGTATGATCCGGCAAGTATTCCAGGTTCGTGTGTGCATCGTCAGGTTTGATGACCGCGTAGGTGCGTCCAACATCCGCCACGATCTGCACGACGCGGTGTAGTTCCAGTTTTGCTTCTTTCAGTTTCTGGGGTGGAACGGTGCCGAGTTCGACCCAGGATACTCGGATCGGCGCTCTCGTTGAGGAGCTCATGTAAGATTATTCTCTCATAGTCAAGGTCCGGCGTCCTCACTCGACCGGGCGCAGGGCATCCCTAAGTGGTACGATGGCCCTTTGACCGCAGGTGACAACATGCAACACAAACGGACTTCACTCCTGATGTCACGGGGAAGGTACGGTAGACCCTGAAATGGAATACGACCAGACGAGCATTCCAGAAGGCTACAATCGCGCCCGGGAACACGGTCCCGCCTTTCTTGAAATGTGGATGGACGTCGTCCTCGCTCATCGGCCCCCGAAGACCACCACTATCCTCGACCTCGGCTGCGGAACCGGCAGATTCACGGCGGCCCTCGCCACTCGGCTCCAGACCTGCACGCTCGGATTGGACCCCTCACGAAAGATGCTGAGTCAGGCTAGGGAACGTCAAAACGGCCCGCAGACGCACTACGCGATCGCTCAGGCCGAGGCCCTTCCTCTAAGAGAGAACTCGCTGAGCCTGATTTTCATCTCCATGGCGTACCACCACTTCACGAACAAACCTCTGGCCGCGCGTGAATGCTGGCGAACTCTCGCCGTGAACGGCCGCGTCTGCCTTCGCACAGGCACACGCGACCGCGTGGGAGACTATCCCTATGTACCTTATTTCCCCTCGAGCCGCCGCCTGATCGAGGAACGCATTCCCGCGCTGGACGACCAGTGCCGAACCTTCGAAGAGGCCGGTTTTCAGACCGTAGCGCGCACCTCTGTTGTTCAGGAAGTGGCGGCGAGTCCCCAGGCCTATGCCGAAAAACTCGCGGCGGGCGGCGACTCGATTCTCGCCAGCATCGATCCCACGGAGTTCAGAACCGGCCTGGAAACAATCAGGTCGATCTCAGCAGCTCAAGCTATTGTTGAACCTATTGACTTCATCGTTTTCGAGAAAACCTCTCGGTCTCGCTGAGCGGGGGAGCCCCACGCACGGTACATGAGACTCGCTTTTTCTACTCGTGGACAGTGTCGCCATCGGTTCCTCCGGAATGACGATCCTCGATGAAACGATTCAATGCCTCCATGTCGCCTTGAACCCGCCGGGCCTGCACCTTTCTCACAACCATCAGAGCGATCAGTCCGCCGGCCGCGAACAGAACCACGGAGAGCGCGATGTTTAGCGGATCGGCGCTGCGGCGGGCCAAAACCCGGGGAGTCAGCCATGCGATTGCCAGCACTGCGGCCGTCATCTGCCACACGGGCTGCCCCGCAAACGCCTGATGCTTCCCCAGTTCGCTGCGGTAAAACTCCACACAGGAACTCCAGGGTTGGCTCTCGCCGCCCGACGATGGCGCCATACCTGTTCTATAGGAACGGTACAACCGCTGGAAACCGCCGGCCAGGAGCATGATCATCACCAGAACTGCAACGGTTCGAACCGTCGGGACCCTGGAGTTCATGATGACGAAAGCGCAAAACACCGACGCGACGAGTGCGAATAAGAAGCGCGCGATCAGGTCGCGACGGTTTTTCCTCAGGAATTCCTGCGCCTTCCGCTGAATTTGTTCCGCCGACATTGTCGTTCCCTCCTCTTCCATGCCTTGCCAAAGGTTTCTGAGATCCGTTTTGGGCGCCTGCGGGCTCATGACGGCACTCCCGCTCGAAACTGCCTCGCCAGAATGGCCTTCAGGCGATGAATCTTGGTTCGAACATTTCCCGGCGATAAGCCGATGATTTCCCCGATCGATTCCGTATCGACGCCTTCCAGATAAAGAAGCATCAATTGGCGATCCGGGGGCTTCAACAGGTGAATAAATTCCATCAGTTCCCTCAGAACCTCGCGACCGTTGGCGGCTCCGTCCGGCTTCTGACTTGCGGAAAGGTTTGGGATGTCATCCAGGCTAACGAGCACCTCGGGTTTGGTTCGGCATCGACGAAGGACATGTTTGGCTGCCGTGTTGTGAGCGACCCGGTAAACCCATGTCCGCAGAGCGCAGCGCGATTCGTAAACCTCCAGGCTTCTCCACACCTCCAGGTGAATCTCCTGCAGCAGGTCCTGGCGGCGGTCGGGATCCGACTCGTAGGCGCGTGCGAGCCGGTCCAACGCGCGACCATAGGCGGCGGTCACCTGCTGATACACATCGTTTCGATCCGTCCGCGAATCCGGCACGTTCTGTTTTCGACTCCAGATGAGATAGTTCCACTGCGCGCGAACTTTGTTACAAGCCAGGCGCAATTCAAGTGTCGTCGATCCGATGCACGCACGGCATGGCATATCGGCGTTAGAATCGTCCGATGACGGTGTCTGTTGGCGCCCCAGCCCCGCCGCACGAAAGTCTCCTCGCGGCCCGGTGGGGACGCACAATCGTCTTTACGGCCCTGTACTTCAGCGAGGGCGGTCCGATCGGCCTGATCTGGTGGACGCTGCCGACGCTCCTGCGCACCTCCGGCGTCGCCATCGGGCGCATCACGACGCTGACCGCGATGCTTGTACTGCCGTGGACGTTCAAGTTCCTGTGGGCTCCTCTGGTCGATGCAGCGCGTTCGCGCCGGTGGGGATTCCGCGCCTGGATCATCACGGCGCAACTCGCGATGGGGCTGACACTGATCCCCCTGATCTGGCTCGATCCGGCCGCGCACTTTCGATGGTGGGCCGGACTTCTGCTCGCGCACGCGATTTCGGCCGCGACACAGGACGTGGCGATTGACGCCTTCGCCATCAACGTCGTGCCCGACGGCGAACGCGGCATGCTCAACGGCGCAATGCAGGCGGGAATGCTGGTAGGCCGGAGTCTGTTTGGCGGCGGCGCGCTGCTCGTCGCCTCGCGACTCGGCCAGGCCTGGATACTCATCGCGCTCATCGCCTGCACGTGGTCGTCCCTCGTGCTGCTCGCATTCGTGCGAGAGCCCGCGTCGGTGCTTGCGTCGAAGCAATCTTTGGCCGAGTTCACGGCGCTGTTGCGCGCGGCGTTCCGGCGGCGCACGACGTGGTTTGGCCTGGCGTTCGCACTGACCGGTGCGGCCGCGTTCGAATCGGCGGGACAGCTTGCCGGCCCCTATCTCCTGGATCGGGGCGTATCGCAGGAGACGATCGGCCTGTTCTTCGGCGTCGCGGTCGTCCTGGCGATGGTCACCGGCGGCCTGCTCGGCGGTCTGCTCTCCGACCACATGGGTCGGGCATGGAGCGTCGCGGTGTTCGCGCTCGGGTTCGTGGCGGCGATCGCGGCGCTGGGTGTGCTGGATCTCGCGGCTGGTGGCGCACGGCCTGGCGCGGCGCTCGCCCTGCTCACCACCATGTACCTGTTCATTGGACTCTTCACCTCCTCGTCCTACGCGCTATTCATGGACCTCACCGATCCGCGGCTGGGCGGAACGCAATTCAGCACATTCATGTCGGCGACGAACGGGTGCGAGGCGTGGTCAGGATGGTCCGGCGGCCAGATCGCCGCACGTGCCGGCTATGGCGCCAGTTTTCTCGCGATGTGCGCAGTGACGCTCGTGAGTGTTCCGCTGCTGGCGAAGCTGTCGGTGGCTCGCCGAAGCGACAACGCTCGGGCTCCCGCCTCCAGCGCCCCTTAGCTGCGTAACGAGAATTTTGTTCCCGCAAGGCATAACGGGCCAGGCGCCGAAGGCGCCCTGAAGTTTAGACATCTTGCGCGCCGGAGGCGTGACTGGAAGGTAGCCCCGGGTGGAGCGCAACGACACCCGGGGTTCATCTCACGAGCGGCATTTGCACCCCGCCGGGGTCCCGAAGGGGTGCGAGAAATCCCTGCACCCCTGCCGGGGTGCAACATTCCCGTTACGGTAACCCCGGGTTACGGTCGCTTAACCCGGGGCTAAATTCTGAGCACGCCTCCGGCGTGCTCAGACTCACGTTTCAACGTCGCCATCATCTTGCGGACGAACCTGCAAACCGGAGACGTAACCTCGTGTTTCCGCTCCCGCTCGGACTCAAGAATGTCTAAACTCCAGCGCGCCGAAGGCGCCGCCGTCCGTCACGATGTTGCCAGATGCAGGACGGTATGCGAGCGCGCCGGCAGCTTTATCGTCATCTGGCTTCCGGGCCTGGGGGCGTCAAGAGCGCGGGGAATGACGCGCTGCGGCTGTTCGAAAGTGTTGAATGCCTTCAGGTCGCTGCCGGTGAGGGTCTCGCACGCAAGCACGCGGGTTGGCGTCGTTTCGCGCCAGTCCAGGATCACTTCGCGTTCGCCATCAAGATCGCGATTCAGCATCAGAATGCAGGCTTCGCCGTTTTGCGGGTCGATGGTGGCGACGACATCCACAAAGGGAACGTCGGCGTTCCTGGCGAAATCCGCCTGCAGTCCGTCGGCGCGAATGGGATAGGTGGGCGACTCGATGCGCAGATCGAGCACGCGGCCCCGGGCGTACTTCAACGCCCAGGAGTAGGGATAGAACGTGCTTTGCCGCAGCACCCCGGTGTCATTCGTTACCAGCGGCGCGATGACATTGACGAGTTGGGCGAGACAGGCGACGCGCACGCGATCGGCGTTGCGCACCAGGGAGTTGATGAAACCGCCAACCAGCAGAGCGTCTTCGAGGTTGTAGACCTCCTCGAGCAGCCTGGGGGCGAACGTGCGGTTGCCGTTGGTGGCATTACCGCTGCGCGCCCGATACCAGACGTTCCACTCATCGAACGACAGCCAGAGCCGCTTGCCCGACCGGCGCATGCCCTGGATGTAGTCGCAGACGGCGGCCGACTCGGCAATCTGCCGCTCCATGTCGAGGTTCATTGCCAGGTAGCGGGCCGTGCTGTTTGCCGTCAGGACCGGTGTATTCCCGTAGTACGCATGAAGAGAAA
>CAWIJI010000017.1:0-63467 GCA_963836435.1 uncultured Acidobacteriota bacterium | reverse complement strand
GCCCCATAACAAAAACCCCGATCGCGCTAACGATCGGGGTTTTCTTCTTCCGCTCGCCCTCTACCTTACCAGAGCCTCGGCAAGCCTAGGCGATGATGATGATCAATTCACGGCGCTCGCTCAAAAAAGCGCGTTTTCAAGTGCGCGCTGACACCCCGGCCCTTGGCATCAACCAATCCCGCGATGCCATCTGCTTGGAAACGACATTCCAATGTATGCCGACCGGCCGACTGACGCCAAGTTTCTGCGCCGTATCCAACTGGCTCATGCCGTCAGCGCTGTTAAAAATGATCCAATGCACGCCGATGCTCCCGCTGAGCCGCTGAAGGTCGATTCACGATCTGTGGAGAGATCGACACCCAGGGTCCATGCTCAGCCTCCGATTTGAATGCTGAGCATAATATTGCAGAAATTATTTCGGGCTGATTTCAAATCGCGGAATGTGTGGTTTTCCCTCGAATCCCTGCCCGCACCTGGATTTGGCGGTTCTCGAAAAGCGTGAACCTACATAGGGTCACCGGTTATCTGTCTGTTCCCTTATCTCATCTCCTCTCCCTTATCTCCCCTTCTTACATTCTGAAGACGCCGAAGCGGGTCTCTTCCAGGGGCGCGTTCATTGCCGCCGAAATTCCAAGGGCCAGCACCATGCGGGTGTCCGCAGGATCGATGACGCCATCGTCCCATAGCCTGGCAGTGCTGTAGTAGGCGTTGCCCTCTTCGGCATACTTGTCCAGGATCGGTTGCATGAACTCCTGCTGCTCGGCGGGCGACATGGTTTTCGACCGCTGCTGAAGCTGATCCATCTTCACCTGAAGCAGGACATTCGCCGCCTGTTCACCGCCCATGACGCGATATCCGCGCGTTGGGCCACATCCAGAGCTGGCGCGGACCGTAGGCCCGCCCGCACATTCCGTAATTTCCTGCGCCGTACGAACCTCCGATGATCACGGTGAACTTCGGTACCGCAGCATTCGCGACCGCATTCACCATCTTGGCTCCGTCCTTGGCGATGCCGCCATGCTCATACTGCTTACCCACCATGAAGCCCGTAATGTTCTGAAGGAACATGAGCGGAATCTTTCGTTGCGCGCAGAGTTCGATGAAATGCGTCGCTTTTAGAGCGCTTTCAGAAAATAGGACGCCATTGTTTCCGATGATGCCGACGGAATATCCCCAGATGCGCGCGAATCCACAGATGACCGTTCGGCCGTAGAGCGCCTTGAATTCGTGAAACCAGCTGGCATCGACGATGCGGTAGATGATCTCACGAACGTCGTATACCCTGTCTAGGATCTCGCGGCACGATGCCGTAAATTTCTTCGGGAGCCGTAGCTGGGGTTCTTCCGGTTCGGCGACCTGCTCTGATGGGCGCGGCTTCGGGATCGAGCGGAAAATGTCGCGGACGATCCGCAGCGCGTCAGCATCATTCTGCGCGTAATGGTCGGCGACTCCGGAGATCCGGCAATGCACGTCTGCGCCGCCCAGTTCTTCGGCTGTGACTTCCTCGCCAGTGGCGGCTTTGACCAGCGGCGGTCCTCCGAGAAAAATCGTGCCCTGATTGCGGACGATGATGGCTTCATCGCTCATCGCCGGGACATATGCTCCACCGGCGGTGCATGAGCCTAGCACGGCCGCCACCTGGTATATGCCCGGCGACGACATGCGGGCCTGGTTGTAAAAGATGCGGCCGAAGTGGTCGCGATCCGGAAAAACTTCGGCCTGCAGAGGAAGAAACGCTCCGCCGGAGTCCACCAGATAAAGGCAGGGCAAATGGTTCTGGAGCGCGATCTCCTGGGCCCGCAGGTGTTTCTTGACCGTGATCGGGAAGTACGTGCCGCCCTTGACGGTTGCGTCGTTGGCGACGATGACGGTCTGTGTCCGTGAATCGTGCCGATTCCGGTAACAATTCCGGCGCCTGGCGCCTCGTCGTCTGTACATGCCGTTGGCGGCGAGCGCGCTGAATTCAAGAAACGGGGTGTCGGGATCGAGAAGCGTGCAGATTCGTTCGCGCACGAACATCTTGCCGCGGCCTTTGTGGCGTTTGACTGCGGCATCACCGCCGCCCTGCTTGCACCTGTTCAAGCTTCTGGATCGAAGCTCGGCGACCAGCTCGCATCGCTTCATGATTCGCCTGGTTTTCCGCGTTTGCCACGTTTCCTTTCACGTACGTGATGATGTCTTCTGTTGAAGCGCCGGGCTGAAAACCTCGCTAGACGCCGAGCTCTTTGAGTTTCGGCCGATGTCTTGGTCCGGAATGATGCCCCCGACAATCACCAGAACTCGTCGAGGCCTTCGCTTTCTTCATCAGTTCCATGATGCGCGGGCACAGCGTCATGTGCGCGCCGGAAAGCACGGACAGGCCGACGACGTCGGCATCTTCCTGCAGCGCGGCGGTGACGACCTGTTCGGGAGTCTGCCGGAGACCCGTGTAGATCACTTCGAAACCGGCATCGCGGAACGCCCGGGCGATGATTTTCGCGCCGCGGTCATGTCCATCGAGACCGGGTTTGGCAACGATCACGCGAATTCTTCTCAGGCATCAGAAAGTGGGTTCCTCGTAGGTTCCGTAGACGGTGCGCAGGGTGTCGCAGATTTCGCCGAGCGTTGCGTACGCGCGGACACAATCCAGCATGAAGGGCATCATGTTGACGTTACCCGACCGCCGCGGCTTTGTGCAACGACTCGAGTGCGACTCACCGCAGCGCGTGTTATCCCGGTTTGCGCGCACCTCCGGGTTTTGGCGATCTGGCGTGTCAGCGACGGACTCGTCGATCGAGCAGGATGTCCATGGGCGGCTCGTCGTCAAGAACGAAATCGTTCACGCCGACGATGATCTTTTCCTTACGCTCCACTGCCTTCTGATACTCGATAAGACGCGTCCTGAATTTCCCGCTGAGGAAATCCCAGTTCGATTGCCGCCACCATGCCGCCCATCGCATCCAGACGATCGAAGTATTCCAGGCAGCCTTTTTCCATGTCGAGGGTAAGCCGTTCCAGGAAATAGGATCCTCCGAGCGGATCCGGACGTGTTCGGTGACGCCGCGTTTCATGCGCAATGATCTGCTGGGTTCGCAGGGCGATGCGTCGCGGCGTGTTCGGTTGGCAGGGCCAGGGATTCGTCAAGGGAGTTGGTGTGCAGGGACTGCGTCCCGCCCATGACGGCGGCCATCGCTTGAAGCGCCACCCGGACCATGTTGTTGTAAGGCTGCTGGGCGGTCAGCGCGCAGCCCGCAGTCTGAGTGTGGAATCGCAGAATGGCAGACCTGGGATTTTTGCACTGGAATCGCTCCGTCATGACCTTGTACCAGACGTTGCGCGCCGCGCGGTACTTGGCGATCTCCTCGAAGAAATCGTTGTGCGCGTTGAAGAAGAACGAGAGCCGGGGCGCGAACTCATCGATGTCGAGTCCTGCCCGGCGCGCCCATTCGACGTATTCGATGCCGTCGTACAGCGTGAACGCCAGTTCCTGCAGGGCCGTCGAACCGGCCTCGCGGATGTGATAGCCGCTGACGGAAATGACATTCCATTGCGGCACGTGCCGGGTGCCGAACTCGAATGTGTCGACAATGAGCTTCATGGACGGGCGGGGAGGGAAGATGTAGGTCTTCTCCGCGATGTATTCCTTCAGAATGTCGTTCTGTATCGTGCCGCGAAGCTTTTCCCAGGGCACGCCCCTGTTTCTCGGCAACGACCAGATACATCGACCACAGAATCGTCGCCGGCGCATTGGTTGTCATCGAGGTGCTGATTTTGTCCAGCGGAATTCCTGCGAAAAGCGCCTCCATGTCGGCAAGGGAATCGATGGCGACGCCACATTTCCCGACTTCGCCTTCCGACATCGGATGATCGGAGTCGTACCCCATAAGGGTGGGCAGATGAAAGGCCACAGACAGGCCGGTCTGCCCGTGTTCGAGCAGATAGTGATACCGCTCGTTGGTCTCCTCGGCGGTTCCGAATCCGCTGAACTGACGCATGGTCCAGAGCTTGCCGCGGTACATGTTCTCGTGAATGCCGCGGGTGTAAGGTGGTTGCCCGGGGTCCCCAAGATCGCGCGCGTAGTCCAGGTCGCGTACGCTCTCGGGCGTGTAGACCTCATCGACAGGGACGCCCGAGATCGTTGTGAAGGCGCGCTCGCGGACGTCTTTGGCCATGAGGGAATTATAGGGGGAATCGGCGCCGCGTGAGGAGGGGATTGGATAACGGGGCTGGCGCTTCGTTTCCACAGGGCTCCAAATGTAATAGATTGGGGGAGCTGTCATGTCGTTCAGCGCCGCAAGTGTCGGAGTCATGCCACAAGGTTATCCGGGACGCACCCGTGGGTACGAGGTGAGGTCTCGAATTTTGCAGTTGGGTTCCCGGATGGTGCCGATGGAGAACGTGAGTTTAGCGTGCACTCCGGAAGGGCTGCAGGGACTCCTCGCACCCACTGCCGCCCCCGGGTATTCTCCCGCAACCGAAGGAAAGGAGAGATAACCGATGAGCATCAAGCAACAAGGGTTTGGAATGGCGCTGGTCGTGTTCGCCATCGGGGCCTGGTTTTACTTTCAACCGCCCTCGAGCGCTGCGCCGGAGACCGGAGAGCGAACGCCCGTGGTCGTTGAGCTGTTCACCTCTGAAGGCTGTTCGAGTTGCCCTCCTGCGGATCAGGTTTTGACGAGGCTGGTTGAACAACAACCCGTGGCCGGGGTCGAAATCATCGCGCTGAGCGAGCACGTGGACTATTGGAACCGGCTTGGATGGACGGACCCTTTTTCGTCGGCGCAGTTCAGCGATAGACAGGGAGACTATGCGCGAGCATTCGGCAGTTCGGGTGTTTACACGCCGCAGATGGTCGTCGACGGCCAGGCCGAGCTGGTGGGCAGTGATGCCACCCAGGCCCTTCACGCCGCCTCGCAGGCAGGAATGCGGCCGAAAGCGCCCTTCGTCATCACCCGAAGTCCGGGACAGGGGCCGCTGAAGTTTCGCGTAAAAGCCGGCCCGGTGGCCAGCCTCGATGCAGACGACACCGCCGATGTGTATCTCGCGCTGACGGAAAACAACCTGAGGTCCGAAGTCACGAAGGGGGAAAACCAGGGCCGCAAGCTGAGCCACGTGGGGGTTGTTCGCAGACTGAGTGTGATTGGAAGCGTGGATCGATTGAATCCGTTTGTTGCCGAGCCTGTCGTTTCCCTCGAGGCGCACTGGAAGCCCTCCGAGATGCGCATCGTCGTGTTTGCACAATCGCGTAAAACCCGGAACATTCTTGCGGCGGCCAGCCTGCCCCTGGACGGCACCCCGTGAAACTCATTCCGGCGCACTAATCGTGGGCGGAAATGGTTGTGCGGTCCCGTCTTTGGACGTTTCGTGCACGCCGGAGGCGTGAAAGGAAGGTAACCCCGGGTTGCGCTCGCTGCGCTCGCTTAACCCGGGGCTAAATTCTCAGCACGCCTCCGGCGTGCGGCACCGCTCCGTGGTGCCCTGGAGCTTAGACATTTTGCACGCCGGAGGCGTGAAAGGAAGGTAACCCCGGGTGGAGCCGAGCGACACCCGGGGTTCGTCTCACGAGGGGCGTTCGCACCCCGGCAGAGGTGCGAGGAATCCCTGCACCCCTGCCGGGTCGCTTAACCCTGGGCTAAAATTCTCAGCACGCCTCCGGCGTGCGGCACCGCTCCGCGGTGCCCACCGCACAATACGTGATCGTAATTATGAAACGGTGTACTAAGATGCCGCTAATACACAAAGGAGATCTTCGATGAGCCATCGATTTGCCGTGATTGCGGCGGTCCTGCTGGCCGCGAATTCTGCCGCAGCGCAGGCGCCGACTGTAAAGCCTTATACGCCGCCCCGCACGGTGGACGGCCAGCCGGATCTTCAGGGATACTGGACGAACTCCACGTACACACCGTTGGAGCGGCCCAATGGCGTCACAAAGGAGTTCTATACGCCGGAAGAAGCCGCGGAAATTGAACGGCGGGCAGCTTCAAACGAAAGCTCGCAGACGACGCCGGGAACCACAGCGGACGTCCACTACGACTTCACCCAGTTTGGATTGGACCGAAGCCAGTCCACCCTGGCCCGGAACCTGCGAACTTCGATCATTGTGGATCCGCCGGATGGCAAAATCCCTCCTGTAACGGCCCAGGGACAAAAAATTCTGGCCGAACGCGCCGAAGCGGCCAAACGCCTCGGCGGCCGCTGGGACTCTGCCGAGAGCAATCAGCTCGATGATCGCTGCCTGATCATGGCGGGCGCCGGTCCCCCCATGATGGATGCCGGCTACAACAGCAATTATCAGATTCTTCAGGAGCCGGGCGCCGTCATGATTCTCGTCGAGATGATCCATGATGTCCGTATCATTCCCCTCGACGCGCGTCCCAAGCCCGACCCCAAAATCCGCCAATGGATGGGAATCTCGAGCGGCCACTGGGAAGGCAACACGCTGGTCGTCGAAACGACCAACTTCAACGGCAAGAATCCTTTCAGAGGATCCACCGAGAACATGCGTGTGGTGGAACGCTTCACGCGCGTCGCCGACGATACCATCCAATACCAATTCACGGTGGAAGACGAGTCGATGTGGGCACGGCCCTGGTCCGGAGAGTTGCCCATGAAGAAGACCGTCGGTCCCTTGTTCGAGCACGCCTGTCACGAAGGCAATTACGGTTTGTACAACACGCTGGTCGGCGCCAGGCTTGAAGAGCAAAGGGCCGCGGAGAAAGTTGCGACACCAGGCACGCGGGAGAAAAATTAGTCGAAAGACCCGTCGCAGAATTTTTCGAAGCTGCACGTGGACGTCGTGCGCTTCTTTCGTCAAATGGCCGAGATTCACCGATATTCGAAATGGCGCCAAAGATCGGAGGGACGATGAAAATAGTGTCTTCGCTGACGACTCTTTTAATGTTGCTCTTCCAGACGCCGGGCAATCCCGCCCAACAGCCTCGACAGCAAACCGCAAAGGCTTCGATCGAGGGCTCCGTGCTGCGTTCCGGATCCGGCGAACCTCTTGCTCGGGCTCAAGTTACGTTGATGCGCATCCTGCCTCCGCCCCCGCCGCCACGGCCGGGTGAGCCCGCTTCTCCGCCAACGCCTGCGCCGCAAATTCCAGCGGGCATGACCGAGCGTGAAGGGAAGTTTTCGTTCACGGACCTCGAACCCGGCCAATACCGTCTTCGGGTTCAGCGGAACGGGTATGCCCAGCAGGAGTATGGCCAGAAGACGCTGACGTCGCCGGGAACCCCTATCAACCTCACCGCGGGTCAGGACATGAAAGACGTGGTTTTCCGGATGGTTGCGGCAGGAATCGTCACCGGGCGCGTTCGGGATGGAAACGGGGAGGCGGTAGCGGGCGTTCAGGTCTCTTTGTTGCGTTCCGTCTTCACCGTTGATGGACAACGCAGCTTCACCACGGCCGGCGAATCAACCACCGACGATAGAGGCGAGTACCGGGTGTTCTGGGTACCGCCCGGGCGGTACATCGTGGGCGTCAGCGCGAGGCCTGGCGCGGTCTCTCTTCTGCTGGGCATAAGCCAGAACGTGTTCGCCGATCACACGTTTCCCGCGACCTACTATCCGGGAACCTTGGACCCGACCCGTGCGTCCAGTATTGAAATTCAACCGGGCACGGAAGTGAGCGGCATCGATATGGTTATCGTGCAGCCCATGACATTCCGCGTACGCGGAAGGGTTGTGGACCAAACGACAGGGAAGCCGCCTCAGACAGCGAACGTTTCTATTTCGCCCCGGCAAGAAGTGACCGGTCAGACGATTGTTCTGATTTCCTCGATCGCAGGCAATGGGACCTACAACAGCGCGGATGGGTCGTTCGAAGTGCGTAACGTTATTCCCGGGACGTACTGGTTACGGGCTCAGACCTCCACCAGTCTGAATGCGCCGCTCAGTCCAGCGGTCTTGACCACCGCGAGAACCGCAAGCGACTTGTTGGATTCCGTGTTGCTGGGCCGGAATATGGCGCAGGTGCCTGTAGAGGTGATCGGATCGGATGTCGAGGGCGTGGTCCTGACGATGACGCCCGGTGTTTCCATTCCGATTCATCTCAGCGCGGACGGGCAGGAGCTTTCAAGCATCGGCTACGACCGCGTGCGCGTCCTCCTGAGACCGACAGCGCCGGGCGCCAACGCGTCGACCCAGCGGGGCAGCTTCGGTCCTGATGGGAATTCCAGACTGGAAGGCGTCCCCAATGGGGAGTACCGCATCACGGTTTCTCTTCCATCGCCGGATGTCTATGTCAAGGAAGCCCGGTTCGAGCGCACTGACGTGCTCAACGAGCCCTGGGAGGTCACAGATCAGACGTCAGGTGCCCTGACGATCGTTTTGAGTACGAAAGGTGGACAAGTGGAAGGAAGGCTCATCGATGCCTTGTCGCAGCCCGTCGGCGGAAACCAGGTTGCGCTGATCCCCGATCAAAACACCGATCGTCCCGAACTGTACAAGAGTGCAAATACCGATCAAGACGGCCATTTTCTGATTCGCGGCATTCCGCCGGGGGGCTATCGATTGTTCTCCTGGGAAGCCCTGGAGCCCAACGCGTATTACGATCCGGAGGTGCTCTCGCAATACGAAGCACAGGGCAAGCCGGTGCGCATTCAGGAATCCGGGAAAGAGACGGTGGAGCTGAAGATCATTCCCGCGCCGAAGTAACAAATTCCGTGCCATAAGGGAGCGCTGCGACAGGGGCATAGCGACCCTTCCTCGAAAGCCTCCAAAGGGGGGCGAGTGTATCCCCGCCAACGAGTCTGCTATCATCCCTAGCCCTATGGCTGAAGTGAAGATTACGAAACGCGCGGACGATTATTCGCGCTGGTATACCGACGTTATTGCTGCCGCGGAACTGGCCGACTACGCGCCTGTGAAGGGCTGCATGATCATCCGTCCCAATGGCTATGCCATCTGGGAAAAGATGCAGCAGGCCCTCGACGGCATGTTCAAGGAAACCGGGCATCAGAATGCCTATTTCCCGCTGTTCATTCCGGAAAGTTTCCTGCAAAAAGAGGC
This sequence comes from uncultured Acidobacteriota bacterium, assembly GCA_963836435.1. GTDB lineage: Bacteria > Acidobacteriota > Terriglobia > 20CM-2-55-15 > 20CM-2-55-15 > DASTBJ01. The sequence goes on along the minus strand of CAWIJI010000017.1, from coordinate 54,476 downwards.
GAAACACGTCGAAGGATTTGCGCCCGAAGTGGCGGTTGTGACGCACGCCGGCGGCGGGAAGCTGGAAGAGCCTCTGGTAGTTCGCCCGACTTCGGAAACCATCATCTGGCACACCTATCGCAACTGGATTCAGTCGTATCGCGATCTGCCCCTGCTCCTGAACCAGTGGGCCAACGTCGTTCGCTGGGAGATGCGCACGCGGCTGTTCCTGCGCACCACGGAATTTTTGTGGCAGGAGGGTCACACCGCTCACGCCACCTGGGACGATGCCGAGGAAGAGACGTTGAAGATGCTCAACGTCTACAAGACCTTCGCGGAAGATTACATGGCCCTGCCTGTAATCCCCGGTCGCAAGACCGAACGGGAAAAATTCGCCGGTGCAGACCACACCTACTCGATCGAAGCCATGATGGGCGACGGCAAGGCACTCCAGGCGGGAACCTCCCATCATCTCGGACAGAATTTTGCGAAGGCTTTCGATGTGACGTTTCAGACGCAGCAGGGAACCCGGGAGTTCGTCTACGCGACCAGCTGGGGGCTCTCCACGCGCATGATCGGTGCGCTGATCATGGCCCACGGCGACGACAACGGCATCATCATTCCTCCGAAGCTGGCCACCATTCAGGTGGCCATTGTGCCGATTGCCCGAAAGCCCGAAGAGCGCGACCGCGTCATGGAAGCCGCAGAGCGCATCGCTCACAGCTTCAAGGCCCTTGGCATCGGTGTGAAGGTCGATGCGCGGGATCAGCACAGCCCCGGCTGGAAGTTCAATGACTGGGAGAAACGAGGCGTACCGCTTCGCCTCGAACTCGGTCCCAAGGATCTTGAGAAGAATCAGGTGGTCCTGGCGCGTCGCGACACCGGAGAGAAGAGCTTTGTGTCGCAGGATGGACTCGCCGAAGCGGTTCGGGCAATGCTGGATGCCATTCAGAAAGCACTTTTCGACAAGGCCCTGGCCTTCCGCGAAAAAAACACCTTTGTCGTCGACGACTACGGCAAGTTTGGCGGGATGCTCGATGCAGGAGGTTTCCTGTGGTCGCACTGGTGCGGCTCCGATGCCTGCGAAGAGCAAGTGAAGACGGAGTTGAAAGCGACGATTCGCTGCATTCCTTCCGACCGCGCCAAGCGAGACAGGGAAGTGTGTCGTTTGCGGCAGCGCCTCTGAAGGACGAGTGATTTTTGCGCGAGCCTACTGATGGCCGACGACCGCGCCACATGGATTCGCCAGTCGTTCCAGTTCGCGCTGGTCGCTGCGGGTTTCCACTTCCTGCAATTCGCCGCGGCCGGCCTGCTCTGGGGGCTGACAGGATCCGCAGCCATCGCTGCTTTCGGACTCGACGCCGTTGTCAGCGCATTCGCCGCCCTGTTGCTGGCCGGGCGGATTCATCGATCCTTTGAGACCCTGGGAGATAACTGGCGATCCCGGGGAGTCGCCATTGGGTATCTCGTGGCAGCCGTTCTCGCTCTGGGTCTGGCCGTGGTCCAGTTGTGGTTGAAGCGATGGTCGCCAGGCACCATCCTGGGAATCGTTCTTGCCGCTGTTTCGATGCTGGTCATTCCGATCGTGGGATCCTATATGAAGGTTCTCGCGGTGGAATTGCGCAGCCAGCCGTTGAAGGCGGCTGCGATTTTTACTTTTGGCAATTCCTATCTCTCGATGGTGTTGCTCGTGGCTTTGCTGATCAACCGGGGCATGGGTTTCGCCTGGGGCGATGCCGTGGGCGGATTGGTGATGTTCCCGTTTCTGGCGCAAAAAGGTCTGCAAATTCTGATTGACGAAGGAAATCAGGAGTATGTGGAGGACTAGGCGATTTTCGGGTCGCAGCGACCCCCGAGGAGGGAGCCGGCGATTTCTCCTGTTTGCTGCCACTCTCCTTGTTTGCTCCCTCGCTCTTTCCGCGCAGCAGCCTACCCGAAACCTTCTGGTCATCGATCACGTCACCATTTTTGATGGCTCGGGAAACCCCGTGCTGAAGAACGGCGCTATCGTTATCGAGGGCGATCGCATCCGGGACATCGGTCGACGGGGAAACATCAAGGGTGGCCCGGGGATCACGATCCTCGACGCGAAAGGGAAGTTTGCCATTCCCGGATTGATCGATGCGCACGTCCACTTCGATCAATCGGCCGATGTCTTTGCCAGGCCCGATGCTGTGGATCTTCGGGACGTCCGGTCCTATGCCGAGGAGATCGCGTGGACCAGACAGCGCCTGCCGGGCACCCTGATGCGGTATCTTCGAGCCGGGGTTACCGGAGTTGTCGATATGGGCGGGCCCCTGTGGACTCTGGACTTTCGAGATTCCATGAACCAGATGGCGGATTCACCGACCATTGCGGCGGCCGGTCCGCTGATTTCCACGGAAGCGGATCCGAAGCTGGAGAGCTCCGACTCGCCGGTCATCCTGATCGAGACGCCGGATGACGCGTTGAAGATCGTGCGGAAAATTGCGGAACGCAAGCCCGATCTCATCAAGATCCTCTTTATCCATCACCCCGGACAGGATCTCGACCGCCAGGCGGCCCTGCTTCAGATTGCGATCGCGGAAAGCCATCGCCTGGGCATCCGCGTGGCGGCGCATGCAACCGAACTGGACACGGCCAAGGCTATTCTGGGCGCGGGCGCCGATATCCTGGTACACAGCGTGGAGGACCGCCGTGTCGATGCCGAGTTCCTGGCGATGGTAAAGGCGCGAGACATTCTCTACATCCCGACGCTGATGGTGACGGAAGGCTACGACGAAGTCTTTGGTCGGGCCGTGAAGCTCACGGCCATCGAAAAGCGCCTGGGAGATCCCGAAGTGATTCAGTCGTGGGCCGAACTGAACCGGATTCCCGGGAATCAGATACCGGGTGGAGTTCCTGATCCCACCTTGTCGGAGAGCCGTCCTACAGAGTTCCTCAATCTGCAGATTCTGACCGCCGCTGGCGTCCGGATAGCCGCCGGCACAGATGCCGGAAATATCGGAACCCTGCATGGCCCGGCGCTCCATCGGGAAATGGAACTGATGCAGCAGGCGGGGATGCGTCCGTTCGATATCCTGATTGCCGCGACGCGCAATGCCGCCGCAGTGATGGGAAGGGAGAAGGAATTCGGACTGCTCGCCAAAGGCCGGCCGGCCGACATCGTGTTGCTCGATGCCGACCCGGTTCGGGACATTCGCAATACCCAAAAGATCTTCAAGGTCATCAAGTCTGGCAGGGCCGTCGAGTTACCCTGAAAATTGGGCTTGCACCGCCAGCGCTGTTCCGGCACTATGGGTTTGTGAAAAATGAAAATGATAGTCGTTTTCATCTAGAACGGATGGAACCCCGGGTGCGACCCCTTTCAACCCTGCCCTTGAACCATTCCGCTCGCATCGAGGGTCTCGACGGCCCGAAGCAGGATTGCGCCCGCCTTCTGGATCTGGGCTTCACGCCCGGTGAAGTCGTCACTGTTACCCACCATGCTCCCCTTGGCGATCCTCTGGTGGTCCGTGTTCGCGGCGCCTTGTTGGCTTTGCGTAAACGCGAAGCGGCATGGATTCTCGTGGATTAGTACCGGAATGAGCCAGGCCGCTACAGAGACCCCTGCCAAAGAGCAGACCGTCTGCCTTGTGGGAATGCCCAACGCGGGCAAAACAACTCTCATGAACGCCCTTACCGGGGGCAATTTCAAGACCGCCAACTATCCTGGTGTGACCGTCTCCCTGCTGCGGGGTAGCAGCAAACCGGAGTTTGGAACACCCCGCAACATCGTCGATCTGCCCGGCGTTCACAGCAGCATCGCGCCCTCGCCTGAGGAAGAACTTGCCGTGTCCGTGATCGAGGGCCGTCATCAGCGGGTCAAGCCGGATGCGTTCATCCTGGTCGTCGATGCAACGCAGCTCGAACGTCACCTTAAATTCGCGGGGCTTGTCGGCAGGCAGGGCAAACCTGCCGTTATCGCCCTGACCATGGTGGATCTCCTGCACCGGACCGGACAGGCCGTCAATCCGCTCAAACTTTCCAATGCGCTGGGCGTTCCCGTGATTGCGGTGGACCCGCGGACGGGGAGCGGGGTGAAGGAATTATTCGGGGCGCTCGACGCACTGCGCGGCACCCTCTGGTTGGGGAGCGCGCTGTCGGAAATTCCTGCTGAGCCGGTCCAGGGTTACAAGCACGTCGGCGAACTGCTTCGCCGCAGCGGCGCCGTGACGCGAACGGAACACGGGGACACGGTTTCCTCCCGCATCGATCGGTTTGTGCTCCACCGCTATCTGGGTTTTCCGATCTTCTTTCTTGTTCTGCTCTCGCTTTTCGCGGCAATTTTCTGGCTTGCGCAACGGCCGATGGACTGGATGGACGCGGCGTTCGGTTTCATCAGCGCCGCGGTGAGCTCGCTCGCGCCCAATTCCGTGATTCTTCAATTTCTCTCCGGAGGGGTTATCGACGGCGTGGGCGCGGTGGCGGTATTTTTTCCGCAGATCCTGATTCTGTTTTTTCTGATGACGCTGCTGGAGGACTCCGGATACCTCGCGCGGGGCGCCACGCTGGTCGACCGGCCGCTGTCTCTCGTCGGTCTGCATGGGCGGTCGTTCGTTCCCATGCTCTCCGGGTTTGCGTGCGCCATTCCGGCCGTTCTGGCGGCCCGGGCGATCCCCTCGCGCCGTGAGCGTTTTCTGACGATCTGGATTTTGCCGCTGATGAGTTGCAGTGCGCGCCTGCCCGTCTACTCCTTGCTGCTGGCTGCCCTGTTGCCCGGCGCCGCCTGGCAGCAGGGACTCGCTCTTGCCGCCATCTATGTCGGAAGCCTGCTGATCGGATCCGTGATTGCAGGGTTATCGGCGCGTATCTTCATGAAGTATCGGAACCCGTCGCTGCTGGCGATGGAGCTTCCCGCCTATCGTGTGCCTCGCGCCTGGCCAATCCTGCGCATGACGTGGGCGCGCGGATCCGCCTATCTGAAGCGAGCTGCCGTCCCGATCATGATGGTGTCTGCGGTGCTTTGGGTGCTGTCCCACTTTGGCCACGTTCCGGGAACGATTGTCACGCCGACGCCGATGGAGAGCTCGTTCGCCTCTTCGATTGGCCAGCAGATGGAACCGGTCCTGCGACCGATGGGCGCGGACTGGCGCGTGGGTGTCGGACTGGTATCCGCCTTCGCCGCACGCGAAGTTTTCGTCAGCACGATGGCCATTGTCTTCCACATCGACAGTGACAACGAGCAGACCCAGCAGGAAGGGCTCCTGAAGCAGATGAGCACGGCGACCTTTCCCGATAGCGGCAAGCCGATCTTCACTCCGGCCAGCATCGTGGGACTGATCGTCTTTTTCTTCTTTTCTCTTCAGTGTTTCTCGACCGTGGCGGTGGTTCGCAAGGAAATGAATTCGTGGAAACTGGCGGGGATGCAACTGCTCTTCTATACCGGCCTCGGCTACACTCTCGCCGTTCTCAGCGTTCAAGCCTTGCGCAGCGTGGGCATCGCCTAGAACCCGTACATGTGCTCCGGCTTGTTGATGATGGCGTCCTGCCAGTCCAGCATGGAGGCCGCAGCGTCGAGGGTCTCGGCCTGCCCCTGCTGGACCATGTCTTCGAGCACCGCGAGCTGCTCTTTCGTGAGGACGCCCTGAAGCAGCGCCTGATGCCAGCTTCTGATTTTGCCTTCGTCCGTGCTTTCCATAGATGGCGTGATAGTACCACGGGCGGCTTCAATGTCCTGCCGCGTTGTCCCTTGCCCTTTCGACCGTTCAGTATTTGCGGAGTCCTTCGGTCAACTCGATGGTTGTGCCCCACGGATCGGTCAACACCGCGCTGGCAAAGCCCGCGGAGGTCCTGTTGTAGGGGGTGTCGAGCTTCACGCCCATCGAGACCAGCCTGGCGCAGAACGCCTCCAGTCCGGTGATCTCCAGCCCGATGTGATCCAGCATGCGGCCTTTTGTTGGCGCAGACCCGCGCGGGGGGCCGGACAGGTTCAGGTTCATGCCGGGCAGATCGACAGCATCGTACTGGCTTCGTTTGCCGGGAATGCCGCCGAACAGCCGCACGTACCAGGCCTTCACTTCCGGCACCTGCGCTTCAGGGACGTACATGTGGATATGATGAAACGCGATCGGCGTGCCGACCGGCCGATTGTGCCGTTGGGCTTCGGCATCGTTGTAGCCGGCATCCTGAGTGAAAGTCAGATTGAGCGCCGCGTCTTCAAACAGTTCGATGCGTTCATCTTCCGGCGTATAGGTGGAGGCCACGCCGGGATATCCGGCGGTGGGCTCGACCTTGAGTCCTGCTGCTTCGACCTGGGCTAACGACCGCACCCTGAAGGCCACATGGTTCAGCACTGCCCCCTCGGATCCGCCGGTGGATTCGCCTGCGTTCAGGAAAATCAGGACGCCGGGAAACCGGATGGCCTCAGTGCCGGCGATCTCCACGGGCTGCCCACCCAGCGTGATCCAGAATTGCCTGTTCGCTTCCACGTTGCGTACGTGGTAGTGGAGGTGTCCCATCGCGACCCCTGCGGCGTTGGGCGATGACAATTGGGCCAGCGCCGCGGCAGGCGTGAAAGGACCGCAGACGAAGATCCATGCCACGAAAGGGAACACACGGTGGAAGATCTTCATTGCAACTTCTCTCCGCCTTCCGCTTTCGGAAACGCTTTCAGAACTTCGCGCAGGAGTTCCCAGTTGTCGAAGACGTTCGCTGGATAACCAGTCTTCGCCGCGCCGCACGATGATCAGATCGTAGGACGGAACGATGATCGTGTATTGCCCGCGGCTGCCGGCCGTGCTGTAGGCATCCTGGGGAAGGTCGGTGAGTTCATCGGGAACAAGCCAGAAGTGTCCTCCATACACCCGGCCCAGATCCCGGGTTGCGGGCGCGGGAGTGCGCGCGAAACGGACCCAGCTTTCGGGCAGGATCCGTGTGTTGTTCCACTTGCCCCCGTTCAGATAAAGCAGTCCGAGTCGCGCGAGGTCTCGGGCGTTGGTGTAGACCTGGCTGCTGAGGACGTAGTCTCCAAATCGATCGACGCCCGGGATCGTGTTCCGCATTCCGATCTGGTCGAACAAGGCGCGCCGTGGAAATTCGAGATACTGCTGTTCATCGGCGAGAACGGTTTTGAGGGCATGGACACCCAGCAGCGAGTCGTAGTTTTCGTAATCGAAGGTGGTGCCCTGATTTCGAACGATGCCCCGGTCGAGAGCTCCGAGTGCGGAACTGACACCGCCAAAATAGCCGAGCGGTGACCCGGAAACGTAAGCATCCACGTCGTTGTCCACCGGATACAGGCCGCTCGACATGTTCAGCACGCTGCGGAGCGTGATCTTTGTGCGCGGGTCGGAATCCGGCGCCGGGTATCGGACTGGGTCCCCAGTCCCTGAAGGGGAGCGGCGAATCGAGGGCCAGTTTGCCTTCTCCGGCCGCGATTCCAATCAGAGTGGAGGCAATGCTTTTTGCGGTGGACCATGTTCTCGTTTTCGTCGTCATGTCCACCCCTGGCGCGTACCGCTCAAGAACGATGTCGCCCTTGTGCACCACCAGGAGACTCATGGTGATTTGCGAAATATGTCGGTGCGCTTCGCGCTCGAACGTAAAGTCTGCAGCAGCGTCCAGGGCTTTGCGGTCGATGGTTCGACGGAAGGCTCTTCGGTTCGATCCGGTCGCCGTCGGGCCAGGCGATTTGGGAGGCATCTCCGGGAGGTGGAGGCATCTCGAGAACGGGCAACCTCTCGATGTCCGCGAATGTCTGCTCCGGCCCCATCAGGACACAGCCGAGTCCTTTCCGGTTTACGGCGCGCATCACGGGCGCCAACCCTTTCCCCAGTTCACCGATCGCGACGGTTTTGCGTTCGTTGTCGATTCTGATCTGGTCCGGTGGGGCCAGGGGCATGCGATCCACCTTCAGTTCCGCTCTGTAGAGCTGATCCAGCGTTCGATTCGAGACGAACAGTCCATCGCAGATGAACAGCGCCTGCATTCCGGCGTCGATCAGCGCCTCATTCAATTGATGGTAATCGTAACGGGTTGCTGTCTGCTGCCCGTGGCCGGCGGTGGACAGAACCAGAAGGAGGAGCCCGGGGAGCTTCCAGGAATTCAGTTTGGTCCTGACGAATTTTTTCACGCCCGTATTTTCGCGGGGAAGGCGCGCTTCGCAAAGAGAAATGCTGAGGACTCTGATTCTCGCGGCGGATTGCCCGGGCAGGATGGCAGCGGGTTTACTTAATGGAAGTCCCGTGAGGGGGGCGCCGTTTGAAGGATATCCATTTCCCGGACGCGTGCAGCCTTCACATGAACGACGTTATCGACATTCTGGACCGGGCCTTCGAAAAGAAGGAACCTGCCTTGAATCACAGTCGCCCTGTTTCGATCGAGTACATCCGGCGTGATGATGATGTTCGCGATGCCGGTTTCGTCTTCGAGGCTGATGAAGACGAACCCTTTCGCGGTGCCGGGGCGCTGCCGTGCGATCACGCAGCCGGCTACACGGACGAGGCGTCCATCAGGGACGTGCGGGAGGTCCATGGCGCGGAGAATGCCGAGGCCGTTCAGGCGTTCTCGACAATAGGCCATCGGATGCGGACCGACGGTCATTCCTGTGCCGGCGAAGTCTGCAACGAGGCGCTCTTCCCGGGTCATGACGTCCAGCGGAGAAGGCTCGTCTTCGATTTCAAGCCGTTCAAGCAAGGGGCCGGTCCGCTGGGCGGCGCGCTCGATCTGCCAGAGCGCATCCCGGCGATGCATGTGGTTCGAGGGGCTGAGAAAGTTCAGCGCGCCGATATCGGCGAGCGTGACGAGTTCGGATTTTTGAAGCGCGGGAACGCGGAGAACAAGATTCTCGATGGACGTAAATGCCGCTTCGTTGCGGGCGCCAACCAGCGCGCGCCCTGCCGATTCACGCAGCCCGTGAACGTAACAAAGACCGATGCGGAGGGGTGATGAGGGGCCCCCGGTCCCCTCCAGCGTGCAGGGCCAGTCGGATTTTGTGACGTCGATCGGAAGCACTTTCAGCCCGTGCCGCTGTGCATCTTTCACCAGTGTTGCCGGACTGTAAAACCCCATCGGCTGGTTGTTCAGCATGGCCGCGGTGAAGGCAGCCAGGTAATTGCACTTCAGGTACGCGCTGGCATAAGCGATCAGCGCGAAACTCGCCGCATGCGATTCCGGAAATCCGTAAAGCGCGAACGATGTGATCGACTGGATGATCTCGTCCTGAGCCGTTCCCGGAATGCCATTGGCCATCATGCCCGCGCGCAGCTTCGTTTCGATTTCCGCCATGCGGCGTTCGGAACGCTTGAACCCGAAAGCGCGGCGCAGTTCTTCGGCGTGGCCTCCGGAAAATCCGGCGGTGATCATGGCCATGCGCAGCAGCTGTTCCTGAAACAGAGGAACGCCCAGCGTGCGTTTAAGGACCGGCTCCAGCTCGGGGCACGCATAGCTCACCGGCTCGCGGCCCTGACGCCGCCGCAGATACGGATGCACCATCTTGCCGACAATCGGTCCGGGCCGAATGATCGCGACTTCCACCACCAGATCGTAAAAATGATCCGGGCGCATTCGCGGCAGGCACGCCATCTGCGCCCGGCTTTCAATCTGGAACATGCCGACGGTGTCGGCCTTCTGAATTGCCGCGTAGGTCGCCGGATCGTTTGGCGGCAGGTGCGCGAGATCGACTTCTTCCTGTTGATGATTGCGAATGAGCTGGATGGTGTCCTCGAGCACGGCCATCATGCCGAGCCCGAGCAGATCGACTTTGATGAGGCCCATGTCGGCACAGTCGTCCTTGTCCCATTGCACGACGGTGCGGCCCGGCATTGTTGCCGGCTCCAGTGGGACGACGGAATCGAGCTGGCCCTGGCACACGATCATGCCGCCGGAATGCTGGCCGAGGTGACGCGGCAGATCCTGCAGTCCCAGGCAGAGTTCCAGGAACTTTCGCACGCGGGAAGTCCCGATGTCGAAGCCGCTGCTGGCGAACTGGCCCTGCAGGGTGTCTAGCGAGTCCTTGTATTCCCAATGACCTGCAAGCTTGCTGAGGCGTCCGATCGAGGCCTCATCGAACCCCAGAACTTTTCCCGCTTCGCGCGCGGCCGAGCGTCCGCGGTAGGTGATGACATTTGCGGTCATCGCCGCGCCTCGAGGTCCATAGCGCTGGTACACGTATTGAATGGCGCGCTCGCGTTTGTCGCCGCTCGGGAGATCGAGATCGATGTCGGGCCATTCGCCGCGCTCTTCGGAAAGAAAACGCTCGAAAAGCAGTTCCATCCCAATGGGATCCACCGCCGTGATGCCCAGCACATAGCAGACGGCGCTGTTGGCGGCGGAACCGCGCCCCTGCACAAGGATGTCGTTTTGGCGGCAGAACTGAACGATGTCCCACACGATGAGGAAATAACCTTCCAGTGAAAGTTTTTCAATCAGCCGGAGTTCGCGTTCGATTTGCCGCCGCTGATGGTCTGTATAAGGCCGATAGCGTCTTCGCGCCCCTTCATCGACACGCTTTCGCAGAAACGATGTCATCGTTTCGCCATCGGGGACGGGATAGCGCGGAAACTCGTAGCCCAGATCCTTCAGCGTGAATTCAAGGCGTGACGCGAGCTCCAGGGTATGCGCCAGCGCTTCAGGAAGATCGGAAAACAGCCGGGCCATTTCGTCAGGGGCTTTCACGTGCGCTTCCGCGTTGCGGGCCAGCAGGCGGCCGGCGGTCTCCAGTGTGCGGTGATTTCGAATACAGGTGAAAACGTCGAGAATCTGGCGTTCGTGTGCCAACGCATAACGCACGCCGTTGGTGGCCAGCACCGGAAGCCGTACCGCCCGCGCTAATTCGGCGGCACGCTGATTCGCGGCTTCTTCTTCGCGAAGGAAGTGCCGCTGCAGTTCCACGTAGACGCGGTCGCGTCCGAAAATTTCCACGAGGCGATCGACGGCACGGCGTCCTTCTCGTGTTCCACCGTTTTGCAGGGCCTGCCGCAAAGGCCCGCGTTCGCCACCCGTCAGGCACACCAGCCCTTCGGAAAAGGGAATCAGGTCTTCTTCGGAAACCGTTGCCGCGCCTTTCGGCATGTTCAGTTTCATCTTCGTCAGCAGCCTGCAGAGATTTTGATAGCCGGTGCGATTGAGAACGAGAACGGGAAGACTGCATCCGGAAGACAGTGATATTTCCGCCCCCACATGCGCACGGATGCCGGCTTTTTTCCCCGCGAGATGAAAACGCGCGGCGCCATAGATGCCATCGCGGTCGAGCAGAGCCATGGACGGCATTTCGAATTGCCGGCAAGCCTCGATCAGGCTTTCGGGCAGGGAAGCGCCGCCCAGAAAGCTGAATGCCGAAGCAGCATGGAGTTCGATGTAGCTCAATCGTAGATCCCTTCGGCATACCAGCGGTTTTTGACCCGATAAACACGAAGCAGTGTTTGAGAAACGGCGATATCCCATTCCTCTCGGGACCAGACCGTGTCGTCGTTCCACCACTCGCCTGAGCTGTTCCATGGACCGCTGGCCGCGGAAATATCGCCATGCATCCCGGAAAAAGCGATCCATGACGGCACGCCGTCGAGCACCCGCACGGTGGCTTGCAACGGCGGACGAAAACGCCGCAGCGCAGGGGACAGAGAGCTAACGGAGTTCGGGGCCGTGCACCTCGAACCCCGAATTCGAAGCAACTCGAATAATGGTTCTCGAGAATTCGGGGTTCGAGGTGCACGGCCCCGAACTCCGTTACCGTATTTCCCCATCGTGAAGCGATTGCGCGCGTAGGTATCCTGCAACTCCGGCAATCCGACATTTTCTTTGCCGACGACGGCGGCGATACGGGCCAGGGTGAGTTCGAGTTTTTCCGGTTCCGGCGACAAGGGCACGAACAATCCGTTTTGAATGGCGCGTGGTTTTGAGGGTGTCGCTTCGAGCCGGACGGCTGTTACCGCGGCTCCCGGTGGATGCGCGTCGAGCGACAGCATGAAGAGCCGTGTGATCACACGCGGGTTGCGCGCGGGGACGGGAAGGCGCAGCGGAAGCACGAAGGGTGCATGAGGCCGCTCGCGTTGCAAGGTAAGGCGCAGTTCCAAGGCAGCCAGCCCCCGGCTGCGCAGGCGAAGGAAAAGGATCTCGCACAGGCGATTGAGAATGAACGCCAGGGGTTCGAGTGTGAGTAGAGCATCGTCCAGTTCCAGGGCTTCCACAAAGTGCGGCGGCGGGTTGCGGGGAATCAGCGGGCGCACGGCGCACCCGCGTGCGAGTCGATGGACAGCGATGCTTTGCCGCCCAAGGCGCGACGAAAGTTCCTTTGCCGGCAGCTTCGCCAGCGCGCCAAAGGTTCGAATGCCCCAGCGCTGCAATGTGGCGCAGGCTTCCTGTTCCAGCGGCAGCAGCGCGACGTCGAGGTCTTTCAGCCCTGCGGCTTCGGTGCCCTGCTCGAGAATCGTGATACCGCGCCACCCGCGGGCTGCACACAGCGCCGCATCGGGGTTCGAAGCAATGCCGATATGAATGGCAATCCCCAGCGCGGAGACATAGTCCTGGAGGTGTTGCGCTAATTCTGTAATCGACCCGAAAAGAGGCTGCAGCCCTTCGATGTCCAGCAGGACGGTTCCGGGTGCGGTGTCCTCCACGCGTGGAGAAAAGGCGCTTGCGCAATCGAGCAATGCCGCATGGGAGGAAGCAGCGGATCCTGGGTCAGGAACATGAATACAGGCGAACATGGTGTTGCACTTTGGGTTTTCGAAGTTCGGAATGCCGGATGCGCAGGACTTCAATATCGAGGTGAAGGTTGGCGAGCAGCGCGCCGTGAGAAGGCGCTGAGGGTGTGTTGTTCCGGCTCTCGCGTGTGCCGTTGGCGTCGGCATTCTGGCAGATGCTCCAGTCCGCCTGTTTGAGTTTTGTTCGCAGCACCAGCGCGGCTGCAGATCTTGCGGCGCTTTCGCGTCCAATCAGCAGCAGAAGCGTCGGAGTGTTTTCAATGACGCGCTGAAAGCGAAACCACGAGGCAAGGGGCACGGCGTGGAGCGCTTTGGGCGGGAGATCGCTCAGGTCGAGTGCCACGACGCCGAACCCGCCGCCGGCCAGCAGCAGGTCTGTACTGCGCAACACCTGATCCACAGTCCGGCACCGCACCCACAGCAGACGCTGCATGTCGATGCCCGCCGCCGCTCCCGATTCCGGGTCGAAGGCATCGCTCCCATCCACCAGCGCACAAACCTCTTCACGCCGGCACATCGCCGCCAGCAGGGACAAGGCAAAGGTTGTTCTTCCCGAGGAGGGACTGCCGCAGATTTCAACGATCGCGCCGCGCGGTAATCCGCCTATCGCCGCATCGAGGGTGGGAATGCCGGAGGAAACGCATTCCCACACACGCCTCTCGATGTCGGTGAAAGGGGATGAAACCCGTTCTCCGAGTGTGGTTTCCAGCTGGGCGCGTAGTAATACCGAATGCATAGAGTCTTCGGACTCTGACCGAGGAAATGGTTATATACGAACACTTGTACGGTAGTCAAGGGGGACGGAAAGTCGCGGAATAACCGGAAGCGTTTGTCGTGTTTTCAACGGACTTCTCGTGCAGGTCTCAGGTTTCATGCGATATCGCGCGGCATAATGTGTGCTGTACAATCGCGGGCAGGAGTGGCTATGGAACGCATCCCGTTTATAGAAGAGCAGGCCGGAGCGCTGGTCCTTAACGTCGAAAGCGCGGCTCTCTCTCCGGAACAGTTTTTTCAGTTATGCACCGACAATCCCGAACTGCATCTTGAGCTTTCTGCCCGGAAAGAGCTGGTGATCATGACTCTGCCGGGGGGCAAGACGGGACTGCGGAACACGTTCATCTGCACTCGACTCACGAATTGGGCCGAAACCCATGGGATGGGGCCCATCTTCGGCCCACTCACGTTGTTCGTTCTTCCGAATGGCGCCATGCGAGCCCCTGACGCATCCTGGGTTCGGAAGAATCGATGGGACCTGCTGACAATCGAGCAACAGGAAAGCGCTCCTCCGCTGTGCCCCGATTTTGTGCTGGAGTTGATGTCGCCAAGCGACAGATTGCGGCCGCTGCAAGAGAAGATGGCGGAGTATATCGAGAACGGCGCACAACTTGGATGGCTTATCGATCCCTACAAAAAACGTGTTTTCGTCTACCGCTCCGGCTTGCCGGTGCAACGCCTCGATAATCCCACGTCCCTCAACGGGGATCCCGTTCTTTCCGGATTCGTTCTTCAGCTTTCGCAGGTTTGGTGAGCCCTGAAAACTCAGGCCGCGAGAACGTGGAAACCCTTGTATCGCTTAAATGCGGGGTCACCGGTCACGACGGTAAGACGCTCTGTAATGGCTTGCGCGATCAGCATGCGATCGAAGGGATCGCGGTGAACCGGAGGAAGGGCTGCAGCCGCAGCGGCATGGTCCAGTGTGATTTCCAGCAGAGTTAATCCCGATTCCCGCACGGCATCGAGAAAACTGCGCACTCCCGGATCCAGCACGGGACCGAACCCGGCGATCGGTTTCTTTGCATGTTTCAGCCAGAGCTCCCAGGCGCTTGCAAGACTGACGAAGGCATCGTTGTCCGGGTCGATTATTGCGGCACGCGCCGCATCGCTCAGGTTTTCCGGGGCGGTCTTCGCCCACACAAACACATGCGAATCGAGGAGCAGTCGCATCAATGTTTTTTCCGGCGGTTCAGGCGCGGGGATACGAATGGTTTTTCGGCTGCCGCCTGAAACTCTGCTTCGATTTCCTTATCGGCGGTCTTCCAGTCCCGCCACCACTGGCGCCAGTCCACCCCTTTGGCGTGTGAGGCGAACTGTCCGAGTTTCCGCGGTTGCTTCCCGACCGCGTCGTTAGCTGGGCCAAGCTTCGCCATCGGCTTCCCATCCTTGGCGATGATGATGGTGTCACCTTTCGACGCATCCTCCACGAGGCGTGAGAGGTGAGTCTTAGCTTCGTATAAATTTACTTGCCGGGTCATAAACAGCAAGATACGCCCCAACCTTCAGTTGGTCAACCTGTTGGTCAAGATTTTGAATAAGTCGTCCATCCGCTACACTGCTTATCCCTTGAGTCGCCCTAAGCCATCGCCTCGTACCGGCCGGTCTGCAGTCTTTGTGGCGGCTGGAATTCTGTTGAGCCGGATTGCGGGATTTATCCGGCTGCGAGCTTTCGCGTATTACTTCGGTCTGGAATCGGATGCGGCAGATGCCTTCAACGCCGCGTTTCGCATTCCCAATTTTCTGCAGAACCTTTTTGGCGAGGGAGCGCTTTCCGCCTCCTTCATTCCGGTGTATGCCGCGCTTGTTGCGCAGGAGGACCGGAGGGAGGCCGACCGCCTGGCCGGCGCGGTGGCGTCCATCCTGGCGTTGATTGTTTCGGGGGTTGTGCTGGTTGGCGTGCTGGCGACGCCATTTCTTATCGGCGTCATCGCGCCGGGATTCTCCGGTGAAAAGCGTGAACTCACCATTCAGATTGTTCGCGTTTTGTTTCCAGGCGCCGGCCTGCTGGTTCTGTCGGCGTGGTGCCTTGGCGTTTTGAACAGCCACTACCGATTTCTGTTGTCCTATACGGCGCCGGTGCTGTGGAACGCCGCAATGATCGGCACGCTCGTGCTGTACGGACATTCGGAATTGCCCCGGCTGGCGATTCTTCTGGCCTGGGGATCGGTCGCCGGCAGCGCGCTGCAGTTTGCCATACAGGTTCCCGTCGTCCTGCGCGTCGCTCCACAGTTGCAGTTTGCGATCGCTGTTTCCGAGCACGTGCGAACCGTAGTGCGCAATTTCGTACCCGTGTTCATCAGCCGGGGCGTGGTGCAATTGAGCGCTTATATCGACACGGTGCTGGCCACCCTTCTTCCAACGGGGGCTGTCACCGGGCTGGCCAATGCCCAACTGCTGTACACGCTTCCCGTGAGTCTTTTTGGAATGTCGGTGTCGGCTGCAGAACTACCGGCGATGTCGGGTGTACTTGGCGCCGATGCGGACGGACTGGAGAAGGTTCGCCGCCGCCTCGATGCCGGATTGCGCCAGATTGCCTTCTTCGTGCTGCCGTCCGCCGTGGCGTTTCTTGCGCTTGGAGACGTCATTGCCGCGGGGTTGTTGCAGACCGGACGATTCCGGCACGCCGATGCGCTTTACGTATGGGGAATTCTGGCCGGTTCCGCCGTCGGACTGCTCGCATCGACGCTCGGCCGGCTCTATTCTTCAACCTATTACGCCCTGCGCGATACCCGCACGCCGCTTCTTTATGCCCTGGTCCGCGTCGCTCTGACCACCGGTCTGGGATACTTTTTTGCGATTCCGTTACCACGGTTGCTGGAAGTTCCGGCAGTGTGGGGCGCGGCAGGATTGACGGCATCCGCAGGCATCGCCGGTTGGGTCGAGATGCTCCTGCTGCGCCGGAAACTGAACTCGAGAATCGGGCGAACAGGTCTGGCGCCAGGCTATTTGTTGAAGCTGGCTGTCGCCGCCGCCATGGGCGCCGCCGGCGGCTGGGCTGTGAAACTTGTTCTGCCTGCTCTGCACCCCATCCTCGCTGCAATCGCCATTCTTGGCGCCTATGGTGTCGTCTACTTCGGAGTGAGCGCAGTTCTTAAGATTCCGGAAATGGCGACAGTACTTTCCCGCCTGCGATTACGCCGTTAGCTCCGGAGCAGTTCCGAAAACCGGTATTGCAGAACCGGAAGATCGAAAGTCGTGGCGCGGCGGTTCAGGATCGTTCAAGAATAGGGCGTGAAACCCTCGCGACGACAGATCTGCTCTGAATTTGCAGTAGGGATTGTTCTGGCTGTGGCCGGCGTCGCCGGCCTTGCCGGTGCTCAAAAGACATCTGCTGCCGGTGCCTGGCCTTCATTCCGTGGACCGCAAGCTTCAGGGATCGCCGACGGGCAGCATTTGCCCGATACCTGGGACGTTCAAACAGGGAAAAACGTTCTGTGGCGCACGCCTGTTCCCGGTCTGGGGCATTCCAGCCCGATCGTCTGGGGGGACCGCCTTTTTGTGACGAGTGCCGTCAGCAGCAATCCCAACGCGAGTTTCCGCCCGGGCCTCTATGGCGACGGTGACGCATCGGCCGATCGCTCTCCGCAAAGATGGGTTGTTGATGCACTCGACAAACGTAGCGGAAAAATCCTGTGGGAGCGGGTTGCTGTCGAAGGTGCCCCGATCGACAAGAGGCATGTGAAATCGACCTATGCCAGTTCGACGCCGGTGACCGACGGCCGCATCGTCGTGGCGTGGTTTGGATCACAGGGGGTTTTCGCCTATGACATGAATGGCAACCTGAAATGGAAGACCAATCTCGGCCGGATCGACGTTGGGGCCTACGACATTCCTTCGTATGAATGGGGCCCCGCGAGTTCACCCATTCTTTGGGATGGGATGGTGATCCTCCAGTGTGACAGGCAGGAGAACTCCTTCATCATCGCGTTGAATGCGGAGTCCGGTGAAACGGTATGGAAGACGGACCGCGATGAGCTTCCGTCGTGGGGCACGCCGACGGTTGGGGAAACAGCTGCGGGTCCGGTGCTGGTTACCAACGCGTCGAACTTCATTCGCGGTTACGATCCCCGCACCGGCAGGGAATTGTGGAAGCTTGGCGGCAGTTCGAAAATCACCGCGCCCACGCCGATCTTTGGCGAGGGCTTGTTCATCGTTGCCAGCGGCCGCCAGCCGGAGCGTCCGATTTTCGCAATCCGGCCGGATGCCCGAGGTAATCTCACGCTGCCTGAAGGGGAAACCCGCAGCAAAGCCGTCGCATGGAGCCGGACGTTGCGAGGGCCTTACATGCCGACCCCGCTGATTTACCGCGGGCTGCTCTATGTCCTGGACAACTACGGCATCTTCGACGCCTACAACGCGCGGACAGGTGAAGAACTCTACCGGCAGAGAATGCCGAATATCGGAAGCGGTTTCAGCGCGTCTCCAGTAGCCGCGGATGGCAAGATTTACGTTTCCAGCGAAGACGGCGAGATCACCGTCGTTGCTGCCGGCGGGCGGTTCAGGCAAATTGCCGCGAACGATATGGGCGAGCCGCTGATGGCGACGCCGGCCCTTTCCGAAGGCGTGATGTACGTTCGGTCCTCGAAGAGCATTTTCGCGATAGGCCGGAAATGAGGAGAAGCTGTCAATTAGACATCTTGCACGCCGGAGGCGTGACTGGAGTTTAGACATTTTGCACGCCAGAGGCGTGAAAGGAAGGTAGCCCCGGGTGGAGCGCAGCGACACCCGGGGTTATCTCACGAGGGCGTTCGCACCCCGGCAGGGGTGCGAGGAATCCCTGCACCCCTGCCGGGGTGCAACATTCCCGTTACGGTAACCCCGGGTTGCGCTCGCTTCGCTCGCTTAACCCGGGGCTAAATTCTCAGCACGCCTCCGGCGTGCTCAGACTCACGTTTCAACGTCGCCATCGCCTTGCGGACGAACCTGAAACCCGGAGACGTAACCTCGTGTTTCCGCTCCCGCTCAGACTCAAGAATGTCTAAACTCCAGGCACGCCGGAGGCGTGAAAGGAAGGTATCCCCGGGTGGAGCGCAGCGACACCCGGGGTTCATTCACGAGCGGCGTTTGCACCCCGGCAGGGGTGCGAGGAATCCCTGCACCCCTGCCGGGGTGCAACATTCCCGTTACGGCAACCCCGGGTTGCGCTCGCTACGCCCGCTTAACCCGGGGCTAAATTCTCAGCACGCCTCCGGCGTGCTCAGACTCACGTTTCAACGTCGCCATCGCCTTGCGGACGAACCTGAAACCCGGAGACGTAACCTCGTGTTTCCGCTCCCGCTCGGACTCAAGAATGTCTAAACTCCAGGCACGCCGGAGGCGTGAAAGAAAGGTAGCCCCGGGTGGAGCCAGCGATAACCCCGGAGGGGTGCGAGGGTCAAGAATCCCCTCGGATTTATTTCCGCCGGAGCATCACGCGAAGATCGGGAGGTTCCATGCCGGATCTTACCCGCAGGCCGTCCTCCAGGATGTTGGCGTCACCCGAGGTCACCGAGTCCAGAGCAAACGCAGACGGGATGTCGCTAATCGAAAAACGGTAGTTTCCCTCCGGCAGGTAGAAGTGGAAATCCCCGGACTGGGCGAGCGCGCCCCAGGCAAGCAAACGGTCGCCTTCTCGTCGCGTAAACTGCACGGAGATGCTCGTTGTTCCTGCCGGCGCACCCGCAGACGGCGAATCGGTCCACTCGATTCCGCCTTTTACCTGGATGAGAACGGGTACTGAAAACTCCACTCCAGTGACGTCCGTTTGGCCCACCACAATGCCGTACATTGCCGCGGGGTTATCGGGGACTGTTTCGAGATTGTAGATGCCGGGAGGAACCCCGCTGAATTCGAACGAACCATCGGGCGCCAGCGTACTCTCCCGAACAGCAGCGTTCCGGCCGCCCGCGGACGAAACGAGTGCAACGCCTTCGGACTTCGGGAGGGCTCCGGTTGCGGCAAAAGTCAAATGTCCCGTGAGCCGGACACCGGTATCAGGCCGCCGGGTGGGTCTGAGCGTCAAGTGGATGTCTTCGGAGGATGGCTCATCCACTTCGAGGTTTGACGTGGAAAGATTGGTGAATCCCCGAGTGATCGATTGCAGAGTGTAGCCGGACGGAATTCCCGCGACCGAAACCCGGTAGCTTCCCACTGGAAGGGGAAGTTCGAAGGTGCCATCGTCAAGAACGGATGCAACGACATCTCCACCGCCATTTCGCCGGGCCTGGATCGCGATAGGAGTCCCGCGCGAGGTCCTGGGGAAACGGCTTCCGTCCTCGACGACGGCGTGGCCTTTCACTGCGATGGAAGCCGGCAGAGTCACGACCGCGCCTGCAATATCCGTTGTTCCGACCATCAGACTTGTTGCGGTCCATCCCAACGGGACCGGGGTCAGTTGAAGCCGGTAGTCTCCTTCGGGAACATGGTCGAAACTGAAGGAGCCATCCGCCTCGATCGTCGTTGACGCCGCGCAACCCGCTTTCGATCCCGCGAGAGTAATCATGCGAATAGGAGACGGCGGGGCGCCCACCAGCCGTCCGCTTACCCGCACGCCTGCGTTGCAGTCCACAACCGGCAGTGCGAGGTCTGCCAGGTCGCTGTCGCTGACCTTCAGGTTCAGGGGCATCGAGCCCAGCAAGGATGATGTGAGACGGTATTCACCCGGTGGCACGCGCAGGAATTCAAAGGCGCCGTCACTGCCGGCTCTGAATTGCATGGAAGTTCCAGCTATACCCCGGGTGCCCTGAGAAGTCAGCGAGACCATCGCGCCGCTCAGCCGCATCGTATCCGGAATCTCGATGCGGCCCGAAACAGTCAGGCCCGCGGGCCGCGCCATGGTGAAGTCGACTCCCGAAAGTGTCGAGCCGGAGTCGACGACAACGGCCGTTGCGCGTTCGAGACTCGTTGCATCGGGATAGTAGCTGGGGAAGTCGATCAGACCCGCGAAGATGTAGTAGCGCCCGGGCGGAATATTCTCGAGGCGGTAGCGTCCGTCGGCTTCGGTCTGGCTGATGCCGAGCAGCACGGGACCTCCGGCCTGCTCTTCGCTGTCTACGGGCACGGCGGCAATGCGGACACCCGCGGCAGGAGTGCCGTTCACCGAGAGCAGCCGGCCGGTTACCGTCCCGGGCTCGACCTGGACGGGTATCCGGGACTGCGCAAGAAAAATGGCCGCGAGCCAGAACGCCCTCATGATGCTCTCCGAACTCTTTCGGTTAGCCTAACACAACCGGCTGATCCTTCAGAGCCGTGCGGCCGGCCTGCACGTCGGCCTTGACGTAGTTTTCCGATGCCACCGGAAATCCGGCTTTGCGGCGCATCGCGTGGAGTTGACCCACATGCGTCAGCGCATCGGCAAGCGGACCCTGAACAAGTTTCAGATCCATGCCGTCTTCGATACTGGCCCCTGCGGCCAGACTTGCATCCAACTCTCCCAGAAGCGCATAAAATCGCGACACTTGCGGTTGCCAGTCTTGTGCCTGATGGCGAATACGTTCGGACGCGGTCAGTGTCGCGAGAGCGAACGCCAGGACGTTGGTGATATGCAGCACCAGTTCGCCCGCTGTCATACCGCCGTCCGTCAGACGGACACTTTCAAAACCTGCGGGTGTTTCGCGCAGGGAATGGCTCGCCCGATAGGCGATCGTGGCGACAAGATGGCGGAGGAGTCGGGTTGTATCCGAAGAGAGTCTGGAAATGCCCATGAGCTTGAAAGTTTAACAGAGCCGGGATCTCACTTCAGGTCCCTGGCCGGGTCACCAGGCAGTCGATCTTGCGAATATCGATCCTGGAAGGGGAAACACCCAGCCAGTCCGACTGGCGCGGCGCGACCTGCAACCTGTCCCATGATGTCGGCGAAATCGGGTTCGCGCCGAATATTTCGTGGAAATGCTCTGCGGGAATCAGGCTGACGTAGGTGGAAAAAGGTGTGTTGGAATCGATCGCCGTGAGGACCGTTTTTAGAAAAGGAGCGCCCTCGCTGAAGAAAACAAGTTCGAGAGGGGTCGGACGCCCGAAGTAGCGCCAGAAAGGGTAGTCCAATTCAACGCTCAGGCGAAGAAGGTTGCACGCCGTGGCGGCCTTTGGCCGAATCTCGATGGCTTCGTCGTCGGCCGGCATGGTGTTTGTGAGGACTTCGGTGTCGTCGAATCCCCGTGGCGAGGTCTTGTCGCGGTGGAGCAGATAAAATCCCGCGCCGGCGGGCGAGTTGGGATTGGAGCGAAAGCCCGCATACAGGTAATCGAAAATCAGGGGCACGCGGGTGATGGTTTGCACGTTGTCAATGGCCGACGACCCGGCGTTGTCCAGACCGTAGACCACCTCGAGATTGTTTTCCCGCTCCAGTTTCTCGACGTAGAACTGCTGCAGCGCCGCGGTGCTCGCGTTGTACGACATCAGGATCGGCGCCACGATCCTCCGTCGTAAAGCGATGGGGATGTAGTTCTGGTATGGGAACGCCAGCATCGGGCCGGTCGATTCGCCAGCCTCCCCGGCCAGTCGTTCGGGGAGAACGTCCAAAGGATCGCTTTCAGCCACGCGCAGGTGCGCGAGCCTGTCGAACGGCGATTGTTGCGTTACGGTTCGCCGAAGGTCCGAAGCGAAATACGGTCCGGACCATGGCCAGCTGAACCAGAGGGTCGCGAACGCCCCGGCCCACATCAGGATCGGCGCTTTCGAAGTGCGCCAGCGGGAAAGAAGCAGCGCCCCGGACAACAGGATCAGAAAGACCATCGGGCTGCTCGATTGTGTAATGTGACCCAGATCGCTGCGCACGGTCACGCTCTTCAATTCAATGAGTGAACAGATCAGCAGGGAACAGAACAGCACCGCTTCGCTCCGATCGCTCTTCAGGCAAATGTACACGGCTGAACCGATGCCAAAGAGGCCGGCGAGGGCGAGCCCCAGGCTGGGCACCGGGGCCAGCTCCCACGGCAGGCTCTGAGAGAAGGTAAATCCCCGGATCATCTCGAAGGCATAGCGCTGATAGTCGAAGAAATCGTACTGTCGCGAAAAAAGCGAAAACAGGAG
Organism: uncultured Acidobacteriota bacterium; assembly: GCA_963836435.1. Taxonomy (GTDB): domain Bacteria; phylum Acidobacteriota; class Terriglobia; order 20CM-2-55-15; family 20CM-2-55-15; genus DASTBJ01. The sequence continues at coordinate 32,055 of CAWIJI010000017.1, read as the reverse complement.
ATCGAGATTAAGATTGGCCGCGATGTAGACAGCCAGCAGGCCGCCGAGGCATTCCAGCGATCGTGTGCCTTTATCTTTTCGAAGGGCGAATACGCCCGCGGTAAAAACAGCCATTGCCACAGCGTAGGGTCCCAGCTCGAACGTCAGCAGCTGCGCCGCAAAGCAGGCGGCGCCGGCCGTCGCTGCCCATCCCACTTTCGCCGGCAGGGATGGACTCCGCAGGGCGCGATAGAACAGCACGGCGCAGAGCATCAGCGCGAGCGGCCGAAACGCCGTGGGTTCGGAGAATAGATTCAGTCCTGCCGCCGCGCTGCAAATAAAGATGCATTTCTTCCAGCCGATCGAATCCAGCAGGAGCAGGATCGCGGCAAACAGGACGACGGACGCGGAGTAGAACGCCAGCAGGATGAGAGGCAGCGAATCGATGACCGACCAGGGGGAATGAAATGACGCGCCCGCGTAGGCGAGCAACTGCGACAACGGGCCATAGGTGAAATGCATATCGCGCCCGCTGATGGAATGCTGGTGCAGAGTCGCGGGCAGCGCCAGCACCCACGAGGTATCGATCCCGATGTCGGCGCTCTTCCCAATACCGTCCGGGACGCGCATGATCGAGACGACCAGCCACAGCACGCTGAAGCCTGCGATAACGAGCGGTTTTGCTGCCCGGATCAATCCGGATCCTTCATGAGCGGAAAGAGTCCCATAAAGCGGTATGGCTATCAAGGATGGGCTTGCGATTCCAGATCCTCCCTGTCCCCATTTCCCGCCACCGAAATGCGAACCCGCTATAATCCCCGCCATGAATCGTTCGGCTGAAACGCCGTCGCAGGGGAATTCCATCCCGCTGGTCCTTGCCTGCTGCATCCTGCTCGGGGCGGCGGAGTACTCCCTCTACCACGTCAATTTTCACCAGTTCTTTCAGGGCGACGCCGTTTTCTGGATGTACTACCGGTTTCGAAGCGCCGGCGAGTTTCTGCGCGGCCTCGTGAACCTGGATGTTGCGCACTGGTATCGGCCGCTGTCGAGCCGCACCATTCCAAGCCTGCTCTATCCGATTCTCGGACTGCGACCCTACGGCTATCACCTGGTTGTTTTCGCCTGTTTTTTCGCCACGACGTGCGCCGTCCTCCTGTTCCTGAGGAGCATTTCGGGCAAACTCTCAACCGCGTTTCTTGGGGCGTTCTACTTCAGCATTCATTCCATCGACATCTACACGACCTACGATTTCGCCTTTTCGCCGGAAGTCTTTTACGTCTTCTTCTATGTTTGCACCGTCTGGTTTTTTCTGAAGGGCGAGCGGCAACGCTCTCCCGGCTGGCGTGCAGCGTCGGTCGTCTGCTGTGTCCTGACGCTGATGTCGAAAGAGGCCGCTGCCACCTTTCCGGCGATGCTCTTTGTGGCCCACCTTCTTTTTGTCGGGGGCGGAGTCTTTCGCGCGTTGAAAGCGATCGCCTTGCACACGGGCGTGTGGATCGCCTACCTGGTTTATGTCGTGGGGTACCTCGGCGTAGGCGGCGGGGACTACATGCTGGTCGTGCATACCAATGTGCTCCACAACCTGCTCACCGGAGTTTTCTACGCCCTCAACCTGCGCCGCGACGGCTGGATGCCGACGCGAGCGGCACCTAACTACGTTTTTCTATTCCTGGTTGTCTTCGCCGTCGTCTTGCTGACCGTCGGAGTTCGACTGCTGTTTCGAAAACAGAGAAGTCTTATCGTTTTCGGCGTCCTGTGGTTTGTCATCGGACTGGCTCCAATGCTCATGCTGAATGGTTTGGGGCCTTATTATGTCTTTCTGGCGCTGGTCGGGTTCGCTCTGATTGTCGGTGTGAGTCTCGACTATCTTCGTGAACAACTGATTTCCTACTCCCTGTGGCTGTCCCGGGCGGGAATGGCCGCCATTCTTGTGATGTTCTGGGTGTCGTGCCACAGTGTGCTGGCCGCGGATACTGCAGGCGACATTGCTCTGGGCTTCGCCTCGCGATGGGCGGGGAATTCCGTATCCGACATGCTGCAGGCCAGACCGAAGTTGCCGCCGGGAACGAAGATTTATTTCCTTAATGACTCGGTTCCCGACCTCTGGCGTTTCCATGGGATCGGCAATCTTTTCAAGCTGGTCTACAACGACGAGTCGATCGTGACGGCTTATCGCAGTTTGGGACAAGACCCGAAGGCTCAGGCCGGAGATCTTGTCGTGATGCAGACCGCCGGGGACCATCTTGTCGAGGTGACGGCGGCGTTTAAGGCGGATCCTGAAAAATATCTCGGGGCGGTCGACGAATCCCGGTTCAAGATTGTCGAGCCGCCGGGGGTGAGCCTTCGGGTCGAGCCGACGGAGGCTGTCGCAGGCCGGGACTTCTACTGGCTTGTCGTCGAAGGGCTGGGATCCGATGATCTCGTGGTGCAGTACACGCTCGATGACGGCCCGGTCGCGGAAGCCCGTTTCCGTCTGAGTCCGGAAGGGAAGATTCGGTTCTTTCTTTCCGACTTCACACCGGTCGGCGTTTTTCACTTCATCCGCTTCCGGGCCTTCGCGTCTCCGGCCACGGAATGGATCCGAGCCGACGCCAGCCTCCGCGTGCTTCCTCCCCTGTCCGGTCAACATTGACTTCCGGGTGTTTCTCCAACTAGAGTGACCACTTAATAAGGAGGCTCATAACGCCATGCGATCTATGGTCCTGCAGGCAGCATTGATTGCCGCTCTTTCAACAACTGCAGCTTTCGGTCAGGTTCGAATTCTACAGACCAATTCCGGTGGGGATAATGTCAGCCTGATTGATCCTGCAACCAATAAGGTTGTGGGTGAGATAAAGGGGCTTCCGGCCAACCATGGCGCCACGGGTTCTCCCGACGGGACTCGCCTTTACATCACCGTTGAAGGCAACAACACGCTGGCCATTGTGGACGCCAGGACGCTTTCCCTTATCAAGAGCATTCCACTGAGCGCTCGTCCGAACAACATCGCCGTCTCGAAGGACGGCAAGAAGATTTATGTTGCCATTGCCGCTCTTCCGGGAGCTGTCGAGGTGATCGATGCGGCGACGCTCACCAGCATCAAGACCATTCCCACGAATGGCGCGGAACACAACGTTTACGTCACGCCCGACGGCAAATACCTTGTGGCGGGTTCGGTGGGCGGGAAGAACGTAACGGTCATCGACACGAAGACCGACGAGAAAATGTGGTCCCTCTTCGACCAGGGGGTTCGGCCGATCACGTTTGATACGAATCCCGACGGCTCCACGCGAAACATGTATGTTCAGCTATCGGACTACCACGGCGTCGTCGTCGTGGACTTTGCGAAGCATAAGGAGATCGCCCGGATTCCCATGCCGGAAGTGCCTCCCGACCAGAGGAACAAGGGTCAGATCAACAATGCTCCGACTCACGGTATCGGGGTGACCCCGGACAACAAACTGCTCTTTGTGTGCAGCCGTCTGAACAGCCATGTCTACGTTTATTCGATTCCCGAGATGAAGCTTGTGGGGGACATCGTGGTGGGGAAGGACCCGGACTGGATTACGTTCACTCCTGACGGAAAGACAGCCTACGTTGCCAGCGCGGGTACGGATAGCGTCTCGGTCGTCGATGTCAAGATGCAGAAGCAAGTGGCCTCGATTCCAGTCGGTAAGGTCCCGAAGCGCAACAACACCGCGATGCTAAGGTTGAAGTAGGGAAGACTTGGAGCGGACTTTCCTGCGGATTGGATCGGTCCTGGGGTTTCTCGGTGTGACATTTGGGGCTTTTGGCGCGCATGCGCTCAAGAGCCGCCTGTCACCCGAGATGCTCGGCGTTTTCGAAACGGGCGTGCGCTATCAGATGTACCACGCGTTCGCGATCCTGATCGTCGCTGCCCTTCTGGGACAGCGCAGCGGCGCCCGCGTGCTCTCCACGGCCGGATGGCTCTTCGCCGCCGGAGTTCTGTTGTTTTCAGGCAGTCTTTACGCCCTGGCGCTGACCGGCACGGGAATCCTCGGAATCATCACCCCGATTGGTGGCCTGCTTTTTCTCGGCGGCTGGGCCTGCCTGGCCGCTTTCGCGGCCAGGCCTGGAATTTAGACATTTTGCACGCCGGAGGCGTGAAAGGAAGGCAGCCCCGGGCGGAGCCGCGCACCTCGGCAAGGGCACGAGGAATCCCTGCACCCCTGCCGGGGTGCAACATCTCCGATACGGTAACCCCGGGTTGCGCTCGCTACGCTCGCTTAACCCGGGGCTAAATTCTCAGCACGCCTCCGGCGTGCTTCTGGAGTTTGGACGTTTCGCACGCCGGAGGCGTTGGAGGGAAGGTAGCCGCGGGCGGAGCCGAGCGATACCCGGGGTTCATCTCACGAGGGGCGTTCGCAGCCCGGCAGGGGCGCGAACATCTCCATTACGGCAACCCCGGGTTGTGCTCGCTTCGCTCGCTTAACCCGGGGTTAAATTGTCAGCACGCCTCCAGCGTGCTCTGGAGTTTAGACATTCTTGATTGATCGGGAGCGGAAACACGGGGTTACGTCTCCGGTTTTTCAGGTTCGTCCGCAAGGCGATGGCGACGTTGAAACGTGAGTCTGAGCACGCCGGAGGCGTGGTGGGAATTTAGCCCCGGGTTAAGCGAGCGAAGCGAGCGCAACCCGGGGTTACCGTATCGGAGATGTTGCACCCCGGCAGGGGTGCAGGGATTCCTCGCACCCCTGCCGCCGGGGTGCAAACGCCGCTCGTGAGATGAACCCCGGGTGTCCGGCGCTTAACCCGGGGCTAAATTCTCAGCACGCCTCCGGCGTGCTAGCCTAGAGGCTTTCGCGGCCAGGCCATTTTCCGATCTAGGGCTTGTGAAAATCGAGCAACTCCACCTCAAAGCTGAGGGTCGCGCCCGGTGGGATGGTTGGCGGTGAGCCGCTGTCGCCATAGGCCACCGCGGAGGGACACACCACCTGGGCTTTCTCGCCCTTGTTCATCTTCTGCAGGGCTTCGGTCCAGCACGGCACGACGCCATTGAGCGGGAATTCGGCGGGCTCGCCTCGCTGGATCGAGCTGTCGAAGATCGTGCCGTCAATCAGCTTCCCTTCATAGTGAACCTTGACGACATCCTCTGCCGCAGGACTGCCGCCGGAACCCGCGGTGATCGTCCGGATCACGACCCCGGAAGGGGTCTTCATGGCGTCTTTTTCCTTGGCGACGTTATCGGCGAATTCCTGCCCCTTCTGCTTGGCGTCGGCAGCGCCGACGGAGGCGCGCTTTTCAGCCAGCTCATTTACTTTGGGGCCATAGACCTCAAGTTCTACTTGAGGTTTGGCATCGGTTACGGCGTCGGTGAGGCCGGCTTTGACAATCGCCAGTTCCTCCGGTTTCAAAGCGAACGGCTTGACGTTCCGGCCCAGCAGGAGACCCAGGGTATAAAGTGTCTTTTGTTCGTCGGTCTCCAGCTTCGGAGCCGCGGTATCCCCCGCGCCTGTCGTTTTTGCGCAGGAGATCAGCGAGCCAAGACAAAGGGATAAAATCATCGAGCGACCCAATTTCTTCATCATAGGGCAGTGAGCATAACCCGGCTGGTCCAAAAGGACCTCGGGAATTTCCTGCGGTGCCACAATATTCGCGAGGCTTCAAGCTTCTTCCGCAGACAAGCGACCTCTTCCCCACGGAGTTTCGCTTCGCAGTTGCACCAAATTCAACCGTCTCCTATTCTGGCTCGCCGGGAGGGAGGTGCTGTTGAACGGCGGTGAAATGAAGACTGAGGAAAAGGCCGCGATTCCACGTTGGCTCATCGTATCGACCATCGCCTTTACTTTGATGATTCTCGCCATGGCCGTGGCGGAAACCAACCTGTGGATGCACTTTCTGGTCGATCGGGGCGAGTATATTTCTGTCGGCGGCGCGCTGTTCATTGGATTGGTCGGCATCCAGTTGCATCGCCAGAACCGCCTTAAAGCGTCGTTACCGCTGTTTATCCCCTGGCTTCTTTACCCTGTTGTGACACAGGGAGATCAGCTGATCGACAATTTGACCATCAATCAAATGCGCCTGGTCTGCCATGTCATCCTGGCGATCATCTTCGGCGCTCCCGTCGTGGTGAGTGTTCTAGCCATCCTTCATTTCGTCAGGCGCCTGACTTTGCGTACCACTTCCATGCTCGTTTTCGGGAGTCTGGTCGTCGAGGCTGGGGTGGCCTACGTGTTCCTTGGCTGGTACATGATCTTTACGCTGGGTTTGATGGCAGCGGCATACGCGTTGTGGATCGCTTTCTTCGCCCGCCGATGGCAATGGAACTTCTCGGAACGCCACGCCTTTCGCGTGATGCTGGCGGGTGTTGCGGTGTCCCTGGCGTTGTTTTTCGGCTTCAAAAACCGTCCGGGAGCCTATCAGGGCAGCCCGGCAGCGTACATGGATCCGGCGCAGAAGGACGCGATGTATGAACTCTCGCTGATCCCCGCAGGTAAAGGAAGCAGCACGATATCTACCGGCTCCAGCGCGGAATTAAGCGCGGTGCTGGCTGGATACGGGGAAGTTCTGCACCGCGTCGTGCACGCGTACTGGTTAATGGATCGAAATTACAATTACTCATTCCATAACGAACTCTTCTGGCGATCGACTCCAATCGTTCCCGATTTTCGCGCCACAGCACTCGATGAGATCCAGCGCATGCGTCAACTGGCAGTCGCGACCGATGAAAGGGCGGAGCGCCTGCGGATGGAGTTGGCCCCAGGTTCTCCGGAGGAAGCACTGGTTCATGAGATGCGCGAGTTCACCGCCTACAATTTGAGGCGTGCCGCGACTCTGGAAGGAATGAGTGCGGAGTTCATCAAGACCAGGGCTGGACTGCAGCACGCCACACATCTCTATGAAGGCGAAGCCAAGATGGTGGATGTCCAGCTTCAAGCTCTGCTCGACAAGCACCGATCCGGGCTGGAAGTTCCCGTTATAGCCGCTGTTGCCGGGCCGTTTCGGGACTCCTGCCGCCAGGTTCACGAAATGTACGGCAACCGCATTGTGGGGTTTTGACATTCATGCTCGATCCTTCGGTTATCACGAATCTGGCAACCGCCTACTGGGGTTCAATGGTTTTGCTTTCAGCAAATCGCCTTGAAATTTTCACCGCCCTCGCGGCGGGGCCTTTGACAGCGGCGGAAGTAGCGCAGAAATGTGCGACGCATCCGCATTCCACCGAGATGCTGCTGAATGCCTGCGCCGGCCAGAGTCTGCTGGTGAAGGAGAATGGCCGGTACGGCAATACGCCCGTGGTTCAGACCTTCCTGACTCGAGGCACACCGGCATTCCTGGGTGATGCCCTGCGATACGCCGAAGATCTTTATCCCGTTTGGGGAGGACTGAAGGACGCCGTCGTTCAAAACCGGCCGGCTGTTCCGCCCGAAACGATCCTTGGAGAAGATAAGGAAAAGACGCGCAACTTTGTTCTCGGGATGCATAATCGTGCCGCCGGAATCGCCGCGTCCATGGTTCAACAGATCGACCTGACGGGAAGGCGCCGGATGCTGGATGTCGGCGGAGGGCCCGGGACGTATTCGGTGATGCTGGTCCGGAAGACCGCGGGCTTGCATTCTCGTGTGATGGATTTGCCGGCGGTTGTGGAGATCGCGAAGGAGCTGATAGCCGACCAGGGATGCTCCGATCGTGTCGGTGTCTTTGCCGGGGACTACACATCGACGCCATTCCCTCAGGGCAACGACGTTGTGCTGATGTCCGGCATGATGCATCGTGAAACGCCGGAGTCCTGCCGGGACTTGCTGCGACGGGCACACGAAGCTCTGGAACCGGGCGGGCTGGTCGTCGTCGCGGATGTGTTTTTCGAAGACGAAAACAAGACCAGTCCCGCATTTGCCGGTCTGTTTGCGCTGACGATGATGCTGACCGCTGAAAATGGGGGCGCTCACGCGAAGACAGAAATGGCAAGGTGGATGTCTGAGGCTGGATTCGCCAACATCAACGTGACGCCGCTGCCGCCGCCGCTGCCGCACGTCATCATTTCGGGGGAACGCCGCTGATGTCGCGTACCGGCGTACGTGCCGGGATCGTCGGCCCCTTCCGCACCATGTTATGGATGATGGTGGCGTTTGCAGCGTTCACCATCATCCTGAATCAGTTGTTTGAACGCGTCTTTCATTTCTCGCTGTACGACTCGTTGCGGTCGTTCACCGCGCAGCCGGGCATTCCGGCGATGGCGGTCGTTATTGGGCTGCTGTCCGCAGATATCTTCCTGCCGGTGCCGTCCAGCATCGTCATGGTCCTGAGCGGCGTGCTGTTCGGTTCGTTCCGCGGCGGATTGATTTCTCTCACCGGCTCGCTGCTTGGCAACATTTTGGGCTATGAGGCGATGCGCCGCCTCGGCCCGGTATTCTGCGCTCGTTTCGTTTCCGAGTCCGACCTTGCTTCAGCCCGCCCGCTATTCGATAAGTACGGAGCTGCCGCCATCATTCTCAGCCGCCCGCTTCCCGTTCTGATGGAGACAATCAGCCTGGTAGCCGGCCTTGTGGGGATGCCGCGAAGCCGGTTCCTGCTGGCATCGGCGGTGGGAACCCTGCCCATTTGCTTTCTCTATGCCTATGCGGGCTCGGAGTCCATGGCGACCCGGAGCATGGTGCCTGCTCTGGCGTTGCTGGTGCTGGTTCCTGCGGCCGGTTGGATCGCCGTTCAGCGCATCCGTCGTTCGGATCACCGATAACTTCAATTTCACGAGGTATGTTTCGATGACGGAGGGGTGACGCGCCGACCCTACGGCCGGACTTCGAGAGTCAGATGATCGCCGACAATGGCGTTCCAGCGATCGAAGGAAATTGCGCCGGCGGAATCCGCGCGCGGGAACAAACAACGGAGCGTGCCGAGTCTCTCCCCTTCCAGCGCTTTCATCTCAAACGTGATGGAGGGGGGCGATAGCTTCGTGCCATCGTTCATGACCACGGAATCCGCGACAACCTTTTCCGGCTCCGGATCCAGGACGCGCGAAGCCAGAGCTGTCGAGCCGGGGATCCAGATGCAATCGTCCGCTCCGGCAGAGTCTTTTGCGAGCAACAGGCTCACCATTCTCCCATTCATCAGGACCTGGCTGGCACCAACTTTGCCCATCCAGGTTTTCGGATTGAAGCGGATTCGAAACTCGCCATGGGCCAACTCCGCGAACCGGCCCCCGGTCTCGGCAGGCTCCCACGCTCGCAGCGCTGGAGAACTCGATGCATTGGCCGCACTGTTGGATGTCACGTCCAGGGTGTCGGGCGGATGGGAATCGTCCCCGCCGCCGAAAGAGAGCTTCACGGTGGTAGAGGCCTCCCTGCCGTCAGACAGGATGAAATATGCGGAAGACCCGAACGTCGGGCGCGAGCGATCTCCGCCCGGGTCGCTCCGCGGTCTTATTCCGGTTCTGCAGATGACGAACTGGAATGTCACATCCGCCGCATGAACGGACTTGCATTCCCAGTGGTTCATGACCGTCGGGTCATATCGATCCTCGAGATGCTGGGCCATCAGACTGTAGACCGTTTGCGAAGCGGCCGGATCATTTTGCAGGTAGAGATAGGGCAGGTCGAAAGTGTAGGCTTCCGAGCGCATATCGAACGATGCCGCTACGGCGGCGTTGACGTTTACAGTAATCTGTTCGAGCGGGATCTTTCTTTCGTTGTATGCATCGAGACTATCGCGGACGGGAAACTTCGTGACCAGCTGAATGCCGCTTTTGTCCGAGCGGCATAACCCCTTGAAGAGATAAACCGAGAGGTCCGACTTCACTTCTTCGAGGCTTTCATGAAACCAATCCCCGAGTCGGCGATCTTCGTTGAAGAAAGCCACCTCGCGCCACTCGCCGTTATCGCTGATGAATTCCGAACAGGGGACAGGGCTTGCTGCCTCAAAGGCGCGTTGCAGGTCCGCATCGCGAAATCTGCCGAACAGGCTCCGCAGTTGGTCGAAGAACTTTGTTCCGTATTCAACCGGAGGTGGCGGTTCAAGCTGGCGCTCGATTTGAGCGTAGAGAGTGCGCGGAGCGGCAGGAAGGAGGAACAAGGCAAACATCAGGGAAAGCGATAACGCCCTCCTCGAGCCGTTCTTCATGCCGTCATTGCACCACATGCGGGGGCTTCCTTCAAGTGGCGAAGGTAAATGGCGGAGGAAGGCTTGCCGTTTCCGGTTGTGGATCCTACGAAAAGTTGTGTTCTCTCCGTCCTTGCCGCATTAATACCTGATGATCGATTGTGATGGCGACGACGGGCGTACTCGTGTGTGGCCTGATTCTGGCGCTGGTTGGACCGCTCGGAATCGCAGGCCGTTCATGACAGGGGTGTGGGGAAACAGTCGGACATGAGGCGTGAATGGGAACAGGCCGTGCGTCAAGGGGCCATCGACACGCTGGAGCGGCTGTTCACGACCGGCGTCGATATCAACGCCCGAGATGGACACGGCCAGACGGCATTGATGCTTGCGGTGCTCGAAGATCGTGATGATGTGGCGAGGTGGCTGGTGGAGCACGGAGCCGCATTGGATCACACGGCAAAGTTCGGCTTGAGTGCCCTGATGCTTGCCGTGGTCCGCGGCCGCGTGGACATTGTCCGGAGGCTGACAGAGGCCGGCGCCAACCGCAGTCTGCGCGGAACGAACGCGCCCGGGTTTGCGGGCAAAACAGCGTTGGACCTCGCCGTCGCGCGAGGCGATGAGGAAATGATCGAGATCCTGCGTTCGACTCCTGAACATCGAAACACATGACGAGAAACCCTCACTTCGAAACCGCTTCCTCCTGGAAGGCGGCTCAGGCCATGCTGACGTTTCAACCGCTGGAGCCGGCCCACACTGCGGGATTTCGCCTTCAGGCGATCCGGATTCACGTGCGCGACCACAAGCTGCGTGAACTTTCCGTCGGCGATCGATCCCTGGAGGCGCACTACGGTGGATTTGTCCTGAGCCAGGCGCGGAAAGGATCAGACGAAGCACGGCGCCTGGCAATCGATGTTTCGTATGGCCGTGACGGACGCGATATGGAAGTCGCAGGACGCGCGGGACGCGCGTATGAACTGGGACCGATACCGGCGGAGGACGACATCGACGGGCGCAGCCCCTCGGTTGTCGTCTGGCACGATGCTGAAATGTTCTATCTGGTTGCCAGTGACGAAATGTCCTCCAGCGACCTGGCGAAGATCGCCGTCTCCCTGTACGCTTCCGGCTGAAACCCACCATTGCCTGGAAAGACGGGCTGCGACACACTGGGGGAATGAACCTGCCGTCCTATCCTGCAGCTCGAGTCGTAGCGGAACGAATCCAGGCGCGATTGGCGAAAAACGCCAATGCATTCCAGGGCGACGGTCACGCTCCAAAGCCTGACGCATTCGTGATCGAGGAGGTTATCAGCGCCGCTTTCTGGGCGAGCCTCCGGCGCGAGGAAGGGCACTCGCCGACGATCTCTCTGGCTTTCGTGCCTCCCGAACAAGTGCCCCAACCCCTGAGATTTGGGACGCGCCTGCGGTTGGAGCCGGAGGTGTTGGCCCGCCTGGCGCCGGCGGTCGAGCGTCCCGGAATCCATCTGGGTGTTTGGCGAGACGCGGACCAGCTTTGCGTTTGGGGAACGACGCGCAGTGTGCCGACATGGTGTTTTGTCCTGGAGACCATCGCTCCCGGACTGCTGGTCGTCAAATACCGCCGTCCGGAACCGACCATGAAGTTTGCCAATGTGGCTGTCCTCGAAGGCGCGGACGTCAAGTTCATCGAGCAACAGGCTCCCGTGCTCACGGAGTCCCCGGCGGCGATGAAGGCCTTGCTGGCCTTTTACTATTCGGCGGGTCACCATGAATCCGACAACATGCTGGTTCGGATTGCGGTCTCGATTCGGGCGCACCGGCATGGCGGATCCCTTCTTGTCGTTCCGAAGGGGAGTCAGGACTGGCGCAGCTCCATCCGTTCACCCATTCCTTATGAGGTCGATCCGCCCTTTTCCGAACTCGATGGAATCGAAGCGCTGGCAGGGTTAACGGCCGTCGACGGCGCTACCGTGATCAATGATCACTTTGAGTTGCTGGGCTTTGGCTTGAAAATCCTGCGGCCTCCGGGAGCATCGAGCATCCTGCGGGTTCTTTCGACCGAACCCATCGAGGGTACCCAGGAAAAAATCGTCGAGGCGACTCAACTGGGAAACACCAGGCATCTGTCCGCGGCCCAGTTCGCCGCCGATCAGCGCGACGCCATTGCGCTCGTCGCTTCACAGGACGGGCGCTTTACTGTCTTCGGCTGGTCCCCGCTCCGCCAAATGGTCCAGGCCCGCCGGCTTGAAGCGTTGCTGCTTTAACCGCATCAGGCGTGAATCCTGAATTGCTGTGAATGGAGCCGCGCATAAGCGCCGCCGTTCAGCAGCAGTGCCTCGTGAGTGCCTTGCTCGACGATGCGGCCGTGGTCGAACACAAGAATCCTGTCCGCGCTCCGAATGGTCGACAGGCGGTGGGCGATAATCAGGCTGATTCTTCCTCGCAGTACGGCCTCGATCGCGGCCTGGATCTGCCGTTCGGTCTCGGTATCCACCGATGACGTCGCTTCATCGAGGACCAGGATCTGCGGGTTTGCGAGCAGCGCCCTCGCCAGCGCAATCAGTTGTTTTTGCCCGGTGGACAAACGGCTTCCTCCTTCCCCGACTTCGGTCGAATACCCGTGGGCGAGTTCCTCGACAAAACGTGCTGCCCCGACCGTTTGCGCCACCCGCTGGACTTCCGCATCGGTCGCTTCGAGGCGCCCGTAGCGAACGTTCTCGAGGATCGAACCGCTGAACAGGTGGGGTTCCTGCAATACGATTCCGAGATTCGACTGCAGCCAGTGCAGGCTGCGGGCGCGATAGTCCACTCCGTTGATGCGAACGCTGCCCTGCGTGGGCTCGTAGAAACGGCAAAGGAGCTTCGCAACCGTGCTCTTGCCGCTTCCTGTTTCTCCGACGAGCGCGACGGACTCGCCGGCCCCGATCTGCAAATTGAAATCCGTGAGAACAGGTCCTCCTTTTCCATAGGCAAAGGTCACATGTTCAAACGCGACCCCCCGGATTATCTCGTCGTGCCCGTCAATGGCGGTGCGGGCATCTGTGGGGCCCAGGCCCTTCCGGTTCCTGCCGATGGCCGCGCGGACTTCCGCGGAGTCCTGAATCTCGGGTTCCGCGTCGAGCAAACTTTGCAAACGCTCCGCAGATACCTGCGCGGCCTGCAGCCCTGTGAACCTTTCCGCCATTTCCTGGATCGGAATGTGAAACAACCCGGCGAACTGCATGAACACGACCAGGTCGCCGAAGGGCAGGCCCCCGGTCAGAGAGAGTAGTCCTCCACGCCAGATCGCCAGTGCCACGCCTGTAGCGCCCAGTGAAATCACGATCGGTAAGTAGACCGCCGCGTACAGGGCGTTGCGATACGAGTGCCCGAACATCTCCCTGGTATGAACCTTGAACTCCGAAAGGTTATCCTCTTCCCGGACGAAAGCCTTGCTGGTGCGGACGCCGGTGATCCCTTCGTTGAACCCCGCGGTAATGCGTGAGTTGACGCTGCGGGCGCGCCGCTGGCTGCGAACCAGCAACCGTTGGTACCAGAGCGTGGCGATCGATAGCGGCGGCACGACTGAGAGCACCGCGATGGCAAGTTTCCAGTTCATCCACAGCATGACGGCGGCGATACCCGAGATGAACGACACGCCCCACACCACGTCGAGCACGGCCCAGGGCAGAATCGATGAAATGCGGTCACAATCGGATGTCATGCGGGCCATCAGCCATCCGACCGGCCGTTGGTCGTAATACGAAAAGGATAATCGCTGGAGGTGGGCGAACGCCGCACTCCTCAGGTTGTATGCAACGCCGGTCGCCAGGCCGCCGGCCAGGCGAATGAAGTGTTGGACGAGCAACGCCATGAAGGCGACCACCAGAAGATACAACGTGGAATAGAGCCACACGCGGTTTCCACCTTCGGAAATCGCATTGTTGATCACGGCGCCCGTGGCTTTCGTCAGGGTGACGTTGGCGGCGGCCAGGATCACGCCGCAGGCTACAAGTTCGGCGATCCAGGCTTTGAACGGCTTGGCATGAACGAGGATCCGGCGCCAGAGCGCCGGGTCCACACGGTATTGTTCGGGATCTTCCTCCTCGTGATAGGCGGTCACGATGCCTCCTTTCCATGGCCTGAATGGTCCAGACCCGCCGGTAGAGCCCCGGCGCTTCCTTCAAATCGTTGTGAGTGCCGCGTTGTGCAATGTTGCCGCGATCCAGCACAAGGATCTCGTCGGCATCCGTCAGCGCCGACAAGCGATGCGCGATGATGATCGTTGTGGACCGGCCGCGCCGTTTGCGAAGCGCTTCAAGTATTTCTGCTTCCGTCCGGGTGTCCACGGCGCTGAGCGCGTCGTCGAGAATGAGGATTCCCGGATCTTTGAGCAGCGCCCGGGCGAGGGCAACGCGCTGGCGCTGCCCCCCGGACAGCGTGATGCCACGCTCGCCGACCATGGTGTCGTAGCCGTGCTCGAACTCGAGCACCGTGTCGTGAACGCACGCGGTAAAAGCCGCCTCCGTCAGTTCATCGAACGTCGCAGCTGTGTGACCCACGACGAGGTTTTCACGCAGGGTCTTGGAATACAGAAAAGGCTCCTGCATGACGACGGAAATCTGACGGCGAAGCTGCTTGCGGTCGATGGTCGAAATGTCTCTGCCGTCGATCTCGATGGTTCCTTCGCCCAAGTCATAGAGGCGAAGCAGGAGATTCACGATGGTCGATTTCCCGGACCCCGACGGACCAAGCAATCCGACGGTGCTGCCGGCCGCGATGCGGAAAGAGACGCCATTGAGCGCCGCTGTGCCGTCGTGGTGAGAAAACGTCACTCCCTTGAAGGCAATTTCGCCGCGCCCTCCGGAACCGGGGAGCGGGTGAACCGTTTCAGGTCCGCTTTCTCGCGGATGGCTGAGGATTTCGTCAATCCGCCCGATCGCCACGGTCGCCTTTCCGAGTTCGGTGAGAATCCGGCCCATCATCCGAACCGGCCAGATGAACATGTTCACCGCCGTCAGAAAGAAGAAAAATGTCCCGACGCCGAGGCTCCCGCGAGCCAGCCACACACCACCAACCAGCACGACGATGGCGATCTGGGTCATGCGTAGAAAATCCGACACGGACCAGAACAGCGACACCAGCCGATAGAGGCGGTTGTCGAGGTCCCGGAACTCGCGGTTGATCCGGTCGAACTTCTCAATCTCGAAAGCCTGGCGAGCGAAGGCCCGGACCACGCGAATACCTGTAAGGTTTTCCTGCAAGGCGCTCGTCAGGCGTCCTTCGGCCCGGTCCACTTCTTCGAATCGGTGGCGAACCCTGCGAAAAAACAGAACCGACAGGGCGACAATCGCGGGCATGAGCACCAGGGACATCGCGGTCATCCGCGGATCGAGGGCGAACATCAGGGGAAGGGGAATAAGCAGCATCAATCCTGCGCGCCCGATCTCGACGATCTGGTTTGCCAGGAACTGCCTGACCGTTTCAACGTCGGAGGTGCAGCGTTGTACCAGGTCCCCCGTCGCCGCCTTGTCGTAGAAGGAGCAGGGCAGGTGTTGCAGTTGGTCGTAGAGGCGGTCGCGAAGACGCCGGGCACAGTTCTCCGTAGCGAGTGCAGACCATCGCCCTCGCAGATAGGTGAAGGCTCCGGCCAGAGCCGTCAGCGCAATCGCGGCAACGGCGGCGATCCACAGGTGCGTCCGCAGGAACTCCACTCCCCCGGCGGCCTGCACGATCCGGCGCACCATTGGCGACGCCGTGCCCGTGTCCTCCGTGATGACGCCGTCGAGCACCGCCGAGGGCACCAGCGGCACCAGGTAGAGGAAGCACGATGCGAGAACGAGCGCCGCAGTCGCGGTGGCGTAACGAGCGCGTTCGCCGTGCGTGAGTTGCCAAATCAGTCGATATTTTGAAGTCATGCCATCCGCCAATCGAATCGCTTCGGGATTCCGGCAAACGGGGAGGACTCCGAGGAAAATCTTGGGAGAGTACCCGCTCGCCACCGAGCGGGTAAATCGGACTAGAGCCGAATGTGAACCCGCTCACCAGGCCGCGAACTTCCATTCGCAGCGCCGTTAAAGGCTACGTACATGGAATGTCGCCTGGTGATGCTGTTCACGCTTCTGCTCCTTTTCGTAATCTTTCGAGGTTCCGCCAACTATAAACCGCGACCGCGCTGCAAATCAAGGCCACTTGCAGGGCGCCTGCGGCGCCCAAGCACGCCGGAGAGAATTCGGGGCCGTGCACCTCGAACCCCGAATTCGCAGTTCAGAAGCCAAAGGGCCGCTACGTCGATGACATGATTGTGGAGGGAATGCTGTGACGGAGTCCTCATCAAGCCATCGAACAACCGGTTGGGGCGGGCCGCTAAAAGGCGCGGCCGCTCAACCGCAGGCCGTTAGCCGCACACAAGAATACACCGGAGCCGTAGACACCACGTATTCATAGGGGTACGACGTAACCGTATGAATCTACAGTCCCGACGAACCGTCCAGTGTGAATTGCCCTGATAATTCACAGATTTCCCGGATGCCACTTCATAAATCGGTCCATCGTTCCCTCGGCCAAAGCTTTCGGAGCGTCGACGGGCAAACCAAATTCCGACGCTACGCGCTTCGCTAACCCAACATGTGTCCACGGGTAGAGCTGGAACTTTAGAATCATTGCGTATCCTCCTCGGTCAATCAGTTCCTTCGTCCACGTCCTCGGTATCATTCGTACCGCAAATACCGGGACGATGCCCAAGTGGTCACACAATTGAATTTTTGTTTCGAATTCGCCCTGCTCCATGTACGACAGTGTATTTTTAACTTCCACGCCGTAGGCGATCCCATCTCGCTCGAAAATGAAATCTAGATTGTGATTCGTCTTGGTCCATTCCTTTCCTTCGTACTGTCGTGTGTTGTGGCCCCTCATTACAAACTGTCTTCGGGCGAATCCTCCAAGCAACATTTGCTCACCGTGCAGACCGATTGCACCGCCGATGTTTGGATTCCCGTACTCTTCCACCAAGGCAATAACCTTCTTCGCTTCGCGCTTGTAATATCGGAAACTACGGTCCCACAGCAGCTTGATTTGACCGCCAAAGGCCAATTCTCTGTTTTCTGTGCGAACTACACCTTCGTCAATGAGCTCGTTGATCGCGCGATGCGTTACCCAATGAAAGAAGGTGTCCTCATTCTGCACAGCGAGTTGGTTACCGAAAAAGACCTTGGAATCGTTCGTCCCGAAAAAGGCTTTCAGCTTCTGGCGGGCGGATATTACATACTGGTCTGCCTTACGTTCTACTACCGGTTCGGTGTAATCAAAGTCGTCCCAATCGGCCATAGCGGCAAGGGGCAGTCTACCGCAGCACGCTGGCTAACAAAACGACGGCCTTGAGTGAGCCGCTTGTCACGTCGTTTTCCCATCAATCGTGAACCGGCAGGATTTTGTTTACCCATCATTCCGTCCTTTATCCCATCAATTTTCTGCGGACTGTGGTGGACAGATTTAGGACCGTTATGGGATTTGAAGTGGCTGTTTTCTTAGGGCTTGGCGTGGACTGCGGGCCGTAGCTGACCTCGGCTGGAATGTAACAGAGTAGCTCCAACGGGAATCGAACCCGTGTTTCGGCCTTGAGAGGGCCATGTCCTAACCGCTAGACGATGGAGCCGCGGATCTGTGGATTATCGGCTATTTCCTTCGCCACTTCCAGAAGAGAACCACGGCTGGATTGATTGTCATCAGGCCAGCCAGCCACCAGAACGAGGGGATCGGGCTCCAGAAATCCGCCGCCCTTCCGTCAATAAGGCTAAAGGGAAGAGGGAAGCGCTGGAACCGAGCCCGTGTAGTGGACGTAGGAATAGAGCCGGGACCAAGCTGGGGGCCATAGTGCGGAAGAAAATTAACATCCCGCCCCCAAGACGAATCCGCCGAGCATTCCCCAGAGCCGTGCCGTGCCCGGAAACAGCAGTTCCGGAATCCACTGGTAACGAGGAGGCGCAACCACCACTTCTCTCGGGCGCAGGAAACGAGAGGCCCTGCGCCAGCCGCCAGAAAAATCAACAGGCCGATCCGCAGGCGTCCGCGGGGATGGAAAAAATCACTCACCGCGTCATCCTCTTCCAGGGGGCCTTTCAACACGGTGCCCCATCCCAGGGTTTTCTCGCTGCACCTGTAGGCCTTGAGAACCTGCGGGCGTGTGGGTACCGTCATCATGGGCTCATCGGGTAGCGCGGAGAACTTCCTGCGACCCCTTCAGAGATCCAGGCCACCGCTACGATGGAGAGAAAGGCCAGCCGCTCGCCTCGACGCCAGTATTCCACATTGCAGAAGCTGCGCCTCGACACGGCAGCGGCGCGCTCGGCGTTGAGGCGAGCTTGTCTTTGAGGCCAGTATCGAAAATAGAGAATGACGATGTACAAGCCCGCGGCCGCCAGGAACGTGGAATCGACAAGGGATGCTCGAAACGCCTGGTTGTAGCGATCGTCGCCGTTGACGAGCAAGGTGTTGTTCCGCGCATCCTTTGAACGCTCGATCCAGAGCGCCGCTTCCGCGGCGTCTCCGTGGGCTTCAAGCCAGTGGCCGTAGCGCTCCCATGCTGTCGCCGCCCCGTCAATCCAGGGACTTGTGGCGTAGGCCCGGTTGACAAGTTCGCGCTGGATCGATGGCAGCGTAACCGGACGGATGTCCGAGCCCGGAACAATAAGGAAACTTGTCAGGCGAGGATCCTGTCCCTGGCACCAGAACTTCGCGAATCCCTCTTCAAAGGTCAGGCGCGCAGCGGCATGCTCGGTCTACAGCTCAAGGTAGGTCGAGGAAGTGGGGCGCTCGGATCGAAATCGATCTGCCGAGCCTCTATTTCGCCCGCCCGCAACTTCGTGGCCGTCATCAGGAGAAGCCCAGCAATCAGGCCGGCGGAACGCATCCGTGATCCCATCGTGCGGACAGCATCGCATATAATCCTGGGTTCGGAGGAAGGATGAAGCGGCTTCTGCTTTTGGCGTGTCTGTCGTTACTCGCGTCCTGCGCGGGCAACGCCGCATCGGACCGGGTGCAAGAGAATCCGCGACAGAGCGCCACGATCGAAGGAGTCGTTCGTGAAGCGGAGACAGAGGTTCCGATCTCGGGCGTGAATGTTTTTGTCGTGCGCCCTGCGGACCAGCCCCGACTGGAGGCGATGACGGACGGCGACGGCAAGTTCCGGCTGGAAGGCCTGGACCCGGGAAGGCATCTCGTCGCGCTCGTTCGAGATGGCTACGTCGCACCAGGCCGGCTTGAGATATCCGGTTATCCATTTCGCGTCGTCACGGGACAAACCGTATCCGGCGTTGTGTTTCATCTTGTTCCCGCGGGCAGCATTGCCGGGCGCGTGTTCGGAGCGGATGGGAAACCCGCCAACCGGGTGGAGATTCAGCTCCTTCAAAAGCTTTATGTCATGGGACACCAACAGTGGAGTCTCGTGAATCGGGGCGGCGTTGCCAGAGAGACCCGGATTGAAACGAACAATCAGGGCGAGTTCCGAGCGATTGGTGTGGACCCTGGAAAATATGCGATTCGGTTTACGCCCCACGAGGCCACGGTGGAAAGCCTGCTCCCGGGAGGCAAGGCTCCGACGCCCCTTTTGTATCCCGGCGTGCGGGATGTTTCCAAAGCCGTCGTGGTGGAGGTCCAGCCGGGCCGGGAAACCCTCCTTGAGGATCTCAAGCTTGTAAACGAAATCCGGGGCTGGATTCGCGTCGCTCTTGTTAACGAAAGCGGAGAACCACTCGAAAACTTTGGCGATTGGCAGGTGAAGCCGGTGGGATGGATTGGGGCGGAGTATCCGTTCGTGGAACAGCGCGTCGTCAATACCTATCACGAGATCCAGCCGGACGCCGCAGGGATGTATGACATCACGGCGACATGGTCCACTATCAAGGGGCCCCTCGCCGCGACGATGCGGGTGAACTACCAGGGACGCGAAATCAACCGGAGCATGACGCTGCAGAAGCCGCAGAGCACGCTGACCGGCAGAGTCGTCCTGGAGGAGGAAGGCTCGGTCCCGGCCCGGCCGCTCACGGGTGTCGAGGTGGCGGTCGGTCCGGACCTCCCCTACTTCATCCGAAGCGGCCCTGATGGAACGCTCACGCTTCCCACAATCTATTCCGGCCGCTACAAGCTGGGCTCCGTTCGCGGTCTGCCGCCCGATACGTTCGTGCTTCGTGTCACGCAAGGACCGCGGGATCTATTCAGGCAGGACCTTGACGTTGGAACAAGCGAGGCAAATCTCGATGTCGTGATCGGTGCGGGCGCCGCCACGCTTCAGGGCAACGTTACCGATGCGCACGGACGGCCAGTCCACAACGCCCTTGTCTCTTTGGTTCCGGAGGGAGCTCTAAAGGATCGAGTCGATTACTACGGCGCGTACGAGAGTACCCGAACGGACCAGAATGGATCTTTCAGTATTCGCAACATCACCCCGGGCTCCTACCAGGCCTACGCATGGGCCAGCGCCCCCGCATCGGGTTTTCGCAACGATCCGTTCATGACGCCGTTTGCGGGGAAAGGAACTGCGGTGAAACTCGAACGACGCGGCAGCGTCATGGTCGAGTTGAAGACTCTGGACGCTGCGCCGTGAAAATCCGGGAGGAGTAGTTTGTATCGCGAAATTCGGCTCCTTTGGTCGGGGTGTAGCACCCCGGCAGGGGTGCAACATTATCGTTACGGTAACCCCGGGTTGCGCTCGCTTCGCTCGCTTAACCCGGGGCTAAATTCTCAGCACGCCTCCGGCGTGCTCTGGAGTTTAGACATTTTGCACGCCGGAGGCGTGAAAGGAGGGTAGCCCCGGGTGGAGCGCAGCGACACCCGGGGTTCATCTCAGGAAGGGTGTTCGCGCCCCGGCAGGGGTGCAGGGATTCCTCGCACCCCTGTCGGGGTGCGAACATCTCCGTTACGGCAACCCCGGGTTGCGCTCGCTTCGCTCGCTTAACCCGGGGCTAAATTCTCAGCACGCCTCCGGCGTGCTCAGACTCACGTTTCAACGTCGCCATCACCTTGCGGACGAACCTGCAAACCGGAGACGTAACCTCGTGTTTCCGCTCCCGCTCGGACTCAAGAATGTCTAAACTCCGGGGCGCGAAGCGCCGCTATCGCCGGACTTCTCGCACCGTTTCTGCCAGCCGCTTCACGCCTTCTTCGATCTGCGGCGGGGCGAGCGCGCAGAATGGCAACCTCAGGAAGCGCTCTCCGCCTCCGTTTGGAAAAAACGCCAGCCCGTCGGCAAGGTTCAAATTGCGCTTCGCGGCGGCATTCCGGACATCCGTGGTGGAAGTGCCTTCCGGCAGCGTCAAGGAAACGAAGAAACCACCGTCCGGCCGCGTTGTTTTCGCTTCCGGCATTTCTTTCGCCAGGCTGTCGAGGCACGAGGTGAGCCGCGGTCCGTACAGCGCTTTCAATCTTTCGATCTGCGGTTGGAGTAAACCCCGGCGGCACCATTCCCATGTCACCCCGTGCGCAAAGTAGCCCGGCGAAATGTAGGTGTCTTCAGCCACTTTCGCGATCGCCGCGATCCTGGCCGGATCCCCCAGCATGAATCCCATCCGCACGCCCGGCGCGATGAGTTTCGTAAAGGAACTCATGTGCAGAGTACGTTCGGGGGCGAAGGAAAAAATCGTAGGCTGATCGGTTCCGCGGTAACGCAGCATGCGATACGGCGCATCCTCGAGGATAAGGAAGTCATAGCGCCGGGACAGTTCGGCGATCTGCTGACGCTTTTCCGCAGAGCACGTCGCTCCTGCCGGATTCTGGAAATCGGCGATGACATAGAAGAATTTCGGCACGGTTTTCCGGAGAGCGGCTTCGAGCGCAGCGATATCGGGCCCATCGTTCGCCAGCGGAATACCGGTGACTGCTGCGCCGTTCCGTTTGAAAATGAGAATACTGCGATCGTAGGTCGGCGACTCGGTGAAGACGACATCGCCGGGCTTTAATAGAGACCGGCAGAGGAATTCCACCAGCTCGAGCGAGCCGTTTCCGGTCAATACCTGATTCGGAGCTACACCCTGCCATTCGGCCAGCCATTCTCGCAGCGGGGCGAAGCCGGCTGCAGGGCCGTATTGCAGTATGGCCGGCCCGTGCGATTTCAATACTGCCTGAGCTGCATCGGCCATCTCCTGCAGAGGAAAAGACTCGTTGGCGGGCACACCGCGGGTGAAATTGATGGGTTCCAGCGCTGACATTATTACTCCTATAAAAGCTATCCGGCGGCGGGTTCAACCAGAGCCGCAACGGAACCTCGACTGTGAGGAAGTCTCCAGTCGGGCCCGTAAGCGTGAATCCGGTCTCGCGTGTTCTCAGCTTCTTCCAGTCCGCACGTATGAACGATACAGCTGCCCGTGCTATCGGCTTCCAGCGTGCACGCCAGGGCTGCGGACGCCGACAAACCCACAATGGCCTGCAGCATCTCGACGACATAATCCACGGTGTGTTCCTCGTCATTGAGAATGATGACGTGGTAAAGCTTTTGCTGCCTGGTCGAGACTCCTCCCTCGACCGTTGGCTCCTGGACAGTCTTCGTCGTCACAACAATAGTCTAATCGAGATCCGGCGCGACAGAATTGCAGATGTCGTATCATCAGAGAATGTCTGGATATGTTGCCGTGGTTGATGACGAACAGGGGATACGCGATGTTCTGCGGGTTTTCCTCGAGGAAGAGGGGTATCGGGTTTCTACCGCAGAAAGTTCGGCGGAACTCCTGGCGCTCGCGCGGGAACAATCGATTGATGCCTTCATCGTGGATATCGAGATTCATGGGGAGAACGGCATCGATCTTTGCCGCCGGATTCGTTCGATGGAGGGGTATGAGAGGACACCCATTATCTGCATCACTGGCAACGACTCTCCGGATATCCTCTCGAACGCCTTTAACTCCGGCGCCGACGATTTCATCCAGAAACCCATGAACCTGGTTTCGGTTCAGGCGCGGCTGAAGAGTCAGCTTCAGAAGACGGATTATTTTAACAAGCTGGAACGCGCTCGACAGATGATGAAACGATACCTGTCACCGCGTGTCGCCAGCCTGGCGGAAGAATATTCGGAGACCGGGAAGGTCCGCGCCCCCGAAGAACGGGTGGTCGCGATTTGTTTCACGGATATTCGCGGGTTCACGGCGCTTTCGGAATCGATGGATCCGGTCGTGCTTTTCAGCTCCCTGAGCGCCCACCTGAGAGGACAGATCGAGACGGTGTACCGTTTCGACGGCTATGTCGATAAGTTCAACGGCGACGGCCTGATGGCCATATTCGATGGCCCGAATATGGTGGAGGATTGCTGTCTGTGTGCCTTGAGCATCATGCAGGAAACGACACGATCGAAGGCCCCGCATGGTGAGAAGTTTCCCATCGGTATCGGCATCCATATGGGACCGGTCGTGATCGGCAATATCGGTTCGGAGAGGCATCTCGATCACTCCGCTGTCGGAATCAATGTCAACCTGGCTGCCCGTCTTTGCGGTTACGCGGCGCCGGAAACCATTATCGTTTCGGACGTCATTCGGCAGGTGATGAAAGGAAAGGCCGCTCTCGAGTTCCAGGATCCTCGTCAAGTGCAGATCCGGGGCGTCAGCGATCGGGTCCAGATTTACCGGCTGGTTGGCGGAAAAGCTCGCGTACAATAGCGGGCTCGAATGCTCAACCGGCGCCAATTCCTCTACTCGTCTGCCCTCCTGGCGGGTTTGCCTCTTCCCGCGGCGCCCAAATACGATCTTTTGGTCAAGGGTGGCCGCGTGATCGACCCGAGTCAGAAACTGGATGGCATCGTGGATGTCGGTGTGCGGAATGGAAGGATAGAGACACTGAAGGTCAACCTTTCACCGGCTGACGCCGTCGAGGTCCTGGACGCAACCGGCCGGATCGTGACGCCGGGGCTCGTCGATATTCATGCGCACCCGCGTCCGGGGGAATTGCCTCCCGAACGCTGTCTTGCGGCGGGCGTAACGACCGTGGTTGATGCCGGATCCCGCGGTGCGAACGGGATTCAGGACATGATCGATGTCTCAAACAAGGCGCCGAACCGCGTGCGTGTGCTGATCAACGTGTCCAGGCTGGGTAATGTGACCGAGGGCCCGGGGGAGTTGACAGACCTGAAAAACGTCGATGTGGAGGCTGCGAGGGAAGCTGTCCGTGCTCATCGCGATGTCATCGTCGGTGTGAAAGCCCGGCTTTCGAGAACCATTGCCGGTGACCACGATCTGGAGGGGCTGCGCCTGGCGCAGGAGATCACGCGCCCGTTCGGTATTCCGGTAATGATCCACATCGGCGATACGGTCTCGCCGTTGCCGGCAATCCTGGCCCTGATGCGGCCGGGCGATATCGTCTCTCATATGTATTCGCCGCCGCCGCACGGAATTCTCGACGACAATGGCAGGATTCTTCCCGAAGTGCGCGAGGCGCGCCGGCGTGGTGTCCTTTTCGATGTCGGCAATGGCCGGAACGGTCATATTACCTGGGAAGTTGCCGAACGCGCCCTGCAGCAGGACTTTCCGCCCGACACGATTTCATCCGACCTTAATGGCGCCGGACTGACGGATCAGGTGTTCGATTTCCCGAACGTGCTCTCGAAATTTCTCCTGTTGGGGATGAGCCTGGACCAGGTCATCGCCAGAGGCACGATCAACTCGGCGAAATCGCTTCCCGGACTGAAAGGCCTGGGGACGTTGCGGCCGGGATCCATAGCCGATATCGCCATTCTGGAGCTCGCCAGCGGCGACTTCGAATTCGTGGATAACCTCAGCGCGAAGCGAACCGGCCACCAGAAGCTGTTCCCGCGCGGAGTTGTGGTGAAAGGGAAGCGCTGGACCGAAGCGTGACGGCGGGTGTTCCGGCAGACGCACCCGGCGCCGGCGCCTTTCTAGCGCAGACGGACCGAATTCAGGATGTTTTGAAATGCCCGTTCGTATTGCGGCATGTCCTTCGACGGCGCGACCAGAATGAAATACTGCAGCTCGCTGTTCGACCGCAGCAGGGTAATGACCCGGTCGGTCTCTTTCCCACCTGCCGGACTGTCGTTGGAGAGTTCCGTGAGTTGTGCGGGCCAGCTATCCACACGGGTTTGCACCCGCGAGCGCACGACCTTCATCGCCGGATTGCCCTTCTGAAGTCCCGCCAGGAGCTGATCGGTCGCCTGGTTCAGATTCCCCGCATTCTGGGGCATGAAGACATCGATGATCACGCCGTAAGCCAAATCCCCTTTTTCGGATAAGCCGCCGTCAGGCGCCAGTGTGATGTTCGATCCATTGACCATGGGCTTCCAGTTGCTGGGATGCTGGAGTTGAATGCTGCCGATGCGCAGGTCTGTCGTCTGTGTCGACGGCGCGGCCGGGGCCGGGAGTGTCGCGGCGGGCTGGGCCGTGGTTCCATTGGCTGCGGCCTTGGCTTTCGGCGCGGGCAACGACAGAAGCAGTTTCTTGATGCGCTCGAATTCCGGTGTGTCTACTTTCGGGTTCGTCAGAGGAGGCCCGATCCTCTCTATTTCTGCGTTGACCATGGCGACGCGATTCTCGGGGATCGGGTGATTGCTGAACCATTCTTCCGCTTTCGACCCCTTGTGTTGCTGCGCGAGTTTGTCGAAGAACTCGGCCATTGCCTTCGGGTCGTATCCGGAGTCGTAGAGAATCTGGGTGCCCATCAGGTCGGCCTCGCTTTCCGCGCCGCGCGAATATTTGAGCAGGTAGGCGTTGGCGCCGAACGCGGCGCCAACGCCGATGATCTGGCCGACCGTGCTGTCTCCCGCAACCGCTCCCACAATCCCGGCAAGTGCGCCCAGAAAGCCGCCCTTCTTTTGCTGTGCGGCGCCGTGCCGTAACAGCACGTGACCCATCTCATGACCCATGACACCGGCAATCTGTGCCTCGTTGTCGGCGGCTTCAATGGCGCCACGGTTCACGAATACGGGACCGCCGGGCAGGGCGAAAGCGTTGATCTCCTTATCGTCGACAATCTTGAAGGTGAAGGGAAACTTGTAGGGATTAGGCGCTTTCGAGACCAGCTTCTGACCCAACACCGAAATGTAGTTCGTGGCGTCCCGGTTGTTAAGCAGGGTTAGTTCCTTTTCAGCGTCCTTGGCCACACCTTGTCCCAGACTGATGTCATCCGCCGGATTGCCGCCTGCCTTGGGTTTCAGCGGAGTCCGCTCCGCCAGGACCGTGAGACTCAACGCAATCAACCCCACCAAAAAGATGCGAACTCGCATGCCGACCTCCGTTTAGCATTTTAGACGACAGCCGGGAAAGAGGGACAGAGAGGAATTTGCCGCCGTTGGCCCCATCTCTGCTGGTGAGACCTGAGAGCGTCGCGATTCAGACGTACGCTCGCTCAGCGCGGCGAATTTCGCGATAACGCTCGAAGGCGCGCCGCTCATCTTCGAGTCCCAGCAGGGATCTGAAACTCGAACCGCGGAATGTGTGAGCCATCATGCGGCGGCCGTTGGCCAGGATAAACAACGGATTGTGACGCAGCGCGACCGGAAAATGGCGAACCTTCATCCAACGCTCCGTTTTCCATCGCATGAACTCGACGTCGCCGGCGGTCACGTGCTCGGTGCGGACCACCGCGGTGGTCCCGTCATACTCATCGAGGTCGGTGGTCAGGATAAGATCCCGGTTGATAAACTCCGCATTCATCGGCGTCCGTGGGTAAGGCGTCGGGTGTTGAATGTAAGGCCAATCCACATAGCGCCAGGCAAACTCGAGGTTCGCTTCGATGGATTCGCGTGTGTCGTCGGGATTCCCCACGATCAGTCCGCCCACCACATACATCTTGTTGCGGTGGACATGCTCAATGGCCGTAATCGCCGCATTTGATTTCTGTCCGTCTTTACGACTGGTGTTCTTCGAGACGGCGCGCAGAAACTCGAGGTCCTTTTCCAGGATGTTTTCAATTCCGAGAAAGACGTATCTGAATCCAGCCTTGCGCATCAAAGGCGCCAGTTTCTCTCCGTGATTGGCCATGGAGGACGTCATCGCCTGGACAATGTAGTCGATCGAGTTCAGGCCCGCTTCAATGATGCCCCGGCAGAGAGCTTCGAACCGCGGTACGTTCAGCGTGATATTGTCGTCGACGATGAAGACGGTCCGGGCGCCACGCTCATAGGCGTCCCGAATATCGGCGATGACGCGGTCAAAACTGTAGGTATGGAAGTTGCGGCCGCGCATCTCCACGATCGAGCAGAAGCTGCAGTCGAACGTGCAGCCGCGCGAGGTCTCGACGACATCCACTTGCCGGCCAAGCATCGTATATCCGCTCAGGACGCGCGCGCTGCGGTTCGGTGGCCGGATCTCGGTCGATTCCAGGCTGGAAACAGGACGCTCGGCGTTGCGATGGAAATGGTCGCCGGTCCGGTAGGTGAGTCCCGGAATGGAGTCGTAGCCCGCACCTGTTTCGAGCGCGCGCAGGAGTTCGCGGAAGGTTATTTCTCCTTCTCCCGTTACGATGAAGTCCACGTGGCTGGAGGAATAAGCTTCGGGCGCCAGGCTTGGATCGTAACCGCCGACCACGATGCGCGCTGCCGGCCGCATGGAGCGTACGAGCGCGATGATCTTTCCTGCTGTTTTCCGCTGAAATGTCATCACCGACAGGCCGACCACGTCCGGCTGGACGTCCTCGATGAGCCGAACCACGGTCTCGCGGACCTTGTCCTGTGCGAGTATCAGGTCCGCCACGGCGACCCGATGATGCGGATCGATGTTGCCGGCAAGGGAACTCAAAGCTCCGTTTGGCATGCGGATGACAATGGAAGGCATGTGCTCGAAGGAATCCGGCATCGACAAAAGAAGAACGTTCATGAGCCCTCCTTCCAGTGCAGCGTTTCGGAATGACTTTGCCGGAATACTATAGCTTCAATTGGCCACGCCGGTCGCGGGTTTTCCCCACCTCGCGCGCACAGGCGAGCAAGTGGAGTTCAAGCGGATGGGTTAAGGTTCAAGACTTGAAGCGGGGTGCAACATTCCCGTTACGGTAACCCCGGGTTGCGCTCGCTTCGCTCGCTTAACCCGGGGCTAAATTCTCAGCACGCCTCCGGCGTGCTCAGACTCACGTTTCAACGTCGCCATCACCTTGCGGACGAACCTGCAAACCGGAGACGTAACCTCGTATTTCCGCTCCCGCTCGGACTCAAGAATGTCCAAACTCCAGAGCACGCCTCCGGCGTGCTGAGAGTCACGTTTAAAGGTCGCCATCGCCTTGCGGACGAACCTGCAAAGCGGGTACTCTCGTGCGAATATAGAGAGTACGTGCTGGAAGGATTCACCGGTCTTGTTATTTATCTGGTTCTGAAACTCGGAGGCTACACCACCTGGAGTTACGTGGGGCTGCGGTGGTTCGATCCTGTTCGTCCGCGCCGCGCGGCGGGTGCTTTGGCCCGAGGGGCGGCACGCCTGGTCATCGGATGGGTCACCGGACTCCTGGTCGCGCCTTTCGCCCTCGCAGCGGTCGGGACAGATCATTTGCCCCTGTTCTACTTCACATTCCTGGTGGCGGTTCGATGGCTGGAGTGGGGAATCCTTCAGCTTTCCTTTCCATCTCCCCGCTCGGATATTCGCGTGTTCCTCACTGCAGGCTCCGGGCGAGGACGTGTGTGGCGAGTATTCGGGATTCTCGTGTCCTACGCCGCGGATGCGCCGTTCCTGATCGTTGGAGGCTTCCCGCAGGGCCGGCTCTTCTGCTGAGGATTCTGACCATCGCGATTCCGCAGTGACCTCTTTGTCCGAGCGTGGCAAGATTACCCCATGAGTGATCCGGACGGTGATATCCAGAGCTTGCCTGCCCGTGAAACCAAACTCGGTTCATTGAACATCCTGCGGGCGCTGCCGCGCCGGCAGCGGCGGACGGTCGGGGCGTGGTGTTTTCTGGACCGCTACGGTCCGCTGAGTTTTACCTCCGGCACCCCCATGGACGTGGCGCCGCATCCTCACATCGGCCTGCAGACGGTTTCATGGTTGTTGCAGGGCGAAATCGTTCACAACGACAGCCTGGGCTGTGAAGCTCTCATGCGGGCCGGACAGCTTAATCTTATGACCGCCGGCCATGGGATCGCGCACTCTGAAGAAACGCCGGCGGAGAATTCGGGGACCGTGAATGGCGTGCAGTTGTGGGTGGCCCTCCCGGCCGATCAACGGCACAGAGCGCCGGAGTTCCGCCATCACGCGTCACTGCCGGTCGTCGACTTTGCGGGAGGTACGGTTGCGCTCATTGCCGGAACGCTGCTGGGACAGACCTCGCCGGCGCAAATGTTCAGCCCGATTGTCGGCGCGGAAATCGCGTTCCGGGTGCGTGAACCCCTTGTGCTCCCGGTAGAGCGCGATTTTGAACATGCCCTCTTTGTTCTGCAGGGTGATGTCCGGCTTAACAGCCGGTCGCTCGAGAGCGGCACTCTGCACTACCTGGGCCGGAATCGAGACGAGCTGCGCTTAAGCGGATCCCCCGGCTCACGCCTGCTCGTGATCGGAGGCGAACCTTTTCAGGAACCGATTGTCATGTGGTGGAATTTCGTCGGGAGCTCACGGGAGGAGATGGCCGCAGCCCGGGAAGACTGGATTCATCACCGGCGGTTCGGAGAAGTGAAGGCCTACCGCGGCGCCCGCTTGCCCGCACCCGACCTCGCGAACCCCGCTCCTGCGAATTCCGCCAGCTAATTGCTGGACACTACACTTTACCGGATGCTGAAAGGAACAGAGACCGTTGCCGTCTCGATGTGCTCGGTCACTTTATCGAAAACATCGATGTCGAAAAGCTGTCCGATATGGTTGCCGGCGAGATCTTCGATATTCGTGTCGACGACCAGTTTGTAGTCTCCGGCCTTCCAGGCGGCACGCGGCGTGAAGCGCCATTGCGTTTCTCCGCGCGGGACGTCGATGCTTCCCGCAATTGTGCCCTGCGCCCCGGAGACCTGGATCATGCGCTGCAGCAACGCGTAGTTCATCGATGAAGGGAAGTCCAGGACCAGGGCCAGCAACGTCCCGGCTTTCGGCGCCGTTACGCGCCATTGCTTCGGGTCCGGTGCCGTGCGCTGCGCCGGACCGCCGCGGTACGGCTTCCGGAACTCTTCGACCATAGGCACGCCGCGCGCGTCAAGCCACTCCCTGTCGACGACAAGCGTGTAGCGCTTCCCCTCGGCGATCGGCGGGCCGATGGTCCGATTCGACGTCAGCATTCTCTTGATGCGACCCGGATCGAAGGTCATCGTGAGGCGGCGAAACGTCGGATCCCACAACTCCTCGCCGCGCAGCAAAACCGAGCCGGCGCCTTCAAGGGGCTTTCCATTTTCGTCAAGGATGTGCAGATGCCGCGCGGCTTCGCCGCGGCTCATCGGTTCGGAAAAATAAATGTAGAGGCGAAGCAGGTTGCTCGGCCACACGTCGGCGGATGGATAGACCTGGGCCACGCGCGCCATCGGGGCGGTGTCGCGTTTCGGGCCGTCGAAAACTTTCGTGATCGCAGGTCCGTTTGGCGGCTGAAACACCGCGCGGTATTGCACGCCCGCCGCAGGGGGATAGGTTGGGCGGAAAACGAGGGTACGGCTTTCCACAGCGTAGGTTCCCAGCAGCGGGGGCACGTCGCCTGTACCCGCATACACCTTGAGGAGCGAGTCCCAGGTTTTCTGCGGCGCGGCTGACGCGTTCCAGCCCGTGACGCTGAACGCACCGTTCTCGAATTGAATGGACGGAATCTGGGCCATAGCGGCCATCTCCAGGAGGAAGATGGCCGCTACAACCGCCAGACGAAGCTTCCGCAATGTCTTACGGAAGGGCGACTGTTGAAATATTCACCGGCGATCCGGTTTTCATGGTCATGACAAGGACGTTGGAGGCGTCGAACGCTTCCAGGTGCCGGACGTCGGTCAGCGCGGCAATCTTGTCGAACGGCACGCCTGCAACGTCGGTGCGCGTGGGCGACGCGATTTCCGGATAGGTCTCCAGCTTGTCGGCCTTCAGCTTGAGCACGCCGAACGCGCTGTTCGCTACGAGAATATACTCGTGACCGTCCTTCTTGTAAGGCACCATGTCCAGCGGCTGGTTGCCGGCGCCGAGGTCCGCGATTTCCTGTCCCTTCACCTTCGCGCCCGGGGTGAGTTGGCTGACCGGGATCTTCACCAGGGGCGTGCAGGTGTAGGCGGCCAGGACATACTTCTGTCCCGCGATGTCGTACGGCACGAATGTGCGCACGGGCGATTCGGTTTCAAAACGTCCGTGAGACGAATGCCAGATCTGAATCGTCGCGCCCTTCGAGGCGTTCTTGAACGGATAAGGGATCGACCGCAGCGCGGAGGACCACTCTTCGTTCGAAAGACCGGCGACCATCAGGCTGCCGTTGACGTAGGCCATGCCCGTGATCGTCTGCATGCGCGGATTCTGACGCGCGCCGGGGTTCGCTTCCGGTGCATCGACCAGGCTGACCGAAGCGTGACGCGCGTTGTCCAGGGAGACCGGCGAGATCTTTCCGGTGGCGTCCACCTTCATGATCAGCGGGGCGGCGTCTGCGCCGCGGCCGCGCGAAGCGGAGACGTAAACGTTCTTCGAAACGGGGTTCACCGTCACATCATTGATCAGGATCTGGTCGGGCGCGATGCCCACCATCGCCGCGATCTTGCCGTCGATGCCTTCGACGTTGATCTTCACGGGGCCAGCCGGGGCCTTCGTGTCTCCGGTGTCGATCGCCACGACCGACGCCCCCAGGGAATCTCCAACGAAAAGAACGCCTGCAGGTCCGAACGTCATCGGTCCCGCCGACATCAGTTGTACCTTACCTTCTGTCATCTGGTTCGACTGAACCATCGCGGTCGCCGTCAGCCCGAGCGCGACGCTCAAGCACATCGCGATCACAATGCCAATCCAGGTCGTAGTTCGATGCATTTTGTCTCCTTGGTAAAGGATTAACGTTCTCAGTGTGCCGTGATCATATCGCCTCGAAACAGGGCAGTCAAAGATTGGCGGCGATGGCCGTTCAGCGATGCTTGCCGGAGTTTTGCTGCCCTTCTGGGCATACGAGACTCTCCTTGTTTGGACGGGATTTACGAGCGGCAAGCATAAGCGAAAAAAGTTCGAGGACGAAGAACGACACAGGAAAAAGGCCG
>CAWIJI010000016.1:0-202345 GCA_963836435.1 uncultured Acidobacteriota bacterium | reverse complement strand
AGGCCATCGACCTGGTCAAACATTCTTCGAGTACTTCGCGATCCCACACCAGATACGTCGGCATGTTTGTACCGCTCGACCCGCAGGCAATCAATCGCACGTCGGGTCGATTACGCGAATCTGGCGTGCGGTATCGCGCGCTTTCCGTCCGTAATCGCGGCTCGTCATTTGTCCGATCTGCCATGGGCCGTCCATTTCATTACCGAGACACCAGTACCGGACGTTGTGCGGCTGCTCGTAGCCGTGGGAGCGGCGCAGATCGCTCCACTTCGTGCCGCGATTCACATTGCAGTACTCCACATAGTTCACCGCCGACTCCGCCGTGCCGGTGCCGAAGTTCATCCCGAGAAGCGGCTCCGCGCCCACAAGACGACACCAGTCCACGAATTCGTTGGTGCCGAACTGATTCGTTTCCAGCGAATTCCATGCGCGCTCGAGCACGGTCGGGCGTTTGTCCTTCGGACCGACACCGTCGAGCCAGTTGTAGCCCGACACGAAGTTGCCGCCGGGATACCGCACGACCGGTACTCCCAGGCCCTTGATCTGCGCGATCACGTCGGTGCGGAAGCCATTGCGATCCGACAGAGGCGAACCGGGCTGATAGATGCCCGTGTATATCGCTCTACCGAGATGCTCGAGGAACGATCCGAAAAGATGGCGATCAAGGTCGGCACGGTAGCGCGAGGTGTCCATCGTCACGCGCGTCACTTCGCTGCGGGTCTGAGCGTATCCCATGCGGCCCAGCAGGGAGCCCGCCGCCAGGGCGGCGCCCGATTGACCGAGCGAAGCAAGGAACCGTCGTCTGTCCAATGCGTTTGTCATAGTGGAGGCATTTTACTGCCGGCAGGTGTAATTGGCGGCATCTTCCGTATCGCCGCTGCCGTTGTATTGCGCGTGCTGCGGATAGGGGCAAAGCGGACGACTGCGGCCCGGGAACGCGCGTCCGGTCGCGATCACGGAGTCCGGCGCCGTATTCTTCTCCACCCAGTTCACGGCTGCGGTAAGGAGGTCGAAGGAATCGAGCGTGGCGCTACCGCCGTTGCAATGTCCCATGCCGGGAGAAAGGAACAGGCGGCTCCAGTCCTTCACCTTCTCCGCGCCGCCGTTGGCGGCCGTCATCCGTTCGTAATAGTCGATGGTGTCTTTGGCGGAGAACCACGGGTCGCTCACGCCGTGATAGAAGATCAGCTTTCCGCCATGCGAAGAGAACGTATTCAGATTGGTCCACGTCCAGGAATCTCCAATAAGCGCGGTCGGGTTGGAATTCACTCGCGCGGCCTCGGCATCGATATCCTGCTCGACGGCTGTCGTAGGCGGGCCGATAGGACTGTTACCGGAAGCGAGCAGTCCGGGGATGCCGCCTCCCGTTGCGGTGATTCCAGTGTCAAAGAAGAACCCCGGGTAAACCTGCTTTCCGCCCGAATCCCTGGGCCCGGCAAATGCGGTGGTGATGGCATCGACCTGTTCTTTGGAAAGACAGCCTTCGGCTTTGGCGGCGGGGCACTGGAGATCGGCCGGTTTGAAGTTGCACCCGGCCACGTCGAAAATCATTCCGTCTTTCGCGCCGTCGCGCGCGTCGCAAACATCGAGCAGTTTGGCAATGATGGCTTTGCGATCGCTGTCGGAGAGCGCGCTGCCGGGAATCGCACGGCCGTCCGGTCCTTTCTGTGCAACACGGTTCAGATTCACCGTGACACTGCGCGTCGCCAGATTCGAATGCCCGGTGCGCATCGCAGGAGAACCCGCAACGATGCCGTCGAAATAGAGGGGGTAGCGCTGCGACATCAGCATGGCTTCGCGTCCGCCTGTCGAGCAGCCCACAAAATAGGTATGCGCGGCCGGGCGGCCATAGTAGCTTTCGATGATCTGCCGGGCCAGTACGGCAACGCGGCCATTGGCGACATACTCGAAGTCGAGCGCCGCCTGCTGATCCTGCATGAAGCTGCCGTCGAACCCGCCTCCCGAACTCTGATGGCCCGTGTCGGTCGTCGCTACCGCAAAGCCCCGAGCCAACGCCGGCTGATTCCCCGCGGCCTGCGCGCCTGTCGGTTCGGCGACGTTGCCGTTCAAACCTCCGCCGCCCTGCTGCAGATACTGCCCCGTCCAGTTGTCGGGAAGCGCAATGGCGAAGCGGATGCCGTAGGTCTTGCCGTCGGATCCGGCGCGACGATCCATCATGCCGTCAATGCGGCAGTGCGCGGGCAATTCGGGCCCGGCGGGACCGCCGCGGCCGCCTCGCGCCCCGGCTGCGCGCCCTGCGGGAATGGCCGCAGCGCGCGTGATCTCAAGAGTTACCCCCGGACTTTGAAACTTCGCCATGTCTCCACATTTCGCACTCGACTGCGCGAAAGCGGCTCCATGCAAACCCAAGAGCACGACCGTGACCATCGATAGCTTCATGATCTCTCCTCCATTTCAATGTGTTATTTCACCGTTGTTTTCTTTCATTTTATTCTCACGGGAACTTCCGGAAACGAATTCTCGTAACCAAATCGATGTAAGGCAAGTTTATTAGGGTAGCCGCGGCGAAAACGTTTCGATCCGGGACGGTTCGCGTTCCTCGGCTGACATCCATTTCGGATTGCGCAACGGTTCAGCGCTGACGTGCAAGGCTCGGTCTTCCGATGCTCGATTGCACTTGAGGGTGGCAATGAAAATGCTAAAACTGCTGCTGACTGCCGCACTACTGTTCCTCCAAAGCACGGCCGGAGGAGCCCAGGATATTCCGTTGGAGGAGTTAATTCGGCTCGGAACAGTAGCCGCCGGCCTGGGCGAGACTCAAATAGCCCTGGGTTACCTGGGAGCGGCGGTGGAGGATAGCGCGTTCAAAAACTTGTCCGATAGCGAACGCAGTCGTGTGCTCGCAAGTTTTGGGCAGGTCCTTATCAACATGGATCGTTACGACGAGGCGGAAAAGGTGCTGGATCGCTCACTGGAAATCCAGCGACGCAATTTAGGCGGCGATCCGGAGAATCTACCCCTCATCCTGAGCTATCTGGGAATGGTGTACCAGGCCACCGGACGTTACGGGCCCTCCGAGACGGTGCTTGAGGAAGCCCGTCATCTTATCGATCAGCAATCCGAAGCCTCGCCGTCGATTCTCGTCCAGGTGCTTAACAACCTGGGCACACTGTATCTGGCGACAGGCAGATCAGACGCGGGCGAACGTACGCTCAAAGAGGCTCTCGCCTTGAGTGACACAAACGGAGACAGTGCCGGCCTGATCGCTGTTTTGAACAATCTTGCACGGGCCGCGTTGCAACGAAAAAAGTGGGATCGCGCCGAAGCCCTGCTGAATCGCGCGCTGGATGTTGCCGATGCTGCCCGCGGGAATCAACTCTGGATGGGTCTGACATGGATCAACCTCGGGTATGTCTACCGGGGTAGAAAAGACTTCGTCGCTGCTGAGGATGCGTTCCGCAAAGCCATCGAAAACTGGAAGAACACTTTCGGCCGCGAAAGCATGCGAGTGGCCGTGGCCTCTTCGAATCTCGGGGAAGCCCTGACGAAGCTGGGAAAGTACGACGAAGCTGAACCTCTCTTCGTCCATGCGATTGCGATCCTGGAGGGATCTCCCAGACCGGCAGCCGCAACGTTCGCAAAAACGCTCGACCAATACGCGAACCTCCTCCGGCTCCAAAGCGATCAGAAGGCCCTCGCGCTTGAGGATCGCGCAGAGGATATTCGCAGCTTCCTTCGAGACACGGTTCCTGTCGAAGCGCTTGTGCCGTCGCATTAGCCTGAACTCATGGCCCTTCGGGCGTATTCAGCCGAGGTCACCGCGTTGGGTTACTTCGCGGGAAGGCGCTTGCAGGACGGCAGGATAGAGACAAAGAAGTGAGCCTTCGGTCGGTTCATGTGATAAACCTATGCCAATCAGACGATAAAATCGATCCCTCCGGAGGTGTGTATGGAATGGAAAGACCTCGAGAAAATGACAGTCCTCAAGCTGCGCGAGGAAGCTCTGAAGTTTCCACAGATCGAAGGTGTGCACGGCAAGAACAAAGAGGAGTTGATGAACGAACTGGCGAACGTTCTCAATATCGAGAAACCTCAGGCGCACTTCAGCGAGAAAGTCGTGCACACCAAAGCAGACCTGAAGCACAAGATTCAGGAACTCAAAATCGAACGCGAGAAGTTCATCGCGGTGAGCGATCATGCAAAGCTGCATGAAGTTCGTCGTGAAATGCACCATCTGAAACACAAGATTCGCAGGATCGAAACGAAGGGCGCCGCCGGCTAAGACGTCAGCGGATCCAGGGATTCCACACTCGTCCCGCCTGCACGGCCATCGAAAATAATGCGGCCCGAAAGGACGCCATGGCAACAAGCAGGCAGTTTCCAACCGGCATTGGGGCCCCTGCAGGGTTCCAGGATGGAGCGAACCTGGACCGGGAGTTGCGCGCTTCCGCGCTTACCCCGGCTAATCTTCCTTCACCCTTTGAAACGTGAGTCTGAGCACGCCGGAGGCGTGGTGGGAATTTAGCCCCGGGTTAAGCGAGCGCAACCCGGGGTTACCGTAACGGGAATGTTGCACCCCGGCAGGGGTGCAGGGATTCCTCGCACCTTTCACGCCTCCGGCGTGCAAATTGTCTAAACTCCAGTCCTCGCACCCTTTCAGGGTGCGATTGGACCCTCTACCCATACCGGTGGTTACGCTCGCTGCGCTCGCTAACCACCGGCTAAATTCCCTGCGCGCCTTCGGCGCGCCCTGGAATTTAGACATTCTTGAGTCTGAGCGGGAGCGGAAACACGAGGTCACGTCTCCGGTTTTCAGGTTCGTCCGCAAGGCGATGGCGACGTTGAAACGTGAGTCTGAGCACGCCGGAGGCGTGGTGGGAATTTAGCCCCGGGTTAAGCGAGCGGCTCAGGTCTGGGATGCGATGCCCGTGACGGCCACTATTTTGCCGTGTCCTCCAAGAACGAACACGTTGGTTCCGCGCATCCGTTCAGCGCCGTCAGGTCCGAGGGCGATCCAGTCCGCCAGGGCCGTTCCAAGGCAGTGCCGCACGTCGCCACGCCGTTCCATTCGCAAACCAGGCATGAAGCGCTGTGAGGCGCCGACGTGTTTCTCAACTTCGAGTGCACCCTCCAGCGCGCTGTAACGATCGTGAAACGTCACGCCCGGAGTTGCAATCCGCGCAAGGGTTCCGGACCTGGATGCCGCATCCTTGTCGACCCAGAGGCCGAACCACTCGTCCACCAGTTCCGGCAGGTTGGAGTGCACGTGGTTCGCCACAGCATTGGCAAACAGCGAAAGGTGGAACCGCCACCCCTGCTCCATCAGGTCCCGCACGGTCTCGCTGGCCAGTTCGTGACGAAGCAGCACGCGGGTTCCTTCCCCCTCGTCGGCAAGCCGAATGGTTACCCGCGAAGATTCCGGAGGCGTCGGCGGATTCGTCTGCAGACTGAAGGTAAACACGAAGCGCTGCAGGGGCACCAATTCCACCACATTGCCGGTGGAGACAAACCCGTTCGAGTGACGGATTTTCAGTTCTCCGCCCGGACGCGCCTCTATCGTCGACCCTGTTCCCCACCATGTCTCCCACCGTGCGCTGTCTGTAAAAAAGCTGAAGACGATCTCCCGACTGGCCTGAATCAGAATGGTGCGCTCCATTACGTGCGGCAATACGTTCATGACTTTCTTCTCCGTGATTTTTTTCGTGAGCCCTGCGACCGGCCCGCCCTCGGACCCCGACGAGCCGATTCCATTTCAGCCGCGCGCTTCAAAGCGCCCAGCGCGTCATCCCACATCTGTTCCAGAACCGCCTTCAGCGGGCCGAGCGCTTCCTGACGGGTACGGTAATAGCGAAACCGGCTTTCCGTCCGGACCTCGACCAGCCCGGCTTTTTCCAGTTGCCGCAGGTGTTGCGATACCGCACCGAAGGTCACTCCCGGCATGGATTCGTTAATGGCTCCCGCGGTCCGCTCCCGATCCCACACCAGCCTGAGAATCTCCACGCGGCGGGGCGAAGAAACGGCGGCCATGATTTGGGTGTTGATCGCTGTCGGCATGAGTACATTTTAGTTATAACTAAATTAAAGACAAGCACTTTTCTTCAAGGGAAATCTGAAGGGCGCCCAGGCAAGATGGGGGAGAAAATGCAGAGCAGCGCGGCATGGCGAACCTCGGTAACGACGGGACACTGCGGCGGCAGCTGCGGCCCGTGTTCGTTGTGGTGAGCGCGTGAGGGGTGAGCTACCGCCGCAGGAATGGACGGCTGTGGGTTTGCTTTCCGGGTAGTGGCGAGATATCCGCTGGTGTCCGGGCGGTTCCGGTGCAGGAGTCGGGTCCGAAGTCGCTTTTGGCGATCTTGTCGCTCTTTCCACCTCTGCTATTTGAGTCACCCTGCGCCGGAAGTTACGCCGACAATTCCATATTTCCCGGGTTCCCGAAATCGCATCGGGGTTTCTGGCTCCCACGAACGTCGACAACGGTCGACGTTCGTGGGCAGCAGCACCAGAATTCTATTGCCTGATTACGACAAACCACGAAGCCACAATCGGGCCCCGCGCTCCACGTCCGCGTCCCCGCCCCGGCGCTGGCGCGGCGCCGCCGGCAGGGGCCGGAGGCGGCCCGAATTCCGGCTGAAAGAGGTACGCATTGTGGGTCTTCGGGTCGACCGTAATCGTCTTCGCGCCTGCAACCGTGGCTACGGTGGCGACCGTTGTGTACTTGTCGGCCGAATCCTGGTGAACCACCGTGACGTTACCCTCGCCGCCGTTTGGAATGTAAATCAGTTTCTTCGACGGGTCCCAACCCAGGGCGTCGACGCGCGTGCCGTTCGGGATGGACGCCACGACTTTGCCCGTGCTTGCGTTCACGACAACGGATGTATTGCTGCAGCCCGAGAAAATGCGGTCTGTTGCCTTGTCATAGGCGATGCCGGTCGGTCCGGCGCACGGCGCAAGCGGCCACGATGCGGTTGCCTTCCACGTCTTGACGTCAATGACCTGGATCGTGTTCTTCCCTTCGTTGTTGACGAAAATATGCCCTTTGCCGTCGGCTGCGGCGCCTTCAGGGGCGTTGTCCTCGAGTTCGGCGGTGCCGACGATGTCACCGGTCTTTGGATCGATGGCGGTGAGGGTGCCGACCGGGCGGCTGTGATTGGTCAGAATAATCTTGTCGTCGGGCTCGTCGTACATGATGCCATCGAGACCGCCCTGCATCACCGGGATCTGTTTGATCACGGCCAGCGTTTTCAGGTCGAACATGGTGACGGTCGAATCGCCGCCGTTGGTCGTAAAACCGTGGCCGGCCTTGGTGGCGATGCCGACGCCGTGCACACCCGGCGTATTCATCATGTCGGCAAGTACCTTGCCTGTGGCGCCTTCAACCACCATCACGTGAGTCTGACGAGAAACAAACACGCGGCCGGTGGCGGTTTCTACAGCGACATAGTCCGTGTTGCCGTCGCCTTTGATGTCGAACTTTTCAACTTTGAACGTTTGTGCCTGACTGACGGTTGCGAATATAGTGACAAACGAAAGCGCGATTGCGGGAAGTAATCTTCTGGTCATAGGGTCCTCCATTAGAGTGCCTAAAGCGAATAAGAATCCGTCCGGAAGAAGCGATCATAGACCTCTTTGAGTCGGACTGGAAACTTTTCAAAATCGCGTACCAGAAGTTATCGAATATCAGCCCAGATTCTTTTTGAAGAACTCCATCGTTCGACTCCATGCCAGAGCTGCAGCTTCCCGATTGTAATTGGGACCGGTCTCATTCGCGAAAGCGTGGCCGCCTTTGTAGCGATGGAATTCGAATGAAACTTTTCCTGCACTGAGCTTCTTTTCCAGCTCACCCACCGTGTTGATCGAGAAAAAAGTGTCGTCCAGGGCCCAGTGCCCCATGACGGGCATCTTGATTTTGCTGGCGTCGATATATTCGAGCGGCGGGAATCCGTACCAGCTTGCGGCCGCATCGGCTTCCGGAACGTGCACGGCGGAAAGAATCGTCAACGCGCCACCCATGCAAAAACCGGTGATCCCGACCTTGGAACCCGAGGCCTTCAGATATTGAACGGCGCCGCGAATGTCCTGCGAGGCGGCATCCCCAAAATTGACGCTGCTCATCAGATGCTGCGCTTCGCTCGCCTCAACGGTCATCTTCCCGCGATACAGGTCGGGCACGAGTGCGCGATACCCGGCCGCCGCCAGGCGATTGGCGACGCCTCGAATCTGGTCGTTGATTCCCCACCACTCCTGAATCACCACAACACCCGGCGTCTTGTCGACTGCAGCCGGTTCAGCGTAGTAACCGGTCAATTCTTTTCCGTCAGGCCGTTTGAACGTAATCGTTTGCATGCCGGATATTCTACGACACTTGGGTTGCCGGGCGATCGACGTCTGACGACTTCTCCGAACGCTCCACAACACGCGCAAGAAAACGCTCCTGGAGAAATTTCCTCCTGCAATTCCTGTGATTCAAACAAAACGCACAGGAGACTTCTGGAAACCGAGCGTCGAACTTAGTTGAAGGAGATTTTTCTGAGGAGGTGCAAGATGAGGTTTCTCGGAGCTGCGTTGATAACCGCCTGTGTCATCTGCTCGCCCGTCTATGGCGCGGGCGGTGGAGCAAACGAGTCAGCCAAGTTGGACAGCCGGGCGAACTCGGATCATTCCACCGAAGCCCTCGGCGATTCGGTTCGTTACCAGCTCCTCACACTGTCCCAGTACGGAGTGTTCGATTGGATCGAAGCGGAAGTGCGTCCCGACGCTACCGTTGTGTTGAGCGGCGAGGTGAGGAGTCCCACCACAAAGTCGGAGGCAGAAGAACATATACGCCGGCTGGAAAGCGTGGAGCACGTGAAGAACCGGATCGAAGTCCTGCCTGTGTCACCCGTCGATGACAGCATTCGACTGGCAACGTATCGGGCCATTTTTGATTACGACGGCCCCCTGTTCCGCTACGCGTTGCCGAGTGTACCGCCGATTCACATCTTGGTCGATAACGGACGCGTCACGCTGAGGGGTGTGGTGTCGTCGAACATGGACCGGCAGCTCGCATACACGGCCGCGCGAGGGGTGTCGGGTGTCCTTGATGTCAAGAACGACCTTCAGGTTGAGGGGTGAGGGATATCCCGATGGCGCCAGCGATCTCTCTGGCGCCTGTAAGGAAGGCTTTGAAAAAAGCGGGAAGGTTCCCGCAGCAAGCGTCAAAGCAAACTGCCGTCCATGCTTTGACCTTGCCTGGCAAAACACTCTGACGCACCGCATTTCCGAACAGGTAATGCGAGAGCCAAAACGAAAAAAGGAGGACCAATATGCGTTCCAAACTGCTGTTCATTGCATTCGCAGTAGCTGTTGTCACCTTCTCTGCAGACTTAAGGGGGCAAGGGCTCATCAACGGAATTGAGGTGACTCTTCCTGACCCCGTCACTGTGGGCGACAAGGTCCTGCCGCCCGGTGACTACGAGATCCGCAGACCTTCTTCGGCAAACCGGGATGTGCTGCAGATCTTCAATAAGGACGAGCTTGTGTATGAGACCAACGTGATCACTATTCCGACGGGCCCTGACGATACCAATCCGCAAGAGACCAAGGTACTGCTCCACCACATCGGCAACGCCTACTATTTCGACAAGATCTGGATGGAAGACAAGGACTACGGATACGAATTCCCACTTCCAGAACGGGTTCGGGCACTTCAGCGCGAGCTGGCTGTGAACGTGCCCGCGCGTTACAAATCAACAGAGTCAGCGCCGACACCGCAAGTGTCCCCGCAAACGGGACCCGGGCTTGCGGCCGAGCTTGATGCAGTTGCTGCCAGGCAGGCTCATGACTCCGCACAAGCGGAAGCAGATCGTCAACGCGCCGCGGCTGAGCGCGCTGCAGATGAGAAGGAACGTCAAGCGCAGGTTGAGCGTGATCGCCAGGCACAACTGGATCGACAGCAGGCAAATCGGGACCAGGTTGCAGCGTTGCAAAATGAGCCGGCTCCGGTGACGCCAAACCAGTCCGACGCCCAGGCAACCGCACCCCGACAATCAACCGTTCAAACTTCGTCACAGCCGCCCGAACAACTGCCGGAAACGGCTGGCAACTGGCTCGCGCTGGTAGTTGCTGCAGTTCTGCTCTTCGCAGTGTCGTTTGCCGTTCGTCCGTCTCGCGCTGACGGGTGACAAGCGATGGCGATTAGAAGCCGTTGGCTATCACGGATTCTGTTCTTCGGAGGAGTTTTCCTTCTGGCGAAGGGGAGCTTCTCCGTCTATCCCTTTCTTTTTCCCGCCGCGGGCGAAATTGAATTACCTGCTTCTGCCGGGCCGCCCGACGCCCAACGCTTTGACCCCGGATCCTACTTATTTCGCATTTCATTTCCGCGCCAGCACGCAGCGTTTGAAGTGGTGGAAGGAACGACAGCACGCTCCCTGCGCAAAGGACCGGGGCATCTGGAAGGAAGCGCGATGCCGGGCCGCCCGGGCAATTCTGTTGTTGCCGGGCATCGCGACACGCACTTTCGTGTGTTGAAGGACCTGTCCGTGGGAGATCGAATCCGGATTGACTGGGGCAAAGAGCGTTATCTTTATCGAATCGTGAACACCCAGGTCGTCTCACCCCGCGACACCAGCGTATTGCGCTCGACCGACGAGCCTACTCTGACGCTCATTACGTGTTATCCCTTTTACTTCATCGGTCCCGCTCCCGAACGATTTGTTGTGCGAGCGACGCCGATAGACGGTTGACGGATTGACCGGCTCTTCGGGACACGCCACGGGACACGCGTGGCCCCGTGGCGCGAACCGGGACGCGATCTCCGGGAACAAGCCTGGAGAGTCGCGTCCCGTGGAAATGGATATTTCGCTGGAAAACGGCTCAATTTCAGAGACTCACGGAAAGGAGATCAGTCAGCAGCAGTTTTTCCCGGAGTCATCGAGCGATTCGCCAGATCAAGCCGCGGCTGGCAGCGCCGTGCCGCCGACTTTGCGGATGGCTTCCAGATTCGGTGCGTAGATATTGTGAACAGGAATGAATTGAACGTTTGGCTTGCTTGTGATTCCCGACTTCTGAACCGCTGCGTTGAGCCGGTCCTTTTGAAACCGCTCAAAGGCTTGCTGCGAGTCCCAGATATCCAGTACGCGCATGGTACCCTTCATCCAGCGCCTTACTGTTCAAAGCCCCGCTGCCAGAGCCCGCTGCGTCAGCAACGCCGGACGCAGATTCTCTCTTCACATGAGCTCGGCAATGAAGTCCCGGCAGCGTTCCTGAGGCACGCGCAGCGCATGGCGGTATGAGCGGACCGTCGGGTCAGTGTTGTCATGGTTGCAGGTCACGCAGGGGCTGAACACATCCGCAAGCGATGGCGACGTTCAAACGTGATTCTTAGGACGCCGAAGGCGTGCTGAGAATCACGCCTATATACCGGAACACGCCTCCTGCTTCATTCCCCGCGCCGGCGACGCGTTGCTCGTGACGGTAGCGCAGAGGCCGGGCCGCACCCCTTACAGACGCATCTGATCGGCACCAACGATGACTTCCCCGCTAAAGACCTTCTTGAGATCCGCGGTTAAGGCGTCGTTGTTTCCACCTCGCCCGCCACCCACCTGATGACTGAGGACGACGGTCTTCACCTTGGCGGCGGCGGCCATCCTGCCAACTTCCTCCGGCGTGGAGTGCGTTTCGCGGACGTGGCGACCGATGCTTTCGCCGTTGGTGTTTGCCGGCGCCGCACCACGGCCATTGGCATTCTGACCATTCGCATTCCCGAGAACTTCGCAGACAAACACATCCGCATCGCGCGCCAGTTCGATAAGGTTCTCTGAATAGGTGGTATCTCCTGAAAACACGATGGAACGGGTCGGCGTATTGAATCGATACGCGAACGAGCGATAGTCCATCCTGGCCTTCGCGCGATCCGGAAAATGGGTATTCTCAACCGCCAGCACGGTGACGCGATCGTCCTTGAAGACTTGCGTAATCTTTGGCGCGTTCAGATCGCGGCCGTGGAAGATGGTCTTGGGATCAACGGTACGGCCTTCGTCAATCATGCGAATGACCACATTGGCCTTTGAAAACGCGATCGCCGCCTCGACCATCGCCGTTGTCCCGTAGGGCCCGTAAATCGTCGCTTCACCCGGATTCTGCGTTGCCGTCCACTTGAGCGCGAGGAGTGCCGCGATATCTGCAGTGTGGTCATCATGAAGATGAGTGATGAAGACGTTGGAGATACTGCCAAGAGGGAGTCCTGCCTGGACAGCGGACTTGAGAGCGCCATATCCAAGGTCGACGATGTAAGGCCGCCCATCTACGATCACCGCGCTGGACGATTGCGTCCGGTTCGCCGTGACGCCCGGCCCGCCTTGCGTACCAAGCAGGACAAGCTGCGTACCCGGCTGTGGAGTTGCCTGACCCCTTTGCCCTCGAGCCTGAGCAAAAATCGGCGCTGCCGAGAACAGAGCCACGAATTTCAGCAGGTCGCGCCGGCTCCACACGGCCCCTTCACTCCTGGTTTGTTTCATGAGTTCTCCCCCAAATTTACACGACAGTATAGTGGTTCACCCGTTCGCGCGTGCCGGATTCTGATGAACGAACCCGGAATCGAATAATCGATTCATCCTTCGGCCATACAGTGCCTCTATCAGGACTACCTTGCGGCCGGTGGTGGCGTCACAGATGTTTCAACGCCACGCCATCTCCGCGTGCTACGATTCACGCCATGTTGCTTCGATCGCAACAAACTCCTGCCCGGCT
Source organism: uncultured Acidobacteriota bacterium (assembly GCA_963836435.1). Taxonomy (GTDB): domain Bacteria; phylum Acidobacteriota; class Terriglobia; order 20CM-2-55-15; family 20CM-2-55-15; genus DASTBJ01. The sequence continues at coordinate 189,658 of CAWIJI010000016.1, read as the reverse complement.
CTGGCGTTGGCGCTTACACAGCTAACGCGGGCGCCGGAACTCCTTTAATAAAATTTTGCAGAAAAAGGCGGCCCTGAGGGTTTGCCTGAGTCCATGGTGAGCAGGAGGCCTTCCGGCCGAAAAAACCATGGAACAATCATCCAACGATACCTCAGCCTCTCACTATTCCTTCGGAGACAACCCTCTCGCCGCCCTGAGGCTCGAATGCTAGTGTAGTGTCCAGGAATTAGCTGGGCAGTTCTCCCGGCGGAACAGCGCCGGCTTCGTTGTCGCTCCTCAGTCACAATGAATGAGCATTGCTCCTTCGTCGCTCCTAGAATCCGACGCCGTTGCGCTCGGAATAACTGCCCAGCTAATTCCTGGACACTACACTAGCGGCCGCATTTGCTCCATCCTCCCGAAGGTTCCTGCAGAGAACAAAGCCCGGCCGGTTGCTGCTGGCGCTCGATCTCGGCAGTGGTCCTGGTGCGTCGACAGCTCTTGTGCGTGACGCGACGAAAGCGCTCCGGGTCGTGGGCTACGAACGTTCCGGAAGCTTTCTCGCCATCGCGCGACACCAGCATCCGGACCTCACGTTTCGAGACATCGACGTGCTGTCTCCGGCCTACCCGGATCGGGAAGCAGACCTGATCTATTGCCGCTTCCTGCTGACGCACATTCATCGGCCAGCCGACGTCCTGAGCGCCAGCGTCCGGCACCTCCGCCCCGGCGGACGATTGCTTCTCGAGGAAACCGCATCATTGTTCTCACCCGTGCCGGCTCTTTCGCGGTACTACGATCTTGTCGAACAACTGCAGGCGCACTACGGGCAGGAAACATACATCGGAAAAAGGCTGGGAGGCCTGGCCGCGGGCATTGCGGGGGCACGCTCGACTTCAATGTTGCAGGAGATTCCCATACCCGCAGCGGTCATGGCGAGGCTACATGCGCTGAATCTGGCAACCTGGAAGGCCGACCCTTTCATGCTGGAGGCCCATGGCCTGCGCGCTCTCGAAGATCTCGAAGGCGAGTTGCAGGCAATCGCCGCAAGGTCAGACTTTCCCGCCGGGCGATGCGTGATGGCTCAAGCCTGTATCGAGCGCATGTGAGCGCATGGCAGGCTTGCTTTGTGTCACTATTTCTTCTCATTGGCAGGAATGACAGCCAGTTCCACGTGAGCGGATCCAGCCTGCCCGATATGAACCGTCAACGCTCTACCCTCATACTTCCGAATGAAGTTCGCGCTTTGATAGGCGTTCGGCGGGGTGCTCTCCCACGCAAACAAACGGTAGTCGCCTGGCGAAATGCCGCGAAACACAAATCTACCCGAGGCATCCGAAGGCGCCGTCGCAAACAGTGTACGGTTTTCGAAGCGTTGCGGTTCCGGCACGAGCGCAACAACGGCGCCGGCAGCCGTCTTTGCCGGGCCATCCATGACGACGCCGTCAACGACACCGCCGCCTCCACTAATCACGATCTCGATCGGATCGGGAACGCGGCTCCCGACCTCGAATCCCGTGTCGAAGACGCTCATCGCGCTTTGACGCACATCCGCGATGTAGAAATCCTGGGGCAGTGCCGACACCGTGCCGATCCGCCAACGGCCCGGCTGAACGGACGGGATAGAGAAACTGCCGGCGGCGGCCACAATCGCCGCGGCTCGCGCCGTCGTAAGCGTGTACAGGTTCACGCGAGAGGTTCCACCCATCGGTGAGAGCGAAACGCGCAGGTTGTTCGGCAGCGTTCCACCGCCTGCCAGCCGGATTGTTCCCTGGACTGGCGGCGCCGGGTAAATCGTGATTGCGACATTCGACACATCGCGATCCTCGACATCGACAACCGCACGGCCGTACGCAAACGCTCCAAGCCCCGTGCCCGCGCCCGGGTCGCTCACCCTGGCGAGCACTTCGTAGGAACCTGGCGAAACATTCGTGATGTCAAAGGGTCCGCTGGCTACTGCCAGTGAAATGCTGCCCGCCTGGTTTGCCGTTGTCGAATCGTTCGGAGTATCGAGATCCCGGTTCGCCAGGTGGAAGTTGACCGTCACCGGCATCGGCCCGTCGCCGCTTGCATTCAGAGGCAGAGGCAGCGTGTTCGTCACGGTTCCCGAGATTCGGAACGTCGGCGCAGTTCGCATCGCGATGTCCATCCCGCGCATATCCTCCCCTCCGCGGATCGTGATGGGGATCGCTTCGTTCATACGCGTCACACTGGGATAAAAGGTCCTCGCGCCCGGCTGAAAGGGAGTTCCGGGGCCCCCTGTGCGTCCCGGCGGAGTCGCTCCGAGGTAATAGTCACCAGGCGGAATCCAGAACAGACGATACTCGCCCCGATCGTCCGTGGTCTTGGCGGCTCCTGCGATGGCCGGTTGCAGGAGAGTAAACCCCGTTTGATAGGCGACGGAATAGACCTGCACCTGGACATTGGAAACTGCCGCGCCAGTCGCGTCGTAAACCCGGCCTGCAACAACCGCGCCCGGCGCCATCGACAGTGCGACCTGCCTGGTTTCCTTCTCCCCCAGGACAATGTCGTCCCAGGCGGTCGGCGGATACGATCCGTTTACCGGCTTCCCGAAAAACCCTTCGCGCACCGCGCGTACCGTGTAGCGCCCGGGCTGCACATCGCGAAACACAAACCGGCCATCTCTGTCCGCTGTGACGGTCGGCCACGTTTGTGTACCGACGGCGCGCGTCACGATGTTTTGAATGCCCTGGGCCTGAATCGGCAGTCCGCGCGCCGCCGCCGCGGAGATCAGCATCTGCGTGGTTTCCGACAGCGAAGCTCCTGCAGGCGGACTGATCGCGATCCCGGAACTGGCCGCAGCCCCCAGCAGCGATTTCATCGCTTCCTGCGACACTGCTCCCTCCAGCGACACCTGAACATCCGGCAGCGGCTCGTTCGTTCCGACACGCGTCACGATTCCCTCAACCACGCCAGGCTCGACGCGCGGCGCATTCTGCGCCGGAACGATTGCAAGCGACAGCAGGATCGACACAATAGAAAAAACAGCTCGCTTCATAAACGGAACTCCATCGTTGATGAATTGTAGATGTTCGAGGTGTTATTGTCGATGTTCGAGGTATACTTGTCAAGTCCACCCAAAGGGGAAACAAATGCCGAAGCCGTCAGACCTGTTGCAGGGAACGCTCGATCTCCTGATTCTGAAATCGCTGGCGAAAGAGCCGCTGCACGGATGGGGTATAGCCAAACGCATTCAGGCACTTTCAGACGAAGTTCTATCGGTGCAGCAAGGATCGCTATACCCCGCGCTGCATCGTCTCGAGCAGCAAGGCTGGATCGATGCCGACTGGAAGAATACCGAACTTGGCCGAAGCGCGAAGTTCTATGCGCTGACCGGCGATGGACGGAAGCAGCTGGAACGGGAGCTCAACAACTGGAGGCGTCTTTCATCCGCGGTAGGACTCCTCCTCAAACGCACCTAGATTCGACCGCCAATGACGCTTTCTCGTCTCATTCATATCTGCGCGCGGCGGCTTCGCTCGCTGTTCCGCAGAGAACGTCTGGACGACGAACTCGATCGCGAACTGACGTTTCATCGCGAACAGCTGGAGCTTGAAAACCTCGAAGCCGGCATGAGCGCTGAAGAGGCGAAGACCGAGGCGCGGCGTGCGCTGGGGAACCTGGCCAAATTCAAAGAAGAGTGCCGCGACGAGCGGCGCGTTTCCTGGCTCTATGATTTCTCTCAGGACGTGCGCTACGGTCTGCGCATGATGCGGAAGCACCCGGGGTTCACGGCTCTCGCGTCACTGGCCCTGGCTCTTGCCATCGGCGGGAACGCGGCTGTCCTGAACATCGGCACGTCGCTGCTTTGGGGCAGGCTGCCGGTGCCCGATGACGGACGCGTTGTGGTCGTCCAGTCCTTCGCTGCGCGGAACCCCTTGTTTGGCGGCCCGGCGTCCGTTCCCGACTATGTGGCGTGGAGGGACAACAACACCGTTTTCGAATCGATCGGCACTTCCATTGCGAGTACGCAGGATCTGGCGGGAGACCAGAGAAACCCCCTACCTGAGCGCATCGCCGGTCAGGCAGTCACTCCATCGCTGTTCCACGTGCTGAGAGTGCAACCCCGGCTCGGACGGGTTTTCCGGGAAGACGAATCCCCTCTCGACAGCGCCGCGGCGCCCGTCGTCATCCTCAGCCATCAACTCTGGCAGCGACGCTTCGGCGGCGATATCGGAATTGTCGGCAGGGAGATCCGGATGAACGGCCGCCGTCTGCAGGTTATCGGCGTTATGCCCCGCGGCTTCTTCTACCCGAATGAGAATTCTGATTTCTGGGTGCCGCTAACGTTCACACGATTTCAGCTCCAGGCCTCCGCTTCACTGTTCATGGTTACGGCGCGTTTGAAGCCGGCAACCACGATGCGAGACGTGCAACTCGATTTGAGACGCATTGCGGCACAAAACCCGAGTGGGCAGGCGGCGCGTGCCATTCCGCTGCGACAACAATGGTTCAGCTGGATGCAGGGGCCTCTGGAGTTGCTTGAATCGGCCCTGATCCTGGTGCTTGTGGTTGCCTGCGCGAATGTATCGACGCTTCTGCTCGCTCGTGTTCCCGCCAGACAGCCTGAGATCATCATGCGTCTGCTGCTGGGTGCGGGCCGGGGCCGTATCGTCCGGCAGTTTCTCACCGAAAGTCTGCTGCTCTCGCTGATCGGCGGAACGATGGGAGTCTTCATCGCGAAATGGGGAGTGACGCGTCTGGAAAGCCTTCCGCATACGCCGGGTGGCATCTCGATCGCCGGCATGGGCCTGAATGCCGGCATTTTCGGATATGCGGTCCTGCTTTCGATTCTGTCCACCCTGCTTTTCGGATTCCTTCCCTCGGTCGTGGCGTTCTCGTCGGCAAATGACGCCAGGCAGGCCACGGCGCACCGAAAGCCGGGAAATCTCTCGAGCATTCTGGTTGCCGCGCAGGTGGGTCTGGCCTTGATGCTCCTGGCTTCTTCAGGACTGCTTCTCAACAGTCTGGTGCGCCTGCTGTTGGACGACCGCGGATTCGACCCCTCGGGCGTGATCACGTTCCAGTACCGCGTTCCCGTCGGAGACTACCTTCGCGGCCTTGGAAGCTACCGCGGATTGCCGTCGGCCGACATCGAACCGCCAACGCAACTGATGCAGCGCGTCTATGAAAGACTGAGAGCACTGCCCGGAGCTGATTCCGTGGCGGGCGCTTCAGCCCCTCCGGTCAACGGAATCGTGCCGCCGACCGCAGTACTGCAGGTCGAAGGAAGGCCACCGGAGAGCACGTACTACTTCCTTGTCACCGACAATTTTTTTGCTACCTTGAAAACTCCCGTACTTCAGGGAAGGGATTTCAACCGAAGCGACACGTCATCGACGCCGTGGGTTGCGGTGATCAATCGAACCCTGGCCGAACGTCTGTGGCCCGGGGAAAATCCCCTCGGCAAACACTTCACGGTGGACGCAAAATCCGGCGAGCGTTCGCGTGAAGTCATCGGCGTGGTCCAGGACGTGCCGCTTCGCTTCATCCGGACCGGACCGCCACAGGCCGTGGCCTATTCGCTTTACCTCCAGCAACCGGAGAGGTATGAGGGACTGAACGCCGGCAGCTTCGGGCAAATGAACTTCTTCATTCGAAGCCATGAAGATCGGGAGAGTCTGGTATCGGCGGCGCGGCGCGCAGTAGCGGAAGTCGATCCCAGCCGCCCGATCTCAAACATTCAAACGATGTCGGACTTTGTCGGTGACACGATGAAAACTCGCAGCTATTACGTGTCGGCGCTTTCGGCTTTCGCTTTCATGGCAACCCTTCTTGCGGCCGCCGGCATCTATGGCACCATGAGTTCGGCGGTATCGCAGCGCACGCGCGAGATCGGGATCCGCATCGCGATGGGCGCAACGGCCTCCGACATCCTCAAACTGGTTGGCGCGAGAGCCTTTCGCCTGGTGACCGTCGGATTGCTGGCCGGACTTGCGATAACGCTGGCTTGTGCCCGAATGCTCGCCCCTCTGCTGTGGGGCATCACGCCCACGGACCCGGCAACCTTCGTTGGCGTGATCCTCCTGCTTGTCGGTGTTTCCGCAGTGGCGTGTTTCCTCCCTGTCCGGCAGGCGATGCGCGTGGAGCCCACCGAAGCGCTGCGAATGGATTGACGAAGTGGATATGAGCAACGCGGTGATCAAGCTCGAGGGATTGACCAGGGTGTTCGCCGCAGACGGCGTCGAGACGCTGGCGCTTTCCGGTGTCGACCTGGAAATTCAACGCGGCGAGTACGTGTCGATCGCGGGCCCGTCCGGCTGCGGCAAGTCGACGCTGCTTTCGATTCTTGGCTTGCTGGATTCGCCGACTTCGGGACGTTACGTCCTCAACGGCACGCCGGCGGCGAAACTGACGCAATTCGAACGCTCGCGCATGCGCAATCGCGAAATCGGATTCATCTTCCAGGCGTTCAATCTCATCGGCGATCTCACGGTTTATCAAAACATTGAATTACCGCTGACCTATCGACGCATGCCGGAGTCCGAACGCAGGCAGCGCGTGACCGAATCGCTGGAGAAGGTGGAAATGACGGCGCGCATCCATCAGTATCCTTCGCAACTTTCGGGCGGACAACAGCAACGCGTGGCGGTTGCGCGCGCCTTGGCAGGGCAGCCTTCGCTCCTTCTGGCCGACGAACCGACAGGAAATCTCGACTCTCGCAACGGCGAAGCCGTCATGGAGCTTCTGCGCGAGTTGAACCGTGAGGGCGCGACCATTTGCATGGTCACGCACGATCCGCGTTACGCAAGCTACGCCGACCGGACGATTCATCTGTTCGACGGACGCATTGTCGATGCGCCGCATCCGTCCGACGCGATCCTCCGGGAGTAGCGATCCTTGTAACCTAAAATTCCTACCGCACAGCAGGTATCAGGCCTATTCTCTTAAGAGATGCGCTTTAGCCCGTTATGCCGAGCGTAGCGATAATTTTGTTCCCGCAAGGCATAACGGGCCAGGCGCCGAAGGCGCCGCCGCGAGGGCAGCGGCGCGCGGCTGTCGCGCCGCGCAAGCGCCCGAGCCGGGGTCCGGGGCAGAGCCCCGTCTAGTTGGCGGTCCAGAGGACGTTTTGTGAAGATCTTCGATATGGCCGTGTGCCTGAGCCTCATCGCATTTCCGCTTCCGGGATGGGGCGCGGCCCAGTCTGCGAACGACACACCCCAGGCTCTGTATGAACAGGGCATGAAATATGCAATGGGATCCGTGTCTGCCGACGGCAAATCCATCGTCGGACGCGACTATGCTGAAGCAGCCCGGCTGGTTCGACAAGCCGCCGATCGAGGTTATGCCAGGGCGCAGAAGTCTCTGGGAGACTTCTACTTCAATGGACTCGGAGTAAAGAAGGACGAGGAAGAAGCCGCCAGGTGGTTTCAGAAAGCGGCAGACCAGGGCGACGCGGGGGCCGAGAGCAGTCTGGGCTCCATGTATGCAGATGGCATTGGTGTCAAACAGGACCTCAGCAAGGCGTTGGACTTGCTTCAAAAAGGTGCGAGTCATGGCGATGCCGCCGGACAGTTCCGCCTGGCGTCGCTCTACGCCAAAGGTCAGGGCGTTGCGCGGGAACCCGCAGTTGCTCTGGAATGGTACCGCAGGGCCGCAGCGCAGAACTTTGCTCCGGCCGAGTTCGCGCTGGGGACCGCGTATGAAGTGGGTTTTGGCGGTTTTGAAATGAGCCTGGACCAGGCGGCGTCATGGTATGCCAGGGCGGTGTCGCACGGACTTGAACAGGCAAAGGCCGCGCTGGATCAGGTGACCACGGACCCCGCGCCTTCGACCCGGCCGCAGCCCGCGACCGCGGAACTGGTTCAAGCGGATCTGCTCTTCTCACCCAGGCCGGCTTATCCGCCCGAAGCTCGAGCCAGTCGTGCCGAGGACTCTGTGGTCCTCCAGGCTGTGATCACCAAGACCGGCAGGGTCAGGGAACTGAAGATCCTTCGCGGGAACCCGCTCTTCAACGAGTCGGTTCTGGCGGCAGTGCGGCAGTGGCGTTACCGGCCCCAGCTGCTCAACGGTCAACCGACGGAGGTCATCACCACGATATCGGTGAATTTCTCGCTCGTGAACTAGCCGGAACCTCTATCTACCAAATCCCGCCGCTCGGGCTGGAATTCACCGCTACTTTGACTCTCAGGCGGAAGTTCATCCAAACCTGCACAGCGGGGAGTATCATCTCGGGCCGGTGAACGTTCCCATCCGGTTCGCTTGCGGGCACACCACCTTTGCAAATTCCGGGGTACTTGCGCAATGGCCAGATTCGATCTCATTTTCGAAGGAGGAGGGGCCAAAGGAATCGCCTTTATCGGCGCCCTCCAGGTACTGGAGCAGCAACATCACACGTGGCGGCGACTGGTGGGCACGTCTGCAGGGGCGACCACCGCAACCCTGTGCGCCGCCGGCTATACCGTCTCCGAGTTGATGAGCGCCACGATGGAAAAGCTGCCGGACGGGTCGCCTGTGTTCAGCAGCTTCATGGATACCCCGAAACTTACGGATTTCACCCCCGAAACCTTGAACGGTAGCCTGACGATGGAGGTGCTCCGGGAGATCGATATCCCGTACATTCCGGGCACTCTCGAAAAGCGAATCGATCGCGCCTTACTGGATCGGATGGTCTCTCACCCCGCGTATGCCCGCGTGTTTTCCTTCGTGGAATGTGGTGGCCTCTACGCCGGAGAGGTTTTCCTGAACTGGCTGCACGAAAAACTCGCCGTCAAAGGCATCACCGCCCGGGACACGTTCCGGACGTTTGGGCAAAAAACCGGTTCCGACCTCACGGTTGTGGCTTCGGACACGACCGACATGGAGATGCTTGTGCTGAACGACCGGACCGCTCCGGAGGTCCCCATTGCCAATGCTGTCCGGATGTCGATGAGCATTCCCCTCGTCTACCAGGAAGTCCTCTGGCAGCCCGAATGGGGAACCTACATGGGCCGGAAGAAAGCCGGAAACGTGGTTGTGGACGGGGGCCTGCTCTCCAATTTTCCGATCCGTCTGATTGCCGAATCCGATGTCGAGACGCGCAGTTTTATGGGCGAACCAGAGCCTGGGGCAAGCCCTCTCGGCCTGATGATCGATGGGAACCTGCCCGTTCCCGGCGCTTCAGCCGCCGTTCCGGCGTCGACAGCGGTGTCACACCTGCGTGTCGTCGAGCGGATTTCGCAATTGATCGACACCATGATGGAGGCTTCGGACAACGAAGCGGTGCGGCGATTTGCCGCGGACATTTGCAAGCTTCCGGCCAAAGGCTACGGCACGCTCGAGTTCGGGATGTCCGGACCGAGGCTCGAAATGTTCCTGGAGGCTGCACGGACAGCGATGACAGATTACCTGAAGAAAGTTCCGGGGACGCAGGAGCGCTGATGGCAACACAGAAGGATATCGAATCTTTCTATGACCGGTTGGGATACTTCCATACGCTGCGGATGAATGGGAATCTCGACTACACCGCGGCCTTTTTTGACGGCGATTTCACAAAGACACTTGACGAGGCGCAGTCTGCAAAGCATCAGTGGGTGTTGAGCAGTCTCGGTTTCCAGCCCGGGCATCGCATTCTGGACATCGGCTGTGGCTGGGGCCCCATGCTGAAAGTGATAAAGGCCCGGGGCGGAACAGGCGTCGGGCTCACGCTCTCCAGCAATCAGCGGGACTACTGCGTGCGGAACGGTCTGGATGCCAGGCTGATCGATTACAAAGCCGCGGACCCGGACCGTCTTGGACGTTTCGATGGGATCTGCTGCATCGGCGCCATGGAGCATTTCTGTTCCGTGGATGAATACCTCGCCGGACGGCAGGACGAGATCTACCGCCAATTCTTTGCTTTCTGTGCGTCACTGTTGAATCCGGGTGGACGTTTGTTCGTCCAGTCCGGACTGTTTGGCAAGCGCGCTCTCGATCCCCGGCATGTGACCGCCAAGGCGCCGCCGGACTCCGACGAACGCATTTGCTATCGCCTGTGCAAGCTGTACAAGGGGTCCTGGCTGCCTGCGTCGCTCGAATACGTCAAGACCTGCGCTGCGGAGTGCTTCATTCTCGTCGAGTCGAAGAATGGGAGGCAGGATTATATTGAAACTCTCAACCGCTGGGGACAAACGACCCGGAATCTCTTCAGACCTCCGGTCTTATGGCGCACGATCGGAAAGTTGCTGGCGCTGACACCATACTATTTAATAGACGGAGACTTTCGAGTCCAGGTCTCATCGGTCCTCCGTGATGACCAGTTAGTGTTTTTCAAACGCGAAGCAATGACGCATGAGCGTATGGTCTTTGAGAGGAAATAGATCGAGATGGAGACTCTGTCGTGACGGGCCCAAGCCCGGATTCCCGTTCAACACCTGAAGGAAGGCCGGCGCCGGCAGACCGGACAGGTATGATCATCGGCAGCTACCGCGTGTTGGGCGCGCTGGGGCGTGGCGGCATGGGGGAGGTCCTGCTCGGGGAAGATCTGCGGCTGAACCGCAAAGTGGCCATCAAGGTGCTTCCTGCCGAATACACGATGAATCCCGAGCGGTTGCAGCGGTTCTCACAGGAAGCCCGGGCCGCAGCCGCGCTGAGCCACCCGCACATCGTCGCGCTCTACGATATCGGCGAAGCCGAGATCGGCAAGTACATCGTCATGGAGTACGTGCAGGGACAAACGCTCCGAGACGTGTTCGGCACAGGCCCGGAATTGAACAAGGCAGTCGAGTGGGGTCAGCAGGTCGCCAGGGCGCTGGCAGCGGCGCATGCCGCCGGGATCGTCCACCGGGACATCAAACCCGAGAACATCATGGTACGCGAGGACGGCTATGCCAAGGTGCTCGACTTCGGACTGGCAAGGCACACTCTCATCGGCGGAGACGAAACCGCATCGATGGCGGCCACGGCCGGCATTACCACGGAAGGACAACTGCTGGGGACCGTTCAGTACATGTCTCCCGAACAAGGACGAGGGGAAGTCGTGACTCCCGCCACCGACATCTTCTCCCTGGGAATCGTTCTCTATGAGATGGTGACCAAAACGCATCCCTTCGCCGCCAAAGCTCAGATCTCCGTCTTGCACGCCATCATCTGGCAGGAGCCCAGTGCGCCAAGGCGGCTAAACCCGGAGATCGACGACTGGCTGGAAAGTCTCATCATGCGGATGCTCGCGAAGGATGCAGCAGAACGGCCGACGGCAGACGAAGTCTTCAAGGCGATAGACTTTGCCGCCGCTATCCCGGCTGAAGTTCGACGCAGCGCCTCCCCGTTGCGCCCGTTTGTAGGGCGGGCATCCGAACGTGCCGTCTTTCGAGCCGCATTGGGCGCAACCGACCGCCAGGGGGGTACGCTGGTCTCTTTTGTCGGCGATGCGGGAATGGGAAAGACCACACTGGTGGAGGAACTGCTCTCCGAACTTCAGCACGGCGAACAGCCGTGGTTCATTGCCAAGGGCCGATGCTCGGAAAGGCTTGCCGGGTCCGAAGCCTATCTGCCATTCCTTGAAGCTTTCGAACACCTCATTCGCCAGGATGGCGGCGGCCCGGCGGCTCGAATGCTGAAACTCCTGGCGCCGACCTGGTACCAATTTACAACCGGGCAGCGAGACGCCGCGTCGGATGAAAGGGCGGTCTCCCAGGAGCGCATGAAAAGGGAGATGGTCTCGTTCCTGGAGGACCTGACCAGACAGCAACCGCTGCTGTTGTTCTTCGATGATTTGCACTGGGCCGACTCTTCGACCATCGACATGCTGGCCTACATCGCCGGTCATTTCCGGAAAATGAGAATTGTCGTCGTCGTGACGTACCGGCCAACGGAAATGCGGCTTGCCCGCCATCCCTTCCTGGCGCTCAATCTCGATCTTTCAGGACGAAAGATGGCGAGAGAGATCGAGGTGGAATACCTCACTTCTGCCGACGTCGAGCGATACATGGAGCTGGTCTTCCCGGGGCACCAGTTCCCTGCATCTTTCGCGCGTGCTGTCCACGCCCGCACGGAAGGCAACGCCTTGTTCATGGCGGATCTCCTTCATTACCTCAAGGACCGCGGCATCATCGGCAAGACCGACCAGGGGTGGATCGTCACCGATCTCCTTTCTCAGGTGGAGCAGACGCTGCCCGAGTCTGTCCGCAGCATCGTCCAGCAGAAGATCGACCGGCTGGAGGAATCCGACCGGAAAGTGCTGGTGGCTGCCAGCGTCCAGGGGTTTGATTTCGATTCCGCGTCGATTGCGAAGGTTCTGAAGCTCGATCCGGCCGACCTCGAGGAGCAACTGGACCGCCTGGACCGGGTGCACACCTTCATTCGATTCATTGAAGAAAAACCGCTGCCTGACCGAACGCCGACACTTCGCTACCGTTTCGTGCATGCGCTTTATCAGAACGCGCTGCACGAATCGCTGCGGCCGACGCGCAAGGCGCAACTGAGCCTGGCCGTGGCGGAAACGCTTGTCGGATTTTATCGGGAGCGAGTCGCCGATATCGCGCCCAACCTGGCGTTCCTCTTCGAAGCCGGCCGCGACCTGGCGAGCGCTGCGGACTATTCCATCCTGGCCGCAAGAAATGCGCTCCAGGTGTTTGCGAACCGCGAGGCGGCGGCTCTGGCGCGACACGCTCTCGAACTGCTCGAATCCCTGCCCGCGTCCGATGCCCGCACAGAGAAGGAAATCGCCGCGCAGATGACTCTCGGTGTAGCGCTCGTCGCGCTGGAAGGCGGCTTCTCGGCTCCCGGCGTGGAACGTGCCTTTGGCAGAGCGCTGCAGCTTTCCGAAGGTATCGGCGAAGACGTGAAACTGTTTCCCGCTCTGTATGGGTTGTGGTCGGCCTACTGCATGCGCGCCGATTACGACCGTGCGATCCATTTGGCCGAACGGCTGCTGCCGATTGCGAAGAGTTCGAACAGCCCGCTGCTGATGGTGATGGCTCACAATGCGCGCGGATTTCAGAAAGTCTTCATGGGCGACTTCGTCGGCGCCATCCAGGACTTGAACGAAGTTTACCGATGGCACAACCGCGAAATACAGGAGACGGCTTTCGCGCAGTTCAGTATCGAGCCGAAGGCCGGCAGTCTTGCGGCGGAATCCTTTGCGCAATGGGCGCTTGGTTTTGCCGACACCAGCCGGCAAAAACTCCGGGAGGCTCGCGAAATAACCGAAATCGTAAAACACCCGGTCACTGTGGCTTCGGTCATGTCGTGGACGGCGGCCATGGCCCTGGACCTGGAGGAGTTCGAGCAGGCAAAGAAGGCCGGCGAGGCCACAACGGCGTATGCGGCCGAACACGGCCTGGTGCAAAACCTTGGCTGGGCGCAGTCCTTTCACGGGGTCGCCATCGCACGGCTCGGAGACACCGAGAAGGGCATCTGGGAGATCAGGAACGCGATGGAACTGCTGGATGCGATAGGCTGTGTTCTCGCCCGAAGCACGTTCCTGCTTTACGGCGCAGAAACCCTGGGCCTCGCAGGCAAAGTCAGCCAGGGCATCGAGCTCCTGGAAGAAGCGCGGGCGTTTGAAAGACGAACGCACGAACTTTACAGAGCTCCTGAATTTGATCGAATCGAGGGAAATCTCCGTCTGATGCAAATCGAACGGGCCGACCTGACGCACCCTACGGCGGATGAGCGCGCCATCGTCGAAGCGGTGGAAAAGCACTTTCGGTCGTCTCTCGAGATTGCCAGGTCTCAGCACTCGAAGACCTACGAACTGAAGACCGCCGTAGATCTGGCCCGTCTCTACCAGAGACAGGGTAAAATCGCCGAGTCTCGCGGGGTGCTGCAACCCGTTCTCGAGTGGTTTACCGAAGGATTCGACACGCCACTGTTGATCCGAGCAAACGCCTTACTGGAAGCGCTGTAGACGACGGCGGTGCTGAACGCAGAATGTTGGGTTGTAAAGAAGCTGGAGGCCGCTTTGAAATTCAATATTCGGCACATTTTTTGTGCTTTTCTATTCACTCTCTTTCATTGCCTGTCGGCCTGGAGCCAGGCGGGGCCAGCGACGGCGGAAATCCGCGGAACCATTGTCGACCCCAGCGGCGCGGCGATTCCAGGCGCTTCCGTGACGGTGGTCCAGCCGGACAAAGGCTTCAGCCGGTTGACGATCAGCGGACCGACCGGACAATACCGGTTTCTGGCGCTGATGCCCGACGAGTACTCGATCACCGTCCGGATGCCGAATTTCGCCACCCTCGAAACAAAAACGGTGGTCACCGTCGGCCAGACGGCGGTAATCAACATTTCACTCCCCATTGAAGCGACCGCCCACGCCATTACGGTCACGCCCGAAGTGGAATCGCTTGCCATCGACCAACAGCGATCTCAGCAGTCCAACACGATGGGCGAATTGGAGATCCGAAGCCTGCCGATAGACCGCCGTGACTACCTCACCTTTGCGCTGCTCGCGCCAGGGGTGACCGATTCGAACGCACTGGCCGACAACAGCGATTTCCGTGTCGCACAGGCACCGCAGAGCGGCCTGTCGTTTTATGGAAACAACGGGCGTGGCAACAGCGTGAGCGTCGATGGCGCTGAAGCGAATGATCTGACCGGCGGAGTCCGCTTCACATTGAGCCAGGATGCAATCCAGGAATTTCAAATCAATCGGAGCAACTACAACGCGGAGATTGGCGGCGCGAGCGGCGGCGTCATCAATGTTGTCTCCAAGTCCGGAACCAATGAGTTTCATGGAAGCGTTTTCGGTTTCTTCCGCCATCAGGCGCTCGACGCCGCGGATCCTTTTGCCCTGAACCTGACCGGCAGCACCGCGCAGCGCATCAAGCCGCCATCCCGTCGTCAGCAATACGGTGCAACCTTGAGTTTCCCCCTGAGCACGGATCGTACGTTCGTCTTTGCGAGCTACGAAGGTCTGAATCGGAAGGAGTCTTCTTCAGTCTCCGTGCTGACGGATACCTCTATCTTTGATCCCACTCCGGGACAGAGGACCGTCATCGATTCTCTTCTGTCGAATCCGAGCCCCAATCCCATCAGTTGCCTTCCGGGATCTGCCCTGCTTCAGTCTCTGCCTCCGTCGGCCTGTGGCCAGGTGCTGGCCGCAACGCTGAGCAGCAAACCGAGCACTGTGGATTTGTTCAGGACCAACAGCGGCGTGTTTCCTTTTGACGCCAGATCCCAGGCGTTCTCTGTTCGCATCGACCACAAGGCCGGGCCGTCAGATCCGCTCGTTTTCAGATCCAGTTATCAATGGGGTCGCGAGGATAACCAGAGCACGCGGGCTCTGGTGGGATTCTCGCGCTCGATCAACTCTCAGGTACTCGACAGCAACAGCATGCTGGGCTGGACCCATATCGCAGGAGCAAACGACGTCAACGAATTGCGTGTGCAGTGGAACTACCGGAAGCATGATCACCTCACGAACGATCCGTACGGTCCGGAAATCAATATCCCCGGGTACGGTTTTTTTAACCGGGATATCAACCTTCCGAACTATCTGCATCACCGGCGGTACGAGATCACGGACAACTGGACTCATCAGACGCAGAACCACCGGCTGAAGTTTGGAGGCTCCGCTCTGTTCCGTGCCGTCACCGCCGACCCCCATGTTTTCTTAGGCGGCAGCTTTACGTTTTCAGAACTGCCGGGTATTTTCGTAAGCCCGACGCTGGGCAGCCTCGACATCACATCGCTGCAGGCATTCGATCTGGGCATCCCGGTGTCCTATGCCGTCGGGTTCGGCACGCCGCGTACGACGGCGGTGCTTCCGTATCTGGGTGCGTACGCGCAGGACACCTGGAACCCATGGCCCACGCTGACATTGAACCTCGGCCTTCGCTATGAGTACGACAAGCGGATGGATCCGCTGCCGACCGACAAAAACAACTTCGGGCCGAGGTTCGGATTCGGTTGGGACCCGGCAGGTGATGCGAAGACGACGGTGCGCGGCGGATACGGAATCTACTATGCACAGACTTCGTACGCGCTGGATTTCATCGGCAACACGATCAGCGAAAGGGATGGCTATCGGCCGATTGCGCAGGTGCTCTCTGTTCTGGATCCGTCGGATCCGTTCGCGATCAACGGGCCGATCAACATTTTCCAGACGCTGAAGGCCCAGGGCGTGATTGGTATCCCGACCACGACCCGGCAGGTCCAGGCTTCCGACCTGTCGCAATTCGGGATCACGGTGTCCAACACGGGTCCCCGCCCGCCGCTCACCCTTCTTTTTCAGGTAGACCCGAACTTTAGAAGCAGCTATTCGGAGCAGGCAAGCCTCGGCATCGAGCGTCGTCTTGGCACCAACGCGCTGCTGAACGTGAATTACCTGTTCACGCGCACGATGCGCATCGTCAGATCGCGCGACGTGAACCTCCTTCCGGCGCCAAAGAGTGCGCTTGGATTCAGCGACTGGTCGACCGCACCCGGGGCCCCGTGTTCCGGGGCCGGCATCCTGAATTGTTTCCGCGATCCCCTGCTGCTGGGCCTTTACAATTTCGAATCCACCGCGAATGCCAACTACAACGCCATGGTCGTGGAAGCGAGACGAGACTGGGGCAACCTGAGCATCAATGCCAATTACACGTTGAGCAAAGCCCTGGACGATGTCACCGACTTCAACTACGACTTCGCCGCCAACGACCAGAGTAATCTGCGCGCAGAACACGCGTTGTCGTCCTTTGACGTAAGACACAAACTGGTGGTTTACGGCTCTCTTCGCAGTCCGCTTCAATCGTCTTCTGCGCGCGGAATTTCCAAAATGTTCGCGGATTTCGACTTGAGCCCGGTATTCCGGGCCAACAGCGCACGCCCGTTCAATCTGCTGGCGGGAGTGGATTTGAACAGCGATCGCAAATCGACAACGGATCGTCCCTTCTTCGCCGGACGGAATACCGGAATCGGTCCGAATTTCTGGACGATGGACATGAGACTGACGCGCAACGTCCGGCTGTCGAATGACAAATCGAAACTCGAGCTCATGGTCGAGGCGTTCAACCTGTTCAACAGGCTGAACTATGCGAGCGTGAACAACACGGTTGGTCCGAATTTTGCCGGGCCGTTTCACATTCAGGCCAGGACAGACGTGAGTCCGAGTGTCCCACTCGGCATGACGTCCGCTTTCGACGCGCGGCGCTTCCAGATCGGTGTGCGGTTGACCTATTGAGGAGCCGCGGGTCCCGTCGCTGCCTCGCGATCGTCCATTTCCGCCTGCGTCACTGAAGCGGCGGATCCCAGGTACCGATTTCGGCGCGCCCCGCGACGGCCGATGACGGGCACACGGGCCTGAGGGTCCTTGTAAGGACGATGCCGATAGCCTTCACGACCGGGATCGGCAGCGCAGCGGATCTGCACCTCCTGCATCCGGCCGAACAGGGCGAGCATCTGCTGAGGATGGGAATACCGGTCCAGTCCCGATCGTTCCAGGGCGACCAGCACCTCGTGGGCAGCTTCCAGCGTGGAGAGGCATCCCACCTGGGGTTGCTGCTTGATCACAAACCGGCTCGCGTGCCCCGCGTTGAACATGACGCGGGGCAACCGCTGCAGGCACGAACTGACCCTCAGCATTTTTCGGGAGCAACTCCACGTCCCGTCCAGTAGCAGCACCAGTAACCGGCGCTGCCCCAGGTCGTCGATTGTCATTTCACCGGCTGAAAGATTGCGCGCCGTCGGCCCCGGGTACACCAGCACCGGGAAGTTTTCCGGATCGTCGATCAATTGCCGAACCGGCCGATGATCGTCAAAGGATACGCCCATGTGGATCTCGCTGTTCGCCAGACAGAGATGCGCAAGCCGTCCGGTGGCCGCCTTCTCCCTCTTGAATTCCTTCGGGTGCATCAGGAAAACAAACTTCGTCCCGGTGCTCATCGGGTGGATCGAAGTACACCAGCAAAGCGCTTTCGGCCAGAAGCACCGGTAACACCTGGGGTTGTTCATGCGAGATGATGGTCGCATGAATGGAGCGGGAATGGGGTGTCGTTTCACGCTCAGGCTTTGCTTGCGCCCGGGCACGCGCGTGCTCTCGACAGACAGGAGTTCAATGCCACCGGCTCCGCTTCTCCCTCTCCGGAATACTCCCGTAAGTCTCCCACTTCGATTTCCTGCATTGGGGGCAATGCCAGAACACGCGCACGAAGTTAGCGACGGTGTTCTGAGTTTTGTTCGACGGGTTCATCGCCGTTTTGCAATTCGGGCAGGGTTCGCTGGCAGGCACGACGATGGCATGAACGCCGGTCCTGACCGGTGAAGCCTTGTAACGGTGCGCGATGAATTTCAGAAAGGAAGATATCGTCGAATTGTGAAGTTCTCTATAAATCCCGTCGGGCACCTCGCGGAGTTGCCACACTTGTCCGCTTTTGAATGCGATCTCGAGGATCCGCCTGTCGGCAACGTAGGCAAGAGATACGACCTTCTCATCGAAAACCCGAACCCGCCTGGCCTCGACCGGAGGCACGAAGTGCGGGCAGTCCTCAACTTTGCGCTGACACTCTCGACAGAACACCATCGGCGCGAAAACCTCAGGCATCTATATACCGTACACTTGTACGGTATATCAAGTCTTCGGTGCGGCCGAGGCCGGATTCAGACGCGGCTAAAAGACAATGGAGGAACCCCTCGTCACGCGTTTCGCGCTGTGCGGAGGTGGGCCACTGCCCTGCTCTTAACTTCGAGTCACTTGTGGTTTTGATCCCCACGACCGTGACTGTTCCCGCAGATCGGGCAAAACGTGGGGGGAAGCGAGTTGTCGATCCCGTGCACCACAGGTGGGAGTGCATGGAGGAAGGCGAACACCGCTTTCAGGTCGTCGTCGGTCATGTTTCTGAAATAGCCCCATGGCATCACCGGATCAATTTTGCGCGCGCCGATTTGTCCGGTGCGGATGGTTTTGATGAATGTGTCTTCGTCGTAATAAGGAATACCGGTTGGGTCGGGCGTCAGGTTCAGCGAGGCAACCTTCTTGCCATAGAATCCATCAAACACGGCGCCTCCGGCAAACTTCAGGTTCTCCCGGACCTGTCCAAGGCTGTTGCGCAGGGTGTGGCATCCCTCGCACTCGGCAATAGTGACCAGATACTCGCCGCGCTTTCTCGGAGTCGACAAATCCGGATCGGCAACAGGGCTGACCACGGGTTGCGGCACACCAAGGACCAGGCGGTTTATGGGAAAGCGGACCTGGGTTCTGGGAACCTTGTTTCGGATGGCCGGAATCGATCGGATATAAACCACGATAGAGGCCAGATCCTCATCCGACAGATGCCGGAAATTCTCATAGGGCATGACGGGGAACAGGGCGTGATCGTCGCGATCAATACCCTCGCGGACGGCTCGCGCAATCTGATCGTCGGTCATGCTGCCAATGCCGGTTTCCTTGTCTGGAGTGATATTGCGAGCATAGATAGACCCTACAGCAGGATCGCTGAAGAGAAGCCCGCCAGCCCCCTTGCTGCCCTCCTTCGGCGGGAGACCCGGAAGACTGGTGTCGGGCGCGGAATGGCAGGCGAAACACTTTGCAACGCCGTTTACCAGGTACTCCCCACGATCCAACCGCGCGGTTGTACTTTCAAACTTGCGATCGGTCACCGATCGCATGCGGGGACCTATGACGGGCCTCCAACCGATTGTAAACGTGATACCGAGAAGAACCAGCAACACCAGGCTGACAGCACCGTAGAAGACGAACCGCTTGAGAGTTATCACCTGGACCTCCAAGAATCGCGCGGCATGATACCCGAGGAATCAACGAAGAGAAAGCTTTACCCTTGAAAATTTACCCTTGAGAATCCGTAGGAATCCCTATGGGTCGCCCACACCGGCGAGAATTCGGGGCCGTGCTACTCGAACCCCGAATTCGAATTTCGGAGTTCGGGGTTCGAGTAGCACGGCCCCGAATTAAATCATCACTGCATGTCATATAGAATGCTTGTCGCAAGGCCAGCGTGAACGAGCCTACGGAGTACCCGGGATTTCATGAAGATGGTTCTGACGCTACTATTCGCATTGCTGCTCGCCCAACAGCCCACAGCAACACTGGACTCCTCGGTCTCTCTCAGCGGGATCGTGTTCGATGTTTCAACGGGAGCGCCACTGAAGAGTGCGACGGTCTTGCTGATGGTGCCGGGCCGCAGCGGGCCAGTCAGCACCACCACTAGACGACGGCATTTTCACGTTTGCAGATGTCCTGCCGGGTTCGTACAGGCTCATGATCCAGTGGTACGAGCAACAGCCGCCCGGCGCTCCGGTCAACCCCATCACGCGAACGGCGCAATCGGTTCCGGTGGATATTGTCGATCGCGACGTGGATCTGGGCACGATCGCACTCCGCCCGCATACCGAAATTGAAGGAAGAGTCGTCTTCAGAGGCACGAACCCGTTCCCGGTAAGAATCACTCTGGATCCCTCCTCAGGGGAATTTCTGAATCTTCTGGCGTCGAGAACATCATCCTCCGGCGAAGAAGGTACGTTCTCTTGAAGAATTCGGGGTTCGAGTAGCACGGCCCCCAATTCATGGCCCTGGCCCCGAATTCATGGCCCGCGCGGTCCTGACCAAATCCTGACAATACAAACACACGCGGCGTACCTTCGGGCGGCATGATTCCAGAGTGGGGAGGCCGCACGATGGCACGAGTTCTTGTTGTTGAAGACGAACCGGGGATCGCAATGGGTCTGGAAGATTCGTTGCGCCTGGAAGGTTATCAGGTCGAGGTCGTGCATAACGGCGCCAATGCGAGCCGGCGCGCGCTGGAGGAGACTTTCGATCTGGTTCTGCTGGACGTCATGTTGCCGGGCAAGAACGGGTTCGACGTGTGCCGGGAACTGCGCCAGTCCGGCTTCGAAGCGCCGATCATCTTCCTTACGGCGAAGACACAGGAGGGAGACCGCATCGATGGGCTGGACCTGGGCGCAAACGACTACGTCACCAAACCGTTCTCCCCCAGGGAACTGATGGCCCGGGTCCGCGGCCTGCTTCGGTTTGTCGAGAGCAACCGGCAGGACCGCCGGCGGCTGGAGGATGAAGTCGAGGCCGCGTCGCGGGTGCAGCAGCGTCTGTTCCCTTCTTCTCAGCCATTGGTTCCGGGACTGGACTACTCGGGACTGTGCCGGCCCGCCTCCGGCGTCAGCGGCGACTACTTCGACTATTTTGCGCTTCCTTCGGGCCGTCTGGCTCTCCTGCTGGCGGATGTCTGCGGAAAGGGAATGCCGGCGGCTCTGGTGGCCGCATCGCTGCACGCGACCGTCCGCGCCTACGCCCCGACTGCAGAACGCAGTTGCGGCAGCCTGCTCGGCGAAGTCAACCGGATCCTTTTTGCAACCACGTCCGCGGACCGGTTCGTCACCATTTTCTACGGAGTCTACGACCCGTCGGACTCCACCCTCACCTACGCGAATGCAGGACACTGTCCCCCGTTCTGGCTGCGCCCGTCGGCGAGTCCGAAATTGTTGGGTGCGCTGACCCTGCCGGCGGGGGTTGCCCCGGAAGTGCCCGAGCTTCAGGAAACGATTCAGCTGGCTGCCGGCGATCTTCTGATCGCCTACAGCGATGGGCTGACCGAAGCGTGTAATCTCAACGGCGAGGAATTTGGTGAAGAACGCCTTCTCGATCTCGCCAGCACCGAGGGCGGCCGTGCCGCGGCGCCGCTGTGCAGTACGATTCTCGACACCGTGAAGGCTTTTACCAACGGCGGCCATCAGGCCGACGACCTTACGGTGCTGGCCGCGAAGTGTGGCCTCCGAGGCTAAGGAATGCAAAACGCGTCAAAGCAGGGTATCGTTTCCGGGACCAAACAACCGTCTGGAAAATCAACCATGGCACAGCGCGCCAAACCATTGCGAAACGTTCGTGCGATACTCGCGACCGCTGCGGGTCTGGTCCTGCTTGTTTCGATAGCGCTTGGGGGGCTGGGCTGGAGGCTTCTCGAGCAGGAAAAGTCCCTGCAGCAGCAGCAGGCCCGCGATGCGCTGCAGGGAAAAGCCAACAGTATTCAAACCCGGTTCTTCAGCAAAATCGCCGAAACGGAAGCCAGGCTCCGCGATCTTGGATCCTCTCTCCCCGCCGATGCCGCTGCCCCATTCGGAGACGGCGCTGTCGTTGTGGCGCTGAAAACCGGGGTCCAGTCTCAACCCGCCGGACAGCTCCTGTATTTACCCCGTCCACTCCCGGCGCAACCGCTGGACACGTCTTTGTTCGACGAGGCGAAGACGAACCAGTTCGAGTTTCAATCTGGGGACCTGAAAGCCGCGGGCGCCGCACTGACGGCTCTTGCGGCCCGGCATCCTGCGATACGTCAGGAAGCGCTGTTCAGGCTGGCGCGAGTTCAGATGAAGAACGGTCAGACTGCCGACGCCCTCGCAACCTACGCAAGACTCCGCGATGAAAAGGCCATAAGCCCCCTCGAAACGCCTTATGGTCTGCTCAGCCGTATCCAGCGGATCGAACTGCTGAAGCAATCCGGGCAGCCAGCCCTGGCTCAGCAGGAGGCTGCAGCCGCAGTCGCCAGCCTCGATGCGGGGGAGTGGGCGATGGACAAAGCCACTTACGAGTACTGGTACGGGATAGCCCTCGAACTTGCGGGCGGGGCGGGACAGGCGCCTCTCCGCAACCCAAAGCTTGCGGTCTCTGAAGTGGTGGCATCCCTCTGGGAAGATTGGCAGCAGTTCGGGCGCAGTGGCTCCCGATCGCTGACGAAGCAACTCGTCGGCCCTGGTCCCGTCCCGGTGATGACCATTGTGAATGCGAATCCGGACAGAATGGTGGCCGTGATTTACGCCGGAGAGGCGCTGCGTCAGTGGATCCCCGATCCATCGGCAGCCGGCGAAGTCTCCGGCGTCCAGGTTTCGCTGGTCGGCCCGGACGGCAAATCCCTTCTTGGAGAAGACCGGCCGGACGCCTCGCTTCGAGTCGAGCGGAGCCTGGCGCCGGCCAGCCTGCCGTGGCAACTCGACATCACCGCGTCGGCCAGCGGCGCCGGTGGCTCTCTGGCATCGGAGCGCCGCAATTATCTGATCCTGATTTTGGTCATGATCGTTCTGATGGTGGCCCTGGCCTGCTACGCCATGGCGCGCGGGGTTCTTCGGGAAGCGGCCGTGGGACAACTGCAGTCCGATTTCGTTTCCGCCGTGTCGCACGAGTTCCGCAGCCCGCTGACCACGCTCCGCCAGTTGACCGAACTGCTCGCGGAAGGCCGGATTCTGGACGAAGGGCGGCGCCGGCAGTATTTCGCCGTGATGCAAAAAGAGACGTCCCGCCTGCACCAATTGGTGGAAGACCTGCTGGACTTCGGACGCATGGATGCCGGGCGGCGCGAGTACCACATGGAGCCGCTGGATTTGTGCACACTTCTGCGCGAAAGCGTGCAGCAATACAGGAACGAAGCCGGCGCGAATGGCCACTCCATCGAGATCGCCGGCGGGCCCGGCCCGCTTATGGTCGAAGCGGACCAGGAGGCGCTGCGGCGCGTCGTCCGCAACCTGCTCGAGAACGCCGTGAAGTACTCGCCGGCAGCCGACACCGTGTGGGTGGAGGCAGATCGTGAAGGCACTGCCGCAGTGCTGCGCGTCAAAGACCACGGTATCGGGATTCCGCCGGAAGAGCAAAAACGCATCTTCGAAAAATTCGTTCGCGGCGATGCCGCGAAGCGGGCGGCGATCTCCGGGACAGGCATCGGGCTCGCCATGGTTCAGGAGATCGTTCGCGTGCATCACGGAGAAGTGGATCTGTCGAGCGAGGTCGGGGCCGGCAGCACCTTCGTTGTCCGGTTGCCGCTGAGCCACGCGGCGGGTTCCCGTGCAGTTGAGGAGCCTCAAGCCGTTCATGGGAGCGCTCAATGACAAAGATATTGGTGGTGGAAGACGAACCGGGGATTGCGCTGGGTCTTGAGGACGACCTCAGGCTGGAGGGCTGGGACGTTGAACTCATCGCCGATGGCATTAAGGCCGCGAAACGTGCGCGGGAAGCGGCATTCGACCTGATTCTGCTGGACGTGATGCTTCCCGGAAAGGATGGCCTTGAAGTCTGCCGTGAGTTACGCCGGGCAGGACTGCGCACTCCCATCATCATGCTGACGGCGAGAGCGCAGGAGGCGGAAAAAATTCTCGGTCTCGATCTAGGAGCGGACGACTACATCACCAAGCCGTTCAGCCCAAAGGAACTGCGCGCCAGGATTCGCGCCGCCTTAAGAAGAAATGCGGCGCCGGAACCGTCGCCCGTGTTCCGTTTCGGCGATGCCGAGGTGGATGCGGTGCGCTGCGAGTTGCGGCGAGCCGGATCGGTTGTCGATACGACGGCAACCGAGTTCAAACTCCTCTCCGCGTTCGTCCGCAACCGCGGCCGTGTTCTGACGCGGGAAAAACTGCTCGACGAGGCCTGGGGACAGGGAACGTTTCTTACCGACCGCGTTGTCGATAACCACATCGTCGCGCTGCGCAAGAAGATTGAGCCGGAGCCCGCGGAGCCGCGGTTCCTTATCAGCGTGCGCGGCGTCGGATACCGGTTCGATGGTTGAATCCTTACAGAACGCTGACACAACCCCGGTATACCCGTTACATTCGCTCTCTACTCTGCACAGAGTCGGCAAAACGAAAACCGAGTCGGGAGGTGGCAAACAACAATGAGATCGAAACACATCCAACAAATTCTGACCTTCGCGATTGCAGTGTTTCTCGTAACACTCTCCTCCCTGGGACTACAAAGAGGCGCCGATCCGGAGACCCGCTTCCGCGACGCGCAGCGTACGCAACAGGTCGAAGGCAATCCCAGCGCCGCCATCGAAATCTATCGGGAGATCGCGGCCTCTGCAAACGCCAGCCCCGCCCTGAAAGCGAAGGCGTTGTTAGGGCTCGCCCGATCCATGGAAACGCTTGGCCAGCAGGCTGAAACGGTCTACGAGCGGATCGCCAGGGAATTTACCAACCAGCCTGAAGCGGCGCAGGCCAGGGCGAGGCTCGCCGTCTTGAAACCGCCACCTCCTCCGGAAACGACCTTTACCCCGATAACGTTCGGCGCCGGAATAGAGGATGTTGTTGCCACAGACGGCAAGCGCGTTGTGTATTGGGACAAAGACGGCACCACGCTGTTCATCGGAGACAAGGACGGCAGGGCAAAAACACAGATCTTCACCACGACGAAGGAAAGGCGGCCCCGCGCCGAAGTAGCTCGTGATCTCTCGATGGTCTTCCTATACTTCAATCCTTCGCCACTCAAGCCGGGGTATTCGTATGCCGTCATCAGAACGGACGGTTCGGGCAGCTACCACGAGGTGGACTTGCCAGAGTCCGGTTCCCTCCTTTTTTATAGCGTGACCTGGTCGTTCGACAACCGCTACATCCTTCTTTGCAAGGCGGGGACAAGCCGGACAGCGCATCCCCTGAAACTTTCCCTCGAGGACGGAAAGATCGTAGACCTTTTGGCGGGAGATTCCGCGTACATCATTTATGCGTCGCCGTCCCCGGACAACCGCTCCATTGCCCTGCAGGATCTAAACCAAACCGTCTACGTCATGCCCGCGCAAGGCGGGAAACTGGAGACAATCGCTTCAGCCGGCGCCGTTGTGGACTGGACCCTCGACGGCCAGTTGGTATTCGGCGCGACTGAAGAGAACGGGCTCTCCTTGTTCACCATTCCCGTGCGGGATGGACGGCCCACAGGAGAGCAGACCTTCATTCGCCGTTTGCCCTTGCGCCAAATTTCGAGACCGATCACCTCCGGGACCTCGTTGATCTTTGCTCAGGAGGTTGGGAAAGACCACGGACCGCAGATGTATCACGCCTCACTCAACCACGAAGGCCATCTGAGCGAGTGGACACATCTGCAAACCATAGGCCCAGGTGCCTCCTTTCCAACGATTTCCCCCGATGGCAAACGTTTTGCCTATGTCTCCCGATCGGCCGATGACCAGACCGTTGCAGTTCGCCTTTACACCTTTGCCGCGGACATCCCGGATAAGGAATTGTTTCGCAGCCCAGCGAACATCGGAAATTGCATCTGGGCAGCCCAGCCTCCCGTGCTCTATTGCGGTCAGATTCGGAATACAGAAGTGAAAACTGCCATTCTCTCCATCGACGTGGCCACCGGCCGCGCCGAAACGATCAAAGTCTTCCCAGGGATTCGCCTTTTGGAATATCTGAGTCCAGACCAGCGCATTCTACGTATGACCAACCTGACTGGAGCTAACCTCTTTCCGCGCTGGGAAATTGGAGCGGATGAGGAAATACCCGGTCCACAAGGGGATCCCGGCTACCCCTCCAGCGATGGCCGCTGGGCGCTCACTTTTGGAGTGGACGCTGCCAAATATCCGGAGATCCGGATTCGACAGGGTTCGGGAGGAGACGCGGGTTGGGAGCACTTGGTCAGTCTAAAGAAACAAGCGCCGGATACCCTGGGGCCTATGGCCGTCAAGTACACAGCGGACAGCAATTGGGTGGTCTACCATGACCTCGACTCCAACGAAAAGGACGCGCTGTTCCGGGTAAAGACCACCGGCGGGGAGCCAGAGCTATTGGGTAGCTATCCCACGAGCCAGCCCAATAGTTACCTGGCAATCAGTCCGGATGCCCGCCAATTCCTCGCCGAGGTAAGCCCGGACAAACCAACTTCTGTACGGGGCCTGGAGTTGGAGTACTGGATGCTCCAGAACTTCCTACCCAGCAGCGCTTCCGCGACGCCGAAGCGCTGAAGCGCCGGTGGGGAATCCGCAAAACGAAAACCGATTCTGGGGGTGGCAAACAACAATGAGATCGAAACACATCCAACCCATTCTGACCTTCGCGATCGCAGTGTTTCTCCTAACACTCTCCTCCCTGGGAGTACAAAGAGGCGCCGATCCGGAGACCCGCTTCCGCGACGCGCAGCGCAAGCAACAGGTCGAAGGCAATCCCAGCGCTGCCATCGAAATCTACCGGGAGATCGCGGCTTCTGCTAACGCCAGCGCCGGTCTGAAAGCCAAGGCTCTGCTGGGGCTCGCCACGTCTTTGGAGGCGCTCGGCCAGCAGGCTGAAAGCGTTTACGAGCGCATCATCAGGGAATTCGCCAACCAGCCCGAGGCGGCGCCGGCCAGGACAAGGCTCGCGGCCTTGAAGCCGCCCGTCTCTCCGGAAATGACGTTGACCCAGATTAAGTTCGGACCCGGAATCGAGGACGTCGTGGCCACGGACGGTCAACGCGTCGTGTACTGGGACAACAACGGCATAACATTGTTGATTGGAGACAAGGATGGCAAGGCGGCATCGAAGATCTTCACCGCCACTCCGGACAGACGGCCTCGTGCGGAGGTGTCGCGGGATCTTTCGCTGGTCTTTCTATACTTCGTTTCAGCGCGCAAGCATTCGTATGCGGTGATCCGAACGGACGGGTCGGGCGGTTATCGCGAAGTGGATTTGGGGGACGACGACGATCTCCCGATGTACGGCATATCCTGGGCGTTTGACAACAGCTACATTCTGCTTTGCAAGATGGGAGAGGGACGAATCGTCCATCCTCTGAAACTTTCCCTCGACGACGGAAAAATCGTGGATCTCCTTAAGGGACGCGCCACGAGCACTTTCGAGGCCGTGGCGTCTCCGGACGGCCGGTCGATTGCTCTGCGGGAATCGAAACAGTCCGTTTCCATCATGCCCGCGGAAGGTGGCGAGCCTGAGACACTCGCCGAGGATGGCATGATAGCCGACTGGACGCCCGACGGACATTTGGTGTTTGCCGCGCTTGAAAAAGACGGGGCCGGGTTTTTCGCCATTCCCGTGCAAAACGGCCGGGCCGCAGGAGAGCGGACCTCCATTCGTGCCGGCGGCATTGGCTACGCGCGTATTTCCAAGCCGAAAACGTCGGGGAACTCGCTGATCTTCGCGCAAGAGGCCGGGCTCCCTAACGGACCGCAAATCTACTATGCCGCGCTCGATGAGACAGACCATCTCAGTCAATGGACAGCTCTTAAGGCAATCGGGCTCTTCGGCAATGCTTATCCCACGTTTTCGCCCGACGGCACACACCTGGCCTACCTCACCCGCTCGCCTCCAGATCGCGGTACCGGCGTGCGTATCTATTCCCTGACTGCCGGTGAGCGCGATCGCGAACTGTATTTCAGTCAGCAGGAACTCGGGAATTGCCTCTGGGCAGCCCAGCCTTCTGTGCTTTATTGCACTCAGTTCCAATACGCAGAGGGACAAACAGCGATCCTCGCCATCGATGTGACGACCGGCCGCGCCGAAACGATCGCTTCGCTCCCTGGGGTTCGCGTGCTGGATTCCTTGAGTCCCGACGAACGCACAATAAACATGTTTAACCTGAGCGGTCCCACGAAGTTTCCCCAATGGGAAATTGGATCGAATCGGGAAATACCTGGGCCGCTGGGGAATCCCGGGGCCACGTCTCGCGACGGTCGCTGGATCTTCACACCCGCAAGGGATGCCTCCAATCGCCGGGAGGTCCGGATCCGTCCCGGTTCCGGTGGAAACGGGGACTGGGAACATTTGATCTATCGCAGGAAGCAGGAGCCCGATTTAACGTTGCCTATTCCCTTCAAGTACGCGCCGGATAGCAATTGGCTGGTCTACCAGGAACTGGATTCGAATGGCAGGGATGCCTTGTTCAGGGTAAGAACCAGCGGTGGCGAGGAGCAGCGGTTAGGCGATTACCCGACCACCCTTCCGAACAGTTATCTGGCGATAAGCCCGGATGGCAGGCGATTCATCGTCGAAGTTCCTCCGAACACGCCAACGTCCGCGAGTTCGAAATTGAACTACTGGATACTACAGAACTTCCTTCCCGGCTCCGCCGCAACGTCGAAGCGATAACAACCGGCAGCGCCTGCATCAATAAACACGGTGCAGGCGCTGTCATTTCTGCTCTTTCAAGCTTCAGCGAAGTAAGGGAGGTCCATGAATTTTGGAGTCTTATGACTGAGAACAAAACAAAAGTAACAGCGGTCGATCCGCGGGAGTTCCTCGAAAGAGTGGACGGCGAGGAAAAGCGCAAGGACTCCGAGGAGTTGATCCGGTTGATGTCGAAGGCGACCGGGGAGCCTCCGAAGATGTGGGGTCCCACGATCATTGGGTTCGGCACCTATCGTTACAAGTACGCCAGCGGCCGGGAGGGCGAGATCTGCATGATCGGTTTCTCGCCCCGAAAGCCCAGCCTGGTTCTGTATGTCGGACCGGTGCTGGAGGACAAGAAGCTGATGGCGCGGCTCGGGAAACACAAGACCGGAAAAGGCTGTCTCTATATCCACAAACTGGCGGACATCGACCGCGCGGTGTTGAAGGAAATCATCACGAAATCCGTTGCCGAAATGCGCAAGCGCTGAAAAGAGGAGCGCGTTGCCAGTTTCCGTTGGGATAAGATCCACCGGAAAGGAGTTCTCGATGTTCCGTCCTCTGAGCCTCACATTGCTGGTGTCTCTTCTTATGATGGCTTTCGTGTCGTTGTCCCAGACTCCGGCTCGCCCCCCGACGCCGACGCGTGATCCGAATACCCCGGGCTATGTCAAAGCAAAGGAACTGCCGGACGGCGCGGTTCCGTCGCCGAAGGAAAACGGCAACTTCGTCATCGGTCCGACTCACACCGCTGCGCCGGAGATGTCGGTAAAGGACGGTGTGCCCAGGGGGCAGATCTTTGAATTCACGATGGATTCGAAGGACAGCAGGATCTATCCCGGCGTCGCCCGGGAGGCGAACAGTGCTACTCGACCGGACCCGTCGGATCCCGGCAAGCTGATCGTGAACAGCCGTCCCGCGCCTTACACGCGGCGAGTAGCCGTATACGTTCCTCAGCAATACGTGCCCGGGACCGAAGCGCCCTTCATCGTCGGTGGTGGACGGGCCGGACCGCATGTTATTCACGGCTCTCGACAACCTGATCGCGGAGAAACGGGTGCCCGCGATGATCGCTATTTCCATTGGTAACGGAGGTGGCGATGGGCAGGGCAGCCAGCGCGGGCTGGAGTACGACACCATGTCGGGGCTCTATGCCGAGTTCGTCGAGAAAGAAGTGCTTCCCCGGGTGGAGAAGGACTACCACGTCAAGCTGACAAAAGACCCGGACGGACGCGCAACGATGGGTTGCAGTTCGGGTGGCTCAGCCGCCATGTCGATGGCATGGTACCGGACGGATCTTTATCACCGGGTTCTCAGTTATTCCGGCACGTTTGTCTACCAGCAGTGGCCCTACAACGCGGAGACGCCGCACGGCGCGTGGGATTATCACGAAACGCTGATTCCCAATAGCGCGAAAAAACCATTGCGCATCTGGATGCACGTCAGCGATCGGGACAATCTCAGTCACGCGGGACAACTATCACGATTGGGTTCTGGCCAATGAGCAAATGGCCTCCGCCCTCTCAGCGAAGGGGTATCCCTATCAGTTTGTCTTTGCGAGGAACGCCGGACATTGCGACCGGGCCGTTAAGGAACAAACGCTCCCGCTGGCATTCGAGTATGTCTGGCAAGGGTACTCGAAGAAGTAGACGCCGTCGTTTCGGGCCTCAGAACTGATAGCGCATTCCCACTTCGATTTCACGGGGATTCGAGGCACTGGTGGATTTGCCGAAAAAGGGTGACGTGAGAACGCCGTTTGGAGTGCCGCGATTCACGATGTTGAACGCGTTATTCACGTTGGCGAAGACGTTGAGATTCGAGGCATCGCCTCTTTCCCGGGCAACTTGAAAGCCTTGGAGATATTGAAGCTGATGTTCTTGTACGCCGGACCGGTCTTGCTCAGCCGCGGAACACCGGCCGGCCGGTCGTTGGTGACGCCGTCTCCGTTGTCATCCTTGCCTGTGGTGATGCTGTAACGATTTCCGTTATTGATAGAGAAGGTGGTGGTCAGGTAGGCGTCCATGGGCAGCCTGGAATTTACGCTGGCGTTGAACTGATGTTTCGGCACGCTGGCCCAGTCGGCGTTCAGGTCGTAGCTGTTGGATGGCGTGGCGAAGGGGCCATTCCAGGATTCGTCCCCGGAATTGAGCTGATACGTATAGGTGGCATTCGCGCTGAAGATGCTGAACCGCTGACGCATCGAAGCGCGGAACGCATGCCACTTTGAAAGACCGGAAGACTCCAGCTGCCAGACCTGGCCCTGCGTCGGGTCGGGCCTCGGGACTTTTCCGTTCGATCCAGTCGGCGAGCCGGGAAGCGGCGCATTGAGATCGCGGATCCGAAGAAGACGCACACCACGCTGAAGGTCATAGGACACGGTCACGAAAAGATTCCGAGGCAGGCTGCGCTCCACACTGAAAGCGAAGTTGGCGAAATTGGAAGCCTGCATTGTGTTGTCAAAGACCCGCCGGGAAGCGGGTGGAACGATGGTCGCATCGCCCGATTCGAAAGGATCCGGATAGGAGGGATTACTGATCACGAGTTCCTGCTGACGCGTGCCGTCCAGCCGCAGCATCTCGCGAATCACCCAGTTGTCCAGCCGCCGGTGGAAGGTGCCTGCGCCGGCCCGCAAGACCGTGGCTTTGCCCACCGCATAAGCGACGCCGACGCGCGGGTCAAGGTTGTTGTGATCGTCCAGGTCGTTTTGCCCCTCATATCGAGCACCGAAAAACAAAGTCAGTCTGGAGGACAGTTTGGTGTCGTTCTGAAGAAACATGCTGTACTCGCGGTGTGTAATCTTCAGGTAAGGGTTCCCGCGCGTCACGCGATAGGTTGTGGGCTCACCGAGGCGATACGCATCCAGGCTGGAAAACTGAAAATTTCCGAGGAAGTTGTTTTCGTAGGTCTGTTCCGGAATTGTTGTATAGAAATTGCCGCCGGTGCGCACGGTCCAGATCCTGCCCGTATAGATCCAAAGCGCTCGAACGTTGTGCGTCCTGCCGCGCCAGAGGTTCCGCTCCGGATAGCCCCCATCGTTGAAAGCGCCCAGGACATCGACGGATGGTGCGTCCGTGACCGGCAGCAGCTCTTCGCGCCCGAAGTTGAAGTTGTAGGAGATGTCCTGTACGAACCGTTCAGACTTGAACCAAAGATGGCGGATGGAGCCGTTCCTAAAACTGTTCTTGTAGGTGAAGGCCCGGCTCGGCAGGGTAAATTCTCCAATGCCCTGGCGCTCGCTCCGAGTCATGTTGTAATTAAAGTCGAAAAGCAACGCCTGCCTGCCGCGCAGCTGATACGTCCCGTTGGTGAAGGCGCTCCGCGAAACCTCAGGTCGCGTGATGCCCGCCGTATAGGGCCCCAAAGGAGTTTCCGCGTGGATCGTGGCGACGTTTTCCTGCTCCGTCTGGCTGCCGCCGAAGGCGGCCGTGAGCCGGTTGCGAATGATCGGGCCACTCGTATTGGCGTTGAAATTTCGCTGCTGGTAGGGCGGCCGGGTTGGCGAATAGGCGTTGCGCGCGTTAAGGGACTCGTCGCGAAAGCGAAACTCGTAAGAGCCGTGGAAGGCCCCCGTGCCGCCGCGTTGAAAGATTTCCGTGTTCACCCCTCCGCCATTCGCAAATCCATAGCTGCCAGTGCTCCCGATTCCGGTGTATTGGCTCTCTGCCGTGAACGGGTTGTTGTTGATCCGGATCTGTTGAACCTGCTCCTTCGTTCCAGCCGTGCTTCCCTTTGCATCCGGGGAAGCCTTCGCTGCCTCCTTGCTGTCGAGGTGCTCCGCCCACGCTTTCTGCTGCGCCGGCGTCAGGTAGGTCCGGACGCGTTTACTGAAGTCCTCATTCATCCACTGGATACCGGCCCGAGCCCGATCCAGCTGTTCGCCCTGCGGCGGGCCATTGCTGAAGTCCATCACTTCGCCGAATAATTCTTCTGAAGCGCGGCGCGACTCTTCCAGAACGAGAACGATGGATTGGTTCTGGTCTTCAGTAAAGGGAACCTGGGCTTCGGCAAGAACCTGCACCAGCTCATCCCGGATCTCGTCCAGCGGATTGCGAGTGGAAAGGCCGCCCGGGTCCTGACCGGCGGGCAGAAAAAGGAACATCAGGAGTGTCATGAAGTAAGAAGAAGACAAGTACACCTCGGTTAATCGTGATCTGGCTCCGGCCTGAGATGCCCGCCAAATGCTACCACTCGGCGACGCCCTATGAAAAACAACCCGCAGGATAGGGTTTTGCGTTCAGCAAGGATTCACGGTGATGTTCGGCGTTTGCAAAATTATTGTCACGACTGTCCAGGATTTGGGGTGCAGGGATTCCTCGCACCCCTGCCGGGGTGCAAACGCCGCTCGCGAGATGAACCCCGGGTGTCGCTCGGCTCCACCCGCGGCTAACTTCCTTTCACGCCTCCGGCGTGCCTGGAGTTTAGACATTCTTGAGCGAGCGGGAGCGGAAACACGAGGTTACGTCTCCGGTTTTCAGGTTCGTCCGCAAGGTGATGGCGACGTTGAAACGTGAGTCTGTAGCACGCCGGAGGCGTGCTGAGAATTTAGCCCCGGGTTAAGCGAGCGAAGCGAGCGCAACCCGGGGTTACCGTAACGGGAATGTTGCACTCCGGCAGGGGTGCAGGGATTCCTCGCACCCCTGCCGGGGTGCAAGCCGCTCGTGAGATGAACCCCGGGTGTCGCTGCCCTCCACCCGGGGCTACCTTTCCCGCCACGCCTCCAGCGTGCAAAATGTTGCGATCGCCCGAGAAGTTCGAGAAGATGACGGGGCGGTGAGGGCCGTACAACGGGAACCCTTATTTTCCCGACTGTATTGACGGAACCCGGCTCTTCACTCCTTCGTTCTTCAGGTCGCAGGAAAAGCAGGCCTCGGGGACTCCTTCCCGCGCTGAGACCCGCGTACGACGGGCGTCGTGCAACGTGGACCACAATCCGGCCCAGTCGCCGAGGCCCAGCGGATCGTACCCGAGTTCGCGAGCAGCATTGTCGCCGAACATGGCGGCGATCAGAATTCCCATTTGGCTTTCGTCGAGATGGCCGCTGAGAATTTCGCGTGTGTATTCGATCTCGAATTCATCGGGCGCGGCTTGATTGTACAGACTGGCGGCGGGCGCGGCGCATCCGGCGCGGGTCATAGCCCAGCCTTCCTGTGCCAGAAGGTCGCGCAGACTCCGCGGCCGGCTGTGTTCAAGGACATACGCGGCGCGATAGGCGGCTGTGAGAACAGACTCCCGCACGGCGCGTGCGGTGGGCGGCGTTTCGCTGCTCCAGAGGACACCGGTGACCCAAAAGCGTTTGTCCTGAGGGTTACAGCCCATTCGCATGCCATATTCCATCGTGAAACGGTTCGACCAGCCGCTGCGGTTGAAGTCGTCGATGACGATGAGCGACGAGCGGAATGTTGGCGCGTTGGCGGATTTTCCGGCGTGTTCGGCGAGGGCTTGCACGGCAATGGCGTCGGCGTCGAGCGCGATCAGCGCGTCGATCATGGCGGGCACATGGTCGCGGGCCATGGGGTTCATGGCGACGAGCGGCGGAAACTCCACGTCGTCGCCGGCGTCGTCGACAAGCGTGCGCAGGTATCTTCGAAACCGCTCCATGCCACGCGGTATGGAATAGATCTCGCGCTGGAGGGCAAGGAGCGGAACAAATTCGATTCGCATGCCTTAGTATTCACGCTCCGAAGCAACCTTTCCACCGGTTTTCACTTCCCATACAACGCTTGTTGCTCCTGAATTCCGCAGCTTCAGGAAGCGTCAAGCGACTTCAAAATCGATGAAGCCTCTTTCGGGATTCGTCGAAACCAGGCGGACGTGAAGACGATGGCCCACATCGAGGCGCCGCGTGTCTCCCAGAAGTTTCCCTTCGACCGGCGGATGCGACAGCCGAACCCAGGCGCCGGCCGCATTGATCCCGGAGACCACCGCTTCGAACGTTTCTCCGATTCGCTTTCCCAGCACCACTGCGGCCGCACATTTCTTGACGAACCGTTCCACCTTGCCTGCAGCGTTTTCGCGCTCCGTACAGTGCATGGCGAGCGCTTGTAGATCCGTTTTTGAATACGGCGGTTGCGCGCGCGATTGAATCGCTTTAACCAGACGCTGCGTAATCAGATCCGGAAAACGACGGTTTGGCGCCGTGGAATGGGCGTAGGCATTGACCGCGAGACAGAAGTGTCCCGGTACCTCCTCCCCCTGGAACTTCACCACGTATTCTCCGCGGCCGATCAACTTGATAACAGCGAGCGACAGGTCTGCGAAATGGTCGGGATCGGCGATCCGCCGCGACTGCAGGAATTGTTCCAACCTGATGGCGTCCGGCGCGCCGGGGAGTTCTTCCCCGAGTGCGGCGGCGATCGCGACGATCCTGTCCCACCGCTGCGGGATCCTCACTATCCGGCGGAAACTCGGAAAATCGTTGTCATCGAGGAACTTTGCGGTCGCACGATTCGCAGCAATCATGAAATCCTCGATGATCGTGCCGGCTCGGTTTTTCTGGCGCGCCTCAAGATCGACGACCAGACCCTCCGTCGAGAGGACTGGATCGATCTCCAAGGTGTGGAACGTCAGTGCTCCCGCTTCGTGGCGAGCCCTGCGCAGAGCTTCCGCAGCCTTGTCCTGCAGCAGGAGTTGATCCTGCAGTTCGCGGCTCTCCTGAAGCTTCAAGAGAGTGCGCGCACCGGCCTGGGATGCCGAACTCGGCGGCTGGTTCGACCCTGTGCGGGCGTCCAGCCATGCAGCGACCGCGTTGTACGTCAGTTGCGCCTTGTTCTTGACGATCGCAGGATATACCGACGAATCCTCAATGCGGCCGTCGTCCGTTACCAGCAGTTCCACCACCATGGCGAGGCGGTTCACCCCCTCGTTCAATGAACTGAGATCGGTGGAGAGCAGGCCCGGCAACATCGGAAATGTGAGCACTCCGGTATAAATGGAGGTGGTGTTCTGTTTTGCTGCCTCATCAAGCCCGGAATGCAGAGGAACAAACCAATCGACGTCGGCAACGCCGACGTAGACTCTGGTGCCCTTCGCTTCTCTCTTGACGTACTCGATCTGGTCGAGATCTTTCGACGAGTCATTGTCGATCGAAGACCACAGCCAGGAAGTCAGATCGCGGACTTTAAGATCATGAAAGAGAGGCTCCGATTTGGCCGCCAGCTCCGTCAGGACATTGCCAGGAAACTCCACCAGAAATCCCCGATCCTTCATGGCTTGTCTGGCTATAGCGTACAAATCCGGGTGTTTACTGTCGGAATGATGAGAGTGCATTGTCGTCCTTTCGCTCCCTGCTGATCGGCAATCCTACTCTACCCCCTATAGTCCTGTCTGGCGAGGCCGCTGAGATCCGGCAGTGGCTTTCCGCGGGATTTCAGTACCTCTCCCAACGCCAGTTGACCCGAGGGCGCGAACTGAGTACGATGCCGAGCGCTGCATTCTGCCAAGCGTGGGTAAGGAGCCAACGTGGCTACGAAGAAGATATCAAATGGACTGGTCGCGCTAAGTTCGGCGGCCGTGCTGGCCGTATACATCGCCGGCTATCAGCGAACGAGCGCAGCAGCGAACCGGTTTGCTGCGCAGAGCGAGCGCAGGCCTGTCGTGCCCGTCGTATCCAATTTCGTGGCGCCGGCGCAGGCCCTGCCTTCATTGGCGCTTGGCGAAGCGCCCCAGAGTGCCGCCGGTGAGCCAAATCCGTCCTCGACCGGTATCCGGCGGGACGGGGACGCGCCTGTAGTGCCCGCGAGTGCGCCGCAAGCTTCGGCCGCGGCAGCTCAAAATCCAATAGACCCGCCCCCGCTTGCCCCTGCAAATGCGGGTGAGGTGACGGCGCCGATTTCCGCGCATCCTGCAGCTGCGGCAGAACCCGTTGCCGCGGTCACTCCGCCGGCTCGTACCCCGGCAGAACCCGTTGCCGCGGTCACTCCGCCGGCTCGTACCCCGGCAGACCCGGCACCTGCGGCCACCAGCCAACCGGTCGCCGTCTCCCTGCCGACCCCGGCACCGGCTTCGATACCGGCCCCAATACCACCTTCGACACCAACCCCGATAGCGGCCCCGATAGCGGCCCCGATAGCGGCCCCGATAGCAACCCCGATAGCGGCCCCGAACCCGGCGCTTGCCGAGACTCAGAGTTTGTACAAAGACGGGACCTATACGGGTTGGGGAAGCTGCCGTCATGGGGATATCGAGGCATCGGTCGTCATTCAGAATGGGCGTATCACCTCCGCGGGAATTTCGCAGTGCTACACGCGCTATCCTTGTTCCTGGATCTCCAATGCTCCCGGACAGGTAGTCAGCCGGCAGAGTATCGACGTCGACTACGTGTCGGGCGCCACGCAGAGCATTAACGCCTTCCGCGACGCGGTTTTTCAGGCCCTGTCCAAAGCGAAGTGAGTGACGCCGGCTACCGTCGGACCGTTCCCGTGATGGGAACGTTCGTGACGATCCACGTGGTTGGCCGCGGCCCGGCGCCCCATCACTCCTTTTGTCCCCAGGAAGCCGTCGAACGAGCGTTCGACTGGTTCCAGCAGATCGAAGCGTGCTGTTCGCGCTTCAATCCTCAGAGTGAACTTATGCAACTCTGCGCGCACACCGGGGTCGAAATTCCAGTGAGCCCAATTCTTTATGAAGTGGTGCAATTTGCTCTGGCCGTGGCCGAAGAGAGCAGCGGCGCTTTCGATCCCACCGTGGGACACGCGATGGAAGCGCTCGGATTCAATTCTGAATATCGGAGCGGGAATACGATCCACACGGCACTCGCACCTGCAGCTTCCGGGGTGGCCTCCGTCAGCTATCAGGATGTTCGCCTGGACCCGGAGCGGAGAACGATCCGCCTGCTTCAGCCGATGATTCTCGATTTGGGAGGAGCGGCGAAGGGTTTCGCGGTGGATATGGCGGCGCGCGAACTCGAAACGTTTCAGGATTTCGCCATCGATGCGGGTGGCGATCTTTACCTGGGAGGGCTCAACCCCCAGGGCGAAGCGTGGAACGTCGGGATTCGTCATCCGCGGCGCGACAATGAACTCATCGACTGTGTCCGCGTATCCGGCAAAGCGGTATGCACGTCGGGCGACTACGAACGCCGCAGCCCTGATGGCGGCGGCCATCACATCCTCGATCCGCGCACCGAAGAGCCGGCACCCCATGCCGCCAGTGTCACGGTGGTCGCGCCTACGGCCATGCTCGCCGATGCGCTCGGCACAGCGGCTTTTGTTCTTGGCCCGGCGGAAGGCATCCGGCTGTTCGATCGCCTGGGTGTGGACGGACTGATCTTCTCGGCCGAACTGGAACGGTATGCTACCGAAGGGTTGTGCCATGCCTAGTACTGCGGTATCGCGATTCTTTCGAACGCCTAAAGGACTGCTCATCATCATTCTGATGATTCTGATCGTGATGGCCGCGCCCAGTGAGGGGATCGCACGTGTAGCTCCCGGTTTGGTGAGCGCTGTTGCCGTTGCAGCAGCTATCGATGTATTGATTTTGCGGAAGCGCAATGGCGAGTGGGAATTCCCGAGCGGCGCGGTTTTGACCGGCATGTTCGTGGCGATGGTGCTGAGTCCGTTTGGCCCGTGGTATGTCGCGGCGGTGACCTCCGGCGTGGCCATCCTAAGCAAGTACGTCTTCCGGACCCGGCTCGCGAATATCTTCAATCCGGCGGCCCTGGCGATTGTCGTGACGTATTACATTTTCGATACGGGGCAGAGCTGGTGGGGAGCACTGCCCGAACTTGCGCCTGCATTCCTTATCGCGTTATTCGCCACGGGATTGTTCATTACGGACCGCGTCAATAAGACTCCGATGGTGCTGGTTTTTCTCGGCGCCTACTATCTCCTGTTTACCGTGACCGCGTTCTGGGGAGATCCCGCGCGCGTGGCCGAAGTCTTTCGTTCTCCCGACCTTCATGCCGCTTTGTATTTCGCGTTCTTCATCCTCACCGATCCACCCACCTCACCGGTAAAGTACCGGCATCAGATCATGTATGGCGCCATCGTCGCCGTCTGCAGCTTCGCCGTATTCCAGTACGTGGGGGCAGTCTATTACCTGCTGGCTGGTGTTCTCGTCGGCAATCTCTGGGAAGCGGGACGCCGGTGGTATTCCGCCGCAAACCGGCAAACACAGACGGCGTGAAAGGTTGCCGCTGGATTCCCCGGGATGAGGGCATCACCGATTCCAAAATCGTCGAGGCCGTCTGGTAGTTGCGCCCGCCATGTTGCTCCCGCCATTGACAGCACGGAATGTCGGTTATACAGTCCCGCGTCACCCCACACGATGAGCCACGAATGACAGAACACATCGAAACACCAAGGCGCGCGTGGTACCGGCAACTCTGGGTTCATGTCCTGATTGCAATGGCCGCTGGGATCGTTCTGGGTTATTTCAATCCGCAGCTTGCGAAGTCGATGAAGCCCCTGGGAGACGGCTTCATCAAGCTGATTCGCATGGTGATTGCACCCATCATCTTCGTCACCGTCGTTGGCGGCATTTACAAGATGCAGAACATGAGAGAGGTGGGCCGAATCGGTGTGCGCGCAATCGTGTATTTCGAAGTTATTTCCACGCTCGCCCTGTTGATCGGCCTCGCGGTCGCCCTTTTGGTCCGGCCTGGAGCGGGTGTCAACGCCGATCCGGCACGTCTCGATGAAACAGCGCTGGCGCCTTACGTCGGTGGCGCCACAAAGCAGACAGGCACGGACTTCCTGCTGAACATCATTCCCTCGACGCTGGTCGGAGCTTTTTCCGAAGGACAGATTCTTCAGGTGATGTTCGTTTCCATTTTCGCCGGACTGGCTTTGCTGAAAGCCGGCGAGCGCGTGCGCCCTCTGATGCAGTTGCTCGACCAGGTGTCGTCTGCGTTGTTTGCCTTGCTGGGCCTGATCATGATTCTTGCTCCGATCGGGACGTTTGGCGGCATGGCTTTCACGATCGGGGCCTACGGCATTGGCGCCCTGGCTCCCCTGGCGAAGTTTGTGGTCGCAGTGTATGCCACGTGTATCCTGTTCACGCTTCTGGTGCTTGGCGCAGTGGCACGGGCTATTGGATTCAGCATCCTGCGGTTCATCTCTTACATAAAGGATGAGATTCTGCTGGTGCTGGCGACGTCCTCATCGGAAGTCGCGTTGCCTCGTCTGATGGGTAAATTGGAACAGCTGGGCTGCCGTCAAAGTGTTGTTGGGCTCGTGGTTCCGGCGGGATACTCGCTGAATACGGATGGCTCTGCCATTTACCTGTCGCTCGGTTTGTTATTCATCGCTCAGGCCATGAATCTTCAGCTCTCATGGACGGAGATGTTTTCTATTCTTGCGGTCATGCTGGTGATGTCCAAAGGTGTAGCCGGCGTTTCGGGCTCGACGTTCGTGACGTTGGCTGCGGTATTGGCGACGGTTCAGACCGTGCCTGTAGCAGGAATGGCGCTGCTGCTCGGCGTCGAGCGATTCATGTCGATGGCGCGGGCGGTTACCAATATGGTGGGCAACGGTGTGGCAGGCATTGTCGTGGCTCGCTGGGACAATGCGCTCGACATGTTCTCAACTGCACAAAGAACTCGATCGCGGTGCGACCGCTAAAGGGATTACAACGTGAACATAGGATTTATCGGTCTTGGAGCGATGGGGCAGGTCATCGTGCCTCGATTTCTTGCTGCGGGCTATCCCGTCACTGGCTGGAACCGATCCCAGGAACGGGCAAAACCTTTGCTCGATCTTGGTATGCGATGGGCCGCCACACCCAGAGACGTCGCTGCGGCCTCTGAAGTCACCTTCTCGATTGTCACAGACGGGGCAGCGGTAAGGACGGTGGCTCTGGGCAGCGATGGTGTCATCAACGGCATTCAGCCCGGCGCCGTTTACATCGATATGGGAACAATCGCGCCGGACGTCACCCGCGAAGTTGCGGCAGAGTTCCTCCGGCGTGGATTCGTCATGCTGGACGCTCCGCTGTCCGGCAGTCCTGTGACGGTCCGGCAGGGCAATGCGTCGTTGATGATCGGAGGCGATCGGGCAACGTTCCAGAGGCTCGATCCCGTGCTTCGGGTGATCGGTCCCAAAGTGACCTACATTGGCGCCAGCGGACAGGCGGTGACGATGAAGCTGGCCGTCAATCTGCTGTTGATGGTGGAAGTCGTCGCCTTCGGCGAGGCGGTCGCGCTCGCCGAAAAAGGCGGCGTGGCTCGCGAAGTCGCCCTCGACGCGGTTCTCAAAAGCGTGACCGCCGCGCCGGTGCACGGATACCGAGGCCCGTTCATTCTCGAAGGGGGCATGCCGAAAGTCCCGCTTGCGGATGTCACGCTTCAACAGAAAGACATGCTGCTTGTCCTGGAGATGGCGAGAAAGCTGGGCAGTCCAGTTCCCCTGGCGGCCGCCACGAACGAGATGATGAATGCGTGTCGCGGCCTGGGTCTTGATCACAACGATTTTGTCGTGACTCACGAAGTCTATCGCCGCCTTGGCGGCCAGTCGAAGTAGAGAACTTGAACAGAGGAGTTTTTTGTGGATCCAACCAAACCGCTCCCAGGTCCGAAGCTTCCTCCCTACGGACTATCCATAACCAATGAGCAGGCCAAGAAAGTCGCAGCGTCAGCGCTGAAGCCGGCGCGCGCGAAGCAGTGGACGATGGTGGTTGCCATCGTCGATACGGGCGGGCATCTTGTCTATCTTGAGAAGCTCGACCAGACGCAGGTCGGCAGTGTCGAAGTCGCCATTGCGAAGGCGAGATCCGCAGCCATTTACAAACGTCCGACCAGGATGTTTCAGGAACGCCTGGCGCGGGGAGGCGATGGTCTGCTCGTGCTTCGCCTCAAAGACGCCATTCCCGTTGAGGGTGGTTTACCGATCGTCGTCGACGGGAAATTGATCGGCGCACTCGGAGTGTCCGGGGGGTCCAGCGCCGAGGACGAGGTTTGCGCAGAGGCCGGCGCTACAGCGCTGGCCGGCTGAAATCCCGCGATCGCTCGCTCCATGGTGCGCTTGTGACCAAGCTGAGGAACTCTGCAATGCGTCGGCGCAGGCCAGTCAGGAGGTGCTCGCCCTGAAGATGCTCGCGCAGAACGAGAACCGCCGGTTCACCACCACCAGCGCCAGCATGAAGACGAAACACGATAGGGGAAAGAACGCGATTTCGAAGGCGAGGTAACCCGGACGCGGTATGCGCAGAGGGCCGGCGCTACAGCGCCGGCCCTGGAGCTTAGACACTCTTGAGTCCGAGCGGGAGCGGAAACACGAGGTTACGTCTCCGGTTTGCAGGTTCGTCCGCAAGGTGATGGCGACGTTGAAACGCGAGTCTGGGCACGCCGGAGGCGTGCTGAGAATTTAGCCCGGGGCTAAGCGAGCGCAACCCGGGGTTACCTTCCTTTCACGCCTCCGGCGTGCCTGGAGTTTAGACATTCTTGAGTCCGAGCGGGAGCGGAAACACGAGGTTACGTCTCCGGTTTGCAGGTTCGTCCGCAAGGTGATGGCGATGTTGAAACGCGAGTCTGAGCACGCCGGAGGCGTGCTCAGAATTTAGCCCCGGGCTAAGCGAGCGGGAGCACAACCCGGGGTTACCTTCCTTTCACGCCTCCGGCGTGCCTGGAGTTTAGACATTCTTGAGTCCGAGCGGGAGCGGAAACACGAGGTTACGCCTCCGGTTTGCAGGTTCGTCCGCAAGGTGATGGCGACGTTGAAACGTGAGTCTGAGCACGCCGGAGGCGTGCTGAGAATTTAGCCCCGGGTTAAGCGAGCGAAGCGAGCGCAACCCGGGGTTACCGTAACGGGAATGTTGCACCCCGGCAGGGGTGCAGGGATTCCTCGCACCCCTGCCGGGGTGCAAACGCCGCTCGTGAGATGAACCCCGGGTGTCGCTGCGCTCCACCCGGGGCTCCCTTCCTTTCACGCTTCCGGCGTGCAAAATGTCTAAACTCCAGGGGCCGGCGCTACAGCACCGGCCGGCTAAAGCTCAGCGATCGCTCGTTCCATTGTGCGCTTGTGACCGTCGAGCACCGGAACGACGAGCTTGGCATCCACACACTCGATGGTGTCTTTGATGGTGTGCAGCCAGCGATGAAGACCCAGGATCGCAAAGCAACGAGAATAGCCGCGATCTGTAAAAACCGAGAGTTCGCCCGCATCGGGGCGCACCGGATTTGCGCGTTCCAGTTCTCGAATGCCGCGGAATCCTTCCGCGATGGCGGCGTTCAGGTTCGTGGTCGCCATCACCGAGCGCTGGGGATCGGCAGTGTCGAGAAGGCGGAGGGTTCCGCCCGATTCTTCTGCATCTCGCGCGGCGACGCACGCGCCGATGTGCGTCCAGAGATCCGTCGCTGAAGCAGGGGGCGCCAGATCCATGACCTTGTGGGATCCGGCGAAGTAATACTCATGGGCGCCGGCGTTGACCAGGTGAATGGAGTGCTGCGGAAACCGATCGACCGCCCACTGCGCCAGTTCGAGAAAGACCGAAGTTCCCGTACCGCGTTCACCGACACAATCGAACCAACCCGATCGCGGGGTGGAGATGACCAGCCAGCGTGGACCGCGCTCCAGTCTGCCGATGACGTTTGTACTGTTCTTTTGGGTCTGATTGCCGTCAATCGTGAGCGTCGCCTGAGCTTGCTTCGCCGCTGCTTCCTGAAAGAGCCTGGAATCCTTCGGCGCCATGATCGCCACGGGGATCGGCATCGGTTGATCTTCTGGCGCATTGAGAAGAACGGCTTCACCGCTCGGGCCGGTCGTGACGATCACCATGCCCAGCGCACCGGCCGCTGCTGCTGCCTTGATCGTTGCTCCGATACCGCCGTTACCCCTGCCGAGAGCGGCGTGACGCGCAGAATTCAAGACCAGAAAGGCTATTTTCCCGTTCGTGTCCGCCGCGTCCTGCGGTGTGCGAATCAGTGCAAGTCGTCCGGCGACTCCGTTCCGTCCCGTCGTTGCCGCCGGCGTCTGCGCGTAGAGCTTGAGCGACATGCCGTCGACCGATAGCCCTACCGCGCGTTCTTCGAAAAAAGGCGCCGCGAATTCGTGAGAGGTTGCGCTGAAGCCAGCCGCTCGCAGGCGCTGTACGATCCAATCCGCCGTTTGAAGATCGCCCGATGTGGCGGAGCGTTTGCTGCCAAGGCCGGCGTGTTTCTCCAGGTCCAATTGAATACGGCGAACAACAGGGTCTGTCTCACCTGTTTGCGCCTGCAGCCAGGGCGCAAGGATGGCGGCGCTCGCGCCGACAGTCACCTGTTGGAGCATTGAACGTCTCGAGATCGGAGAAGATGGATTCACAACGCACCTCCTGAATGTCGAGGATTCTATCGCGTCGGCTGGCCCACCGTCGACTGCATCAGGAACCCACATCTGTTCCTGGCGCACGCTGCCCAACTTTCACCCTCTCATTCCTCCCGGGGTGCGTTCTCGTTACGCTTTCGGCGTGCACAGGGGCGCGAAGACTTCGTTCTATGGGATTGCCAGGGCGATAAGCTCCCCCGGATATTGCCGCCCCGACACGGCAACCAGAATGTACTGCTTTCCGTTGACCATGTACGTCATCGGCGAGTTGCTGACGCCGGCCGGTAGTTCGGTCTCCCAGACGATCTTCCCGGTTTTCTTGTCGAACGCGCGGAACATCCTGCCCCCGAATCCCGCCGGGACGCCGACGCCGGTGTCGCTGCCTTCGCCCATGAACACCAGGGTCTTGGTCACGATGGCCGCGTTACGTCCGGGAGTGCCGATATCGGGCAGATTCAGGCCCTTGAACGCCGGATGATTCCTGAGGCCGGCGCCGTTGGCGACCGACCAGAGGATTTCGCCCTTGTTCAAATCGATCGCCGTCAACCTCGCGTACGGAGGCTTGAATGGATCAGGGAGCCCCTGTGGCCCGAGCATCTTCGGCCATGTTCGCCTCACCCATGAAAGGTTTGACGCGGGGTTCTGCGAGTGAACGAGTCCGACGATATCCGGCATGTGCGTCGACGGCACATAGAGGATGCCGGTCTCGGGATCGAACGCCGCGCCGCCCCAATCCGCGCCCCCGTTGGTGCCCGGCAGATAAATCGTCCCCTTCTTCCCCTTCTCCGTGTCGACGACTTCAGGTGGCGTGTAGAGCGGGCCGTAGTTGTAATCGTCGATGATCTTCTTTGCTTCCGCTTTTAGCTCCGGCGTGTAGTCGAGAAGATCCTTCTCAGAAACGCCCTGCTGATCGAACGCCGGCGGCCTGGTGGGAATCGGCTGCGTGGGCGAGTACCACTCGCCGGGGACTTCACCCTTCGGCACCGGACGCTCCTCGATCGGGAAAATCGGCTTGCCGTTCGTGCGATCCAGCACGAACGTGTAGGCCTGCTTG
Organism: uncultured Acidobacteriota bacterium; assembly: GCA_963836435.1. Classification (GTDB taxonomy): domain Bacteria; phylum Acidobacteriota; class Terriglobia; order 20CM-2-55-15; family 20CM-2-55-15; genus DASTBJ01. Next base: position 144,670 of record CAWIJI010000016.1, on the reverse strand, counting down.
CTCACCTGCGCGAGTGCCTTGACCGTGCGGCCTCCGACGCGGATATCGGTGAGGATGGGGGCAGCAGGGAGGTCGTAGTCCCAGAGGCCATGATGCAGCGTCTGGAAATGCCATACGCGTTTACCTGTCGTTGCGTCGAGACACACGATGCTTTCGGCAAATAAGTTATTGCCCGGACGCGCTCCGCCGAAGTAGTCCCCCGTCGCTTCTTCGAAAGGGAGATAGACGTAGCCGAGTTCTTCGTCGGCGCTCAGAAGCGACCATGCCCCGCTGTTGCCCGAATAGATATTGGATCCGTTGAGCCACGAGTCCTCGCCATACTCACCGGGCCGCGGCACGACATGGAACGTCCACAGGTGTTTGCCCGTCCGTGCATCGAAGCCGCGGACGTCGTCGGGCGGCGCTTCTTTAGTCGCCCTCGATCGTTCGTTGAGGTAATCCGTCGCGGGCGCGGGGATTCCGGCGACGATGACGACGTCGCGGACGACAATCGGGCCGCTGCTGTTGCGATAGCCGGTGACGCCGCTGCGATCGTAACCCGCTTTCGTCAGATCGATCGTGCCGTTGGCGCCCCAGTCGGGATAGCGCTTGCCGGTCTTCGCGTTCAGCGCGAGCAGGTTCGTGCCGTTCATCGCGAAGATGCGGGAGTCGTCTCCGTTGGCCCAGTAGGCGACGCCTCGAGCCGATGTGCCGCGCGGCACTCTGCCATCGGTGCGCGGCGGGATGTCGTACCAGACGACTTTCCCGGTCGCCGCGTCGAGCGCCACAACGTTGCCGACGCCCGAACTCATATAGAGGAGGCCGTCGACCATGATCGGGGTGTTCTGCCAGTTGGTCGGCGCACTGGCGTCAGTCCAGATGGCCTTGAGTTCGGCGGGCACGCCCGATTGACGCCAGGCGATGGACAGCTTGCCCACCGTGTCCTTGTTGATCTGGTCGAGCGACGAATACTTCGTGCTCGCCTTATCGCCGGAGTATGCGGGCCAGTCGTGACTCCCATTGTCCTGGCCGGCCATGGTCCAGCTCGCGCCGATGGCCAGCAAGGCGACACCAAACCACCTTAGCTTGTTCATGAACCGTGATTATAGTTATCGCGTCCTCGCTCGGTAAGGAATTGTGTGAGCAACGCTTCAACCACGTCATAAGGCGGAACGCCAGCGATGATTATCGGCGGCTGCTCTTGCGGCACCAGGTGGTAGAATTCCGCCGATGTCCTCGAAAAGGGTGCTGATCCTCGCTCTCGTTATAGGTGGATGGAGTGCCCTGGCCACGGCACAACAGACGTTGCCGGCGTTGGAAACCCGCGTCGATCGCCTTCAAGCGCATCTAGACAGCATCGAGGCCGTCCGCGCCATCAAACGTCTGCAGTACGCCTACGGGCACTACGTCGAACTCGGTTTGTGGAACGACTTCGCGGACCTGTTCACCGACGACGCCGTCACCAACTATCAGCAGGGGGTACGCGGAAGGGCGGAGGTCCGCCAGCTCTTCTTCGAGCAGGTCGGACAAGGCAAGCTCGGGCTCGCCGAAGGCCGCATCTACCCGCACATCCTGTTCCAGCCCGTGATCACCCTCGCACCGGACGGTCGAACGGCGAAGGGGAGATGGCGCATCCTGGCGATGTTGGGAGGCTACGGAGGTTCGGCCACCTGGTACAGCGGCGTCTACGAGAACGAGTATGTCCTGGAAAGCGGCGCATGGAAGATCAGCGTCCTTCACTCGGAACCCAAGGTTACCGCAGCCTACAGCGCCGAGGGCTGGAAGGACTCCGGAGTACACGTGCCGTTTCACTACTCCGCCGCGAGCGTCACCACGCCGGTCCCGGACTCCGCGAGGCCGAACGCCACGGGCAACAGAACCTCTCTGCCATCGCTCTCATCGCTGGCCGATCGCGTCAACCAGCTCGCACGGCGCGCCGAGCGGCTCAACGATCAGGCCAAGGTGACCAATCTCCAGGACACCTACGGATATGCGGTGGATCGCAGGCTATGGAACCAGGTGGCGGACCTGTTTGCCGAAGACGGAACTCTGGAACTGGGGCTGCAAGGCGTTTACGCGGGCAAAGCCAGCATCCAGCGGAGTCTCGAGCAATTCGGACCACAGGGGCACGAGGATGGGAAACCGGGCGGCCCCCTTGACGATCACGTCTACCTGCAGACCCTCGTGTCCGTCGCGCCGGATGGGCGCACAGCGCAGGCGCGTGGGGTCGAGCTGATCATGACCGGTGCTTCCGCCGGCTCCAGTCAAGACGGCGAGCTGAGCGAGGGCATCTTCGAGAACACCTTCGTCAAGCTGGACGGCGTTTGGAAGATTCAGTCCGTGCACTTCTACCCTCGCATGATTGTCGATGCCGCAGCGGGCTGGGCCAAAAGCGCGAAGCCCGCGCCGGGCCCCAGCAAGCAGTTTCCTCCGGATCGCCCACCGACCCGTTCCTATGAGATCTATCCCCGGTTCGCCGTCGCCCCGTTTCACTTTGACAACCCTGTGACCGGAAAGCCGCCCCAGTATCCCGAGGGAGTCTCAGCCGCCGCGAAGCCGGCAGAGGCGACGAAACCGGCACCCGCGCCACCCACCAGCACACCGGCGAACCGCAGTGCGGCGGACCTGGATGCTCGTTTGGCGGAGGTGGAGCGAAGCGTCTCTACCGCCGAAGCCTATGATGCAGCTGAGAACCTGATCGGCGCGTACGGCTACTACCTGGATGAATCGCGAACCGACGCGGTCAGCCTGTTTGCGGGGAGTGCTCAGCAGGAGGCGACAGCTGGCTCTTTGCCGCCTGAAGGAACCATCTTCGTGAATCAAATCCTGCAACCTGTCATCGACATTGCACCGGACGGCAAAAGTGCGAGGGTTCGCGCGCGCCTGTTGAATCTCGGTGGCACCTCCGGCGGCGCCGGCTATTGGGCGGCCGGCAGCTTTGAAGGCCAGATCGTTTTGCAAGAAGGGGCGTGGAGATTCCAGACAGCGCGTTCCTCCTCAAACTGGTCCGCACCTTATCCGGGTGGCTGGGCCCGCCTTCCTTAATTCACGCGCATTGGGCCCGCGGGCCAAAAGCACAGGAAACATCGGGGATCCTGTACAATAGGTGAAACTCGATGACGAGGACAGACCCCTCCGAGAGGTCTTTCTGAAAAGGAAATCGCTACCCCGATAGGCCGTACTAGGAAAGAACACCGAAGCGCCGCCGTTCCCGGCGGAAGCTGGATGGCACCGCCGCTGCAAAGTGGTTCCAGCAACTTTGAAGGGCGGTACCAATGTCGGCAACCAGAAAAACCTTCGTAGCAGATCTGCACGGCCGTATCGGAGTTCCGGTCACGTTGCAGGGCTGGATCTATCACCTTCGTGTTCTGTCCAGGACAACGTTCGTTATTCTCAAGGACTGCTCCGGGGAATCGCAATGCGTTGCCGCAACCGATGCCCTACGTGATCTGCACCTGAAACTGGACGATGCGGTTGAGATTCGCGGCGTGGTGCGGCGCGACGAACGTGCCCGGCATGGAACGGAAGTGGATATCGAATCTGTTGAAGTTCTGAACCGGTCGGCGAACCAGTTGCCCTTTAATTCGTCGTCGAATACAACGAACCTTTCTTCTGACCTGTTGCTCGAGTACCGGCCCCTCGCCTTGCGCAGCGATCGGGTTGGGGACGTTTTCCGTGTTCAGGCGGCGATCCTGAAGTACTTCCGCGAGTTCCTCATCTCGAATCGCTTCACGGAAATCGTGTCCTCGAAGATCGTCTCCGCCGGAACGGAGGGTGGCACGAATCTGTTTGAGATCCGGTATTTCGACCGCGTCGCCTATCTGGCTCAGAGTCCGCAGTTCTACAAAGAGCACGGGGTCGCCGGTCTCGAACGAGTGTTCGAGACCGGGCACGTCTATCGCGCGGAACCGCACGCGACCCGCCGTCACCTCACCGAGTACTACTCCCTCGATCTGGAGATGGGATTCATTGACGGGCCGGAGGACGTGATTGACCTTGAACGTGAACTGCTGAGCTTCATCTTCGAAAAGCTCAATGAAAACCATGGTGCCATCCTCGAAAAGTACCGGACAGCGCCGTTACCATCTCTGATCCACACGCCGGTTTGGGAATTCTCGGAGTGCCTGGATCGATTGCGGTCGGCCTTCGGGTCAACGCACCTGGTGGACGATCTCGATCCGGAAGCGGAGCGTCAGCTCTGCAAGTTGGCGGAAAGCGAATCTGGAGTGCCGGCAGTCTTCATCCTGGGATTTCCCCTGTCGGGACGTCCGTTTTACACGTATCCGCGCACCGCCACGACGGCGGCCGGTTTTGATCTTCTGTTCAACGGCCTGGAAATCACCACGGGCGGGCAGCGGCTGCATCGTCGCGAAGATCTCGAGTCCGCCTTAACGGCGCGCGGGATTGCGCCGCCGTCGTTTGAAAACCATCTTCGGATGTTCGAGCTGGGGATGCCTCCGCATGGCGGTCTCGCTATTGGATTGGAACGATTGACCGCGCAGATTCTCGGATTGCAGAATGTTCGTGAAGCGACTTTGTATCCCCGTGATCGCTATCGCGTGACGCCGTAAGGCTCCGGATGAGTTGAAAGACACGACTTCAGTGAAAGGGAGATTATCATGCAGGTTCCACGACTGATGGCGGTTCTCGCCCACCCCGATGACGAATCCCTGGGTGTGGGAGGAACGCTGGCCAAGTACGCGTCCGAGGGTATCGAGGTTTTCCTGCTGACGGCAACCCGAGGCGAAGGCGGGCGTTACCGCGGCGTTCGCCCCGGCGAGCCTTCGCATCCCGGCTCCCGGGGATTGGGGAAAATTCGCGAGACCGAACTCCGCGCCGCCGCCGCCGCGCTGGGTGTGCGCGAGGTTTCCTTGCTCGACTACCGCGACCAGGAACTGGATCGTGCGAATGCGCGCGAGGCGGTCGCAGCGATTGCAGGACACCTGCGGCGCGTCCGGCCCGATGTCGTTGTGACGTTCGGCCCCGATGGCGCTTACGGGCATCCCGACCACGTTGCGGTCTCCCAGTTCGCGACGGCCGCCACTGTCGCCGCGGCCGACCCCACGTTTCCCTGCGGTGAGGCCGGCGATACGAAGCCGCACGCGGTGTCAAAGTTCTATTACATGGCCTGGCCGGAACCGGCGTATGCCGCCTACCAGGCCGCATTTCGGAAGTTTGCATCCATCGTGGACGGCGTCGAGAGGAATGCCGTCCCCTGGCCGGAATGGGCCATCACAACCGTGATCGATACACGAAGCTTCTGGTCCACCGTCTGGCGAGCTGTCTCCTGCCACGAATCGCAGATAACCGCCTACGAACCTTTGAAGCACCTCTCATCGGAACACCACGAGGCATTGTGGGGGTGGCAATCCTTCTATCGGGCGTTCAGCACCGTCAACGGAGGGAGAGCGCGAGAGACGGATCTTTTCGAGGGAATTCGCGCGTAGCGCAGGAACCCGCAACGCAGGAACCCGCAACAAGGAGTGAATCATGGCTGACAAATCTTACCGGCATGCGCCGATCGCAATGGACGCTGCCGCCTTCCGCACATTGGGCCATCGACTTGTGGATCAACTCGCGGGCTTCTTTGAGTCCATGCCGGCTGGGCCCCTGACCCGCGATGAATCGCCGTCGGCGGTGCGTGACGCGCTCGATGCGGCAGATTCCCTGCCGGAATCGGGTATGGACGCCGGGCCGTTGCTCGAACGGACAGCCCAGTTGCTGTTCCAGCATTCGCTGTTCAACGCGCATCCGCGTTTCTTCGGATACATCACCGCGCCACCGACGCCGATCGGAATTCTCGGCGAGTTTCTCGGCGCGGCGGTGAACCCGAATGTTGGGGCCTGGACCTTGTCACCGGCGGCGACAGAGATCGAATCACAGACCGTTCGATGGATCGCCGAACTCATCGGTTATCCGGTTGACTGTGGCGGACTGCTGGTCAGCGGCGGCAACATGGCGAACTTCGTCTGCTTCCTCGCGGCGCGCGCGGCCAAGGCAAAATGGAATGTCCGCGAGCATGGGGTCTCGGGAGATTCCGGACGCAAGCTGCGCGTATACGCCTCGACCGAAACGCACACGTGGATTCAAAAGGCGGCAGACATTGGAGGCCTCGGGACGGCATCGATTCGATGGATCCCCACCGACAAGACGTTGCGGATGGACATCACGGCGTTGCGAAGGCAGATCGAAGCGGATTTCGCCGCCGGTGATCTGCCTTGCCTCGTCATCGGAACCGCAGGGTCGGTCAGCACGGGCGCCGTCGATCCGCTGCCGGAAATCGGCGCACTTTGCCGGGAACACGGTTTGTGGTTCCACGTCGATGGCGCCTATGGCGGCTTCGCTGCCGCGGTTCCCGAGGCGCCCGATGATTTGCGCGGACTGAGCCAGGCCGACTCCGTGGCAGTTGATCCGCACAAATGGCTGTACGCTCCGCTGGAGGCCGGGTGCGCTCTGGTGCGCGATCCGGAAACGCTGCGTGCCGCCTTTGCCTACCATCCGCCTTACTACCTCTTTGAAGAAGAGGCGACCAACTACGTCGACTACGGTCCGCAAAATTCGAGAGGTTTCCGGGCTCTGAAAGTCTGGCTTTCCCTGAAGCATGCAGGGGCCGCGGGCTATCGCAGGATGATCTCAGATGATATGAGACTCTCCCGGGACATGGCGGCGGCAATCGGGCGGCATCCGGAGCTTCAACTCATGACGCAGAATCTGAGCATTGCAACGTTCCGCTACGTGCCGATCGATCTCCGGACACACCTGGGTGACGAACACACCGAACAGCGTCTGGATGCGCTCAACCGCGAGTTGCAGGAACGCCTGCAGCGCGGCGGTGAGGCATTCGTCTCCAACGCCGTCATTGAAGACCGCTATGTTCTTCGCGCCTGCATCGTGAATTTCCACACCACGCAAAAGGATGTTGAGGCGTTGCCGGATATCGTGGTGAGAACCGGGAGATCCGTTAGTGCCTCCCTCTGAGTCGCGCGTTGGAAGGGAACGTCAAGAAAGTTTCAAGAACGAACGAGGATCGGACCACTGCCCTTTCTCGTATTGAAACTTTTGATTCTTATCCACAAAGATCTGCCCGTCATCCGCCAGGGAAATAGCAAACCGTTCCAGCGGTCTCGGCGTCGGCCCTTCGAAGTTGATTCCGTTCTTGTAATAGCCGCTGCCGTGGCAGGGACACTTGAACTTCTGCGCGTCTTCAAGCCAGTTCGGAATGCAGCCGAGGTGAGTGCAAATGTCAGACAAGGCAGCGATTCCCTTCTCTCCAGTCACGGGATCCACATCCCGCACCAGCCACACCCCATATTGCGACTTGAATCGGGTGTCAACCTCACCCGGTTGAATCTCGTTCGGAAACCCGGCCTTGAAGGTTGCCGGCGGTTCGAACAGAACGTTAGGGAACATGAATCGTCCCGTAGCCGTGGCTCCGGCCAGAACGGACGCACTGAACGCCATCCAGGCCAGGCCCAACCACGAAATCAACGAACGCCGGGTCATCAACCGGTCAACGACAGCGTTCGTGCGGGCTCCAGCTTCGAGACTCATAACAGATCTCCGCGCTTCTCCCCGCTTCACCGCCAGCGACGTGATCAGGGTGATGAACGCCACAATGGAGAGCATTATCACCCCTGAAATTTCAATAGCATGCAGTGCATCGGACATTTAGGCCTCCCTATAAAGTTGGACGCCTGGATGACGGTAACGACTCGATAACGGCAAAACGGCAAATCAGCGAGGAAACTTCAAGAGCGCAAAGTCGGCCGCTGCCGCTTCGAACGGCGTTGTTTTCCGTCCCCTCCGGCCGCTGCCGCATGGCCCAGGGCTGCGGATGTCCAGGCTGGATTATTTTTTTCGACCGAAGCAATCGCAAGAGCTTCCAGATGCGCATCCAGAAGCCACAGGTCCTTTTCAATGACCGATCCGACATCCTTCAGGAGTTCGATCGTTGTGCTGTCATCAAGCTTCTGAGCCGCAATCAGGGAATTATGAGTGGCGAATTCGTACTGGGAATAACTTGAGAGGAGAGCGCGGACGTGATCGGGAACACCAAGAGCGTCCTTTGGAAATTCACGAAGGCGGGAGCGACTCGCCAGAGCCTGAACCGAGGCGACGACGCGCCCTCCCAGTTCCGCCACCCGCTTCGCTGTACGGTCGGCCATATCGCGCAATTCATTCTCGAGTCCCTTAAAAAGCATTTGGGACTGTCTCCGATGAGTGCCTTTGGCATTCCACGAAGCCTGTCGCACCTGGAGCCTGAGATCCAAGGTGTTCGCGAGTTGACAGTTAAGAAGTTCAATGAGTTCATTGCAGATATGCGCGGAATGAGGGGTTTGATTTTGCAGGGGTTTCACACGTGGTATTTAACCTCCTTTTGGATTAACCACCATCTCTTGTTGGACGATGCTGTCCACTGATCGTTTACGGCGTGCGACCGAGCGCCTCAGAGGAACATCCAATGCAGACGGTCGCATCATAAGGCGCATCACGAGAAGGATCACGACTGTTAGAAGAGGCGCCCCAGATTGGTGCGTATGCCCAATGTGATCGAACGCCCCTGACCGCCGCCCGTCGGTTGCCCGAACAAGGGAGACGAGAGAACACCGCTGATACCCGTCCGGGTCGTGCTGTTGAAAAGGTTATTCACATTGACGGTGAACTGAATCTGACGGCCATCCTGTCGTCCACGTCCGCCACCGAATCCGCCGCCGCCGAAACCACCGCCCCCGCGCTGGGGTTCTGCGTAGTTATTGGCGGATGGTCTTGGCGCGCTGCCGCCCAAAACGAAAGTCTTCGTGAACGACATGCGGATGTTGCTCCATGTGGCGGGCCCGGTTTCGGAGTTCTTCAGGTAACCGGCGGCACGATCATTGCTTGAGCCATCGCCGTTTTCGTCGCGCCCGGTCGTGATGCTGTAGGGCCGGCCGGAGCTCCAGCCGATCGAGCGGAAGCTGAACCTCATATTGCCTGGGACCTGGATATTGAGGCTTCCGGTAATCCGGTGACGCTGATCCGAACCAGAACGCCCCCACTCCGACGCCAGATCATAGCTGTTGACCGGGTTGCCATTATCGTCGGAGGCCCAGTTCATGGACCACGTGACGTAGCCGCCGATCAAAACCCGGTTCCCCAGGATCGACTTATTGTTGGTTCTGTACTGGATCGAGAAGTTCTTCGTCAGCGACAGACCTCTCGATTCCTGCTGCGTGATATTGGAAACCAGGGGGTAGTACGGACGCATCTGGTCCACGATCGACCGTGCCGCGTTTCGGACCGTCTGGTCTCGTGAATTCAGCTGTGCGGCCAGATCGGCAGGCAGCGGTGTGCCGGGGTACGGCGCATTGATGTTCCGGTTCCGGCTCTGGTGAACGCCGCGACTGATCTGAAAGTTGAAGCTCAGGCGGTTTCCTCCCGGCAGGTTCTGATCGACACTGACCGAGGGCTGGATCGCATAGGGGGCCACGAAGTCGTCCGCACGCACTCGGAAGGAGTTCGCCACCCTCTCGCCTGCGTCCAGAAAGCTGGACAGGTCCGGGGTTGGATAGGAAGGATTGAGCACCACGATGTTGTACTGCCGGGAAAGTCCGTCGTTGCGCAGCAACTGCTCCCAGCTGCCCACATTAAATGTGGAATAGTTCATCCGGGCCCCGGCTCGAACCACGGTCTGCCAGTTCTGAGTCCGGTTGAGCTGATAGGAAAGCCCCAGGGCCGGGGCGATGTTGTTGTAGTCGTCAAGATGCTGCTGCACCTGATAACGGGCGCCAAAGGAAAGCTGTGCCCGCGGGCTCACTCTCCACTCTCCCTGGAAAAATGCGCTAAGCTCCCCCTGATACACGTCGAGGACCGGGTCTCCGCCGCTGATCGTAAACTGCGTCGGAACTCCTGTAATCGGGATCACATTACCGGCGGAATTGGTGAAGGTGGGTGCAACGCCGGAGTGGATGGCGGCATCGACGATGGCTTTTGTGGCCTGGCAATTCGTCCCAGGGAAGTTCTCCGCATAACAGTAGTCCTGCAGGCTCGAGAAGGAATAGGTGCCCAGGTAGTTGTTCTGCGAATCGCTGTGCCTCTTGTGATAGTCGACCTGAACTGCCGAAGTCAATGTCAGCGAACGGGCCGGCTGCCACCGGATCTGATCCGCGAGCATATAGTCGCGGCTGCTGCTGGAACTGCGAGTGGTGGCGCCGCCGCCGTTGAATGCGTCGGCAACATTCACCGCCATGGCGTCGGTGACCGGGACATTCTGATTGCTGCTCTGGCGAGCCTGAAACCGGAGTTCGTTCGTGAACCGGCTGCTGAGGGTCGCTCGCTCCGTAAGCTGCACGCTCCAGTTGTCGCCGCGCCGGTTCGAGGCTCTCTCGGGGAGATTGAAACCGCCAACCCCGCTGTTGTCGTTTCGGCTGGTGGAGTAGGTAAAATTGGAAACCAGCGTATTGGTCCGGTTGAGGGTAATGTTCGGGCTGAACCTGAAAGTGCGGTTCTTGTTAAGGTTCGCAACGCCTTCATTGACGGGACCGTTGATCCCAACCGCACGAATCGCGTTGCCTTCACTTTCGCGCACCTGGTTCTGCAGGCTGAAGGTCGCCGTGATTCGCCCCGGGATGATCGGGCCGCGGAACTGTCCGTTAAAGTTCCGCGTCTGTGATGCGGGCTTCCTTCCGGTCAGCGGAGCGGCCGCGTTGAGCGACTCGTCGGCAAAGGTGAGTCCAGCATCCCCCGACCAGAAGCCTGTTCCAGGGCGGGTGATGATCTCGATGCGCGGCCCCGTGGAATTACTTTCGGCACTGAACGAACTGTTGACGATGCGGATTTCCTGGATCTCCGAGCGATTGGGAAGGAAGGAATTCTCGAATCCGTCGACGCGGATATTGAGGTCTCCGTCAACGATGCCGCGGGCTGCCGCCAGTTCCTGAAGGTAGGTCAGCAGATCCTCCTCATTGTCGGGAAGATCCAGCAGGTCATCACCGGTGATCAAGTCTGTGGTCAGGCTTGACTCCGGATCAACTCCGACCTCCGATTCGAGCCCGCTCACATTCACCACTGTCTCGATGCTGGTCAGGGACAGTGTAATGGCCAAAGGCTGCATATTCGCCGTGACGCGCACGGTCTGTTCGGAGGGGTCGAAATCCGGAGCAGTAACGGCGACACGATAATCCCCGGGGGGAACTTCAAAATCGAAATCTCCAACCCGGTCGCTCTGGCCTTCTTTGAAAGGCGGCGTTCCCTCCCTGGGTGCGGCCAGACCTTGATATAGCTTCACCGAAGTGGCCGCCATTGGAAGACCACTGGAATCCAGAACCCTGCCCCGAAGATGCACTACCTGATTGTTCTGCGCACTCAGAGAAGACAGGCCGACGAGAAATGAAACCGCGAAATAACCAAGCAATTTTCGCATCTGCCGGAAACCTCCGTTTTTAAGTTGTTTTGTTTTTGACCTCCACGATCAATCTGCTGCTATCCGTGAACCTTTCATCTGGAAAAGCGCACCTAAGAAGGTTTACGGGCTACCTTACTTATTTGTTACGAATCGACCGATTTTCTGACGGGGGCCCTATCACTACCCCGAGGAGATGAAGCTCAAGATTGTTCCCGGTTTCGACTTTAAGAGGGAGCAGACGGCCAGGAGTCGAGAGGCGCTCGAGGCATTCGCCAAAACCGCCGGCGCTCAGATCTGGATCCAGCACAACGCGACGGCGAGTGCCAAGGTCAGGAAATCACCCGAGTATTACGAATGAGCAAGGACCGCTTTACGGCCGATTCTTCGGCTTGGCCTTGAATTGACGGATGCCACGGTCTTCACGCACATCCCTGGACTGCTTGAAGTTCTTGTCGAGCCGGGGCTGTCGCCTTGCGGGTTCACCGCGGTTCGCTCCTGGCTTATGAGCGACGATGGCCGATTTCGTTTTTGCCGCGGCTTTCTTTGGAGCGGTGGATTTCTTATTCGTGGTTTTTTTATTCATGGATGAATAATGCCATCGGTTGGTCTTCGTCCGCTCGATTTTCCCATCCGTCGATGTCTCGTCTCGGCCGCAAATCGGGCCGGCGGCGCCGTCAGGCTTCCCTTGGAGCGACGCCGGATCGTATCAATTGCGATTGAACGGAGTCAGCGGTTCTGCCGATGCGAGACGGGCTGCCGAAACGCTGATCAAGCCATCTTCGGCCATCCGGCCCAGCACCCAATTCCTCCGTCCTTTGGCGCGATCGAGATTGTCGGGCACGTCGAGACGGTACGTGTTTGGTGCTTTCGGCAAGCCGGCCAGATAGGCGGCTTCAGCGATCGTGAGATCGGCGGGCGCTTTGCCGAAATAGCGAAGCGAGGCCGCGGCGATCCCATATTCCTTGCCGCCGAAGTAAATGCGGTTGAAATAAGCCTCGAGGATGCGGTCCTTCGACAGCGTCTGCTCGATCCGGCGGGCGAGGATAAGCTCCTTGATCTTGCGCCGGACCGATGGTGGTTCGTTCAACAACACATTTTTCGCAAGCTGCTGGGTGATCGTGGCGCCCCCCTCGCGTTTGCCTGAAACCAGGCCGTGCACCGCCGCCCGCAGGATCGCTGCAAGCGAATAGCCGCCGTGGCCATAGAAATCCTTGTCCTCGGCCGCAACAAAGGCTTTGATCGCTTCCGACGGGATCTGATCCAGCGGCGTGAAAAGGGAAATGCTTGCACCTGCCTCTGTGAATGCCGCCTCGATTTGCGCTCCATCCGGAAGGTGTGCGCCGTAATACGCAAAGGCTCCCCCCACCGTGGCAGCGCCGAGGCCGATAAGGATCGCCAGCACGGCGGCGCCAGTCTTGAGCGCTTTCGCCAGCCGCGAATGAACCCTGAAGGGCACCGAAAGCAGAGATGCCGGGATGGACCAGGCGTGCGCCAACTTCTCCACCATGGCTGCAGAGAGTTGCCGCCGCCGGCCCAGGACTTCGGATGCGCGCGAGCGAGACTGCAGCAGTGCCGCCAAGTCTGCCTGTGTGCGGCCCTGCCCCTTCATGCTCATGGTCAGGATGTCAATCGGATGCGCCGGCTCTTCAACCTCCTGCGTGCGCTCGTACTCGGAAACAAGCACCGCCAGTACTTCAAGCCGATCGGCTTCCGCGCTTCCAGGCACGGCCGCAAACAATGAATCTATCTCGGCCAGCGCAGCCTGATGATCAGCCTCGTTTCGAATGGGACGAACAGGCTCCTTCATTTTGTTTTCCCTTTCATGTTCGCGGACGGGCAGACGCTCAACACACGCACCAGCCCCAGCGAGAAATTGACGCGGGTATCCACACGCAGATCTTCGTCGGCAAAGTCGAATGCCACGTGGTCCGGGGGCTCGATGGTGGCAACCTGCGCGAACTGCGATTCGATGTCCCCAAACCGCCGCCAGCGGGCAGACAAAACGAGCGCACGGAACGCCAGCACGTACTTCCGCGCCTGCGGCTTCCGCTTTGCATACGCACGCAAAATGCTCGCTCCCAGAATCCGCATTCATCAGAAGCTACCATGTTCCCAATGTTGGGAGCCAAGGAAATCCGCCGGACTAAGGAAACCGTGAACAGAGGAGCGCTTCTTGCCTTCAGGCTGTAGAATCCCCCGCATGAGTTTCTGGAAGCAGCCGCAAAAGACCTGGGTGCGAAAGGCGATGTTCCAGATTCATCTGTGGACGGGCATCGCGATCGGGCTTTACATCGTGCTCATCAGCGTGACCGGCAGTGCTGTGGTGTTCCGGCGCGACCTGAATCAGATGATGCTGGGGAATGTGCCGGCCGCGCAGGCCGTTGGGAAAAAGATGTCCGAAGACGAACTTCGTGCCGCGGTGCTCCGCCAATATCCCGGATGGGAGATTACTCAGGTCGGGATACCGCGTCGTCGCGTTTCGCCCGCAGAAGTCACGCTCATCAAGGACGGACAGACCCGCGAGCAGCGCTTCAATCCCTACACGGGTGCGGACATGGGAGTGTCGAATCCCCGGTCCGTCGAAATCATGGAGTGGTTCGTCGATCTTCATGACAATCTGCTGGCGGGGGAAACGGGCCGTCAGATCAATGCCGCAGGCGGAGGGCTGCTGGTTCTGCTTTGCTTCACCGGCATCGTGGTCTGGTGGCGGGGCGCGAGTGCGTGGCTCAAGGGGCTCTATTTCAGCCCGCGCGCCGGGTGGAAGCGGATGAACTTTGACATCCACAGTGCGCTGGGGTTCTGGAGTTTGCTGGTACTGCTGCTGTGGGGAATCACCGGGGTCTACTTCGCATTCTCCGAGCCGTTCGTTGCGATCGTGGATTACTTCGAGCCCCTGGACCTTGCAACCGGCGAGCGCAAAGGAGACGCTTTCCTTGCCTGGATCGTCCGTATGCACTTCGGCCGTTACGGCGGGATGGGCGTACGGATTACGTACGTCATCATCGGACTGCTTCCCGCCGTTCTCTTTGTGACGGGGGCGATCATGTGGTGGAACCGAGTGCTGCGACGCCGAACTAAATCGCCCGCCGGTGAAGCCATTGCCATGGACTCGTGAAGTTCGTTACGAACGAAGCCCGCCTGCCTATCGGGGAACCAGTTCTTTTGCCGGCAGTCCCTTTTTGAAATTCTGATACTGGACCGAAACGATCCCTTCCCCGGAAACGCGATACTCCAGCGTATCCAGGGGACGGGGAGCGGGCATCGAAAGGACTTTCCCGTCGGAATCGAAGTGGCTGTGATGGCACGGACACTCGAAAGTCTTGTCGTCCAGCAGATTCACGTCGCAGTTCATATGTGGGCAGGTGCCTGAGAAGACAAGAAAAGTGTCGTCCGGGTTTCGACGTAGCCAGATCGTCTTTTCGACCGGGCCCTCCAGCCAGGTCCCGTGTTCGGTAACCGTCACCGTTCTCTTCTGAAATTCCCCGACAGGAAACCCCGTCAGCGGACCCAGCCTGACGGTCTCGTCTGCGGAGGGTTGGCGGCGCACCATGTAGTGGACGATTCCGACGGCGCCGCCTCCGCAAACCAGAAGTCCACCCAGAACCTTGAACGCTTCACGCCGATTTTTTTTCTGTATCTTGCTCATTTCTCTAATGAAGAGCCTATTCGCCTCCGATAACTTTGGTGGATCACTATGACTGCGGCAATCGACTATAGACGAAAAATCTTTGAGACCCGCGATCTACCCACTCTGCCGATCGTCGCCCAGAGAATTCTAACCCTGACAGACGATGAAGAGACGGCGACCGAACAGCTCGCGAAGGTCATTGCGACCGACCAGGCGCTGACCGCTCGCATCTTAACCCTTGCCAATTCAGCATATTACGGCCATCGCAGGCAAATTTCCACCCTGCGGCAGGCCATTGTCGTCATTGGCTGGATCATGCTCAAGCAGGTTTCGCTCAGCGTTCTGATCTTCAAGACAATGGGGTCACGCAAGAATCGGGCGATTTTCTGGCGCCATTCCCTGATGGCTGCCAACGCTGCGGCATCCGTCGCCGTTCGTGCGGGAGCGAAAAATTCCGAAACCGCCTATATCGCCGGGTTGTTGCATGATATCGGCAAACTGATTCTCGACACGACCCTCCCGACGGAGTATGCCGAGGTGCGCCGCAAGGTTGATCGAGACGGATGCACCTTCGTCGAAGCGGAGCGAAGCGTCTTCGAGACCGACCACGTGGAAGTGGGCGCGTGGATGGCGGAACGCTGGCAGTTGCCCCCAGAGCTCACAGCAGCGATTGCAGGTCACCATACGCCGGAGAAACCAGAGGGACCGCACGCTCTGCTGATCGCCGCGACTTATGCGTCCAACGTCCTGATATCTGCCGCCGATCGGCTTGCGGCGACGCCCGGAGCAGGGGTCGAGGTCGAACTTCCTGAACCCATCCGTTCGACACTGGGGATTTCACAGGCCGGCCTGGTTCAGCTGGCGACCGAACTTCAGGGCAAGAGGAAGCAGATTGAGCAATTGCTCCCCTAAAACCGATGCAAAACGAAAAGGACTACAACCTGGATTATCTTGCCTCGGCTCTGGAAGAGGCGACGACAACGATTCGCACCCGAATGGACGAACTGTCACTCGTTCGCCGTATCGGCGATGCCATCAGCACGCGGACATCGACGCAGGGACTATGCGTGGAGCTGGTGAATGCCCTGGCGGAAACGGTAAACTGCCGTTACATCGCCGCTTATTCCGGGTCTCTGGCAGAGCCGTTTGAGCTGCAGGCGGTATCGAGCGTCTTTTCGTTTCCCGACAAATTTCCTCCAACGCTCGCGGGATCTCGAATCGCCCAGGCGATAGCAAAAGACAAGGGGCCCGTGCAGATCGACGACATCGCAACGAGCAACTGGAAGGAGGGTTGGCCCTTTTCAAAAGAACTTGTAGCCTTCCTCGTCGTGCCGCTGGTCGAAGGACGTCATCTTCGGGGGGTGTTGTGCCTCGCGGACGACAAGCCGAAGGCCTTCAATGAAGGCGTGCTCCGCACGACCATGATCGTCCTGCCCCAGATTGCCAGTTCCATTGCCAAGATCGATCTTTATGACGACGCCCGAGCCTCTGCTCTCAAATACCGGAACCTGGTCGAGAGCATGCAGGAAATCGTCTTCATCTGTGATTTGAACTGGCAGGTTCTCGATGTAAACGACGCGGGCGAACGGCTTCTGGGAGAGTCCCTGCAGGGAAAACATCTGACGAAGTTTTTCGGTTCTGCAACCACGGCCCGGGAATTCACGATGGCGGTTGAGTCCCAACCGGCTGTGCAGGATTTCGAAGCGGACCTGGTGACCTGCGAGGGGGAGCGCCTGAATACTCTCATCAGTTGTCGAGCCACGGGCGGCCGCTATTCCGGCGTGATCAAGGACATTACGGAACGCGCACACCTGATGGAGCAGATCATACGGGCACAGAAGATGGAGTCCGTCGGCACGCTTGCAGCCGGCGTGGCCCATGACTTCAACAACATCCTCGGCATCATTCTTCCGAACGCGGAACTGATCCGGATGAAAAGCGCCAGGGACCCTGCGATTTCAAGATTCTCCGACGTCATCATCAGTGCATCTAAACGGGCCACTATTCTCACCAGACAACTGCTGGCGCTTGGAAGAAAAGACACCCGGCAGCTTCACCAGATCAATCTCAACGACGCCATCGGAACAACGTGCAGGTTGTTTGAACAAACCATCGGGAAAAAGATCCGCGTTGAACTGGACTTCGTCTCCAATCCGGCGAGCATTCGCGCGGACGATTCGCAACTCGAACAGATTCTTCTCAACCTGGCCATCAACGCACGCGACGCAATGCCGGAAGGCGGGTTGCTCAGGTTCCACACGCATATTGATGGGCATCAGGTCGTCCTCCGCGTCAAAGACTCGGGCACCGGCATCGCGCCCGACCTGCAGGGGAAGATTTTCGATCCTTTCTTCACGACGAAGGACAAATCCAAGGGTACAGGTCTGGGACTGAGCGTCGTCTATAACCTCGTCAAGCAACTCAATGGCACGATCGACGTGACGAGTAAACTGGGAGCGGGAACCGAGTTCACCCTGACGTTCCCGGCATGCGGCCGACAGGCCGTGCGCGATCTTCCAGATGGCAAACCGGTTGGTGGAACCGAACGTATTCTCATTGTCGAAGACGAGCCCGAAATGCTCGATCTGATGGAGACCGCGCTAAAAAGCATCGGCTATCAGGTCATTACGGCACGGAACGGACGCGAGGCCGTGGATGCGGTGAGCGAAGATATCCATCTGGTGATCACCGACATGATGATGCCTGTAATGGATGGCTTTACGGCCATTCGGATGATTCGGCAGAAACTTCCACACATGAAAATCCTCGTCACCAGCGGATACACCACCCCCGAAAATCTCCCAACGCTGCAGCGGATGGGCGTCGAAGGCTTTGTACAGAAGCCTTTCGAATTCAGCGCATTCGCGGACACCATTCGAGACGTCCTTGACGGGGTTGCAGCCTAAAACGTACCATTTTCAGACAAATAGAGAGGGGTATGTAACTTAATGGCGGATCGGTCTGAAACAAACGAGAAATGGCCTTCCTACACGATGGTCGATCCGCGAATGCGGAAGATTTATTTTCAGTTCTACCAGGAAACCTACAAAGCGTCTGCGCTTGATCGGAAAACCAAAGAGCTGATAGCTATCGCAGCGTCTCTCGCAAGTCATTGCAAGGGATGTCTCGAAGGCCACATCAAAAAGGCCTTGAAGGCGGGTGCGACGAAAGAAGAACTCAGTGAGACGATCGCCATCACCATGGGCGTGGCGGCAGCGTCCATCGTCGACCTCACGGATATCGCAGCCGAGAACATGAAACTTCGCCACTTCGACGGCACTCGAGCACCAGCGGAACCCCGCGAGGTCTCGCCCGAAGAATAGGCAAACCACCAGCCGGAGAAACTGAGATGAGACATCCTGGACGCACTCTTGCCGCGATCCTGATCCTTCTTGCCGTCACGGCCGGCCTGTTCGCTCAGCGCGGTTTTCAGGTTCGCGACGTCCCGCCCGCCGGATCGAGAGTCCAATACAAGACCTACCAGAGCGCGCTGATGGGCCGCGAACTGCGGTACGGCATCTATCTGCCGCCGTCTTATGAGGCCTCCGGCACGCGAAAGTATCCGGTGCTTTATTTCCTTCACGGCCTGAATGAGAACGAAATGCGCTGGAGCACGCGCGGGGAAACCGACCTGCTTCTGGACAAGATGGTCGCAGACAAGGCGATCGGGGAATTCATCGTTGCCATTCCGATGTCGTCGACGACGAGCTTTTACACCAACGCGAGAAGCGGGAATGCCCCGTGGGAAGACGCCGTCGTCAAGGAATTTATCCCGCTGATCGAGTCGACTTATCGGGTGAATGCAACCCGCACAACGCGCGGCATCAGCGGGATTTCGATGGGAGGCTATGGCGCCCTGAAAATCGCAATGAAACATCCCGAGATGTTCGGATCCGTCAGCGCCCACAGCGCAGCCCTGGTGCCCGACTTCGACAACACCACGGTCACGGGACGGCGGCTCGATCAGTTCAAAGCGCTGTTCGACAATATCTACGGGATTGGATTCGCGGCCGGTGGAAAACTCGACACGACGTATTGGGATGCAAACAATCCGCTCGAACTGGCCAAAGATACCGCAAAACTTCAGAACCTGAAGATCTACTTCGATTGCGGGACCGAAGACGAATACGGCTTCTACGGCGGCCTCAAGGCGCTCGACGACCTGCTTACCGCAGCGAAGTATCCGCACACCGCTGCGCTTTATCCCGGCATGCACGGTTGGGACTACGCGAAGCAGCACACAAAGGATTCCCTGCTCTTCCACTGGAACGCGTTCAACTCCAGGTAACGCGCGGGGGGCCCGTAGCGCCGGAATCCGGAATCCTGGCCACCCGCTCGCATGGTCCGGCACGGCCCGTGCTCGTCACATATAATTCCTTTATGGAGTTCGCGTTCACAACGGTCGTTTACGAAAAGGACACGTTTCTAGCCGCGACCCTGCCAGCGCTGCCCAGGGCCTCCGCGGTTTACCGGATCTTCGATACCCGCGGTCAACTCATTGTCCTCGACAAGACCAGCAATCTCTTTCACCGTCTGGAGCGATATTTTGGCGAACACTCCGAGCGAGTGAAGGATCTCGACCTGCGGGAAATCACGAGCCGTATTGAATTCCGCCGCACCTGGTCTGCTTTCGAAACAACTTACATTCTCTATGTCCAGAGGCGGGAGATCTTCCCCAGGACGTATCGCCGGATGCGCACGTTCCGTCTGTTCAAGCTGATGAAAGTCAACCGGAAGCAGCGCTTCCCGCGTGTCTATGCCAGCAGGCAGATCAAAACGGGAGTGGACTACTTTGGCCCATTTGTAACCCGGGGCCAGTTCACCCGGCTGAAAACGGCGATTGAGCGCACCTTCAAATTACGCCCCTGTCTCTACAATATTCGCGGTGACGATCCGCACCCCGACTGTCTCTACTTCCAGATGCACACGTGTTCGCGCCCCTGCAACAACGACATCGATCGTCAACGCTATCTCGCCGACGTCGATGCGGCTATTCATTTCATTCAGGGACACGACGAAGAGCTCGAGGTGAGCATGGTAAGCCAGATCCGGCAACTGGCCGCAGAAGAGAAGTTCGAAGAGGCCGAACTCCTGCGACGTCAACTCGGGAAAATCGAGCGTGCCCGCAGGGAGGCCAAAGACACGTTTCATTCCATCTGGACCTTCGATTATCTCGCGCTGCTGCCATCCGACAGCACGTCTCGAACAAAAGTCGCGTTCGTGCGGGCCGGCAGCATCGTGCGGTTCGCGGAATTCGACACAGCGGCACTCGGTGAAGTGCTGCCAGATGAAACATCGCGTATCTTCTCGGAACCGCTGCCCCCTCCCAATCGCGATTGGCAATATGACGAATTCTGCCTGGTCGCGAACTATCTGGCGCATCCACTCAAAAGTGTGGAACTGATCAAGGTGGGCGGGACGGATCTGGCGGAATACCTGAGAAGAAGAGCGACTCGCAGAAAGCTCCGGCCGTCTCCTCCTCTTGAGGAGGAGCTTGGAGTTTAGACATTCTTAAGTCTGAGCGGGAGCGGAAACACGAGGTTACGTCTCCGGTTTTCAGGTTCGTCCGCAAGGCGATGGCGACGTTGAAACGTGAGTCTGAGCACGCCGGAGGCGTGCTGAGAATTTAGCCCCGGGTTAAGCGAGCGAAGCGAGCGCAACCCGGGGTTACCGTAACGGGAATGTTGCACCCCGGCAGGGGTGCAGGGATTCCTCGCACCCCTGCCGGGCAATGGCATTCGCTTTGATTCGGGCGAAGATGTTTCCTCTCATCCGTGACGCGTAAAGCACTGATCTGGGATTCGATTGTTCGGCATGTGCGGAGATTTTGTAATTTTTCGCTTGACCTTGCTGGCGCGTTTTTGGCAAGGTACACTCCGATGAAATCCGTTGAGACCTTGCTGAAGACGACTTTTAGCGGGCGCAGATTCACGCGTAAGCAACTCGCCCACGTGCAGGAGACGGTCGAGCAATTCCCAAACCTGAGCCGAGCCGAGTTGGCCCATACGCTGTGCGAACACCTGAATTGGAAAACGCCGAATGGCAAAAATAAGGTCGAGTCGTGTTTGACCTTGCTGGAAAAGCTGGAAGAGCCGAGGGTGTGGTGAGTCTTCCGTCCAAGCCGGTCCGGCAGGTGCCGCAGCGGCGAGTACCAGTCTTGGAGAATGGTCCACCCGAGACGCCGATCGAGGCGGCGCTCAGCACGCTGACGCCGATCCGACTCGAAACGGTAGGTTCCTCCGGACCGGAGCGCGAGCGGTGGAAGGCGTATCTGCAGACCTATCATTATCTGGGTTACCGCCAGCCGGTGGGCCCCCATCTGGGCTACTTTATCGTCTCCCAGGCGAGCCAACATCGACTTGGATGTTTGCTGTTTTCCGCCTCGGCCGCCTGGGCCCTGGCGCCGCGCGACCGGTGGATCGGCTGGGATCCCCAGCACAGAAAAAAGCTGCTGCCTCTGCTGCTGAGTAACGATCGCTTCCTGATTTTTCCCTGGGTTCACGTCCCCCATCTGGCCAGCCACGCACTTTCGCTCGCAACGCGGCAAATCGGGGAGGACTGGGTGCAGGCCTTCGGGTATCGGCCGGTACTCATCGAGACGTTCGTGGATCCCACACACTTTGCCGGAACCTGTTATCGGGCCGCCAATTGGCAGTTCCTGGGTCTCACTCAGGGACGTGGGCGTCTGGCGCCGGATCACCAGTGCCGCACCAGCAAAAAGGAGATCTTCGTCTATCCACTGCAATCGGACTGGCAGCACCAATTGACCGACACTCCTCGGGCCGTCGAGATCCAGAAGCGCTACCGCAATGACCTGCAGGCCTGCCCAACCCGTTCGATCGATGAGTCCTTCGTCTCGTTGTGGGAGAAGGTGGCCCACATCTTCCAGGATGTGGCCGCCGATTACGACCGGAAGTGGCGTCTGCGCCAGCGGGTCATCGACACCCTGATGCTCATGCTGCTGATCTTTCGTCTGGTCTCTTCCAAAAACACGCAAAGCTACGGCACGACGATCGATGATCTTTGGGACAACTGCGAGAAACTGAAGCTGGCGTTGCCGCAACAAAGCAGCATTGCGCCCTCCTCGTTCTGTGCGGCTCGACAGAAGCTCGATGAAGCGGTCTTCAAGTACGCCAATCAGAAAATCCTCGCGGCCTACGCCGCGATGCCTCTCGGTACTTGTGGCTCGGCCATCGCCTCTTTGCCGTCGATGGCTCCAAGATCAATCTGCCCCGGGAACTGCTCGCTTGCGGCTACTCCACTCCCGGCAAGATCGCCCACTATCCGCAAGGCTTGCTCAGTTGCCTCTACCAGCTCAAATCCCAACTGCCTTTCGATTTGACCTCGCCTCTCATGCCAACGAACGGCTCAGCGCCATGCGCCCACCTGCAGGTTCTCCAAACCGGTGACGTTGTCGTTTACGACAGAGGATACTTCTCCTATCTCTTGCTTCATCGACACGCCCAAACCGGCATCCACGCCATTTTCCGCCTCCAGGAAAACAGCTCCAGCGCCATCAAAGCGTTCTTCGCCACCCCGACAAACCGACACCGAGATCACCCTGCTTCCCTCGCCGCAGAACCAGGCCGAGATCCGATCCCAGCATCCCGATCTGGAGATCATCCCGCTGAAATTACGACTGCTCAAATACAAGATCGCCGACAGCGTATTTTGCTTGGGCACCACCTTGCTCGATACGCACCGCTATCCGCTCCAGCAGTTCCCCGACGTCTACCATGGCCGATGGGGCATCGAGGAGCTTTACAAGGTAAGCAAGCGCATCTTCAACATCGAGGACTTTCACGCCAAGACCGAGCGCGGTGTCAAACAAGAAATCTTCGCCCATTTCGTTCTGGTCACTCTGAACCGGCTCTTCGCCAACCGGGCCGACATCGAGCTCAATCCTGGCCCGCCTTCCAATTCCCAGAGCTCCGGCCCGGCTTCGCCGGTCCGCCAGACCAATTTCAAAAACTGTATTCATGTTCTGGAGCGGGGGCTTGAAGAGCTTCTCTTACTTCACGCGCGGATCCGAGGCGTCCTTCAGCGGATCTTTCCGACTATCCTTGGCCGACATCAGCGCATCCGGCCCCAATCGCTCATTCATCCGCCGATCCATGCGGCCCGAAACCAAATGGCATCCCAGTAAGGAGAAGAGAAAGGCTCAAAAAGCGCAACAAACCGCCCACGCGTCCGCTTAACCGTTGACGCCAATCCTGATTCCTCTTAAACGAACGCGCCTTTTTCCTTAAGCGAATGACATTGCCCTGCCGGGGTGCAAACGCCGCTCGTGAGATGAACCCCGGGTGTCGCTACGCTCCACCCGGGGCTACCTTCCTTTCACGCCTCCGGCGTGCAAAATGTCTAAACTCCCGTCTCCTCCTCTTGAGGAGGAGCAGCTGTCTGAATGGAGAGCAAGCGCCGAAACTCAAGATTGAGCCGGACAGTCAGGGTTCGCCAGACTAGCCCTTCCCGTTCAGCTTGTGAATCCCGATCTTTCGGCTGAGGGTGTTGCGGTGAAGGCCGAGCACTCCGGCAGCCTTACTCTGGTTACCTTTGGTCTGCGACAGCACCGTTTGGATGAACTTCTTCTCGAAAGCGCCAACGGCTTCGTCGAGGAGAATCCGCTTCTCGATCATTTCCGCAACAAGCGACTCCAGCTTTTCTTTCACGGACGGCTTCCTCTTTCATGAATGCTCACGCCACCATTTTTCAACCGCGCCATATCCCACCAGAAAACGGGCCTTGAGGTCGTAAGGCACCACCAGGGCCATCACCCTGGCGCCCGGAAGAAAATATGGAGCCAATTGGGAATTCTTCACGCGATCGGCCTGCAGATCAAAGGACGTCAGCACCAGAAAAACAATCGAACCCAGCACCCACCCGCGAACAAATCCGAATGCCGCACCCAGCAGTCGATCGAACCATTGGATTTTGGCAAACTTGAGAAGTCTCTGGGCCACCCTGATGGCCAGAACTCCAACCAGAAACGTTCCCAAAAAGACAACGGCAAACCCCAAGAATAGAGCAGTATTTTCGGTCTTTACAACCCCTTTAAAGGGTTCGGCGGCAGACCGATAAAACCATGCGCCAAGAAGGAATCCAGCCACAAGGGACCCCAGTCCCAGAAGCTCCTTCACGAAGCCCTTCATGGCCGCGAGAAGAATCGAAACAACCAGGATACCGAGCGCAATAAAGTCGAGCAGATTCATTCCAGATCGTTGCCCGTAAGTATCCGGAGCGCCTCCACGTACTTGGCGCTTGTCGCCTCGACGATCTCGGAAGGGAGGTCGGGTCCCGGGGGTTGCTTGTTCCAGCCAATCCGTTCCAGATAATCTCTCACGAATTGTTTGTCGAACGAGGGTTGCGCTTTTCCAGGCGTGTATCGATCGGCGGGCCAGAAACGCGAGGAATCCGGAGTGAGCATTTCATCCACGATGGAAATCTTTCCGTCGATCACACCGAACTCGAACTTGGTATCGCAGATGATGATGCCCCGCTTCAAGGCGTATTCCACACCACGCGTGTAGAGCGACACCGTCAGACGTTTCAGTTCGCGAATGTTGTCTGCGCCAACGATACGCCCTGCTTCTTCTTCAGAGATATTCTCGTCGTGTCCGCTTTCGGCCTTCGTCGAGGGAGTAAACAATGGCTCGGGCAGCCTGTCGGAATCGCGCAAGCCGGCGGGCAGCGTAATTCCGCAAACCTTTCCGGTCTTGTTGTAGTCCTTGAGCCCCGATCCGGTGAGATAACCGCGTACGACGCATTCCACCGGAAAGACCCTGGCCTTCTTTACAAGCATCGATCGGCCTTCCAGTTGATCCCGATAGAGGTGAAGCGGCGGCGGAAAGTCGGCAGCGTGGGTGGTAACCACGTGGTTGGGCACGTCATCCTTGAAATGCCGGAACCAGAACGCCGACATCTGGGTCAGCACCTTCCCCTTGTTGGGAATGGGTGTCGGCAGCACGACGTCAAACGCGGAGAGTCGGTCGGTGGCGACAATCAGGAAGTGCTCGCCCAGGTCATAAATATCACGGACTTTACCCCGGGCATGAAGCTTAACGCCGGGCAGGTTGGTTTCTCGAATGGCCATAGTTCTAATTCAGTCTTACGGAAACGATTTTAGAAATGCCGGGCTCTTCCATGGTAACTCCATAAAGAGTCGACGCGGTCTCCATCGTGCGTTTGCTGTGGGTGATCACGATGAACTGGGTCTGAGAGCTCATCTCGCGGACCATGTTGGCGAAACGGTCGACGTTGGCTTCGTCCAGAGGGGCGTCGACTTCGTCGAGGATGCAGAACGGACTCGGTCGAAAACGGAACAGAGCGATCAGGAGAGCGAGCGCCGTGAGGGCCTTTTCACCACCGGAGAGCAGCAGCACGTTCTGCAGTTTCTTTCCCGGGGGTGAAGCGATGATCTCGACACCGGCGTCCGATTCGCCCATTTCTTCGAGGAGGCGCAGTTCCCCGTGGCCGCCGCCGAAGAGGTGAACGAATGCCGCGCGGAATCCGGAATCGATCGCTTCGAAAGCCTCCTTGAACTGCTTGCGGCAGACCGCATCGATTTCATCGATGGCCTGCGCCGTATCGCGGATGGAGTCCAGCAGATCCTGCCGCTGGCCATTCAGGAACTCGAAGCGCTGCTCGGCTTCCTGGTATTCATCCACGGCCATCATGTTTACAGCCCCCATCGAATCCATTTTCTCGCGGATATCCGCATATTCCTTCTCCCGCATTTCCAGTTCTTCGGCCGGGAGAGTTTCGAACGACTTCAGGCAGACCGATTCGATGGTTTCATTCAGTTCGCTCCAGCAGGTGCCGGCCAGGTGCTTGAGGTCGGAATCGACCTTCGTTCGCTCGATCTCGAGAGCGGTGTGGCGGTCCTTCCAGGCGTCGAGCGTGCTCCTGGACTCGTCCCACTTCTGTTCAGATTCGTGAAGCTCGGCGCGCAACTGCTCGATCATGGACAGGACTTCGAGAATCACCTGGTTGAGGCGCTCGCGTTCGCTCAGCAGGGTACGCCGCGCTTCTTCGAGAGACTCGATTTGCGATCCCGCCAGGGCTTGTTGCTCGTCGGCCTGCAGGATCTGCTCAACGGCACGGCGCCCGCGATCTTCCAGTTCGACCGCCTTCTGCTGGAGCGAAGCGATCTCGCGGGAGATGGTGGAGCGTCGCTCTTCGAGCACGGCAAGCCGGGACTGAATTTCGCCGAGTTCGCGGCGGCTGGTATCGATGTCCATCGCCAGCGACTCGCTGTGCACGCTGCGGCTGCTGATTTCCTCGAGGATCGCTTCCTTCGAAGCGGCAATACCTGCAAGCTGGGCTCCCGCTTCCTGAATGAATCGCTCGAGCTCCCGGAGTTCTTCGGTGAAGCGGGCGATCTCGCCACGGGCAACCTGGATGCGCTGCTCGACGTGCGCATAGTCGGCGGTCAGCGTACGAACACGATGGTCCGCCGTCAGGATCGTTTTCTCGCCTTCCTGAATCTCTGAAGACAGGCGCGTGCGGAGATCGTTGGTTTCGGTAACCAGAGCTTCCAGGCGCGACGCTTTGGATTCGCGAAGCCTGCTTTCGCGCTTTGCCAAATCGAGTTGCTTGTCGAGTTCGCGAAGCTCGCGCTTGAGCGAGAGCGGCCCCAGGGCTTCTCGTTCTCCCCAACCGATCACATTTCCCTGCACGACTTCTCCGCTGCTTACAACAAATCGGTAATGGGGATAGCGACCGGCCAGGTCCCAGGCCTGTTCGACATCCTTCACCAGATAAACGCCACGCAGGCATCCGGCGAAGTGTTTAAGACGGTCGTCAAACCGGACGACGGAGGCAAGCGGCGTCGCGCCCTCGATCGTCTCCGCGCTTTCGATGGAAGAATCGCCGTTCAGGACAAGGCATTCCAGCCGGCCCTTGGTGACGTCCTTGACGATCGAGAGCGCGCGCTCGGCCTGCGCGCGGTCTTTCACCACGACGTACTGCAGTTCGGGGCGCAGAAAATTCTCCACCAGCGCTTCCTGATTCGAGTCCACTTCGATGAAATCGGCGAGTATACCCAGTGGCTCGCAATCGTGTCCGCGGGCGTAGTTGAAAAACTGTTGAACGGATTCCGTGCTGTAGGCGCGCCGGACGGCAAGGTCGCCGATGGTCTGCAGCCGGTTCTCGATCGCGTCGTGCGCGCTGCTGGCGGCGGCAACAGCCTTGACGGCTTCAGCGTGCTCCTCGCGAAGACGCGTGTGTTCGCTCTCGGTTCCGGCAAGCTGGGCGCGAAGCGAGGCCATTCCCGCCTCGTAGCCGGAATGCTCACCACGGGCGGCGAAAAGATCACGTTCGATGTCGGCCCCCGCAATGACCGCCCCGGCAGCCTCCTGTTCCAGACGCTCGATCTGGGTCAGCAGGCGCCGAACCATTTCAGTGCGGCTGGTGATTTCGTTACCGATGCGCGCCTCGTTGCCCACAATCTCGAACTGCAGCCGGCGAAGTTGTTCAATCGCGCGTTCCTCGCTCAATCGGGCATCCGTCAGCCCCGTGAGCGCGGCATTCATCCGCTCGATCGATTCCACGACGCCGAATCGTTCCTGTTCCGTCTCTCCCAACAGGCTGGTTCGTGCTTCAAGGTCGGACTGATTCCGTCCGAGTTCGTCGGCGATGCGGCTACGCTCGTCGGTCAGGGCCGCCTTTCGTTCGTCGAGAGCGCGAATCTGATCCGCGAGGCGCTCGATGCGCTGCGTCGTCTTTTCATGCTCGAGCTCCGTTTCGGAGTGTCGGGCATGCGAATCACTGAGCGTTTTCTCGGCAGCCGCGACATCCAGGCGGCGCTGATGCACCAGGGCATTCAGCCGTTCGATTTCGCTTTCCAGACGCCGGCCCTCGCCATCCATCGCCCCCAGGGCCGTTTCGACGGCCTCCTGCTGATAGATCAGCATTTCGGCCCTCTTGGCGAAAACCTCGGAGAGAATCCGCCGCATTCGGTCACGCAGTTCGATATAACGCCGCGCCTTCCCTGCCTGACGCTTCAGCGAGGTTCGTTGCCGATCGACTTCCGCAAGAATGTCGTTCACACGAGAAAGGTTCTGACGGGCGGCATCCAGGCGGGACTCGGCCAGCTTGCGCTTGGCCTTGAATTTCGTGATCCCGGCAGCTTCCTCGATCAGAGCGCGGCGATCCATGGGTTTCGAGCTCAGCAGTTGACCGACCCGTCCCTGCTCGATGATGGCATAGCTGTTGTGACCCAGGCCGGTACCCAGAAAAATGTCCTGCACATCACGCAAGCGGCACTGCCTTCCGTCGATGAGATAGGCACTCTCCCCGCTCCGGTAGAGCCGGCGCTGCACGACGATGTCGCGGGCACCGGCAGGCGCGGGAGCGTGCACGCCGTTGCCGTTACTGCTGGCGTGGGCGCCGTTGCCGTTTCCGTTTCCGTTGCCACTTCCATTGCCGTTCCCGTTGCCATTGGCGTGAACAAGCTCAACGGGTACCGGCGACGGAGTATCGGTCAACGTGATGGTCACTTCCGCCATGCCCATCGGAGCGCGATTGCGCGTCCCGTTGAAAATAACGTCTTCCATCTTTTCGCCGCGCAACGATTTCGCGCTTTGCTCGCCGAGAACCCAGGCAATCGCGTCCGAGACGTTACTTTTTCCGCAACCGTTGGGACCAACAATGGCGGTTACCCCGGTGTCCTGAACGGCGATCTCCCCGCGGTCGGAAAACGACTTGAAACCCAATATCTCAATACGTCGAAGTTTCAACACTGCCTTGCTTCCTCACTTTCGGATACGCTTTGGCCTCTGAGGCTTCGCGCTCGCTCTTCGCCCCGGCTTGCATTCCCGGCCGCTCATCTCTTTTCCTCTGTGTGACGAGTTTGCTTGGCGTGAGTGACAGATCGGGTCCCTTTCTGAATAATGGACAGCCATGACGGACCGGGCCATTCTCCATGTCGACATGGACGCATTTTATGCCTCAATCGAACAGCTCGACGATCCCCGCTTAAGGGGTCGGCCGGTCATCGTCGGGGCCGACCCCAAAGAAGGTCACGGGCGAGGCGTGGTGGCCGCCTGTTCGTATGAAGCACGGAGGTTCGGAGTGCATTCGGCGCTGCCGATCGGGCGGGCCTGGAGGCTTTGCCCGGAGGGCGCCTTTCTGCGCCCGAGGATGAAGCGCTACATCGAGGTATCCGCCCAGGTCATGGAAATCCTCCGCCAGTTCACGAATCTGGTCGAACCGCTGAGCATTGACGAAGCGTTCCTGGACATCACCGGATCGATCGCACTGTTCGGGGCCCCTGCGCAAATCGCCAAAGCCGTCAAGAGACAGATCCGCGAAGCCACGGGGCTGACCGCCTCCGCGGGTGTCGCGCCCAACAAGTTTCTCGCGAAGATCGCTTCAGATCTGAAGAAACCGGATGGACTCGTGGTCGTCGGCAGCGACAACGTCGGAGAGTTTCTTCGCGATCTTCCGATCGGGCGCCTCTGGGGTGTGGGTCCGAAAACCGAAGAGCGGCTGCATGAGATGGGAATCCACACGATCGGCGCCATCGGCGCGCGCTCCCCGGAAGACCTGGTGCGGGCTCTGGGCGGCAGCCTGGGAGTGCATCTGCACGAACTCGCGCTCGGCCACGACGAGCGCCCCGTTGTGCCGGACTGGGAGCCCAAGTCGATCAGTAATGAAACCACCTTCGAGGAAGACACGCGCGATCGCGAGTTGCTCATCCAAACGATCCGGCGGCTTGCAGAAAGCGTGGGGCGGAGACTGCGGCGGGAAAACTATCGCGCTCGAAAGGTCACGCTCAAGATTCGCTTCGAGCCCTTCGACACGTTTACCCGGCAAACTTCCGTCAAGCGTCCGGTTGACGGCGATGAAGAGATCGCCCGGCTGGCGCTGGGGTTGTTCGCTCAGTTTTCTCTGGACCGGCGCGTTCGACTGATCGGCGTCGGCACCGGCGAAATCGTCCGCCCGGGAGAAGAATCCACTCAACTGGGCCTGTTCGATGAACCGCAGAAAGAAAGCGTCATCGACCGGACGGTGGACAAGATCCGCGAACGCTTCGGTGACGACCGGATCCGGAGGGGGATGCCGTAGAGGCCCGAGGTCGTCACGTTGCGTACGAATCAGCAAATCGATTTCAAGGGAGAAATGGCCGACTGGCCGCAAGCTGTGGATGCTAAAGGCGAGAGCGTATGGATAAGGGACTAGATACGGTGAACCAAATGCAAAAATCTGGACAAGCGCAAAAAGCGATCGGCGTAATCCTGCTTGTGCTTGTCGGCGTGATCGAGATGGTGCTCCAGGCGGATTCGGACCTGGAAATCACCGGATCCATGATCCCGTTCCTCATGCTGTCCATGTTTCTGTTGACGGTTGGCGGGGTGGTTCTCCTCTGGCGTGGCAAACAACACGCAGCTCGCTGGGCGACGCCAGGGATCCTCGGCGATGCGCGACCCGAAGTGCTGTACCTGCGAGCGTTTCGCAGTGATACGACTACCGGCAAGTACGTGCAAAAAAGGAATACGAGATCCTCCGCGCACAGGTCGAGCCTGTTCTGGGCGTGCAACTTCCGCCGGCAGCAGCGTTGTGGCGGTTCTTCTGGGGCATTTCGGGGTTCATGAGCTTCGCGGGAGACTGGCGGCAACCTCGCTTCCATTCGATGAAATGCCCACTCCCTAGAAGAGGTCCCAAGAAGCAGCTTCGTTTCTATCAGTTCACACTCAAGCCGGTCTTCGAAGACTCGGGCCTGGAGTGGAATCCTCCGTCGGTTTCAGCGTTGGCGGTCGCAGTCCTTATCGCGCTGCCACTCCTGCTGCTACTGCTGTTGGTGGAAATGATCGCGCTGGAAATGTAAGCGGCCGGATGGAAGTACCCATGCAGGTCTCCATCGACCTCAGCCAGTCGCATTCATGAAGTTCGGCCACGGTCGCGCCTTCTTCGCAGCAGATGAAAAAAAACGAACGAACTGTGGGGGTAGGGTCCTAATTTGAGGGTCGCGTTCAGTAATGGCGAATGGAACGTGTTGTTAGCGGTCTTTTACCCAGTTGGTCTTGCTGTATCCGTTCGCCGTTACGATCGAGTATTATGCCCCGCCTCGGCGCGTTCGTATGATTTGTCATCACCTCATTCATATCCTCTTGCATTTGTGCGTTAGTCGGGAAGGCTACAGATGAAGCTCTCCCAGCCCAAATACCAAGCGACAATGCGAAACCAAATACAAAGGTAAACAGCGCGGCAGGTTTCATTTTCACCTCCATATGCGGCTCAGTGGGAAGCCGAATCAAGGAGACAGTTTGTCATGAAGGTATGGAAATACCAACGCCTAAGACCTGACTGAGAAGCGCGTTTCTGATACTCGCTTGGCTTCGGAAAGACGGTTGGCAGTTAGATTGAAAGCGCGGAAGGCGTCCCCGAAGAGCAAAAAAGCCGCCATGGTTTCCCGGAGCGGCATGAAGAGGAGGGACTTCCCCTACTCCGTGATCCGGTAGGAGCGCTTGCCCGCATCGTTCTTGGCGGACACCCACCTTCAGCCTTTTCCAACAGCCACCGAAAGGCACCCACGGATCGTGGCTCCCAGAAAAGCTGAGCCTCCTCAGTTTCTTTAGCTGCTACTCGGGAGACCGTGATCATGATCTTTTTCGGGGAGAGCAGGATTGGCCCTCGAACTTGGTCATTGGCTGCACTCCCTCGAATTCTATTGGGCCACATTGTGTGCTTGAATCAATCCGAGCGCCTCGCGACAATCTACCGTCAAGATTGTGAAGCGTGGTGCGCGCTGGAGACACATATGGCGTCTGGTAAAAGAACGACTGTAGTCCGACTCTTTCAGCGTGGATTGGAATTTAAAGACACCTAAAAGCGAATCCGCCGTTTGTCAAATAATGTAAAAGGGCCCGTGGAGGTTGAAAGAAACTACAAGTTCATGGCCGCTCCCCGACGACGCCCGCGATCAGGCGGCGCTCCTCGAGCGCCATCTTCTCCACAACAGGCCGGACCGCATTTGCAGTCGCAGAGCCCCTCTTTTCGGACCACCGTCGCAGCCGCGCTTTGAGGACTTGCAGGTCGCGTAGATCGCCCATTAATGTCTGTTGGGCATGCATCCTGGTATCTTTCCGGAAATTCGAATGAAAGACAGCCTCCGCGCACTCCAGCGCATAGCGGAAATTCTTGAACGCGATGCGCATCGCATGGAGGCTGTCCGCGTTCTCCGGGTCGAGCAGCTTCGTCGCACTGATGAACCGCCGATGATGCATCCGAAGGTGTCGCCTCACCGCAACCGGGAACGCTGCGGCCACCAGTCCCGATTCCAGGCGTTGGCATGAAGCTCGAGTGTGGCGAACACCGGCCTGCAGCTTCCGCTTCATTTCGTTGTTCGTCTTTTTGAGCACGCGGCGAATTTGCTGCTGCTCCTTCTTCCTGAGGTACGCGTTAAAAAAGATCATCTCCGGCGTCGACTCGATCCCGCGGACCGCGGTGAGTTCAACCTGAAGATCCCGGAGAGGTCCAAGCCGCTTGAGAAGCTTCCTGAGCCGTTTCTGCAACCTCAGAATCGGAGAAGATCTCTGCAACACAAGGATCAGATCCAGCAGGGCCGTCAGCCGCCGTACACTCACCCGAAGATCGTGGACGCTGTCTTCAGCGCATCCGCCTCGCACGTCGGTCCATGCGGACAGGAATTTCTTCCAGTAAGTATCGAGAGCCGTCGTGAAGGGCCTCGCGGACTGGAGTGGCGTGGGGTGGCTCATCGGTTCGTTGATGCTCTGACATTCTAGCCCGGCATTGGGTGCGCCACCTTTCATGATGTGGAGCTTTCACGCCGAGTCCGCTGTAAACTACCGCCATGGTTTTCATGCTCTCGCTGGTACTGGCTCTGTCAGCTCCACGAACCGCTCAGGAAAGCCCCCGGGACCTTCAGGCTGTGGTCGACACTTCGGCGGGCACGTTTGTCCTTCAGTTCTATTCCGACCAGGCGCCGAATCATGCTCAGAAGTTCATTGAACTGGCACGGCAGGGCTATTTCAACGGAACATCGTTTCACAGCATGGTGACCCGCGCGGTCGTTCAGGGCGGCGATCCGGAAACAAGGGACCCCGCGGCGCGCGAGAAATACGGCAGCGGTGGCTACAACCTGGGCCTTAAGCGCGAGATCTCGGATCTGCCGCTGAAGCGCGGCACCGTTTTCGCTTTCACGCTTCCGGGGAGCCCGGACAGCGCGGGATCGCAATTCGTCATCTGCGTCGGCGACCAGCCGCAGCTTCAGGGACAGTACACCGCATATGCCTATGTCGCCGACGGCATGGACACGGTGGACCGGATCTCCCTCACGCCTACCGACGACAAGCGCATGGCTACCGAGCGCGTCGAGATCAGGAATGTGACGGTGCAAAAGATCCCGCCGCCACCGCCGCCAGTGGCTCCGCCATTCAGCACGGAAACGATCGACGAACTGAAAAACTTCCAGCTCACGATCGAAACGTCGATGGGAAATATTGCCGTCGAGCTGTTCCCGGACAAAGCTCCCAACCATGTACGACATATGCTCCGGTTGGCGTCGCTTGGCGCTTTCGACCAGACGGCGGTTCACCGCGTTGCACCCGGCTTCGTGATCCAAATGGGTGATTTGAATACCCGCAAGGAACCGCTCACCCAAAAGGTGAACGATTTCGTCGTCCCGATCCGTGCGGAGTTGAACGACGTGAAGCACGATGCAGGCATCGTTTCGATGGCGCGAGGCGAGGAAATAGACAGCGCCCTGACATCTTTCTTTATTGTCCTGAGTCCTCAGGCACGGGGTCTTGACGGAACCTACACTGTCTTTGGCAGGGTCGTGGAGGGAATGGACGTGGTGAAAAAGATCGAAGCCGTTCCTGTACAGGGAGAAACGCCGGTCAGCCGCGTGGACGTTTATACGATACGGGCTACCCGCAAAAACTGATCCGCATCCTGTTCGAAGTCCGCCATGACCAGGTCCGCTCCTGCCGCTTCGAGTCGTTCCCTGGTGTAATCGCTTGTGGCGACGCCGACGGTGTGGAAACCGGCTTCATGGCCGGCCTCAATATCGCGCGGGGTATCCCCGATCACGAAGATGTCGTCCGGGTTGATCGTTTGACCGGCGTGCCGGATCCCGTTTTCGGCCGCGCACCGGACAAGCTGCGTGCGGTTCTCAGCGTCGGAACCAAATCCTCCAAACTTGAAGTAATGATTCAGATTTCCCCGCTCAAGCTTAATTCGAGCACCTTTCTCGACGTTTCCCGTAGCCAGGCCGCAAAGAACTCCGGAATGTTGCTTGAAGGTTTCCAGAAAACTCAGGATGCCGGGGAGCACCCGGTAGGTCCTCGACGAGCGAACCTCGTCAGGGAGAAAACGAACATAAGCGTCAAGGATCCGATCGACAGCGTCAGGGGAATGGCCAGCCGCACCCCGTTCGTGAAAGATTTCCCGGACAATTGCGGGGTCCGTCTTGCCATGGGGTCGAATCCCTTCCATGGCATTCTCAATTCCCAGGACCTGGTGGACTGCACGATTCAGCGCGCGAACTCCGGCCCCTCCCGTCAGGACCAGCGTACCGTCGATGTCAAACAAAAGCAGCTTCACGCTGCCATTCTACCCGGTTCAGGCGAAGATGAGCTCGTCCTCGCGCTCAAGATCGAGCAGCACGGCCAGATCCTGCGGGTCCATTTCGAGTTCGAGTCCGCAGTCAGCTTCCTGGCAGATAAGTCCATGGGAGAGTACGGAAAACAGCATTTCGCTCTCGCTTTTACAATTCGGGCAAGTCATTTGGAACCTCCTGTTCGCAAGGAACTGGCACTTCTAATGCCAATCTTATCGGCCGGAAGGGAGCACAACTTTAGACGTGAATCTGGCTTAAATTCCAACGACAAAGGCGAAGTGCTGGCCACGCGCCAGGGTGATTTCCGTAGCGCATACAAGATGCTGCGGCCGTGAGGGACGGTCGTCCGGGCTGGAACTCCGGGATGGATTCGGCTGAAAGTCCGGTTTTGCTGGATAGCCCTCGAGCGAGAGCACCGCACCCGGCAGGAGTGTCTGCTTCGACAAGCCTGCAACGATTGCCGCTCCGGGCGAGGGAAACTCCGCATCCCATTCCTGCACGGCTCCGCGTTCGGCCTGAACTTTCATGTAGACGTGAATATGAGGATTTGCCCAATCGACCCGCGTGATCGCGCCTTTCAAGACCACGGTTTTGGAGGTGTCGTATTCCGCGGCGGTTGCATGATGGGCCGACGCGGCAGAGGACATGAAAAGCAGCAGTGGAACCACACCTCGCCGGACATGCCGCGCCGCTCTCATAGGGCCTGTCATGGCGTGAGAATACCCTAAAAATTCGTTTCAGGATTCGAGGGATTTGATTATCATCGCGGTGCCATGGCGGAAATCACGCTGGAACAGTTGCGGAAATTCTCGGATGTTTCGACCACGATGGTTACCGTGGACGCACCTTTATTCGGAGTTGTGATGATCTTGAACGGGCGAATTATCCTTCGCGGTTCGCACGAACAGGAAAAGGTGGGAACCAGCATCGGATTCCCTCCCCGGGACCAGATTCTTGCCGAAGCGTCCCGGTTCTGGATTCAAGACGAGAACGGAATTCGTCACCGCAAGACGCGCGCCGAAATGGCCAGACTGCTGCGGGAATTCAAGCGTGCAGCGGGAGCCAGCTGAAGGCAGGTCGGACACCGGCGAGCGTTGCTTCACTCTCAAACGACGCTTGAAGGCCGGTGTCATTGGAATCCTGGGCTATTTCTTCATTTCCTTAATCGGCCGGACGCTTCGCTGGCAAGCCGAAGGCGACAGCTATCTGGAAGAGGTCTACCGGTCCGGGCATCGCGCCATTTTCACCTTCTGGCACGGACGTATCTTTCCGGCAACCTACTATTGGCGCAACCGAGGCATCGTCGTCATGACCAGCATGAACCAGGATGGCGAGGCTATCGCGCAAACCATCCAGCGGCTGGGCTATGGTGTGGCCCGCGGGTCGAGCTCGCGCGGCGGTTTTAGGGCCCTGGCTCAACTCGCGCGCGATCTCAGGCAGGGGAAGGATGCGGCCTTCACGATTGACGGGCCGCGCGGTCCGCGTTATGTGGCTAAACAGGGACCGATTCTGCTCGGCTTCAAGACGGGCGCCGCCGTGATGTGTTTCCACATCTCCTTGAAACATAAGATCCAGCTCCGGAGTTGGGACGAGTTCCAGATCCCCTTTCCGTTTAGCCGCGCGGTAATGCTGATGGCGCCGCCGCTGTGGGTACCCGCGGAGGCCACCGAAGAGCAGCTTCGGGACCTGCACGCGGGCATGCAAAAGACGCTGGACACCCTGCGGGACCGCGGCGAGACTTGGTTTGGCTAGACAGGTAGTGTAAATTTTCCAGATGAGCATGACTTCGAGAGAATTACTGGCCAGGACCAAGAAGGAAATTCACGAGATCAACATTAACGACGTTCAGTCGCGGATCCAAAAGAATGGCGTGGCGCTACTGGATGTGCGCGAAAAGGATGAATGGGACGAGGGGCACCTCCCCGGAGCGACGTTTCTGCCGCGCGGCTTTCTGGAAAGTCGCGTCGAAAAGGAAGTTCCCGACAAGAGTAAGCCCGTTATTGTCTATTGCGCCGGAGGCACCCGCTCCGCCTTCGCGGCGAAAACCCTTCAGGACCTGGGTTACACCGACGTCGCGTCGATGGCTGGCGGTTACGGCCAGTGGAAAAACGCCGGACTGCCGTTCGTCGTACCCGAAAAACTGAGCAAGGGCAGCATGGCGCGTTACAGCCGCCACCTTAAGATTCCCGAAGTCGGCGAAGCCGGACAACTGAAGCTGCTGTCGAGCAAGGTCCTTCTGGTTGGCGCCGGGGGGTTGGGATCTCCCGCCGGTGTTTATCTTGCGGCATCCGGTGTCGGCACTCTTGGACTCATCGACAGTGACACGGTGGACGAATCCAACCTGCAGCGCCAGATACTGCACTGGACCTCGTCGGTGGGTGTACCGAAAGTCGAATCGGCCCGCCGCACGTTGTATGAAGTGAATCCCAATGTCAAGGTGAACACCTACAATCTGCGGCTGGACGCTTCAAACGTGGTGGATATTTTCAAGGACTACGACGTTATCATCAGCGGCTCGGATAATTTCTCCACTGCGTACCTGGTGAACGATGCCGCCGTCCTGCTGAGGAAGCCGGTGCTCTACGGCAGCATTTTCCGCTTCGATGGACAGATCTCCACTTTCGTCCCCTACGAAGGGCCGTGCTTCCGTTGCCTTTATCCTGAACCGGCGCCTCCCGATCTTGCGCCAAGTTGCGATGAGGCTGGTGTGCTCGGAGTGTTGCCGGGCGTGGTGGGGCTGATTCAGGCGACCGAAGCGGTCAAGCTGCTGCTGGGGATGGGGGACCCCCTGGTAGGCCGCCTGCTGGTCTACGACGCCCTGGGGATGACGTTCAAGACTTTAAAGGTCCGGCGTCGACTGGATTGCGCCACCTGCGGCGACAATGCGAAGATCGATCTCAACTCCATAGGACCGGATGGCTGCACTGGCCCCACCGCCTAGACGTTTGAAGACGGACGTCATCCACGCCGGCGACTTCGTCTATTGCCGGTCGAAGCGTTATCGAGACAGCCTCCAGCTCCCGAAGGAGGTGGGGGTTGTCATCGAAATCAAGCGCGCCAGCCATAAAGTTCTCTATGCTTCCGAGCAGCGAGCCTGGGTTCCGCGCGAAGCGCTCGTGCGAATGGCTCCGCCTGCCGATGCCCCGGAGTTTCTGCGCACCCTCAATTACCTGCTGCGCAGGGTGGATGCACACGAATGTGAGATTGTTTCGGCCGAAGGGATAAATCAGCTTTCCGCCCGCATCGATCGTATCGATCATACGACAGTCGACGAGCTCCGCGCGTTCCTCGCCGAGCGATTCATTTCGATCACCATCGTTCCGGAGGGCATGGCGTTCATGCAGGTGGAGATCGTTTTCAAATAGCCCACACCCGGATGGCGTCCGATTATCCCCGTCTCGAGGCGACCGGGCTCAGGACCGTTTGAATCCCCAGTTGAATCTCCTGGAAGGTGGCGCTTCGGGTACGGTCGTCCTTGCGGCGGGAGCACTGGAGGACGCAGGCAGTGTCTCTTCCTGGCCCCTGATACCCGGGAACAACTTCCGGACCTCGGGCGGAAGCTTGCGCCAGTTTCGCGCCAGCGCAGGCTTGATCTTCGTCGTGCAGATCTCCGCGAAGTCGCTGGCCGGAATTTTCAGCGTTTCCAGATACTCGTTGATGAACGGAGCCTGGGAGGGCGGCAGGGGATTTCCCGAAAGCTCTCCTTCGAACAGATGCGCCAGGTGCAGCGCCGCAATTTCCTTGCGGTAGTCACTCTCGATGGCATCTGGAGGCATGAACGCCGCCTGATCCTGAAACTCAATCGACTCGCAGATGCGCTGGGGCAGCCCCCAGTGACGCGCCAGTTCCGCGCCGATCTTCGCGGTGTCCAGCAGCTTGCCGAAAGCTTTCATCTCCGGATGCCGTTCCAAAAGCAGTACCAGCGCGCTTCTCCCGATGTCGTGGAGCAGCCCGATCGTTGTTGCAGTCTGCGGCTGCACCTCCCCGCTCAACTGAGCCACTTCGTAACAAATCGCTGAAATGAGACAGGAATGAACCTGAATGGCGTGGGTTTCAGCCGTTAGCCGTACCGCAGTGTTGATCGCTTCTTCAAGGACCACCTGATGGAGGCTGCTTGTGCCCATGATGATGCAGGCGTGATAGTAGGACTCAATCCGCTTGGAGAACCCGTAGCGGGCGGAGTTGACCCGTCTTAGAACAATGGCGGCCAGGGCCGGGTCCTGCTTAATGGTTTCGGCGATGCCCTGCATCGATCCGTTCACATCCATGAGCTTGCCAAGGAGCTCGGTGGCATAGGAGGGCAGCTTGGGCATCGCGGTAAGGAAGTTCTGCACGAGGGCCCCCGAGGACGCCTCGCGCGCCCTTTCGGACTCCTCCTTCCAACGCTCCGCCAGCAGGCGGTTCTTGCGGTCCAGGGCGCGGTTCGACGCCCGCAGGAAACGGGTGGACCGATCGTAGCTCCGGAGCGCCGACCGATAAACCCAGAGCTGCAAGGGGCCCGGAAGAGTGGCCAGGGCGCCCGGCATAATCTCAAGCACGGTCGACATTTCCAGGACCCGAATCCAGAATTTGACGCCTTCGCCAGGGGCGATAGGACCGATCATGCCGCTCTCATTAAACGTCAACGGCGTCCCAAATGGCGCGTCACTCACGCCGAAGACTTCGAGCGCACCGCTGATGATCCAGTAGAAGGAGTCGCTCCGCTCCACACCCGCCAGAATGTTTTCGCCCTTCCCGAACTGACGAACCTTCGCCGCCGCGTACAGCGTGACGCGATCCGTCTCGCCAAGCGCCTCCGGCAGAACGGTTTCAGCACTCTCCACCTTTGTCAAAATCGCCATGGGTGTCCCTCCACCGTGCCTTATCGGCCGGACAACATCCTGACTGTAAAGCGAAATAACGGTGGCACTGACTATTTCTAATGTTCGACGAATACTCGTCCGATGAGACAGGGGCGGAAAACCCCGCGGAAAAGGAGCGCAATGATTGAAGCTGGCCGAGACAAGAAAGCTGACGTCAGCCGGGCTGCGGCGTTGGTAGGCCGTCACCCGATATGCGACCCTCGCCAGCATACCATCGGATACGAACTGCTCTTTCGGGCAACCGCGACGGACAACTCTGCGCAAGTCACGGATCAGGAGAGTGCAACCGCCCAGGTCATCGTGAATTCGTTTCTCGAGATTGGCCTGGACGACATTGTCGGATCAAGTCTAGCTTTCATCAATGTAACACGTAATTTTATCTTGTCTGATTATTTCCGTTTTATACCGAAAGATCGCTGTGTGTTTGAAATTCTCGAAGACACGGAGCCGGATGAGGAACTGCTCGCTGCAGTGGGCAGGCTCAATGGCGAAGGTTACCGGTTTGCGCTGGACGACTTTGCGTTCGAACCCGCCCGAAAGGTTTTTCTTCCTTATTGCAGCTATGTCAAGGTCGATCTTCGACTTGTGAACCCTGGGACCCTCGCTGAAGAACTGCACGCGCTGAACGCAAGAAATCTGGGGCTGCTTGCAGAAAAAGTCGAGACGTTCAAAGAATTCGAAGACTGCAAGAATGCGGGCTTTCAATATTTTCAGGGCTATTTCTTCTGCCGCCCGCGAATCCTGTCCGGCGCCAAACTGCCTTCCAATCGCCTGGCGATGTGCGAGCTTCTGTCGAAGCTTTATCAGGTGGACGTCAGCCCGAGCGAAATCGAAACGCTGGTGTCCAGGGATCTGACCCTGAGTTACCGTCTTCTGCGTTACATCAATTCGGCATGTGTCTCGCTGCCGAGAACGGTTGAATCGATCAGCCACGCCGTCCGGCTGGTGGGAATCGAATTTGTCCGTTTGCTTGCGAGCATGATTATGCTGGCCAGTCTGGACAGCAAGCCGAGGGAACTGTTGTCCACGAGCCTGATCCGGGCAAAGATGTGCGAATTGATCGCCAAACAGATGGGACTGAAGAGGACCGATATCGCCTTCACGGTGGGTCTGTTCTCGACACTCGACGCATTCCTCGACTGTTCCATGGAAGAAGCCCTGCGAGTATTGCCTTTGTCCGACACGGTCAAGAGAGCGCTGCTGACCTACGATGGAGAGCACGGGGAGGTGCTGCGTACGGTCCTTCTCTGCCAGGACGACCGACTCGACATTCAGGATGTGCCGGTCCTGCGCCGGGAAGCGATTCAGAAAACCTTCGTGGACGCCGTGAAGTGGGGAAAACAGCTGCTCCAGCGTTTCGGGTCTTCGACAAAGGCCGAACCCACCCTGGTGAACCTCTAAGTCCGAAAAATTTACCGGCTTGCAACAAAGTTGCTTGTCGCCCCCCGCACCCAAAAGCGTAAAGATTTCGAGAGTACCGCCGATTAGTGCAGTAGCAGTGGTGATCCTGGAGGGAGGATCTTGAGAAGACGCGTACTTTTTGTGGATGACGACGCGCGGGTCTTGAACGCGCATCGCATCGCCCTGGAGCAGCACTCGAGCCAGGTGGATGCGATGTTTGCCCAGGGCGCGGAGGCGGCGCTGGAAGTCGTTCGAAGCGCTTCGATCGACGTGGTCGCCACCGATATGCACATGCCCGGGATGGACGGCACGATGCTCCTCGGGACGATCAAGGAAGACCATCCGGAGCTGGTGCGCATCATGTTGTGCCACCCTTCGGAAATGGAAGCGCTATTCGCCGCCTTGCCCGTCTGCCACCAGATTCTGCCCAAGTCCCTCGACGGCGATTCGCTGGTCAATGTCATCGAGCGCACGTGTCGACTGCGGGAGCTTCTGACCGACTCGCTGCGGAAAAAGATTGGCAAGGTCGAGCGTTTGCCGTCCGTCCCGGCCGTCTATCACGAACTGATGGCGGCGATGGCCCGGCCGGACGCCTCCGCTTCGAGGATCGCCCGGATCGTCGAGAAAGACGCGGCGATGGCTGCCAAGACCCTTCAATTGGTCAACTCGGCCTTTTTCAGCCGCGCCAAGACGATCACGAAAATCGATCAGGCGGTCGCACACCTCGGCATGGAGCTCATCAAGAACCTTTCGCTCACCGTTCACGTTTACGCAGCTTTCGAGAGCGGAGCGCGAAGCTCGGGCGTCGCTGTGGATGCGGAGCAGGAGCACTCGCTGTTGGTCGCAAGAGTTGCCCGGCGGCTGGTGCCCAACCCGCGCGCGAGTCAAAACGCGTTTACAGCCGGGCTCCTCCATGACATCGGGAATCTTGTCTTGTCGGTCTGTATTCCCGAGAAGTTCAAGAGTACGGTCCGCGTCGGCGCTGGAACCGACCGGCCCTCGCACGAGATAGAGGCGGAGATGCTGGGCGTCACGCACGCTGAGGTCGGCGCCTACCTGCTGGCGTTGTGGGGGCTGAACTATCCCATCGTGGAAGCTGTCGCCTACCACCACAATCCGGGCGCGGCGCTGGAGAGGACCTTCGAGCTGCCCACGGCGGTCAGCCTTGCCAACGCACTGGTCGAAGAAGCGGTGAGCGGCAAAGCGGTCCCCATCGTGGGCCATCTGGAGTCCCTGAAGCTAATCGACAAGCTACCGCAATGGAGAGCCATTGCGATGGCGGAAATAAAGCAGCAAAACGCCGGCATCCCCCAGGCGTGCTGAGCGCCGGCATCAACAAGACACCCACTGCCGCGGTGCGAACGCCCCTGGCGAGATGAACCCCGGGTGTCGCGCGGCTCCACCCGGGGCTACTGTCCCTCCAAGAAAGGCCGCCTCCGGCGTGCGAAACGTCCAAGTTCCAGGCACCCCTGTGGGGCAAGGATGCGTTCAAATTTGTTATTGCTCCAAGAGCCGGCGCTTCAGTCGCGCAGTGTCACTGGCGCTGCTTTGCTGTCGAGCACGGCGACGATTTCACACTGAATCAGCGTATTCCCGCCAAACCCGCCGTAAAGCATGGTGTGCCGGGCAGGACGCGAATGTTGGTCGGGAAACATGGCGTTCCACTCCTTGTTGACCGCACTCTTGAAGGCCTTGTCCCTGGCCCACACCACCATCTTGATGATGTTGTCGGTCGAGCCTCCCGCCGCTTCCATCACTCGACGGACATTGTCAAACATCAGCTTGCACTGACCTTCGATGTCGTCCGGAAATCGTCGCGTGTGAGGCTCCATGCCGAATATTCCGCTCGTCATCATGATGTTGCCGATGACGCATCCCATCGGAATGGGATTCTCATGATGCAATCCGTCGACTTCGAAACTATGGCGGTCTGTCACTGTTCTTCTCCTCAAAATCCCAAAAGGTTGAACCGCGATTATAGACCCTGCGAAATTGCTCCCTGTCCCCAATTTCCGGGCACTCACGTCAGGTTGGCGAGTAGCCGGTATGCTATCCTCGCAACGTGAAGAAGCTGTTCCTGATCGGAGTCCTGTTCGGAGTCCTGTTCGGCTTC
The DNA here is from genome assembly GCA_963836435.1 of uncultured Acidobacteriota bacterium. Lineage (GTDB taxonomy): Bacteria > Acidobacteriota > Terriglobia > 20CM-2-55-15 > 20CM-2-55-15 > DASTBJ01. The sequence goes on along the minus strand of CAWIJI010000016.1, from coordinate 101,725 downwards.
GCGGCTCTGGCGCTTCCGGACTGGTCCGAGCCCCGCCCCGAGTTCACGTTTGCACGCGTAAGGGTTTCGAATCGTGATCCCTACCTGTATTGGCCGAACTACCGACCGCTGAACAATCCGCCGTGGCATCACGACTATCCTCTTTCCGATGAGTTCATCACGGGATTGATTCATGAAATCACGGGCATCCGGGTGGCAGCGGACTCCTACAAAATCGTGTCGCTCGACAGTGACGAGGTGTTCAGGTACCCGTTTTTGTATCTTTCGGAGCCGGGATTCATGGACCTGAACGACAAGGAAATTCACAACCTTGGGGAATACATTCGACGCGGCGGTTTTATCGTCGCCGACGACTTTCGAAGCGAAGAGTTTCTGAACAACTGGGATGAGTTGGCGGTCTTGCGCGACACCCTGAAGCGAGCGGTTCCCGAGCGGGAGCTGGTTCGGCTGCATCTCGATCATCCGGTATTTCACAGTTTCTTCGACGTGGACACGCTGGACATGAAAGCCCCCTACGGTGATTTCAAGCCGGAGTTCTGGGGGATGTCTGATGAGCACGGCAACCTGCAGTTGCTCGCCTTCTACAACAATGACATCGGGGATTTCTGGAAGTATCTCGACAACGGGGATGCGCCTTTGGCAGACAGCTCACGATCGATTCGTATCGGAATCGATGCGATTGTCTACGCCATGACCCACTAGTGCGTCATGGCGTAGACGACGTAATTGATCCCCAACTGCACCGCGCTTCCGGCCTGTTGAATGGAGCACTGTCCGATATCCAGAGCCTGCCAGTACTCGCTCGCATCGTAGTTGAAATCCACCATCATCAGGAGCCGGTTCTTGTCATCGGTAAGCCCGAGAAACTGAACCGGTCCAGAGTTATTCATCATGTACGGCGCGGACAGGTTCGTCGGGTCGATGTCGAAGAAGGAATGAAAAATGGCGTGGGACGGAGGTATGGGCACAAGACTGCGGCTGGGATACAGCTTGCGCAGCTGCACGACAAAGTTTTCCATCTCTGAATTGTCGAACTCGTTGCCGCGAAAATCATCGACGAGCACAAAACCGCCGCGATCGAGGTATTCGCGCAGGTTTTTCACGTCCGCCGGCTGGAGATCGAGATAGCCCGCCTCGGACATGTACACGAAGGGGTACTTGAAGAGCTCTTTGCCGTCGATGTCTACAATCTGATAGGACTCCGGAGACGTATCGACGCGCGTGAGACGTTCGAGGGTGTCGGGAAGCATCGTATCGCCGTCCGGATAATCGTGATGCCAGGGAATGTCACCCTGCCGCCACCAGTCCCCGACGTTGTACTTGAGCCGGGCATAGACAAATCCCGGGTGGTCGATCTCCCGGGGTTTGGACGTGTCCTCCTGCCAGGGTCTTCGGGTTCCAGGAACAAGGCAGGGAGCTCCGCCCGGAAATCCGCCGTTCCGGCCGCCACCGAAGCCGCCAAAGCCACCCTGCGGGCGCTGAGCGAACGCGGAAATTCCCACAACCAGAAGCAGGACGACGACAAGTTTTTTCATAGTCCTCGCACAGGATCGCAAGCCAGATGCGTGAAGATCGGCTCGATCCCAGCTGCCGCCAATAATACTCCGGATAGCCCGCGTTGTGCGTGACTGCAGCACCGCCGAGCTTCGTTACAACCAGAGCGATTATCAAGGCGTCGAACTATGGAGTGCCGCATCGAAACTCCGTTCTCGTACCGCTATCCGCCGATGCCGTCGGCCGTAATGTAAGACTCCAGCGAATCGAGCTGCTGGTGGAGGTCCTGTACTTTTTCTTCAAGGAGGTTGCGCATTGAAACAATGCCCTGCGCGCGGCCCTTTTCATCCACAACCGGGAGGTGCCGGATGTGTTCCTGCACCATGATCGTCAGGGCCTGGTCGCCGGTGGTTCGCGTGGATATCGAATGAACCGGAGAGGTCATGACTTCCTCCACTGCGGTCTTGCGCGGATCACGGTGCTCCATGACAACGCGAAGCATGACGTCACGCTCGCTGAAGATTCCCTCGAGCCGGTTGTCGTCAACGACAAGGACACTGCCGACGCGGGCCGCCGCCATGATTTCGACGGCCTCCATTACGGTGGCATTGCGGGACACTGTAATAACGGATGTGGTCGTGATCGCCATGGGGTTTCCTCCTCTTTCGTTTTGGATAGCCTCAAGCATACAGGAGGAAATTTGGGAGACAGAGCAATTTCGACGCGCGGCATTCCTGTCCGTCCCCGACTCTTTCTCAGCCGTCAAACCGGTAACCCAGGCCAGGAACCGTGACAATAAACTGCGGCTTGCGGGGGTCACGTTCGATCTTCTGCCGAAGGCGCAAAATCGTGACATCGACCGTTCGAGTCAGCGGCGCCCGGCGATAGCCCCACACGAATTCGAGCAGCGTATCCCGCGAAACGGTCGCACCGCGATGGGTCACCAGGAATTGAAGAAGGCGGCTCTCCCGTTCCGACAGGGTTACCCGGACGCCGTCTCGAGTGACTTCAGATTTCCGGAAATTTACCTGGACGCCGCCGAACCGGCACGCTGCCATCTGGGACACGGCCTCGGAGGGGCCATCCACCAGGTAACCGCGGCCGGCCAGAAGATCGGTGATGGCGCGAACAAGGCCTGGATCGTCTTCGACCAGGAACATCCGGTAACTCACGCACGGATAGACGGTAACGGCGCGGAAATGCTGCCTGACCTGTTACTTTTTTTAACGAACGAACTGCGTCTTCGTATGTCTAAATGTTCTGAGAAACTGGATAGAAGGAGACTGTCATGATCCCCACACCCCGCTCGGCCCTGTCGGTCTTCGGCGTTGCGGTTTTGTTCGCGGTGCCGGCCCTGGCGCAACAACCTCCCTTCGACCCTCTTCCGGAGGAACTGTTTGCCCCGGTCGGCACCGTGCTGACGGTTCAGATTCGGGACTATATTTCGAGCAAGAGGAACGCCGCGGGAGACGGTTTTCTGGGAATGCTTCAACAACCTCTCGTTATCGATGGGTGGGTCGTGGCGCGCCCCGGACAAACGGTGATCGGACAGGTGACTTCGGCCAACAGCGCAGGGCGCGTCAAGGGAACGTCGGACCTGGCAATTGAACTCACGGAAATGGTCCTTGTCGATGGTCAGCAGGTTCCGATACGCACCCAACTGATGAAGGACTACGGCAGGCAAACGCGGGGAGAAGATACTGGAGCGATCGCCGGTGCGACGGCCATCGGCGCCCTGATCGGGGCTGCCGCCGCTGACGGCAAAGGGGCCGCTATCGGCGCAGGTATAGGAGCAGCCGCCGGAGTTGTAGGCGTCCTATCCACGCGGGGGCGCCCAACGGAGATCTATCCGGAGAGTACAGTGACGTTCCGGCTGGATGCGCCACTGACCGTTTCCACGGTCAAGAGCCGCCAGGCCTTCCTCGCCGTATCGCCAAACGATTACGAAAAGGCGCCCAGCGTCGGCGTTCCGCCACGCGATGGACGGCCGCAGGAAGCCGCCTACCCGCCCTATCCTCCTTATCCGCCCGTCTATGGTCCCTACCCGAGATATCCAGGTTCTCGTGCAGGCATTATTCCGACGATCATCCTGTCGACGCCGATCATCATCGATCATCGGGCCCGTGACCGGCGCCACCGGTAGGAGAAAGAGGGTGCAGGGGAATTCGGGGCCGTGCACCTCGAACCCCGAATTCGTTTTTCGATCTTGGGAATTCGGGGTTCGAGGTGCACGGCCCCGAATTCCCCTGCACCCCCTTTCCGCTCCTCCTTAACAAGCTTTAACAATCGAAACGGCGGCACCCCGGTCTAACCAGATCAAGAAAGGAGTGACGGTTTCCATGACGGATGCCGGGGTCTTCAGGCTGACAGTGTCTGGAGGGCGCCGACTGCCCCATTTACGGGGGATGGACGGTTTTTCGACCGGAGATCCCGTGCGCGTGAGGCAGAAACGGCGATCGCCTCTGGCAGGCCAGTCCGGCAGAATCGCCGGGATAACCCCCGGGGACGCTTATGGCCCCTATCTTGTGTGTTTCTGTAATGGTCTCCAATTCCGGTATCGTGGAGACGAACTCGTTGCTCTGACCCCCTAATTCCCGATTCGGCAGCATCATCGCTGAATCCTGCCTTTTTTCGTGCGACTTGCCCCACGCGCCTCTCGGGTGTCGTGGGGCAATAAACTTTCACACCAAACTTCCCGCTGAACCGTCGAACTCCCCGCAGCGTCATGCAGTAAAGAGCCTTTGGACTTTGTTCAGGCTTGCCGAATCGAAGGAGGACGGTCATGAAGCTTTACGTTTCGCCATTCACAATGGCAGCCCTGGTGCTGCTGGCCGCCGCACCTCTTGGGGCGGCACAGAACCCGGCGCCAACGAAGCCCCTGGTTGCGCTGAAGGTACAGGTCGTTCTGGCCCGATATGAGGGAGACAAAAAGGTCAGCAGCCTGCCCTATTCGATGTCTGTCATGGCCAATGGCGAGCGCGTCAGTCTCCGCATGGGATCGCAGGTCCCCATGCCGAACTTCAGCCAGGAAGCCAACAAGTCTCCGGTCCAGAGCTATGTCTACCGGGACGTCGGCACGAGCATCGATTGCCGGGCAACGACGACCGATGACGGACGATTCAGCGTCTCGATCGGCATCGAAGATTCTTCGATTGTCGAGCGAAGGGCGACCGACGCTGTACCGACGCTCCGTCAATTCAGCACGCAGAATACCGTGGTTCTTCGCGACGGCCAGACCATGCAGTTCACCGCAGCCGCAGATAAGACCACCGGCGAAGTGGTACAAGTGGATGTGACACTGACGGTAGAAAACTAACGAAGCCGTGTCTCGGACAGACGGTTTTCGCCTGCCTGCTGTGGTCAGGAAGGCAATCGCCCGCGGACTAATTCCGCTCGAACACACCCAGGTTATAGAACCTCGACAGCTTCTCCAACGCCGGAACGGCCTTCCGGACGGTCAGGCTGTCGAGCATCAGGCTCCCGTAGAATGCAGGCGGGCTGGGACGGGCGGCCTGGCACGTGACGCATATCGGATAGTCCTTCAGGTCATGGGAGAGGTGCGCTTCACGCAGCTTCACCATCTCTGGAGAGTTCCAGACCTCCATCACCGTCTGCTTTTTCAGGTCACCCACCGGCGGTTCGTCATACATGTAGCAACACGGGTAGGCCAACCCGTCGTATCGCACATAGAGAGGCCCCCGCCAGAGCAGATGACAGGGATTGCGCCGCTGTCCTTTCAATGCTTCCGCCTCAATCCTCGATCCTTCCAGCCGGATCTCGTCTCGTTTGAAGCGAATCTCGTCCACTCCCGGAATCGCCCACAACTTCCGATACGCATCGATCTCGTGCGAGTTCTCCTTCAACAGAACCATTTGCAGCACGACATACATCTTCGATCCCCGACCTTGCTTCTTGTCCAGGAACGCCTTAATGTTTTCGCGCGTCTTCTCGAACGTAGCGCCAATCCGGTACTTCTCGTAGGTCTCCTTGGTGGCTCCATCGAACGCGAGAATCACGTAATCCAATCCTGAATCGAGAAGCAGGTCGACGCGCTTTTCGTCCATCAACGTTGCATTGGTGGACATACCTGTTCGGATTCCGGCATCGTGCGTGATGCGAATCATTTCGAAAATGTTCGGATGGATCATGGGCTCGCCTATCCCGTAGGGCCAGATGAACTCCACGTAGTCTTTGCAGTCCGCGATGATCTTCTTGTAAAGATCCAGGTCCATATTCTCGTTATCGAAGGTGTAGATGTGCCGCGGACACATGGGGCAGTAGAGATTGCATTTCGCGGTACTCTCCAGGGTTATTTCGACGGGACCTCCGGAGAGAACGGCTTTGCGGCGAAAGTAGCTGGCGGCGATGCTGACCCGGTTTCGAAACTTGTTAGTCATTGGAGTGAAGCGCGCGACCCTGGTTTCGACCCCTCGCAGACGAAGCCGAGAGTGTAAGCGCGGTCGGAATCCAGATCATCGAGATAGTAACAGCAGAGCGGCAGGATTAACCCGAAAACCGGCGCAAGGAACGGAAACAGGACCCGGCGCCAGCCATATTGGGTGAACGACAGAATGGCCATGAGACGCCGGCTGAGCATCCAGAAAAATCCGCCGACCGGCTCAATGCGGCTGACCTGCAGCCCCGCCTTCTCCATCAAATAGCCCACTCCGCTGGAGGTGAACCGGAAATAATCATGCGGACGCTGATGCTCTTCCCACATATGAGGGACAACGAGGTGGACGGTTCCTCCCGGGGACAACACACGCTGAAACTCCTGCATGACGCGGGCGGGTTCCGGCGTGTGCTCCAGAACGACGATTGAAATCACCCGATCGAATGAAGAGTCCGGAAACGGGAGTTCCTCCAGGCGCGCTATCGCGTCGAGCCGGGAGTAGTTCCACTGGGGATCGCCTTGCGCGAAATCGACCCCCACATAATGGGCATGCGCGAAAGCCGGCTTGAATCGGCATTCGCCGGCTCCGGCGTCCAGGACACGTTCGCCTGCTTTCGTCGTGGAACCGATCCCTTCCACGAACTTGCGGATCGCGGCTTCGAACGGGTCGAGACGATCGAAAAGTGACGCGGGAATAATCCGTCTGATGGCGGCAAGAAATTCGGGATTAAACAAGCTCCGAGACTCGCTGGACGGGATTGTAGAGCGTATCCCGCTCGACCGGTTCGCGGCCGGCATCGCGAATAAGCTTTTCGATCACGGAACGCGACACTCCGGGTTCTGTCGGTGTCCCCGCGCCATGGATGATGCGCTCTTCAATGATCGTCCCGTCCAGATCGTCGGCGCCGAAACGCAGAGCGACTTGCGCCAGGGAGGGGGTGAGCGTCACCCAGTAAGCTTTGATGTGCGGAAAATTATCGAGCATCAGCCGCGATACGGCGATGGTCTTCAGATCATCGAATCCGGTCGTCGTCGGCAAGTTGGCGTAAAAAGTGTTCTCCGGATGAAACGCCAGCGGGATAAAACACTGAAAGCCTCCGGTTTCGTCCTGCAGTTCGCGCAGCCGGATCAGATGGTCGACGCGCTCCTCGTAGGTCTCAATGTGACCGTAGAGCATCGTGGCGTTGGACCGGATTCCCATCTTGTGAACGGTCCGGGCCACTTCGAGCCATCGCTTTCCGGAGATTTTGTGTCCTGCGATGAGCGGCCGGGCGCGTTCGGAAAAAATCTCTGCGCCGCCGCCCGGGCAGCTGCCGAGCCCCGCTTCGCGTAGCCTTTCGATGATGAATTCCAGCGGCTTCCGGGTGATTTTCACGAAGAAGTCCAGTTCCACCATCGTAAACGCCTTCAGATGAACCTGAGGAAAGCGCTGCCGCAGCCCTTCCAGCAGGTCGGTGTAGTAACTGAAGGGAAGGTCCGGATTGAGACCTCCAACAATATGAAACTCCGTTAACGATTCAGAGTACTCCTGTTCGGCAAAACGGAAGACCTCGTCCAGCCGCATGGCATAGCCGCCCTCTTCACCCGGCTTGCGGGCATAGGCGCCCTGGCAAAGCTGGCAATCGATCGCGCACACGTTCGTGTAATTGATATGGCGATTGACATTAAAGTAGGTCCGATGGCCGTTGAATCGTTCTCTCTGCAGATTGGCGGCGCGGCCGAGCGATATCAGGTCCGCCGAACGGTAAAGGGCAACGCCGTCTTCAGGCGTCAGTCGCTCCCCGCGCTGGACTTTGTGGGCAATGTGCTGGAGATCGCTCATCAACGCGGAAATTATACTGCAAATCGGGAAGGGGCACAGGGGTCGAGAATGGAGGCCGGGAGCGAAGGCGACCGGCTTACAATCAGGGACGCGACGCACAAGGCAGTCACCGGCGCGAGGAGAATGCCATTTCGATAGTGGCCTGTCGCATAGATCAAACCGTCCAGGGCGGCTTTCCCCATCACGGGCAGGCCGTCCGGCGTTGCCGGCCGCAACCCCGTCCACAGATCGCGGATGGGAAGTTCGCCGAGCGCCGAAGATAAGCGTTGAGCTCGCTCCAGCAGTCCGCCAATACCTGCGGGCGTCAGGCTGCGGTCAAACCCGGCGTCTTCATTGGTCGCCCCGACGATCAATTCCCCGTTTCGCCGCTGTACCAGGTAAGCGTGATCCCATCGGATCATCCTCTCAAAAGCGGGCGCCCCGGTTGCGAGCGAAAGGATCTGGCCTTTGCGCGGCGCCACCGGAATCCGAGGCAAGAGTCCGTCAATCTCGGGCGTGTGCACTCCGGACGCAACGACTACGCGTTCCGCTTCGATGTGTCCGGTCGAAGTCTTCACTCCGGTGACGCGCCCGCCGGCGCTGCTGACCTCGAGAACTCGTACGCCCGTTCGAGTCTCCACTCCCTTTGCAGCGCACGCCCCACGGAGGGCGTCGAGCACCTGTCTCGGCGTGACGTGACACTCGTGGGGCAGGAACAGGGCTCCGGCAATGGGCAGGGTCAACCGGGACTCCATCTTTAGCGTTTCCTCGGGCGTGAGCAGCTCCGCCGCCAGACCCGCAGCCTTCTGCCACTCCATGGCGCGGCGCAGGCGGCAAAGCGCATCGTCGTTGGACGCGAGAACAATCAGGCCGGAGTCTGCATACTCCGGATCTATGCCGCTCTCTTCGTGCAGCCGATTCGCCCAATCCCCATAGAGCCGTGCACTGGCCAGGCAAAGATCGAAGAAAGGGCTTGGGGTGTCGGCCTCGCTCTGCGGCGCCAGCATTCCGGCGGCCGCCCAGGACGTTGCGTCCCGCGGGTTTCCCCGGTCGAGAACGAGTACAGAACGGCCCTGCAGCGCGAGCTCGCGGGCAACGGAGAGGCCGATGACTCCACCGCCGACAATGATGACATCGTGCATGATCCAGAGGCCATTCTACATGATCGGCCGATCGGCGGTATTCGTGCTACTCTAGCCTTCTTCATGATCCGAGCCGTCATTTTCGATTTCAACGGCATTCTCGCGGATGACGATCCCATCCACATGCACGCTTTTCGCCGGGTTGCGGAAGAAGAAGGGCTGGGTTTCAAAGACCAGGAGTATATGGATCGCTACCTTCCCCTCAATGACCACGACTGTTTCGAGCAATTGTGGCAAAAGCACGGGCGAGATCTGCGAAACGGCGAATTGGCTGAACTGATCCGGCGCAAAAGCGTCTATTACTTCAAGGCCATCGAACGGAAGCAGGTGTTGTTCGAAGGGGCGGCAGAGGCCGTGAGAGCGGCCGCAGACCGGGGGCCGGTGGGCATTGCATCAGGGGCGAGCAAGGGGGAGATTCGCTACATTCTGGGTGCAGCAGGCCTGGAGGACTATTTCTCGGCGATCGTTGCGGCGGAAGATGTGAAACACGGCAAACCGCACCCGGAGCCCTTCCTTCTGGCGCACGAGCGATTGACAGCGCATTGCGCCGGGCTTGAACCCTCTGAATGCGTCGCGGTGGAAGACTCGCTTGGCGGGATCCAGTCCGCGCATTCTGCCGGAATGCCGAGCCTGGGAATTGCGCATTCCTATTCCCGCGACCGGCTCAAGGGTGCGGATGCGCGATGGGTGATTGATTCGATTTCCGATTTCACGAAATGGCTGAACAGCATATGAGCACGCGATCACGCCGGACCTTTTATGAACTGATCACTCTGCCGGATGGAGCGGTTCCGCTGGCGGAAACAGCTCTACTGCTCGCGTGCGAAGAGTATCCTCAACTCGAAATTCCCCCGTATCTGGACAGGCTGGATGAAATCGCCGGCCTGGTGCAGCCGAAACTGAAACCACACAACTCTCCGCTGGCGACCATCGAGACAATCAACGAGGTGCTGTTCGGTGTGATCGGGTTTCGAGGCAACACCGAAAACTATAACGACCCGAGAAACAGCTTCTTCAACGACGTTCTCGAACGCCGGGTTGGGATTCCGATTACCCTGTCGGCCGTGTATCTCGAGGTGGCGCGTCGGGTCTCTTTCCCGATCGTCGGCGTGGGCATGCCGGGCCACTTTCTGGTGAAATACGTGGATCGCGACCAGGAACTGTTCCTGGATCCTTTCAACAATGGAGATGTCCTCACGCGAGACGACTGCGCGCGTCGTTTTACCCAGATGTTCGGGGAGTCCCAGCCTTTCTCCGAGCAGATGCTGGCAGCGGTCAGCCCGCGGCAGATGTTGTTCCGCATGCTGAATAACCTCAAGGCGATCTACCTGAAAGTCCACGCCTACAACAAGGGGCTGGGGATGGTCGACATGATGCTGATCGCCGCCCCTGATGCGGTCGAACAATATCGAGACCGCGGCGTGCTCCACGCCCAAATGCGCCATTTCAGCGCAGCCGCGAAAGATTTTGAACGCTACCTTAAAGGGGCTCCGGACTCGAAGGATCGTTCGCAGGTGGAAGAACACCTGAAGGAACTCCGTCGCATTCAGGCGATGATGAACTGAAGCAATGCGCGATCGAATCAAGGATGCCCGCCGCGTTGTCGTCAAACTGGGCTCCAATCTCTTCTTCGACAGTCAAAGCATGCTCGCACTCGACCGTATCGCGGCCCTCATCGAGGATCTTGCACGCTTGCGCCTTTCCGGGCGGCAGGTTCTGGTGGTCTCGTCGGGTGCCGTGGCGCTGGGAGCAAGTGCCTTGCATCGGAAAAGCGCCCTGCTGGTACACAAACAAGCGTTCGCCGCAGTCGGCCAGAGCCGGCTGATGAATGTCTACGAGCAGGGATTTTCCAAGCACGGCCTCGTCGCGGCGCAGGTGTTGCTCACGTCGCAGGACTTTTCCAACCCCGTACGATTCTCCAATCTGCGCAACACTCTGATGACCCTGCTTGAAATGGAAGTGATCCCGGTCATCAATGAAAACGACACCGTGGCCACCGAAGAACTGGAAGAAACGGATCCTGACCACAGTTTCAGCGATAATGATCAATTGAGCGCGCGAGTCATGAGCCGCCTTGCTGCAGATCTTCTGGTTCTCCTTTCTGACGTAGATGGACTGTTTACGGGAAACCCGAATGAGAACCCTCAAGCGGCATTGATTCCGGAGGTACGCCAGATCACTTCCGAAATCGAATCACTTGCAGGCGCGAAGTCCCTGAGAGGACGAGGCGGAATGGCAACAAAAATTCAAGCTGCAGCTATTGCGACCGGGTCCGGCGGAATGGCGATTATCGCCAACGGCACAAGGCCCGGCGTCCTGCGGCGCATTTTCGATGGAGAGACGGAAGGGACTCTGTTCCTTCCCCAGTCCTGAGCGGCGTATGAGCGAAACACGGCAACAGGCGGAAAAGGCCCGGCAAGCCTACCTGAAACTTTCCACGGATGCAGATCGCACCCGGATTCTCAAAGACCTTGCCCAGGCTCTGCGGGCCGAATCCGCCGCGATCTACGCCGCGAACGAAAAAGACCTTGCGGCGGCTCGAGGGACTGTCTCTCCACCGCTCTACAAACGGCTGGTGATCAACGAGTCCAAATTGCGCGACGTCGTCGAAGGAATCGAACAGCTTGCCGCGATGCCGGATCCGGTCGGCCAGGTGCTGATGGAGACCGAGCTCGATTCCGGCCTGACCCTCAGGAAGGTCCAGACGCCCATCGGAGTAATCGCCGCGATTTTCGAGTCACGCCCCGAAGTGGTCGCCCAGATTGCGGCACTCGCGATCCGCAGCGGCAATTCGGTGCTGTTGAAAGGAGGACGCGAGGCCGCGCACTCGAATGACGCGTTCGGCCGGGTCATTCAGGGTGTCCTTGAGAAGCATGGTGTGGGCGGGGCAGTTCAACTGATTTCGTCGCGGGAAGAAGTATCCCGGCTGCTGGAAATGAACGACATCATCAGCCTCGTCATTCCGCGGGGCTCAAACGAGATGGTGCAGAGCATCCAGAACAGCACGAAGATACCTGTGCTCGGGCATGCAGACGGAATCTGCCACGTCTATGTCGACGAGTCGGCCGATCCTGAAAAGGCAATCCGCATCGCGGTCGATTCGAAGGCGCAGTACCCCGCGGTGTGCAACGCCGCCGAAACGCTCCTCGTCCACAGGAATTTCCCAGCGCGGGACAGGCTTCTGGATGCGCTCAAGCAGGCGGGAGTCGAATTACGGATGGAAACGGACTTCGGGCACGAGTTTCTCGACTACATCATGGCCGTCCACGTTGTCGATAGCATCGACGAGGCGATCGAGCACATCCAACGCTACGGATCGGGACATACCGACGCTATCGTTGCCGAGAATGAGAAATCGGCCGAGCGATTCCTCAATGAAGTCGATTCCGCGGGCGTCTATTGGAACGCCTCGACGCGTTTCGCGGATGGCTTCCGCTATGGCTTCGGCGCAGAAGTCGGTGTCAGCACGAACAAAACCCATGCCCGCGGCCCGGTCGGCGTGGACGGCCTGCTCATCTACAAGTATCACCTCATTGGCAACGGACACGTCGTCTCGACCTATGTCGGAGAAGGCGCCCGGCCTTTCCTTCATCGCCGGATCCCATGAATGGCCCGAAGGGTGGCGGATTCCTCACCGTCGAAACCGACCCGGCCGCTGTTTTCACTCCCGAAGATTTCTCCGACGAGCATCTGATGATCCGGGACCTTGCGCATCGATTTGTCCTCGAAGAGGTTTTGCCGCGTCAGGAGCGCATGGAGCACCAGGACTGGGACGCAACCGTGGGATTGTTGCGTCGCTGCGGGGAAATCGGCCTGCTGGGAATCGAGATACCTTCTGCCTACGGCGGAGAAGATCTCGACAAGACTTCCGCGATGCTGGTCACCGAAGAGATGGCTCGCGTGGCATCATTCGGCGTTTCGTTCGGCGGACAAGCCGGCATCGGGGCGCTCCCGATTGTATATTTCGGAACAGAGGAGTTGAAGAATCGCCTCCTGCCTGCGATCTGCAGGGCCGAAAAAATTTCCGCCTATGCTCTTTCCGAAGCTGGAAGCGCTTCAGACGCACTGGCGGCGAAAACGACGGCCACCCTCACACCCGACGGCAGACACTGGGTGCTGCGGGGCGAAAAGATGTGGATTACGAATGCCGCGTTCGCCGACCTCTTCATCACTTTTGCTCAGGTCGAAGGCAAGGCCTTCAGCGGATTTGTCGTCGAAAAGTCCCACCCCGGAGTTTCGACGGGCGCCGAAGAGCGCAAGATGGGACTCAAGGGCTCGTCCACTCGAACACTGCTGCTCGACGATGCGAAGATACCCGCCGGAAACCTGCTCGGCGAAGTGGGAAAAGGACATCGCGTCGCTTTTGGCACGCTGAACACGGGTCGGGCCAAGCTCGGTGCAACCGCCGTGGGCGCAGGACGGGCGGCCATCGAAGAGTCTCTGCGTTACTCCAGGGAGCGCACGGCATTCGGCAGACCCATCGCAACTTTCGGAGCGATACAGCACAAACTGGCCGAGATGGCGATCCGGATCTGGGTTACCGAAAGCATGGTTTACCGGACCGCGAATCTGCTCAGCGGTATCGATCCGGAATACGCATTGGAATGCTCCATTCTCAAGGTCTTCGGGACTGAAGCGCTGGACTATGTGGTGGATGAGGCGGTGCAGATCTTCGGAGGATACGGCTTTACCGCGGAATATCCCGTGGAACGCTACTACCGCGATGCACGGGTGAATCGTATCTTCGAAGGGACAAACGAAATCAACCGCCTGTTGATCGGCCGGATGCTGTTCAAGCGGAAGTTGTTTGGCGCGCCGGTCTCCTCATCCGGCATCGTCGGTGACGCCCGCCGGGCCCTTCATCTCAGCGCAGCCCTCGCCCTGGAAAAATATGGCGACGCTGTCTCCGATCAGCAGGAGGTGCTCATGCATCTGGCCGACATGGTGATGGAGGTCTACGCGATGGACAGCGCTCTTGCCCGTGCGGCAAAGAATGGCGACGCGACGCACCAGGAAATCGCCAACACGTTCGTCAACGATGCCATTCAGCGGGTCCGCTGGAGCAGCATGCAGGCCGTGGCTGCGATGACCGACGGCGATGCCCGCAAATCACACCTGGCTCTCGTGGACCGGCTATGTACTCATTTCCCCACCGACACCGTCACCTCCAGGCGGCGGATTGCAGAAAACCTGCTCGATGCACCCCTTCGCCCCGGACGACTTTGAGAACCGTTTAGCTCGAGCGCAAATCGATGTACCAGACGGGGCTCAGCACACCTCCGGCGTGCTTGGCGCCTTCGGCGCCACCTGGAGTTTAGACATTCTTGAGTCCGAGCGGGAGCGGAAACACGAGGTTACGTCTCCGGTTTGCAGGTTCGTCCGCAAGGTGATGGCGACGTTGAAACGTGAGTCTGAGCACGCCGGAGGCGTGCTGAGAATTTAGCCCCGGGTTAAGCGAGCGAAGCGAGCGCAACCCGGGGTTACCGTAACGCCAACGTTGCACCCCGGCAGGGGTGCAGGGATTCCTCGCACCCCTGCCGGGGTGCAAACGCCGCTCGTGAGATGAACCCCGGGTGTCGCTGCGCTCCACCCGGGGCTACCTTCCTTTCACGCCTCCGGCGTGCAAAATGTCTAAACTCCAGTTGGCGCCTTCGGCGCCACGGCAACCCCGGGTTGCGCTCTTAACCCGGGGCTAAATTCTCAGCACGCCTCCGGCGTGCTTGGCGCCTTCGGCCCGGCATAACGAGCTAAGCGCCCCATCATCGCGGAACGTAGGTCCACTTGATCAGCAGCAGGTCCCCGCTCAGGTCGCCCTCCATCAGGGTCCCCTTGATTTCCTGCCCGTTCAGCTTGCCGGTGATCTTGTACGTCTTGGCGGATTTCGGATCGGTCGCCTCGAGGGCAACCGTACCGGTCTTGGAATCGAATGTTGCCTTGCTGAAATCCATGGCAACAGGAGTTTTGAATTTTCCCGTAAGTTTGCCGTTTTCGGTGTGAAGCTCCACCGTCAGCGCGTCGATTACACCTCCGTGGGGAAGCCAACTGCCTGACCACGTTCCGGCAAGCTCCCCGATTTCAGCCGCATGGGCCCTATAAGGAAAAAACAGCACGAGGACAAGGGCAAGGCGGGTAAAAACAGATCTCATAAAGCCTCCTTCTGAAAAAGGTTCTCCAAAACTCCTGACAAAACGTTTTAGAATTTTCTTCGTCAATTTTCAACTGTTCGGCGATGAGCACGGATTCTTCGGTGAGGCGGTGAGCCTCAGCAAGGACAACGGCTAGAATTTATCAACGCGCAGACGATAGTCTCCCGAATTGAAAACCGTAACCATCGTGTTGTTGTCATTGCGGTTGTAGAAGCTTCGGACTTCTATGAAGTAAGTCCCTGGGGCCAGGGTCGCCGAGATGATTTCTCCCCCGCCGTTATATGCGCCATCAGACTGAGCGATGATCTTCTTCCCTGTTGAATCGTAGAGGAACAGATCCAGGTCGTTGGCGCCAGGGTTGTTCGCTGGACCGAGGCCTTCGATGGCGAGCCGGAGCAGCACCGGGCTGGTGGTCGGAATCGAGAGCGAAAAGAAATGCGATGAGTTTGAAAGGTTGGTCCTCTTCGTGGTGAACGAATCCACCTGTCCGGTTTGGAACCCGCCAACCGTGATCGTGCGCGGGAAGGGGTTCGTCACGCTGGGCCGGACATCCGGCTGAAAATCGATGCTGCGCGCGACGACCATCGTTCGCAATCCCTCCGCGAAGGCCGGATTTCTCTGCAGGAAGTGTTCCAGAAAATACGGCAGATAAACGTTCCGGTCCCTGGCCAGGTCCGTGAATGCGCTCCAGATTGAGGCGAACGGGAATTGGGCGGTGTCGTCCTTGTCGGCATTTTCGTCAATGAGATCCCAAAGCAGGCCGTCAACCGACGCTTCGCTGGTATACCCGGGGTGATCTCCCACAGGCACGTTGTCTTCAATGTCGAAGCGAAGCACGGTGTTCTGGGCTTTCGAATCGCGCCAGATGGAGCTGCCGCGAGCAGCAGACGAAAAGAAGTTGGCCCATCCTTCCGACCAGGCAATTCGCGGATCCAGCAGGTCCCCGAGAAGATGCGGGCCCCCGGGGGAATCGTCTCGGGAGAACTTCGCCGCCAGCATATGGGCATACTCGTGAAGGATGACGGAATCATCAAACTCGTCCGAATCGGTATTTCGGTCGCCGAGGATGTAGGCCGAGTTCGTGGCGGGGTTGAAGAAGGTCGTACGGATCGCCCCATTCGTCAGCTTTGCGAGGGCTGCGGCGTCGTTTTTCTCGCTCCAGTAGATGGTCAGGGGCGGGGGCGCCGCACCCAGACCGGTGTTCATGATGAGGGCATTGCCCTTCTGCAGGGCGTCGAGAATGTTGAAGGCGCCGGCGCTTCTGGACGTAACGATCAGCTCGATATCGTTTGTTTGCAGTCCGTCGATCGAAGCAGAGATGGAATACAGACTATTATTCGCGGCATTGTTCAGGACTTTCATATCCTGCCAGCGCAACTGGCTGGACACGCGAAGGATCAGTCCGGGAAGCGGGGGTACAAGAACCTCAAAGTCACCCAATTCATCGGTTTCGCTGACGGATACGATGGCCTGCGTGACCGTATCGATGACATCCACTCGCGCATTTCGGATCGGAACAAGGCTGGTCAGGTTGGTGTCGAGACCGTTGTCGGTAACTTCAACCTTCTGGAAGAACGCATGGCCGCGGAGAACCTGGGAGTTCGGGCCAAGGGACCCATCCGGTGAATAAGGGCCGAGGGTTTCGGTGTTGGAGTCCATTCCGGCACTGCGAACCCTTATCTGGACTTCGCCAGGTTCCAGAACGGGCGGCAGCACGGCGGTGAATGATGCGCCGTTTAGACCGACAGGCATGACCCCGACGGACTGGTTGCCCACCCACAGCACGGCGTCGCCCTGCACGTTTTGGGTGTCGAGTTTCAACCTTGCTCCGGGCCGCAACATGCCGTCAGGATCTGTCAGAGTCGCCTTGACGATGCGCGGTGCTCCTGAATTCTGGCCCGGACTGAAAGCGGCGGACAGGCGCTGAGGGGTGACGACAGCTTCGGACCGGCCATCGGCCAGATCCATCAACTCCACGCCAAAGATCGGAGCCGTCGAGCGGACAATCAGGAAGCCGCCTTGAAAACCGACTGCCGGGACCAGATCGCTCACAAGGCGAGAGATCCGCGTTCGAGCGCGCAGTGGAACTGTACTCTGAGCGGCTATGGTTCCATCAGGCCGGCTCAGCAGGAGTTCAACGGATGTGTCGAGTCCGAAATCACCGACCAGGGTCAACCGCGTCGTCAGGCCCTGGGTCACGGCACGCGAAAAAAGCATGCGGTCGGCACCCGACGCCTGCATCGGGATTGCAGTCAACGACCATCCATTGGTGACAAGAGCGGCGCCCGTCAGCGGCATTGCGGACTGAACCAGAAGCCAGCCGTCGCCCACAGGCGGAATGATACCGGCGATCCCCTCCCACGTCACAAGCGTGACTCCGTTGGCAGGGACAGGGAAGGTCTGGCTCGGCTGAAACGCCGCCACTCCGTCATTGCCGTAGAAGGTGACAGTTGCGGCAGCGGGATTGGAGGAGGGGTTTGCCAGAGCAAGCGTTGAAGTGACGCCCTGTCCATTCTTGAAATAGGGTACGACCCAGCGCGAGGTCTGGGAGAGCGCGACCTGCCCCTGAAGCAGCATGAGGGCGGTTGGTAACTCCGCGACCGCCGTCGCAAGAACGGCTTCGTCATCGTTAACCGTGACAACCCGTGCTGACGCCCCCATCCCGCTGAACGTGGTTTGACTGTGACCGGACAGGGTTGCCTCCAGCGAACCGTTGGGGACGAGGCGGCCGGTCGCATCATAGAAGAACAGGTTGACATCGACCGGCTGGCTGCCCGGGTTGGTTACCAGGATCGTCGTATGAGAACCGAGGCTTGAGGGCAGATAAGAGATCGTCTGCTCGTGTGCCGGCGAGGATGCTTCGGCCCCATCGAATGTGTTAACGAAATCGCCTGAAAAATAGAACCCCTGCAGCCCTGTCACCTCGCTGATGGCCTGGATCCACCCCTCCGGTTGAACACCATTTTTAGGGGGGAAGATCTCCGAACTCATCGCCGCGAGCTGTCCGCCGGCAGGAATGCGATAGCTGCGGTTGTTGTTCACGCCGGTGACGACCGCGCCGGCCCGGTCGTAGAGAGTGAACTTGACGTCGGCAATGTAGGGGCTGGTGTTGGTGACCGCGATACCGGCCGGCCCCTTCGGGGTGAAATTCAATATCGACTGGGCCATCGCTGTGCCGGCCAATGCGCACACTGCCGCTACTGTGCAAATAGCACGCAGGACTGTGTCGAAATTGATCACGTAGCGAGCCCGCAACTGCGTCTAACTCCCTGATTCGGCGCACCTTCCAAGCACTGCAACTGTCGTCATGCAGGTAACCTGCCATCGATGGCCCGTCGAACCGCATCCACGTTCGAGGGCACCTCGATCGGAAGATTAGACAGCGCAGATGAAGTTCCGGACAGCTCTTTTTTGTGAAATCTCAATTTGGATTCAACAAACTTCAAGCCGTGCGCGGTGCTGATGACCACCACCCTGGCGGACTTTGGGATGGCGCCCGACTTTGCCAACTTCACCGTGGCCGCCAGGGCGACTCCGGTTTGAGGGTCATTAAAAAACCCATAGAGATCGGCGAAACTGGCCGCGTTGGCGAGTTCGGCTTCCGTCACCTGTTCCACGATACCGTTTGTGGCCTTCATGGCGCGTACGGCTTTGGGAAAGCTCACGGGGTCACCAATCCGGATGGCCGTTGCCAGGGTGTCCCCGGCAACCATCGGGGTCATGGTCTTAAATCCAGAGATGTAGGAGCGGTAGAACGGGTTGGCTTTGTCCGTTTGGGCACACACTAAAGTAGGAATACGGTCGACCACACCCATCTGTTTCATCAGCAGAAAACCGCTGGCGATGGCAGAGATGTTTCCCAGGTTCCCTCCGGGAACCACAACGAAGTCCGGAACCTCCCATCCCAACTGTTGGGCGATTTCGAAACTGATGGTTTTCTGTCCCTCGACTCTTAGCGAATTCATCGAATTCGCCAGGTAAATCGCCCCATCCCGCGTGATTTCCTGAACGATCTTCATACACCCATCGAAGTCGGTATCGATCGACAGTGTGATGGCGCCATTGGCAAGAGGCTGAATCAACTGGGCAACCGAAACCTTATCTTTCGGCAGAAAGACGATCGACGGAAGTCCGGCCGCCGCACAGTACGCCGACAGGGCTGCCGAGGTGTCGCCCGGTGGAAGCACACGCGACGGCGCGGATCTTCGAGCGAATCTCATTGACCATCGAGACGAGGACCGTCATACCCAGGTCTTTAAAGGAGCCTGTGTGGGACGTGCCGCATTGCTTGATCAGCAATTCTCCGACGCCATATTCTTTTGCCAGACGGACGGATTGGATAAGGGGAGAATTCCCTTCCCCAGCGAGACGATGTTTTCGGTCGCGAGATTGGGAAGAACAATCTCTTTCTTGGACCAGACTCCGCTCGCACGCCCCAGGCGGCGGTCGAAAAGTTGTTTCCACTCCGAACCCGGGCGTTCCTGGAGAGATTCGACATCATGGCGGACTTCGAGCAGACCGCCGCAAGTCCGGCATCGGTAGACGACTTCGTCCAGCGGGTAGCGGACACCACAACCGCTGAAGCATTCAAACCATGCGTTGAAGGGCATATAAGGGAAGCTCTTCTAAACCACCCGCTCGATGGGCTGAGGGGCTGAGCCTTTCAGGACGGGCGTTGGAAAGGCGAAACCCAGAACCTCCTCGATCGTACGGACATAGTGGATCCGAACGTCCTTCAGAAGTTCAGGCTGGATATCCTCGCGGACGTTCTTTTCATTCTGCTGAGGCAGAATGAGATCACGAATGCCATCTCGCCTGGCTGCGAGCACCTTCTCCTTGATGCCGCCGACCGGCAGGACATGGCCGCTCAAAGTGATTTCACCGGTCATGGCAAGTCGGGGTCTGACGGTCGTATTGGTCAGGGCGGAAACAAGCGCGGTCACCATGGTCACCCCCGCCGAAGGGCCATCTTTGGGAATGGAGCCGGCGGGCACATGCACATGAATGTCGGTGTCCTTATAAAAGTCGGGATCAAGGCCCAGTTCGACAGCTTTGGAGCGAACCCAGGTCAGTGCCGCTTTCGTCGATTCCTGCATCACGTCGCCAACCTGTCCGGTGACGGTAAGGTGCCGGCCTCCCTTCGAAATGTTGGCTTCCACGAAAAGGATGTCGCCCCCGACCGGAGTCCACGCCAATCCGATAACAACCCCGGAACGTTTGACCCTTTCCTCCACTTCCTCTTCGAGGCGGTACTTGGGAGTACCGATTAATTCCACAACCACGTCGCGGGTCACGTTCAGGGTTTCACCCCTGCCTTCGAGCATGCGGCGCGCCTGCTTGCGGCAAATGCCGGAGATCTCGCGTTCGAGATTGCGGACGCCGGTCTCGCGGGTGTAATGACGGACGATCATCCTCAAAGCCTCATCGGTGAACTCGATCTGTTCCAGCTTGAGACCGTTGTTTTCCCGCCCGCGGGGCACGAGGTACAGCCGCGCGATTTGCAGTTTTTCTTCCTCGGTATAGCCGGGAAGTTCGATGATCTCCATCCGATCGCGGAGCGCCGAAGGAATGGTATCGAGCACATTTGCGGTAGTGATAAAGAAGACCCGCGAGAGGTCGAACGCCACATCAAGATAATGATCGCGGAATGTGGAGTTTTGTTCGGGGTCGAGCACTTCGAGAAGAGCAGACGCCGGATCACCGCGGAAATCCGATCCGAGCTTGTCTATTTCGTCGAGCATGAAAACCGGGTCTCGCGAGCCGGCTCTGCGGATGTTCTGCATGACCTGTCCCGGCAAAGCGCCGATGTAGGTTCGGCGGTGCCCGCGAATTTCCGCCTCGTCGCGCATGCCCCCGAGAGACACGCGGACGAACTTCCTGCCCATCGCATCTGCGATGCTTCTTCCGAGCGAGGTCTTGCCGACTCCCGGCGGACCCGCGAAACAAAGGATCGGGGCTTTGCCGCCTGGCTTTAATTCGATGACGGCCAGATATTCCAGAATCCTTTCCTTGATTTTTTCCAGGTCATAGTGATCGCGATTAAGAACGTCCTTCGCCCGGACGATGTCCATTTTCTCGGTCGTCAGGACGGACCAGGGCAGAGAGACAAGCCAATCCAGATAGGTACGGCTGACGGTATACTCGGCGGCGGCAGGCGACATCCGCGACAGCCGGCCCAGTTCCCTGTCGGCTTCCTTGCGCGCCTCTTCCGGCATGTTGGAAGATTCCACCTTCTGCCGGAGTTCTTCGATTTCCCGCTGCGCGTCGTCGGTCTCGCCGAGCTCACGCTGGATCGCGCGCAATTGCTCGCGCAGAAAATATTCGCGCTGACTCTTGCCTACCTCCTCCTGAACCTGATTTTGGATCTTGCTTCGCAGTTCGAGAACTTCAAGTTCCTTGGCCAATTCCGTGTTGAGAAAGTCCAGGCGCTCACGCACCGAGGTACGTTCGAGAACGAACTGCTTCGAAATGATGGACAGGTTCGGCAGATTCGTCGCGATGTAGTCGGAAAGGCGGCCGGCCTCTTCCATGTTGATAACGATGGTTTGAAGATCGTCGGGTAGCTGTGGCGAGAGCTTCACGATACGTTCGAACTGGCTCACGACCGTCCGCTTCAGAGCCTGGAAATCGACGGCGGTCTCGTCTTCCCGATCGTCGGGTATCGCGTGGATTCTCGCCCTCAGATAGGGCTCAAACTGAACAAACTCGTCAACGCGAACACGCGCGACTCCCATGACGATCAGGAACAGGTTGTTTTCGGGCGTCTTCATGGCGCGGTGCACCATGCTGACCGTGCCGATTTCGTAGAGGTCGCCGGGCCCCGGGGTATCGACGCGCTTGTCGCGCTGAGTGAGAACCACGAGCATGCCGTCGCCCTGCTGGACGTCGTTGATGAGCTTCACGGAGCTCTCTCTACCGACGTTGAGCGGAATGACGGCATTGGGAAAAATCACGGCGTCGCGGACGGGAAGGATGGGCAACTCTCCAGGGATCGACTGGATCCGCTGGCCAATATCCTCAATTTCTTCGAAATCGCGTTTCATGCATCCCCTTGTTTCTGATTATCCGATCCAGGTCCATTCAATCGCTGCATCCCATAATTCAAGTTTAGCGCCACGCACTCACGCTTCGGGCGGCCATTGTATTCGCAACTGCTCATCCCCAAAAGAGCCCTTGTGCTGCATGTGCTAGAATCCGCGCGTGACCGGTGGCAACACGTTCCAGTGGAAAGTGGCGCTTATCCTGTTCGGCGTCCTTTTCCTTGGCGTATCGGACACCCAACTGATTCCGCCGCTGCTCTCCACTATTGCAGGACAATTCCAGGTCACACCGGGCCAGGCCGGAATCATAGTTACCAGCTATTCCCTCGCGGCGGCGGTCTTCGCCTTGTTTGCCGGTCCGCTATCGGACCGCATCGGCCGCAAACGCGTGCTCGCCGGGGGACTGTCCCTGTTCGCCGTTGCGTCATTTTCGACCTATCAAGTTACCACACTTGGCGGGCTAACCGTCGTTCGCACGCTGACGGGATTTGCGGCCGGAACGCTCTCCACCTGCGCTCTCTCCTTCGCTGGAGACCACTACTCGTACGCCCAAAGGGGACGCGCCATGGGCGTGCTGTCCATGGCGTACTTCCTGGCATTCGTCATCAGCGCTCCGGCAGGCGCCCTGATGGCGCCGCGCTGGGGCTGGCAATCGGTGTTTGGGACGCTGGCGGTGCTGGGGACGGCGATGCTGATTCTGGCGCTATGGAAGCTGCCCTTCACGCGGGCCCGCAAGGGAAACACTCCTCTACTTTCAAGCTTCGGAAGCCACTTCAGGGAACCGGAGCGTGTGGCGGGCATGGTTGCAGCATTCCTCACCTCCGGCGGCCTGGTTGGCTACCTGACCTACGTCGGCGCATGGCTCGCCAATGAGCGCCACATCGCGCTGGATCGCATCGCCTTGATCTTCATGCTATCGGGCGTGGCGGCGGTGGCTGCCTCGCCGCTCTCCGGCTGGTTATCGGACCATGCAGGCAAGCGAAACGTCATCATCGGAGCGAACCTGGTTCTTGCACCCGTCTTCGTGATCGTTGCCAGACTGGACTGGGGGTGGCCGCTATGGCTGGGAATTGCGGTGCTGGGCGTCGCGGCGTCGGCGCGGCAGGCGCCATTGCACGCCCTGACGACCGAAATCGTCGGCACGGAAATCCGCGGCGAATACACCGCAGTCCGCAATGCCGCCTCCCAGGTCGGGATTGCCACGGCGGCCGCTGTCAGTGCACGCGCCTTCGATTCCTCAGGCTTCGCGGGAGTGAGTATCGTCGCGGCGGTGCTGACCGTGTTCATTCCCGTGACCTGCATCTGGCTGCGTGAAAGATGAAGATGAGGGGAGACCGGGGGAAAGAGTGGATTCGGGGCCGTGCACCTCGAACCCCGAATTCGTTGGGGGCGGACTGTCCCCAATTCGGGGTTCGAGGTGCACGGCCCCGAATCCACTCTTCCCAATCTAGGCAGGAATTTCCTCCCGTTTCGAGCTATCCTTTTTCCTCATGAAGAACCTCATCAAGGTTGCCTTTCTCACTTCCGTCACGACAGCCGC
The DNA here is from genome assembly GCA_963836435.1 of uncultured Acidobacteriota bacterium. Lineage (GTDB taxonomy): Bacteria > Acidobacteriota > Terriglobia > 20CM-2-55-15 > 20CM-2-55-15 > DASTBJ01. Next base: position 78,169 of record CAWIJI010000016.1, on the reverse strand, counting down.
AATCGTTTACGTGTTGTTGGAATGGCGTCCTCTTCGATCCGCGGGAGCGCGCCCCCCGGAAGTCAGCTGGGCGGAACCCGGAGAACCGGCTCCGTTACCCGCGCCGGCAGCAGCCTTACAGGCCAACGTGCCACCGGATGGCGACGAACAGAACAACATCGACGTTTACCGGAAATACAGCCCGGGTGTAGTCAACATCGCATCCACCACCCTGGCGCGCGATATTTTCCTGCGGCCATACCCGGTCGAGGCGGGAACCGGATCAGGTGTGATCCTGGACAGCAACGGCAACATTGGAACGAACTATCACGTCGTCGAAGACTCCCTGAACGGCGGCGAACTGGAAGTCACGCTCGCGGACCAGACGAAATACAAAGCCAAAGTCGTCGGCACCGATCCCAACAATGATCTGGCCGTGATCAAGATCGATGCGCCCGCCGACAAACTTCACCCCATTCCGATCGGCCGCTCCTCGGGCCTGCAGGTGGGCCAGAAGGTGCTGGCCATTGGCAACCCCTACGGCTATGAACGAACCTTGACAACGGGTGTCATCAGCGCCCTGGGGCGATCCATCAGGGCCGAAACCGGCCAGGTTATCGAAAACATCATCCAGACAGACGCGGCAATCAACCCTGGGAATTCAGGAGGACCACTCCTGAATCGTGCGGGCCAGATCATCGGCATTAACGCACAGATCGTATCGCCCTCCGGTGCGGGCAATGTGGGGATTGGGTTCGCGATCCCCGCGGATACGGTAAGCCGCATCGTCAGCGACCTGATCGCCTATGGATACGTCAAGCGGCCCTGGGTTGGACTGGTGATGTCAGACCTGTTCCCCATGGAAGGTTATCCGGACCGGCTGGCCGCACAACTGGGCATCACACCGTCCCGCGGATACATGGTGATGGATCTGCGTCCGGGCAGCCCGATGGCGACCGCCGGAATTCGTGCAGCGCGGCAACAAGTCCAATACGGCTTCCGTATCTATCCTGTGGGCGGTGATGTTCTCATCGCGTTCCAGGGGAAAGAGATCACTTCGCTGCCGGACGTTGCAACGGACATCGATCATCGCAAGGCCGGCGACAAGGTGACATTTACGATCCTGCGCGGCACCCAGCAAATGGACATCGCCGTAACCTTGCAGGAAACGCCGCCTCCCCAACGGCGATGAGCCTTTTTCGCCTGCTTCAAAACCGCTATTGGATCATCGGACGGCGACTCGCGATGGTCATCCTGATCGTCGTCCTCGGGTTTCGTTCGTATGGCAGCTATATTTCCTCACGGTTCCAGCGGGCCGACGGCGCCCGAGACGTTGTCCTGACGAAATACGAATTCCGGCCGGAACTCCCAAATGCAAAACCGGCATGGATTATAGGTTTCAGAAATACCAGCGGCCGTTTTACCTACGACTCGATTCAGCTTGAAGCGACATACCTGGATGAAACCGGGGGGGTATTGCAGAAAGACACCCTTGTTGTGCGCCAGAAGCTCGTTCCGGGTGACGAACAGCTTGTGGCCAGTACCGATATCAAAGACAGGCCGGGCGCTACCACGGGTACACTGAGAGTTCTCGGAGCGGAGAACGTGAGCAAGTGATCGTCGAAACATTCACCGTCGGCCTCCTGCAATGCAATTGCACGATCCTGGGTGATGAACGGACACGGGAAGCGATTGTTGTCGATCCGGGAGACGACGCCGACCTCATCCTGTCCCGGCTCAACTTCCACGGCCTCACTCTGAAGCAGATCATCTGTACTCACGCTCACATCGACCATGTCGGAGCAATCTTCGAACTCCAGCAGAACGCTATCGTACGGGCAGGCATGCACAAGGCCGATCTCTTTCTCTTCGAAAAGCTGGATGTCCAGGCCGAATGGCTGGGCGTGCCGGCACCACGGCGCGGCACTATCGATTATTTTCTCCAGGATGGAAGTGCGGTCGCCTGCGCAGGTGTCGAGCTCGGCGTGATCCACACGCCCGGCCATACTCCAGGCAGTACATGTTTTTTGCTGCGGGGAGACCGCAACACGCTCTTTGCCGGAGACACTCTGTTTATGAACGGTATCGGCAGAACCGATCTGTGGGGAGGTTCGACTCCTGAAATTCTCTCCTCCATCAAGAACAAGCTCCTGACGCTCGACGAAGATACTCTCGTCATAGCCGGACATGGCCCTTCGACCACTGTGGGCCGCGAACGTCATGGAAATCCCTTTCTGAGATAGAAACCCATGGACGAACGCTTTCCTGCAATCCGCGTGACGATGCTGCCCAAGGATACGAATGCCTTTGGGACGATCTTCGGGGGCGTCATCCTGAGCCATATCGACCTGGCCGCAGCCGTCGAAGTTCGCCGGCACTACAACCAGCGATTCGTGACCAAGGCCATGCACGAAGTGGCTTTCGTGGCGCCCGTCTATCTGGGTGATCTCGTCACGTTTTACACCCGGGTGGTCCGCACCGGCCGCACGTCGGTCACGGTCGATGTCGACGTCGAGGTCGAGCGCCTCGGAGATTCAGGCACGCGGGAAACTGTCAAGGTCACCCAGGCCGAGGTGGTCTACGTGGCCGTGGACCCTGCAGGCAAACCAACACCGATTTCCCAATGACCGACGCACCGGTTTTCATCATCGACGCAATGAACTACATCTTTCGCGCCTTCTACGCCGTGCCACAGGACATTACGACAGCGTCGGGGATGCCGAAGAACGCCATTTTGGGATACACACGCACTCTGCTGCGCCTGCTGAAGGAGCATCAGCCCGAGTACATGGTCGCCGCGTTCGAGAGCCGCACATCCTTTCGAAGCGAAATGTACCCGGATTACAAGGCGACGCGCTCGGAAACTCCCCAGGGGCTGGCGCCCCAGATCAACTACTGCCGGAAGATCACCGAAGCCATGGGAATCCCCACCTACGACGCCGATAGCTACGAGGCCGACGACGTCATTGGAACCATCGCGATGAAGATGTGGTCGCGCGGGTATTCTGCCGCTATTGTGACCGGCGACAAAGACATGTCGCAGCTCGTCCGGGTCGGCGTAAGAATCTACGACCTGGCGAATTCCGTGTGGCTCGACGAGGTTGGCGTGCGGGAGCGTTTCGGAGTACTTCCGCACCAGATCCCCGATTTGCTGGCGCTCAATGGCGATGCCGTCGACAATATTCCCGGCGTACCGGGTGTCGGCCCGAAAACCGCGTGCCAGATCCTTGCCGTCTGCTCGGGAATCGAGGATCTTGCCGCCAACGGGCATCATCTGCATTCCCTGCAGTTCCGGTCCCGAGATCGGGTGCTGCGGCACATCCGTGAAAATATCGAAACGGTGCGGATGAGCCGCAAGCTCGCCACAATCCGTTGCGACGCCCCCCTCGAAATCAATCCCGATACCATCCGTTACCGCCGCGGGGATCGCAGCAAGCTCTCTTCCCTGTGTGAAGAACTGGGATTTCCGCACCTGATGGAGGAAGTCCCTCTCGCCAACCGGTCGTTGTTCTAGCTGGACGCAATGGCAGACGACTTCACCGAACGCGTCCGCGCAGCGTCTGAGCTGCTCGAATCCATCGCCACAAACCGGGAGTTGCTTGCCGAAGTGTCTTCCGAGGATCAGAAGCGGCTCGTGCGCGCGGCCGGGGCCGTCTACCAGCCGGATCCGTTGGCGCGGCGGCGACTGGTCAAAGCCAATCGACGTCAGGACAAGACAGCGAAGACGGCGCGCGAAGAAAATACGCTGGCAGACACAGGCATCAGAAAACTTCGCCGGGAAAAGATCTTCAACACACCTAACGTTTTTCCGCCGTCCTCGTTCGAACAAACCGACATCGAAAATGATCCGGACTTCCGCGAAGCCGTGGAACCACAGCACTGCTACGTGTGCAAGCAGAGTTATGAGGCAGTCCACCACTTTTACGATCAATTGTGTCCGGTGTGTGCAGAGTTCAACTGGTTCAAGCGAAGCGAGCTGGCCGATCTGAGAGGCCGCGTCGCATTGCTTACGGGCGGGCGAGTCAAGATTGGATACCAGGCCGGGATCAAGCTGTTGCGCTCAGGAGCCTCCCTCATCGTCACCACGCGATTCCCGCGGGATGCTGCCGCGCGCTATGCGCGGGAAAGCGATTTCAAACAATGGGGCGATCGGCTCGAGATCCATGGGCTCGATCTGCGTCACGCGCCGAGCGTCGAAGCGTTTTGCCGTGAAATCCTCGCTACGCGCGACCGCCTCGATTTCGTCATCAACAATGCATGTCAGACTGTCAGGCGGCCTCCCGCGTTTTACGCACACATGATGCAGAAGGAAACCGCGGCCCTCAAGGACATGCCGGAAGACATCGGCAAACTCGTCGCCAAACATGAAGGGCTTCGCGGCTATCACATGTTTCCGGAAGGAAGCGCAACCCCTGCACCTTCCCTGGTAACGACGGCTGCGCAACTGTCGCAGGTGCCTCTGCTGCCCGAAGAACTCCTCGCACAACACGATCTTTTTCCGCAGGATCTTCTGGACCAGGATCTCCAGCAGGTCGACCTGCGTGAGCGGAATTCCTGGCGCCTGTTGATGGCTGAGGTGCCGACGGTCGAATTGCTCGAAGTACAGCTCGTGAACGCGATAGCCCCCTTCATCATCAACGCGCGCCTTAAACCTCTGATGATGAAAAGTCCTGCGCGCGACAAACACATCGTCAACGTATCGGCTGTCGAGGGACAGTTCTATCGACGATTCAAGACAACGCGGCATCCCCATACGAACATGGCAAAAGCCGCCCTCAACATGATGACTCGCACCTCCGCGACGGATTACCACGCCGACGGCATTCACATGAATGCCGTCGATACCGGTTGGGTGACGGATGAGGACCCCGAAACAATCGCGGCGCGCAAACTCGCCGAGCATCGCTTCCACCCGCCTCTGGACATCGTGGATGGCGCCTCCCGCATCGTGGATCCCATCCTCTCCGGTTTCAACACCGGCAATCACATCTGGGGCAAGTTCCTGAAGGACTACCGCCCCACGGACTGGTAAACGTGGAGCGCGGAAGGTTCCCCCGGGTCGGTGTCGGCGGTATGATTCTGCGCGACAACAAAGTCCTTCTTCTGCTGCGGAAGAAAGCGCCCGAATCCGGATTCTGGAGCCTTCCGGGCGGCCGCGTGGAGTTTATGGAATGTCTGGAAGATGCGCTTGTTCGCGAACTTCGCGAGGAACTGGGGATTGAGGTGGAAGTGGTGTCGCTGCTTTGCGTCACCAATCACATCGTTCACGCCGACAATGCCCACTGGGTTTCGCCCGCCTACCTGGTGCGGCTGGTTTCAGGAGTTCCGCAGAATCTTGAACCCGAAAAGACGGCCGGCATTGAATGGGTTCCGTTGTCCCGCCTTCCAGACAATCTGGGCGCCGCTGCAAGATCCGCGATTACCGCGTATTTGAGCAAAGCCGAAGGCTCCAGAGAGGATCCCCAGACGTCGAGTTGAGGTCCGTATCATTTCTCGATCGTCGCCGACCAGGAGTCGCCCGGCGAAAACCAGTCCGCGCTTCCGCTGTCGACCTTCAGTCCGTCTTCGGACAAGTGACCGCGGTAGCGCCCCTGTGTCCCCTTGCGGAAGAGCACAATCTGGTGGTCCGAAACCGACTCGAAGACCACCTGATCTTCGATTTTCTCGCCCTGGGGGTTTGTCCAAACAGCATCGAAAACGTTGGTATCTCCCCGCCGGCTCCAGGTGCCCTCCCACGGGCCTTCCTTTTCGTGCCAGACCTTTCCTATATCCGCAGGAACGATCCTGGGTCCGCAGGCTGCCGAAATAAGCAACGTCACGAAAAGGATCACACTGCTCTTCTTCATATGCCTCCTGTGATTCCCGCCAGTGGAACGAGGTCGATTCGAGCCAGTTCCCTGAGGAGCATTTCATGAGCGCTGTCGAGATAAACCCGATCCTTTGATTCAAGGGTCAGCTTGATGGAATAGGCCCGTTCATCAAAGTACGGATAGGAACCCAGCAGGAGGTCGGGAAACCGGGACAGAACTTCGTGAAGGATAGCGGCGATCTGGCCCTCATCGGCACGAAGATAGACCTCTCTCAAGTGGTAGGGCGCATCGCGAAACATTTCCTTAATACGCCCGAACTTGCGACGGAGAATTTCCGGAACTCCGGGAAAGATGTAAACATTCTCCACGACGACCACGGGAAACCACAGCCCTGGCCCCTCAATCAGACGCGCCCCTTCGGGAACGTCGGCCATTCTGAGATTCGGCTCCACGAGATTCGCGGCGTAATACCCTCGCAGTGCCGTCTCAAGCTGAGAATTACGGCGGATCTTCCTGCCGAATCCGTCCGCGATGCCCTTCATCGTCAAATCATCGTGGGTAGGCCCAACCCCACCGGTGGTGAAGACATAATCGAACGTATTGGAGAACGAACGCACTTCCGCAGCGATGGTCGCCGTATCATCAGGAATAACGGACACTTTGCGCACGTCGACGCCCAGATTCCGCAATTCCCGCGCGAGGAAAACGGAGTTCTCATCTGCGGTCTTACCGGAGAGAATCTCATTCCCAATGACGAGGATTCCCGCTGTCTTTGGCATGATCCAAGACTATAGCATCATGAAATGCGAACCGGTCGTGCCCCGAGGCGTCGTCAAAACCGTCGAAATCCTCGAAATCCCAAGATTCTTGAGTATGATGCGACCCCACACTATACTGCGCCAGTCCTGGAGGGGTCTTTGATGCGCGTACGGTTCTGGGGAGTGCGTGGTTCCACGCCAACACCACAGAAGGAAAACTTGAGATATGGCGGAAACACTTCCTGTACGGAGATCCGAACCGACAGCAACCAGATCCTGATATTCGACGGCGGTACGGGTATCCGGCTCCTGGGAAAGGAACTCGAAAAGGAATCCGCCGGAAAGCCGATCAAAGCCCACATCTTTTTCAGTCATTTTCATCTCGACCACATTCAGGGAGTGCCGTTCTTCCAGCCACTCTACAATCCGAAGAATCATTTCACGTTCTATTTTGCCGGAAGGCGCGACGCCAATCTGGTGATGGACGCCCTGGCCGGCATGATGGCCAATCCCTATTTCCCGGTCAACATGTCGAGGCTTCCATGTTCCCGGGAATATGTCGATCTCGCCGAAGGGACCTTCACGATCGACGGCACCAAAATTCTCGTCCTTGCCCTGAATCACCCCCAGGGATGCGTCGGATACCGCATCATGCAGGCTGGAAAGGTTGTTTCCTACTGCACCGATATCGAGCATGGAATCCAGTGGAGTGACGATAACATCCGGAAACTCGCGAAGGATGCAGACTTCCTGATTGTCGATTCACAATACACCCCGGAGGAGTTGCCCGACCACGTCGGATGGGGCCACAGCAGCTGGAAGCAGGCGATAGATACGGGTTTGGAAGCGGGAGCAAAACGGATTGCGCTTTATCATCACGACCCCTACCATGAGGATGCGGCTATCGACAAGATTCTGGCCAAAGCCCGGAAGTGCCATCCAAATGTTATCGCCGCCTGCGAAGGTCTTGAAGTCACCATATAATTAGACATGCCTGTTAAGTTTCGCGACTACTATGAAACGCTCGGCGTATCCCGCGGAGCCAAGGAAGACGAGATCAAGAAGGCTTACCGCAAGCTGGCGCGGAAATATCATCCGGATCTGAACCCCAACAACAAGCAAGCCGAAGAGAAATTCAAGGAGGTCCAGGAAGCCTACGAAGTGCTGGGCGATGCGGACAAGCGCGGCAAGTATGACCAGCTGGGCCCAAACTGGAAGAGCGGCAGTGACTTCACACCACCCAACAGCTGGCAGACAGAATTCGATCCCTCAGAGATGTTCGGCCGCAGGGGAGGCCGACCGGGCGCGGGGGCTGGCGCGGGCGGTTTCGGCAGACAGGGCGGGGGCGGCTCGTTCAGCGATTTCTTCGAGATGTTTTTCGGCGGCGCCGGCCGAGCCGGAACGCAGCCACACGGTGACAGTGTCGAAGAAGCTGAAACGGAGCTGACTCTGCCGCTTTCCGACATGCATCGCGGCACAACACGAAAGCTCACAGTGCAGTTCCCGCGAGGACGTAAGGTCATCGACGTCCGAATCCCGCCCGGGGCGCGAAACGGCAGCCGCATTCGGGTTCCCCATGGCGGCCCGAGCGGCGGCGACCTCTATATACGCCTCAAGCTTGATCCCAACTCCGGATTCAGCGTCAGTGGCGACGACACAGAGGTTGAAGTGGAAATCACGCCATGGGAAGCCGCCCTCGGCGCTGCGATTGAAGTACCGACGCTCGACGGAAAGGCCGATATCCGGATTCCTCCAGGCGTCGCCTCAGGACAAAGATTGCGGCTGAAAGCCCAGGGACTCACCATTCGTGCAGGGGGAAGGGGCGACCATTTCGTGAAGCTCAAAATCGCGGTGCCCAAGACACTCTCGCCGGAAGAGGAGCGCCTGTTTCAGCAGCTGCGCGACGTTTCGAAGTTCAACCCCCGGAGCGTATAGGGATCATCGGCAGTGCAGCAACGTGAGCAGCGACTCTGGAGTCCCTGCCTGCGATCGTGACAGCGGTGCCTGCCTCGGCGGCCACACGATTCACAAATCCAAGCGCGATGGGCTTTCCGAGTCCGGGCGAAAACACGGCGGATGTGACATAACCGGCGTCTTTGCCCCGCAACTCCACGGTACTGCGCACCTCCGGCACCGCCCCGTTGTCGCACACAAACCCCACGAAACGCCGATTCACATGTCCGATATACCTGATTCGCGCCACGACCTCCTGACCGATATAACACCCCTTGTCGTAGCTGATCCCTCGCTGCCCGAGTTCCGGCATCGTCGTGGTTTCGTCAATATCCACGCCGTAGAGTGGAATGCCCCACTCGGTTCGCAGAATATTCCAGACCTCGGTGTCCGCGGCAACGGCTCCGGCGGCAGTCACGGCAGCGGAAACCTCGGGCGCGGCGTTCACGGGTACGATCAAGTCGTAACCGTGATCCACGGGCACGGTGAGGCAACTCAAACCCTGAAGGACGCGCCCGGCCTGTGGCCCGACCAGACCCAGCACCGTGTAGTCAGAAGAAACGTTGTTGACCTGCGCGTCTTCCATGATGATCAGTCGCTCGAAGGCTGCCGCAAGCTTCTCGACGGCAGTCCGTTCGACAAGGAGCCAAAGCGCATCGGTATCGACGAAAACCGTCATTTGCGCGACGACCTTCCCCTGGGCGTTCAAGTGCGCGGCATAACACGAGCTACCGGGCTTCAGAGTTTCCACATCATTGGTGACCATCCCCTGAAGCCAGGTGTGCCGCTCGGAACCCGTAAGCTTGAGGACACCCATCCAGTCCTCGGTGAAAACGACGACCTTGTCTCGCGCAGCGTCGTAGTGCTCTTGCAACATCGGATCAATTATAAAGGGAAAGCCGCGAGGCGGCTCAAACAGGAGCAAACTCCCCTCCCGCCGCCGGCAGGAGGGGACCTTGCCGAGGCGTCAGGAGTGCTACTGGCTCGCCGCCGTCAGGGCATCGATGAGCTTGCGAGCTGGCTCAGGAATCGGCAACGCGCCGTCCATCAATAGGTCTTTTGCAGGAACATCCTTGTTATAAAGACTCTTATTGCCGTCCTTGTCTGGACTCAGCGCTGTCCCCTTCAGCGAGATGCCCGCGAACACTCCGCGGCTGCGCCCGTAAGTCAGAATTTCCGCTCGCAATGACGCTGTCGTTTCCGCCGAAGCCTGGCGACCCAACGGGCCGGCGGCAGCGGACATATCCGCGCCGATTGTCACCTTTTCCTTGAGTAACCGCTGGACACTGTCCGGAGTCATAAACAGCATGATGACGTCATTCGATTGCCCGCCGATTTGTATTCCGAAACTCCCGCCACTGATTCCAATCATCGACGGAGGCCCCCATGGACCTTTTCCATTGTCTTTCTTGCACACCAGGACGCCACGGCCATATGTTCCGCCAATACCCAGTGCAGCCTTCTTCACCGCCGGAATCACAGCGACACACTCGGCGTCCTGCATGACCTTCTTGGGTACGCCTCCATCGGGGGCATTCATGAGCTCATTGAAGACCGTTGCAGATTCATAGAGACGGTCCGCAATCTTGTCATCGAGTTGCGCAAAGGCAAGAACCTGAAACACCAACACCAGAACGAGACCGGAAAGAATCTTCCTCACGGCAGCCTCCTCTTTTTTTCACTAAGTGTCCTTTAGCGCGGTCCTGCGATTCAACGAAAAAGGGAAACGCACCCCGCGGGGTGCGAGGTTCACCAAACCAAAAGACAGCAATCACGGTACAATTTGCTGCTTATGAGCAAACGGAGCCGCTTTCTACACGGACAGTCTATTCAGCCTCCAGCGATTGACAAAGACATCTCCATCGTCGATCTGATCGATCAGACCTTCAATGCCTACAATGCGGCAAGATTCCGGGAGGCCTGCCACCTCTTCACCGAACGTATGCTGCAGGAGGACGTCACAGTCGGCATGAGCTTGTCGGGGGCGATGACGCCCGCCGGTATTGGAATGGCCGCGATCATTCCCCTGATGCGGGCCGGGTTTATCGATTGGATCGTCTCCACCGGCGCAAACCTCTATCACGACACGCACTTTGGCATCGGTCTGGAAATGCGCCGGGGCATTCACAATCTTGACGACAAGATCCTCCGCGAGGAAGGAGTCGTTCGCATCTACGACATTTTTTTCGATTACGACGTCCTGCTGAAAACAGACTCGTTCTTCAGGGAAATGATCAGGGGGCAGGAGTTCCAGCGAACCATGAGCACGGCCGAGTTTCATCATCTCGCCGGAAAGTACATCCTTGAGCGAAGCCGCGTACTCGGGCTGACCGACAAGTCTCTGCTCGGCGCCGCGTATGAACTTGGAGTGCCGATTTATACATCGTCGCCAGGCGACAGTTCCATCGGTATGAATGTCGCCGCCAAAGCGCTCGCCGGCAACAAGCTGCAGTACGACGTCAACGCGGATGTCAATGAGACCGCGGCGATCGTCTACGGCGCGAAGAAGCAGGGCAACAAAAGCGCGATTCTCATCGTTGGCGGCGGCTCGCCGAAAAACTTTGTCCTGCAGACCGAGCCCCAGATTCAGGAAGTGCTCGGACTCGACGAGAAGGGACACGACTACTACCTGCAGTTCACGGATGCACGCGTCGACACCGGAGGATTGTCCGGCGCCACGCCGGCCGAAGCCGTCACCTGGGGAAAGGTCGATCCCGACCGTCTGCCGGACGCCGTCGTCTGTTATGTGGATTCAACAATCGCCGTTCCGCTGCTGACCGCATACGCCATGAAAAAGACCAGGGCACGAACGCCGAAGCGTCTCTATGACCGCCGCGCTGAACTTCTGGAGTCTATGAGAGCAGCAGCCGAGAAAGCAGGAAGCCTCTAGAAACGCATCCAGAAACCGGGGTTTCTGGATGCGTTTCTAGAACAGGTTGTCCTCGAGGGAATACAGCATCAATCCGGACAGCACCTTCGGATAGAAGTCCGTGGATTTCTGCGGCATGACATTTCCCTCATAGGCGATATCGCGCAGCTGCTCCAGCTTCGTCGCATTCAATAAGAACGAAATCTGGGCGTCCCCGCGCGTAACCGCGTTCAGCGCCGCATCGAACTCGCGGACATACGTGATGTGACTCTCGTGCTTCACAGCCTCCTCGGTGATCCCGAGGCACCGTTCAACCAGAAGACGGTGAAGGACGACCACGTCGAGCGTGCGTTGCCTTTCGGAAAGATCCGCCATGACTTCCGACAAGTCTGCGTCCTTGAGTTGGAGCAATACACGGCTGCGGCCCCCGTCGGCGCAAACACCGATGGTGACGCGTTGCTGGCCTGAACGGATCAATGCATGGCGAAAAGCCTCCGCATCGGCGGGCGCCTCGTCGATTTCGAAAAAGCGTGAAGCGCGTTCGAGAAATCCTTCGTGATCGAAGTGGGGAAGTCCTGCCAGCACACGATGGGTGGGCAGCACGGTCAGGGCCGGGCTGTACATATTGAAAAACGTCATCGGAAGTTTCTCGTGGGGTGCGTCCGCTCCGGCATTTCCCCGCGCCCGCATCTCATCACGGTAAGCCAGGGCGGTCTCATACCGGTGATGACCGTCGGCAATGATGAGCTTCCTGCCGGCCATGCCTTCATGAATTTGTTTCAACACGGAAGGACTATCCACGATCCACAGCGTGTGGGTCACGCCGTATTCATCGGTGACCTCGATATCCGGCGCATCCCCCGCGGCGGCGTCCAGCGCGTCGTCGATCCGCCGCTCCGGGTCTTCATACAACATGAAGATCTGTTCGAAGTGCGTGCGCGTGTGCCGAAGAAGCTGAAGCCGATCCTGCTTCGGTCCGGACAGCGTGCGCTCGTGCGGATAGACAATCTTTGTGTCGTAGTCTTCAAGCCGTCCCAGGCCGATGAAACCTTTGCGCACATGCTCCTCCCGGGTCCCGGGAATGGCGAATCGTTGAAAATAGACGACGAACGATGGAGCCGCCAGGGGCTCGATAACACCGGAATCCCGCCAGGCCTTCAGTTGGGCCGCAGCACGCGTGTAAACGTTGTTCGCTGCAGAGTCGCTCGGGCTTCCCTTTCCCAGGACGATCCGAACGATGTTGTGGGGATCGAGCGCATAGTAGCGCTCCTGCATTTCCCTGGAGATCTTGTCGTAGGGCTGGGTGACAACTTTTTCGACAGAAACTTTTTCGGAGTTATACCTCAGTCCGCGAAATGGATAGACATCTGCCATGACCGTCCATCTTACATGACAAACCGGCGTGTTATGATCCGCGCACGCCGGTGCTTGTTGCGCTCCTGGTCACCGGTCTGGCATCAGGACTGCCGTGAAATGGATAAACAGGAAATCACCCTTCTGGCCCCCGGTATCGCCCCCGGAGTTGCACGGGGTCTGGCCAGCGTTCGCGCCCGGACCATTCAGGATCTGACCTACAGCCTGGTATTCACGATCCCATCGGACCCTGGCGAACCTGTCACCGGACGCGAAGTCATCCGTTTTCTTGCGAAGGATCACGCTGAGCCCCTCGTCCTGGATTTCACTCCCGGCGCGGATCACGTGAAGTCCGTCAGGGCCGGCGGCAACCCCTCGGGTTTTCGCGTCGTTCGAGACCACATCCTCATTCCGAACGAAGAGCTTCTTGCCGGCAACAACACAATCGAAATCGATTTCAAGGCCGGTGACGCCGCGCTCAACCGCAATCCGGACTTCATGTATACGCTGTTCGTGCCGGCTCGAGCGCGAACAGCTTTCCCCTGCTTCGACCAGCCGAATCTCAAAGGACGATTCGAACTCGAATTGAATATCCCTGCGGACTGGAATGCGGTCTCCAACGGGGAGGAGACCTCTCATGACCGCGCCGGCGATCGCGCACGAATCCGGTATGCCGGAACGCAGCCGATTCCCACCTATCTGTTCAGCTTCGCGGCAGGCAAGTTCCAAGTGGAGACCGCCGAACGAAACGGGCGCCGGTACCGCATGTTCCACCGCGAAACGGATCGAGCGAAGACCGAGCGCAACAGGAATGAAGTTTTCGACCTGCATGCTTCGTCGCTCGACTGGCTCGAAAAGTACACGGGCATTCCCTACCAATTCGGCAAATTCGACCTGGTCCTGATTCCATCGTTTCAATTCGGCGGGATGGAACATCCCGGCTCGATCTTCTACAACGCTTCCGCCGTACTGCTCGACGATTCCGCCACCGAAAACCAGATCCTCAATCGTGCCTCCGTCATCGCTCATGAAACGGCGCACATGTGGTTCGGCGATCTCGTGACCATGCAGTGGTTCAACGACGTCTGGATGAAGGAAGTTTTTGCAAACTTCATGGCGGCGAAGATCGTCAATCCGGCCTTTCCCAGGGTAAATCATGATTTGCTGTTTCTCACGCGGCACTATCCGTCGGCGTATGACGTGGACCGGACGGCGGGTACTCATCCCATCCGTCAGGAACTGGAGAACCTCGACGAGGCTGGAAGCCTCTACGACGCGATCATCTACGACAAGGCGCCCATCGTCATGCGTCAACTGGAGCGCATCCTCGGCCCGGAGAAGTTGCAGGAAGGCCTTCAGGTCTACCTGAAGCGGTTCGAGTTTGGCAACGCGACCTGGACGGACCTGATCGAAATCCTTGATGAACGTACGGAACGCGATCTCTCCTCCTGGAGCCATGCGTGGGTCGACGCAGCGGGAAGGCCCGAAGTCGGTACGGTGCGCAAGCCGGGGGGCGTCACCTTCATCCAGACTCCAAAACCGGAGCGTCTCCTCCTTTGGACCGAGGCCATGAACGTCACGATCGGCGAAATCGGGCGCGTCAGTTCCATTCTGGTCGAGCTTGACGGAAGCCGAACCGAACTGGACTTTCTGCCCGACATGCCCGATCCGGAATTCATACTTCCCACCGGTGGCGGTCTAGCTTATGGTGACTTCATCATCGATGAGCGAAGCCGGGGGTTCCTGCTGCAACATCTTCCCGAATTGAAGGACGCCTTGACCCGCGGCGCGGTATGGATCACGTTGTGGGAAGAGATGATGCAACGCCGGGTGAAGCCCCTCGATCTCGTGAACCTGGCGCTACGGTCTTTACCCGCTGAAGATACGGAGCAGAATCTCGAACTCGTGCTGGGATACACCGGCCAGGCTTTCTGGACGTTTCTCACCGATACGCAAAGGCAATACGTCGCTCCTCAACTGGAACGTCTTCTCATGAACGGACTGCAGGGTACGGCTTCGTCTTCGACGAAGGCGACATACTTCAACGCCTTTCGCTCGACCGTATCCACGCCCGAGGGAATTCTTTTTCTTGAACGCATCTGGCGCAGGGAGGAGAAGATCCCGGGATTGACGCTTTCAGAGCCCGACGAAGCATCGATGGCGCTGGACCTGGCTGTTCGCTCGGCGCCCGCCTCCGCCGCCATCCTCGAAGGCCAGCGTTTGAGATTCGGAAATCCTGATCGCAGAGCCCGTTTCGAGTTCGTCATGCCCGCTGTGTCGGACCAGGAGGAAACGCGCGACACCTGGTTCAACAGCCTGCGGGATGTGGAGAACAGGCAGCACGAGCCCTGGGTGCTTGAAGGGTTACGCTACCTTCACCACCCCCTTCGCGCGCAGGCCTCCGAACGACTCCTTCGACCGGCGCTGGAGATGCTGACCGAAATTCAACGAACCGGCGACATCTTCTTCCCCGCACGCTGGATGGACTCCACTCTGCGCGGCCACAGCACCGCCTCCGCCTCGAAGATTGTCGTGGATTTCATTAGCGGACATCCGGACTATCCCGTCCGCCTTCGACGGGTGATTCTTCAGACATCAGACACACTGCGCCGCGCGGCCCGCTGAAAGCAGTGGAAACGGAAGCGGCTCTCTCCCCCCTCGCCGTGGAGCAGGTGGTTTCGCACGAGGTAGCCCTCGTGCGCTGGAAGTCGTAGATGATTCGCACGCCGGAGGCATGAAAGGAAGGTAGCCCCGGGTGGAGCGCAGCGAGGACACCCGGGGTCATCTCACGAGCGGCGTTTGCACCCCGGCAGGGGTGCGAGGAATCCCTGCACCCCTGCCGGGGTGCAACATTATCGTTACGGTAACCCCGGGTTGCGCTCGCTTCGCTCGCTTAACCCGGGGCTGAAATTCCTCGCACGCCTCCGGCGTGCTCAGACTCACGTTTCAACGTCGCCATCGCCTTGCGGGCGAACCTGAAAACCGGAGACGTAACCTCCTGTTTCCGCTCCCGCTCAGATTCAAGCATGTCTAACCTCCAGAGCACGCCGAAGGCGTGCTGAGAATTTAGCCCCGCGGTAAGCGAGCGAAGCGAGCGCAACCCGGGGTTGCCGTACCGGAGATGTTCGCACCCCGGCAGGGGTGCTGGGATTCCTCGCCCCTCGTGAGATGAACCCCGGGTGTGGCTGTGCTCCGCCTGGGGCTATCTTCCGTTCACGCCTCCGGCGTGCAAAATGTCCAAACTCCAGAGCACGCCGGAGGCGTGCTGAGAATTTAGCCCCGGATTAAGCGAGCGCAACCCGGGGTTGCCGTATCGGAGATGTTCGCACCCCGGCAGGGGTGCTGGGATTCCTCGCCCCCGTGAGATGAACCCCGGGTGTGGCTGTGCTCCACCTGGGGCTACCTTCCGTTCACGCCTCCGGCGTGCAAAATGTCCAAACTCCAGAGCACGCCGGAGGCGTGCTGAGAATTTAGCCCCGGATTAAGCAAGCGCAACCCGGGGTTGCCGTACCGGAGATGTTCGCACCCCGGCAGGGGTGCTGGGATTCCTCGCCCCCCGTGAGATGAACCCCGGGTGTGGCTGTGCTCCGCCTGGGGCTATCTTCCGTTCACGCCTCCGGCGTGCAAAATGTCCAAACTCCAGAGCACGCCGGAGGCGTGCTGAGAATTTAGCCCCGGGTTAAGCGAGCGAAGCGAGCGCAACCCGGGGTTGCCGTACCGGAGATGTTCGCACCCCGGCAGGGGTGCTGGGATTCCTCGCCCCCCGTGAGATGAACCCCGGGTGTGGCTGTGCTCCGCCTGGGGCTATCTCCCGTTCACGCCTCCGGCGTGCAAAATGTCCAAACTCCAGAGCACGCCGGAGGCGTGCTGAGAATTTAGCCCCGGGTTAAGCGAGCGAAGCGAGCGCAACCCGGGGTTGCCGTACCGGAGATGTTCGCACCCCGGCAGGGGTGCTGGGATTCCTCGCCCCCGTGAGATGAACCCCGGGTGTGGCTGTGCTCCACCTGGGGCTACCTTCCGTTCACGCCTCCGGCGTGCAAAATGTCCAAACTCCAGAGCACGCCGAAGGCGTGCTGAGAATTTAGCCCCGCGGTAAGCGAGCGAAGCGAGCGCAACCCGGGGTTGCCGTACCGGAGATGTTCGCACCCCGGCAGGGGTGCTGGGATTCCTCGCCCCCCGTCGAACAGCAATGTCCATCGATGTGCCGCTTACTTTTTCTCCGGCAACAGCGTGACTTGAACGCGATTCTTCATGTCGAGATAGGTTTTTGCGGCGTTCTGAATCCAGGAAGCATCGAGCCTGTTGTAGAAGTCCGGCACCAGCCACAAACTCTCAGGATCTTCGCCGATCTGATATTTGCCGGCAAGTTGTCCCAACAGATAGCTGTTCTGCCGGACATTGGTTTCCCACTCTCGCTGCAGCAGGGCCTTGACGTCGCTGGCCTGTTGGGGCGTAGGTCCTTCCGTCTTGAATTTCTCGATCTCCTCATACACGCGTTTGATCAGGGCAGGCATGCGCTCGGGATCGCCGCCGAACTGGATCGCAAAGGTATATTCCGACCGCGGGATCTTGTTGATGCCGGGGCTGGCACCAATACTGTAGGTTCCGCCCAGTTCCTCGCGAATCGCCTCCCGCAAACGATCTGTTAGAACCATGCCCATGGCGCGGATCGCAATGCGCTGGGTCTGGTTCCATTGAAACGGACCGCTGAAAACAATCGCTTCCTGGCTCTTCGGCTCAATTCCCTTTTCGACCGTTCGCTCGACAACACCGCGGGCATAGGTGGCGCCGACATCCTTATAACTTTCCTTGCGATGCGTCGCAGGCAGCGAAGCCAGATAGGTTTCAACGAAAGGCTTCATCATGGCCAGATCGAAGTCTCCGATGAACAGGAAGGTAAAATTGCTCGCATCGGCGAACCGGCTCTTGTAAAACGCGAACGACTTGTCGAGGTTCCATTTGTCCACGGTCTCAACCGTCGTCGGCCGGCGCCTGAGGTGATTCTTGTAAAGGGCCTCGGACAAAGCTTTGGAAAATGCAAAGCCGGGGTCGGCCGTCTGATTTGCGAGGATCGTCCTGGCTTGGGCGGCCTGCACCTCGAAGGCTTCGCGATCCAGTCGCGGCGCCGTGAACGTGAGATATACCAGCTGGAACATCGTCTCGAGATCTTTTCGGGAGGCGCTTCCCGTGACGCCCTCCTGAACCTCACTGATGAACGGACGCGCGGACGCGACCTTGCCGCTCAGGGTTTTCCCCAGATCAATGCGATTGAATTTACCGAGACCGCCCGCGGTGACGACACTCACGGCCGTGCTTGCGGGAATATAGTCCGCATCACTGGCCAACGACGTGCCGCCAGGGCTGATTGCCTGCAAGAGGATCTCGTCGGCCTTTAGGTTCGTCGGCTTTAAGACGACTTTCGCACCGTTGGAGAGTTCCCATTCGGTAATCTCCTGGCCTCGGGTCGTCGTTTTCACGATTGTTCCCGGCTTGGGACTCGAGTCCATCAGGCTCTGGCCGCCTACGCTGTCTACGTACGCAGTCAGGGGTTTCGAGGCGGCGTCTTTGATCACGGCCGCCAGCTGCGTGCTGGTGGGCAGCGGGGCACCTGCGGTTTCGGGGCCCGTGACGATGACCATGCGGTTCTTGTCGCCCCCGAACCATTCCTTCGAGAGCTTGTTGACTTCGTCCAGAGTGATCGTCGGCAGGAATCGCTGCTGCAGGGCGTATTCCAGGTCTGCGCCCGGCAGGGACTCCCCGGTGATGAAGTTACGAATCTCCTCAGCGGCATGGCTCGCGGACGTGCGGGCATCCTTCTGCGTGAGCATCCGTTCGTACGCGCGCAATGTGTCCTGCTTCTCTCGATCCAACTCTGTTGCGGTGAATCCGAATTCATCCACGCGGTGCGCTTCGGCGAGGACGGCCGCGATACCGGCTTCCACCCCTCCCGGCTTGACGGCGCCTTCCAGGGCCGCCTCATCCTTCGTTCGGGCGATGAAAGGACTGCGTCCCGCACCCGCACCGATGAAGGGCGCGTTGGGTTTTTGCGCAATTTCCTGTAACCGGTTCGACAGCATCCCGGAAAACAAGGCGTCCACCATGTGCTGGCGGTAGTCTCCGATTTTGCTTTGTCCGCTGGCGGGCAAAAGATTCCCGACTTCGAAACTTGTGGATGTCTCTTCCTTGTCGGAAAGTATCGCGAATATCGCTCCATCGTGGTCCGGAATATCGAAGACTTTCCTTTCCCGGGGATTGGGCGGCATCGCCAGCGAACTGAAGTGCGACTTGATCAGACCCTCGACAACGGCCTTGTCAATGTCCCCAACGACGACCACCGCCATCAAATCGGGCCGGTACCAGTCCGTGTAAAACTGCTTCAGCTTCTCGGGTTTGGCATTCTGGATGATGTCGGTCTTTCCGATAGGAAGACGATCCGCATAACGCGAGCCCTCGAGCAGAAGCGGAAAGAGCTTGTCGGTTATTCGCGCTCCGGCACCACGGCGCAACCGCCACTCTTCCATAACGACGCCGCGTTCCTTCTCAACTTCGGCGGGATCAAACGTCACGTTGTGCGCCCAATCCTCAAGAACCAGGAAGGACTTCGCGAGAATGTCTGCCTGGTCGGTAGGCACCGTAAGCATGTAGGTGGTCTCATCGAAACTCGTGTTTGCGTTGACATCGGCGCCGAACCGCATGCCCGTCGACTGCAGGAACTTCACGACTTCTTCGCCCGGAAAGTTCTTCGTGCCGTTGAAAGCCATATGCTCGACGAAATGCGCCAGCCCCTGCTGGTCATCGTCCTCCAGAACCGATCCGGCTTTGACAACCAACCGCAATTCCGCACGATCCAGGGGCTGCTTGTTCGGACGGATGTAATAGCGCAGCCCGTTCGGCAGCGTTCCCACAGTGATTGCGGGTTCAACAGGAATGGGCTGGTTCAGTGCCAGCGCGGCAGCTGGAACCGGGTTCGCAGCCGGTTGCTGGGCTATCGTCAGTCCCGACGATAGCAGTGCGCTCAATGCCAATAATATGAACCAGCGGTTCCTGCGCCTCATGGGGCCTCCAGAGTTTGAAAGGTCATCCAGGGTCTTGAGTTTCGATTCGCTAAGCAGTGTACTACCGCAAACCGCCGTATCAAAAGAGCCGAAAGAGCCACTTCCCTTTTGACGCGCGGCGTCAAAAGTCGTGTAATAAAGAATTCGACCAACGTCTGATTTCAATTCTTCAGAACTTCAGGAGGATGTTATGCCACTTCGGCTTGGGGCGACGGCGCCCGATTTCACTGCGGAAACTACTGAGGGACCCATCAAGTTCCATGATTGGATCGGCGAAAAATGGGCCATGCTTTTCTCGCACCCCAAAGACTTTACCCCCGTGTGCACGACCGAACTGGGGTATGTCGCCAAACTCAAATCTGAATTCGACAAGCGGAATGTCAAGGTCATAGGGCTGAGCGTGGATTCCGTGGACGACCACAAGAAATGGTCCAAGGATATCGAGGAAACCCAGGGCACAGCGCCGAACTATCCGATGATTGGCGATCCTAATCTCGCGGTCGCGAAACTCTACGACATGCTTCCCGCCGAAACCGCCGGCGGCGCCTCGGGACGAAGCGCAGCCGACAACTTCACCGTCCGCAACGTCTATATCATCGGACCCGACAAGAAGATCAAACTCATCATTACCTATCCCATGACAACCGGACGAAACTTCGATGAGATTCTTCGGGTAATCGACTCGATTCAACTGACGGCAACGCACAAAGTCGCGACTCCGGCAAACTGGAAGAACGGCGATGACGTGATCCTCACCGGAGCCGTTTCAAACGAGGAAGCTCAAACCAGGTTTCCGGGATTCAAGACACTAAAGCCCTACCTCCGGCTGGCCAAGCAACCGAAGTAAGGAAGACAAGAGTAGACGGACTCCGAATTCCTCCGGAATTCGGGCTGGAGTTTAGACATTTTGCACGCCGGAGGCGTGAAAGGAATTTAGCCCCGGGTGGAGCGCAGCGACACCCGGAGTTCACCTCACGAGGTGCGTTCGCACCCCGGCAGGGCCCGGCAGCAGGGGTGCGAGGAATCCCTGCACCCCTGCCGGGGTGCAACATTCTCTTTACGGTAACCCCGGGTTGCGCTCGCTACGCTCGCTTAACCCGGGGCTAAATTCTGAGCACGCCTCCGGCGTGCTCAGACTCACGTTTCAACGTCGCCATCGGCTTGTGGAGGAACCTGAAAACCAGAGACGTAACCTCGTGTTTCCGCTCCCTCTCAGACTCAAGAATGTCTAAACTCCAGTCCGAATTCCTCCGGAATTCGGGGACTTGCACGCCGGAGGCGTGCTGAGAATTTAGCCCCGGGTTAAGCGAGCGAAGCGAGCGCAACCCGGGGTTACCGTAACGGGAATGTTGCACCCCGGCAGGGGTGCAGGGATTCCTCGCACCCCTGCCGGGCTGCAAACGCCGCTCGTGAGATGAACCCCGGGGTGTCGCTCGGCTCCACCCGGGGCTACCTTGCTTTCACGTCTCCGGCGGGCAAAATGTCCAAACTCCAGGGCCCCTTATCTCCCCCCACGAGGCACCCAAACCAGGCTCAGAAGCCTGACGTTGATATCTGTCTTCCGGGGCTTGATGACAATACTTTCGAGTTTCTCCGTTGCAGGATCGGAGTCCGACGCCAGCAGAGAGATCTCCGCTTCCATTTGGGCATTCAGTTCCTGTAGTTGCCGCGAGATCACCTCGATTGTTTCGTTGGCGCGAGTAACGTCGCTGGATTCTTTTATCGATCGGGAGACTCCCCGGGCGGCGGTCGTCGCACGGCCCATCGTTCCAAGACTGAGGGATTTTCTTCCCAGCAGACCTCCAAGAAGCGTCGCCCCGAAAGAGATCGCCGTTTGCATCTTCGCGGACCTGGCCTGTTCGACCTGAACCTCCTGAGCCTGTTGCGCGCGCCTGAGACGCTCCTGGACGGCGGAGATCTTGGCAGCATATTTCCTGCGCAGCGCGTCCACAGCCCCGTCACGAGTTTCTCGCGCCGCGTGCTGCAAGCGAATTCTGAAATCGCGTTCGGGTTCGTCAGGTTTCGAAAACGTTCCTGAGGAAGGGCTCCTGAACAGAGAGAGCGCCTTATTGCGGTACATCCACGCTTCGAAGTCCCTCGCCCAATTTTCGTAACTCCTCTTTTTTGTAGCGAGTACAGGCAAATCTGCAAAGGCTGCAGTGGTCTGGGACGGCGCCTTCTCCAGGTCACTCTCATCGACCTCGCATTCCTCGGCAGTTTCCCAGTTCACCGGGATCGGATCGTTTGTCAGGGGACACAGCATCTTGGTCCGCAACGTCGTGTCTACACCGCTCCGGGCCTCGCTGAGGTGCACTTCGCCCAAAGCATAGAGCATCGGCACATAGAGGGTCGATTGGCCTGCAGGCGGCAGAGCGCGGACTGGTATGAAGTATTGCGGGACGTCCGCCGGAACGACAGGACGGGCTGAAGAACCGGCTGAAGGCAGGGACGGCGCAGGCGTCGCGAGCGCCGGTGCCGGCCCGGTTGAAGAGGCTGCAGCTTTGACGCCGTTCGCGTGCGAGTCGTTCAGAATCTTGATCTGACTCCTCGTCAGGGGTCCACGAAGGTAGGACAGGGTCCACCGGGTTCGGAAAACCACTGGCGCGTCTTCATGAACGTTGTTCATCAGAAAGATGCGGCTTCCCAGGCCCGCAAGGATTTGCTCCATGCCCTGGCGATCGAAAGTTCCTCCCTGAGTCGCGGATGCGCCTTCGAGTCCTTCCAGGACGCGAGCCTTGTCACGTTCTGTTTGGAGCCGCCCGATGAACCAGGTCCCGGCGTTCGAGAGTCCTTTGTAGTCCAGATCCACGGGATTTTGCGTCGCCAGAACGATGCCAAGACCGAAGGCCCTGGCCTGTTTGAGCAGGGTGAGCAACGGCGCCTTCGACGGCGGGCTCGCGACGGGCGGGAAGTACCCATAGATCTCGTCCATGTAGAGCAGGGCGCGAAGCGAGGTCGTACCCGACTGTGTCCGCATCCACGCAAGAGTTTGATTGAGAAGCAGCGAAACAAAGAACATCCGCTCGGCATCGTTGAGATGCGCAATCGAGAAGATGGCATGGCGCGGTTTGCCGGAATCGGAGTGAAGCATCGCGCCAACATCGAGCGGTTCACCCTCCATCCACGCGCTGAAGCTCGGAGCGGCAAGAAGATTGTTGATCGCCAGAGACAGCTCGACCCGCTCCCTGGCAGGGTAGAACGAATCGATGTCGAGCACGCCGGCCTTCTGGAACGGGGGGGTCTGGACCTGCTGGACAAGGCCCTCGAGATCGAGGTCCTCTCCTTTTCTCCACGCTGTCGCAAGGATTGTGGAAATGAGAATGTGCTCGCGGCTCTTTATCGGATCGGCATCGATACCGATCAATCCGAGGAGCGCCGTTACGGAACTGTTGATGCGAGCCGTCAGAGATTCGCTATCCTCCAACACTTCGGCCGGCGGAGCCGCGAAAGACTTCAAAACGGAAACCGGAAGGCCGGCGTTGCTCCCCGGCGTGTAGACCGCGAAATCCGCGGCGTCTTTCAGTCTTCGAATGCGACCCTCGTCCTGGCCCCACTCTGCAAGCCCCTGACGCCACATTTCGGCCTGCTGCGAGGCATACGCGTCGGGTGAAATCCCCTTGCGAGCCGCGTCGTCGGGATTGATCCAGGGACGAAACTCCTCCGGGGTCAGGTGGGGAAAGGTCAGCAGGAGATTCGCAAGATCGCCCTTAGGATCGATGATGATGGCAGGCAAGTTGTCGATCGCGGCTTCTTCGAGCAAGCCGATGCACAAGCCGGTCTTTCCGCTCCCCGTCATGCCCACACAGACCGCGTGGGTAACAAGGTCCTTCGAGTCGTACAACACGAGTGCTTCCTTTTCCGTCTTGCTCGCCAGATCGAACTCACGCCCGAGATAGAACACGCCAAGTTTTTCGAAATCCTGCATCGCAGACTCCTTCAAGGTGCCGCACTCCGTCCGCCATTCATATGATCAAACGCACACCGCCGAGTTCGGCCAGCCCGTATAGAAAGTGAGTACCGGGAGAGCCGATAAACATGAGGTTGCGGGGTACGCTCCACTTCGCCGACAACTCCTCGACCAGACCGGGACCGAAGGTGCCTGTAATAACGACGAACTCTATATCGATCTCCGGATAAGCCTGGTCGAGAAATTTCAAATTCTGCTGAAGATCCGCAGGCACCTGACTCGCATCCCCGACAACGGTTACGATTTTGATCCGGTTCGTATGTTCGTTCCTCTGGACATAGAGCATGGCGCTGTTCAGGTTGGCGATGTTGTCGCCCCGGGTAAAAAACACCACCTGCTGCGAGTTGATTTCCTCGATCTTCCGGGCGATGGCGCCCGTGAATCTCTGCGTGCGCCGAAGAACCGTGGTAAACAGCGAACGAACGATGAACAGCGCCACCTTGAGCAGGCCAATCCGGCCGAGCATGATAAAGACCACCGCCACCGTGGGAATAAAATACTCTGCAAAAACCAGCAGGTAGGGGGGGTTCAGAACGGCGTTCCCTATTAATCCCGCGGCCACCGCCAGGATTGCGACAAGCACTGTCGGCCACGCGGCGCGGGTCGGCCGAGGCAAGTTGGATCGCTTCACTTTCAACAGGATATTGCCGACTCCGAACAGGACCATCACGGCCAGAAAGGAAAGGGTGTAAACGCCAGCCAAAGCCGTCAGTTCGCCCGCTGTCAGCAGTAGAACAGATACCGAGAGGAGGAAAAAGCCGATGATGATGCGATGAGTCGTCCCCCGGCGGTTTTGCCTGAGCAGGAACTGCGGCAGGCAACGGTCGAGCGTCAGGCGGCGGACGAGTCCGTTGACGCCGACAAAACTCGTCAATACGGCGCCGCTCAGCACCAGAAATGCATCGATCGAAACCAGCGTCGACAACCAATTCCCCGCCGCCAGGTCCCCCATGTGCGCCAGCAGGGCCTCCTGGTGCCCGGCAACCTCTCCAGCCGGAACAAGCGCCAGAGCGAGCAGCGCCATCGCGGGATTGAACACGGTGATGGCGATCCACATGTTCCGCAGGGTCTTTGGAAATACGCCTTCGGCCTGTTCTTCCACAAAGTTCGAAGAACTCTCGAACCCGGAGATTCCCAGCAAAGCAACACTGAACCCAAAAAAGAGCGCTGCGGCCATTCCACCTGGAACGGGGGCCTCGAAGTTGGCAATCAAAGTACCCAGGCCGTGACCCGCCACATAGACCACACCCACCGAGAGCAGCAGCAGGAGCGTCACCAAATGCACCAGAAATATCCCGATCGCGACTCGCGCAGAATCCGTAATCCCCATGATCGTCAAACCCATGAACAACCCGAGCAGCAAAACCGTGCCGATCATCACCGGGACATAGGGAGAGAGGGTGTGGGCGTAGTGGAGAGCCTCCGAAGCGGAGATCACAGCCGTGGCCATGTAGGAGAGGACCGTCAGGCAGGCTGCGATCGAGGCCCAGGACTTGCTCGTCGTATTGAGAAGGGCGTTATAGGCTCCCCCGTTCAGCGGCAGGGCTCCCACCACTTCCGAATAGATCGAGCGAAACAGGTAGAGAACACCGGCGACCAGGGCCAGCGCCACGGGAGCCCACAATCCGGCGTAAACAATCGCGAGCGCAGACACATAGAGGCACGAGGACGTGATGTCGTTTCCGCAAATCGCGGTCGCCGCCAATTCACCCAAGCCGCCCTGTTTGTGTTCGGTCACGTGTGCTGACATGTCATTACCCAATTCCGCTATCAGCGGCGCGGACTAGTCTACAGGAGTGATTCCCGGGCGGACTAAAGAGAAGACGAACGGAGAAGGGCCGTGCGAACCTCGAATCGAGCGACAATCTCCGATCACGAAACCGCAAACCATTCAAGAAACCACCCCGAACATCTATGATTCCTGCATGAACTATGACGCCGTCCTCTTCGACGCTGCCGAAACGCTTTTTACGACCCGTGGCAGTGTCGGTGATATTTACCACGCTGTCGCCGCGCATTATGGAACAGCGGCTTCGGCGGCCGACATCCAGGCTGCCTTCACCCGCCGGTTTCCCCACTCCGGCCCCTTGACCACGCAACAGGAAAGGCAGTGGTGGAAAAACGTCGTCCATCAGGTGTTTTCCGACGTGGGAATGGTAGAAAATTTCGATCGCTTCTTTGATGAAGTCTACGATCGATTCCGTGGCTCACAGGCCTGGCAGCTGTTCCCGGAAACTCGAGAAGTTCTCGAGGAATTGCGCGTCAAGCAGCTGAAAATAGGAGTAATTTCAAACTTCGACTCCCGCCTGTATTCAGTGATGAACGACCTCGATATTCGATCCTTCTTCGATACCATCACGATCTCGAGCGAAGCCGGGTACGCCAAGCCGCAGGCAGAAATCTTTCGGGTGGCTATTCGGGCCATCGGGGCTCCGCCATCGCGAATTCTCTTTGCAGGAGACAGCCTGCTGGACGACTTTCAGGCGGGACAGGACGCCGGACTTGATGCTTTTCTGCTGGATCGCAGCGGACGCTATGCCGGGATGGAGTCGGTCCCGAAAATCAAAACTCTCCGCGATCTGCTTCCGAAGTTGACTTAGAGGACAGTTTGGAAGAAATTGTGGGACATCTTCGAGCGAAGTAGCGAGGTTTCCATGAGAATTCGACACTCTTTTGCCCTGATCCTGTTCGTGACGCTCGTGGTGACGGCGATTCCGGCCGCCGCCGCCCCCTGTGAGAGTCTGAGCAGTCTCAAACTTCCGGACACCACAATCACGCTGGCGCAGCCCGTCGCCGCCGGAGCGTTTTCGGCCGGCGGGGCAGGCGGACGGGGTGGAGCACGCGGCGGCGGCAATCCTTACGCGGATCTTCCTGCGTTTTGCCGCGTGACGGCAACAATCAAACCCACCAGCGATTCCGACATCAACGTCGAAGTGTGGATGCCGATGACCGGCTGGAACGGCAAGTTTCAGGGTGTGGGAAACGGCGGATGGACGGGGTCCATTGGAACAGCCGCTCTCGCAACCGCTCTCCGCAACGGCTATGCCACCGCGAGCACGGATACCGGCCATCAAGGCGGCAGCGCCAGCTTCGCGCTGGGACACGCGGAGAAGCTGGTCGACTTCGGATATCGCGCCGTTCATGAAATGACCGTCAAAGGGAAGGCCATTACGACGGCTTTCTATGACAACAGCGCGCCCAGGTATTCCTACTTCGTCGGTTGTTCTGCCGGCGGCAAGCAGGCGATCAAGGAGACGCAGATGTTCCCGGCCGACTATGACGGCGTGGTGGCCGGCTCACCCGGAGTGAACTGGTCAGGCCGCGCGCTTCAATCGGTCTGGGTGGGACAAGCCGTCGCAGAAGCTCCTATTCCTCAGGCCAAATTCGCAACGATCAATGCGGCGGCCGTGGCTGCATGCGACGCGATTGACGGCGTCAAGGACGGAGTGATTGAGAACCCGCGCAAGTGCCCGTTCGACCCGCAGGTTCTGCTCTGCAAGGCCGAGGACAACAACTCCTGTCTCACCGCACCACAGGTTGCAACCGCGCGCCATATTTATGCAAACGCCAGCAATAGCCGGACAAAACAATCCGTTGTCGCTGGGTTTTCCCCGGGCAGTGAGTTGGGGTGGACGACAATGGCGGGACCTCAGCCTTTTGGGCTGGGCGTGGATCTGTTCAAGTACATCGTGTTCTCAGACGCCAACTGGGATTTCAAAACGTTCAATTGGGACAGCGACATCGACAAAACCCTCAAGGCAAGCAAAGACATGGACGCCCTGGATACAAACCTGAAGCCGTATTTCGATCGCGGCGGGAAGATCATTTCTTACCATGGATGGACCGATCCTCAGATCTCTCCGGGAAGCACGGTGGACTACTATCAGACCGTCCTCGACAAAATGGGCGGCGCCGGCAAAGTTCAGGAAAACTACCGGCTCTTTATGGTGCCGGGCATGAACCACTGCGGCGGCGGGACCGGAACCGATCAATTCGACATGCTGACGGCCCTGGAGAACTGGGTGGAGAAGAAGCAGACGCCGGCAACCATCCCGGCTTCACGCGTGGTCAACGGACAAACTGTCCGAACTCGGCCGCTCTGCCCGTTCCCGCAGGTTGCGACCTATAAAGGTAGCGGCAACACCGACGAGGCCGCCAACTTCGTCTGCAAATAAAAGAGTCTGCAAGCAAAAGAGAAGGAGAATAGGAACCAGATAAGGAGATTAAAGATAAGGGGAGATAAGGGGACAGACCCTTTCGGGGTCTATCCCCTGAAACTCCCGTTGCAGGGAGGCGGCGAATTCGCTGATCGATTCCGGGCTTGTGACATCCAGCGTCAGGGACTTCATGCCTGGATTGGCGCGCGTCACCTGCTCCAGAACGCCCTGGCGGCGTCCGGCAATGATCACCTGATTTCCAAGTGCATGGAACGCTTCGGCAAGTCCTCTTCCGATTCCCGATCCCCCGCCGCTAATGGCAATCGTGTTTCCGGTTGTATTCATGGGGCCTACTTACTTCCCATGGCGTCGATACCCGCCTGACAGAATTTTTCGTCGTTGGCGGGAAGCGAGCCGCCGCATCCCATTGCCGCGACGACTTTCCCATCCTTGATAATAGGCAGCCCCCCTTGTCCGATCGTGATTTCCCACGCACCGGCTGGCGGACTGGTGAGTGTCACGGGGATGGGCTTTCCTGACGCGATCGAGTCCTGCGCTTCTTTGGTGGGCACTCCCAGAAGGAGAGCGGCCCGCGCTTTGCCTTGCGAGCTGGTTACGGCCCTGGCGGACGCTCCATCCATGCGCTCGAAGTACACAAGGTCGCCGTTTCCATCGACGACTGCGATCGCAACTTGCGCGTTGGCGGCAACGGCAGCCGCTTCGGCCGCTGCAACCATCTTCCTGGCGGTCGCGGCATCCACTCCTGGAGGCCTGGCCGGAGCCGCCTGGCCTCGTCCCTGTCCCTGTCCGCCTTGTCGCGCCTGCCCTGCGGCGCTCGTTAATGCAAAAACAGTCAGGCTCAGAAGGGAGAGATAGGGAACAAGCTTTCGCATACGGACTCCTTTGAAGAAGTATCCTGCCAGCCTACTTGTGACGGCCGCTTCCGTCAAATCCGATTGCAATTTTCAGTCGCGCTGTTTCATGGGGCCCGACAGAGGGAAGTTAGGGGTGGTACTGCCGGAGGCGCACAGAGAGTGTAGACATTTTGCACGCCGGAGGCGTGAAAGGAAGGTAGCCCCGGGTGGAGCGCAGCGACACCCGGGGTTCATCTCACAGCGGCTTGCACCCGGGCAGGGGTGCGAGGAATCCCTGCACCCCTGCCGGGGTGCAACATTCCCGTTACGGTAACCCCGGGTTGCGCTCGCTTCGCTCGCTTAACCCGGGGCTAAATTCTCAGCACGCCTCCGGCGTGCTCAGACTCACGTTTCAACGTCGCCATCACCTTGCGGACGAACCTGAAAACCGGAGACGTAACCTCGTGTTTCCGCTCCCGCTCGGACTCAAGAATGCACGCCGGAGGCGTGAAAGGAAGGTAGCCCCGGGTGGAGCGCAGCGACACCCGGGGTTCATCTCACAGCGGCTTGCACCCCGGCAGGGGTGCGAGGAATCCCTGCACCCCTGCCGGGGTGCAACATTCCCGTTACGGTAACCCCGGGTTGCGCTCGCTTCGCTCGCTTAACCCGGGGCTAAATCCTGAGCACGCCTCCGGCGTGCTCAGACTCACGTTTCAACGTCGCCATCACCTTGCGGACGAACCTGCAAACCGGAGACGTAACCTCGTGTTTCCGCTCCCGCTCGGACTCAAGAATGTCTAAACTCCAGTGCACCGCTCAGCGGTGCCGCGATAGGGTTCGCTTTATTTGGTTTTCAGCGCCGCCTCGAGTGCCGCGACGAGGTCTGGATACTGCGTCCGGTTCACAAGGTCTGGCGCGCCTGAGTTCGGGGAACGATAGGCCCCGATGGGGACCACTCCAACGTTCATGTTATGCGACGGCCTCAACGGGCCAGTCCCGGTCAACCCTCGCCTCCCAATGCTGGCAAAAGGCCGTTTGAACCGCCTATGCTTCGATAATGATCGGCCGCCAGGTTCGTAGGCGTCATAAGCGACCCATTGGCTGTTTGCCGCGAATCGCTGATGGTAAGATGTCGCGCCATGTCCACAAGGCGACAATTTCTTGCGCGAGCCTATGGCGCGGCCATCGCGGTGACGACGGCTGGAGCGGCGCCTGCGCGCGCGCAGTCACCGGTGCGCGGCCTCTTCAACTATATTCACGGGACCCGTGATGCCGAACGCGCCTTCGCCTTCTACCACGAGGTGTTCGGCATCGAGCTCGCGCGATCGCCGTTTGCCGGCGGCGCGGCGCCCGAGCCGATACGTCCGGCCGCACAGGCCGGGTCCGATCCGCTTGTCTGGGACCTCACGAACACGCATGGGTCGCGATTCCGCACCGTGTTCATGCGCGCGCCCGATGCGCCGTATGGGCTCGAGCTGTCGGAGTTCTTCGACATTGCGCGGAGCGATCGAGCGCCCAATGCCTGGGACCCAGGCGCCCCCACGCTGACCTTCACTTTGCGCGACTTCGACGCGGTCGTCGCGAGGCTCAAGTCGCGCGGCGCACCCGTTGTGACGCTCGGCGGCGCGCCAGTGACCACGGCCGCTGGGGGGCGGGCAGTCCTCGTTCACGATCCCGATGGTTGCCTGATCGAAGTGAGGCAAGGCGGCGTCCCCGACACCTCGATCGGTATAAGCGTGGCGAGCCTCGCGCGCGCCCGTGAGTTCTACGAGACGCTTCTGGGCTTCGCGGTGACCAGCATGCCCCCGGCGACTGCGGCGGAATTGCGCCTCCGCGGACTCTCGGGAGGTCGTCTCACGCAGGCGGCGATGACCATCCCCGGCACGGCCATCCGCCTCGTCCTGTCCGAGTTCTCGTTGCCGGCCGGCGTCACACCGGCGCGCTTCGACTGGAAGCTTCAGGACGTCGGCTCGCCGCAGCTACAACTCGAGGTGACCAATCTCGACGCCCTGATCGAACGTACGAAGATCGCGGGCTATCGCTTTCTCAGCGTCGGCGCCAGGCCCATTCAACGCGCGTTCGGACGGTTCGTGTTTGCGATCGATCCCGACTCCGCGCTCGTCGAGTTCGTTGAGCGGGCGGCGCGATAGGCATCCGATTCTTGGCGGGTTGGCCCGGAGGCCTCCGGGTCACTCCCCGATTTCCGGAGTTGAACACTCCTTCAGCGCTCAGCGCAAATTGGAGGGATGCGAAGGGAAGTCGCGATCGGGACTGTAGACGTTTCAAGCGGCCTGTTTGGAGGTTTGTCAGGGTCGCATAATGCAGAGGATTTTTAACGTGGCGCGCGGCGGACGGAGCCAGCGATAGCCGAAGTCCCAGTTCCCTTTCACCACAAACGTGGGCGCGACATCGCGCAACCTTTGCATCAACGTCTTTTGCTGTCGGAATAGCTGCGTTGCGTGAGGCGGTTGGCATTGTCATAAGTCATGGTCGTGACGATACTGCGGGCATCGGTTTTCGTCGAGGGGCGGCCGGCGCCATCGTAGGTAAAGCTCGTCGTTCCCGATTCCGGCAAGGTCTGGCTCGTCATCTGGCCTAACCAGTTGTAGACCCAGGTGCGCGTCTGGCTGGACTGGTTCGACTGATACAGAGGACCGAAGCCGTAATACTTGTAGTTCGTCGTGACCGGCGTGAACAGCGACGGGTTCGGCTCTTCCACAGTGGTCAACTGGCCCAGGATGTTATACGTGTAGCGCCGCTGGTTGCCTGCCTGATCGGTCGTCGTGGTTTGGTTGTTCGTGTAGGAATATCGGATTGTGGAACTGTCGGACGCGGTGACCGTTACTGGACGGTCCAGCGCGTCGTACGCGGTCTCGGTCCAGACCGCGCTGCCTCCGCTGACCCGATACGGGTTGGAGGTTTTCTTCACGCGCCCCTTGCCATCGTATTCGGTATCGACGCGGTAGGCGCCATCGGGGTCGTTGGTCCGCGTTTGAACCACACGGTACAGCATGTCGAAATAGGTCGCCACCTGGCCGGTGTTGGAGGAATCGACGGTGACTTGTTTCGTGGTAATGCGATTTCTGTCTTTCTCAGTTCGTTCACCGGGTAACGCTTTCCGGAGCGCTTGAGGTCCCGAATTCCGTAAGGCGTGAAAATTAGATTGAGATGTCATCCGCGACCGCTGACAGTAAGGAGTTGCGGTATGAAAGTGACTGTTCCGTAGCGCGCCGGCCTCGGTTTTTTGCAGGTTGGCTCTCGCGCCGCTCGCGGGGTTCAAGCCGGAATACTTTCCACCGGGTTTCGCTATCCTTCGGCGTGATGCCATTGAGTTATTCCTACAGCAGCAGCCGGAGTACGTGGCGCCGGACGATCCGGGGCGGCGCGAGCGTGACGCCTGGAACGTGTACATCGTCACGGACGATGTGAAGACGCTCTACGAGGAGTTCTCGTCGGCGCCGGAAGTGAAGATATCGCGTCCGCTTTGTCCGCAGGAGTACGGCATGATGGAGTTCGACGTAATGGATCTAAACGGACACCGTCTCGTGTTCGCACAGCCGATACCCGAAGAGTAAACGTTTATTCGTTCCTCAGGGCGTTCATCGGATTGATGCGTGTCGCGCGACGGGCGGGCACCACGCAGGCGAGCAATCCGATAATGATGAAAAGGACAGTAGCGGAGGAAAAGGTCAGCGGATCGAGAGCCGGCGTCCCGAAGAGGAAGCTCTTCAAAACCAGCCCGGCCGCGGCGGCGGCCACGAGACCGATGCCGCCGCCTAAGAGGACCAGCCCCATGCCCTGCTTCACAAGCAGCAGGATGACGTTCCCGCGTCTTGCCCCGAGCGCGATACGAATGCCGATTTCCCTCGTGCGCCGCGTGATCACATACGCCGTAACGCCATAGATGCCGATCCCGGCGAGCAACAATCCGACGATGCCCAGGGTTCCGGAGACCGACGCCGCGATGCGCCACGGCGCAAGTCCGAGCGCGGCATAGTCGGCGCCAGCCTGCGAAGATTCAATGATCACGTTCGGGTTTGTAGCTTCGACGGTCGCGCGAATCACATTCGGTAGCGGCCGTCCGTCGGTTGACCGCGCAACGATCATCGTCCATACCTGAAGTCGCTCCTGTTGCAGCGGTAAATACGAATACAGGCCGGAACTGCCGTCGACGAGGCTGCCGAACTTGGGATCGCGCGCCACACCCACCACAAGCAACTTCTTTCCTGTCGGCATTTGCGATCCGGGTGACCACCGCATCATCTCCACATACTTGCCGACAGCTCTCTGGCCCGGCCAGAACTTCCGCGCGGCGCCCTCGCCCAGTATCAGCACCGGCGGAGTGCTCGCGAGGTCGTTCGTGTTGAAGTCGCGCCCATCCACGAGCGGCATCTGAATTGTCGAAAAGTAATCCGGCTCGATAACGTTCCACGTCGGAGAAAAGTAGGGCGCGCCGTCCGGCGGCACGACTCCCGGAACCGAAAGACCGCCCAAACCAATACCCTCGAACCCACCGGGAATCACCGTCGCAATTGTTGCTGCAGCGACGCGCGGATCGCGCCGCAGGCGTTCAACCAGGTCGCGCGCGTTGACCGCGCCGGTTGTTTCGTTGTATCCCGCCGCACGTAAATTGATGGACGCCAGTTCGACACCTGTCAGATCGAAACCGGGATCGAGGACGCTGGCGCTCAGCAAGGCCCGCGCAAAGAGTCCGGCGACGACGACAAGCAACACGCTGAGCGACACCTGCGCCACGACGAATGCATTTCGAAGGCGCAGTTGACCCAGCGAGCCCAGACCGTGAGTTTCGTCGGTCTTGATCGCCGCGGCAACGTCGCGGCGGGACGCTTGCAGCGCGGGCACTAACCCGGACAACAGCGCCGCCACGAAGGACAGCGCGACGGCGAATACCACGATGCGCAAGGCCAGCGACAGCGTGAGGTCGATGGGGAACGGCAGCTTCGGGAACTGCGATACCAGGATCGACGTCATCCCTCGAGCGAGCCCAATGCCGGTCACCGCGCTGATCGCGAACAGCAGAACTGTTTCCGTCAGCAACTGCCTCGCGATGCGAGCACGGCTCGCTCCGATTGCGAGCCGCACCGCGATCTCCTGCCGTCGAGCGGCAGCTCTTGCGGGCAGAACTCCGGAAACGTTGGCACATGCGATGGCCAGAATGATCATGACGACGCCCATCAACAAGGCGAGAAATCCGCCAACCGGCAGCGTCTCTCCGGGCAACGGCGATAAAGCGGCGACGCGAAGATCCTTGTCTTTGTTCTCGATCGGGTACTCCGTCGCCAGCGCGCGTCCGATGACATTCAACTCCGCCGCGGCCTGTGACCGGGAAACTCCGCGTTTCAGACGCCCGCCAAGCAGCAGCCACGCCGCGACACGATTGTCACTGACATGCAAGGGAGTCCAGATATCCGGAGCCCGAACACCCGTGCCTTGAAAGTCTTCGGCGGCGATACCGATGACGGTGAACGATTTTCCATTCAGTTCAAGCGCCGTGCCGATGATGGAAGGATCGCGATTGAAACGACGGTTCCAGTACCGGTAACTGAGAACGGCTGTATCCGATTCGCCGGCGCCGAAGGCGCGGCCTGCAACGGGCTTCGCGCCCAGCACCGCGAAGAAGTTCGTCGATGCCTCAGTGACGAAAACGCGTTCGATCGATCCGCCCGGACCGGCCAGATTCGCCCCGCTGGGGAAACGGGTGTGGGCGTAGATCCCGTCGAACGACGCAGTCCGACCGGCAATATCCCTGTAGTTGGGATAAGAGTTCGATGCGAAGCCGACTCCCTTGTGGCTCACTCCTATGTCGACAAGCCGTTCGGGCTCAGCTACACCGGAGGGATCGCGAAACAGGAGAGCTTCGGTCACCGTAAAGATCGTTCTGTTCGCGCCGATCGCGATCGCAAGCGTCAGAACGGCCGTGAGCGTAACGAGTGGGTTCCGGCGCAGCTGCCGCGCGCCGTAGGCCACGTCCCGGGCGAGGATTTCGAGAAACGGAAGCCCGCGCGCTTCCAAATGCAATTCGCGGGCAAGTTCGCGGCTCCCGAGCGTCAGCTGCGCTTCGCGTCGCGCAACCGCCGGCGTCATGCCTTTGCGAATGTTGTCTTCCGTTGCGAACTCGATGTGGGCGTCGAGCTGGTCTTCCAGTTGGCGGTCGAGGCGCGGCCTCCTGAACAGCGATCGGATACGTGCAAGGGCGGCAAATACCCTGGAGATCATTTCGCCTGCTCCGCCGGTGGATCGAAAATCCGGTCCATGACGTCACTGATCCGCCGCCAGTTGGACGCGCGTTCTTCCAGTTCCTTTCGGCCTCGCGCCGTAAGCGAGTAGAAGCAGGCCTTGCGGTTGTTGTCGGATGTCCCCCACTCGGCCTTTATCAGCCGCCGATGCTGCAACCGAACCAGCGCCGCATAGATGGTCCCCTGATTGAGAATGACTTTGTCGCCACTGACCTGTTCGATACGCCGGGCCACGCCGTATCCGTGCTGCGGCCCCATCCCAGCCAGCGTTTTGAGGACCATGAGATCCAGAGTGCCTTGAAGAAGGTCGAGCTTAGCGGGCATCGTTCTTTCCTGTGATCATGCCACAGGAGCGTATCACTCCTTCATGTGGCACGGCCACAGAAAAGCAGACTCATTCTCCTGGATCTCTGTGGAAAGATCTGCGTCAGACACTTGCGAAAAGCTTGTCTGCGAAAAAAAGATGAGCGTGAACGTCACCAACATACGCATGTTGAGTTATTCCCTTCACGAAAGGTCAGTTTCTGTTGCGGTTCCGTTCACGCAAGTCTAGCATGGCCGCCCATTAGCAAGGACACAGCTGAAGCATGATATGGATTGGTGATCACGATCGGGCTTGGCCTATTCGCGCTAGCCAGTAAAGTGGCCGCCGTTTCTGATGGGCAACGGCTAAGACGACGGCATAGTGTTCGTGGTCCTCAAACGCGATCGCATACGGAAACTGTTCGACAATCGCTTTACGTATGATGGCCGGAGCCTTTTCGGTGCCTATCCAACAGGGGAATGATTTTGGAGCGTTCGCTATTCTCTGTATTGCAGCATGAATGGCGGCAACAAACTCGTCTCCTAGGCGGTCCCGCCGTTCTTCATACCAGATTGCACCGGAGTAAAGCTCAGCGCGGGCTTCAGGATGGAGATCGACTCGCACGTCGTTGTTCGAGTTCCTTTAGGATCTCTGTCCTCGCCGTTTCCCACGGGACGGTCTGTACGCGTCCTTCGGCAATCTCTTGTGAGCGACGCTCTAACTCCGTGGCCCAGGCTGCCGCGACTTCTTCCGCTGGCTCCTCTAGGCTGGAAAGTAGTTCCTCCGCAACTCGCACACGCTCAGAACGTGGCAAACGCAAGATTCCTGCGAGAAGTTCTTCAGTAGTCGACATGGTCCGAGTCTAACACTCGAAACCCCAAGAGGGAAACCGAGCTCAGGACGAAGAAAATGAATGACTCTTTCCGAACGCGGGCCAAGATACCGTTGGCGGCTCTCTCCTTAGGGCGCTCACAGAAAGCTCTTGGCCCTGCCGCTCCATCTGACACAAGTCTCCCAACACGACAATCATCAAACGAGGAAATCATGGACGAATTCTTCCGACTCACAACTTGGGCGGGCCAGCTCGCTCACGGGCCAGCGCTCTGGCTTCTTTCATCGGAGAGACATTCCTGTTCCGCGAGAGCGAGAGCCTCTTCCTCAACAAGAAGGCCTCCCTTTCATAAAGTGTAGGAAGAATAAGCGCCAGGAATGGAAATGGAGAACTCCACTTCAATGTCGTATAGGAGGCATTATGTTGTTGTTTCGTGCACGGCGGATTAGGGAGGAGGTTTTTCACCGATCCCGCCAAATTCGCCGAAGGATTACCGGGGCAGGAAGCGGATGAGGCTCATCTATCGAGTTTTGCCGGCTTTGGAGACGAGGCAATCCCGCGAAGGGCTCAGTAGGGATCTCGGTTGGGGAGGGCCGCTGCCGGCTTATGGGGCGGGGCGCGCGTCGGAAGGCCAAGGCAGTCGAGAATCTTTCGCGTGTTTTCCGGAGGATGGATGGCTGCAAGAATTCGAAGACGTCCTTTGCAATCGGGGCATTCCAGAACATCGACCTCAAAAACTCTCGCCATCAAGAAAGCCCAGGCATGATTACGAGGCCGCGTTTTCGCGCCCGGGCGGTCCTCGCAATCGCACGGCGGTTCGGATCGGTTGGCGGAAGCAGGGCAGCCGGCAGGAGCCGGCACGACCGAAGCGCGCCACTTGGCCGCCGGAGCCAATACCCCATGAAATCTTGTGAGATTCAACCGCGGGGCAGGAACCAGCACGGCCGTTTTTCCATCAGCTCCTGCGGTTCGAAGACCACGTGCGTTGTTCCGTCCCGCCAGGGAGTTTTCAACCGATAGCTCAACCGGCCGTCGGCGCGCCGTGCCAGACGTTCGGTGGCGACAGGAGGACGCGCCGCGTATTTGCACAACCGTTCCAATCCCCTGCGATCATGAGCGCCTATTCCCACACCTGCATGGACACTGAAGCCCGACACCATCGCACAGCGCGATGTTCCCGACTGAAAACCCTCCTCTTCTCCGGAATCCTCTGTTTCGAAGTTCCGCCCCTGGGTCCGGACGCGCTTCCCGGCATTGGGCCCCGTGGCAATCCTTCCCTGAATCGACGCGCTATAGAGAGTTCCAAGCGCAGGTTCATCGCTCCCCTCTTCACCCTCAAGGTCTTGAGTCTCGATCAGCGAAGCCACTTGTTCTGCCACACGCACAGCCACGGCCGTCACGTCGCCCTTCTCCGGAGCCCGAAGCGCATAGAAGCGTGGCGCCTCAGCGCCCCCGGCAGCGTAAACGCCATCAAGCGCGACCATATGCAGGTGTGGGGTGAGATTTAAGGCCGAACCGAAGCGCTGTATGAACGTCACGGCACCGCATTGTCCCCGCGGAATGCCGTAGTCCCGCGCTCTTTGCCGCAGAGACCGGAAAACAGCACGGGCGAAGATTCCCAGCACCTTTCCCAGCAAGGCTCCATCGAAGGCCACGCGATATCGGAGGGCAAAGGGCAAAGACAGCACCCATTGCCGTACCGGCACTGGAGGAATCACCCGATCCACCAGGTGCGCGGCCGTGTCTGCCATTCTCCGTCCCCCGCACGAGGGGCAAATCGAACGTGATTTGCAAGAAAACGGAAGCAGACGATCTTTCCCGCACCCCTCGCACCGAAGGCGAAGAAAGCCAAATTCCAAGATTCCACATTCCAGATACGATCGGAACTCGTCTTCGACGAACTTCGGCACAGGATGATGCCGTGCCTGTTGCCGGGCAATAAACGTTTCCAGTTCCCCGGAAACGACCGAATACAGGACAGACTGCTCCGGAACACGGGCCCGGTAGACGCCGGCGAAAGCCTCCATGCGCCCCGGCCCGCACGCGCGAGGCCGGTCCGCTCCGCAAAGGACTCCAGATCTTCCGGGCGCGACATTTCAAATTGCGCCGAAAAACGGACAAACTTTGTCTCGTTTTCGGCGAGGTTAATCCTCTAACGGATCCGGGAACTCGCCTGCAAGTGAATGAAAAACACCACCTCGGCGGAGACTGTAGGCGTTTCAAGCGGCCTGTTTGGAGGTTTGTCAGGGTCGCATATCAGAGGATTTTTAACGTGGCGCGCGGCGGACGGAGCCAGCGATAGCCGAAGTCCCAGTTCCCTTTCACCACAAACGTGGGCGCGACATCGCGCAACCTTTGCATCAACGTCTTGAAGTCGGGCAAGCCTTCAGGAGAGTTGATCGAGTCGCCGGTAAAAACGATCAAACCAGGTAAGGAGATTAAAGATAAGGGGAGATAAGGGGACAGACCCTTTCGGGGTCTGTCCCGGCCTATCCCCGTACCTCTTTCCTATTCTCCCCTCCGCCCGCCCCTGCGTTTTTCCCGCTTGACGCCACGCTTCTAAATCCTTACATTTAGGATGTACGACCGAATTGGTCGTAGATTATATGTTTCAACTCTCCAAGAAATCAGATTACGGCCTGATCGCCTTGAAACACCTGGCCCAGCACGCCGACGAATCGGTAAGCGCCAGAGAAATCGCGGCAGAATACAGAATCCCGGCGCAGTTGCTGGCAAAGATTCTGCAGCGGCTGGCCAGAAAAGGTTTGTTGCTCTCGCAGCAGGGAACGCATGGCGGATACATTCTGGCACGCGATCCTTCGAAAATTTCGATCGTGGATGTGATCGAGGCAATTGATGGGCCGATCGGAATCACGCCGTGCGAGCGCGGATCGAGTTGCGAGCAATTGGAGATGTGTTCGGTCAAGGATCCGCTGATGAAGGTCAGCGCAAAGATGGTTCGGATACTTGGAGACACCTCGATTTACGAGTTAGCCACGAATAACGCTGGTCAAAGCGAGAAAAAAATGGTTAAGCTGCCTGTTTACATGGATAATCACGCGACGACGCCGCTCGATCCGCGCGTGCTCGATGCCATGATGCCTTACTTCACTGAAACAATTCGGCAATGCTGCCAGCCGCAATCACAGCTTCGGCTGGGAGGCCGAGGCAAGCGGTCGAAGAGGCGCGCAAGACAGGTTGCCGCGCTGATCGGCGCGGATCACCGCGAGATCGTCTTCACGAGCGGAGCCACGGAATCGGATAACCTGGCGCGTCAAGGGCGTAGCCGGGATGTATCGGGAGAAGGGCAATCACATCATCACGTGCGTCACCGAGCACAAGGCGATCCTGGACACCTGCAAACATCTGGAAAAGGAAGGCTACCGGGTCACCTTCCTGCCTGTGGACAGCAAAGGGCTTCGTCGAATCTGGACGATCTGCGCGACGCGATCACGGACAAGACCATTCTGATCACGCATCATGTACGGCCAACAACGAAGTCGGCGTCGATTCAGGATGTCAAAGCCATCGGGAAGATCGCGCGCGAACGCGGGCGTGCTGTTCCATACGGACGCGGTTCAGGCGGCGGGCAAGATTCCCGTTAACGTCAATGACGATAACATCGATCTCGCTTCGCTCCCGGCCCACAAGATTTACGGGCCCAAAGGCGTCGGCGCGCTGTACGTCCGCCGGCGCAATCCGCGCGTGCAGCTGACGCCGATCATCGACGGCGGCGGCCACGAGCGCGGCATGCGGTCCGGCACGCTGAACGTTCCGGGCATCGTCGGCTTCGGAAAGGCGGCGCAGATTGCCACGGGAGATGCTGGAGAAGGAAGTCGCCGAGATGTTCCGGCTGCGCGAAAAGCTGCGCACAACGCTCGAGCGCGAACTCGACGAGGTGTACATCAACGGCGATCTCGAACACCGTCTGCCCGGACAATCTGAACATCAGCTTCGCCTACGTCGAAGGGGAGTCGCTGCTGATGGGCATCAACGATGTCGCGGTTTCGAGCGGGTCGGCTTGCACGTCGGCGAGCCTGGAACCGTCTTATGTGCTGAAGGCGCTGGGAGTGGGCGAAGACCTGGCGCACTCCTCCATCCGCTTCGGTATGGGCCGGTTCAACACCGAGGAAGAAGTGGATTACGTGGCGCAGCGTGCGTGATCGACGTGGTCCGGAGGCTGCGCGAACTGTCGCCGCTTTACGAGATGGCCAAGGAAGGCATCGATCTGAAAGGTGCACTGGGCCACGGAAGCATAAGTGAAGGCGGCGGTCATTGAGCGCAGCTCAGAACCAGGAGAATTGAAATGGCATATTCAGATAAGGTTCTCGATCACTACAACAATCCGCGCAACGTCGGCGCCATGCCCGAAAGAAGACCCGAATGTGGGCACGGGCATTGGTGGGCGCACCCGAATGCGGCGACGTCATGAAGCTCCAGATCAAGGTCAACGAGGAAACACGGGTCATCGAAGACGCAAAGTTCAAGACCTTCGGCTGCGGCAGCGCGATCGCCAGCTCGAGCCTTGCCACCGAATGGGTGAAGGGCAAAACCCTTGACGAAGCGCTGGAAATCAAGAACACCGATATCGTGAAGGAGCTCAGTCTTCCGCCGGTGAAGATTCACTGCTCGGTGCTCGCCGAAGACGCCATCAAGGCCGCGATCACAGACTGGAAGAAAAAGCACGCATGCAGAAGGGCTGACAGCGGAACAATGGCAATCGAGATTACCGACAAAGCCGTCGAAGAAGTTCGTCGCATGATGGAGAAGGAAGGCGTAGCGCCGCTGGCTTGCGCGTCGGGGTGAAAGGCGGAGGATGTTCCGGCCTTTCCTACAATCTCACTTCGAAACCCAGGCACGCACGGGCGACAAAGTTTTCGACCGTGAGGACGTCAAGCTGTTTTGCGACCTGAAGAGCTACATCTATTTGAATGGCACTGTTCTCGACTTCGACAGCGGTCTGATGGGTAAGGGATTCGTGTTCATGAATCCCAACGCCAAGAAGAGCTGCGGCTGCGGCAGTTCCTTTTCAACTTAGCTGCTCACGCCTCTCTCGAATGGACTACTTCGAAGTGTTCGGTCTGCCCAGAGATGCTGGGCATCGATCTGGCTGACCCGGAAAAAACATTTCATGAACTGAGCCGCAGATATCATCCGGACTACTTTTCGACGGCAGCTCCTCCGAAGAAGCAATCAGGCTGTGCGGATGACTGCGCTGCTCAACGATGCGTACCGCACGCTCCGCCAACCGGTGCGGCGGGTCGAATATCTTCTGAGTCTTGTACGGGTTCAAATCCGGATGGCAGCAAGGTCCCGCAATCGCTGCTGATGGAAGTCTTCGAAATC
The DNA here is from genome assembly GCA_963836435.1 of uncultured Acidobacteriota bacterium. Taxonomy (GTDB): domain Bacteria; phylum Acidobacteriota; class Terriglobia; order 20CM-2-55-15; family 20CM-2-55-15; genus DASTBJ01. The sequence continues at coordinate 36,675 of CAWIJI010000016.1, read as the reverse complement.
AACGAACAGCTCGAGGAGGTGAAGGCGCGGCCCGCGCATCGGTCGAGGAAATCGACTCGCTTCGCGGGACCAGATCGAGGAAAAGCGCGACACGCTTCGATGCAGAACTTGCAGCACGCGGCGGCGGAGTGGGACGACACTGGTCAGGCAAGCCGCGGCCGACGACGACTCGAAAGCAGCATCTGACGAAGCTGCGGAGATCCTGTCGGAGTCTTCCTATATACGGAATCTGGAAGAGATTTGGAGCCACTAGAGGACACATCATAATGCCGAGAATTGTTGGAATCGATTTAGGAACAACGAACAGCCTCGTCGCCATCGTCGAGAGACGGCGCGCCGCGCGTGATTCCCGGAGCGGACGGCGAGCAAGCTCGTGCCTTCGGTCATTTACTTCGACGAGAACCGGCCAAGTTCATGGTCGGCAACGGCGCGAAGCAGAAGCTGGTCGAAAAGCCAAGAACACCATCTTCTCCATCAAGCGCTTCATGGGCAAAGGCATCGCAGACGTCCGCGAAGATCTGCCGCTGCTTCCCGTTCGAAGTCTCGCCCGAGAGCGAACACATCATCAGGCTGAAAATCTTCGGACGCGACTACACGCCGCCCGAACTCTCCGCTTTCATCCTGCGCGAACTGAAACGCAACGCCGAAGCCGCACTCGGCGAAGAACCGATCACGAACGCCGTGATTACCGTGCCCGCTTATTTCAACGACGCGCAACGCCAGGCGACGAAGGACGCAGGCCGCATCGCCGGACTGGACGTGCTGCGCATCGTGAACGAGCCGACCGCCGCTTCGCTCGCTTACGGTCTCGACAAGCGCAATCAAGGCACGATCGCCGTTTACGACTTCGGCGGCGGCACATTCGACATCTCGATCCTCAAGCTCAGCGACGGCATCTTCGAAGTCCTCTCCACCAGCGGAGACACGCACCTCGGCGGAGACGACATCGATGAAGTGCTGATACGCATCGTCCTTGACGAAGCCCAACGCCCCGAGATCCTCCGACGTTCCCGCGATCCGGAAAGCCGTCAACCAGAGCCAAGGAAGATCTTTCCTCGGCCGCGGAAAGCGCGGAGCTCGCCGATGCGATGCCCTGCGCTACCAGCGCAGCATCGACCCGCGAAGAGTTCGACACGCTGATCGAGCCCATCGTCGAACGGACATTGCAATCCTGCCGGCCGGCGCTGAAGGATGCCGGTCTGAAGCGCCAACGAGATCGATGAAGTCGTGATGGTCGGCGGCTCGACCCGTATTCCTCTCGTCCGGCAGCCGGTTCAGGAACTGTTCGGACGGGTGCCGCATACGGAACTGAATCCGGACGAAGTCGTCGCGCTTGGCGCCGCCGTTCAGGCCGATATTCTCGCCGGCGGAAAACGCGATATGCTGCTGCTCGACGTCACGCCGCTCTCTCTGGGCATCGAGACGATGGGCGGAGTCATGTCGAAGATCATTCCGCGCAACTCGACCATTCCGGCAAGCGCAACCGAAATGTTCACCACGTTCATCGACGGCCAGACCAACGTCAAGATTCACGTCCTGCAAGGCGAGCGCGAACTGGTCAAGGACTGCCGGAGCCTCGCCCAATTCGATCTCAAGGACATTCCGCCCATGCCCGCCGGCATGCCGCGGATCGAAGTCAAATTCCTGATCGATGCCGACGGCATTCTAAGCGTGTCCGCGCAGGAGCAACGCACGGGCAAGTATCAGTCGATCGAAGTCAAACCGACTTATGGGCTAACCGACGAGCAAGTCGAACAGATGATCCTCGAGTCGTTCGAATATGCCGAAGCCGATATCGAAGCGCGGCTCGTCATCGAAGCCCGTAACGAAGCCGAGACAGTCCTGAATGCGACCGAAAGGGGCCGAAGAGCGACGTTTGCGAACCTCTCCGATGAAGAAAAACAGGAAATCGCCGCCGCCGGAACGAGTCACCGCGAAACGATGAAGAGCAACAATCATCAGGCTATTCGCGAAGCCATCGAGCGACTAAGCAATTCCACGATGCACTTGGCCGAACTCATCATGAACGCCGCTATTGGAAAGGCGCTAAAGGACAAACGAGTCAAGGAGATCGACCAATGAATAGTCCACTCACATGGACAATGACGGAAGACATTGCCATCGCCCTCGCCGACAAGTTTCCCGATGTCGATCCCTTGACTGTACGGTTCACCGATCTTTACAAATGGGTAGTCGCCCTTGAAGGCTTCAGCGATGATCCTAAAAACTCCAACGAAAAGAAGTTGGAAGCCATTCAGATGGCATGGTTTGAGGAGTGGCAGGATCGGAAGAACTGAAACGACGACGCTCACAGGCGCTGCAGTATCGCCATCAAGGCGTTGAAACGTGAGACTTAGCACGCCGGAGGCGTGCTGAGAATTTAGCCCCGGGTTAAGCGAGCGAAGCGAGCGCAACCCGGGGTTGCCGTAACGGAGATGTTCGCACCCCGGCAGGGGTGCAGGGATTCCTCGCACGCACTGCCGGGGTGCAAGCTGCTCCTGAGATGAACCCCGGGTGTCGCTCGGCTCCACCCGGGGCTACCTTCCTTTCACGCCTCCGGCGTGCAAAATGTCTAAACTCCAGGGCGCCTTCGGCGCCTCTTAGCACGCCGGAGGCGTGCTGAGAATTTAGCCCCGGGTTAAGCGAGCGAAGCGAGCGCAACCCGGGGTTACCGTAACGGGAATGTTGCACCCCGGCAGGGGTGCAGGGATTCCTCGCACCCCTGCCGGGGTGCAAGCTGCTCCTGAGATGAACCCCGGGTGCCGCTCGGCTCCACCCGGGGCTACCTTCCTTTCACGCCTCCGGCGTGCAAAATGTCTAAACTCCAGGGCGCCTTCGGCGCCTTGCCCGTTATGCCTTGCGGGAGCGAAATTCTCGTTACGCCCGGCATAACGGGCTACACGGGGCTCTGCCCCCGGGCGCTTGCGCGGCGCGCGGCCAAGTTGTCGATAAGGCGCGTCTTCCCAATCCAGACAGCTCCAGCGATACGAACCTCACCGGTAATCACGGACACGGGGTGAACGTCGATTGTATCGACCACCTCCAGGTATTCGGGCCTCACCAGGCTCTCCGACGAGAGAACACGCGAGCCGGCCTGCTTCACCACTGCAGGATCGCGCTCTCCTTCTTCGATCACTTGCCGCGCAGCCTGCAGAGCACGATGCAGCACAGGTGCAGCCGCCCGTTCTTCCGGTCCGAGATAAACGTTGCGCGAACTCATAGCAAGCCCGTCAGCCTCTCTGTAAACAGGGACGGGGACCACCTCAACCGGCATGTTCAAATCCTGCACCATCCGCCGGATAATACACAGCTGCTGGAAATCCTTTTCGCCGAAGTACGCGCGATCCGGCTGAAGGATGTTGAACAGTTTCGCCACCACGGTCGTCACTCCGCGAAAATGCCCGGGCCGGAAAGTTCCGCAAAGATGGTCCCCGAGACCTCGCCACTTCCACGAACGCTTGCTGCGGCGAGGGATAGAGATCCTCAAGCTCCGGAACAAACACGAGGTCGGTCCCGATCCGGTCGCAAACTTCAAGATCCTTCTCGATCGGTCTCGGATACCTCAGATAGTCCTCATTCGGCCCGAACTGCAATGGATTGACGAAGATGCTGACGACGACAAAATCGGTGCCGGCGCGAGCACGCTCGATCAGGCTCGCATGGCCCGCATGAAGGGCGCCCATCGTGGGCACCAGACCAATGGTGAGCTTCCGGAGGCGAGCCTCGCCAAGGTGTTGACGGACGGCTGCCACGGTCCGCGCAGTGTGAAGACTCATTTACCGGACTGCCCCGCCGGAAAGCGCCCGGACCGGACGTCGTCGATGTACGACCTGGTGGCGTCCACGATGGCTTCGCCGAGCTGCGCGTATTGCCGGACAAAGGAAGGAATGTGACCGCCGTCATGCAGGCCCAGGGCGTCATAACTGACCAGGACCTGGCCATCGCAAAAGGGGCCGGCACCAATACCAATCGTCGGAATCCCCACCGCCGCTGTGACCTTGCAAGCCAAATCCTGGGGAATCGACTCCAGAACCATGGCGAATGCCCCTGCCGCTTCGAGTGCCCTGGCATCCGCCAGGAGACGTGCGGCGGCCTCTTCATCTTTTGCCTGCTGGCGGAAACCTCCGAGGGCGTGCACCGACTGCGGCGTCAACCCGAGATGGCCCATCACCGGAATGCCATAGGCGGTCAGGCGCCGTACAACCTCGAGGATAGGTTCACCACCCTCCACTTTCACCGCTGCCGCTCCCCCTTCCTGAATCAGGCGTCCGGCATGGCGTATCGCCTCATCCGCCGTGATCTGATAGGTCAGAAACGGCATATCGACGACGACCAGCGCCCGGCTGGCTCCGCGCGTGACCGCCCTCGCGTGATGGATCATCATGTCCAGAGTCACCGGGATCGTGTTCTCGTAACCAAGAACAACCATACCCACCGAATCCCCCACGAGGATCACATCGATTCCGGCTCTGTCCAGCAAACGCGCCATAGTGGCGTCATAGGCGGTGAGAACGGAGATTTTCGTGCCCTTCCCCTTCATTTCCCGCAAATCGGGTATCCGCACTGGCTTCATAGATCTTAAGAGTACCCTGTTCGGGAAATGAGGGACAGAGAGCAATTAGCCGCGGAAGTTTCTGCTCTATTCGCGGCGCTGCGAGGCTAATTGCTCTCTGTCCCTCATTCCCCGATTATTTGTGGTAAAGACTATCGGGACGATGCACAGAAAAATGCTGCCTCTGGCATTTACAACAGCTCTTGCGGGCCTCGCGGCGATGTTGAGGGTGCGCGAGAACCCGCGGTTATTGTGGGCATTTCTCGGGGCTGCCGCCCTGCTCTTCCTGTGGAACGCGATATTGCTGGTGAGGACCTGGCTGACGAAGCGGCCCCTGGCGATCGACATCGTCCTCAGGAAACAGCACTACGTGCAGGCCTGCGCGCAGGGCTCGGTGTTCTTGTACTGGGGCTGGTATTGGCCGCAGGTCTATGACTCCTGGCACCTGATCCTCGCCCAGCTGCTCTTTGCCTACGCGTTCGACATGTTGCTTGTGCTGGTCTCGGCGCGACAGCTACACGCTCGGCTTCGGGCCGTTTCCCGTCATCTTCAGCATCAATCTCTTCCTCTGGTTCAAGCCGGACTGGTTCTACCTGCAGTTCGCCATGGTGGCGCTGGGCTTGCTCGCAAAAGAGCTGATTCGCTGGAACCAGGAACGGGCGGCGCGCGCACATCTTCAATCCTTCCTCGTTCCCGCTCGCCGTGTTTTCACTTGGCCTGCTGCTCACCGGAACGAGCGGGATCACCTGGGGCCAGGATATCGCCGCGACGCAGTTCTATTCCGCCGCACATGTACCTGATGTTGTTTCTCGTCGCCCTGCCCGGACAGTTCTTCTTCGGCATCACCCTGATGACGCATCTCGGCAGTGATCTCCACTTATCTGTTCGGCCTCGCTTACTTCGCGGCGACCGGCATCTACTTCTTCTATGACTCGTACATTCCGATCGCCGTCTTCCTGGGCATGCATCTGCTGTTTACGGATCCCTCGACGTCTCCACGACCGAACTCGGGCGGATCATCTACGGCGCGCTCTACGGGCTGAGCACCGTCGCTGTTGTACCAGCTATTGGGTAGTGCGGGATTGCCGACGTTCTACGACAAGCTTCTGCAGGTGCCGCTGCTGAACCTTGCTGCCCGGAACCTCGATCAGATCGCGAACTAAAGATGTTCCGCCTGGGGAAGGCTGCGGCAGCCCTCGGGGGCTCTCTCCCCCCATACAAACGACACCTCGCCTACATTGCAGTCTGGGCTGTGGTGTTCGCCGGAATGAGTGCCGCACAGGGCGTGGGCGATATGCATCCCGGCCAGTGGGCGCCTTTTTGGCGACAGGCCTGTGAAGATGGACGCCCCTACGCATGCCCTTACCTTGCAGATCTGGAATTGCACGCCTGCGATCATGGCTCCGGCTGGGCCTGCAACGAAGCAGGCCTGATGCATATCGCACTGTCGCGTTCGGGCGAAGATCTTCGCCGCCTCGATCCTGCCGGGGCGGCAGACCCCTTTCGCCGCGGTTGCAGTCTGGGCGTCGAAACAGCCTGCCAGAATCTGAACACGCTCACGAGCGGCAGCGGCAGATTCGCAAGCGTTCCGCCGAATCTTGAGGATTTCCCGATTATCCTCAGAGGAAGCAAAGGTGAAATTCGCGAACGCGATCCTTCAGCCTTGTACGCTTTGGCCTGCCGAGAAGGCTGGCCGGACACGTGCGGACGAGCGGACACAAACCTCAACCCCTAACGCCTCGCGGAAAGCGGCGACGCGGCTGCGAGATTCTTCAAGCACTGTGGCTGCGGCTTTGGCAAGGTCGATCTGCTCAATAAGCAATTTCCTTCTTAGACTGCTGTCCACAGATCCACTTTCGTTTGTTTCACGATTTGGCCGAAGGCTCCAAGATCTTTCTTGCCGTCGTCGACGAGAAGATCGATCTTTCTTTCGCCTAACCGGTCCTGGATTTCCAGACGAAGCGACCTGGCGAACACCGCGGGATCGCGATCCGGCGGCGCGTCGATCTCGACATAAAGGTCGATGTCCCCTCCCTTCGCCAGCAGATCCACGCGGGAGCCGAACAGGCTTATCCGTTTCCACGAAATACCGGCTCTGCCGGCGGCAGCCTCAACTGCCGCACGAATACCCTCTTTCTCACGAGCCGTCAGGCGAACCTCCGTAATCGACATAACGGCATTCTATGCTGGTGTTTAGAAGGGGCGCAATAATCCTTCGAGAACCGGCGCGTTGGAATCCCTGGAATCTAAGGATCATTCCTCCAGACGCCGGCGAGGGGCAGCTCGCCGCTACCCGCAAGACGTCCTGGGCTTCACTGTGGACGAGCGCGGGCTCTCCTACTTTTTTGCTGCGGCTTCGGCTTCTTCCTTGCGGGCGCCGGCAAGAATGCTCGTCAGGCCATAGTTGCCTTCGTGGCATGCGGAGTCGAAAATCATGTGGCGGCTGTCGCTGGTCTTCCCCATTTCAATGAGAATCGTCCAGGGTCTCGTCCACGTCGCCGGATCGTCGAACGTGATTTCACGTTTCAGGTTGTTGGAATCCACGCGGGTGAACTTTTCAATCATGCGGTAGGTGTCAGGGTTCGATCCGCGGAAGCCGGAAGTAAAATTCGTGGTCTCCACAACCAGGGTATTCCCTTCCCAGTGTCCGCGGGAATCGCCCAGAACGCTCTTAGCCTTGGAGTGGGCCCTGCCGTCCATGAAGATGACGCGATTGCCGCCTCCCGCATGATCGTCCTCCATGTAAATTCCCATGGACTTCGGGGACTGAACGATTTCCATCACGGTTCCCTGGGCGAACGCCGTATTCAATGGCAGGAACGGCATCTGGACTCCGAGACAGCGGGGAGACTGCGCGGTAGTTTCCGGATTATCATTCTGAGTCGAAGCGCCTCCTCGACCGCCCCTGGCGCCGCCGCCCCCCCGGAAGCCACCACGGCCCTGACGCTGTTGGGCCTCCGGAGTGAGCGGGGGGATCCTTCCATCGGGCGGATCGGTGATCATCGAGGTGCGTTTGCTGGTTTTCAGGACGGAGTTGAAAACCGCGTTGTACGCGCCGTCGACGTCTCGCGTGGCATTCTCGGAACGCATATTACGCCCCTGATCCTCGGACTTCGCCTTGTCCAATGCCTCAACCTCGGCATCGGTAAGCATGGCCTTGCCCGCGTTGGCGGCGGAGCGTTCGAACGGAACGGCTTCCATCACGAACCAGGTGCCCTGGAGGTCCGGGTCGCCCCAGGCGGTCTTCGGCGCCGGTCCGGGCTTCGGCAACGCCGGCGCCCTGGTGGCGGCCGCCGGCTTCGGAGCGGCCGACTGACTGCGCATGGAAACCGCAGACGCGGCCAGGGCGACGATGACGATCGCGAAAATGCCCAGGGACAGAGCGTACCGCTGCCGCATATTACTTCTCCGTATCGACACCGGGACGCTGCACTTCGTAGGGAGCGCCTGTGCCGGAAGACCCAAGGAACAGCTGCGTGCCCGTCCGGCAGTGTGAGATCCCGGCCGTTGGCTCGGTGCGATCCGTCCTTTGACTGGTAGCCATCGACGACGATCTTCTGCCCGCGCTTCGAGCGTATCTCTGGTGATGCCCCGCCGCAGCAGGATGTTCGGGCTGCCCGCTTCGATCGCCCAGTTCTCGATCTTGCCGTCGGCGCCGTTTCACGTCGACATGAATCCAGCTGTGAGGATTGATCAACTCGACCTTCGTGACCGCCGCGTCGATCGAACTTGACCGGCTTGTTCGCCGTCAAACTCCGCAGCGAATGCGTGGTGCGCCCACGCGGGCGACGGCGACAGAAGCACCGCGATACCGGCCACGATGACGGCTCCGGCAGTTAATTTGGTTCGCATAGGACGTGACCTCCCGATCTTCAGATTAGCTGTGGTGTTGGCGGGTTGCCCGAAATGTAGCGTTCGTAACGGCTTCGCCAGGCGGGATCTTGCGCGTGATGTCCACGTCCATGGTGTTGCCCTCCCAGTGCTTCACCAGCTGCTCTTTGCGAAGATGCCCGTACATGGTCTCTTCCACCATCTCGACGCATCGGAAATCCATGAGTTGGGCATTCGGCTCCAGCCGCCGGTAGAGCGGCATGCTGATCTTCCAGGGACGCGTGAATACCTGCGGATCCTCGATGGTCGCTTCGTAGCGAATTGCGTCCCGGCCCATCGGAGTCATACCGTTCGGTGACGTGCAAGGCGTCGCTGTGAAAATTCCCGGCCCGATCGAACCAGGTGGCATCCGTGAAATCCGTGACGTCCACCACCAGCGTATCGCCCTCCCAGCGGCCCACCGAATATCCCATGTAGGCGTCGTTCGGATAGGGTTCCATCTTGTTCAGGTGGATCGTGCGCTGCGCGTTGGCGAACTCGAACACCATCTTGATCTTGGTCGCGCTCTGGATGATCTGAAAGGGTACGGCATGTACATGGCGCGAGGAACCCCGGGCTGGAAGCACTTGATCTCCGGATCGCGGTCCATCCAGTGTTCCTGGTTCTCCTTTTTTCTCGCCGCGGCCCAGGGCAGGTAAGGAATCTCCTCGCCCTCCACCACGCCGAGACCCCCGGGAACCCAGCCGATCGTACCCAGTCCGACAACCGGAGCGGCCAGGACAACGGAGCCGGCCAGAAAGCCCGGCTGGGCCACCATTGGACGAGCCTGGTGAGTCTGGAGATCCCAATTCGCGGTATTGTTGGCCTGCCAAATACCACTGAAGTCGGGCTTGCCGGCAACGCGTCCGATCGCGTTGCTCTGGACGGGAGCGGGCGCCGCCCCATGTGTAACCGAGAGGGAAATAACAATGGCCGCAGCAACGATCATTGTTACCACGATCGGCCAGCCGTTATCCCTGTGCCGCATTGCGAATTTCCTCCCCGACGTCTGCAGCGTCGGGACAGAACTTTATGCGGGGATAGAGCTGATGTCAACGCCGCTTGGCGGACGAATCACAAACCGTGGATATTCCCTCTGTCCGTTCAAATCCTTTGAATCAATACTACCGAGGCATCCTGCCGCGGGGATCCTCCTACCAGCTGTTCTGAATCGACGTCACAGCGTAGGCCGCCAGACAAACAATGGCGATAATCAAACCCGCAACGATTGTTCGCACTGAAGCACCTCCCTTCCCCCACCGGATATGCATGCCGCACTCCAAAGCAAAAGGGGGCACCGGTGTCAGAAAATCAACGACTTATGGAAGCGAAAAAGAGGAGGCTCAATCAACTTGCTGGAACCAGGTTTCCTAAACCGTCAATCCAAAAAAATACATCAAAGTTCTAACCTCGAAGTATCACTTTCATCACGCCGCGGCGCGTCGCAGTCCTGAAAGCCCGGGGAGCTTCCGACAGGGGAAACTCCGCTGAAATCATTTCAGATACATAAACCCTGTTGGCAGCCAGGAGATTCAATGCCGGGCCAAAACGGCCACAACGGGAGCCCACCAGGGTGATCTCATTCACAATGACAGGCGCCGTATCCAGCGCAACGTTGCCGTGGACCGTGGATTTCATGAAGACGGTACCGCGAGGCCGTGTCATCTCCACCGCCTGGCGCAACCCCTGGGGCGAGCCCGTGGCTTCGACCACCCAGTCGTAAGCCGCGCGTGGAAGTCGCCGGCGCGCGATCTCGGTGACCACTCCCGCGCTCTGGGCAATCCGCAGTTTGTTCGGGTGACGACCGAACTGATGCACGCGGTGTCCGGCGGATTGCAGGACCTGGGCCGCCAGCAATCCGAGTTTGCCGTCTCCAAGGACGGCGATCTCGGCGCTGCGAGGAAAGGTGGCCTGATCCAGAATCTCGCAAGCCGCGGCCAAAGGTTCAGCAAACACGGCGACTTCATCGGGGATTGTTCGAGGGATGACGTGAAGGTTGACCTCCGGCAGCGTCAGGAACTCGCGAAATGCGCCGGCATGCCCGACGATTCCCAAAACCTTGCGTTTTGGACAGTGTCGCCCCAGACCACGCGTGCACCATTCGCAACGCCGGCATGCAAGATTGATTTCTCCGACAACACGCCGGCCCAGTAACCGCGAATCGTCCGCTTCAACAACTTCACCGACAAATTCGTGCCCGGGCGTGCCGGCGAAAGCCATAGTACCCGCGAAGAAGCTCGATATCCGTATTGCAGATCCCGCCGCACAGCAAACGGATCACGGCGTAGCCCTCCGGACGCCGGGGTTTCATGACCTTCCGTATCGACGCATGACGCGTTTCAAGGTGGACCGCGATCATGGGGGTTAGCGTATCATCTTTCCCTTAAGCCATCCGAGGGAGAGGATTCCATGAAAGCGATTCGCGTCCACGAGTTCGGTCCGCCTGCAGTAATGAAGCTGGAAGACATTGCAGATCCAAAACCTGGCCCGCACCAGGTTGTTGTCGCTGTCAAAGCGGCAGGCATCAACCCGGTCGATACGTACATTCGCGCGGGAACGTACGCGAAAAAGCCGGCGCTTCCCTACACTCCCGGTTTCGATGCCGCCGGCATCGTGGAGTCCGTCGGTTCGGAGGTCCATCGTCTGAAATCAGGAGATCGCGTCTACATCAGCGGCAATATCAGCGGGGCCTATGCGCAAAAGACCCTGTGTGCGGAGGAAAGCATCTTCACTCTTCCGGAGCATCTGACCTTTGCTCAGGGCGCCGCCGTGTGGGTGCCTTATGCGACAGCGCACCACGCGCTCTTCCATGTCGCCAAAGCCCGCCCGGGAGAAACATTACTCGTACACGGCGCAAGTGGAGGAGTTGGCAGCGCCGCCATTCAGACCGCACGTGCCCTGGGCATGCGCGTCATCGGAAGCGCGGGCACGGAAAAAGGTCTTCAGATGTTGAAGAGCAAGGGCGCGCTGGCGTTGAACCATCATGACCGCGGATTTGCCGATCAAGTTGCCGCGGCAACCGGAGGCCACGGTCCTGACGTGATATTGGAAATGCTGGCCAATGTTAATCTGGCCAGGGATCTGTCCATGATTGCACAGAGGGGCCGCATCGTCGTCATCGGGAATCGGGGAACCATCGAAATCAACCCGCGAGACGCCATGGCCAAAGGCGCTTCCATTATAGGGATGATTCTGATGAACACGACCCCCGAAGAAACATTCAGAATCGGCGCCGCTCTTGCCGCAGGCCTGGACAATGGAACACTCGACCCGATTGTCGGCAGAGAATTTCCGCTGGGCGAAGCCGTACAGGCACACGAAGCAGTCCTGGCCCCCGGCGCCCTTGGAAAGATCGTCTTGATTCCGTAAATGAAAAAGGAGAACAACGATGAACATGCTCGCACAGTCTCTACTGCAGGAACTCGAATTTGAAATTCCAGCAACCCGAAAGTCGCTCGAACGCGTACCGGAAAAATTCGATTGGGCCCCGCACGCAAAATCCATGAAGTTGGGCAGGCTGGCGCAGCACCTTGCCGAGATTCCAGACTGGGCCGTGAAAGCCATTTCACTCGACGAAGTGGACCTCGCACCCGTGGGAGCCGCCCCGCATACTCCGCCGGTCTTTACCTCTACCGCACAGGTCGTTGCCGAATATGACAAGAACATCAAGGCAGCCAAAGCAGCCCTGGCGGGCACCAACGATGAACACCTGATGAAACCGTGGTCGCTGAAGATGGGAGGGAAGACCGTGCTGACTCTGCCGCGCGTTGCGGTGGTCCGCAACTTCGTTCTGAACCACAACGTCCACCATCGAGCCCAGCTGGGCGTGTATCTGCGGATGAACGATGTTCCGGTGCCGTCGATCTACGGGCCGTCGGCGGACGAAGGCCAGATGGGATAATTCCGAACAGACGCTGGTCGGGCCGGGCACGCGCTGTCGGCGTGCCCGGATCAGCCCGGAGTAGCGAAGACACTTCACCACAGAGGCTGGAGCATGCCGCGTTTTGGACGGCCGTTTGCGCCGATCAGCGGGCAAGAATCCGGCGTAGAGTATCTTCGAGATTCCGGTGCCGGAAATTGAATCCCGCCGCCGTCAGCTTTGCCGGTTCCACTCTCTGGCTGGCCAGGAGCAACGCATCGGCCATCTCGCCCAGCACCATGCGGGCGGCAAAAGCAGGCAGCGGAAAGATCGTGGGCCGCCCCAAAACCCGCCCCAGCGCCGCTGTAAATTCCGAATTGGTCACCGGGGAAGGTCCCACACTGTTGACCGGCCCGTGGACCGACGCATCCGTTATGCAGTGCAGGATCACGTCCACCTCGTCCTGCAGGTCGATCCAGCTCATATACTGCCTGCCGGAACCGATCTTTCCACCCACACCCATCCTGAAAGGCAGCAGCATCTTTTTCAGCGCGCCACCCTCCCTGGCGAGAACGATCCCCGTGCGCAGGTGTACCACGCGAATACCGGCCTTTGCGGCCGGTTCCGTGGCCCGTTCCCATTCCCGGCAGACATTGGCGAGGAAGTCTGAGCCCGAAGGGCTGTCTTCAGTGAGCACACGATCACCACAGTTGCCGTAAAACCCAATAGCGGAAGCGCTGATGAGCACCGATGGCCGATGCTGAAGTTTTGCTAGGGTGCTTGAGAGCAGTTGAGTTCCCAGCACGCGGCTATCGAGGATGCGACGCTTTTGGGCAGAGGTCCATCTTCCGGCTGCGATATTCTCGCCGGCCAGATGAACCACGGCCTCAAAACCTTCAACAGCCGCCGCAGAGAGGGCTCCGGCGGAGGGATCCCATAAGACAGAACCGGGCGATTTCGTTCGAGTCAGAGGCGTAACCGCATGGCCTGCGCTCAACGCCGCCTGCGCGAATGCGGCACCTATGAGACCCGACGCGCCCGAGACAAGTATCCTCATCGGTTGTTGATCCCCATTACGGGGCTAAGAGGAAGAGACGATGCAAATGGAGGAGGAACCGGAGCCTTGGCTCCGATTCCTCTCAGGACGAATTACTGCAGGCGCAAGACGCGAACTTCGACGCGCCGATTTTGTTCCCGGCCCGCCCTGGTTTTGTTGTCGCCGACCGGCTTCTCGACTCCAAGCCCCGCTATCGTGATGCGGAACAGAGGAACATTCTTCCCGACAAGATAACGTTGAACAGCATCCGCGCGCTTCTGGCTCAGCGGAATGTTGACCGCATCGCCGCCTTCCGATGACGCGAAGCCCTGAATTTCAATCAGGAAACCGGAGTTCAGGCTGGCGACCTGTCCGGCAATTCCATCGAGCACGGCCTTGGCGGCGTCGTCAAGTGAGGACGAGCCTACCTTGAACATCACCGTCTGGGCCGGGCTCGCAGTGTAACGGTCGATGTTCAAGCCATTGAGCCGGGTTTCCACCGTCGTTATGCGGGTGTTCGCCGCGGTAACGCCGTTGTTGGCAGTGGTGGCGCTCGTCTGCGCGCCGGCTGCCGTGGTCTGCGCACCCTGCGCCGCTGTTTGTGCCTGACCGGCACGGGTATCGGCAGCAGCCGCTGCCTGTCGCGCTGCCGCTGCATCGGTAATGCCCTGCCGCGCGCGAACATCGACAGCATCGATCTTCTCAGCGTTTTCCCGGGCTTGATTGCTGACCGCAGCAATCTTCGGGTCAATTGCCGCGACTTGCTCGCGGACGTATTTTTTGGAGGCACACCCTGATAGCAGCAACGCTCCTGCCAGAGCCGACATACCGAGAACTCTCACTGATCGACTTGCACTGTCCATGAATCTCTCCCTATCTAGGTTTCCGTTCGCAAGCTTTCGACGAAGTACACACTTCCGATATTGAAGCGGCTTTTCATTCTAGTTGCTTCTGCGCCGCAGGTACAGAAATTTGCCCATCGGGGCGGCCGGAGCTGACACGGAGCGGAGACCCTCCACGAAAAAGACGCTGCGGGCCGGCGAAATTATCGTCCTCGGTTGACGGCTTTCTTCAATTCGGCACCCGCGGAAAACTTGGTGACTTTCTTGGCAGCGATCTTCAGGGGCGCGCCAGTCTGGGGATTGCGCCCAGTACGCGCTTTTCGAGAGCTGACCGAAAAGGTTCCAAATCCGACAAGAGTGACCTTGCCACCCTTCTTCAACGACAACGTGACTCCGTCGATCGCAGAGTTCAACGCATTGCCGGCCTGAACCTTGGAGATCTTCGCGTCCTTCGCGATCTTGTCAATCAACTCGCCCTTATTCATTTTCGCTTCCTTTCATCTTCACAACGTTTTGAGGGAATTCTTCCACTGCACCGCCGGACTCTACATTTCACTCGCAGGCGTGTCAACACTGTTTTAGGCCGGAAAACTCGCATCAGGAGCGTGTTTTTCGAAAATGGGGGGGCTGAATTTCTTGACAAACTCCTTCACATCAGATGACGACCGCCATCGACGTGGATCACTTCACCGGTGATGTAATCGTTCTCGATGAGAAAGACGACGGCGTTGACGATATCGCGCGCGCTGCCCGCTCTCTTCAGGAGAGTTCGCTCGACGGCAAGATGTTTTTGGTCTTCGCTGTAGTATTCGGGAAACAGCACGGGACCCGGCGCGATCCCGTTCACCTGAATCGCGGGAGCCAAAGCCTTGGCCAACCCCCGGTTGATCGCGACCAGGGCGGCCTTGGAGATGCTGTAGGCAAGATAGCCGGGCCACACCACCTCGCCTGCAACATCGACGAGGTTGACGATCTTGCCATTCCCCCGCCGATTCAGCAGGGGCACCGCGCGTTGCGCGACGAAAAATGGGGCCTTGGCATTGGAGTCCATCTGGGCGCTCCACTGTTCCGGCGTCGTTTCCGTAAACACACCGGGATCGAACACGGAAGCGTTATTCACAAGGATGTCCAGACCGCCGAGCCGTCGTTCCAGGTCCGCAAACAAGGCATCGACTTCTCCAGCGTCGGTCAGTTCAGCATGAAACAATTCCGCCCGCCCCCGGTATTCCAGCGCCAGCCGCTGCGTTTCCCGTGCTCCGGCCTCGTCCGACCGGTAATGGATCGCCACCTGCGCGCCGCGCCGGGCCAACTCGATGGCCGTTTCACGTCCGATCCGTTTGGAAGAACCCGTAACAAGTGCTACCTTCCCGGTTATGTCCATAGAAGGATTCTAGTGTAGTGTCCGGGAATTAGCTGGGCAGTTATTCCGAGCGCAACGGCGTCGGATTCCAGGAGCGACGAAGGAGCAATGCTCATTCATTGTGACTGAGGAGCGACAACGAAGCCGGCGCTGTTCCGCCGGGAGAATGGTAAAGCCGTACATAGACACCACACTAGCCGCCGCGGGTTGGATACCTTCCCGGAGTAAGGAGACCACATGAAGGTTGGGCAGAAGGCGCCGGATTTCAGCGCCAAAGACGATTCAGGCAAAACCGTGAGACTCGCAGATCTCAAGGGCAGGAAAGTCGTCCTGTATTTTTATCCGAAAGACGACACGCCGGGATGCACCAAAGAAGCGTGCAGTTTCCGGGACGGGATCGCCACGATCAGGAAACTCGGAGCGGTTGTGCTGGGAGTGAGCGCAGACTCCGTCGAGTCTCACCAGAAATTCAAGAAGAAGTTTGATCTGAACTTCCCCCTGCTGGCGGATGCGAACCGCGAAATAATCGAGGCCTACGATGTCTGGAAAGAGAAATCGATGTACGGCAGGAAGTACATGGGGATCGAGCGAACGACTTTCATCATTGGAGCGGATGGGAAAATCACTCACATCTTCCCAAAGGTGAAGGTAGCCGAGCACGCGGATGAAGTGATTGAGGCTCTGAAGAACTAGAATCCCTGCACCCCTGCCGGGGTGCGAACATCTCCGTTACGGCAACCCCGGGTTGCGCTCGCTTCGCTCGCTTAACCCGGGGCTAAACTCTCAGCACGCCTCCGGCGTGCAACTCGCGGCTATTGCCGCGCACCGCCTCCAACTCCGACGGCACCGCCGCCGAAACCGCCACCCGGACCTGTGGCACCGCCGCCGAAACCGCCACCCGGACCTGTGGTACCGCCGCGAGCGCCGCCCTGTGAGCCATTACCTCCGCCGCGGCCTCCGGCGCCCGAAGGATTTCCTGCTCCGAAGCCGCCGACGCCATTGCCACCGAAACCACCGACCCCCAATCCCGGGGTGCCACCGAACGAAGAGTTCGCATTGTTGCCGCCTCCCCGGTTGCCACCACCGGGCTGGCCATTACCGCCTCCACCGCCGCCTCCACCGCCGGCGGTCTGCTCCAGTGGAGTGATGAACTCCCACTCGTTGTACTTTTCTTTGGTGTTGTAAAGCATCACCGCCGTGCCGTCGCTGTCGGAACCTACGCCCGCAAGTCCGGGAGTGACTTGTGCGGTTGCCCCTCCGCCGGCAAAAGGATTGTTTCCGATCGCGGAGCTTGTGCCGCCTCCCGCACTGCCATTGCCCGGCGCACCACCCCCGGTACCGTTTGTCCGGTTGCCGCCACTCTGCTGCCCCGTACTGTTGCCGATCCCCACAGGGCTGCCCCCGATTCCAAGAGAACCGCCGCCAAAGGTACCGCCACCAAACGCGCCGCCACCGGTTCCAACGCCCGAGCCAATTCCCGAGCCCGTGCCGCCTGCTGATGGATTGCCAATGCCGTTTATTCCGGAATTGCTGCCCAGCCCCATGCTTGCACCAAGTCCGGCGACGCTGCCGACATTATTCGTATTCGCAGAGGCGCCGGGCTGGCCACCGCCTCCGCCAGTCGAACCGCCGCCTGCCGGAGAAATGGCACCCGCGGTGGCGCCGATGCTGCCGGGTGTAGCCGCACCACCAGCGGCATTCCGCGTCGACACGGGCAGGGTCAGCATCGTCGTCGATCCCTGAAGCGTGAGGTCGGCGTTCACATTGATGAGTCGGAAGTCCTCGCCGTTGATCGGATCCTTGTACTGCCTCCGGAGAAACCGGTAACCGTCGCGCGAAATAAGATCGTCGATTGCAGCCGGATACGCTTGATACTTTCGCTGATATTTCTGGATCGCGCGGACGTATTCCTCGCCGCGGAAAATAAGCTCCTTTTCCCGTTCTCTCTTCGACTCCATGACGCGAACCGGAACCATGACCGCTGACGTGATCGCAACGGCAGTCAGCAGGCAAATCAGCCCGGCGAGCGTAAATCCTGAATCGCGTCTGGCCCGTTTCATGGTGCTGGAGTCCTCGGAAAGGTGTTGCGCCGTTTTGTCTGCAGGTCTTCGATCTCAATCGAATTTTCGGTAATCCGCCGGACACAGTACTGCCCCAACAGGCATTCTCCCAGGGTGACCTGATAGGTGTTGGATCCTTCGCTCAGCGAAGCCACAATCTTGCCCGTCTGCGGGGGCCCGGAAACCGAATACCCGTCAAACTTCCACGCCTTGAAGGGCGGAGGTTGAGGCGCAAGCGGCACATACACCGGAGGCGGTGGAGTGTTGGGCAGGGCAGCCACCGGACTCGGCCGAATCGTCTGTGCCGGCGCCGGGGGTAAGGGCTGCCGGTATTGGAAGATATTCTTCCGGCCGACATCCGCTGCGGCGTCAGCAGACTCGATCAGGCCGACATTGATCTTGGTCTCTTTGATCTTCTGTTCGGCCGGTGCCGGCGCCTTGGGCTTCGTCGCGTTCGCCGATGTCGTAACGGCTCTCGTTCTATAGACGAGAAACCACGTCAGTCCTGCAATTGCCAGCAGGACAACCAGCACCTGCACCTTCTTTCTGTCTGAGGCCGTCATTGGTAAAAGTAAGTCTCCAGCGTCAAAGAAAGTGAAACCGAACCCGCTGCCGCCGCGGCGGCCGCATTGGTAAATCCACCAGGCTGGCGCGTCTCCGTGCCGGTCGAGCGCTCGACGCTGATCGCCGTAATCAGGAAAAAGGTATCGGAATTCTCCAAATCGCGAATGAACTTCACGATGTTGGTGTAGTTCCCTTCCAGGGGAAGCACGATAGTCAGCGAATTCAAACCGGCTTTCGGCGTCGGATTCTGGTTGAACCCCTGGCGCGTCCATTTTACACCTGCGTTCTGCACGATGTCGGTCAGCTTGAGCATGATCTCCGAATAGCCCTTGTTTCTTTGCACCAGGTGCATCATCAGCAAACCATTCTTGTCCCGATCGAAATGATCGAGTTGGGAACTCGTCCGTTGAAGATTCGCAAGAAAGCGGTTGCTGTTCGCCACCTGCCCCTGCAG
The DNA here is from genome assembly GCA_963836435.1 of uncultured Acidobacteriota bacterium. Lineage (GTDB taxonomy): Bacteria > Acidobacteriota > Terriglobia > 20CM-2-55-15 > 20CM-2-55-15 > DASTBJ01. The sequence goes on along the minus strand of CAWIJI010000016.1, from coordinate 18,078 downwards.
CTGTTTGATCTCGTCCTGAAGGTTGGCGTACTCGGTCTGAGACGGCCGGGTCAGGATAAAGTAAAACAGCACATTGACGATCGCGATGACCGCCAGGAAGATTGCGAAGACGTATTGTTGACGCCGCCGGCGATAGATCATTCCGCCCCCTTGGGGCTCACCCGCACTTCGGCTTCCGGGAAATAATAGGCGCTGAGGGACATCTCGACTTCACCCGCGTCCGTTCTTTCTTCAACCGCAACCGCAACCGCACCAAATATCGCGGACTCCTCAAGAGTCCTGACGAAGGCGACGGCATCGTCATGGCTCTTTCCCCGAATCTCAATGTTGAGCCCCATCTTCCCGGCGTCATCGACAAACGGACGGAGATTTAGAAGGAAGACATTGTCCGGCATGATCTCTTCAAGATTTGCGAAGACCCGGGTCCACGAAAAGCTCTTGCGCAGAAGGATCTGGTTGAGAAATTCGACCTCTTCCATCTTCGTAGCGGCATTGGCGCTGTACATCTTGGCCCCCAGGGCCTGAACCTCCCGGTTCAACCGGTCGGCCTCTGCCTTGATTCTCTGCTGATCTCCACGAATGCTTGCGGCAAGCGATGAGTTCTGCTGGTAGATGTAGACCTGCCCGGCGGAGGCAGCGATCAGGATGAACAACACGATCAGAAGGCCGAGATTGATCGCGCGATACGGCTTAAAGGGACGGGTTGACAGATTTAGACTAAATTGGCGCATATCAAATCCACAGCCCCCAGGGCTGGTTTGAAGATATCGTCGACTGTCGTCGGCTCCATGCGCCGGACAGGGCTCCCAAGCCTTTCCTGTAATTCGGCAATCTCAGCCTGAGGGTCGTGGTCGTACCCGCAAACCATGGCGCCCGCGAGCCGAGAGCCGGCAAGTTTATCCTCGTAGTACATCATCGTGGGGTAAACCGCGTCGTATACCGGGATTCGCCCGACCCGCCGGTAAAACCGCGGACGGTGATTCTGAAAAACGGTCGTGGTGATCGAGTCCGGCGCTATCTTCACAAGAAGGCCGTCATCCCCGGCCGAGCCGGCGGCAGCGGGATACAGATTCATCGCTGCCAGCGTGGAAGGAACGACCGAACCCGCATGGAGGTCGAGACGTTCGAACAAATCCTCGTACTCCTGTACGATCGACCGCGGAGACAACGCCACGATCACATCGATTCCCTTGCCGGAAGGACCGGTGTGCGGGCCCAGGGCCTGATACGCAATCTGGGCGGAATCGACGTCAAACGGCACGCTCTTCTTCAGTTTCCAACGAATGAAACTCTCGCGATCCGCGGCCGTTCCGGCCAGACTGTCAACGGTGAGGAAAGCGATGCGGCTCGATTCATCGGGAATAACCGCGCAGATTTCAAAGCCGCGCACGCCGGCCGCCTTCAGGGCGTCGCGGGTGACTTCGAGAGCGGCATCGGAGTTCAGCAGGTTTCGCTCGGAGAGCGATCCGGCAAGCGAATCCTCCTGAAGGGGCGCGGCAACACTTCCGGCGATCCGCTTACGCGAGGAATCCACACCTGCAACAATGACGTGCTGCGGCGTGAATTCACACGCCCAGAGAGGCTGCGGAGGACTGAACAACTGCTTTATCGGGTCCAGTACGCTACTCAATGAACGTCACCTTGTTGATTTCCTTCAATGTGGTTTGCCGGCGAAAACTTTCGCAGAGCGGACTCCCGCGAAGGACGTCATGCCTTCTTCGTGCGCGGCCCGTTTGATTTCCGATGTCGGTCGCTTGTCGATGATCATTTCGCGAATCCGGTCCGACAGATCCAGCAATTCGTGAATCGCCGTACGGCCTCGATATCCGGTGCCGTTACACTCCAGGCATCCTTCCCCTCGTAGAACGTCGAAGTCCGCGATACTGTCCGGGGATCGAGTCCCGATTCCGTCAGCATTGATCCGCGTGATATACCGGACCTCTGCAGTTCGCGCAGATCATGCGCACCAGCCGCTGGGCCAGAATGCAGTTGAGCGCGGAAACGAAATTGTAGGGATCGACGCCCATGTTCAAGAATCGCCCGAGCACGTCGACCACGTTGTTGGCATGGACCGTTGTGAATACGAGGTGGCCTGTCAGCGCCGATTGAATGGCGATCTGAGCCGTCTCGACGTCGCGGATTTCGCCGACCATGATCTTGTCCGGATCGTGACGCAGGATCGACCGCAGTCCTCGGGCGAACGTCAGCCCTTTTTTTTCGTTCACCGGAATCTGGGTAATGCCGCGGATCTGGTATTCCACGGGATCTTCGATGGTGAGGATCTTGTCCTCCTCATTTCTGATTTCCATCAATGGCGGCATAGAGCGTCGTCGTCTTGCCGCTTCCCGTCGGCCCCGTAACGAGGACCATTCCGTACGGCTCGCTGATATAGCGCCGGAATTTCTTGATGTCGCTGTCGGAAAACCCGACGACCTCCAGACTCAACGTCCGGAATTTCTCGCTGAGCGATTCCTTATCGAGAATACGGATGACCGCGTCTTCGCCGTGAATCGACGGCATGATCGAAACCCGGAAATCGATCGAACGGCCTTTGTATCGCGTCTTGAAGCGGCCGTCCTGAGGAACGCGGCGCTCGGAAATGTCGAGTTCCGACATGACCTTGATGCGGGAAATGATGCGTCGAGTGATGCTCTTTGGCGATCGGAGCCATGGCTTCGCGTCAGCGAGCCGTCGATGCGATACTTTACTCCGACTTCGGTATCCCGCGTTTCGATGTGAATATCGCTCGCCCGCCGCTCGAGCGCGGTGAAGATGATGGTATCGACGAGCCGGATGATCGGGCTCGACTCTTCCTGCGTGATCTTTTCGATCGTGATCGTCTCTTCGCCGCTTTCATCCTCACGAATCAGATCGAGCTTGAAACCTTCGGTCGCCTCGTCCAGCATGCGCTGCGACGATTCCGACTTCTTCAGCAGGTCCTGAATTTCCGAAAGCGGCGCGACCTTGATGATCAGATCGGCCGCCCGAGCAGAGCAGACACTTCATCGATGACGACCAGATCGCTCGGATCCGCCATTGCAACGACGAGCGCGTCGCCTTCCATCCGGAACGGGACGAAGTTGTAGCGGAACATCAGATCGACCTGAACCGAGCGGAACAGCTCCAGATCCAGGTGCGCTGCCCTTCAGTTCGACGAATTCATAGCGGTAACGCTCGCGCGAGCTGCTGGGCGGTGCGGCGGTCGTTCGGTCTGTTTTCGATAACTGCTTTCATTACTGACTGGACTTCCCAGACTGAATATCGGCATATACAGCGAAATCAATACTGTGGCGATAAACGCCGCGACGAACAGCAGAATGACCGGCTCGACCCAGCTGAGCAAGGCCGTCGACTTGAATGTTGACGTCTTCGTCATAAAAATCCGCCACGTGATTCAACATCTCCGGCAACGAACCGGTCTGCTCGCCCACTCGGATCATTTCCAGCGACAACTCCGGGAAATGGCCCGATCGTCTCCAGGCTGTCCGACAGCGGCTTGCCCTTCCCGGACCTGCACCAATCGCCTGCCCGGATCGAATTCGCGATCACGCGATTACCGGAAGCTTCACGCGCCGCTTCCAGCGCAGCAACCAGCGGGTTCCCCCCTGCAGCAGCGTCGCCAGTGTGCGCGACAACTGCGCCATGGAAAACATCGTCCACAGATGCCCGACGACCGGCGCGGTCAGCTTCATCCGATCCAGCCAGTTGCGGCCCCCCTCCGTGTTCAGCCATAACCACAAGGCCACTCCGGCTCCAACCAGCGCCGGCAAAAAAATAATGGATTCTTTTCCAGAGTCGTTGCGACAGCGATCAGGATTCGCGTCGGCATCGGAAGCTCGACGTTGAGGTCACGATAGAGTTCAGCAAACCGGGGAATGACGTAGGTCAGGATCACACCAACCATGACAATGGACAAGATGACGAGAAAGGCCGGATAGATCAGCGAATTGAGGAATCGCTTCTTTACCGACATCATCGTTTTCTCATATAGAATGTGGCGGTTGATCACGTTGACCAGGTCTCCGCTTCGCTCCCCGGCAAAAATGGATGCCGTATAAACGGTCGGGAAGACACCCTGAGCCCGCAAGGCTTCCGAAAGCATTGCCCCGGAATGAACGCGGTCCCGAACATCACTGATATGACGCTGCAGCACAGGATTCTTGATCTGCGATCTGAGGAGATCCAGCGACCGGAGGATCGGAAGACCGGCCTTGATCAGGGCCGCGAATTGCTGGTTGAAAACGATGAACTCTTCATTCTTGATCTGGTTCCGCCGCTGGCGCTTGCCGATCGAGAGAGACCAGCCCTTCTGCCGGACCGATATCGGCAAAAGCCCCTGCTCCTGAAGCCGGTGACGAACCTCTGCCAGCGACTGGCCATTCTGAGTGACCTGCACGATCTCGCCGCTGGGTTTTGCGTACCTGCAGTCGAATTCCATTTATTTAACTGACAGTCCCCTGAGGCGTCGCGCTATCGCCTCTACTCCCTGTTCCTTATGACTTCGACGCCCTTGGGCGCCGTAAAGACGAAAATGGAGGGATCCAACCTTGCCGTCTTGATCCCCTTAAAACGAAACTCGTTGGTCTCGCCGTCAGGCGAGGTAGTCACAAAACGATGTATAAGAAACGTTGTCGGATCCACTTCGAGCAAAATTACAGGAAGATCCTTTTTCTTCGGAATTGCCCGAACCAGCCAATATCCTGCGGTCACTGGCTTCTGGTCGACGAGGTGCTCGAATACAGAAAACTGATTCCGCCATTCCGGGTTCCACGGAATCTGAAATAACTGTAAACGTTCGTCGTCGGTCTTGCTCACCGGACTCTGTTCGGCCTGGATTCCCGGAATGTAGGTGGTCGCCCATTTCCCGTCTGAATACAGGTACTTATGCTCAGGCACCGTTTGCTCGAAAAGCATCCTCTTTCCGCTCTTCAGGTATAAGAGACCCCGATAGGTATGCCTTTGGTTCGAAATATCCTGTGTGGTTTGTTCGAATTCGGCGGAGAAATCGTTCATTCGGCTGTAGGTACGCACAATGCCGTCGACGATCTCGTCCAGCCTGGGCTCCTGTGGGCCCAACATCAACAGCAAAGCTATCAAGAGGAACATAAGGTCAGATTACGGCAAGAAGAGGAGGGGTTTAAAGGGAGAAATGAAACGGGGACAGGGGCTCCCCGTTTTCAAGCTACTGAACTGGCTGTCCCGTTAACCCTGCGGGAGCGCGAGATACCGTGGTCGCGTACCGAACAACGAAATCCGGCGTGGAATAGTAGTCAAACCGGGACGTGTTGGTGGATGCCGCGGTGGCGTATGCCGTGTACTCCAGGGAAGTGCCCGAGAGCTGCACTGTATATTGGAACCCCGAAAAATTCGCTGAATTGTAGCGCCCGTCGATCAGGCCCGCAGTCACCAGACTCGACATGGACCCGTATAAACCGCTGTTAGCCGAAGAGTAGCTGACCTCCGCGGAGTTCAAGTTTCGCATGTTCGCCACTGCCGCACTCTCGTTGGCAGCCTGGCGGGAACGCAGCAAACTCGGAATCGCGATGGTTGCAATGATCAGAATGATCGCAACCACGATCAGCAGCTCTAATAACGAAAACCCCTTATTAGTCTTCACGTTATCTCCCAGAGTCACCGGACCGCACCACTCCCGTAACGATGGGCGAGGGATACGAAGAAGTCCGGCAGGAATTTGAAGGGATCCGCCGAGGGCGAACCCCTTCAGGTGGTGAAAAGGTCGGCGCTATTGGACAGCGGTTCCGGCCAGAGCTGCTGTCGGAGCAAGGGTCGAGTAACGAATGACCGCATCCGGGGTACTGTAATAACCGAACCGGCCCGTGTTGGTAGAAGCCGGATCTGCAAAAGCCGTATAGTCCGTACCACTGTTCGTGATGCTGAAGGTATAGCCTGCCTTCGGCGCGGTAGCGGTATTGTTAAACGTATTGTCCAGCAGACCGGCGGTAACGAGGTCCGACATGCTGCCATAGTTGCCACCCGAAGACGACAGATACGTGACCTCTGCCGTGTTGATCGTTCTCAGGTTCGCGACGGCCGCCGATTCATTGGCCGCCTGGCGGGAACGCAGCAAGCTCGGGATTGCGATTGTTGCGATAATCAGGATGATCGCGACGACGATCAAGAGTTCCAGCAGTGAAAAACCTTTGTTGCTCTTCTTCATTCGATTGCCTCCGTGAGTTTCCAAACGTAAAAACCTTCAAAATCTGAACCGGCTCTATCCAGCCTGTCCAGCAGCGACCGATACACTGCAATCCCGGGACCAGAGCGACCGGGATTGGAAACAAGAGCCTTAGGGGCTTCAAGTAGGCCAAAACTAACAAACTCCGTCACTTCGGCTGACGAAAAAGGTTACATCGACCGAAGTTCCTTACCCTATACCCTACTTTCCTGCAGGCCATCCCGTGGCCATGGGCTTGGCTGGATCGGCGGTGATCTGCAAATCGGCGCAATGATGATAGGAATAGTCCCCATCGGCATTCAGCCCGTGTGCCGCCATAAACTGAATGATTTGCAGAGTGCATTTCGCACAGCTGATGTTGGGAATGTCGATATCCGTTTCCCAGAACATCGGGGCCGGCCGTTCCGTATGCTGAAACAAACCGTCCGCCAGGACCGGTGGACGTACCGGATACATGATCGCGGCGCGACGGATTGAGGGCCGCGCGCACCTTGCGTCGTCACAACGTCGGGGTCCTTGGGAAGCTCGGCGCGAGAATTCACCGCCAGAGCCACACGGTAATATCCCGGGTGGAAAACCGTTTCCTGCACCTTCAAGTGCAGCTTCGTCCCGCCCGTGATCTTGCCGATAGCATTGCTTGGCATACCAGGATTCTGCGACGTACCGCCGCACGGGGCGGCCTTCTGGGGGTCGCCATTGGCCGCCTCGACCAGCCAGGACGCCGGCTCGATCAGATGGAAATGCGCTACTGCAAGGTGGGCAAACGGGAGAGTTAACAGCAAAGCGGTCAAACAACTTGCAAGAACTTTCATGGGTAACCTCCGGAGAATAAGCGGCTGCGATTACAATACTTTTAGCGCAACCATCAATTTAATGAGCAGCTGCGAATGCAAACCCGGATAGGGCGCAGCCATCAATTAACGATCGTAAAGCTGAAGAATAGTAACGCAAAAAAGGGGAAAACACTCCGTGACGCGATGCTAGAGTGTGCGCATGTTGGATCGCCTGGGCATTTCTAATCGGCACGACTTGATCGTATTTGCCTGCCTGATTCTGCTCGTTGCGACAACGCCGGCAGGACGAGAAGGCACACAACCTGCAGTTCTCTTCGTCTACCGCACACTGCTTCTCGCCATCGTTGTCGCATACGCCGCGTGGACAGACCGATCGAAACTTCAACGACTATGCCCCTACTTCATCGCTGCCGTTATTGCGATTCTTGGGATCATGCTCGTTTCCGTGCTTCGCTGGCAGGGCTCTCTCTTCGAAGGTTTCTACCCGTTCTACACGAATGCTCTTTTCATCGCCGCATTCATCGCGCTGGCACATGCGGGCACAACGCGCCCAGTAGCGTGGAAGCACACGGTGCTGGCCGCGATTGTCCTGATCGACGTCGGATACCTGGTGGCAGCCATGGCGAGCGCCTCGCCCATTGTGCAGGGCCCTTTCGTGAACCCTAATTATCTGGCGTCTTTTCTGCTGCCCGGGCTTGCGGTGTGCGTCACTGTTGTTGTGTGTGGATCTTCGCCGGCGTATCGCGTTGCCGCGGCGGCCGCGGGCCTTTTTCTCTTTTATGGAATAGGACAAACGTCCTCGCGCGGAGCGACACTCTCTGGCCTTGCCCTGTTAGGGCTCGCGGGCTTTCGCTATGCCCGCCGCTACAAGATCCCGTGGGTCCGAATCGGTCTCGCCGCGGGCCTTCTGATCAGCGTCACAATCGCTTTGAATCCAGGCCTGGTTCAAAAATTCCTCGACCGGGGACAACGAGATCCTTACAACTACCAGCGGGGGCAGATCTGGCTGGGGACGCTTTCGATGATCGGGCAGCACCCCATGACCGGCGTCGGGCTGGGCCGCTACTACTACATTGCGAAACGGTTCACTCCTGCCGTCGAGGGTACCATTGCACGCCGAAGCAGGTGGCCGAACATCGCCCATTCCGAATACCTTCAATACACCGCGGAACTCGGAATTCCCGGCACGCTGCTGCTCTTCGCCACGGCAGGTTACGTCCTGCTACTCGCCTGGCGGCGCTCAGGAAACCATGCTGCGGTGGGAGCGAGTATCTCCCAGGAAGCAGCGGTCCTTACGGCCGCCGGTCTCGGCGTTCATGCTCTGGTCGACAACAACTGGACAGTGCCGGTGCTCGCGGCGGGATTGGCGGTGATCAGCCAGGCGGACTTGCTGCCGTACCGCGACGGTCCCCGCCATCAATTCCAGTCGCACTTGTGGGGAAAGGCCCTGGCTCTGCTTTTCGCCGCAATATGGATTGACGCCGCGCTTAACCCATCCGTCGGCCTGCACTTCAATGAGACCGGACGTCAGTTCTTCAAGGGGGACGACTTCGCCCGTGCCGAGATCAATCACCGCCTCGCATTGAGTTTTCTTCCGAATAATCCCGTGCTCCTCGACAACCTCGGTTCTGTGTATTTCGCCAGGTACCTGCAGTCCCGGGCATCCGAGGATCTCGATCGTGCAGATATCTTTTTCTCAGAGGCGATGAACCAAAACCCCTATTTCGACCTAGCAACGGGGCATCTGGAGAAAGCCCTCATCGAGCGACTGAACGGCGATCCGGAACATGACGCGGCCATTCACCAAAAGATCATCGAAACCGACCGCCTGGGCCTCGAGGCGAATCCTTTCAATCCGTTCATCCGAAAAAATCTCGCCGAAGGGCTCTACAACCTGGGTAAGCGCGAGCAGGCGTGCGCCGAGTTGCGCAAGGCACTGGAGAACGAACCGAACTATGTGCCGGGTTACCTGCGGCTTTCCGAGTGGTACCGGGCAGCGGGCCGCATGGAGGAAAGTGACCGCTACCGGCAAAAAGCGATCCAGGTGGTCAATCTCTACAAGGACACCCAACCCCGGGATGAGTTCGAGACCCTTCTCCTGGGGCGTCCCGAGGCACCCCATCCATGAAATCCAAACCCATTGTCGCGGGCCTCGCCCTTTGTTCGCTGTTTTTCGCTGTCCTGCTGCCGCCTGAGGCCTACTCCGACGGAAAACTCGCAGTCCTTCTGTGCGCAACCTTTTCTTTCTTCATCAGCCTGTCGGAACGCCGCATTCCCCCCGTGTATCTCCGCGGCGGAATGCTCATTTTCGGGTTCTTGTTTCTTCATGCCCTCCTGGTCTCGCTCGATCCCTACCGATCACTGGAGTTCACCACGGTGGTGTGGGCTTACTATTGCCTCTTCGGATTCTTTGCTTATGCCGGCTTTGAGCCCTTCAAACCGGTGTCGATCTGCATGGTCGTCTTGTGCTTTATCGTTTCAGCCTACGGCCTGTATCAGTACTTCTGGGGCTTCGATCAACTCTACAACTACGTCTTCTATGCCGGATCAGACCAGGTCGCAAAGGTTCCTGCCCTCGAGCGCATCGCCACAAAACGCGTCTTTTCGACGCTGGCGTTGCCGGGAACGCTCTGGGGATTTCTGGTCATCGCACTTCCCTTCCATGCAGCCTTGTGGAAAGAGCCATGGAAAAGGCTCCGTCTCGTGCGGACCGCTCTGGGTGCAAGCGCCGCCATGCTTCTTGCCGTGGGCCTTCTCACTCGTTCGTTCGGATTCCTCGTGGGACTCCTCACGCTGGCGGCCGGGTGGCTCGTACTGCGGCATCGCCGCATCGCCTGGAATCGGCTGACTGCGGTATTGATTGTTCTGGTCATCGCGGGCGGGGCGTTCTATACGTCGCGAAGGGGCGTGATCGAAGGGGCGAATCCGCTTTCCCTTCGGTTGAAGAACTGGATTTCCGCGTGGACGATTTTCTCGGCTCACCCTCTGGGGACCGGGCTCAACACCTACGGTGTCGTCTATTCGCGATTCATGTTGCCGGGTGCGAACGAAACGCAGTACACGCATAACACTCCCCTGCAACTATTGTCGGAGTTAGGCTATCCGCTCCTGATCGCCGCCGTCGCCCTCTTCCTGCTCGCATTGCGAGCTCGACAAAGAGGGAAACTCCATTCCTTTTCGCCCTATCTCCTGCTTGCCCTCAGCGTCTGGGTGGTTCACAACCTGATCGACATCGATGTCTACTTCCCGAGCGTTGGTGTAATCGGAGCCGTTCTGGCAGGTGTGCTGCTGCGAAGAGCGCCCGAGGCCCCTCAAAAGATGGCGCGGATCGCCCTCCCGCTGACCGTCGCCACAGGCCTGGCAATCCTCTGCTTTGCGGGTTTGGTCATGGTGTCTACAGAGTTGCAGTTTCGCGCCCAGGCGGAGTTCGATGAGAACAAACTTCAGACTGCCGCGGCGACACTGGAACAGGCAAAATCGCTGATGCCGCTCAACTCCAGCCTGTTCCACGATTCGGGCGACGTCAATCTGAACCTGTACCAGAAGCGTCACGACGCCAGATATCTGAAGATCGCGACGGAGTCCTTCCGGCGTGCGATCACCCTCAGCCCCGCCAAGGCCGGTCCTCATACCGGACTAAGTTTGTGCCTCGCCTCTGCGAACAAGATCCCGGAAGCCATGGAGGAAATCCGGACCGCCGAGAGCCTGTACCCGGACAACAGCTACACCCAGTCCATCTCTCGATTGCTCAGCCAGAGAAAATAGCATCGGCCCGTCTGCCCGTCGCGACAAACAACAGGGCATCCCCTCAAACCTGCAGGGCTGGACTTTGTGCGATTTCCGACATGCTTTTGGATTCGACGCTTGCCTCCAGCGTCATGTCGTGTGCCCCGAATCGGACACCGATCTTCTTGAGAAAGGCAGTGGGCGGCTCCCCACCGGCGAAGATCCAGACAAAATCGTTGGGAATTTCCTGCACCGTTCCCTGAACCTCAAGGAGAACCTTGTCTGGTCCGAACTCCACGGGCACGGAGTTGAATACAACTTTGACCTTTCGCTTGCGAATGCACTCGTCGATGCGTTTTGAATTACGCTCCTTGATTCGGGTGAACGCCTCCTTGCGATACGACAGCGTGACGTCGTTGCCCGGCTGGAGTGACAACCCGATTGCCGCCTCGATGGCGCTGTCGCCTCCCCCGACAACGAGAATGGTCTTGTTGATGTAGTGATCCGCCTCGATGAGTCGATACATGACCTTCGGCAATTCTTCTCCTTTGATTCCCAGCTTGCGCGGTGCTCCTGTCCGGCCCAGCGCCAGAATGACAGCGCGCGCACGATAAGATGTCCGAGTGGTCACAACCGTGTAGGTACCGTCGCTGGCCTGCCGGACGTCCTCGACTTTTTCGCGGGTGTGGATCTTGAAATCCGATTGCTGAAGAACTTTGTTCCAGAAAGCCAGAAGGTCTTCCTTGGAGAGTTGCATCTGCCTGAACTTCCCGTACATCGGGAACTCCACCGGGCTGGTCATCACCAGCTTCTGGCGCGGATACTTCGCTACCGTGCCGCCCACCTCATCCTGCTCGACCGTCAGATATCTGAGCTTCTTCTCGATGGCGCGCAACGAAGCACTGATTCCGGCCGGCCCCGCTCCGACAATCAGAACCTCGTAGACGTCCCCGGCGGCCTCCCGGGAGTCCAGTCTCCCTGCAATGGTATCGATGACGTCACGGCCCTGGTGGACGGCATTCTTAATCAAAGCCAACCCGCCCAATTCACCAATGATGAACAGGTTGGGAAGACTCGTTTCGTACTCAGCCGACAGCACAGGCATGTCCGCTCCCATGGCGGGATTGGCCATGACCATGGTGATGGCGCCGGTCGGACATGCCTCCGCGCAGAGGCTGTGGCCAATGCATTTGTAGCCGTTCACAATGGCGGCCTTGCCCCCCACCATGGCGAGCACGTCACCCTCCGGACACACCGTGGTGCAGGACGCACAGCCGATGCAGTGGGTAACGTCAATCTGCGGGTGCTGCGCGCGGGGACCTTCAGAATACAACTGGCCCTTCTGCTGTGCCTCCCGAGCTCGCTCTTCCCTCTGTCGGAGGCCCTTCAGGTAGCCGCGCATGAAGAACAATGTGACGATCCCGCCGATAAGCAGGGTAACCAGGGTGTCCATATCGGGTGTCTACACTTTCGTTGAGTCTGCCGCTCAGGCGCTCCGCGCTCGCCTGGCTATTCGTTCACGTCCCGATGACTGAGATCGCGTTTAACCACCGAGTTGCTTCAAGGCGTTCTGGGCACGGCGGCCGCTTTCGGAATCCGGATCGATGCTGACGGCCTTCTTCCAATATTCGCGGGCACGATCATCCTGGCCGAGGTTTCCATAGATCGCTCCAAGGTTGTAGAGCCCGTCCGTGTTGCCGGGATCCAGCCGGATCAGCTGTTCGGTCTCACGGATCGCCCCCTGCACGTCGCCCGACTCAAAAAGCGCTCGCCCAAGTTCAAGCCTGGCCGCAGGGTTCTTCGGGTCCGCCTTGACGGCCTCCTGAAGATGCCGCAGGGACTCCGCCGGCTTTCCGAGGTCTCGGGAAACCTGCGCCATGCGGACCAGTATGGGCGCATGATCGGGATTCTGCTTCAGACTGGTTTCCAGCACCCTGAGCTCGTGCTCCTGTTCCCTGGCAGAGGGAGAATTCTCTGCATTCGCCCACAACCGCCTGGCCGCTCCTTCATCGGCGAACCCGGCGGAGCGGACCGGCGCGGGCTGACGGTGGTAGAACGCCATGTACACAGCTCCCAGCGCGATTGCGGAGCAGATTCCCATTAGCAGACGTCTCTTCATGAAGCCTCCTCAAATCGTCTTACCGACACTTCGACTCCGTCCTTTCCGAATAAAACTTCCACAATTCCGCCGATCATGAATAGCCATCAGTAATACCCCATCAACAGCACGAGAGTAACGTGGAGGCACGCCAGCACGAGGAAGGAATAACTGAACGGTCGGTGCACGACGTGCCAGAGCTGGAACATCTGATCGGCTTTTCCCAGAAAAGCCAGCTTCGTCACCAGCCTCGACTGACGTCGCACCAGACGAATGGCATCTTCGACTTCGGCGTTGCCGGAAGAACGAAAGCCAAACCACATTCCCATACTTTCCCCCAGCGACCCGGCCGCCGCACGTCTCAACGCCGCCGTTTGGAGAGGACGGATCGCGTCACGCCACATCATGGCGACGAGGGCGCCGGCTACCGACATCTTCTGTACGCGGCCGGCGTCGGGCACGGACAGCAATCGTGACAGTTCGGTTACCGAAAGGATCTTCTGCTCGGCGAGCCCGGCCTGCGTCGAGATCGAAAGCTTTTCAAGCTCGTCCAGCGTGAGAGTGGCCTCGTTGACACTCTTTGGAATCTGGGCGTAAATGTACCGTCCGACGAATCCGCTGAGCATGACCACGATCATGAGCCAGTAGGCCACGCCCGCGAGTCCCCGAAACTTGAACGACGAGTGAAGAGTAATGATCAGCGGAGCCGAAATTCCCAGGACCACGTGGAAGTCCAGCCAATTCCTGGTTTTTCCGAAGCGCTGAAGCCACTCCCATTTCTTCCGCACCGGATAGGCATAGAGACATACGAACAGCGCCACGCCAATCATCCCGAGCCTCAGTCCGACCGAGCCACTGGGACGAAACTGGGCATGTTTCCCGCTGAACACCCGGTCCTGGGCGCCCAGGCGGTAGTAATCGAAACCGTAAGCAAGACTCGCCGCTACAATAACAACGATCACAAACACGAAAACAAGAAGGCGGATCCGATGCCCAGGCATCAGGGCCTCCCGTCCTTGCTGCTGGTGAACGTCGTCACGGTGAACAATTTGTAGTTGCTGAACTCGTGGATGTTTCGCCACTGCCGCTTCGGCGTGCGAGCCGAAACGGTGACACGCGCGGGCAGGTTGTAAGTCTGTCCGCTATTCTGGATGCGAACCGCCTTGTATTCCACTTCGGTTCGAAGCTCAGCGAGACCAAGGTCGTCCATCGGCCCATCGAGAGTCGCGACGATCCTGCTAACCGTCCCCGTGCTTTCCTGGACCCACGCAAAACCCTGCCAGAGGATCGGATACAAACGGCCGTTGAGTTTCAAAGCGGACATCGAGCGCACCCCTGGTCTGGACTTGAAGGCAATACGCACAGTCCCTGCAGGGGCCGCCGGGTCGGGACTCATCTGAAAATCAAACTTGTCCCGCAAATCCGGGTGAAACAAGAGCAGGAAAGCGGGAAAGCCCGATGTAAGCAGGAGTTGATCCGCCCGATCAGAGGCCGCATTCGATCGGGAAACCCTGGATTCCTCGACCGCCAGGCCGTTCGCCTTGGGCTTCAACAACGCGACGTAGTCGAACTCCGCGGTCTGACTCGAAGCTACCTTGCCGTTTTCTTTCAGCTCGGTCCGGGTGACCTGTTCGACAGAATGCACCGCACCGAACTGGTCCCAGAACAACTCCGCGGTTTGTGCAGCCTTGTCCAAAGGAGTCGTCGACTGCGCTGCAAGCTGAAGCACGATCATCGCCACCACTGTGTTCATCTGTCTCCTGGCTCCTAAAATCGAAAATCCAGACTGCCTCTGACCTGGTCGTAACTTTGAGTCGTGCCGCGGTACCGCGCACTCTGGAATCCGAGGACGAAATGCCCTACGAAAAGATCGCTGCTCGCCATGCCATACCAGGTGGTGCTGTTAACGGAGAGCGGAGAATCAAATCGTTGATCGCCTGCCTCGATCTCGAACCGCCAGCGGTCCGACGAGTCCCTTCGAAGCGAGACCGAACGATAGTCTCCGATCCCGACGGTACCGCTGAATCGGGAGACGCGGCCCTCAGCACGGAGCCCGAGCCCAGGAATCCTGATGCTCAGGCCTCCCATCCGATTCCACGAAGGCTGCCGGTCTTCGCTCCGGCTGCTCTGCCCTCCGCTGCCATAAACCGCAACACCGAGGGGTAACTCAAGCCGCGCTCCCGCGTTCAAACCGCGAAACAGCAGGTTGTCCAGCTGCGTTACCGCGATCAATCGCTCGTCGGGCGTGGGGAGGACTCGGAAATAGTTGTGGCTGAGATCCAGACTCAGGCGCGAAACCGGCTGAATCCGAATGGTCGAAAAGCTGCGCGTGAGAGCCATCGTTTTGTCCGACGCGAAGCGGTCCAGGCTTCGATAGTCCGCTTCGATGTTCTGGTGGATCGTTATCTTCCGGCCGATCAGCATTCCGTTTTCGACAAACAGGAACTGCCTTTCAGGTTTCCAGTTCAGGCGCGTGACTGCAACGCCGCCCGTCAGCGTGTACCGCACCCGCTCGAAGCTGCCAACGTCGATGTTCGCAAAGGCGCCGCCCAGCTTCCTGGCGGGGTCGTAGCTCCATGCGGTCGGGTCGGGTGTGCTTCCTGCAAAAGCCCCGGTCCTGAAGTTCTTCCCCAGCCTGACGGCAAAATAACCCCCGTCCAGCGTGTTGAGACTGCTGGCCCAGGGAACCATCAGCCTTCCAACCCCCAGGGTGAGCCGGGATTCAGGGTTCTCATAGCGAAGGCCAAACTGATACACGCGCTGCAGGACGTCGGTTAAGGATTCCTGCTGAAGAGAACGCTTTCTGGCGCTGATGCGGGCACGCCAGTACCCGCCCAGGTTCCAGTGAGAATTGCCGATCCTGGTGAAGTCGAACCGGAACGTTATGCCTTGCTGGTGAGAATTCTGGCCTGCTCCCGTACGGTCCAGAATCGAGTCCTGTTCGAAACCGATGCGGCCGCCGAAACGGTTGACCTCTCTCAACGGCGGCTTGGGAACTCTTTGCCGAAGCTCATCATCCAGAGGATCTGTCCCGCTGAACTCGACGATCTGGGCGAAGGCCTCGCCATCTGAAGAGGCGGCGGTCTGTCCATCGCCTTCACCCGGAGAAATATATGCCTCGTCCCCCGGCTGCAAGACAACGTCGGTTTTCACAATTTCGCAGGCGGCGGACGCGGAAGCCACGGAGATGACCACCAACTCGGCAACAGCTGGAGCCAGCAATGCAGACTGCCCGGGGTCTGGCCTCTTCACATTCAGACGCATGCCCTCCTTAAGGCCTGCCGCCGTTCCTCCCTGCAGATACACAACATCGCCGGAGACAAAACGTAAGGCAAAAGAGCGCAACTCCTGCGCGTACGCACCCTCTGCGCCACAAATCGCGAACAGACACGTCAGTAGAACAGTTCTTCGCATCAATTCTTTCCAGTCGGGTGACAGCCGTAGCAGGCGAGGCTGTCGTAGACATAGCCGGTCCGCCCCCGGTGATCACTGTCCATTTTCGTTTTGGAGTGCTCGTGACAGTTCAGGCAGCTGAAAACCGTGTAGTTGGAGGCATTCGTGTGGCAATCATTGCAGGTCGACCACTTTCCCTGGTGAGACCCGGAATAGATCGGGAATCGGTGGGTAAACCGGGCCCCGACCCATGTCGTGGTCGTGTGACAGGTTTCGCAGGTTGTCGGGAATCCCGCAGCGACGTGGTTGGGATTCGTGACGGTGGTGAACTCGGAGGCGTGACACGAGTTACAGGCCGTGGGGGTTCCGGCGAACTGGTTTCCAATGTGGCAGTTCGTGCATTGAACCGTGGTGTGAAAACCCGTAAGCGGGAACCGCGTGGTGTTGTGATCGAAGACCGCTCCAAGCCATTTCACCGGCGTGTGACACAACTGACAATCCTGTGGGAATCCCGCTGCCAGATGATTGGGACTCGTGGTGGCGGTGTATTCCGGCAGATGACAGGCTGCGCAGGTGCTCGGAGTTCCCGCGTATTGCCCGCCCGTATGGCAGGAGGCACACGTCGTGGAGAGATGAGCCCCCACCAGCGGGAACCGCGTTCGAGAATGGTCAAAAGACGCCGGCAGCCATGCGTTTGTGCTGTGGCACAACAGACAATCCTGGGGGAACCCGGCCGTGACGTGATTGGGGTTCGTCGTCGCGTTGAACACGGACACGTGGCAGGAGTAACAGGTCATGGGAGTTCCGGCGAACTGGTTTCCGACGTGACAGTTCGCGCATTGAACCGTGGTGTGAAAACCCGTCAGAGGGAACCGCGTGCTGCTGTGATTGAAGACCGCTCCCTGCCATTTCACCGCCGTGTGACACAACTGACAATCCTGGGCAAAACCCGCGGCCACATGATTGGGGTTCGTCGTGGCATTGAAATCTTTCAGGTGGCAGGACGCGCAGGTGCTGGGCGTTCCGGCGAACTGGCCTTGCGTGTGGCAGGAGACGCAGGTCGTCGACAGATGGGATCCCAGAAGCGGGAACCTGGTTCGCGAATGGTCGAAGGATGGCGCCGGCTGCCACGCGCTCGTCGTATGACACAACACGCAATCCTGGGGGAACCCGGCCGAAACGTGGTTCGGGTTCGTTGCCCGCGTGAAATCGGCGGCGTGACACGACGAACAGGTTGTGGACGTGCCGGCGAACTGGTTGCCCACGTGACAACTCGCGCACTGCACCGACGTGTGGGCTCCAGTCAGGGGGAAGCGCGTGCGACTGTGATCGAATGACGCTCCTTGCCAGGCGACCGCCGTATGGCACGACTGACAGTCCTGCGAGAACCCCGCGCTGGTGTGATTGGGCTGAGTCGTGGAGTTAAAGTCGGACAAATGACAGGACACGCAGGTACTGGCCGTTCCGGCAAACTGACCTTGCGTATGGCAGGAGGCGCAGGTCGCAGACACATGCGATCCCAGAAGCGGGAATCGCGTCTGGCTATGGTCAAACGACGCCGGCGTCCAGGACCTCGTCGTATGACACATGGTGCAATCCTGAGGGAAAGCGCCGGCAACGTGGTTCGGGCTGGCCGCAGAGGTGAACTCCGCCGTGTGACAGGAGGAACAGGTTGCAGGCGTTCCGGCGAACCGGTTCCCTGCATGACAATCCGCACACTGGAGCGTGCCATGAGCCCCGGTCAGCGCAAACCGCGTCGTACTGTGATCGAACGCTGTGCTTTGCCAGGAGACCGGTGTGTGGCAGGTCCGGCAGTCCTGCGAGAAGGACGCCGCGGAGTGGTTCGGATTGGTTGTTGCGCTGTACTCGGG
>CAWIJI010000015.1:0-65346 GCA_963836435.1 uncultured Acidobacteriota bacterium | reverse complement strand
TTTTCCTCTACTTGGTTCCGTTCGTGCTTTCTTAACAATACGATTCTCTGTGAACTTCCGGCAATCCCCAGAACACCCACTAGCAGAACAATTCATGCTCGGGCAGAATTCAAACCCCATGATCTTCAGCGTGACGACCAACGCCAACTACACTTCATCGGATTACAACGGCTTTCGGCCGAATCCGGGAGCGGCGATGTCGTTCCGCTAAAATTCGCCGCCCTTCACAGTTGCGATGGATCCCCTGGGGCCCGGACTTCGGCCCAATCTTGAAACGCGCGACTACGCAACGCTCGCGGAATACAGTCAGGCGACCGGGCAGGATCGCCATAGCATCCTGGTGGACTACGACATTTTCATGAACGTGCGCCGACTCGATGCGCAGGATATCCCGAACCTTCAGAAGCTCTACAAGGCGGAGGATTTCGATTTCAGGCTCAAACCCGGCTCGGCGGCTGTGGACCGGGGATTGGTTCTGCCCAACGTAACGGACGGCTTTTCAGGCAGGTCGCCGGATCTTGGCGCCCTTGAAGTGGGCGCAGTGGTTCCCCACTACGGGCCGCGGTCATAAGCGGGCCCGCATCAATGTGCCGTCCTGCAATCTGAAAGCGAGGTGCAGGTGAAATCGAAACTCGGCTGGATAGGATATGGTGTTCTCGTCCTCGCATGTGCAACCGCCCAGTTCGTGGCCCAGGCCCGCGGGCAGCAGGTACCTCCCGTTCCGGGCGCTCCGGCCGCGCAAGGGGCTGCCGGTGGTCGAGGCGGACGCGGCGGCGGCCGAGGGGGAGCACCCACCGGAGGGTTTCCCGCGCAACAGCGTCCGCCGGGGGATCCCGCGCTGATCGCCAGGGGGAACACCCTGTACGGAATTCATTGCCGCTCCTGCCACGGCGCCGGATCTGCGCGGCGGCGAGCAGGGAGGCCCAAATCTTCTGCGCTCTGCCGTCGCGCTTGAACGACCAGGCCGGCGAACTGATCGAGCCCGTCGTTCGCGAGGGACGCCGAAATCCGGGAATGCCGGCAATGCCGCCCATCGATCTGCCCAGCCGAGGACACGCGAGCCATCGCCGAGTACATCCATAGCGTTCTGGCAACAGCGCGGGGGCAAGGGTCTCCGCCGCCCGGTCCGCCGGTGTCTCTCAACGTGCTCGTGGGCGATGCGGCCGCGGGCCGCTCCTATTTCGAATCCAAGTGCGCCGGCTGTCATTCGGCAACGGGAGATCTCCGCGGAATCGGCGCGCGGTTTACAAATCCCGCGCAGCTGCAGAACACCTGGGTCACCGGCGGCACCGGGGGACGCGGCGGCGGGATCCACGCCGTCGACCGCGACCGTAACCCTGCGCAACGGGCAAAAGGTCGAGGGGAGAGTCATTCGCGCCGACGAATTCGTCGTCGCGCTCGCGCTGGCGGACGGCACGTCGCGTTCTTTCCGCCGCGAAGGCGATGTGCCGAAGGTTGAAATCCGCATCCCGCGCGAAGGCCATCTCAAACTGCTTTCCGTCTACACGGACAAGGATATCCACGACGTGACGGCATACCTGGTAACCCTGAAATGAAAATCCGAAGGATCCTCCTGCTCATTTTCCTGGCGGCGCTGCCGGTTCTCTCCGCGGCGCAGTCTTCCGGCGGACTCGACCCTGCTCTCCTGCTCAAGCCTCTGTCGGACACCTGGCCCACATACTCCGGGGACTACACCGGACGCCGTTTCAGTGCGCTCACGCAGGTCAACCGCAACACGGTGAAGAATCTCACCCTGTCCTGGGTGGCGCGTCTGAACGGCGCCGCTGGAAGCCCACAGACGATTCTCGGCGGCGTGGGCGCCGGTGAGTACACCAATGGGAACGTCTCGGGTTCGATCCTGTACGTTGACGACACGCTCTATGCCACGGCGGCCGACCATGTCTGGGCGCTGGATGCGCGTGACGGCCGCCTGCTGTGGCATTACTTCTGGAGAACGCGCGGGGGCACCCACACCGGCAATCGGGGTGTTGGCATCTGGCACAACTATCTGTTCTTCGAAACTCCCGACGACTACCTGGTGTCGCTGGACGCAAAGACGGGCAAGGAACGCTGGCACATTGAAATCGCGGACTTCGAAGGACAGTATTTCTCGACCATGGCGCCGGTGGTTGTCGGTGACCATCTGCTGGTCGGAACAGGTAATGATCTTGATGCGCCCGGATTCCTTCAGTCTTACGATCCGGAAACCGGAAAGCTGCAGTGGAAGTTCTATACGGTGCCCATGAACCCGGGCGACCCCGGGCTCGAAACCTGGCCGAACCTGGAAGCGGCGCGCCACGGCGGCGGTCAGGTCTGGGTTCCCGGAGTCTACGATCCCGAGACGAAGCTCTACATCTTCGGAACCGGTAATCCGACGCCGGCCTACACGGGGGCCGGGCGGCCCGGCGACAACCTTTTCACCTGTTCGCTGATTGCCGTAAACGTGGACACGGGCAAGATGGCCTGGTATTTCCAGACTTCCGTGCATGACACCCACGATTGGGATTCCGCGCAGACTCCGGTGCTGATTGACGGCGTCGATCAATGGCCGGCCGCGCAAACTGGTCTCGACCGCGGCGCGCAACGGCTACTTTTTCACACTCGATCGCGTCACCGGCGAAAACATCGTCACAGCCAGGTACGGTTCGACGGCGAACTGGGCCAAAGGCACGCGCCCTAACGGCGTTGTCGAACCGGACCCTGGCAAGGAAGCGACGATTCCGGGGTCGCTGGTTTCTCCGGTGGAAAGCGGCGTGACGAACTGGCCCCCGGCGGCGTTCTCCCCGGATACGGGCCTCTTTTACGTGAACGAACACAATGGCTTCGACCTCCTGTACCTGAGCGACCCCGATCCGCGCGGCTCCATGGGACTGGGCGGCAAGACGGTTTCGATTGTCGGTTCTGCCGGCGATTTCCTGACAGCGATCGACTACAAGACCGGACGCGTCGCGTGGCGAAAACCCATTACGGGCGGCGGCGTCGGGGCCGGGCTGCTGACAACGGCGGGAGGGCTGTTATTGTCCGGAGACGGCAGCGGCAATTTCGTGGCACGGGATGCGCGAGACGGCAAGCCGCTCTGGCATACCCGCATCGGCAACACCTCCAATGCGCCGCAGACGTATCTGGTGGATGGGCGCCAGCACGTTCTGGTCGCAATCGGCGACACACTGTATGCGTTTACTCTCTATTGAGAGGATCGGGAGATTCTCATGATCGGTCATCACACTGAAGTCATACGCAGTTTGGCGCTCGCCGGTATCGTGGGTCTGGCGATTTCCGGCAGTAGCTTGTCGGGCATATTGGTTTCGGCCCAGCAGGGGCCCCCGCAGGGTCAAGGTGCGGCGCAGCCGGCTGCGGGTCGTGGCGGAGCGGGCCGTGGCGCACGCGGAGGCGCTGGACAGGGAACCCCCGTCCCCGGACCGGACGGCGAAGTGTGGGGATTCACGGACACTGCCTTCAATCCCGATACGCGATGGCGAATTCACGATGCCGGAGCGTCCGCAGCCGCCGACGGTCACGCCGGGCGAAACGGTCAGCGTCCCGCCGCCCTCCGACTCTATCGTGCTGTTCGATGGCAAAGATCTGTCGCAGTGGGTGAATCGTGGACCGAATGGCGCCGAGTCTCCCGCGACCTGGCCAGTCGCGCGACGGCTACTTCGAGGCTCAGGGCGGCAACCTTTCGACTCGCGCAGAGTTTCGGCGACGTCCAGTTGCACCTGGAATACGCCATTCCCGCCGACGTGACGGGCACAAGCCAGGATCGCGGCAACGGCGGCGTGACCTTTATGGGCCGGTACGAGATCCAAATCCTGGACTCGTACAACAACCGGACGTACGCCGACGGCATGATGGCTTCGATCTATGGGGAGTGGCCGCCGCTCGTGAACGTGTCCCGAAAGCCCGGCGAATGGCAATCGCTCGACATCGTGTTCGAGGCGCCACGGTTCACTGGCAGGGTGACGCCCGGCTACTTTACGATTTTCTGGAACGGCGTGGTCGTGCAAAACCGCGCGGAGTTGTACGGCACCACCACGCCGACCATGACGCCGCACGTGTACACGCCTCACGATCCGGAGTTGCCGTTGCAGCTTCAGGGGCGTGCGCGCGTCCGCTATCGGAATGTCTGGATTCGTCCGCCTGAAGCCCTACGACCAGGGCGCGAAGGTCAACTAGACTATGCCAATGAGTCAACCAACTTTCTCTGAAACTGAAGGAGTATTCGTCTTATGAAACGAAGACTATTCTTTTTCCGATGCGCAACCCTCTTGGCGATTGGGCCCCGGCTGGCGGCCGCTCAACAGGCCCCTGGGCGCGGCGGCGGTCGAGGCGGATTCGGCGGCCCGATCGAACTGGGGCCGGACGACAAGCCCGCCTTTCCCGATCCACCGGCTGGATTCAATGCCAGGCGTGACAGCATCCCTCACGGGGCGTTGACCGCCGTTCAGTACGACTCGAAGGCACTGGGAACGCGCCGTCAGATGCGGGTCTACACGCCGCCCGGCTACTCGGCCAATCGGAAGTACCCGGTCCTCTACCTCTTGCACGGCATCGGAGGCAACGACCGGGAGTGGACCGAAGCCTGCCACGCGAACAACATCCTCGACAACCTTTTGGCTGAGGGCAAGATCGAGGCGATGGTCGTCGTCTTCCCCAATGGAAATTCCAGCGTAACCGCCGACGCTGCGGGCGCATTCCCCGGCGAAGGCAGGGGCGCGCGTGGTGCTCAGCCTCCGGCTGCAGGCGGCGCGGGAGCGGGACGCGGCGGCCCCGGCGGCGGATTCGACAGCTGGGGAGCGCCTTTCGAGAACGACTTGCTGCAGGACATCATTCCCTACATCGAGTCCCACTATTCCGTGAATACCGACCGCCGAACATCGGGCTTTAGCCGGTCTCTCGATGGGCGGCGGCCAGACTTTGAACATCGGTCTTTCACACATCGACAGGTTTGCCTGGGTCGGCGGGTTTTCCTCGCGCCCAACACCAAAGCTCCGGCCGAACTCGTGCCGGACCTCGCTGCCGCGAAAGAAAAACTGAAGCTCCTGTGGCTCGCTTGCGGCAATAAGGACGGCCTGATCGGCATTAGCCAGGGCGTCCACAATTATCTTAAGGAAAAGGGTGTGCCGCATGTTTGGCACGTGGACGGGAATGCCCACGACACCACCGAGTGGGACAACAACCTGTACCTCTTTAGCCAGCGACATCTTTAAGTAGCATGAATGAATTTGGCGCACTTCCGTGCGCGGTGCGCCGGAACTTATGTTGCCGGAACTTATGTTGAAGGAGTGCATATGAAACGACACTGGGTTGGGATTTCTTTTGCTGCTGTGCTGGGTGTGACGACAGTGATGGGCGCCACTTTGGGCGGCGGCAGGGCAGGGGGCGCAGTGCTGGCGGCGCCAGTCCAGGCTCCGCCCCAGGCGCCTGGTGGCAGAGGCGGCAGGGGACAGCGTGGGGCGCCTGCGGGCCCTCCGGCACCGGTTCCTCCAGAAGTGGCCATTCAGCGCCCCACTGCCGATGAACTGGAAAGGATCAATGCGTCTCTAAAGCGATTCGTGGATTCCAACACGTCGCCAGATCGCGCGGTACTGAAGAAGTATGCCGACCTGATCAGCCGTCACCGCGCCGCGGCCCAACTCGGCGATCGCCCCAGTTCAGACTCCGTGCGCACGACCGCAACGCCACGATGGCTTCGTCGAGACCGCCAAAACCGGAGATTTCGATATCCTGTTCGACGGCGATTCCATTACCGATTTGTGGCAGCAGGCCGCGGCCCAGGGGGCGGCGCCGATGTGCAGCAGAAGTATTTCGGCGACGTGAAAATTGCGAATTTCGCGGTCGCCGGCGACACCACGCAGGGCGTGCTGTGGGGCCTGCAAAATGGTGAAGGCCAGGGCCACAAGCCCAAGGCCGTCATGCTCATGATTGGTACGAACAACAATAGTCAAGGTAACTCCGCAGTCAGAGATTGCCGAGGGCGTCGGCGCCGATATCTATGAATTGCGCAAGGACTTTCCCGGACGCCAGGATTCTGCTCCTGGCGATTTTCCGCGCGGCGCAGGCCCGACCGATGCCAGCCGCATGAGGAATGACGAGGCCAACAAGATCATCGCCAGGCTGGATGATGGCAAACACGTCTTCTTCCGGAACATTAACGACAAGTTCCTCGACGATCAGGGACGCCTCATCGGTTTCCGCAATGACACCTTCACCCCAATCCGCAGGGCTACGAGATCTGGGCGACCGCCGTGGCCGACACGCTGAAGGGTTGGGTTAAGTAGGCGAACGGTTAGGAGGATTTCTTTCATGCGTCGAACTTGGATTGCCGGGACGTTGTTGTTTCTCGGGGCGCTAACATGCGCGACGCTTGTCTCTATGCCCGGCGCGGCCGCGGCGACCCAGGCGGCCGTGTCGGCTGCGCGGGCCACCGATAACGTGCCGCGCATCAAGCTGTACGGCACGACGCCCAACGTCGTCGCCGGCCGGGAGACGGAGCTGGACCCCACGGAGCCGACGCTGGATGTGTATATTCCGGAACCGGACAAGGCCACGGGGGCCGGGGTGCTTATCCTGCCGGGTGGCGGGTATCAGATGTTGACGGTACCGGGTGAAGGACCGGAGCCGGCAAGGTTCTTTCTGTCGCACAACGTCGCAGCATTCGTCCTGCGTTATCGGCACGGGCCGCGCTATCACTATCCCACGACCCTCCTGGATGCCCAACGCGCGCTGCGGCTCATCCGGGCCCACGCTCAGGAGTATCACGTGGATCCGGCCAAGGTTGGTGTCCTCGGCGGCTCGGCGGGTGGGCATCTGGCAGCATTGCTGGCCACTCTGTACGACAACAAACTGCAGCCGGAGAGCCCCTACGTCGCGGACGCGACGGATGGGTTGAGTGCCAGGCCGGCCTTCGCACTCCTCCTTTATCCGGTCATTGATCTGACGGACGACGCGGTCACCCATCGAGGCTCCCGAACCAACCTGACGCAGGATAACCCGGCCCTGTACGATCTCTTGTCACCCCAAAAGCACGTCACTCGGGACACCCCGCCGGTGTTCCTGGTCCACGGCACGAACGACCGGCTGGTCCCTGTGAAAAACTCGCTGTTGTTTTACGAGGCTTGTCTCCAGGCGGGAGTCTCCGCGGAAATGCACATTCTGGAGAACGGTCCTCACGGCTTTGGGATGGGCACGAATCTGAACGACGAGACGATCAAGGAGTGGCCCGAACAGGCGCTGCGATTCATGGCCCGGCACAAGTGGATACCGGAAGCGGGCCGGTGAGCGCCACCGCGTCTATCGCGCCATCCCTCCGCTTTCAGGGGCCGATACTGGCCTGTACTATCAGGCGATGAGTTCGCAAGAGGCCTCCCCAAAATACGAGATTATCCGGCAAAGTCTCTCCGATGCCATCGCATCCGGCGAGTATCAGCCGGGGCAGCGCCTTCCCAGTGAATCGGATCTTGTGAAGACGTTTGCTGCTTCGCGACCCACGGTAATCCGTGCATTGAGGGAACTGCAGTTGTCCGGGGCAATCGAGCGCCGGGCAGGGTCGGGCAGTTACGTGCGCGTCGATTCTGTCGCGAGGGGGTATACGTTTGGCCTCCTGATCCCGGAACTGGGACGAACCGAGATTTTTGAGCCGCTTTGCCGTGGCATGGCAGAAGCCCAGCATGGCGGCCACCACGTTTTGCTTTGGGGCAGCTCGCTGGGGGACGAAGCAAACATGGAACAGCAGGCCTCTCAAGCCTGCCGTCAGTTGATTGCCAAGCGGGTGTCGGGCGTCTTCTTCGCTCCGCTGGAAATGACGCCTCAAAAAGATGCCATCAACCGGGGCATCGCCGAGGCACTCGACAAGGCCGGGATTCCCGTAGTTCTGCTCGACCGCGATCTGGTCTCGTATCCGGAACGGAGCCGCTACGATCTGGTCGGTATCGATAACCGCAGGGCCGGCTATGTGGTCACCCAGCACCTCATCCGCTGTGGGTGCCGCAACGTCGTGTTTCTCGGCCGCCCCGGCTCCGCGCCGACAGTCGATGCGCGTATCGCCGGCTATCGGGAAGCGGTCGCCGATGCAAAGCTCAAAGGCGGGCCGCAGGTGTGCCGCGTTGACCCGGAGGATCAGGTCCAGGTCAAAAAGATTCTGCAACGTCTCCGTCCTGAAGGCTTCGTCTGCGCCAACGATTTCACGGCTGCGCGCCTGTTAAGAACACTGACCGATTTGGGCGTCTCCGTTCCGGACGAGGTGCAAATGGCAGGCATTGACGATGTGAAATACGCCAGTCTCTTGTCAGTTCCGTTGACGACCATTCATCAGCCATGCGCAATCATGGGTGCTATTGCCGTCAGTGCCATGATCGAGCGCGTACGGGATCCGAAACTGCCCGCACGGGATATTCTGCTGAACTTCCATCTCGTGGTTCGCGATTCCTGCGGTGCGCGGAAAAAGAAAAATTGACAGCTCTTCTTTAAACGCGAATAGTAGCGATCCCGTGAAACCTGATTGTCCATCTGACGTAAACCTGTCTTTACAGATTATGGAGCGACGCCGCGTCGTCGCCCTGGGCGAAGTACTTTGGGACATTTTCCCGCACTCCAGCGGCCTGGGCGGTGCGCCCCTGAACTTTGCGGTCCACGCGAAGCGGTTAGGGCATGACGTTTGCCTGATCAGCGCGGTTGGCGTGGACGAACTCGGCCGGCAAGCGGCCGAGCGGATCGCCGCACTTCAAATCGATACGACCTTTCTTCAATTTACCTCCGCGTTTCCAACGGGAACCGCCACCGTCGAACTCGTCCCTGGAGGCAAGACGCACTTCTACATCCCACGTCCCGCGGCCTATGACGCCATCCGGATTTCCGATAGCGATATCGAAAGCCTCAGTCGCGAGGCCCCGGGATGGCTTTATTACGGGACGCTGTTTGCCTCGACCCATCAGGGCAAAACGATACTGGAACGGCTCCTGGCCAGGTTGGACGAAACCGTGAAGTTCTATGACTTGAACCTCCGGCCGGGCTGCGATTCGCCGGCACTGGTGAATCGACTCATGCAATGGGCAGACGTTGTGAAGCTCAACGAGGAGGAACTGCAGCGAGTGCACGAATTCTCGGGACTTCCCTTGTACGTGCGAGACATTTTGCCGAGAGGCTGCCGTTCGTTACGGGTGGAAGGCCGTAGCCGTCACGCTGGGAGACGGCGGCTGCGCCATCCTCGCCGACGGGCATTATGTCGAAGCGGCCGGACACCCGGTAGATGTCGTCGATCCCGTTGGGGCCGGCGACGCTTTCGCTGCCGCGTTCATGCACGGACTCAGCCTGAACTGGCCCGCGGCCGAAATCGCCTCGTTTGCGAATCGCGTCGGCGCGCTGGTCGCCAGCCGTCACGGCGCAATCCCCGACTGGACCCTGGAAGAGGCTGTGAAGCTTAGACGAAGGAGTGCGTGAGAAATCAGGTCCAACTCATCACCTACGTCGACCGCTTCTCCGGCGGCGGATTTCGCGCACTCCAGGATCTGCTCGATGGACCCCTTGCCGGGTTGTTCGGCGGCGCGCATCTCCTGCCCTTCTTCTGGCCGATCGACGGCGCCGATGCCGGCTTCGATCCGATCGACCACACGCAACCGGATTCCGCGGCTTGGGCTCGTGGAACGACGTGCGTCGCGCTGGCCCAGGGCAGGGATCTGATGGCCGACCTGATCGTCAACCACGTCTCCATCCGGTCGCCGCAATTCGAGGACTTGCGCAGGACACGGCGACGCCTCGCCCTACGCCGGCCTGTTCCTGACTTACGGACGTGTCTTTCCGAAAGGAGCGACCGAAGTCGATCTGCTCCAGATCTATCGCCCGCGCCCGAGCCTTCCGTTCACGAAGACGCGCAATGGATGACGGCAGCGGAACGTCTGCTCTGGACCACTTTCACGCCCGAGCAAATCGATATCGATGTCCGCTCGTCTGCGGGCAAGGTCTATCTGGACCAGATCCTGAGCAGTTTCAGGCCGCCGGCATTCGCGCGATCCGCCTGGATGCCGCAGGATACGCGATCAAGAAACCGGGCACCAGTTGTTTCATGATCCCGGAGACCTTCGACTTCATCGCGGAGCTCACGGCGCAGGCCCACGCGCTGGAAATCGAAGTGCTGGTGGAGATCCACGGCCACTACCAGGATCAGATCAAATCGCCAAGCAGGTCGACTGGGTTTACGATTTCGCTCTGCCGCCTCTGGTGCTGCACGCTTTGTACACGCGCACGCGCCGCGCGCTTGAAACATTGGCTGAGCATCAGCCCTCGGAACTGCAGTCACCGTGCTCGACACGCACGACGGAATCGGCGTCATCGATGTCGGGCCGGATCGCGGAAGAGCCAAGAGCTCCTGCCCGGGTTGCTGATCGCGGAGGAGATCGACAATCTCGTCGAAACGATTCACGCGCGGAGCAACGGCGAAAGCCGCCAGGCGACCGGAGCCGCAGCGAACAACCTGGACCTGTATCAAGTCAATTGCACCTACTATGACGCGCTTGGGCGGCGCGATGAAGAGTACCTGATCGCCCGCGCTCTTCAGTTCTTCGCGCCGGGAATGCCGCAGGTCTACTACGTGGGACTGCTGGCGGGCGCGAATGATCTGGACCTGCTGCGCCGTACCGGTGTAGGCCGCGACATCAACCGCCATTACTACCAGCCCGCGAAGATCGACTCCGAGCTCACGCGTCCTGTCGTTCGAGACGCTCTTCGATTTGATCCGGTTCCGCAACACGCATCCCGCATTCGCGGGAGAGTTTCGTCTGCTGCCCAGCGCGGACCACGAGATCTCTGATCGAGTGGCGGAACGGCAGTCAGTGGGCTCGCCTGGAAGTCGACTTGAAGGCGATGCACGGCGCCACAGTCTTCCGGCGACGCCGGAGAACGGCGGCTTGTTCTCATCGCCCGGTGCGTCGCAGGAGATCGCGCCATGATGCAGCCGGCCGGCTCGGGCAGCCGTTTGAACATGACGGCCCTCAAGATCCTGACCTATCTGATGTTCGCGATGTTTGCCATGACTACCGACTCGGTCGGCATCATCATTCCGGAAATCGTGAAGACGTTCCGATTGAGCCTGACCGCAGCGGGAACGTTTCAATACGCCACGATGGCGGGCATCGCGATGGCCGGCTTTTTCCTTGGTCACCTGGCGGACCGGTACGGAAGGAAAACGACCATTCGTCACCGGCCTGACGCTTTTCGCCGCCTCCTCGTACCTCTTCCTCGCGGGAAGCTCGTTTCTGTTTTTCTGCGTGCTGATGGCTCTTTCCGGCATCGCCATCGGTATCTTCAAGACCGGTGCGCTCGCGCTTATCGGCGACATCTCGAGATCGACCGCGGAACACACCTCGATCATGAACTGGGTCGAAGGCTTTTTCGGCATTGGTTCGATCTTGGGCCCGGCCGTTCTGGCTCAGTTGTTGAATCGCAGCGTTCCATGGCACTGGCTGTACGTGATCGCGGGCAGTATGTGCGTCCTGCTGATTCTGACTGCATCTGGAGCTCAGTACCCCAAGCGGGCTTCGGCAGCGGCGGAACACACGGATCTGAGTCCATCATGGCGGTGATGAAGAACCGCTTCGTTCTGTTGTTCTCGCTGGGAGCATTTCTTTATGTCGCGGTTGAAGCCGCGATCTATGTGTGGATGCCGACGCTCCTGGCGGACTACAGCGGTGCCGGGAAATGGATCGCCGTCTACAGCATCTCGATTTTCTTTCTGCTCCGCGCCGGCGGACGATTCCTGGGCGCCTGGATGCTGAACCGAGCTTTCGTGGACCTCGGTTCTGACCATCTGCAGCGGACTGATCCTGGCATGTTTCGCAATCAGCATTGCCGGTGGCGTGCGCTGGGCCGTCTATTCCTTACCCTTGTCCGGACTGTTCATGTCCGTGATCTATCCGACGATCAATTCCAAGGGCATCAGTTGCGTGCCGAAGTCGGAGCACGGTGCCGCCGCAGGAGTGATTCTCTTCTATACCTGCATTTCGGCTGTGCTGGCTCCGCTGGCGATGGGCGCAGTCAGCGACGCCATGGGCGGTCCGATTTATGGCTTCGCTCTTGCCACGGGGTTCTCCGCACTCCTCTTCGTGGGCTTGTTGCTGAATCAGATCTTCAATCCGGCCGGCAGGATTTTCGAGCAGGCGGATCAGATCGACTACCGGCCGGTTGGGGCCGCGGAGTCCAGGTAGACGGGGCTCTGCCCCGGACCCCGGGTCGGGCGCTTGCGCGGCGCCTTCGGCGCTAGCACGCCGGAGGCGTGCTGAGAATTTAGCCCCGGGTTAAGCGAGCGAAGCGAGCGCAACCCGGGGTTGCCGTAACGGAGATGTTCGCACCCCGGCAGGGGTGCAGGGATTCCTCGCACCCCTGCCGGGGCCTGCCGGGGTGCGAACGCCCCTCGTGAGATGAACCCCGGGTGTCGCTGCGCTCCACCCGGGGCTAGAATGTCTAACTAAACTCCAGGGCGCCTTCGGCGCCTGGCCCGTTATGGCTTGCGGGAACAAAATTCTCGTTATGCCCGGCATAACGAGCTAGATCCGCCTCGCCCTGCCGAAGTTATTTCGCCCCCACAGTTTCGAGGCGAGAGCGCACTTGGTCATCGCGGTGAAGCAGCGCTGCACGCCATCGGTGCCGACGATGAAGGGATCCCTCAATCGCCCACATTGCCTGACCCTCTCCGGATTAGCATTAGCGAATCGGTGGGCCGCCGGCCGCGGTAAGTTCGGATATGGCACCCACCGTCATCTGTAGCGCGTTGAACCCCAGTCGAAAATCTTCGTCCCGGTAGTTCTCGTAAGTATCGCTGCTCCGGTGGTGGTTCGGGTTGGAGCCATTGCCGATTTCGGATCCACGGCGGTTTTCGCGAAGACTGATCGCGGCAGTATACGGCGCGAACGGGGCGGAGTCGGTCTGCTGCATGGCATCGCCAATCTGCGCCGGGTAGTCTGTGGAGTACTGAGGGTTTGCCTTGAGAAAGATGCGGGCGAGGTCCAGCGCCTTTCCTCCAAAATCCGCACCAGCGGCGTACTCAATATCCACATCTGCCCCGGGAATCTGCCGATCGCCAGGCGGCAGGCCGTGATCGAACATCATCATGTCGTGCTGGATCATACCCAGCCACGTGGGCTCTGGATAATGTCCGGAACCGCGCGGCGCTTCAATTCCCTGTGATCCGCGCCGGTCGCGAACATAGGCGCCAGAACCAACCATGCCCTGTTCTTCTGCGTTCCAGAGAATGAAGCGGACGGAGACCTCCGTCTTCACGTCCTGGCCGGCAAAGACCCTGGCGGCTTCAAGGACGATCGAGCTGCCCGAAGCATCGTCGTTGGCGCCCGGCGCGAATGAGCGATCGGGCGAATCGTAATTGTTGCTGTCCATGTGGGCCGACACAATGTACATCTTGTTCGGCGAGCGGGTGCCGATCTTGGTTACGTAGAGGCTGTCCACTTCTGTGCCTGAGATTTCGAACTTGTGCCGTTCCACGTTGTACCCGAACAATTCCAATTCAGCCTGCAGCCAATTTCGTGCATCAGCGTTTCCCTTTGTGTTGTAGAACCGCGTGCCGAAGCTGGCCAATTTCTGGATATTGGACTTGAAACGGGCGTAATCGAGCCGGCGTACCAGAGTGTTGCCCACGGTCAGCGTCTGCGGAGACCGGCGGGCTGGCCGCGCCGCCTGTTGTGAAGCGGCTGCAACCCAGCAAACGGCCAGGATTGCCGCGATCATCAGCGTCGATTTTAAAAGAAGACTCATCGTGTCTCGCCAGGTCCGCTAGTGCGACAGCTCGCCAAACGCAAGCCTGAAGCCGTTCAGATCTTCGACGACCATCTCGCGGATTCCATGCGGAGCCATATGTGGTTCGGCCAGGATCTTCGCGCCGCGGCGTTCAAGCTCCTGGTGCAGGCCGGCGACGTCGTCCACGTAGAAGTACACGTCTCTTTCGAACGCTGGCCGTTGCCGTAACGCAAGGTCATCACGGCGAATCTGGAAGTGGACCCAGACTCCGGAACGCTTGACGATGGCATACACGCCGTCTGGTTCGTCCGGCGATGGCTGGAACACGCCGTCAACCGGGTCCAGGCTGAAGCCGAGTATATCCCGCCAGTACTCCGCCGTCCGCCGGACGTGCCGCACACCAAGAACGGTTGAGGCTCTCCATGTTTCGCTGTTCAACGCTTGTCCTCCTTGCTCACTTCTTCATCGCGGTCAGCACGCGACTGGGCGTGAAGGGATACCGTTCCATCCGGACTCCGGTTGCATCGAAGAACGCGTTGGCGATCGCCGCCGCGGCAGGCGGCCATAACTTCTTCGCCCGCCCCCGAGGAACGTTCATCTAAACGTTGCACGACGACCGGTGTAACTTCGGGGGTTTCTTCGAAGCGCAGGATCGGATAACTGCCCCAGTCCAGGCTTGTGACGTTAGTTGTATTGAAGGTCACTTCCTCTTTGAACATGCGGCTGGCGGTCTGAACCAGTTGTCCGGTGATCTGCGCTTCGACGATGCCGGGATTGACGACCAGTCCGGCATCGATCGCGCCATAAAGATGTTTCGCGACCACCCGGCCGGTCTCCTTGTTGACTTCGATTTCCGCGACAGCGCCGCCGTACGACGCGAGATGCGTGCCGACGCCGATACCGCGTCCGGTCACGACTTTCGCGTTTGAAAGTCCGGAGGCCGCGCGGCGGGGTGTCCATTTTGCCGCCTGTGCCGCAGCATTGAGAACGCCCAGCCAGCGCGCATCCTTGATATTGCGCTGACGGAATTCCCAGGGATCGATCTCGAGAAGATAGGCGAGCTGGTCGATCGCCTGCTCCGATGCAAACGACAACGAGAGATCCAGCGGCGAGCGCAACCATGCACCTTTCAGATACTCGAGCCCCGGAAGCTTGTGGTTTATCAGGCGAGATTCGGAATGTCGTACATCGAGCCGAGCGTGAGGGGATTGATGCCCTGGGCTCCGATTCCGGGCCGCTCGGCCGCCGGCGTCCCGAACGCCAGTTGATCGGACGTTTCGGTATTGCTCCAGCTGTGCTGCCAGCCGTGATATTCGTATGCGACGATCTTTCCCTTCGGCATCGGCGGCCGCGCGAACTTCGCCCACATGCGCCGGTCCGTAGTTGTCCCAGCCGTGCTCGTCCCATCGCATGAACTGCAACCGAACGGGTTTGCCGACTCCTGCGACAGGATCACAGCGGCCTGAGCCACATCGTCGTGACAACTATGGCCGTAGGTGCCTGAACCTTCGTAGTACCGGACCCGTATCTTTTCTGCTGCGCAGGTTCGAGCATTCGGGCGAGGCCGGTGCGCAGGTTGTAGATGTCCTGCGTCGAGCACATGACCAGCGCCGAGTCCGCCTTCACGTCGGCGATCGCGCAGTTCGGCCCGAACGGAGCGTGAGCCTGATAGGGGCCCTGGCATTTTGGGAAGCGACGTGGGCGGCGCCGCTGAACGCTGCCTGCCACGTTGCCGCTTTCACGGACGCTGCTTCCTGCGTTTTGGCTGCGCGCATGTGCTCGTAAAGCGCCTCGCTTCCCGGCAATGAAGGCTTGGTGTCCCACGTGACTTTCAATTGTTGGGCGGCTCGCACGGCATCCCATTCCTTTTCCGCGACCACGCCCACGAAATCCCCTTGCGGACCACGCGCAGCGCCGGGAATCGCGCGGATCGACGACTTCGTCGACGCTCAGGACCTTGGCGACGTACCGTACGCGCCCTGGCCACGCGGCCGAACGATGCGTCCGTGCAGCATGCCCGGCACGCGCACGTACTGCATGTAGGCATAGTTGCCGCGCGACTTTGTCGGCCATGTCCTTGCGCGCGGCGGGCTTGCCGACGATCCTGTAATCGCTCGCGGGTTTTACCGGAGCCGACCCCGTGAAGGCAAGGTTGAAGGCTTGTCGCCGATCAGTTCGCCGTAGGTGACCGAACGTGCCGGGTTGCCGCGACGGTAACCACGCCCTTGGAAACCGCCAGCGGCTTCCAGCGGCGCAGCGAGTCTGGCCGACGCGATCTTGCAGAAGCGCGAGCCGGGCTTCGGCCGCGGCGGTGCGGACCTGCGGTCCCCCGGCTGATCGACGCGCTGGAATAAGTGCCGCCCTGATTGGGCGTGACGTCTGGTATCGAGCTGCACCGTATTGATCTGGGGCATGTCCAGGTCGAGTTCTTCGGCCGCGATCTGCAGCAGCGCTGTGGATGCGCCCTGGCCGAGCTCGGCGAATCCGATGTAAACGGTCGCGGTGTTATCGGCGTGGATCGCGAGCCAGGTGTCGACCTGCCGCAGGTCGGGGACCGGCGCCGCTCCTCGCGCTCCCCGACCCTGAGCGCCTAGCCCGTCGCCTTCGCCGAGACTGAAGCCGACAACCAGTGCGCCGCCTGTCTTGAGGAATTCTCGTCGGGTGCTCATTTCGGCACCCCCTTCATCGCTAGCGAAGCGCGCTGGAATGGCTTTCAGGATTCTCGGATAAGTGCCGCAGCGGCATAGATGTCCGTTCATTGCCGTGCGAATCTGCGCGTCGGTCGGTTGGGGCGTCTTCGAGAGCAGCTCCGAAGCTTTGATGATCATGCCGTTGAAGCAGTAGCCGCATTGCAGCGCCTGCTCGTCGATCATGGCCTGCTGGACGGGATGCAGTGCCGGGCGCCTTCGAAGCTTTTTCTGCGCGGCATACCAGGCGGGCAGCCCTTCCAGCGTCGTGACGGACTTTCCTGTCACGTCGGCAACCTTTGTCATGCAGGATCGCGTTTCCACGCCATTCACCAACACCGAGCACGACCCGCACTGGCCGAGTCCGCAGCCGAACCGCGGCCCTTTGAGTTCCAACTCGTCCATCAGCACATACAGCAGCGGCGTGTCGGGCGCGGCAGTCACATTGCGCTCCTGCTCATTCACGCGAATCTTGAGTTCAGGCATCGTTCGACCTCGGAAAAAGAATGCAGAGATTCTATCGCGAATTCGGGGTTGCGCACCTCGAACCCGGAATCAGGCGAGCGTATTCCATCGTGCCTCCATGGAACTGTCACGGTTTGCTTTCCGAAGTGTGCCAGACGTGCGCCCATGAAAGGATTGATGCGTACAGTCGGCCCCACCGCTATGATCTGGTGGTGAAGCTGCAACGCGATGTCTGGCTCCGCTTCTGGAGCGAGTTGAAGAACCTGTTTCCTCTTTTTCGCTACCTGATCCTGCAGACAGAGACCCACGCGTTCTGTCTGGCGCTGGCATGCGCCGCGCTGATCGGGTTTTTCCCTTCCTGCCTGGTCATGTTGGGAATGCTCAAGAACGTGCTGCACTGGGACCTCGCCTACGACGTTATGCTGGAGCTGGTCCAGGGATACTTTCTACCGGGCGATCGTGGCTTCATCATCCGGAATCTCGAAGCGCGGTTCGCGGCCTTTCAGGGGCGGGTGGAACTCGGATCCATTTTCTGGGTGCTGCTCGGAGCCGCGGCGGTCTTTGTTCCGCTCGAAGCCGGGTTGAACCGCCTCTGGCACGTACACGAAGACAGGCCCTACTGGAAGAATCAGATTATCGGCTTCAGTCTGACCGTGGTTTGCACGGGCGTGGGGCTTTTCTTCGTCCTGGTATCCACGTCGCTCCACTATGTGATTGGTCTCCTTCAATCCGACCTGGTGCGACGAGTGTTGAGCTTCGCCGTCATCGAGACCCTGGCCGCAGTCCTATTCGTTACTGCAGCTTTCGGGCTTTACCGGTTGCTTCCCCGCGATTGGACCACCCACGTTGCGGAACTCCGGGTTTCGGTGTCACTTCCGGCAGTCGGCGTGCTGTTCGTGATTCTGTCGGCAGTCCTGCATTGGATTGTGGGTCCGTTGCGTTTCATCATCCTTCGAGAGGTTCTCAATTTGGCCGTGAATCACCTGACTACAATGTCCTTTTTCACGGTGGCTATCTACGCCCTGTATCGGTACCTCCCCAACCGCAAAATCGAGGGACGAACCGTGCTTCCGGCCGCGATGCTGGCTGGAGTCCTGGTAGAGATCGTGCGTATCGTTTACTTCAAACTGGCCCCGGGCCTGGACCCGACCCAGGGCCCCTTCGCCATTTCCGTGACGTTTCTCGTCCTGGCCTACATTGAAACGTTCGTTGTGTTAGGCTGCGCCTTCATGGCAAGCCAGCGCGACCGCTACCCCTGGATCGGATTCCTGTCCGGCCGGAGAGGCGACCCGCCGGAGTTGGAAGAACCTGGAAGTTCGAATTAGCCTGGATCTGGCGTCCGCGCAATTTGCCGACACCCGGCTCGAGGAGATATGATCGGCGCCTCTCACCCAAGTGCCAACTAGACGGGGCTCCGCCCCGGACCCCGGCTCGGGCGCTTGCGCGGCGCCTTCGGGCGCCTGGCCCGTTATGCCTTGCGTGAACAAAATTCTCGTTACGGCATAACGAGCTAAAGACACTGTTGTTGCGATGGGCTCTGTTTTCCAAAGAAGCGAAAGAAAGGAGCTGATTTCAATGAGAAAGATGTATTGGCTGATAGTTGGGATAGGTGGAATCCTGGGGGCCAGTCTTTTCGTTGTGGCACAAGGCAATGGGCAAGGAGGTGGGGCTGACGAAAATAGCCGGATCCAGATTGGTTACTCGATCATGCAGGCCTCCGCAATTCCCCTCGATCTGACAGGAAAGAACCGCGCTTTGGTCGGTCTGGGGGCCTATATCGTGAACGCCCAGGCAGACTGCAATGGCTGCCACGGTAATCCAACTTTCAATCCGAACAACGATCCTTTTGCGGGAGACCCGGGAGCCTTCCTACCGAGTGGTTACCTGGTCGGAGGCAGTCCAATTTTTGGGCCCGTCTTCGTACCTCGAAACATTACGCCCGACAAAAACGGCCTTCCTGCTGGATTAACACTCGTGGAGTTCAAATATCTGTTGCGTACGGGCCAGGATCCGGACCCTACTGGCCCCCCACCGGATTCCCCCATTCTTCAGGTCATGCCATGGCCGATCTTCAGGCACATGACCGACCACGATCTTGGCGCTGTTTATGAATTTCTGAGTGCGATTCCGTGCCTGGAAGGGAATCAGCCCGGCCGCTGCGGGTAGACGCGCAGAACCAGTCCAGGATTCTCGCCGATGTTTTGACGAAATGATTTTGGTGAGAGGGAGGCGGAGTTTCTGCGCCTCCCTCGTCGGACCGATCTTACCGAGTTCCCCGCGGTTCCTGGTTTGCCGACGTCTCGTCCGACCACACGGCTCGACTCTCCCTTAGCGTGCGTTCAGCAAACAGCTTTCAGCGATCAGCTGTGAAGGAATTTCCCTTCCTTTAGCTGAAAGTTGTTTCCACGGATTCTTTGACTCTTCCGCTTCCCTGTGTCATGAATATTCGGTTCCAAAACCTAAGGAGATTGACGATGGTACGGAAAGCACTATTCCTCATGGTCTTACTGGCCGTAGTGATCGCGACGGTGTCCCTTTCGCAAGACCGGAAAATCACTCCGGTGACGACAGCGATGTTGCAAAAACCCAGCGATAGCGACTGGCTCATGTTCAGCCGGACGTACGACGCCCAGCGCTTCAGTCCGCTCAATCAAATCAAGAAGAGCAATGTGGCGCAGCTAAAGATGGCGTGGTCGAAGGACATGGCGACGGGGACGCAGGAAAGCATACCTCTCGTTCACGATGGCGTGATGTTCATCATGAACCCTGGAGCGCCGGGCAGTCCAGCCGGTGGCGTCGTTTGGGCTCTCGATGCGACCAACGGGAATCTCCTCTGGGAATATCGCCGTCCAACGGGCGGCGCCAGCAACAGCAAGACGTTCGCGATGTTCGAAGACATGATTTTCTATCCTGCGACGGATGGCGTCATCGTTGCTCTGGACATGAAGACGGGCGCGGTTCGCTGGGAAACCAAAGCCGTTAATAATGGCGGGCGGCTCACCGGCGGCCTGATCATGGCGGGAGACAAAATCATTTCCGGCCGCACGTGCGGCACACCCCCGCAGCAGGGGTGCTACATCGCGGCGCACGACGCCAGGACCGGCAAGGAACTGTGGAAGTTCAACACCGCCGCCGGCGAAGATGATGAAGTGGGCAACAAGTCGTGGGGCGGAGCTCCCGTCGCGGGTCGTTCGGCTTCCACATGGGGACTTACCGGCAGCTACGACCCGGTACGGAACATCGTTTACTGGGGTGTCGCCAATCCCATACCGAATACACGCTCGGCCCGGCACCAGGGCAACTCCAACGCCATTGGCATGTCGGCTCCGGCGGACCTTTACAGCAACTCGACGGTCGCGCTCGATGGAAACACCGGCAAGCTGCTGTGGTACTACCAGCATCTGCCCGGTGACGACTGGGATCAGGATTACACGAACGAGCGTGTCCTGGTGCACGCTGCGGTTAATCCCGATCCGAAGGCTGTGAAGTGGATCAATCCCACCATTGCCAGGAATTCCCAGCACGATATTTCGTTTTCTGTGGGTGAGGGCGGCGGGTTGTTTGCGCTTGATCGCACAAACGGCAAGTTTCTCTGGGCGACGCCGTTTCCGTACGACACTCCCCGGTTTCTGATTTCGCGAATCGATCCGGACGGGACAACGTGGATCAACGAAGACCTGATCAACGATCAGCCGGGTGAACGTCACGTTATCTGCTCGTATAACACGAAGAGTTATTGGCCGATGTCCTATCACCCCGGCAAGAACTCTCTCTATATCCCGTATGTCGACAACTGTCTCGACATGACGTCCGCCGATCCTTCAGGCGCTCCGCAACCGCCTGCGCCTTACACCGTCACACCGGCCGTGTGTCAGGGCCCCCCGAATCCTGAACCCGCCCCTGGTGCAGCTCCCGCAGCGGTGGGCGCAGGCCCGGGAGGCGGTGGCCGGGGCGGCCGCGGAGCTGCCGGCGGTCCGCCCGCGGGGGGCGCCGCTCCTGGCGGCCGTGGTGGCGCTCCAGGCGGAGCAGCCGCCGGTGGACGCGGTGGTGGTGGACGCGGTGGCGGAGGCGGCGGCCGCGGTGAAGCGCGGACCGCAATCCGTCGTGAAGGTTCCGACCCGGCAAAATTCGCAGGCGTTGCCAAGGTCAACGCCACGACCGGGGAAGTCACTCGTCTTTTTGAAACCTGCTCTCCGGGCAATGGCGCCACACTGGTTACGGCGGGGGATCTGGTTTTCTGGGGCGATCTGGCGCGCAACTTCCGCGCTATCGATGCCGACAATGGGAAGGTCCTCTGGCAGGCTGTCCTGCCCGGCAGTATCCAGAACAGCACCATTACTTATGCAGTCAACGGCAAACAGTATGTCGCTGTATTGACGGGCCGAGGCGGTGTCACTGCGGGATTGATCACGCAGGCCGGGATCACTCCGCCGCCCGCCAACACCAATGGCGTTTACGTTTTCGCTTTGCCTTAACTTAAGGAGGTTTTGTGGTCAGAAAATTTTTTGTAGTCGCAATCTGCCTCGCGTTCCTGTGCGGAACGGTGATGGCCCAGGATGCCAGGACTGTGATCGCCGACGCGCAAAAGGCGTTAGGCGATCTGAAATCCATCACGTATTCGGGATCCGCAAGGGATGTGGCATTCCAGCAGTGCGGAGCCAATGCCTCCGACATGATCTGCAAAGGACCGCATAACCCGATGCGTCCGATAAACAACTACGTTCGGGCGATCGACCTGACGGCCCCGCTATCGCGCGCCACCGGAGCGACGAACAATATCGGGGCTGGCGGCTCAACCGCCTTGACCCCTGGAAACTTCAACCAGCAGGTCACGGCTCAGCAGGCCGATGTCAGCCGGCCCTGGGCCCAGTCGATCGAGTTCTACATCACACCATGGGGTTTCCTGAAAGGCGCTGCGGCGAACAACGCCACCGCGAGCCGCCGCAAGGTGGACGGCAAGAACTACACCGTCCTGACCTGGAGCCCGACGGTCAAGGCCGATTCCGGCAAGAACTACGTCATTAACGGCTACGTGAATGACAAGAACATCGTCGAGCGCGTCGAAACATGGTCGGCCGACAACATCATGGGCGACATGCAAATCCTTGCGACCTACACGGGCTGGAAGGACTTCGGCGGAGTCATGGCTCCGACGAAGATCGTGCAGACACGCGGCGGCTGGCCCTTCTTTGAAGTCGATGTCATGGCGGCGAAAGCGAATCCTCCGGATCTGGCAACGCTGGCGGTTCCACCTCCAGCGCCGGCCCGAGGGGGCGGTGGCGGAGCTCCACCTGCTGCCGGCAGGGGTGGCGGCGCCGGCGGCGGTCGTGGCGCTCCTGGAGGCCGCGGCGGTCAGGCCGGCGCGATTCCTCCTGTTCCCGGCGCGGCTCCTGCGGCCGGCGGCGGCGGTCGTGGCGGCGGTGCGGCAGCTCCGGCTGCTCTTGTCGTCATGCCGGAAAAGCTCGGTGAGGGCGTATGGAGACTCACCGCGGGAAATGGCAGCTACGATTCGGTGATTGTGGAATTCAAGGACTACGTCATGATGCTCGAGGCCGGCCAATCCATCGCGCGCGGCCAGGCCTATATCGCCAAAACGAAGGAACTCATTCCCAACAAGCCGATTCGCTACGTCTTTAACACGCACCCCCACTCCGATCACACGGGAGGATTGCCGGCATTGGCGGCAGAAGGCGCCACGATCCTCACCCACAGGAACAATGTAGAGTTTCTCGAGAGGGCGCTGAACACTCCGAGAACCCTGCTGGACCCCAAGGTCGACCC
The DNA here is from genome assembly GCA_963836435.1 of uncultured Acidobacteriota bacterium. Lineage (GTDB taxonomy): Bacteria > Acidobacteriota > Terriglobia > 20CM-2-55-15 > 20CM-2-55-15 > DASTBJ01. Next base: position 42,676 of record CAWIJI010000015.1, on the reverse strand, counting down.
TCTCGCCGCAAATCCCAGGAAAGTCAAAGTCGAGGGAATGGGCGAAAAGAAAGTTTTTTCGGACAGCATGCACACGGTCGAGTTCTATCACGTGCCGGGTGCCCCGCACTCGAACGGACTGATGATCGCCTATCTGCCGAAGGAAAAGGTTCTCTTCCAGGGAGACTTCTCGCTGCCTACGAATCCGGGCGAAGTGGCAAACGATCACGTCAAGGCGCTCGGGCCTGTTCTGGAAAAGCTCAACCTCGATTTCGATCGCTACATTAACGTCCATGCTTCCGCTGAACCTCAGAACAAGGCGGAACTCATGAAAGCCCTGGAGGACCGCAAGAAGGCCGACGCGGCGGCGGGCAAATGAGAAAGCGCGCCATTGCTCTGACGATGGCATTGACAACGGCGGCCATGATGGCCGCCGTTGTTCATGCTCAACAGCAGAATCTGGCGGCGGTCGAAATCAAGACGACGAAGATTGCCGACGACTTCTACACGCTTGAAGGCTCCGGCGGCATGATCGGGGTGCTCGCGGGGCCGGATGGCGTCTTCATGGTGGATGCGCAGTACGCCGCGCTGACCGACAAAATCGTGGCTGCGATCAAGAAAATCACGCCCAACCCGATCCGCTACCTGGTCAACACCCATGTCCACGGAGATCATACCGGCGGCAACGAGAACTTCGGGAAAATGGGGGTGACGATCTTCTCGCGCGAGCAGCTGCGTTACCGGTTGGCGAATCCCAATCCTGCCGCCAACGGCGCTCCCGGAACCCCGGCTCCTGCAAAGGCGCTCCCCGTGGTGACCTATGATCAGAAGGTCACGCTTCATATGAACGGCGAAACCATCGAGCTGATTCCCATCCGCAACGCGCATACCGACGGCGACACGCTTGTTCATTTCGTGAACCACGACATTCTGATGACCGGCGACTACTTCCGATCGCTCGGCTACCCGAACATCGACCGAGCCAACGGCGGATCGTTGAACGGCATGCTGGACGGTCTGGCGTTCACCATCGCACTCTGTGGCCCCAATACGAAGGTGATTCCCGGGCACGGGGCAACCGTGGATCGCAACGGCCTTGTGGCGCATCGCGACATCATTCTTGCGCTTCGCGACAAGGTGGCCTCGCTTGTCAAGCAGGGGCGAACCCTGGAGCAGGTGAACGCGGCCAAAGTTACTGCGGAGTTCGATTCGAAAATCGTGATGCCCGGAACCACCGGCGATCGATTTATCGGTCAGCTATACGCGGAATTGCAGGCGGCAAAGTAGCGGCGAGGATTCCTTTCCAGTGCGCCGCTATATGCGAAACTGAAAAAGACAATTTCGGTGACGTTGATCAAATTCGCCCGAAGTAACTTTCGGATCAGAATTCGTTGCAGGCGAATTTGATCAACGTCACCGAAATACACCGAAAGTGCGCAACGGTTGTTCTCCGTCGGTGGCTCGTGACGATTTAGTTTTCGTCTGGCCGCTCTGCGTTTTCGATGGTCAGCAGCCTGAAGGGACCTTTCGCCGGTTCAAGCCGCAATCCCCATTGTTCCCGAATGGCTGTGAATAGAGACGGCGCTGTGGGATCCGGTGGGGTGAAGGGGTTAGGCCAGGACCAGCCTGTATCGGCCTTTGAGCCCGGTCTGATCCTGAACGAGGCGGCCCACCAAGTTTCGGGATGGCGGCAGGGACAGCGCGTCGCCGGCATTAAACATTGTCGCGCCATTCAGAACGAGGCCGGGAGGTGCGTAGCCGCTGCCACAGCGAGGGTACGCCGGATCGTCGTCCTCGGAAGGAAGTTCCCGCCGCACGTACCGTCCCATTCCTGAACGTTCGGCCCTAACCTGCCACCGCTGTCGTCGCGCACGAGAGCGTAAATATCGACCATCGTCGTTTCAATGCGAACCTTCAGGGCAAAGCGTTTCTCCAGCAGAGTCTGGAGCATCATACGCAACTGACGAGGTGTCGATTTTCCCGCCGCCTGTCCCTCGATCGCGTATGAAGTCTGGTTGACCCAGTCCGGACCTCCGGTCACGCGGGCGGAGGTGTTGAGGCCTTCGCCGTACGCGGTATAGATCAACCAGCTGAGAGTCATGCTCGGTATCGTCAGCCGGTTTGGGCTCGAGGGCATCACCACATTCTTCGGAGCGTTCGGCAGGGCGGGCCTGATCGTCGCCACCTCGAACGACGGTTTCGGCTCTGGCGATTGAGCGGTTGCCAGCGCGACGATCACGGCAAGAGGCAAGGCTGATTTCATGGGGTTCTATCCTAAAGGTTGATGGAACGGGTTCCAATAACCTAAAAGATACCGGTGCGTGTTGAACTGCTAGGACGACCGCCGGTGTCGACGAGATTGTGGCCTTGACCCGGGCGTTGGAGGTGGGTGACATGAGCCGTCTCAGTTGCATTTCTGCTGGCCGTCGGTCGGAGCGGAAAACCGTGCAAGGCCAAAAGAAATCGTAAAGGAAACAATAATTGTGGGTCCTGAGCCCCGCGTTCTTCGTATACACGATCAGGATGTGGGGAATAACCTATTTCGCCGAAGTCTCGATGGAAGAAGAGAACAGCCGAATCTCGCGCGGTCTGCAGAGTCGCGATCCCGACGTGCTGGACAGCCTGATCGAGCAGTACCAACAGCGGCTGTCCCGGTATCTCGTGTTCTTCACCCGTGACCGCCAACTGGCCGAGGACCTGTTCCAGGAAACCTGGATTCGCGTTCTCGAGCGGGGGTGGCAGTTTGATCCCCGTTACAAGTTCGAATCATGGCTGCTTCGGGTGGCCCGGAACCTGGCGATCGACGCCATGCGCCGGAAGACTCCGATCCTCTTTACGCAGCATGCCGCCGAAGAGGACATGCCGTTCGATCCACCCGCCGCCGAGGGCACGCCGTCGGCCTTCGATTTCCTTGCCGCTGCGGAATCCCGGCAGAGGCTCGGTCAGGTGATGGACGGGATACCGCCTTACTACCGGGAAGTTCTTACTCTGCGATTCCATGAAGGAATGTCGCTCGAAGAGATTGCGTCGTTCGCGAGTATCCCTCTGTCTACTGTGAAGTCCCGGTTGCGTCGAGGGTTGCACCTGCTGTCGACAAGACTTGGAGGGGATCCATTATGAATGCCAGAGAAATCCACCAGCGCGCAAAGTCTTTCATTCTTGATCAGGCAGTGTCGGAAATCGAACCGGAAGATGCCTATTGGCTGGCAGCGCACCTGGAGGAGTGCGCGACGTGCTGCAGCTATGCGGACACCGCCCGCAACGCAATACTCACTCTGCGGGGCGCATCCGAGATGCCGAGTCCCACGCTGGTGCGTGCGACTCAGCGCAGCGTCCGGTTCGCGGCAAGAAACCTGGGAGACGCTGCAAGTCAGCGGCGAATGCTGGTTGTCTCCTGCATGCTGGCTGCTGCGTGGGGAGCTGTTCTGCAGCCCTATCTCTGGAGGCTGTTTGGCTTGGTGGGCGGCTATCTCGGGTTACCGGGGCCCGCATGGCAGGCAGCGTTCGCCGCCATGTGGGTACTTCCCGGAATCGTGTCGGTCCTGTTGTTCATGCACATGCCTCTACCCTCCTGGATTCAGCGTAGTTTGGAGAAAGGGATGAAACGATGAACGCGAAACCTCAGTTATCGGATGAACTGAAGCGCATCCCGACGGCCGCGAAGGTCATTGCAGCCCTGGTTCCGGTGTGCGTGATCGCCGGCGCGGTCATCGTAGCTTTTCTTAGGGTCACCGCAACGCGCACGCCGGCCGGCGTGCGGGGAGGCGGCGGGCCAGGCATAGCCGCGCTGTTGTTTCTCGTTGTCCCTGTGATCGCCAGCGTGCTGCTGACGATATGGGTTCTTCTGGTTGGCTATGTCTACGCCGATGCGGGGCGGCGGGGCATGAACAGGCTGCTGTGGATGCTGGTCGTGATCTTTGTGCCGAACGCTCTGGGGTTCATCCTGTACTTTCTCCTGCGGCATCCCGTTTCGGCGGAATGCCCGGGCTGTCATTCCCTGCTCACTACCGATGCGGGGTATTGTCCCCAATGCGGAACTCAACTCGCACGGTCCTGTCCCAAGTGCTCGCGTTTGGTTGGGCTGACCGACAGGTTCTGTCCCGCGTGCGGGCAAAACCTGCAAGCCGCGGCCGAGCAGCCGGGCTGAGCGCCCGAGAATCGGTTTCAGCCAGGTTCAGAAGCGAGGCTCTCGAGAGAATCGAACAGCGGATAGCCCGCCCGGGAGAGTTTTTAGCGCGAATGGTGTCCGCAAGCGACAAGAAGGCACTCGATACCGAGCGCCCGGGCGACCTCCGCGTCGTGCAGCTTGTCTCCGATCAGGACCGCTCTGCAACATTCGATCAAGAACCCCATGTGGAATGCCTTATGCCATCAAATTATACTCACCTGATGTTGCTTCCGAAAATATCTGTCATCACTCCTTCTTACAACCAGGGGCAATTTATTGAACAAACCATCCTTTCTGTTATTTCCCAGCAATATCCCAATCTCGAATACATTCTGATGGATGGCGGAAGTGATGACGAAACCGTTGAGATCATACGGAAATACGGCGAATATTTCACGCACTGGCAAAGCCAGAAAGATAATGGACAGGCATCGGCCATCAATGCAGGATTTAAAATGGCCACCGGCGATATTCTCTGTTGGATTAATTCGGATGATATGTATATGCCGGGCGTTTTCACGAGGATTGCCGCGCAATTCCGGCAAACAGAAAACCCGACAATCATCTTTGGTAATTGCCTTCACTTTAACGATAAGACAGAAAAAACCAGGGGTAGTAACGTAGCAAGAGCCCATTCAAAATACACGCTATCGCTGTGCGACTATATCATTCAGCCTTCTTCTTTCTGGAACAAACAGGCATGGGAGCTTACCGGGCAGCTCAATGAATCGCTGACCTATGCATTTGACTGGGACTGGTTTATCCGGGCGAGTAGAGCAGGGACAGCCTTTTTACCAGTACAGGAATATCTTTCTCTCTATCGTATTCACGAAGCGCATAAAAGCGGCAAAGGAGCCGCAAAGCGGGTAGAAGAATTGCAAAAAATCGTTTCTCTTTATAATGAGGAGAAATTGTCCAGGGCGTTTGCCAAATGGATGAGGATCTATACCAAAAATAACTTTAAGGCCAGACTGATCGATAATGCGAATCGTTTTGAACTGTCCTTTATCAATGCACTGGTGCGACTGCTGTTTTTTTCTTCTCTTAGCCCAGGAGAATACCGGGGAATTATTGCAATGAAATAATCGAGCCGGTCAGGGAGCCCGTGGAACGGGCATGCTGACCAAGTAGACCTTCCTGTTTTTCGTCGCTCCTCCAGCAGTTTGGCTTTCGCGAAGGAACTTTAAGAATGCCGCCCTTTCTGCGCTGATCGCAGCGCGCCTGGGAGCATGCTGGTATATTCCTGCCGCCCGTTCCCTTTCAGCCTTGCTGCAGTTCAGCACGGCGCGGTCGATTTCCGAAGGGGATCATAGCCGGGCGGTCGAGAGTATACTTGCATGCTCGGACGCGGGTTTTCGGTGATGGAGGTGAAGGGTTGGCGAAAACGCAGGGGCTACTGCCGCGAGGCGGGGTCTGAAGTGCTAAGCAAAAACGCGAGTCGATGGACAAGAACCGGGTAAGGCGAGCGTGGGACAAGCGGCCGACTTACCGCAAAGTCCATATCCATCAAGCACGCGGAGCGTAGCTCCGGCGACCAGTACACGGTATATCCCACCCGGTCCTTGGTGAAAAACCCCGGACTTGATGGTACTGGTGTCAACTGCGGCAAGACGGGCAGGTTTGATGTGGCGTTGCGTGACACAACATCGTTCAGGTTTCCCGATGAAGTGTTTGTTGATCAAAGGATCGTCGAGGCAAACCGCAAGTTCAGGGCAGGTTCCGCCTTTGCGGGGAAACTTGTGTTGAGAGCGCGAGGATTGGCGGAGAAGGCACTTCTTGCGTTCAAACGCCATTAAGCGAATCCGCAAGCCGCTCGATATCCAATAATGCTGAAGCCACTTTTCATCTTTTCATTGCCGCGTTCCGGCTCGACACTGCTGCAGCGTGTGCTGGCTGCAGACAGCCGGATTGCTTCCGTGGCTGAACCGTGGTTGCTTTTGCCCCTGGTTTATGCGTTAAGGGAGCAAGGGATCCGTTCCGAGTATTCACACGGGTTGGCCAGTCAGGCATTGAATGATTTCATTCTGGAACTCCCCAACGGCCGGCAGGATTACCTTTCGGCGGTTGGATCCGCCGTGCGCGAGCTTTACCAGAAGGCCGCAAAAAGCAAGGATGCACGATATTTTCTGGACAAGACGCCGCGCTATGCGCTTGTCGCCGATGAGATCATCGACATGTTCCCCGACGGAAAGTTCATATTTCTGTGGCGCAGCCCATTGGCCGTTATCGCATCGATGGTCGAAACATGGGGCAAGGGACGATGGAATATCCCGTGGTTCAGGATAGACCTGTTCGATGGGTTGGCGGGCCTGATTGATGCCTATCAGGCGCACTCGGAAAGATCCCTGGCGATCAACTATGAAAATTTCCTGTTATCGCCGGGAAAGGAATTATCCAGGATTGCCGAATACCTCGAGTTGGAATTCGACCCCAAATTGTTGAAGGACTTTTCGCAAACTAGTTTCAGAGGGGAATTTGGTGATCCGACAGGAATCAAGGCTTACAGTGAGATAGATAGGTCTCCGCTTGAGAAATGGAAGGAAGTGATCAATAACCCCTTGCGTAAGATGTGGTGCCGGCGCTATTTGCGTTGGCACGGTGAAGATCGATTGAAGATGATGGGATACGATTTGAGCGAACTATTGCGCGAGCTTGAGTCAAGCAGGTTAACGTTAAGTAATCTGCTTTCAGACAGTATCAGAATGCTGAATCTAAGGACGAACTGCGCAAATCTCGTCAAGGCGATCACGAGAAGCTCTTTCAGTTAGTGTTCAAAGCCACTCTTTAGAAGTGGTCGCTCCCGCCTGGCGCACCTCGCCTACCCGGCTTATCCGCCACCGCTACTTTACGATCGCCTGCATCACCGCGTTTTCGAACTCGGCGCGCATTTCACGGATCGGAGTCTGGATCATCATGACGGCCACGATCTCCTCCTTGGGATCCACCCAGAAGTGCGTGCCGTAGGCGCCGCTCCAACCGAAACTGCCGTTGGAGATGCGGTGATTGCCTCCGATCGCGTCGTCGATGACGCGAACGCTCAGACCATACCCCTCACCGGCTGTGCGTCCGGGAAGAGTCGAAGGGATGTGCACGCTCGACATCAGCGAGACCGTTCGGGGACTGAGCAGCCGCTTGCCATTGAGTTCGCCCCCGTTGGCGAGCATCTGGGCGAACTTCGCGTAGTCGTCAACCGTTGACACGAGGCCGCCACCGCCGGCGAAGTAGACCTTCGACGACATCGACATGGAGTTTTCGTTCTTCACCATTTTGCCGTTGTTGACGGTATAGGCGCTGACCAGCCGGGGCATCTGGGCGTCGGTCGGCCAGTGGCTGGTTTCCGTCATTTCGAGCGGATCGAAGATGCGTTGTTTCAGAAACTGATTGAACGGCATTCCCGATGCGACCTCGACGACGCGCGCCAAGACATCGAATCCGTCGGAAGCGCTGTACATCCAGCGCGTGCCGGGCTGGAACTCCAGCGGAGATTTCGCCACGCGAGGCAGGTAGGTCGCCAGCGTGTCTTCCGGCCGTCGTCGTCCTTCCTTCGCCACCACGCTTTGTCCCATCGGTCCACTGGACAATCCGGAAGTATGTGTCAGCAAGTCCTTGATGGTGATGTCGTGAGAGGCCGGGACCGTGTAGAACTTTGGCGGCGTGTTTCCCTGGGCCGGCGCCGTCTGGATCGCCACCTTCTGGTCCTTGAATTCGGGAATGAAGCGCGAGATCGGGTCGGTGAGGCGCACCTTCCCTTCCTCCAGCATCATCATGATCGAGGTCCCCACGACCGGCTTCGTCATCGAAGCCATGCGAAACACCGAATCCCGCGTCATGGGTTTCTTTGTCTCGATGTCCATGGTGCCTTGCACGTCAATATAGGCAATCTGGCCTTTGCGCGCTACCAGCATGACAGCGCCGGAAATTTCTCCGGCATCGATATGCTTCTTCACCATGGTGTGGATGCGGTCCAGGCGTTGCTGCGACAAGCCCACGGCATCCGGCCTGGTCGAGGGGAGGGGCCCGGCAGCAAAGGCGGTAGCTGCCAGAAGGACGACACAAGCCTGCAGACGAAACAGACGTCGGAGATGCATCGGAGACTCCTTTCACGAACGGGATTTGCTGGCCGATCCTATCGCAAATCCTGCCGAGACTGAAGCCCCAGGCCAGCCGCCTGGCCGCACCTCTGAACGGCGCCGACGGCTGAGGGGGAATTCATGGCGTCGCCTCCACTCCGGCTGGAGATAGTCAAGGGGGGAAGGGCCAGCCTCGGATTTCAAGTAAACGCTGAATCCCGAGGATGCCACTCTCCTCTGTTTCTTCGTTCAGCAGCTGCCGCGAACTCCGTGTAACATGCGGCATAGACGACAACCCCAAGGGGAACACCTGTGAAAGCGATTCTGCACACCCAATACGGCTCCCCCGATCTTCTCCAGTTCAAGGAGGTGGACAAACCCGTTCCCAAGGACAGCGAAGTCCTGATCAAAATACACGCGACCACGGTGTCGAGCGGGGACTGCAACGTCCGCAATTTCACTTTCGTTACCAAATCCATGCTCCCGATTGCGAAACTCATCTTTGGTATTGGAAAGCCATGGAAAGAACGCGTCCTCGGGACTGAGCTGGCCGGGGAAGTGGAGGGAGTGGGGAAAGACGTTACGAGGTTTAAGACGGGGGACCGGGTTCTTGCCTCGACCGGCATGGTGGGCGGAGGGCACGCCCAGTACGCATGCCTTCCCGAAAAGGGGGCTTTGGCGATCAAGCCGGATTCGCTGAGTTGGGAGGCGGCAGTTGCTATTCCCTTTGGAGCCAACACCGCGTTGTATTACCTCCGCGCCCTGGGGAAGCTCCATGCCGGGGAGGAGCTTCTGATCCTTGGAGCTTCGGGGAGCATCGGCTCGGCCGCCGTGCAGCTGGCCAAACACTTTGGGGCGACCGTGACCGCGGTGTGCAGCGGTGCGAACATAGAAATGGTGAAATCCCTGGGTGCGGACAAGGTGATCGACTACACGAAGGAAGATTTCACCAGGAATACAGAAACCTACGACCTGATATTTGACGTCGTCGGCGCGACCACTTTCGATCGCTGCCAAAACTCGCTGAAGCCCAAAGGCATCTTTCTTCCCTGCATCATGGGTTTGACTGACATGGTTCGGATGCTATGGACCTCCATCGCCGGTGGTAAGAAAATGAGGGGCGGTGTGGCTATCAACAACCTGGAGCGAATGACTCTCATCGCAGAACTTGCCGCGGCTGGGAAGCTCCAGCCGGTCATCGACAGGAGTTATCCCTTGAAGCAGATCGCGGAAGCTTTCAAGTATGTTGAGCAAGGGCACAAGAAGGGAAATGTCGTGATTACGGTGGAGCATTCACGATGAAGCGATCGTCGCCACAAACTAGACGGGGCTCTGCCCCGGACCCCGGCTCGGGCGCTTGCGCGGCGGCGCCTTCGGCGCCTGGAGTTTAGACATTTTGCACGCCAGAGGCGTGAAAGGAAGGTAGCCCCGGGTGGAGCGTAGCGACACCCGGGGTTCATCTCACGAGGGGCGTTCGCACCCCGGCAGGGCCCGGCAGGGGGGCGAGGAGCCCTGCACCCCTGCCGGGTATGAGACCCTCTTGTCCAATGCCGCCTTTGCGAATTGCAGAAACAACTCGTCGCCCCTGTTCTAGAACCTGGGGGGGAAGGGACAATCTCGAGGCTGTCCCTCTTTCCCCACTCTTTCCCCAGACCGGCTGCATACCTCAGACTTGTATCGGTACTGACCAAGACTTCTTATCCGCCGCGTTCGGCGGCAGGAGGAAGTTTACCGTTCCTGAGAGTGTTCCAATCCCGGGAACGGCCAAATCCGTCGCTACGCCCCCTGGAAGGGCTCGTCGGCGCTGCCGCCGTAGATCGACGGCACTTTCGACCCCATCGCTCGGAGGTATGTCATCAGTTGGCCGCGGTGATGGATGCCATGGTTGTTGGCCAGCCCCAGGAACGAGATCGACGGCCCCCTGGTCACGCCGAAGAAATCGACCTCCTTCGCAAGTTGCTCGCCCGGGGTTGAGCGGAGCCGCTCGATTCGCTTCGGGTACTCGCGCTTGTAGAATTCGACGATGTCGTCCATGGTGTTGAGCCCTGCAGTACGCTTGTTCTCGACCTCCGGGTCGTAGACGAACACCGCGTCGCAGACGCTATCGAGAAACCACAGGTCCGAGCCGGCAAGGTGGGTTGCCAACTCCCACGCCGTCCGGGACTTTCCATCCGGCTTGTAGTCGCGGCGATCGTTGGGAACCGCGCGCAGCACCTTGACGGTGTTCGCGCTTTCCTGGTCGAACATGGTGGCAAAATAATCGGCGATAGCTTTGGCGTGATCCGCGGTCATATTCCCCTCGCTTTCGGCACCTGCGCCGTGATGGCGTATCGGCAACAAGTTTTGCTTTTCGATAACAGCTAGTCTAGCGTCTCACAATTTGTGAGACGCTAGACTAGTGTGTCGCCGCGTAGATCATGAAATTCAGGCCGAGGCGGTAGGCCTGACCGGAGTATTTGGCCGGATAACAGGCCTCATCCATGTATTCCCAGGCGTCTCCCAGATCCGAGTTGTAGGTGACGACCATCATCAGCTTGCCCTCATTGTCTTTCAGCCCGTAGATCCGCGCTTCTTTGTCGTCGTTCCTCTCATAGGTCGGGCCTCCCGAACAGCCCGCGCCCTCCCCCGGGATCTGGATGATTTCGTCGATGTCGAAGAACGTGTGAAACACCCCGTCTGAAAGCGGGAGTACCTCGAAGGAATACTCCGGGAATACCTTCTTCATTTGGTACTCGAAATTGCCCTTCTCATAGAGTCCCCAGAAATCGTCGACGTGAATGAAGCCGCCGCGCAGCATGTATTCACGCAGCTGCCGGGCCTCCTGTGTGGACAACTGCATGCCGCCGACCTCCGCCATGTAGGCGTACGGGAACTTGAAGATACTGTCGTCGATGATTTCCACCATGTTGGGATTGGGAAAGACGCTGAGTCCGGTCAGACGGTGCACACCGCCCATGAACTTGCAATCCGCTCCGGGGGAATCCATCGACCAGCCCATGCCCTGGGGTGGGAAGAAGTTGCCGCCGCCGAACTCCGGGCAGACGTATCTGTTTCCGAGATTCCGCCCCCACCCACGCGAGCCGTCCTCGCTATAGGCCAGCCTTGTGAAATAGAATTCAGGACCTTCATCCGAAGAAGTTGCCAGGGGGTGAGCCGTCAGCCAGCAGGAGGTCCCAGCCAGCAGCAGCAATAGAAGAGCAGCAACTGTTTTCATGGATGGCGCGATTGTATCAGGAAAGTTTTGCGGGTCGGATAAACTATTGTCATTGTTTAGAGGATGAAACACGGGCTCCAACTTCTAATTGTCGTTCTGCTCGGACTGGGTTTTGCCCAGACTTGCGCGCCACCCCCAAAGTCTGCTGCCAATGGCCCCCTGACCCGTGTTGTGTTGAAAGGCCCGTTGATTGATGCGCGCACCACCATGGTGGCCGCATGGGACTTCCCCAGGAATCCCCTTACCGACAAAACGCTCGACGACTCGAAGCTATCGAACGACATTCGCTGGGGCTTTCGACTCTTCACGAACACGCCCATGGAGGCGTCCCAGTTCGTGCCGGGCAAGATTTCCTGCAGCAATTGCCATTTGAATGCCGGGCAGCGTGAACGCGCCCTGCCTTTGGTCGGCGTTGCCGCGGCGTTTCCCGAATACAACAGGCGCTCCGGCCGGCTCTACACGTTGAATGACCGCATCGTGGATTGTTTCTTTCGCAGCCAGAATGCGACCGCCGCCCAGTTGCCGACCGCTACGTCGAAAGAAGTTCTGGCGCTCACTGCGTACCTCACGTGGCTGGCCGACGGTTATCCCCTTGGGAAGAGTCCGGAATGGCGCGGCAAGAATGCCATCGCGAAGGACAAGCAGATTCCCGTTGCTGAACTCGATCCAAAGAAGGGTGAAGCGCTCTTCATGGAGCGCTGTATCAATTGTCATGGAATGGACGGTCAGGGCGTGGCGATTGGCGACAAGAAGGCGGCCCCCTTGTGGGGGCCCGATTCCTGGAACGATGGCGCCGGCGCGGCGCGCATCTACACGTTCGCGGGCATTATTCGTTACATGATGCCGTACACCTATCCCGGAAGCTTGACGGACGAAGAGGCTCAGCAGATTGCGGCGTTTATCAACTCCAAACCGCGCCCGTCATATCCTTTCAAGGATCAGGACTACCTTACCGAGAAACTGCCGCCCGACAGCGTCTATTACCCGAAACGCTGACTAAACCGCGTGGACGAGCGCATAGCCGTGTTCCTGCGCTCGTCCGACGGCGACGATTCCCGCAGCGACCATGTGGGAGTTTGGCACCAGGTTCGCCACAATCTCTGCAACGATGTCGTCGGTGTTGCCACTGACAGCTCTGGCGATCGAACCGGCCAGTGCCCGGGTTGCCAACTGGCAGACAGCAAGGTGCATCCCTCTTCCCGTGAGTCCTGACAGCTGCCTCGTATAGGCGTTTGTCTTCGACGCCGGCTTGTTGCGGTCGACGAAACTGGAAATCGGGTCGCCGTACTTTTCCCAGATGGATTCGTTGTAGGCAAACGGCGTGGAGAAGTGCCGGGCGATGACAACAACAGCGAGGTCGGCGTTCTGAAGGCCATATCCCGACTGATTTGCGGTGTAGTAGTTCTGGGCGTAGGTCAGTGCGGAACTCATCCCGTTCGGTTCAGTCGTGTCGAAGACGAGCCGGTGTTGTCCGGGAATCTTATCGAACCAGTCATCCTGTTCGTGCCGTGCCGCTTCCCAACGCGCCCCGCCGACAGACTGGGCAGTGGCAACCGGAATCGTTAGGGCCGCGCCCGCGCCGACCGCAGCTCCTGCACCCACTTGTGTCAGAAAGGACCGTCGCGGTAAGGGCGCCGGCGGCGATGAAGTCTTCTCGCTCATAGCAACCTCGCTTTCGTTCGTGGAAAGGATGGTAACAAAAACGTGATAAATTGCACACGTTTCGCTCGTTGGAACTTCATCTATGGTGTTGGGTCAGATCGTCGCCATGCTCCTGGCGATACTTGTGGGTTTGTCGCTGGGTGCGCTGGGGAGCGGCGGCTCCATCATCACTATTCCGGTCCTCGTTTACGTGGCCGGTGTACCTGCGGAAAATGCCGTGGGGATGTCGCTGGTCATCGTCGGCGTCACAAGCCTCGTGGGCGCAATATTGCATCTGCGACGCGGCAACGTTGCCCTGAAACCCGCCCTCGTGTTTGCGGTGACAGGCATGGCCGGTTCCTATCTGGGATCCTCCGGAACGCATCTCCTGTCGCGCCGAAGTTTGATGCTGTTGTTTGCCGGTATCATGTTGATCGTTGGCATCCGCATGTGGCGCACCACGGTCGGCAAGTTGAAGAAGGGATCGTTCAGCCTGCCGCGGTGCCTGCTTGTGGGATTCGCCGTCGGGTTGCTGACCGGATTCCTGGGCATCGGTGGTGGGTTTCTCATCGTTCCGGCCCTTGTCTTCTTCGCCGGTCTCGATTCAAAGTTGGCGGCGGGAACTTCCTTGGCCGTCATCACCCTCAATTCCTCCACCGGTCTAGCGGGCCAACTCCGCTTCTCAGCCATCGATTGGCCGTTGCTTGCCGGATTTCTGCTCTTTGCGCTGGGCGGGATGGTGACGGGCGCCATGCTGGCCAGCAGCCTGGCGGAGACGAGGCTGAGGCAGCTTTTCGCCGCTACAGTGCTTGTGCTTGCTGTGGCTGTTGGAGCGGGAAACCTGCTGTCGTAGGATTTCAGGCCGGAAGGCCTGCGATGCGCGCGGACACCTCCCAGAGCCGCTTTGCGGCTGCGTCGTCCTGGGCCGCCGGCCTCGGTGCTTTCGGGACGCATTTATAAAAATAGGCGCCGCTTATGCTCGCCGCCTCCTTCGAGGAGGCGAGATAGATCATGGTTTGCGCCCCCTGTTCGGGTGTAATCGCAAAGTTCTTCAAGAGGCGGAACACCCCGGCGCCGACACCTTTTCCGCCGTCGCCAAACCGTGTCGCGACAAACCCGGGATGGTGGCTGTTGGCGATCACTCCCGTGCCCTGAAGCTGTCGCGCCAACTCCCGCGTGAAGAGAATGTTGTAGAGTTTCGACTTGCAATAGGCTTTGAAGGCACCATATCCGGCCGCGAGCTGAAGATCGTTGAAGTCGACCGACGCGCTGCGGTGGGCGTCCGATGACGTGTTGACGATACGTGCCCCCGGAGCGGCCAGGAGCCGCTCGCGAAGCATCTGCGTCAGTACGAAGTACGACATGTGATTGAGGGCGAATGTCCGTTCAAGGCCGTCCTCGGTCTCGTAACGGCGGTCAAACATCGCCCCTGCATTGTTCATCAGGACGTCGATGCGGGTTTCCGACGCGGCGATTTCCGAGCCGACGCGTTTCATTTCCGACAGGCGCGACAGGTCTGCATAGTGCGCACGGTGATCCAGGCCCGGCCCCAGCCGCCCCAGCTGCGCGACCGTCGCTTCGCCCCGCGTCTCGTCCCGCGCCACAAACACGATCCGCGCGCCCATCGAGGCGAGCTTGCCCGCCGCTACCTCGCCGATACCCGAAGTGGCACCGGTGATGACAACTGTCTTGCCTTGCATGAGTCGCAAGTATACGTGGCCGGGCTTGGAGTAGATCAATCTTTGGCGTAGTCTCTCTTTCAATGAAAACCGGACTGGTCATGGCTGCCCTGCTGGCGTGTCTGTCGATCACGGCCGCGCAGGGACGGCAAAGCGCAACTTATGTGGGCCATACGAAGGTCGCCGCGGCGGCCAGCGGCGCAAACCTGGCTACCGGGCCTGATTTCAAGGTCCTGATGATGAAACGCGCCGCGGCCGGCCGCGTAGAAGTGCACGCGAAGGAAACCGACACCTTTTACGTCCTCGACGGAGAGGCGACTTTCGTTACCGGCGGAACCATGATCGGCGGCAGAACCAGCAGGCCGAACCAGGAACTGGGCTCGAGTATTCAGGGCGGACAGACCTACCACCTGAGTAAGGGCGACGTTATTGTGATCCGTGCCGGCACGCCGCACTGGTTCAAACAGATTCCGCATTCGATTACGTATTACGTGGTGAAGGTCATCCAACCTTAGGAGAAAAAGATGAAGCGTCTACTCGTTGCCATAACATTGTTTGCGACCGCTCTTTCCATGAGCTTTGCCCAGGGAACTGCCAATGTGACCTATGTCGATCACGACAAGGTGTCGGCTGCCATTGCCAACGGCGGGGCGTTGGCAAGCGGCCCGGATTTTACCGCTTCGATGGCGAAGCGATCCGGACCCGGCCAGGTGGAAGTGCATGACAAGGAGACCGATACCTTCTACGTCCTCGATGGCGAAGCCACGTTTGTCACCGGAGGGACGATGGTCGGTGGCCGCGTCACCCGGCCGAACCAGCAACTGGGGACCGAGATCCAGGGCGGTCAGACGCATCACCTCAGCAAGGGAGACATCGTTGCCGTGCCGGCCGGTACACCGCACTGGTTCAAGGAAGTCTCCAGCCCTATTACCTACTATCTGGTAAAGATCATCAAACCCTAACCTAAATTCGGGGCCGTGCACCTCGAACCCCCAATTAGAGCCAAGGCTCAACGGAATTCGAATTTGGGGTTCGAGGTGCACGGCCCCGAATTGTTTTATGATTCAATAAGGCTCATGATTTGTCCGCATTGCAGCACGGAAATGATGGTGATGACGCTCGAAGGCCATCAGGGGAAGTCGGTCACCATCGATCGCTGCGCCCCGTGTCAGGTGTTCTGGTTCGACAAATTCGAAAGCCTTCAACTTTCTCCTGGCGCTACGCTCAGCCTGCTGCAAATGATCGGTGAACAGAAACCTGCGGGACCGGTTTCATTTGAAAAGCAGATGCACTGTCCGCGCTGCGCGATTCCTCTGCGGCCCACCCAGGACATGCAGCGGAACACGCGGTTCAGCTACTTCCGGTGCAATAATGGCCATGGCCGCCTGATCCGGTACTTCGAATTCCTTCGCGAGAAGGATTTTATCCGTGTGCTCTCGCCGAAGCAGATTGCGGAGTTGCGGAAACACATTCGCACCGTGAACTGCTCAAACTGCGGCGGCCCGGTCGATCTCGAGGCCGGCACGGTGTGTTCTCATTGCGGTTCTCCGCTGTCCATGCTGGATATGGAACAACCCCAGAGGCTGATTGCGCAGTTGAAAGAGGCGGCCGCGCCCAAACCTATCGATCCCGCATTGCCGTTCGAGTTGTTGAAAGCGAAGCGAGACGTTGCCAGCCTCTTTGGAGAGGTCCAGTCCGATCCGATCTGGTGGACAGAGGTATCCTCTTCCAACCTTCTTCAGGCGTGCCTGGGCTCTGTATCGAGGTGGTTGAAGGCGAAGTGACGCCGCCCAGGGCCGCTATTGCTGTCGGATGGCGGTTGCCGTAGGTATATAGGTGTCGTCCTGCCTGCTGAATTCTCGAAGGTCGAGATCGCCGTTGGAACGTACGACAATGAGACGTTTCCAGAGGAAGTCCGAAGCGTTCTGTGGAGCCTCAGACCGCGCCGTGATCTCAAGAGCCCCCGACGTAAATTTTGCCGAAGTTTGGAGTTTGACCGTGCTTCCCATCCATGGCGTGTCGGGCTGAAACCGGCCGTCGATCCTGAGAGTGTGTTGTTCTGACGTCGTTTTGCCCCCCGAGGTCGCCCTGCGATCGATTCTGATTTGTGTGCACCCGGTCTGGGCGATGGTGAGCAGAGCCTGCCCGTCCTGGTCTGTAATCAGGTAGACGCCTGAAAGGTCCAGGCAGTTGTTCTGAGCGAATCCCGAGCCCGGCATTGCCAGCAGCCACAACCCGAGGAGTGCTTTGTGCATGGCTGAATTCTATCTATATAATGGCGCGCATGCGAAAACATCTCTGGGCGAGTCTGCTCTGCGGCGTCCTGCTGGTCTCGGTTTCCGCGGACGTTGCGAAGTCCGCGGAACTTCCGAAAACGATCAGCGACAAGGAATTCTGGCGGCTGGTTACCGACCTGTCGGAAAAAGGCGGTGTGTTCCCCCTTCAAGTCATGTCGAACGAGGACTCGGCCCAGTTCGTGATCCCGATGCTGAAGGCGTCCACGAAGAAAGGCGGGGTTTTTCTGGGCGTTGGGTCTGAGCAAAACTTCACCTACATCGCGGCGATCGAGCCCCGGTTGGCATTCATTCTCGATATCCGGCGGGATAACATGATCGAGCACTTGATGTACAAGGCGCTGTTCGAGATTGCTGACGATCGCGCCGACCTGGTTTCCCGGCTGTTCGCGCGCCGGCGCCCCGCGGGTCTCGATGCGAACACCACCGTCAGGGCTCTGTTCGACGCCTATCAATCCGTTCCGGTTGACGACGTGTACTATGAGGAAAACCTGAAAGCCGTCATGGACCGCCTCGTGAACACCCATGGGTTCCCGCTGACGGAAACCGACAAAACGGACGTAGGCCGGATGATGAACGCCTTCCGAATGGCCGGTCCCAGTTCGCTCAAAGGCTTTGGTGATACGACGAATCCAAACTATGCGCAGTTGATGGCGGCAACGGACCTGGAGGGGCATCAGCAGAGCTACATCGCAAACGAGGCGAACTTCAGGATCGTCAAGGAACTCGAACGACAGAATCTCGTCGTGCCCTTGGTGGGAGACTTCGCGGGAGACACGGCGATTGCCGGTATCGGGCAGTATTTGAAGGAGCATTCCGCCGTCGCCAACGTTTTCTATGTTTCCAACGTGGAGCGCTATCTCTTCGAGCAGGGCCAGCACGGCAGACAGTTCTATTCGAACGTTGCGAAGCTTCCCCTGGATTCTGCAAGTACCTTCGTCCGCTCGGTGACCAGCGACATCAGCATCCGTCTGGGTATTCCCATACCTGAGAGCACAGCGAAATGGCGCACCTTTCTGTTTTCGGTCAACGACTGCCTGGAAGGTGTGACCAGCGGCCGCATTCAGGCTTATCGCGACCTGTTTGTCGGGGCGCGTTAGCGGGCTGACTACTCGGGCAGGACGTGGAAACTGACCTTTCGACGGACGGCCTCGAAGTTTTCTCCGAAGATGTTGAAACTGATAGTGAAGTCGTCGGGAATGGTACCGTGTAAATCGAGCAGCAATGGGAACTCGTCCTGAGTCTGGCCATAGGGGCGGAGGTCGGGAATCGGGGTCTCGAACCGATGCTCGTTTCTTCTGTCGGCTAACCGGAAGTCCGCGCGATCGACCTGGATGGTGGGGGGATCCGCGAGAACGACCACAATTCCTCTCACCGCTGGCGCATCCCCGTTATTCCGCACGCTGAGGCTGACGCGGGTAAACTCCGCTCCGCGGTGGACCTCAATGGGATTGGCAAGGGTGTTCACTTCAGATTCGCCGTATAGCAGACCGACCAGTGGCTTGCGCGCCAGCCGTTCCTTCTCGCGCTGCGCCTGCTCCGCAATCATTTCCGTCTGGGCTTTGGCCACCGCGAGATTGTTCTCCAGCGCTTGTTGTTCTGTTTGTGCGGTCGCCACGACGGCTTCCAGCGCCTTTCTCGACAATTCCAGCTCCTGCTGATGCTTCAGTTCCGCCGTCTTGCTGTCCTGGTAGCTGCTGACCGCTACCTGAATCGCGCCCACGGCGATGGCAAGTGCGACGATATTCAGGATAACTCCCGCAAGTTGAACGACATCGCGGATGGTCCAGCCGCCGCTGCCCAAGGGCTCAAAGCGGTTTTTCAGCAGGAACACAATAAGCAGCAGGCCGCTGGCCAGGAACATCACGGCCAGCAGCCACATTCCCAATTGGGTCATATCGAGTTCACGAGATGGACTTTGAGTCTTCACGGCGAAGACGTCTATGAGAATCCACGTTTGCGCGTCTGTCAACTTCGCTGAAAAACGCGGAAATCCCTCCACTCCTGCCGTGTGCGCCAAACTACCTGGATGCCGACTTTGACCGAACAAGGGGCCTAAACAGGTCCCAAGCCGGTCCATCAATCGGCGAGACTTGGGATTCTCCAGTCTATTTCAGGTTTGCCGGCGGCGCTGAGGGCGCGATTGATTGCTGAGAATGGACGCGTGCCGAAGAAGCCCCGGCAGGAAAGCGGAGAAGGATGCGAACTCTGAATGATAATGTGCCGCCGGGTATCGATGAGGCTGATCTTCGCTTGTGCGGGCCTTCCCCACAAGACAAAGATAACGGGGTCGCTCCTGTCGTTGATCTTGCGAATGATCTCGTCGGTAAAGATCTCCCAACCTTTGCCCTTGTGCGACAGGGGTTTCCCGGCGCGGAGCGTGAGGATCGTGTTGAGCATCAGCACGCCTTGCCGGGCCCACGGCACCAGATAGCCGTTGTTGGGTATGGGGAGCCCGAGATCGCTCTGCAGTTCCCTGAATATGTTTCTCAGAGACGCCGGCAGTTTGCGGACAGCTTTGTCGACGGAAAAGCACAGTCCGTGGGCCATCCCCTCGCCGGGGTAAGGGTCTTGTCCGAGCAACAGAATGTTCAACTGTTCGAAGGGCGTGAACTGCAGGGCGGCGAACACCTTTTCGGCAGCGGGGTAGATACCTGAAGGAAAAGCCTGGCGTTCGCCATCGACGAACTTTGACAGGCTTTTGAAGTAGGGTTTCTCGAATTCTCCGCCGATTGCGTCAAGCCACGACTTGGGAAGGTCTGGGTTCACGCGCAAATACCCTGACGGAGCCTCCTATTTGGGCGGATGCGTTTTCATCAGGTCTTCAAGCAGCTTCGCCGTGTCCTCATGGACATCAATGCGCGCGCCGCCGCGGCTGTTCCCGCCATTTCGGCCCATTGCGGAATCGATGACTGTTTTCGTCTCTGGGCCCTGAGGGTTGCGTGGGTCACGCGACTTGGCGTACAGATCCGCGCCCCGGTCCACGAGGAGCTGGACTGCAGCGTTCCATCCCCAGAACGCGGCGGCGTGGAGAGGGGTCTTGCCTGTCGGATCCTTGGCATTCACGTCCGCCCCCGCATCGAGAAGGATCTTGAGCGTATCGACGGACCGCTGGGCCGTGTCGTCGGGGGTGTACCACCCGCGGGTATCGGCGTCCGTGGAACCCAGGCCGGCAGCCGCCATTACGGGCGAAATGCCTTGAATATTGGGAAGGTCGACGTTGGCGCCGTGTTCGACGAGCAGCCTGACGGCGGGAGCATCGAGTGCTTTTGCAGCTCTCAGCAGCGGTGTTGATCCAATGGTCAACATGCGGTCCACACCGCGGTCCGAGCCGGTGTTGCGGTACGGGGGAAAGAGTTTCAGCTGCAGGTTGGGGTTTGCGCCCGCTTCCAGCAGCATGCGGATGATATCGAGACCGGTGGTGTCATCGAGTGAAGGCCGGTCGGCGCGTCCGCCATGGGGAAGCGTGTTGACGTCGACGGTGCACCACAGCGCGCTGCGTCCCCAGAGGTCCCAGCGGTTGACGTCGGCGCCGGCCTTGATCAGAACCGCCGCCGTATCGAAGTTCAGGTTCCAGGTGGCCATGATCAAAGGAGTAACACCTTCCGGATCGGCCATGTTGACATCGACTCTCCCGTCGACCAATGCCTTCGCGCATTCCGTGCAGCCTTCCCGTGCGGCGTACAGCAACGCCGTAAATCCGCCGGCGGCACGCGGCCCTGCCCGGGGTTCGGCGCTGACCGTGGCCGGCCATTCCATGAAGCCGGCGGGGTTATAACTGGCGGTGGAGGTGTTGTTCACCGCTGCGCGCGCGTCGACGTCGGCGCCGGCCTTTACAAGTAACGCCACCATGGGCGCCTGGCTCTGTCCGGCAGCCCACATCAATGCCGTCTGGTTTCGCTGCGACTCTTTGGCATTGACGTCGGCGCCGTGATCCAAAAGAAGTTTGGCCGCGGCGACATTCGTGCTGCGGGCGATGATCATCAGGGGCGTCATGCCGTCCACGCCAGGCGTGTTCGCGCTCGCTCCAGCTTTCAACAGCTTTTCGATAACGGAAGTGTTGCCGACGTTAGCCGCTTCGATAATCGGACTGACACCGTATTCGTTCTTGATGTTGACCTCGGCGCCGGCTCGGATCAGGCGATCCACCATCTCTGCATCCGCATTGTGAACGGCCCAGTGAAGAGCGGTGGTGCCGTCGGCGCTCGTGCCGTTGACATTGACCCTGGCGTCGATGAGTTTGATTGCAGCGGCCGTGTTGCCCGTCTGCACGGCGTCTATCAGGTCGGCGGGACCCGCCGCCAGCGAAGTTCCGCATGCGGCAGCCATGACTAGAAGCAGCAAAAGAACGTGGCGCATCTTAGACCTCCGAGAACGGCTTCGTGCCGTCATCGCCGACTTTATCGACCTCGACTCCGGCTCGTTGAACGACCGTGAGGAGCAGGTTGGAAAGCGGTGTCTGATCGGGATACTTGAGGTGCTGTCCACCCTTCACCTTGCCGTTCGCTCCCCCGAGAATGGTCATTGGCAGAGGATAGTGATTGTGCGCATTGCTGTTGCTCATGTTGCTGCCCCACACCAGAAGGGCGTGATCCAGCATGTTCCCGTCGCCATCCGGAAGTGCCTTCAGCTTGTCGAGGAATCGGGCGATGATCGTGCTGTAGTAGGTCTGAATCTTCACGCACTTGTCGATCTTCGTCTTGTCGGCGCCGTAGTGAGAGATGGGGTGGTAGGCGTCCGGGACCCCCACGTTGTTGTAGGTCAGGTTGCTGACTTCCCCTGCCATCATCAGGCTGAACACGCGCGTCAGGTTGCCTTGATAGGCAAGCAGAGCCAGGTCGAACATCAGTTTCAGATGATCATCGGAATTCGCCGGCGGACCGGCTGGAGCGGGCGGCAGATTGAGTTTCGAGAGGTCGCGGGCTTCCATTTTCTCGACGCGGCGTTCGATTTCCCGAACCGTTTCCAGGTAGTCGGTCAGCACCACCTTGTCGGCTGCGCCCAATTCGCGCTGCAGGTCCGCGGCTTCCCTGGAAACCAGGTCGAGCACGCTGGAGTATTGCCGGGCGATCACCTTGCGTTCTTCGGGGGTGTCGCCCTGGCCGAACAGGCGCTGGAAGAGCTTGCGTGGATTAGTTTCCATCGGCAGTGGCTGGTTCGGCGTCCGGAAAGAGATCGTTCCCGAGTAGCTGCAGCCGTAGTCGCGGTCGCAGGATCCGCCGCCACCGCGGCCTTCAATGGCAAGTTCCAGAGTGGGGAAGGGGGTGTCCTGTCCGATCTTGTCGGCAATCATCTGGTCGATGGTCTTGCCGCCCCACGGATCCTGGCTCTTGCGCGGCGCGACCCCGCTCAACCACGTCCCCGGGCTCAGCGCGTGAACCGGGGGGGCAATGGCGGCCCTGTTCTCAAGACCGCTGACGATCGTGAGCTGTTTTCTGTGCGGCTCCAGCGCCTTGAGAATTGGTGTGAACTCAAAGTCCGTGCCGGTCTTCTCCGGGGTCCACTGGCTCATTACGGCGCCGTGCGGAATATAGATAAACCCGGCACGCAGGGTTGGAGCAGCAGCGGTCTGGGCGAGCGCCGTGCCGGCCGGAATCATGGCATCCAGCAGAGGCAATGCCATGGTGACACCCATGCCTTTGAGGAACGTGCGGCGTTGCAGATGCTTCTTCGTAATGAACATTAGACCTCTCCTATCGAACTGTCATTTTATGGCTGCGCCCCAACCCCTGAGGTTTCGCGCTATCGCGCTCACGCTTCGCGCTGAGTTGCACTCCGAGCACTAGTCCCCGACCCTGGCGTCGCCTTGCGGTGCGCGTTGAGACTGGAACGCCGCACTCTTCACGATACCGAGAATGAGTGACGAAAACCTGTAATTATCCTTTGCGGAATCCCGAACGATCCGGCGAATCGTCGGCATATCAAAGTACTCGACGCTGCGGCCGAGACCATAGGTCATCAACTTTTGCGTCATTGTCTGCACAAACTGGTCCGGCTTCTTCGTCAGCGCTCTCCTGAGATCGTCCGGCCCGCTGACCGGCGTCCCATCCGCGAGAGTGCCGGACGCATCGATTGGGGTTGACGACCAGCGGTCCTTGGTGCGGAACTCGCCGATTGCATCGAAACTTTCCAGCGCGAAACCCATAGGATCGAGGATGCCGTGGCACGCGTTGCAGGTAGGGTTTGCGCGATGGGCCTGCATGATTTCGCGCACCGACTTGGCTTTTTCGCCTTCCTTGTTTTCCTTGAAAGCGTCAACCCCCGGGGGCGGCGCTGCGGGCGGCGTACCCGTGATCGTTTCCAGGATGAAGGCACCCCGGAGAACGGACGACGTTCGGTTCGGATACGACGTCACCAGAAGAACGCTGCCTTTTCCAAGCAACCCCCAGCGGTTGCGGTCTGTCAATGTGACGCGGCGGAATTGGGGGCCACGCACATCGGGAATGGCGTAATGGGCGGCCAGACGCTCGTTCAGATACGTGTAATCCGCGTTCAGGAGTTCCATGACGCTGCGGTCTTCCTCGAAGATGCTCGAGACGAACAGTTCCATTTCCGTCCGGAAAGCGTTCTTCAGACCTGCATCGAAATTCGGGAAGAGGATGGCGTCCGGATCGATCTTGTCGAGATCGCGAACGCGGAGCCACTGAAAGGCGAAATTGGTGACCAGGGATTTGGCTCGGGGATCCGCGAGCATGCGCTTGACCTGCTGTTCGAGCACGGCGGGGTCGCTCAGCCGTCCCTTCGCCGCCAGATCGAGCAGCGTCTCATCGGGGATCTGGCTCCACAGGAAGAAGGACAGCCGCGAGGCCAATTCCAGATTGCTGATCTTGTAATTGCTGCCGGCAGTTGCGGTCTTTGACGGGGGTTCCACGCGATAGAGGAATCTGGGGCTTGCCAGGATTGCCATCAAACCGTACTGAATCCCGGATTCGAAGTTCTTGTAGATACCTCGTCCCTCTTTGAACGATGCGAGCGCCCCGGCGACATCTTCGTCGGTGACCGGCCGGCGGAAAGCGCGGCGCGCTGTATTCTTGAGGATCTGGGTGGCGCAGGAAATTTCCTGGCTCTCACTCGCCGGGTGGCATATGAAGATCCGCTGCCGGCTCGAGATATCCTGCACCTCGGTCGTCGGTGTGAAGGGGCCGATAATCTGGATGCCGCCCCCGCCCCCGCCTCTGCCGCCGCGGCCCCCGCCGCCTCCGAATCCACCGCCGCCTCCCGGCGTGAAGGACTGCAGCACGGTATCGGATTCCACAAAGCTTCTCGGGGCGGTAACTGTCGCAATCTTGTGGGGCCCGGCCTTAACCGCCATGCGCGTGTTTGGTGTGATGCGAACGCCGTCGAGCAGGATATTCCCGTTGCCGCGAATTTCGTATTCACCATCCGCCGGGAACTGATGCTCGACAACAGTTCCCGTCATCCCCAACGGCACGCCCCCGGGGACATAAGGATCCAGTTCGTTGCTTCCGGGGCGCAAGGTAACGCGCTGAGCTTCCTCCGTCATCGGCGTACCGATCGCCTGAAGCGTGACCGCGCGTGCCGCGTTGATGTATTGATCCAGAAATGAAGGCGAAACTTTAAGAACGTTCGAGATGTTGTCGAAGCCCTCGCTGGTGTCGTCGGCAGGCAGAAGGTTGGCAGCGTCGACCTCGATATCGAAGATCTCCTTGATGGATGCGGCATATTCGCTTCGGTTTAAACGATGGAGTTGCACACTTCCGGGGTTCGGATTCGCCGCTGCGGCCTGATCCAGTGAATTCTCGAGCCAGGCTACCAGCGACTGTCTGGCTGCCGGCTCGGGCTGCTTTGCGTTGGGTGGCGGCATCAGATTGCCGCGCAGCTTCATGATGGCCTTTTCCCAGGTTTCGGCATGCTCGGGAAGTTTCGTCATATCCATGGAGTCCAGCGCGAGGCCTGCAGTCTTGGTGCGCTGGTTGTGACAGGTGACGCAATATTGATCGATGGTTGCCTTGTAAGGCGCGATGGCAGCGGGCACCGCGGCGGCCTGCGCCTGAGGAAGTTGCTGCGCGGCCGCTTGCAATCCGGCAGGGCCTGCGGAACCCGACGAAACAATGCCCAGCACGATCGCCGTGGCCGCCAAAACATAGCGCTTCATCATCCTTATTCCACTCCTAAACGATATTCGCGAGGCCCGGGCTTCCCAGGGGACTGATTTCGCGGACGTGATTCCACAGGCCGGGATACATGTTCGCGATAAATTGCTTCGGATCGCCCCACTTGGCGTCGTAGTCCTTTGTTGGAGCCGAGCGGAACATATCGCCGGCACTCTGCCCTTTCTTCATCAGATCGATGAACCGCATCCGCATGGTTAACGTCATTTCGGCGAGATCTTTCAGATCGGCCTGCGTCTGTACGGGGCCGGTTCCTGGAACGACCTTGGTTTGGGCATTGGCCAGCCCCACCAGTAGATTCGCGGCTTCGTATTCACCGCCGATCCATCCACCCGTGGACCAATCGAGAATCGGATACTTGCCAACGGTGAAAACGTTGCCTGTCACCAGGATGTTCGGATTCGGAAAAAAGACGTAGATATCTCCATCCGTATGAGCCTGCCCCAGATATCCGTATTGGATTTCTTCTTTGCCGAAAGTCATCTTACCGGTGGTGTAGAACGTCTGCGTGGGGCGGGCTTCCTTTGCACGGGGCTTGTAGGTCTTGTCCTGCCACTGGACGTGAAACTCCGTGCCCATCCAGAGCTTCGTATTCTCGTGGGCGATGATCTTTGTGCCGGCTTTACCCAGGGTGTCATTGGACCCCGTGTTTTCCAGGTGCCAGCAGGTATTGAACAGCGCCTGAACAGGCTTGCCGCCAGACAACTCCGAGACCGCCTTCAGCAAGTCCGCCGAACGTTCCGCCATTCCTCCGTCCACCAGCAGGCAGCCATCCGGCTGCGTCAGAACCAGAACGTTCGAGCCTGCGCCCGCGAGCAACGTGTAGTTCTCCGAAAGTCTGGTCGCGGAAATGGCAGAAGCGGAACCTTGAGCGTAGATTTTCGGCAAGCGAGATGCGAGAGACAACCCGGCCGCTCCGCTGACGAGCGCACGGCAAAAATCCCGGCGGTTTGACCGTATCATTCCAACTCTCTCCTCTATCCCAAAAGGTTAGGGACAATTATCCTTTTCGGTACGTCAGTCCGTCAATTATTCCAAAGATATGTACGATTCCTGCCCGCGGATGGGTACAGCCGAGGCCAAATTAAGGCCGGTCTGTTCCTGCGCAGACTGTTGACAGGACTGGGGCGCCGGCCGTCCGGAGGAGCCTCCCGCGATTCGCATGAGCGGAGAGTCCTTAAATTTCGCGAACCGCGGCAGCCATCTGGTCCAGGGCCTTTTGAGCGCTGGGTGACGCGCCGAGAAAGTTCAGGAAAGGATGGATCGTGCCGTCATAACGCGTGAGCGTGACTTTAACGCCAGCCTGCTGGAGGCGTTTGGCAAAAGCTTCGCCTTCATCGCGTAACGGGTCGCATTCGGCAGTGATGATCAATGCAGGTGGGAAACCACGCAGGTCCTCGATAAACAGGGGTGACGCATCGGGTTGCTTTCGGTCCGCATCCGGCGCGAAGTAGTTGTTCGCGAACCATTCCATCGCAGATCTCGTCAGGAAGTGATCCTCGGCAAACTCTCGATGAGACGGCGTGTCGGCAGCGCTCAGATCGACAACGGGATAGACCAGTATCTGCAGCGCAATAGCAGGACCCTGCGTCCCGCGTGCCTTACCGGCTATGACTGTCGCCATATTCGCGCCTGCACTGTCGCCGGCAACCGCCAGCCGCTGCGGATCGATGCGGAGGGACTTCGCATTGGCCGCAACCCAGCGCGTCACATCCACACAATCCTCGAGCGCGGCCGGGAACTTGTGCTCTGGAGCCAAACGATAGTCCACCGCCACGACGACCGCCCCCGCTCGACGCGAAAGACCCCGGCAAATGTTGTCGTGAGTGTCGAGATTGCAAACCACCCAGCCCCCGCCATGATAGTAGACGACGCCAGGGAAGGGGCCATCGCCTTCCGGCCTGTAAATCCGGACAGGAACCTCTCCGCCGCTGCCCACGATGCGACGATTTTCGACGCCGGCCACCGCCTCCGGTTGGCCGGCCAGTGCAGCCATTCCCTCGGCCATCTGCCGAGCCTGGGGAGCGGGTAAGGATTCGAGGGGGGGCGCGCCCTGGGCTGCCATTCCTTCAAGGATGGCTCGAATTTCCGGAGCAAGTTTTGGGCTAAGCACGTGAAAACCTCCTGTGTTCCGATCAAAGAGCTGCCTATCTTATGGCAGACGATTCGATCTTCCAACTGTCAACCTGCTTCCTGCTTCCGCGCTGGCTCCGGTTGGGTCGTGGTTGGTGTGAAAGATATTGACCCATTTGTGCCGCCTCGATACAAACAACGGTGGATAAAGCCGAACGTCATGTAAATTATGGACTATCTACTCAGCCGTCTCCCCATATTCAAATCCAGGATCGATGTCACCGCCTATGAGATCCGGTCGCGTGCTCTGGGCGAAAAGTCGGCTGCCACGCCGGACGCCGAACGCTCGATGTTCGCGATGTTGTCGGATGCCGGGATCGATCAAATTGTGGGGCCGCACTCCTGTTTTGTCAGCTTGACGACCGAAGCCCTGGCGGAGGGATTGTGGAAGAGATTTCCGGCCAACAGAATGGTGTTGGGCTACCTCGCCGACTTCAGTCCTGAGGACGCAGTCGCGAAGGAACTCGTAAAGCTCACAGCCGCCGGGGCTCGCATTGCACTTTCCGGCCATCTCAGCCCGGCGTGTCTCGACCTGTTCGTCGATCGGAAGCCTGTTCTCAGACTGGATGTCACCAGCCTGCCGCCGGAAGATCTCGAGAAGAAAATCACGCAGCTGAGGCGCTACAAGGCTCAGGTTCTCGCGGATTGCGTCAACACCTACGATGACCTTGAGTATTGCAAGACTCTCGGCTTCGATCTCTATCAGGGGCGGTTTATCGCCCGCTCGGCGGCTCAGGAAGAAAAGCAGATTCCGGTGAACCGTCTGGCGATGATGCGGGTTTTGACCCAGCTCCAGGATCCGGAACTGCCGATGCCCGAGGTGGAAAAGACGATCTCGCTGGACGCGGCTCTCAGCTACAAGTTGTTGAGCTACGCAAATTCAGCGGCCGTAGCGCTTCCCAGGAGCGTGAGTTCCGTGGGCCATGCTGTCCGCCTGATTGGCACGGAGATGCTCCGAAAGTGGGCCAGCGTGCTCCTGCTGTCCACGGTCGACGACAAACCCCGCGAATTAATGACGATCTCGCTGGTGCGGGCGCGGATGTGCGAGCGTCTGTCGGAGTTTGTGAAGAATGCGGAGAAGGAGTCTTTCTTCTCCGCGGGGTTGCTGTCCGTCATCGATGCCCTGCTCGATTGCCCGATGGAGAAGGCGGTGGCGCAGTTGCCGCTGATTGATGCAGTCAAGTCGGCGTTGATCCACAGGACCGGGACCGTCGGGCAGGCCCTCCGATGCACGGTGGCATACGAGAACGCAGATTGGGACAACGTCGAGTTTTATGGAATGGCGGCAGCGCCAATCCGCGACATCTATATGGATGCTATCGCCTGGACGCGCAAGTTTGGGAACGGGCTGCTGTCGTAAGGATCCTTCGCAGATCAACGCTTTTGACCCGCCGTTGGTATAGGGTCACGGGCACCATTTAAACGAAAGTGCAAACCGGATCGTGTTTGCCGGTGTCTAAAGCCCAGGTTCAGCCGACAAAAAATAGCCGTATCCGGGGGTTGGGATGGGGGAGCAGCGGATTCGCGAAGGTTTCCTTCTTCTGTGTTTGTGTCTCTTCGCCTCATCACTGCGGGCTCAGGGGCCGCCCGCGAAGGCTGCGCCGCCTCGCCTTCGCGTTTTCATCGATTGCCAATACGAGTGTGATACCGAATATCTGCGACAAAACGTCGATTTCATTGAGTATGTCAGGGATCGCGCGGCGGCCGACCTGCATCTTCTAGTGACAACGCAGGAAACCGGAGGCGGAGGGACAGCCTGGAATCTGAAGTTTATCGGTCTCGATTACTTTATGGGACAGGACCGTACTCTTTCGTTCAACACTCCGCAGACGGCGAGCGGGGATGACCGGCGCAAGGAATTCGCGCGCGTTTTCAAAGTGGGTCTGGTCGGTTATGCCGCCGAGACGAGTGTCGCTCCGGAGCTCGACGTCTCGTTTCGGAAAGCGGAGGAGGGCGGCGAACGAAGGCCCGATCCCAACCACGATCCCTGGAACTACTGGGTTTTCCGCATCGGCATGAACGGCAACCTCAGTGGTGAGCAGACCAGCAACAATCGTTCCTACCGTTTCAATGGCTCGGCGAGTCGTACGACCGAGCAGTGGAAGATGAATTTTTCGGTCAACAGCAACACCAATAACTCGACGTTCAAACTCGACGACAACACCGTGTTCAAAAGCAAGTCCGACGGCTGGAATCTCAACTCGCTGGTCGTGAAGAGCCTCGGGCCCAAATGGTCATACGGGGCGCGCTCGAACATCTCGCACTCCAGCTTTTCCAATACCGACCGATCGGTCGGCTTATCTCCCGCCATCGAATTCGACTTCTTTCCCTACAGTGTGTCCACGCGCCGCAGCTTGACGGTCCAATACTCCATCGGCATGACGCGCTACCAATACCGCGAGCTCACGATCTTCGACAAACTGGAAGAGAACGTGCCGAGCCACTCTCTGAACACCTCGATCGGAATCCGCGCCCCGTGGGGCTCCGTCGGCGGATCGGTGAGCGTGTCGCAACACCTCAGCCACACAGACCGTTACCACGTTGGCATGTACGGCAACACGGATGTGCGCCTGTTCAAGGGCTTTTCCTTCGACATCTACGCGAACTACGACAAGATCAACGATCAGATCGGATTAGCGAAGGGCGACATCTCCGAGGCGGAGGTTCTGCTAAAGCTGAGACAGCGTGCCACAGGCTACAGCTACTACATGAGCTTCGGGATCAACTACAGCTTCGGATCCATCTTCAACAGCACGGTCAATCCCAGGTTCGGGTTTTAGCGTAAGCAAGCCGGAGGCGTGAAAGGAAGGTAGCCCCGGTTGGAGCCGAGCGACTCCCGGGGTTCATCTCACGAGGGGCGAACATCTCCGTTACGGCAACCCCAGTGCGCTCGCTTAACCCGGGGCTAAATTCCTTGTTGAGTCTGAGCGGGAGCGGAAACACGAGGTTACGTCTCCGGTTTTCAGATTCGTCCGCAAGGCGATGGCGACGTTGAAACGTGAGTCTGAGCACGCCGGAGGCGTGCTCAGAATTTAGCCCCGGGTTAAGCGAGCGAAGCGAGCGCAACCCGGGTTACCGTAGCGGGAATCTTGCACCCCGGCAGGGGTGCAGGGATTCCTCGCACCCCTGCCGGGGCCCCTGCCGGGGTGCAAACGCCGCTCGTGAGATGAACCCCGGGTGTCGCTGCGCTCCACCCGGGGCTACCTTCCTTTCACGCCTCCGGCGTGCAAAATGTCCAAACTCCAGAGCACGCCTCCGGCGTGCTTCTAGAACCAATTCCTCCTTCGTGAGCATTCCGGGTCACGCCGGAATAAGGCCGGCCAACGTGGCCTGAAGCGGCTGTTTCCGGAGGCTCACTCCGTTCGCCTCGGCCAACCCTGCTGCCTTTTCCATCTCGGCCGCTCTTCTTGCTGCGGCGAGCTCCTCCTGCTGGGCTTTCTCCAAAGCCTTCTCGTATTCCGCTTTCAGCTAGAATAGTCCCCATCAGTGTTACCAATGCGGGAATGCGGGTCTTTCCCTTGAGACTCGCCCCCTCAGGCTGGTATCCTAATACGGCTACATCTGGATCGATCCAAATCCTAGCTCACTTTTTCGAACGGCCCGCTGGACCACGCCGTCACTTAAGCTGCGGCGATTAAGCAAATAGAGACTTTTAAAATGAATGATTTAGGGGTGTGCCCATGAGTCAGGGGCGTAGGCGAGTAGTTATTGAGGGGGTTCTTCCCCAAGTCGACGGCGGCCGCTTTCCCATCAAGCGCGTCACAGGTGAAACCGTAGTCGTGGAGGGAGATATTTTTGCAGACGGGCACGACCTGCTTTCCTGCGTGCTCCTCTACCGGACTGAAAGCACGTCCGAATGGTCGGAGTCGCCCATGGATTTCGTGGACAACGACCGCTGGCGGGGTGAGTTCAAGGTCGACGTTTTGGGCCGTTATGCCTACACGATCGAGGGCTGGGTCGATCACTTCAAGACGTGGCGCACCAACCTGGTCAAAAGGATCGAGGCTGGCCAGGATATTCGCGTCGACATCCTTATTGGCGCTGATTTGATTGATGACGCGGCAGGTCGAGCCTCCGGTCCGGATGCGGCGGCTCTTTCGGGTTGGGCAGCGGATCTGCGAGGTGTCGCCGGCTCCGTTGACGCGGGGGCGCTGGCGCTGGATCTCGATATGGCGGCGGTTGTGTTTCGCTACCCCGACCGGCGGTTCTCCACGCGTTACGAACGGGAGTTGTGGGTTCGCGTGGAGCGTGAAAGGGCGCGCTACAGCGCCTGGTACGAGATGTTCCCCAGATCGTGCGCGCCCGAGCCCGGCCGTCATGGGACGTTTGCGGATTGCGAGGCCCGTTTGCCGTACGTTTCGGCGATGGGATTCGACGTTCTGTATTTGCCGCCTGTTCATCCCATCGGACATACGAATCGCAAGGGTCGCAACAATGCCCCTGCTGCAGGCCCAAACGACGTCGGCAGCCCCTGGGCTATCGGAAGCGAGGCCGGTGGTCATGATGCGATTGAGCCCAAACTCGGAACCCTTGCCGATTTTCTGCGGCTGATGGCCAGTGCGCGCAAGCACGGCCTCGAACTTGCGATGGACCTGGCATTCCAGTGCACTCCCGACCATCCGTGGGTCCGGCAGCACCCCGAATGGTTTCGCAGCCGGCCCGACGGGACCATTCAATACGCGGAGAATCCTCCCAAGAAGTATCAGGACATCTATCCGCTGGATTTTGAGACCGCGGCCTGGGAGCAACTCTGGGAGGAACTGCGTCGCGTCGTCTTCTACTGGTGCGAGCAGGGAGTTCGTATTTTTCGCGTCGACAACCCGCACACCAAGGCGTTTCCCTTCTGGGAATGGCTGATCCCCGAGGTGCAGGCGCGCTATCCCGAAACCATTTTTCTTGCCGAAGCGTTCACTCGTCCGAAGGTGATGTACCGGTTGGCGAAACTGGGATTCTCGCAGTCCTACACCTACTTTACCTGGCGCAATACGAGTCAGGAACTGACCGAGTACTTCACAGAACTGACAACCACGGATGTGCACGACTATATGCGCCCCAATCTGTGGCCGAATACACCCGACATTCTGCCCGAACACCTGGAACTCGGCGGCCGTCCAGCTTCGATGGTCCGCCTCGTCCTTGCCGCGACGCTTGGTGCCAGCTACGGAATCTACGGCCCCGCTTTCGAATTGGTGAATAACGTCGCGAAGACGCCGGGCAGTGAGGAGTATTTCGAGTCGGAGAAGTATGAAATCAAGACCTGGAATCTCGACAGCGAATGGAGCCTCAAAGACCTTATCTCCAGGGTAAATCTGATCCGAAAGGAGAACGTGGCGCTGCACCAGAACCGTCGTCTGGTTTTTCACGAAGTTGACAACGGGGATCTGCTTTGCTACAGCAAGACAAGTCCCGATCTTTCAAACGCAATCCTCATTGTCGTGAATCTGGATTTCCGGCATACGCATTCCGGATGGGTGAATCTGGACCTGAAGGCCCTGGGACTGGAGGAGTCGTCGCCTTTCCAGGTGCACGATCTGCTTGGAGATGGACGTTATCTGTGGCAGGGATCTCGAAATTACGTCGAACTCAGCCCGCAGGGAATTCCGGCGCACATTTTCAAGATTCGGCGCCGCGTCCGCAGCGAACAGGATTTTGACTATTACTTGTGAACCACCAGGCACCAAAACCGAGAATAGGCAGTCCGTATCCACTCGGCGCGACATGGGACGGGGCCGGAGTAAATTTTTCCATTTTTTCGGAACATGCGACGCGCGTGGAGTTATGTCTTTTTGATTCGCCGAAGGCCCGCCGGGAATCCAGCCGCGTTGTTGTGGAGGAGCAGACCGACCAGATCTGGCACGCATATCTGCCGGGCGTTTTGCCCGGGCAGTTGTACGGATACCGGATGTACGGGCCTTACGCTCCGGAACGCGGCCAGCGCTTCAACGCCAACAAGATCGTCATGGAACCCTACGCCAAGGCCGTCGGGAGAACCACAAGCTGGTACGATGAAATGTACGCCTACACTATCGGCAATCCGGATGGGGACCTGGCTTTCGACACCAGAGACAATGCATTCTGCTGCCCTCTTGCGGTTGTCATTGATACCGCCTTTACCTGGGGCGATGACCATCCACCGCGCATCCCCTGGCATCAAACGATCATCTATGAGACTCACGTCAAGGGGTTTACTCAGCGTCATCCCGGGCTTCCTGAGAAGATGCGCGGCACCTACGCCGGTCTCGGATCAGAATCGGTCCTGAGGTATTTGCAGAACCTGGGAGTTACGGCCGTGGAATTGATGCCGGTCCATCATCATGCCTATGACCGTCATCTCGTGGAACGCGGGTTGAGCAACTACTGGGGTTACAACACGAGCGCGTTTTTCGCCCCAGACGTTCGCTATTCCATGGCCAAGTCTCCTCTGGACTGTGTCCGTGAGTTCAAGACTATGGTGCGCAACATCCATTCGGCAGGTCTCGAAGTGATCCTGGATGTCGTCTACAACCATACGGCGGAAGGGAATCATTTTGGCCCGACGCTGTCGCTGCGCGGTATCGACAACGTTTCCTACTACCGGTTGTTCCCCCCGGATCCGCGGTACTACGTGGACTTTACCGGGTGTGGCAACACTTTGAACATGCTCCACCCGCGGGTTCTCCAGATGATTATGGACAGCCTGCGCTACTGGGTGGTGGAGATGCACGTGGATGGGTTCCGGTTCGATCTGGCAAGCGCTCTCGCCAGGGAGTTGCACGAAGTGGACCGGCTGAGCGCATTCTTCGACATCATCCACCAGGATCCGATCCTGTCGCAGGTCAAACTCATCGCGGAGCCCTGGGACCTCGGCGAAGGCGGCTACCAGGTCGGAAATTTTCCGATTGGCTGGACCGAGTGGAACGGGAAATATCGCGACGCGGTCCGCCGCTTCTGGAGGGGCGACGACGGCGTCATCTCGGAAATGGCCACGCGACTGGCGGGGAGCAGCGATCTTTATGAGCACAGCGGGCGCCGGCCTTATGCCAGCATCAATTTCGTTACGTCTCACGATGGATTCACGTTGCAGGATCTGGTCAGTTACAACCAAAAACACAACGAAGCGAACGGCGAAATGAATACTGACGGCGAAAACCACAATCTCAGCTGGAATTGTGGGTTCGAAGGCCCGACAGATCACCTCGGTGTTCAGGCTCTGCGCGAACAGCAGAAAAGAAACTTCATGGCCACCCTGTTGCTTTCCCAGGGTGTTCCCATGCTTAGTGGCGGCGATGAACTGAGCCGGACGCAAAACGGCAACAACAATGCCTACTGCCAGGATAACGAGATCAACTGGTTCGACTGGACTCCGGACGAACACAAGCAGAGGTTTTCTCGACTTCGTCCGCTTCATGATCCGCTTGCGCGCCGAGCAATCCTGTTCTTCGGAAGCGAAAATTTTTCAAGGGCGGAGCTTTTCGCGGCGACAAGCGTCAAGGACGTCAACCTGGTTCGGCCCCAACGGCAGAGAAATGGACGAGCGTGCGTGGAATACGCATTTTGCGCGCTGCGTGGGTGTTCCTGTTGTTGGGATCCGCAGCGGATGAAGTGGATCGCGCACGGCGACCCTGTCGTTGGCGATACCCTTTTCATCATGCTGAACGCGCACCACGAGAGTGTTCGTTTTGTGTTGCCCGCCCACGAGGCGGGACAGCGATGGGAGCGGATTCTCGATACCTCGAATACGA
The DNA here is from genome assembly GCA_963836435.1 of uncultured Acidobacteriota bacterium. Lineage (GTDB taxonomy): Bacteria > Acidobacteriota > Terriglobia > 20CM-2-55-15 > 20CM-2-55-15 > DASTBJ01. The sequence goes on along the minus strand of CAWIJI010000015.1, from coordinate 7,645 downwards.
ATTGGAAGAAGCCCCACCGTCTCACGGGCCGCAGTTACGGGCTTACATGGCCGCTCCGTCACCGTTCTTCGCAGCTGTGGCCGAGCGACCGAAAGGAGACTCACCAGTGACGAATCCCGTTCTGACAGATTTCGATCTTCACCTGATCGCCGAAGGAACGCACTTCCGGACCTACGAGAAACTCGGCGCCCATCCTCGCGTCTCGAATGGCGTTCGCCGGAGTCTCATTTTGCGTCTGGGCGCCGAATGCGGAACGAGTTTCTGTGATCGGCGATTTCAATAATTGGGATCCGGATGCCACGCCAATGGAATCCCTCGGGAAAGCGGAGTGTGGGAATGCTTTCTACCCGGAGTCGGCCTCGGCGCGCTCTACAAATACCACATCCATTCTCGTTATCTCGGCTACCGTGTGGACAAGGCCGATCCCTATGGTTTCGCGTCACAGATTCGCCCCAAAACGGCATCCATGGTCTGGGAACTCCATCCGTATGACTGGACAGACGGCGACTGGATGACGGCTCGAGCTTCCAGGTCTCTACAATCCGCGCCATTGTCAATCTATGAAGTCCATCTCGGTTCGTGGCGACGGGTTCCCGAGGAGAACGCGCGCTGGCTCAACTACCGTGAGCTGGCTCATCAACTGGCAGACTATGCCCGGGAAATGGGCTTCACCCACGTCGAACTTCTGCCTATCGCCGAGCATCCGTTTGACGGCTCCTGGGGGTATCAGACGGTGGGCTATTTCGCGCCCACCAGCCGCTTCGGAACCCCCGACGATTTCAAGTACTTCGTCGATACGCTCCACCAGAAAGGTATTGGCGTCATTCTGGACTGGGTCCCCGCTCATTTTCCAAGAGACGAACATGGCCTGGCGTACTTTGACGGAACCCACCTGTACGAGCATGCCGACTCGCGGCAGGGTCTTCATCCCGACTGGGACACTTTCGTTTTTAACTTCGGACGCGTCGAGGTGAGGAATTTCCTGATCAGCAACGCCTTCTTCTGGATCGACCAGTATCACATCGACGGATTGCGCGTGGACGCCGTGGCGTCCATGCTCTACCTCGATTATGGAAGGCGAGATGGAGAGTGGATCCCGAACAAGTACGGCGGTCGAGAGAACCTGGAGGCCATTGAGTTCCTGCGGATGCTCAACGAGCGTGTTTACGGAGAGTTCCCGGGCATCACGGTCATTGCCGAAGAATCGACTTCATGGCCGATGGTTTCGCGCCCGACTTACGTCGGGGGCCTTGGCTTCGGTTTCAAATGGAACATGGGGTGGATGCACGACATGCTCGACTACATGGCCAGGGATCCGATCCACCGCAGCTATCACCACGATCGCATTACGTTCAGTCTGCTCTACGCGTTCTCCGAAAACTTCCTCTTGCCGTTCTCCCATGACGAAGTTGTTCACGGCAAGGGTTCCATGATCGGAAAGATGCCGGGAGATGACTGGCAGAAATTCGCGAATCTGCGCCTGCTCTACGGCTACATGTTCGGGCATCCCGGCAAGAAACTGCTGTTCATGGGAGACGAATTCGGGCAGTGGCGTGAATGGAATCACGACGCCAGCCTCGATTGGAACCTGCTCGAAGCCGGGCTTCATCCCGGGCTGCAGCGTTGGGTTCGGGATCTCAATGCGTTTTTACCGGAACCAGCGGGCTCTCTATGAATCGGATTCCGATGCAGGCAGGTTTTGAATGGATCGATTGCAACGACAACCAGAGGAGCCTCATCAGCTTTCTGCGGCGTACGGGTGATCGCTCCCGTTGCCTGGCTTTCGTCTGCAACTTCACACCGGTCGCCCATCACAACTATCGAGGTGGGTGTGCCTCATGGCGGCTGGTGGCAGGAGGTCATGAACAGCGATGCGGAGTTTTATGGCGGCAGCGGGCAGGGCAACGCCGGCGGCCTCGAAGCTTCGTCCGACTAGCGATGCACGGGCGGCCGCATTCGCTCAACATCACGGTTCCGCCGCTGGCGATGGTTGTGTTCGATGCCGGAGGTCGACGCATGACGCGTCGGGCAACCTTTCCTGGGAGCCACTGCGCTTGGCTGGGGACACGCAGTTTTCGTGTCTGGGCGCCGGATGCGGCAAGTGTTGAACTTGTCCTCGAGTGGCCCGGCGGATACTGAGACTCATGCGATGGAGCCAAGACGCGTGACGGCTACTTCACCGGTCTCGTTGTCCAGTGCCGGCCCCGGTGATCTTTACCGCTACCGCATTGATGAGAAGGGCCGTTTCCCGATCCCGCATCGCGCTTTCAGCCTGACGGCGTGCACGGCGCCGTCGCAAGATCGTCGATCCGTCAGCATTTCCCTGGACCGACGGCATTGGACGGGCATCGCCTCGAGGATCTCGTCTTCTACGAGCTGCACATCGGCACGTTCACGCCGGAGGGAACGTTTCGCCGCGGCTGCCGAGCGACTGCCGGAACTCGCGAGAACTTGGAGTGACCGCGGTGGAGTTGATGCCGGTCGCCGATTTCGCCGGCAGCCGGAACTGGGGTTATGACGGCGTCGCGCCTTTCGCTCCCGCCCGCTGCTATGGCCGGCCGGACGATCTGCGGCGCTTTGTGAATGCGGCGCACGAGCTGGGGCTCGCCGTTTTCCTCGACGTCGTGTACAACCACCTGGGGCCCGACGGCGCCTATCAGTGCAGCGTTCAGCCCGTATTACTATCCGCAAGCGCACCACAGCCCCTGGGGCGACGGGCATCAACTTCGACGGTCCGCACAGCGCGCCGGTGCGCGACTACTTCATCGAGAACGCGTGCGCTGGATTACACGAATATCATTTCGACGGCCTGCGGCTGGATGCGACGCACGCCATTGTCGACGATAGCCCTCGGCATATCCTGGCCTCCATCTCGGCGGCCGTGCATGCATCAGTTGCCGAGGTTCGGGCGCCGCGTGCACGTCATCGCGGAAGACGTCCGCAACCTGGCCTGCATGGTCAAGCCGCGAATCGGAAGGCGGATGGGGATTGGATGGCGTCTGGTCCGACGATTTTCATCATCAGATGCGCGAGCTCTGGCCGGCGATCGCGACGGCTATTTTCAGGACTTCGACGGTACGGCCTCGACGCATCGCGCGAACCGCGCTCCAGAGGGCTGGTTCTATTGCGGCCAGCATGCTCCGTATTTCGGCGGGCCGCGCGGGACAGATCCGGCCGGCATCCGCCATACGCAGGTTCGTCTTCTTTCTCCAGAATCACGATCAGATTGGCAACCGGGCGTTCGGCGACCGGCTGCATCATGCGATCGATCCGGCCGCGTACCGCGCCGCCTGGTGCTGCTGCTGTTGCTGCCCGAGACGCCGCTGCTGTTCATGGGACAGGAGTGGGCTGCCACGACACCGTTCCTCTATTTTACCGACCACAACACGGATCTCGGAAAGAACGTCACGGAAGGTCGCCGCAACGAGTTCAGCCGGTTTGCACAGTTCTCCGACCCTCGGACCTGCGAATCTATCCCGGGCCCTCAGGCGCTCAACATTTGAAGCGAGCCGGCTCGTCTGGAAAGAGCGTGAAAGTGAACCTCATAAATCCATGCTGCGGCTGTACCGCAGGCTGCTCGAACTTCGCCGGTCTGAGCCCGCCCTGCGTTCGCCTGCTACTTCTGGAAGTCTGGAGATCGACGCTCTCGATAAGGACGTTCTTGTCCTGCGCCGAGCCGCTTCGCTCGAGGATGCAATCCTCGCCGTCGTTCGCCTGAGCGGCTCGGGAGCCGTGGATCTTGGCGGACACAGACTGGCGCGATTGGGAAGCGGCCAGACATGGAAGCTGCTGCTGAGCACGGAAGACGCCGCGTACGCTCCGGATGCCGTGGCCGTTACTGTGGATGCGGCGATACCCGGGATGAATCTGACCCGGCCTGCAGCGGCGATTTTACGGACCACCCCGAGGAAGGGCGAAGCATGATCCAGGCGCCGCTTCCGGATCGGCTGCCCTCCAGCAGCTATCGACTTCAGTTACGTGACGGGTTCGCGTTTTTCGACGCTGCAGCCGTCGTTCCTTATCTGAAGCAGCTCGGTGTCAGCGAGTGTTACCTGTCGCCAATTCTCGCCGCGAGCCCCGGAAGCACACATGGGTACGATCTCTGCGATCACAATCGGATCAATTCCGAACTGGGAGGCGAAGAGGGATTCGCCCAGCTCACCACGGTGCTGCAAGACCACAACTTCGGCTTGCTCCTTGATTTCGTTCCCAACCACATGGGCGTCGATGTTAATGCCAACCTCTGGTGGCGGGAGGTCCTTGAGAATGGGCCTTCTTCGCCTTTCGCGCGCTTCTTCGATATCGATTGGAAGCCTGTAAAAGAAGAACTGCGGGGGAAGCTGCTGCTCCCGATACTGGCGGACCAATACGGTGTCACTCTCGATAGCGGACAGTTGCAGATCGAGTTCAAGGACGGTGCGATCATCCTGCGATACTTCGATCTGGAACTGCCCCTCAATCCGCGTCAGCTTCGCATTCTTCTGCGGTACAACCTGGAAGCCCTTGAGGCCACCCTGCCCGGGGACGATCCCGATCTGAATGAATTCCTGAGCGTCTTGTTCCACCTCGACCATCTGCCCGTTTATACGCAGAGCGATTCGGTGTCGATGGCTGAACGGCAAAGGGAGAAAGAAGTTGCCAAGGGCCGCCTGGCGAAACTTGCCGAAACGTCAGTCCCGATTCGACGCCACATTGAGGACAACATTCGCCGGTTCAACGGTACCCCCGGAGACTCGTCTTCATTCAGACTGCTGCACGAACTGTTGGAGGCGCAGCCTTACCGGCTCTCTTCATGGCGCACCGCTATGCACGAGATCAACTATCGGCGGTTCTTCGACGTCAATGAACTGGCCGGCCTTCGTATGGAGGACCCCGAAGTCTTCGAAGTCGCCCATGCCCTCGTATTACGTCTCATTCACGAAGGAAAGGTGACGGGGATGCGCCTCGATCACATCGACGGACTGTTTGATCCATCCGCCTACCTGCAGGTCCTCAGAGAAAAATTCCGGCCGCAACGACCGTATGTCGTCGTGGAGAAGATCCTGTCGGAGGAAGAACGTCTGTCTTCAGACTGGGCAATTCAGGGAACGACAGGCTACGACTTTCTCAACAGCCTGAATTCCGTTTACGTCGAACCCCTCGGCTGCTCGAGATTTTGCCAGGCTTTACTCCCGTTTCACGGGTCACAAGCTCGTCTTCCGCGACGTGGTGTACGAGGCCAAGAAACTGATCATCACGACCTCGATGGCGAGTGAGTTGACGGTCCTGGCGGCCGAACTGAACCGGATTTCGGAAGGTGACCGGCACTTTCGAGACTTCACTCTGGCCAGTCTCCATGCGGCCCTCGTGGAGGTTGTGGCCTGCTTCCCCGTGTACCGAACCTACTTCAGCCCCAAAGGATGGAGCGAGTTCGACAAACAGACTATCGACCGGGCAGTGGGGGAGGCCCTGCGCCGGAATCCTGCGATGGAGCCGTCAGCATTCGATTTCATCGCTCAGATGCTGCTGCCGGTCCCTGACGGCATTCCAGCCGAGGAGTACAAGCGCCGGACCAGGTTTGCGATGAAATTCCAGCAGTACACCGGCCCGGTCCAGGCGAAAGGCGTGGAGGACACGGCATTTTATCGTTACGGCCCACTTCTCTCGCTTAACGAAGTCGGAGGGGATCCGAGTTCCTTCGGAAGACCGCTGTCGGACTTTCACCGGGCAAATCTCGGGAGGCTTCAGCAGTGGCCTCTGTCGATGATTACAACTTCCACGCACGATACCAAGCGCGGAGAAGACGCCCGGGCCCGGTTGAACGTGCTTTCGGAAATGCCTCAGGCCTGGCGCGAGATGATTTTCCGGTGGGCAAGAATCAATTCGTCAGTGCGGAGCATGGTTGCCGGTGAAGCGGCCCCCGATCGGAGCGATGAGTATTTCTATCTATCAATCGCTGATTGGGGCCTGGCCGGCAGATGGGGCCGCCCCGGACAAGGATTTTGTTGCCCGAATGCAGCAATCCATGAGCAAGGCGACCAGGGAGAAGAAGACTCATACCAGCTGGATCAACCCCTCCAGGGCTTATGACGAAGCGGTTGTGAAGTTTGTTGACAGGACGCTGTCCGGGCCGCACGCCACGACGTTTCTGCGCTCGTTCCTGCCGTTCCTGAAAAAGGTTTCACGATTCGGGCTGGTCAATTCGCTTTCGCAGCTGACGCTGAAGATAGCATCTCCGGGTGTTCCGGATTTCTATCAGGGCTCCGAACTGTGGGACCTGAGCCTGGTGGATCCCGACAATCGCCGGCCTGTCGATTTCAAACTGCGCTGCCGCTATCTCGATTCCATGGCGCCGCTTCTGGATCCTTCCGCTCCGGAGAACGTCATGGTTTCGGCGGTTTCCGAAATGCTTGGCAATTGGGAGGATGGGCGCATCAAGCAGTATCTGACGGCTGCAGGACTCCGCCTGCGGCGGGAACACCAGGCCCTGTTCCTGGAAGGCGATTACTTTGCGATGAACGCGATTGGTGACCGGCAAGATCGACTGGCCGTTATCGCTCGCGCCAATCGAGAGAGCGTGCTGATCGCCATCGCACCTCGTCTGACCGCGGGTCTGGCTGAAGTGGACCGCTGGCTTCCGCTTGGCGAGGACTTTTGGAAGAACACGGAAATCGAAATTCCCGTGGAGTGGTCTACATTGTTGTTTCGCGATCGGCTCACCGGAAGGCCGATACGTCCCGGCGCCGGCCCGGACGCGCGCATTCGGATTGCCGACGTGCTCCAGTTCTGCCCGGTGGCTCTGCTGGTGGGGTACAAGGAGGCCCGTTCATGACGAGTGCGGAAAAAGAAACTAATCCTCTCTGGTACAAGGACGCGATCATTTACGAACTTCACGTGCGGGCGTTCTGCGACGGGAACAACGACGGAATCGGCGACTTTATCGGGTTGATGAGCAAGCTGGACTACCTCCAGGCTCTGGGCGTCACCTGTCTGTGGCTTCTGCCCTTCTTCCCGTCGCCGCTGCGTGACGATGGCTACGACATTTCCGATTACACCAACATTCACCGCAGCTACGGCACGATGGACGATTTCAAGGCGTTTCTCGATGCCGCCCACGCCAGAGACCTGAAGGTCATGATCGAGCTCGTCGTGAACCACACTTCCGATCAGCATCCGTGGTTTCAGGCCGCCCGATCCTCCCCGCCCGGATCGAACGAGCGGAATTTTTATGTCTGGAGCGATACGGATCGCAAGTACGATGGCGTACGCATTATTTTCACCGATACGGAAAAATCCAACTGGACATGGGATCCGATCGCCAACGCGTTCTACTGGCACCGCTTCTTCTCCCACCAGCCCGATTTGAATTTCGACAATCCGGCGGTCATGGAAGAAGTATGCAAGGTCATGTATTTCTGGCTTGAGCTTGGCGTCGACGGCCTCCGCCTCGATGCAATTCCCTACATCATCGAACGGGACGGAACCAGTTGCGAGAACCTGCCGGAAACACACGCGGTTATCAAGGAAATCCGCAGGAGACTCGATGCGAGGTATTCCAACCGATTGATTCTGGCAGAGGCCAACCAGCCCCCGAACGACGTCCGCGAGTACTTCGGCGACAGCGATGAATGCCACATGGCCTTTCATTTTCCGTTGATGCCGCGAT
>CAWIJI010000014.1:0-227578 GCA_963836435.1 uncultured Acidobacteriota bacterium | reverse complement strand
TGGAAGAAAGGCATTCGTATCGGAAGCGCGAAAGACGGCTCGGTGAAATACTTCATAGAAGACATGGAGTCCACGACGCAGGATCACAGCGGCGCCGAGGGAGTCGGCGTGGATCGAGTGGGCAACGTTTACGGCGCGGTCGTGCGGCGGCAGATGCTGGAAAAACACATACCGGAGAAATAAGGAGAGAATCATGCGAAAGCTTTTGACCACAACGGCGTTGACGCTCCTTTTCATGAACGGCCTGGCGTTTGCCCAAACGGCTCCGCCTCAGCCCCCGGCAATCGTCACGCAGGGTGTTGCCACGCTGAAGCGGGCGCCCGATCGTGCCTGGGTATCGATTGCGGTCGAATCGAGGCAGGGAAAGGCTGCCGACGCCCGTCGTGAAGCCGCCGCTCAGATGATCAGGGTGCAGACAGCCGTGAAAGCCGCAGGGATTCCCGAGGACGCGATCAAGACGACCAGCTACTCCCTGCAGCCCCAGATGGAGTGGGACGGAACGCGAAGCCGAATTCGCGACTACCTTGCCCACAATGCGATCGACGTCCGGATCGATAACATCGACAAGGTCAGCGACGTGATCGATGCCGCAGCATCGGTTCCGAGCAGCCTTATCCTGACGGTCGCCGTGACCGGCGTACGCTTCGATCTGAAAAACCCGGATGCCCTGGCGCGGGAAGCCCTTACCCTGGCTGCGAAGGACGCCTTCGGCCGCGCGCAAGCCATCGCTTCGGGCATAAACAGCACGCTTGGCGCTATCCTTCATGTCGAGGAACAACGCGAAACCGTACAGCCGCCCGGGATCCGCTTCATGACGGCTGCGCGCGCCGAGACCAGCGCGGCAGCGCCGAGCACTCCGATTGAGCCCAACGAAATCGAAATCCGGGCGACCGTGACGTTAACGGTGGGAATCAAGGGGTGAACGATACTTCATTTTCGCGCCTTCTCCGTCATCTCGGCCATGGCCTTTTCGATGCGGCGCAAACGCGCATCCAGACTGCGTTGATAAAACATGGTGAATAGATGCGACCGCCGATGCGACGGAGGCAGGCGACGCCAGACCTCGACCGCTTCCGGGTTCCGGGCGAAGGCCTGACGAAGAATCGGAGGCAGTTCGACCTCCGCCTCCAGGACCTCCATGAGCAACTCGGCGGTGTGTTCCGCACGCCTTTGCCGGGTCTCCGCCTGTTTGGCCTCGGCGACGTAATTTCCGAAATAGTTCCGCATGGACTGAGTCATGGATTGAAAGAATTTCTGCAGCCGCTTCGAGGATCGCAGGACGCGCCCCAGCTCCGCAGGAACCGGAATCACGCGCTTCTCCAGATCCGGCTCCAGGCGAAACCGCGCTTCGCCTCCCAGGTGGGCCCGCCCTCCCTTTTGCATCTTCCGGTTCACGATCATGAAGTGATGACCGTCGCCCGCCGGAAAGACCGAGGTCCGAAAGGCAAAGCCGTTGATCTCTCCCTTGACGTTCAGTCGTCCTCGCACGCCCCAGACCTTGACGACATCGAAGGGAATCCGGATCACAATCCAGTTCAGGCTGTTTCCCGATCGCGTAAGGGCCGCTCGGAACAATTTTGGAGCAGGCTTTAGGGAAGCTGCTTTGGGCATGTTCAAACGTGCGCGAGAACGCCGAGAACCACCGCCAGCATCAGACCCACCGCTCCCCAGGCAAGCGAATGAAGAATCCTTCGCGGCGACAGGAGACCTTCCCTCTCCTCCGCCGGTCTCCAGACAAAGTAGCGGAGCGAGAAACCCAGGACGGTCCACGACAGATAGAACAGAATTCGCAAACGCGCCACCCAGACCAACCGTTGGGCGGGAAAACTGCGGCGGGGGCCATTGTTCAGAAATCCGCGGAAGTTGCCTTGCCGGGCGAAAGGCTGCCGCGCGAAGAGCAGGCTTCCGGCCGTAAATCGGCCGGCACTGAAATCGTCCAGGTTTTGCTGAATAGGTGCGAGAGAGACGGAACTGTCTCCGCCATTCCTTCCGGCTGCGCCCGGCACCCAACGGATAAACGTACTGGCTTCATCCAGGGGCAGCGTCGCCACGTTCTCGTAAAACCGCTCGGCCCCGCCGTTCGGGTTTCCGTTTCGGTCGCCTCCCTGGAACAGATAGCCTTCAACATTTGACGTATAGAAGGCCGAGACCACCGCATTGTGATCCCACAGGTACTGACCGACGGCACGGATCGCCCCCGGTCCGCCGAAGTCGCCGGTGAGCGGAACGATCAGATTTCGAATCTCGAGATCCCGGACAAAAAGGTAGTCCGCTTCCCTGGCGAGGTAGCTCCATTCCTGTCCGTCAAAGTCGGTCTCGGTCATCAGCTCTGTATAGCTGGGCGTGAAACCGCGAGAACCGAACCCGCCACCTCGCGAATTGTAGTTGATGAGGGGACCGAACTCTCTGAAGGCCGCATACACTTTTTCGATGCTGTCACGGTCTTCCGGAGAGATCACAAAGTGCCGCGTTCCAACGAGGTACTCCTGGATGTCTCTGAGATTCGTCTCGAACAGGGTCTCATCGGGCGGTGCATTGCTGTAGGCATCGAATAATTCCGCAGCCGTCAGTCCGGCCGTCAATCCCGGCGGCCGCTTCCGCGAAAACAGGCGGGAGACAAAGCCGGCACGATCCGGCGACAGTTCAAACAGCGCCTTGTAGATCAGGTGCTCCAGCATGTTCTGCCGGCGAATATCAATGATGAAGGCGATTTTCGGGCGAATCGCGGCGATATAGTTGAAATTCTGCTCCGGCCCTACGCCGAGATAAACGCCCCCGGCCGGCGCTGTCCGCTTCAGTTCTGACATGACGAAGGGGAAATCCGTCTCGTTCGACAACAGGTTCTCAAATTGGAACGTGCCGCTCGGTTCAGACAGTGTTTCGACCAGCTGCCAGAAAGTCTCGTCGGAAATTCTCGCAGGAAGCGTGTCGGCGGCGTACGAGGTCGCCGCGGTGAAAACAGTCAACGCTAAGAGCGTTACCCACTTTCGCACGGCCACATTATAGCGAGGGCATTTGCTCTCCGCCTCCAAATCCACCAGAATTGAGCTATGGGGAAGCCGATCTTTTCTCCCAAGTCTGTTTTCTGGAGAGTCAATCGCGAGATTGCCTGCGGATTTGCTGCGCCGCGGGCGGTCCTGATGCAGATCGCACACCCTCTGGTCGCTGCCGGAGTTGCGGAGCACAGCGAGTTTCGGAAGCACCGGTTCGCCCGGCTCTATCGAACCGCATTCGCCGCCGCCGCCATCACCTTTGGCAGCCGGGACTTTGCGTTACGTGCCGTGAAGACCGTCAACCAGAAACACCGGGCGGTCCACGGGGTGCTTAAAACCCGGGCCGGGATTTTCCCCGCGGGAACGCCTTACGATGCCAATGATCCCGATCTGAAGCTCTGGGTGCTGAGTACCATCACCGATTCCACGTTGCTGGCGTATGACCTGTTTGTTTCGAAGCTGTCCGATGCGGATCGGGAGCAATATTACGTGGAGAGCCTGGTGGCCACCGACCTGTTCGGAATCCCCCCGGGTATCGTTCCTCAAACTTATGCGGATTTCCGGGTCTATATGGAACGTATGCTGGAAAGCGACGTCATTCAGGTAAGTGATCAGGCGCTGGAAATCCGGCAGGCCCTGTTCAGCAGGACACCTTCAGGACTCTTGTTGTTCGCGGGCAGCGCCGTCGGTATCGCGATGCTCCCCCAGCGCCTGCGGCGGGAGTTCGGATTCCAATGGGAATTCCAGCAACGAAGCTGGCTTCAGCGCATCCCGTCCCTCTGCAGAAGTCTTCGCCGTTATACTCCATCGATCCTCTGCGCCAATCCCGCCGCCACCGCTTCCGAGTTGCTGCTCCAGCGATAGCGGACCGATCCCGCAGGGAAGTTTCGCGGTATCATCGTGGCCATGAAAATCCTGCGCACGGCAATTTCATTTTCCATGCTGATTCTGCTTTTCTCGTGCTCCTCGGAAACCCGGCCTACCGGGCCCGCCGAGAAACCGCCAGACGAATCCGCCGCCGTTGAAGCCTTGCGACAGGTCACGGAGGCGCAGACGAATTTCATTCACAGGACTCGGCGATATGCCCAGACCTTCGACGAATTGATCAAAGATCACCTTCTGAATGCGGAACCGAAGAAGGCCGAAACCGGTTACGACTTTCTCCTGTTACCCAGTCCGGACGCCGAGTCTTACACCGTCACGGCAACGCCGGCCGCCCCGGGGGCCCGCTATTTCTTTGCCGATCAGACCGGCATTCTACGCGCGGAAAAAGACAAGCCCGCCACAGCCGCCAGCCCTGAGCTCTGACTTTTCGCAGGCAACTCGGACCCGATTTGGCCTTCCATCGTCCAAGAATACTGCAGTCACCGGCAAAACTATTCCCTGGGAGGACAAGTGAGAACGCTCAAAGCAAGAACTGTTGTTACTTTGGTATCGCAGCCCATCTGGTGTCACCGCTGCTGCATTCGCATTGCCCCGTACGACTCGCGAACCACCCATCACGGAAAGAATTACCACCGCGACTGTTACAACAAACTTAGTCACGAGAAAGCACAGGCAAGAAAGAACTAGTGTGGTATCCGGGAATTAGCTGGGCACTTCACTAGCCCGCCGATGGATTGCGCATGGTCTTCGCCTGTGCGGCGAAGACCATATCCGCGAATTCCTGCGCCGCGTGCGAGTGGGAGTTGGTCCGGCGCCGGGCAAGCCACAGCGTACGTTCGTATTGAAAACCTTCCAGTGGAATCCGGACGAGTTCCTCACGCTGGATCTCGTCATGGACGCTCATTTCCGGAACGAACCCGATCCCGAGTTTCATTGCGATGAGCTTCTTGATCGTTTCGATCATCGCGACTTCCATCACGATACGCAGCGGCGTATCAGAAGACCGGAACGCTTCCACTACTTTCTGGCGCGACTGCGAGGTTACCGTATGCGCGATGAATGACTCGCCACCGAGATCACGAACGTCCACCTTTGCCTTTTTTGCAACCGGATGGTCCGGACTTGCAACAAGGATGAGTTCGTCTTTCATCACCGCAGTCGCTTCGATGTCCTTCTCGGCGGGGGCAAACGAGATCAGGGCCAGATCCACCATGTTGTCGCGAATGTCATGGATCAATTGCCGCGAATTCTGCCGTGTCACGTCCACGCGAACCTTGGGATGTTTGCGGCGGAAAATCTGAATCAGCCTCGGCAGCAGATAATTCCCTGCGCTCTCATTGGCGCCGATTCGCACACGCCCATCTTCAAGGCTTTGGAGCTCCTTGACATGGGTGAGCGCTTCGTCCCTCAAAGCGAGCAGTCTTTTCGCGTGGGAAAACAGCACCTCTCCGGTGGCGGTCAGTTGATAGTTGCCGCGACTGGTGCGATCGAACAACGGCGAGCCCAGCTCCTCTTCCAGTTTCCGAATCGCCATGCTTACTGCGGGCTGGGTCCGAAATACGCGCTCCGATGCGCGCTGCACGCTGCGGAGTTCCGCGGCTGCGACGAACATTTCAAGCTGCATCAGATCCATGGCGGGCAACTCCACATGGCGTTGAATTCCATCACGCGGAGCTTAACACTTTAATGGATCGCTGCGCCTTATCCGGCTGGCATTCGCAGGCGTATCTTCCCGGGCGCTTCGCCTTAGGGACCGCGCGAAAATGACCGGGCATCTTGCACCGCGCCGCGGTGCCAAGCACGCCGGAGCCGTGAAAGGAAGGTAGCCCCGGCTGGAGCGCAGCGACACCCGGGGTTATCTCACGAGGGGCGTTCGCACCCCTGCCGGGGTGCAACATTCCCGTTACGGTAACCCCGGGTTGCGCTCGCTTCGCTCGCTTAACCCGGGGCTAAATTCTCAGCACGCCTCCGGCGTGCTCAGACTCACGTTTCAACGTCGCCATCGCCTTGCGGACGAACCTGAAAACCGGAGACGTAACCTCGTGTTTCCGCTCCCGCTCAGACTCAAGAATGTCTAAACTCCAGTCCACCGCTACCCCGGCAGGGGTGCAGGGATTCCTCGTGAGATGCCTCCGGGTGTCGCTCAGCTCCACCCGGGGCGACCTTCCTTTCACGCCTCCGGCGTGCAAAACGTCCAAACTCCAGGGCACCGCTCCGCGGTGCCGGCAGACCACGAAGGCCAACCTATTTTTGCGCAGACCCTGGCTGGCTCGCATTCGCAGCCGCGCATCTCCTTGATCGCCGGGTGGGATGAGATAACATGAGTCTATGCTCGCGTTTCTACTGGGCATCGTCCTCTGGACGCTGCTGGAATATTTGCTGCACCGCTTTATATTCCATCGCTTCCGGGGCATCCTGGGATCCCTGCATCACGAACACCACGGTGCGCCGCGAAACATCAGGTATCTCTTCGTACGCCCTCCCTATTCGATTGGGATATCGCTGGTGCTGATCGCGGTGCTGTGGGCGCTCTCAGGCGACCTCGCACACACCCTGGAAGTCATGGCCGGAGTGTGGGTGGGCTATCTTTATTACGAGTCCGTTCATTACCGCGTTCACTTCAGTCCGGCGCTGGGCGGATGGATCGGTCGTCAGAGGCGGGCGCACTTTCGGCATCACTTTGACGATTCCCGGAAATGCTTTGGCGTCACGACTCCGTTGTGGGACTACGTCTTTCGAACCACTTTTCAGAATTGAGGAGGCTCACGAATACGGGCGGGCGCCGCGCTGGGCGCGGAAAGCGGCTTCTTTAGCTTCCTGAAGCTGGGCTTCGAGTTGAACAATCTGTTTCTTTGCGCGCCGCAGCGATTCGTCCAGTTCTTCGATATTGTCCTGCAGGCGGCGTTCGTTGCGTCCCTTCAGACGGTTCAATTCTTCGACCTTGCTGTCAAAGTCATCCTTGAGTTCTGCGGTTACCTGCCTGCGAACGGCTGCCTGCGCTTCGGGAATCGCCTGTTCGAGTTGCTCGATCCGTGCCGCCAGCCGTCTTCGGTCCTCTTCAAGCTGCCCGTTGACGTTCTCGAGTTCTCCCTGCAGACGTTTGTTTTCCTGCTCGTAGACTGCGAGCTTGGGCTGGTATTGGAGGCGAAACTCCTCGAAAATGGCGTTTCGAATTTCATCCTTGTCCTGCTGGGCCGCGCGCTCGATGCGTTCGAGGCGCAGTTTGAGCTGGTCGCGCTGGCTTTCCCACTCGACTTTGGCATCATGAAACTCCGCCTGCCATTGGTCGGCCGTTTTTGCGGCCTTGGCCCCAGGCTCCTGAGGGATTTTGCCCAGTTTCTGAAGCAGCGCCCGCCTGGCTGCATCCCTCTTTTCGTTGACGTTGCCGGCTTTCTTCAGGCGCTCGATTTCCGCCTTCAGGCGGCGCCGCTCGCCCTCCCACTCCAGATTCCAGTCCTGCTTTGCTTCTCTGACCCTGGCTTCAACCTGCTCGCGCACCGCCAGCGCGAGTCGCGTGGGATTGTTCGAACGTTCCATCGCCTGGAGCGCCGAGCCCTGCATCGACTCAATCTGCGCCTTGAGTCTGGCTCTTTCGGTCTCCCATTTCGCCTGCAAGCCCACGAGTTCCTGTTCAATCTGCTGCTTTGTTCTCACCGCTTCCTCGAGTTGGAAGCGGATCTCTGCCTGACGTTCTGCCGAAACCTGCTGGCGGGCGTTGTCCTGCGCCATTTCCAGAGATTCTTCGAGGGCTTCGATTTCTTCCGTGAGCCGGCGCCGATCGGCGCGCCCCTGCTCGCGTGCGGCCTCTACCTCCTCTTCGAGAAGATCGTTCCGCCTCTTCAGGTCCTTCACCTTCTTCTCGAACTTAGCCGCCATCTGTTCGAGGAGTTGCCCTTTTGAGGACTCCGACCACGCGACGGCAAAAACCTCGATCGCCTCGTCCTTCCCTTTCATCTCGGCCCGGCCCATGCCCTGCACTTCGGCATCGGCGGCTTTGGCCGCATCCAGCAAGACATCCGTAATGAGAATCTGGTCCGGCTCTGCCTGATGCTGGACGCGGGCAGCGGCGTTTACGACATCGCCGTACACGTCGTTCTCCTTGACCAGACCCAATCCCTTATGCAACCCGATCCGGATGTGAATATGCTCGTCGGCAGGCGTCATGCCCCGATCGTGTTCAAGCGCCTGCTGCATGCCGATTCCAGCCCTCACCGCGCCGACCGGATCCTCGAAACAAGCCATGATCGCATCGCCGATTGTCTTGACGACCCATCCCCCCTCGCGTTCAATACATGGAAAAAGAAGGTTGTTGTGGCGTTCGAGCATCGCCAGTCCTTCAACATCGCCTTTGCGTTCGAAATATGACGTCGACCCCTGAATGTCGCTGAAGAGGATGGTCACCGGCGTGCGCATCTTCTCGAGCTCCTGGTCGGCGATCTTTCGCGCTTCCAGCAATTCCTCTAGTTTGTCGTTATCCATAAAACGAGGGGGATTATAGCAGGGGGGACATACGTCGCTTGTACAGAGTTCGGGGCCGTGCACCTCGAACCCCGAATTCGAAGCAGCTCGAATACTGTTCCTCAAGAATTCGGGGTTCGAGGTGCACGGCCCCGAACTCTGTCCCTAGGTGAACAGCTCGGCGATTGGTTCGCCGACGTAGGATGTGCCGGTGGTGGCAACATATTCGAAGCCGCGGCCGAGAGGATCGTCGTGACGCGTGGTGCGGTAATTGATGCCCATGGCAGAATAAATCGTCGCGGCAAAGTCTTCGGAGTAGATGGGACGGCCAACACTCCAGCCCGGCTCGTCCACAAATGCCCCGTCCGCCGTCGTCGTGCCGAGGGCTCTGCCACCCCGGATTCCGCCGCCGGCGAGGAGCGCGGAGTAGGTGAAATAGTGATCGCGTCCGGCTTGCCCGGTCAGCGCACCAACGGTTCGCCCGAATTCTCCGCGGACGACGATAAGCGTGTCGTCCAACAGGCTTCCGTGAGAACCCGGCAACCCCGCCAGGTCGCTGATGAGATTGCCCAGTCCTGCATCGAGCTGGAGCGCCGACGTGTAGATTCCGCCGGTCCCGTTCGCTCCATAGATATTGCTGTGGTTGTCCCAACCACCCAGATTGATCTGGACATAACGCACGCCGAGGTCTGCCGCCAGAACGTTTTTCGCTGTCAGGCAGGCATTGCCGAATGACGTTGCCGCCGTTCCAGTGCCATAGCGGAACCCATCGGTATTCGTGGTGAAGCGGAAGGCATTCGTCACGCGAGTGTCGTACATCATCGCGTTCGCCGAAGAGTAAAAGTCCGCCATCTCTTCAAACTTCGTGGAAACCATGGAATGGTGGGCCAGGCTTTCATCGGCAAGCGTGAGCATGTTGTAGCGCGTGTTGAACTTGGTCTGTCCATCGGGATGAGACAAACCCGCAATCCCGTTGGCGTTCGGAGTGACGTCAAATGGAGAATAGCGGCCCGGAAAGTACCCCGGCCCTGCAATGGTCACGCCCCCGTTCAGGGAGAGAAATCCCGGGATTGGCTGATTCGGCTGGCGTTCCCCTTCCTTCTCGAGCGCGACGACCGACCCGACATTCGGCGCGATCCTTCCGGTGGCGCTCGCCGGGCTGCGTCCGGTCTGAGTCCAGGTTTGAAGCAACGAATGCACGAGCGCAGGCGCCTGACAACTGCGGACGACGGCCAGCCGGTTGCGAGACAGCTGATCGGCGAGGTTTGGGAGCAGGCCGATGGGCCAGTCCAGGCCATTCACTGTTGACGGGTTGAAATCTGCCGGAGTCCACGCTCCGACCTTCAGGTCAAACGTATCCACCTGGCTGGGAGCCCCGGGCAGCAGAATGAAGATGCAATTCTTCGCGGTCCCCAGGATGTTGACCGGGGAAGTGACGCCCGACTGCGGAAAAAGCTCCATCGGCGAAATCATGCAGCCCGTGACACCCGTCGCGGCGACCTTGAAAAAGACTCTGCGATTGATGATGGATGACATAGTGCCTCAGTAGTTGAAAAGGAATTGAAGACGGTTCAAGAGAACCCACTGCAGGTTCTCTGCAGCAGCCTGATTCCCCTGCAGCAGAAACGAGGGAAGCATCGAATTCACTTCCTCGGCTGTCGCCGGGCGCGAAAGCGTACTCAAATAGAGTTCCTGGATGAGATACGTAGGATCGGAACTTGTCTGCAACAATGCCCTGACCCGGGAATTCGCGTTCGCCTGATGAATTCGCGAGGTCACGAACGTGTTGTTCATCACCGTCAGCCCCTGTAGGACGGTGCCATCGAACCGCCGCGGATTCACGTCGCGATCGCCTCGACCGAAAGCATTCAGGAAGGTCGCCACGGCGTTGTTGTTCCGCGGTTCCCGAGTATCGGGCAACTGGCCCGCCCATTGGACCGGCGGCAGCGTGCTCGGCGTCGCAAACGTGTAGGTCTGCGCAACCCCCGTTGCCTTCGTGATGGCGTCGGCAAGCTCTTCAGAGTCGAGTCGACGCACATAGTGGCGCGCATAGTACGGGACATAGCTCGGGCTCCAGTCTCCGTTATAGGTCGATGAAAGCTGATACGCGTTCGACTTGACGATCAGTCCAATAAGAGTACGCAGGTTGTAGCCATTGGACTGGAAGAAGACCGCCAGACGATTCAACAACTGCGCGTTCGTCGGCTGCAGCGTCCAGGGCTCCGCGGGCGGATTCGCCGGATCCAGCCGGGCCAGATCGAATCCATTGGATGGAGTCACGAAGGCCTCCACCATCAATCTTTCCCAGATGTAGTTGACGGCTGCGCGCGAGAACTGCAGGTCGCCCGTGATCTGCCGTGCTATCGCCTGTCGATAGTTTTCACCCGAAAGAATGCCGCTGCCGGAATTAGCCGATGAAAAGGGATACCGGGGCAGAATCGCGGTGGTCGATCCAATCGGCTGACGCGGCACACGATTTCCAAAAGTGGTATTCAACCGGTAAGTTCCGGTTGCGTTGTCCGAGACCACCCTGGAACCTGTGGTCCGATCCCGCACCATGGTGGTGCGGGAAAAATATCGCTGCCAGGCCCCACAGATTTTCCCGGCTCTGCGCCGTCCCCCAGACATTGACCTGATCGAGATGGTGTGCGCCATCATGACAGAGCAGGCAATCGACAGCGCTGATTCCCATGAACATGTTTCCGAGGTCGACGGCGGCCCCATCGTAGGTGTCCTGAATCGGCCCCATCGCCACGGTATTGCCGACAGGCCAGTTCGCCTCGCCCACCGCGAAACTGTCGCCGCTGGCCGTGATCAGAGTGCGGGCTATGGCGTCGTACGGAGTGTTCTGGGAAATCGCCTGTTTTAGATAGAGATAAAACGCATCGCGGCCCTCAACGCCGCGGGTCACCTGAGCGCTGGTAATGTTGTTTTGAAACAGGTCCCCGAAGAAGAGCGTCCACTTGTCGGTAAACTCCGGAGTTGCAATGAGGGCATCGATCACTCCATCGCGTTTGGTCGAACTCGTGTCGGCGAGAAAATTCGCAACATCCGTCTCGGACGGAATACGGCCGGTCAAATCCAGGGTAACGCGCCGCAGAAACTCGGCGTCAGCCGCCACCGGAGCCGAGCGAATATTCGCCGACGCCATGCTCGAAAAAATTTCATCATCGATGAAGTTATTGCGCTTGATCGTGTTGGGGTCCGCGACGCCCGTGGAGGTTCCATCGCTGGAAACCGTCCACCGGATCACCCGGTTGATCTCTGAGGTGCGGATCGCATTGTGCAACTCCCGGTCTTCCAGGAAGGGGCGCGGATCCTGCAGGAAAGTGCAGTCGCTGTCGCTGACGTTGCGGGGAGACGTCTCCTCGTCCGTCTCGAAGGTCACAACCCGGAAAGGCTCTTTCTCAACCGGAATTTGCGCCCCCGCCCTGAGGAGAAAGCTGGAACCCAACAACAAAGAAAGTGCAGGTATTACAACCCTTAAAGTACAGCATCCGTTCTGTCTCATCGCTACTCCTCCGGCAGTTATACCCCAGTGACATGAAAGAGCAGCTTGGGGTTTAGAACGACATTTCCGGGCTAGGAATTATCCCCATCCAGGATCCCCCCAAGTGGCCCCAGTATCGACCCTTCTCCCCGGCCACCCCGGCCAGGCCGCGGCACTGCCGCGATGATCCGATTCGCCAGACGGCTCAATGGCAGGGACTGCAACCAGATGCGGCCCGGCCCTCGCAACGTTGCAAAGAAAAGACCTTCACCGCCAAACAGGGCGCTCTTGATCTTCCCTACATATTGAACGTCATAAGAAACGGTCGGCTGGAACGCGACGATACAACCCGTATCGATGCGCAGGCTCTCCCCTGGTTTCAGGTCCCTCTGCATGAGCGTGCCACCGGCATGCACGAACGCCAGGCCGTCGCCCTGCAGACGCTGCATGATGAATCCCTCACCGCCAAACAGCCCGACGCCCAGTTTCCGCTGAAACGCGATGCCGATGCTCACGCCTTTTGCCGCCGCCAGGAACGAGTCCTTCTGCGCGATCAACTCGCCGCCGATCTCCGACAGATCGATCGGAACGATCTTGCCCGGGTAAGGAGCGCCGAAGGCAACCCGCCGCTTGCCGCTCCCCCGATTCAGGAACACGGTCATGAACAGCGATTCCCCTGTCAGCAACCGCTTGCCCGCTCCCATCAATGCTCCGAGAAACCCGTCCTGCTTTTGGGAGCCGTCACCGAATATTGTTTCCATCTCAATGCCATCGTCCATGTACATCATTCCGCCGGCTTCAGCCACGGCGGCCTCGCCGGGATCGAGTTCGACCTCCACATACTGCATTTCGTTGCCGAACAATTTGTAGTCGACCACGTGCATTTCAGGCATGAACGCAACCCTCCTTCGTTTCTATATGATGCCTGACGCCATGGCTAATGCCGACGTGATTATTGCCGGAGCCGGAGCGGCCGGACTGATGTGCGCGATTGAAGCAGGAAAGCGCGGGCGCTCCGTTCTCGTGCTGGAGCGCAACGACCTCACCGGGCGAGAAAATTCGCATTTCCGGAGGCAGCCGCTGCAACTTCACCAACCTCCACACACAGGCCGAAAATTTCATCTCCGATAACCCCTCTTTTCATAAATCCGCCCTGTCCCGCTACCGCCCCGAAGACTTTCTGCGGATGGTCGAGCGGCACCGCATCGCCTGGCACGAAAAGAAGCCCGGACAGTTGTTCTGCGACCGGTCTTCGCAGGACGTTATCGGGATGCTCAGGAAGGAATGCGCCGCCGCCGGGGTGAAGATACTGACGGGGTGTCGAATCGAGACGATCGAGAAAGGATTCACGGTTTCGACCAATCTCGGCGTGTTCGCGTGCGGCTCGCTGGTCATCGCAACCGGAGGCCTCTCGATCCCGAAAATCGGCGCCACCGACTTCGGCTACCGCGTGGCGAAACAGTTCGGCCTGCGCCTTACGCTACTGCGCCCCGGGCTTGTCCCGTTGTTGTTCGAAGAACCGAAGGCATTGCATGCCCTCCACGGCGTTTCCTTCGAGGCGGAAGTGCGCTGCGGCCGAACACGATTCAGAGAGAACGTCCTGTTCACCCATCGTGGGTTGAGCGGCCCTGCAATCCTGCAGATTTCCTCGTACTGGAAGCCTGGGGACACCCTCGTTATCGAAACAGTGGGCCATCGCCCGCGACGGTTTGTGCAGGCATGGAAGGACAACAACTGGTCCGTGACACCAACCGGCACCGAGGGTTATGCCAAAGCCGAAGTGACCGTGGGCGGTGTGGATACCCACGAGCTTTCTTCAAAAACGATGGAAGTCAGGAAGCTTCCGGGGTTGTACTTTGTGGGCGAAGTCGTGGACGTTACCGGTCAGCTGGGCGGCTTCAATTTTCAGTGGGCCTGGGCTTCGGGATTTGCGGCGGGGCAAAGCGTGTGAACTCAGGGGACGCGCCTTGCCCTTCCGGGCTTCGTACCCCTTCGGGGTGCGAGGAGTTTAGACATGTTGCACGCCGGAGGCGTGAAAGGGTAGGTAGCCCCGGGTGGAGCCGAGCGACTAACCCGGGGCTTCCAGAGGGCCTCTCAAGTATGCGATTTTCCACCTCTCCGGTTGGCCGCCAGAATCTTCTTTCTCAGCCGGATGGTCTTGGGCGTCACCTCGACGTATTCGTCATCCCGGATGAACTCGATGGCCTGCTCGAGGTTCATGGCTCGCGGGGAAACCAGCCGAATTGCCTCGTCCGCTGTAGACGCCCGCATGTTCGTCAGCTTCTTCTCTTTGACGATATTGACGTCCATGTCCACATCGCGCGCATTTTCGCCGACGATCATGCCCTCATAGACTTCCGTCCCCGGCGTGATGAAAATCTCGCCGCGTTCCTGCAGATTCCAGATTGCGTACGAGGTGGACTTCCCCGCCCTGTCGGCCACCAGCGATCCGTTCGGGCGCGACGGGATATCCCCCTGCCACGGCATGTATCCATTAAATAAGGTATTGAGGATCGCGGTCCCGCGCGTATCGGTCATGACCTCGCTGCGCAGCCCGATCAATCCCCGCGTCGGCACATCGAATTCCAGCCGCACGCGGCCCGAGCCATGATTCACCATCCGCAGCATCTTTCCCTTGCGGCTGCCGAGCTTCTCGATGATCACGCCCATGAAATTCTCGGGGCAATCGACGGTCAGGATTTCCAGGGGTTCATGCACCTTGCCGTCGATTTCCCGGGTGAGAATCTCGGGCTTGCCGACCATCATTTCGTAACCTTCACGGCGCATCGTCTCAATCAGAATCGCCAGCTGCAGTTCCCCGCGGCCCATCACACGGAACGATTCCGGTCCTCCCGCCTGCGCTACCCGTATCGACACGTTGGTGAGCAATTCCTTATCGAGGCGCTCGCGCAAATTGCGTGAAGTGACCAGAGTTCCCTCGCGCCCGGCCATCGGCGAGGTGTTGATCGTGAAAATCATCGCGATCGTCGGCTCGTCGATCTGAATCCTGGGCAAAGCGTCCGGCGTTTCCGGATGCGTCACGGTCTCGCCGATATTGATTCCTTCCACGCCGGCGATCGCCAGGATATCGCCCGGCACGCCGATGGTTTCATCGACGCGCTTCAATCCCTCAAAGGAATAGAGTTTCGTGATTTTGGTTTTCTGAAGCGACCCATCGAGCTTCACGATTCCCACTTCATCGCCATAGTGAAGCGTGCCGTTGTACACACGCCCGATCGCAAGGCGGCCAAGGTAGTCGCTGTAGTCCAGATTGGCGACGAGTAACTGCAAAATCCCCTCCGGGTCGCCGGATGGCCCCGGGATGTGCTTGACGATGGCCTCGAACAACGGCCGCAGGTCTTCGGAAGGATCTTCCAGTGTTGTCCTGGCGATACCCTCGCGGGCATTCGTATAAAGGATGGGGAATTCGAGCTGATCCTCGCTCGCATCGAGATCGATGAAAAGATCGAAAAGCTCGTTGAGCACTTCCTGGATACGCGCGTCGGGCCGGTCGATCTTATTGATGACGGCGATCGCCGGAAGCTTCGCTTCCAGCGCTTTCATCAGCACGTAACGTGTCTGGGGCAACGGACCTTCGCTGGCGTCAACCAGCAGCAGCACGCCATCCACGATCTTGAGGGCGCGTTCGACTTCGCCTCCGAAATCGCTGTGGCCGGGCGTGTCGACGATGTTGATCTTGACGCCCTCGTAGCGGATGCCGGTGTTCTTGGCGAGAATGGTGATTCCCCGTTCCCGCTCTAGATCGTTGGAGTCCATGACTCGTTCGGTCATCGCTTCGTTGGACCGGAAAATCCCACTCTGTCGCAGCATCGCGTCTACAAGCGTCGTCTTTCCATGATCCACGTGAGCAATGATCGCGATGTTGCGAATTGCAGCGTTACTCATTACCGAAACGATTGTAGCAAGCCGTGGAGATCGACGCTGGGGTATTTCCGCGTCATCCCGCCGATAGATCCTTGCTCCCTCGTAATAGAACGCCCGCTATTCGTCGTCGGCTTGCCCGATCGTGATTTCGGCCGTCTCCCCTTTCTGTCCCTTCGGAACCAGGGTGATGGCATTCGTCATGCCGGGAGTCATGGCCGATTTGATGTTTACCACTCGGACTTCGTCATCGCTGAGACGCTTTATCTTGAATGTCGTCCCGTTGACAATGATGTCGACCGCTCTCAAACCGCCGTTTTCAACCGTTACGATATGGTCCCTGCGGGAAATGTTGGTGAACGTTTGACTGCCGGCATCCTGTTTGAGTTTGGTGAGAGTGGTTTCGACCGGATCGCAGCTGACCGTGTTTCCGGCTGCGTCGGTTGCCAGAACAGTCAACTGAGACGATTTGGGGGTTGATCCGATAGGCTGCGACAGCGATCGTGCCGGAGACCGGCGACGGGAAGGTGATCACCTGGCCAGTCGGCATCGGGTACGGCTGCGAGGGAACGGCTGGCACAAACACCGTGCCCGCAGGCGTCGGAGTGATCTTGACGTTGTAGTTGGTATTGAGGTTCGTTGTCACAGGTCGTTCCAGACGAAGTCGCCGATCCCGCCCGTACAGGGAGCCGTGTTGGAGATATCCGTGTTCGTCACGGTATAGTTCGCCCCCGTCAGCTTCGCTCCAACCGTAAATCCGAACAGCTGGAACTGGCGATCGGTATGTTTGTTCTGCTGACGTGGGGCCCGCTGACGGTTATCGTCCCGCCGGCGCCCGCTTCGCCCGTTGTGAAGTCCAGGACGACCGGGTCGGCCCCCTGCGCAAATAACGATACCGGAGCCCCGGCAAAAGCCAGCAGCGTCACCAGCAGCAACAGGATTGAGAATCTGGACATCATTCGTAACCTCCGTGTAAGTGGCTGCATCCATGCAAAGAAAAGCCGCGGCCAGTCCGGGCCCCCAGTTGTTTCCAACCGGCCCGGAGAAGCCGCGACAGCGAGCAGTAACCTTAGTGATTGATGGCTTGAGGCTTCAGAATGAAGGCGCCGCTCAGGCCGAGAATTCCAATCCCGAGCAGAAGGAAAGAGGAAGGTTCGGGAACCGTAGCCGAATTCAGAATGTCGGTGCTGTAGGTCACGTAACTACCGCGGGTATTTTTCGCGGAGATGGTAAAGCCGAAAAAGTTAAAGGGAGTGTTGGCCGGAAGCCCCAGAGCCAACAGCAAAGCGGGGCTTTTGCTGTCCGGCCCAATCCCGGAAACAGCCCGCACGAGGCCGGACTGTGTAATTGTAAAGCTGGAAAACGAACCGTTGAGAAGCTGAGACTGCCCGATGCCCAGTGAAGGGATACTGCCATCGATCCTGATGAAATTCAGAGCCGTATTAAAACTGAGAATTCCGGTGGATCCGAAGCTTCCCGAGGTCGTTGGGCCAAGACCATTGACGTTAAAGCCGCCGCTGACCGGCGCACCCGTCACGTTCAGAAAGTCGATCAGTATTCCGCTGCCGATGGCATTGCCGCCACTGACGGTGATTGTTCCGCCACCACCGGCAGTTCCGGTACTGAAGTCGATAAGGATCGTGCTGGCATACGCGCTGGGTGCACCGAGCAGCATCCCTACTGCCAGCGTCAATATGAGGTATCGTAAAGTACGCATTGTTCTACTCTCCTGGTGGAACGCGAGTGGATGCACCGAACAATCACCCGTCGTGGGCTAAAGCGGTGCCCGTCCGCATCGCACTATCGCAATCGGGTAGCCAATCGGTGGAAGCCCGCTCAACGAATTGATTCCTGGGCTGTTGCGGGATTAGAGACTCGGGCGTTGGCCGGAAGGAAACGTCAGGAAAAAAAACAGGCCTTCCTTCCTATAGGTGGGCCTATGCCTGGCCTGTTCTCGGCGTGGCGCAGCTACTCTATTGCGACTGCGGGAGTTAAGCACCCCGGAATCGAAATCGCGCGCTCAGGGTCTTCTGGCAGGGGGTGTCAGCTAAAAAAACAGGCCGTTTTTCCTATTTCCTATACTTGACGCTCTGGAGTCTAGACATTTTGCACCCCGGAGGCGTGCTGAGAATTTAGCCCCGGGTGGAGCCGAGCTCCACCCGGGGCTAAATTCTCAGCACGCCTTCGGGTGAGGAGGGGACGCCACTCACGTACGCGCCAGATAATCCGAAACAAGTCGGATCGCCATGGCGCCTTCACCGACAGCGGACGCCACACGATTCATCGCGCCGGCGCGCACATCTCCGGCGGCAAAAACACCTGCCACGCTCGTCTCCAAAATCATGGGATCACGATCTTCCTTCCAGGTTCTGGCGAATCCCTCTGCAAGAGCCGCATCACGGCCGGTCCGTACAAAGCCTTTTTCATTCCGCAGAACTGAAGGCGGCAACCAGTCGCTGTGCGGCCGTGTCCCGATAAAGATGAACATGGCATCCAGATCCACGACCGACAGCGAGTTATCCTCGAGCAGCCTGAGCCAGACTTTTTCCAGACGGCCATCGCCTTCAACACGCTCTGCGACGGTCCGCGTACGGATCCGGATATTCGGAATTCCCGCGATCTGATCGACCAAATAGCGCGACATCGTCGTGCTCAGACCACTGCCGCGAACGATCAGGTGGATCTCGCTGGCAAACCGCGACAGGTAGACGGCGCTTTGTCCTGCGGAATTGCCCCCACCGACAATCACCACGCGGCGTTCCCGGCACGAATGCGCTTCCGTCATGGCGGCCCCATAGTAGACGCCGGCGCCCGTACAGGCCGCGATGCCCTCGGCGGGATGTTCCCGGTAAGTCATGCCGGTCGCGGCGATCACGGCGCGCGCCACCAACTCCCGTCCGCCGGCGAGCGCAAGCCGCTTGTAGCCGCCGTCCACGGATAAACCCTCGACCCGCACCGGCACCAGAATTTCCGCGCCCAGACGCTCCGCCTGGGCAACCGCCCGCCGCGTCAGTTCGTTCCCGCTCACGCCGGCCGGGAACCCGAGATAATTTTCGATACGCGAACTGGCCCCTGCCTGTCCGCCGGGTCCGTGCCCGTCCAGCACCAGTGTCCGCATTCCCTCCGAAGCCCCATAGACTGCCGCTGCCAGGCCTGCAGGTCCTGCACCCACGATGATCACGTCGTAGAGATCGTGCGCCGCATCCGTGCTCAGGCCGAGGCTCTCGGCAGCCTGCGGGATATCCGGATTTCGAAGCACCGTTCCGTTTTCAAGAAACAGCGCGGGCAATTCCTGCCCTCCGGTCCCGGCCGCCTCCAGCAGCCGGCGCGCTTCGGGTTCCAGCTCGGCATCGAGCCAGCGATAAGGAATCAGGTTGCTGGCGAGAAAGTCTTTCAAGGCATGAGTTCTGGGCGACCATTGGTTGCCGACAAGTCGCAGGCCCGTCACTTCAGGCCGGTATTCCGCCTGCCACGAGTCCAGCAGATCGTCGATGGCGGGAAACAGATGTTCTTCGGGCGGGTCCCACGGCTTTTCCAGATAGTGATCCAGGTGCGCTTCGTTGATCGCCTTGACGGCAGCCTTCACATCCGAGTAGGCCGTGAGCAAAACTCTTCTGGCGAGGGGATGAATGTCGCGGCACCGGGTCAGCAGTTCGACTCCAAGCATGGAGGGCATCCGCTGATCGCTGATCAGCATCGCCAGCGCATCTCCTCTCGTCTTGATCTGCTTGAGGGTATCCAGGCCCGCTTCCCCGGAATTCGCAGCAAGCACGCGGTACTGCGCGCCATATCGCGCTCTCAGATCACGTCGTATTGCGGCGAGCACCTGAGGGTCGTCGTCCACGACCAGCACGACCGGGGTGCTCATGAGGCCGGTTCCGGGCGCGTGACAGCGACTGGAAGGCTGACGCGAAACTCCGTCCGCCCTGGCCGCGAATCCAGTTCCACCTGTCCGTTATGCCGCAGGACCAGTCGCCGTACGATATCCAGGCCAAGCCCGGTGCCCTGTCCTGCCGGTTTCGTGGTGAAAAAGGGATCGAAGACCCGCTCGCGAATCCCGGCGGGTACGCCGGGCCCATCGTCCACCACGCTCACCACGACAGCGTCTCCTTCGCGGCGGGCAGCCAACTCCACGCGCCCGCCCTCACGGGCGGCATCCAGCGCGTTGTCGATGAGGTTTAACCACACTTGATTGAGCTCGCCGCCAAACCCATTTACGAACGGAAGGTCTTGTTCAACGTTCATGCTTACGCCAACCGACCGGCTTTTCGCCTTCGCCTGCAAAACAACCAGCGTGTCGGCTAATCCCTGCCCGATTTCCACCGGTTCGGGCACGGTCTCGCGATCCATCTGCGTGAATCCCTTGATCGCGGCGACAAGCGCATAGATACGCGACGAAGCTTCCTGGATTTCCATGGTCAGGCGGCGCGCAGCACAGCCGGCGGCCATCCATCGGAGTGCGGCATTAAATGCCGCTCCGTCCAGCGATGCCGCAAGATGGTCCAGCATCTCGAACGTGACGTCGGTCTCCGCCAGCGCCTCCGCAGCCGCGGTATCCACTTCATGATCCTGCAGCCACGCGGCGATGGAATCCTCCCGATCGGCCTGCTCCAGCGGAGAAAGCACCGACCGAACGCCGCCGGCAAGACAGGTCTCGCGCACGTTCTCTACCGCAGCGATCTGTTCCGCGGTCATCCCAACACCACCGAGATGACGAGCCGCCACATCCGAGGCGACCAGGCTTTCCGATAACATCCCGGCGCTCCGGGCAATGGCCGAAGCCGGATTGTTCAGCTCGTGCGCCAGCCCAGCCGCAAGTTTGCCGAGAGAGACCAGCTTTTCATCATGGAGGTAGCTGGAGGTAAAGTGGCGGGCACGGTCGACCATCACGTGAACCAACATGGCCGTCAGCTCGTGACATTCCCGGATCATCTCCGGAAAAAGATCCCGATGGATGGTGAAAACCTCCGAGGGCTCTTCGGCAACAACATCCCCGGGTGGGGCAACCAGGCGTGAATACGGCATCATTCCCGTAACGTCTCCCCCTTCCACTCCATGACCTTGCGCCGTCCGGCTCCACGATCGACGTGGATCGTCAGATGCCCCTCAAGCACCACGTGCAGCCCTTCAACTTGTCTGTCCTTCGACGTCAACACGTCTCCGCACTCTAGACGGTGGAATTCACCGTGCGCGGAGAGCCACTCGATTTGGTTCTTCGGCAAAGAGCTTAGCGTTCGATGTGTGGACAGCCGTTCCAAAAGAGATGTAGTCACCGGGCTCCTAACAAATCAATCCCATACAATAACATCCGGAGGTATTTCGGCGACGTTCGCTATTTCGGTGACGCCCCCGAAATACCTCCCCTCTTTCTGCTAGAATAACGGGCTGTCATTTGACCGCGGGTCCCGTTCGTCTAGCCCGGTCCAGGACACGGCCCTTTCAAGGCTGTAACACGGGTTCGAATCCCGTACGGGACGTTCGTACATTGAAGAAGCGCTTCGGCCAACACTTTCTTTCCGACCGCCATATCCTTCAGCGCATCGTCCGCCTCGCTGGGATTGCGTCTGAAGACACCGTCATCGAAATCGGCCCGGGCGCGGGCTCGCTGACTCGCGAACTGGCGGCGGTGGCACGCCGCGTGGTCGCCATCGAAATCGATCGCGATCTGGTTCCCAGGCTGCGCGCCACCCTGCCCCGGAATGTCGAGATCGTTGAAGGCGATGCGCTGGAGATCAATTTTGAGCAGCTGGCCAGCGACAGATTCCATGTTGTCGGCAACCTTCCGTATAACGTTGCGACACCACTTCTGAAAAAGTTCATCGCCGCGCGGGCCCACGCGATCGACGTCACCGTCATGCTTCAAAGGGAAGTCGCCGAACGTATCCGGGCCAAGGCGGGTTCCGCCGATTACGGGCCGCTTTCGGTGCTGTTGCAGTACTATGCCGTTCCGGTGTGGGGCTTTACCGTTCCCCCCGGGGCTTTCACGCCGAAGCCCAGGATCGACTCGGCCGTGATCCGCCTGGAGTGGAAGCCCGGCATCCCTGACCACCCGTGTTTCACGGATTTCGTGCACCACGTCTTTGGCTCGCGGCGAAAGAAGCTGGTCAACAACCTTGTGCCGATGTTTTCAGGGAAAACGCGGGAAGAACTGGCGGCCGCGTTGGAAGCTTCGGGCATCTCGCGCGATGCGCGCGCCGAGACGCTGACGGTCGAGGAATTTCAGCGTGTGTATAATCAACTCCAATGATGAATCAAACGCTTGATGTCGTTCCGCTCGGCGGACTCGGCGAATTTGGAATGCATATGATGGCCTTTCGCTGCGGCGGATCCATCATCGTGGTCGACGCGGGCATCATGTTTCCCGACGATGAACTGCTGGGGGTCGACGTCATCATTCCCGATATCGGTTTTCTCCTGGAAAACAAAAATGAAGTCAAAGCCATCTTCCTCACGCACGGTCATGAAGATCACATTGGCGCGCTGCCCTTCGTCCTGCCCTACCTGAACGTCCCGGTTTACGGCAGCAGCTTCACGATGGGCCTGGTGAAGAACAAACTCAAACAACATGGCCTGCTGGAAAGCACGGAACTCCATACGGTGAAGGCGAAGGATACCGTCGAGCTGGGCGCCTTCAAGGTGGAGTTCTTCCACGTGACACACTCCATTGTGGACTCCTTTGCACTCGCTATAACGACGCCTGCCGGCGTGGTGATTCACACCGGCGATTTCAAGATCGATCCGACGCCGATCGACGGAAAAAGCTTCGACCTGCACACTCTGGCCGCGTATGGCGAGCGCGGCGTGCTGGCGCTTTTCTCCGACAGTACCAACGCCGAACACGCCGGCCATACCGGCTCCGAGCGCAGCGTCAACGATCGCTTCGAGTCGATCTTCCGGACATCGAAGGGACGCATCGTGCTTTCCTGCTTCACCTCGTCGATCCCGCGCATCCAGCTCGTGCTCGATCAGGCGAAGCAGTACGGCCGCATGGTGAGTTTTCTCGGGCGGCGGATGGCCGACAACACGGCGACCGCCGAAGAACTGGGATTTCTGAAGGTGCCGCCGGGCCTGATCATTCGATCGAAGGAGATCCGGAACCATGCGCGCGACAAAGTCGTTGTCGTATCGGGGGGATGCCAGGGAGAACCGATGTCGGCGTTGTCCCGCGTCGCCCTCGACGAACACCAGGACTTCAAGATCGAGGAGGGAGACACGGTCATTATTTCGGCGCGCATGATCCCCGGAAACGAACGCGCCATCGGCCGCATGATGGATCACTTCTATCGACGCAAAGCCGAAATCTACTATCCGGACGGCTCCAACCGCCCGTCCACGTCAGCGGGCATGCCAGCGAAGAGGAATTGAAACTCGTCATGACGCTGGTTAAGCCGAAGTATTTCATTCCCATCCACGGCGCCTATCGCCAGATGCACCGGCATGCCCGCTCGCCGAGCGAACCGGGGTGATCCGGGAAAAGGTCATCGTGGCCGAAACGGGAGATATCTTAAGGTTTAGCGCCAAAGGCGCCGATATCGTCGGCAAGGCGCCCGTTGGAAAGGTCCTCATCGACCAGGGCAGCATGGAAGAAGTCGGCGAGATCGTCATCCGCGACCGGAAGCACATCTCCGAGGATGGCATCGTGGTGTCGATCATCGCGATCAACAAACAGACGGGAATGATCGAGCACACGCCCGAAATGGTGATCCGCGGCGTGGGTTTTCTGGAGGAGGCGCGCCTGCTGACCGAGAGCCGGCAGTTGGTCGTGGATACAGTGAACGGGTCTACAGTCGAAGAGCGTGGAGACTACAGCGTGATCAAGGAAAAGATCCGCAAAGACCTTAAGAAATATTTCCTCAAACAGACCGCCAAACGTCCGTTCATTCTACCGGTGATTATGGAGATATAGAAAAGAGGACATCGGCATCGCAAGCTCTTCGCGATGCCACCCGGGGTGGTTCTCCAATCCGCATCTTTGGAAAACGCGGTTTGGAGACACCCCGTTCCAGCCTCATCGAGATCAAACCATGACACTCCTTCAGGCCATTATTCTGGGATTCGTCCAGGGCGCGACCGAATTTCTCCCCATATCGAGCACAGCTCATCTTGTCCTTGTACCCTGGTTCTTCGGCTGGACCGACCCCGGCCTCGGCTTCGACATCGCCTTGCATCTCGGGACGCTGGTGGCCCTTCTACTCTATTTCCGGGCCGAGTGGTTTGCACTCCTGGGTGGCGGTGTGGACTTGCTTCGCGGAAAACGGGAAGAGCCCAACGCGAAGCTGATGTTCTTTATCGTGGCGGCAACGATCCCGGCACTTATTGTCGGCGCCCTGCTGTCGGATTTCGCCGACAGCACGCTCCGGCAGCCGCTGGTGATTGCGTCGGCGCTAATCGTCCTGGCCTGCGTGCTGGTCATTGCGGAGCGCGTCGGCAAACGGAGCATCAAGCTCGACCGGATCGAAACTGGCGACGCGCTCTCGGTGGGCTGTGCCCAGGCCCTGGCTATCATTCCCGGCGTTTCAAGGTCCGGAGTGACCATCACCGCTGCGCTTTTCCGCGGCATGACGCGCGAAGCGGCCGCCCGCTTTTCGTTTCTTCTTTCCACCCCGATCATCGGCGCCGCCGTTTCCAAGGCAGTTTTTGACGGCCTCCGGCACGGGTTCCCGGCCGTAGCCGCGTCTTCCGCGGTGGCGGGAATCGTGGTCTCCGGAGTTGTGGGCTACCTCTCGATCGCCTTCCTGATGCGCTATCTCGCCACGCACAACACCTATATTTTCGTGTTCTACCGGATCGCGCTCGGCGTTCTGGTCCTCGCCGCCTATTTCAAGGGAATGAGCTAGGGCGAAGCCTCAAGAAACGTGACTCTCAGCAGGCCGGAGGCGTGCTCTGGAGTTTAGACATTCTTGAGTTTGAGCGGGAGCGGGGACACGAGGTTACGTCTCCGCTTTGCAGGTTCGTCCGCAAGGCGATGGCAACGTTGACACGTGATTCTTAGCACGCCGGAGGCGTGCTGAGAATTTAGCCCCGGGTTAAGCGAGCGAAGCGAGCGCAACCCGGGGTTGCCGTATCGGAGATGGTCGCACCCCGGCAGGGGTGCAGGGATTCCTCGCACCCCTGCCGGGGTCCCCTGCCGGGGTGCAAACGCCCCTCGTGAGATGAACCCCGGGTGTCGCTCGGCTCCACCGGGGCTCCCTTCCTTTCACGCCTCCGGCGTGCAAAATGTCTAAACTCCAGAGCACGCCTCCGGCGTGCACGCTAAACTCACGTTTCTCCATCGCCCCGGAGGGGTGCGAGGAGAGGGCGCCCCCAGAGTGACCTGATCTGTCCGGGGACGTAGGCGACAATGACAGGCGATTATGGGCCGTAACTTCCGGGCTTATCTCATCCCGACTGAACACCGCCGCCTGAATGAATTCGTCGGTCTGCTGCTGGCGACCGTCGCCCTCCTCGTGGGTCTGAGCCTGATTTCGTTTAACCCCGATGACCCGTCTTTTAACATCTCTCGAAATTCCGCCTTCGCAGGTAAGCCCGCAAATTTTATTGGCACCTTCGGCGCTTATATCGCAGACGCCTTTCTGCAAATGCTGGGCTTTGCCAGCTTCCTGCTCCCGATCTTCCTCGGGATCTATGCCTTCCATTGGCTGGCATCCCGCAAGGTGAACGCTTTTGCTTCGCGTGCGGCCGGCATGGTGTTGATGACACTGACCCTGGCCACCGCGCTGTCGGCTTCACCCTGGCCTCTGATGTTTCGTGGAAATATCCCCGGAGGCGGGCTCGTCGGACGGCTGCTGGCTGACAGACTCGACGAGATGGTAAATCCCGCCGGATCCCTGGTCATTCTGCTGGCGTCATTATTTATATCGCTGTTCCTGGCGACAACGTTCTCGTTCACCTGGGCCTTTGAAAAGCTCCGTCCCCGATTGGCCTTCCTCGGCCGCCTCTCGGACCGTTACGCGGACTGGCAAGCCCGGCGGATCCGCGAAGAAGAAGAGCGCCGTTTGGCGGAACGCAAGGCGCCCAGGAAGCAGTTGATTGTCACGCCTCAGGAGCCGCAGGCACCCGCCGTGAAACTTCACCCGACCGTGGCGACTGCACCAGCACAGCCCCTCAAACCGATACCGAGGCCGGCTCCTCCGGAAGTGCCCATTACGGAATTCGACGAAGACGGCCCCGTCGCGCCCAGGCGCAGCCGAACCAAATCCACCCCGCCACCATCGACGGCCGCCACGAGCTTCCCTTCGACGACTCTGCTGCATCCGGCCATCGCGAGGGGCGAGGTCAACGAAGCGGAACTGCGCAGTCGTGCCGCGCTGCTGGAACAAAAGGCTGCGGAGTTCGAAGTTGTCGGGGCCATCCAGCAGATCCATCCCGGGCCGGTTGTGACAACCTTCGAGTTCAAGCCTGAACCCGGCATCAAGCTTTCCAAGATCACCGGACTGGGAGACGACCTCTGCCTGGCCCTCGAAGCCGAATCGGTGCGTATCGACCGCATCCCCGGCAAATCGACAGTCGGCATGGAAGTGCCCAACAACGAGCGCGCCACCATCATGCTGCGCGAACTGCTGGAGTCGCCCGAATACACGAACAGCAACTTCAAGCTGCCTCTGGCGCTCGGCAAGGACATCACGGGCAAGAACGTCATCTCCGACCTGCAGAAGATGCCCCACCTGCTGGCCGCAGGTTCCACGGGCACCGGCAAAAGCGTTTCGATCAACGCGATGATTCTTTCGCTGCTGTTTCGGTCCCGGCCGGACCAGGTGAAGTTGATCATGATCGATCCCAAGCGCCTGGAACTCGGGTTGTATCAGGACATCCCTCACCTGCTGGTGCCGGTCGTCACCGAACCCAAGGTCGCGACCAACGCCCTGCGCTGGGCCGTGATGGAGATGGAAACCCGGTACAAGAAGCTCGCGGCTCGCGGCGTGCGAACGCTGGAGGCCTACAACGAACAGGTCAAACAGCTCGATATCCCGGGGCTCGGCCCCGACGCCGGCATAGGACAGGAGGCGATGGGCAGCGAAGATCCGCCCGCTCCCCTGCCCTATATCGTCATCATCATCGACGAGCTCGCGGACCTGATGATGACCTCCGCGCGCGAAGTGGAAGAATCCATCACACGTCTCGCCCAGATGGCCCGCGCCGTGGGCATCCACCTGATTCTGGCGACCCAACGGCCCTCGGTGGACGTCATCACCGGCCTGATCAAGGCGAACTTCCCGGCACGCATCTCGTTCCGCACCACATCTAAAGTGGATTCGCGCACGATTCTCGATTCCAACGGCGCGGAAACCCTGCTCGGACGAGGGGACATGCTTTTCCTGCCCCCCGGATCCTCGCGCCTCATGCGGGTGCACGGATCCATGGTGACGGAAGAGGAAGTCACGAAGGTCGCCGACTTCCTCAAGGCCCAGGGCAAGCCCGTCTACAACCAGAAGATTCTGGAGGCTCCCGCCGAGGAGCGCGGAGCCGAAGACGGCGGCGACGGCGAACTCGACGACCTTTACGACGACGCCGTACGGATCGTGATGGAAATGGGAAAAGCCTCAACCTCGGCCCTGCAGCGCCGCCTCCGTGTCGGCTATGGCCGGGCCGCCAGCCTGATCGACGGCATGGAACGCGCAGGCATTGTCGGCCCACCCGATGGCAGCAAGCCCCGAGCCCTCCTCATCAGGAAAGAAGACTACTTTAGCGAGTAGAATACTGAAGCCATGGGTATTAGAACCGACGCCATTCACGCCGGACAAGCGCCCGACCCTTCAACCGGCGCTGTCACGGTTCCCATTTTTCAGACGTCCACTTATGTTCAGGAAGGCCTGGGAAAACACAAGGGTTTCGAATACGCGCGCACGCAAAACCCGACCCGTTTCGCGCTCGAGCAGAACATGGCCGTGCTCGAAGGGGGTGTCGCCGGCTGCGCGTTCGCCTCGGGCATGGCGGCGGAGACAGCGATCACCCAACTGCTTCTCAAAGCGGGCGATCACGCGATCTGCGGCGCCAACGTCTATGGCGGCACGTTCCGGCTTTTTGACAAGATTATCCGCCACTTCGGCGTGGAGTTTTCCTACGTCGACACCACCGATCTCAAGGCGTTGAAACAGGCCTTGCGGCCGGGAACGAAGATGGTGTTCATCGAATCGCCGACGAATCCCGTGATGACCATTACCGACATTCGAGCCGTCGCCGCCATCGCACACAAAGCCGGGGCGCGCGTCGTCGTCGACAACACATTCATGAGCCCGTATTTTCAGCGGCCCATCGAGCTGGGCGCAGACATCGTGGTCCACAGCACCACGAAGTATCTCAACGGACATAGCGACAGCATCGGCGGCGTCGTCGTCTTGAAGCACAAGGCAGATGCGGAGCGGCTGCAGTTCCTGCAAAATGCCGCCGGGGCGATTCTTTCACCGTTCGATTCCTGGCTTGTGCTGAGAGGAATCAAAACACTCCCGGTTCGAATGGACGCCCACAACGCCAACGGCATGGCGATCGCGAAATACTTGTCGAAGAAGCCCCAGGTGCGCAAGATCTACTACCCGGGCCTCCCCTCGCATCCCGGCCACAAGCTCGCGAAGAAACAGATGTCGGGATTCGGGGGCATGATCGCTTTCGACCTGGGCTCGCTGGGAAAAGCAAAACGATTTCTCGGCCGCGTGCGGTTGTGCTCTCTCGCCGAGAGCCTCGGCGGCGTCGAGACGCTGATCTCTCACCCGGCGAGCATGACCCATGCCTCGGTTCCACCGGAACAGCGCCGCAAACTCGGCATCACGGATGGACTGGTCCGCATTTCGGTCGGTATCGAAGATGTCGAGGACTTAATCGCGGATCTGGAAAACGCCCTCCGCTAGCCGTCCAACAACATCGGACCTCGCACCCCTGCCGGGCTGCGTTTTTCTTTGCCGGGATTGGCCCAGTCTGGGCTGGGCACGCCGGTTGCCGTATCGGAGATGTTCGCACCCCGGCAGGGGTGCGTTTTTCTTTGCGGGGTCTGGCCCAGTCTGGGCTGGGCACGCCGGAGGCGTGCTGAGAATTTAGCCCCGGGTTAAGCGAGCGTAGCGAGCGCAACCCGGGGTTACCGTATCGGAGATGGTCGCACCCCGGCAGGGGTGCGTTTTTCTTTGCCGGGATTGGCCCAGTCTGGGCTGGGCACGCCGGAGGCGTGCTGAGAATTTAGCCCCGGGTTAAGCGAGCGTAGCGAGCGCAACCCGGGGTTACCGTATCGGAGATGGTCGCACCCCGGCAGGGGTGCGTTTTTCTTTGCCGGGATTGGCCCAGTCTGGGCTGGGCACGCCGGAGGCGTGCTGAGAATTTAGCCCCGGGTTAAGCGAGCGTAGCGAGCGCAACCCGGGGTTACCGTATCGGAGATGGTCGCACCCCGGCAGGGGTGCGAGGGGTCGCGAGTCCGCTTCAGCCTTGAGTTTTACCCAATCCGCCTGAACTTCGTTTGGACAGCCGTGCCTCCTGCGGAGCGCGAGCACCGCCAGGGCGAATCATCAAAGGCCCACAGAATATCTCGCGACCATTTCGAAAAATGATCTCGTTCCCGCCTCCTACAGCGTCGAGGTGTACTTCTTCTGCACCGAGTCCCCCACCCATTGCAGATACTTCGCCAACCCCAACTCCACCGGCACGCCGATAATCTCCGGCACTTCGTAACTATGAAGTTCCACCACCCGCTTCTCCAGCGCCCCAAACGCCTCCCTAGTCGACTTGACGACCAGCAGCACTTCCTGCGACCACGTCAGCTTCCCCTCCCACACGTAGCACGACGACACTCCCGGCAGCACATTCACGCATGCTGCGAGCCGCTCCTCCACCAGCGCGCCGGCAATCTTCTCCGCCTGTTCCTTTCCTTCGCAGCTCACAAAAACCAGCACCTTATCGCTCATCTTGTTTATCCTTACTTCACTTCTCAATGGCAAACGCAAAAATCAAGTTTGGCACTTCCGGCTGGCGCGCGATCATCGCGGACGGCTTCACCTTTTCCAATGTGCGGCTGGCCGCCGAGGCCATCGGCCGCCACGTCCGCCGTGGCAACCCTGCGCCGACGATTCTCGTTGGCTACGATCCGCGCTTCGCGTCGGAACGCTTCGCCCTGGAGGCGGCGCGCGTCCTCTCCTCGCAAAACATCAACGCGCTGCTCTGCTCCAGCTATGTGCCCACGCCCGCAGTCGCATGGACGATCATACAGCGTTAGCTCGATGGCGCCATCAACATCACGGCTACCAATCTGCCGATGGCCTATGACACGCTGCACGGGTGCGGCGCCGGGTATCTTGATCGCGTGCTGCTCGATGCCGGCATTCCCGCAGTGGTGCTGCACACCGATCGCGATGTCTATTTCGGCGGACATCATCCCGAACCCGCAGACGAACAACTGCGGAGATGAAACTCCTGATGAAAGAGAACGCGCTTCAGCGCGGGCTCGCCACCGACGGCGATGCCGATCGATTTGGAGTTCTCGACGAGGGCGGCGACTTTCTTTATCCCAACGAATTGATCGCCATGCTGGTGGATTACTTGGTCGAAAGCCGTGGCTGGAAAAATGGCGTCGCACGGACCGTCGCCACCTCGCACCTTATGGACCGCATGGCCAAACTTCCCGGGCTCGAACTCCTCGAGACCCCGGTCGGATTCAAGTACATTGGCGAATATATTTAAGGAGGGCCGGATTATGCTGGGGGGGCGAAGAAAGTGCAGGACTTTCCATTCAAGGTCACGTTCCAGAAACAGATGGAATTCTCGCCTGCATACTTATTGCCGAAATGGTGCCAGCCGCCGAAAATCATTGAAAAATCAGCTGAAAGAGCTTTTTTTGCGGGTGGGTGAATTGTATAATCGCCGCCTGAACATCCAAGCTCGACCCGGAAATCGCGGCGGGTTTGAAGAAGAAGATGTCGGCGGATGTTCAGGAATTTCATGGCCGAAAAGTCGTCGAAGTTAACTGAAAAGACGGCTTAAAACTGCTTTTCGGCGACGGCAGCTGGGTTTTGATGAGGCCGTCGGGGACAGAACCGGTCGTGAGGTTTTACGCGGAGTCCACGTCGCAGAAAGACCTGGATACGCTGCTGCGATACGGAGCGCAATGGGTGAACGCAAAATAATGCAGGGCCTGCTTCCGAGAATCGCCGTCGGCGTTTTCGGGTTGCTGACCGTGGGCATGCTTCTGCTTGCGGTGTTTGATCCGCACGGCGCGCTCGCGGTCCGTCGACAGCACGCCAAACTCAACCAAATTAATTCTGAAGTCCTCACCCTGACGGAGCAGAACAAAGAACTCCGCAAGCAAATCGATCAACTCGAACACGATCCTGCGACGATCGAACGCATCGCTCGCGAGCAGCTCAACATGGTGAAGCCCGGCGAAATCATCCTCGTCACTCCCGCTCCTCCTAAGAATTAGCATTCGTACGTGCATCAGGCGCGCATGCGCCATTGACGATTGCTAAAGCGAATCGTATAGTAAAGAGCTCGATGTCACATGGTGACGCGGGGTGGAGCAGTGGTAGCTCGTTGGGCTCATAACCCAAAGGTCGGAGGTTCAAATCCTTCCCCCGCAATTCAGGCCGGTTTAGTAACCGGCCCTTTTTCTTTGCCTTGCAAGGGATCACCCTCCTTACTCTGAGTCGCCACCACTGTTCCCAGTTTAAGCTTTGGGAGGAATCCTCGATCCAGGCAACTACAAATTCATCCTCAGGCATAGGACGACGTGCTAGTCTCCTATGAAGCTATATGGACTATCGGAAGGTCATCACGGTCGAAGCGGGCAAGCGAGGCGGAAAGCCGTGCGTGCGGGGCCTGCGCATCACTGTGGGCGATGTGCTCGGATGGATCGCCGCCGGGATGAGTTGGAAGGAGATCGTCGATGACTACCCCGACCTCACAGAAGAAGATATCCGGGCATGCGTGGCCTACGCCGCAGATCGCGAACAGCACACGATGATTGCGCTTACACCGCATGAAACTGCTGTTCGACCATAACCTCAGTCACAAACTCTGCCACCGTCTTCTCGACCTGTTCCCTGATTCCACCCAGACGCGATTGCTTTCCTTCGAAACCGCGCCCGATCAGGCCGTCTGGGAGCACGCAAAGAACAACGGATTCATTGTTGTCACACTAGATAAGGATTTCTCCGACCTCGCTATGCTTCGCGGCGCGCCACCCAAAATAATCTGGATGCGATGCGGCAATTCCTCGGTTGAAGAGATCGCAAGACTCCTCCGTTCTAACTTTGCCCAGATTGAAAAATTCAACGCGAGTGCCGAGGCCACCGTGCTGGAAGTCTGGCCCTAACATCGGTCATGCCATGTCTGGGAACAAAGTCGGGAACAGATTGGGAACAGATCATCGACGAACAGCATGAAACACCCTGAAACAAGATCGACGCAAACGAGTGAAAGGCAAAGACGAGCTAAACCGTTATCGAACTCATAACCCAAAGGTCGGAGGTTCAAATCCTTCCCCCGCAATCAAGGGCCGCTAACAAGCGGCCCTTTTTCTTTGGGTTACAGAACGCACGCCGTGCCCCCCATAGATTCGGGGGCAAACAGAACAATTGTTTTTGCCCCCGATTTGGCCCCAGACGTGGATCATGATGGCCGGGATCTTCACGCGGCGCTTCAGAACGCCAACGACAGGTCGGTGTATGTTGTATCAGGGTTGGAACTTGCACGGCTCGTCCAGTCGGGAGATATAGCCTTTCAGATTCCGCTGGGCGAATGGGTGGAATGACCTCTTGATGAACTTCGCGCAGACTGCCAGTCACTGCCAGCTTTGCCATCGAAGCCTACCGGTTGCCCAAACCGTTCACCGCGATCCTGCAGACCGGCAGATTGTCGCGTGTGCGCGGCTCCACGAATCGACGGTGATCACCTCCGATGAACGGATCCTGGCATGGAAACACGTTCTCCTCGAGATACGTTTCCAAGCTACGACCCCGCACAGCAGTCTTCTCTCCGGCGTGCGAACTACGTATTAGCGCGGCCGCTCGTATGCGGCAGCCAAGACCACGCAGAATCCATCGTCGGACTCGTGCTGTCAGCAGGTCCCGCGGGAGTGGCGCGAAAGTCGCGGAACACCACGACAAGGTTTCCGGGTTTTCCGCCGCCTCTTCGGGATGTAGGCAACCGGTGGGCCACATCTTGACGGATGGTTCCAGCATCTGAAGAGGCGTACTCTTTGTCCAATCGCCAAAGGGAGGTTCGGTGATAATGTTGAGGAACTCGAACCCTTGGCTTGAGGTGAGCGATGTCTAAAGAATATGTGAAGAAGACTGAAGGGGTTTACCGTGTCGGAGACACACGCGTTTCTCTGGACTCGCTCGTTCTTCTCTTCCGAGAGGGGATGTCTGCAGAAAGCATGGTCGAGAGTTATCCCGCATTGACACTGGAAGCGGTCCACGGGGCCCTCGCATTCTACCTGGCCAATGAGAACGCGATTGACGCCTATCTTGCCGAAGGCGAGCGCATAGCCGAATCTCAACATGCACAGTCCCGTGAGGTAAACGCGGATATGATCGCGAAACTCCGGCGAGCCCGGCATGAGAATCAGATTCCAGGCTGACGCGGATCTTGATGGCCGCATCATCAGAGGAATAAAACGAAGATCTAAGGACATCGACATCCGCACAGCGGCCAGCGCCGGATTTTCCGGTCTGAAGGATTCCGAAGTCCTGCGATTGTCCGCTGAAGACAGACGAATACTTCTCAGTCAGGACCGACGTACGATGCCGCCCACTTTGCACACTACGTCACCTCCGCGCAGAGTTCCGGCGTGATCCTGATTCGCGAGAAGGTTTCGATTGCTGTCGCCAT
This sequence comes from uncultured Acidobacteriota bacterium, assembly GCA_963836435.1. Lineage (GTDB taxonomy): Bacteria > Acidobacteriota > Terriglobia > 20CM-2-55-15 > 20CM-2-55-15 > DASTBJ01. Next base: position 194,065 of record CAWIJI010000014.1, on the reverse strand, counting down.
CGAGGAACTCATCCTGGTATGGACGGCAAGCGAAGCGGAAGAGTGGGCTAATCGTTTGGTGTGGCTACCGCTTTGACGAATTCGGGGGCAAGCCGGGGGCAAAATCGGGGGCAAAAGCGCCCGGATAGGCCGAAATAGACTCCAATGAACGACAGTCAAGTAGTTGAAATGACAGTAGCGTCCAATTAAATTCTTGGCTCATAACCCAAAGGTCGGGGGTTCAAATCCTTCCCCCGCAATTCAGGCCGCTTCCCCAAGCGGCCTTTTTTCTTGCAGTTAAGACTCTCGTTTTATCAGTCGCCTTCCGAACCATAGCAGAATTTGGGCAAAGTTTTGGGCCCACGGTAAAACAGAAAGGGTGCGCTCTCGAAAATAACTCATTGGTGAGGAGATGGATGACTCCTATCCACGTCGGTAGACGTAACCCAAGGAGTGAGACCTGAAGACAAGCCGATTTCATGTAGCGGACTGAACCCTCCCAGCGGGAAGAACGAGACATAAGCTATGCCTTGCGCCGCGAGGTCAATGATGAATAATTGCAATCGTGGTTTTCGGTCGCTGCCAGTGTTATAAAAGAAGAGACGGACCTTATATATGAGCATTAAAGTCGAGTTTTCCAATGGCGTGTTTAAGCCGCTTGAGAAAGTGGACAATGTTTCGCCCGGCGTTGTGTATACGGTCGTGTCCGAAGATGAACTCCGCAGTCTTGCCGAAGACCTCCAATGGTTGAAGGCGTCAGAAAAGAGCTTCGAATTCTGGGACAACCCGGAAGATGCCGTCTACGACACGCTATAAGCGCGGCGACATCGTTCTGGTCCCATTCCCTTTCACGGATCTCAGTTCCTCCAAGAGTCTTGAGGGAGCGCCCAAAAGTTAGATGGTGACGACGGGCCACCGCGACAAGATAGTGATCGGTGGCTTGGTTCGCGCCTACCATCAGGGATTCGTTGTGCCTCTAGTTCGCGCAGATGGTCGAAGGCTTCAATACGATTCAGAAACTTGCCACCTCGACGAATCACGTCATCCACGGCCACGACCCGCTTGTGCTCGCGAAGTACCCCGCGGTCCCGGTCCCGGGACCGGGCCTCGAAGGCATCGTCGCGCGCCTCGACGCCCACCCTAAATAACGGACTTCAACACCACTTCGCCCGAGCCCTTTTTCAAATCCGCACCCGCGACCTTCAGCGCCTGCGCCATCAGCCCGCGTATGTAAGGATCGTCGAGCACCGCCGCGCCTTGATCCAACCGAATCGATCGCACCTGACTGCCCGCGCCCTCCAGTCGCTTCTCAGGATCCTCGATCGCCACTCCTTCTAGAAAGAAGAATCGCGCCCATCGTGGATACAACACGATCGAAAAAATCGCGCCGCCCTCCGCGGGAGCAAATCCAAACGGCAACGACTGTCTTCTGTCGTACACCAACACGCGAGCACCCGGATACCGCTTGCGCATCTTTTTTAGTCCCGAACGAGCAATCTCTGCAACCTCCGGGTTATAACGCGCAATTGCGTTCTTAAGATATAGCTCACCAACTTCAACTGACTTCTTTTTCATTGCGATCATTCTACTGTCAACCACTGCCTGTGACACGAAACCAGGCAGCAAATGCACGCCTCCGGCGTGCAAACTCCAAACTCCAGGCACCGGGTCCGCGGTGCGACAGGAAAAGCCCTGCGGCATTTCGCCATCCGCTTTGTCCCGCTTGACTTACGGGTAAAGAGCAGAGCTAGGCAAGCTAGGATCGAGACTTCCTTCACCCAACGACACCCGGATCGCGCTATTTTTCGATAACGATCGTACTTACCGGAGACTGAGATTGAGCGGTTGTCCATTGGGACTCGTAAACCGCAGGGTTCCACTGGACTCTTGCCCGCCAGTTCCGCTGAACAGAATGATCTGCGTGATGTATCCACCTCCATCGGCGATCTGGGGAAAATACAATTCGCTAGAACCAGCCAGCGCAAGTTCGTCTGTTGCTGGAGTCGTGGTGACGAGGAAGTCCGTGAGTTCGTTGTAGCGCGTCCGCAGGCCCACAAGGGAGATTCCGGAGATACTCCCGGTCGTAATCCGGAGGATGCCTCTGAAAGGCACAGGCAGTTGCTGTCCCTGAAAGATATCCGCGAGGAAGAGACCGCGATGGCCGAATGCCGGCAATCGAATCGGCTGTGGTGTGGGCAGTCCAGTTGTGGTGCCGTCCAGGTTGAAGAGCTCAAATGTAACGTCGACTGGCGTGCTCCCGTTGTTGGCAATCGCAATACCGCTTTGAATGTTTCCGGACTCGGTCGTTCCCGACGTTTCCGCGTACATGCGGAACGAGAAACCACTGATCACGGAAACGCCCGCTTGCGACACGGTCACTGATGCTGGTTTGAAGGAAAACACGACCTGCGCGACCGGCGCCGATTGGCTGCCCGACGGCACGATGCGAACCGAACCCACTTCTATGGTTGTCGAAGTGGCCGTCGCTTCGATTTTTTGTGACGAGCGCGCGGGGATCGTGTAGCTCGACGCTGTTCCAATCAAGGTTCCCTGATCGTCGCGGAATTCCACGCTGCCACTGAGGGGCGTGTTGCCGGAGTTAACCAGCAAGACCTGAGTTGTCCAGCCTCCGCCGCTCGCAAAGTGAGGCACGACGCTCACGCCTGCCGCGACGTATGCCGACGTATCAATGACGGGTAGAGTCGACATCAGGAAATCGCCGCGCTCGTTGATAAGGCTGCGGATCGCCATCGCCGAGACGGGAACAGTCGACGTGAAGCTGAATGTCCCCTCAAACACGGTACCTGCAAAAGTCTTGAGCTCCGGCTCATTCAGGAATCGAGAGATGTGGGCTCCTGCCGCAAGCGCTGTCGTGCCTGAGCCCGCTGTGTTCCCCGAGGCGTCCGTATAGGTGAACGCAATCGTCGCGGGCTGGTTACCGGGATTGGCGATCGCCAATCCCGTATTGATGTTTCCATTGACTTCGGCATAGAGGCGACCTGTTGTCATTGGAGACGTCGCCGGCACACCGGTTTCACTGATGAGATAGCTGCCGGGACGATATGCAAAGATCGCAACACCCGAAGGGGTCGTGCTGCCCGAGTTCGGAGTGATGCGCGCATATCCTGTCGCGACGATTGAAGAATCCCCCGAGGATGCCGTCGTGACACCGCCGCGGTCCGACACCCGAAACGGACGGTTGGGTAGCCATGATGGTGGAATCTCAACGAAGAACACTCTTCCGCTCGCTGTGCGGAAGGCGAGATTGTGATCGCCCCACCGAATGAGACTACTGACGGAGCGAGTGAAGGCGGGTGTTGAGCCGACGCCTGGCAGCGTCAGCGTGCCAACGAGCACGTACGTGGTTCGATCGAACGCGTGAATGGTTGCGGTCCCTCCACTGGCCGTGACGAAATACACACGATTCTGGTCCGGATCAGACAAGACGGCACCCGGTGAGAAGGGGCTTGGTCCTGCAAACGTTCCCAACAGCAATTGTGTGCCCGGATCGACGACTGTGCCCCGTGTTCCATAAACGCGGCCCGAGGAGTAGCTGATGTCCGTCGCTGTATTGATCAGCGCGTTGGGCTGGGTGACGGTTACGGCAACTCCGGTGGAGTCGACCGCCATCGTCCTGAGAGCGGCTTCCGTGCTCGTAGTATCGAATCCGTAGAGTATTGCCGACGTTTCGGAGAATTCGATTACATCGATAGATGTAGCAGACGTGGAGGTCTCTCTGGTGCGCTTGACTCCGTCGTCGTAAACGGCAACGCCGCCGTAACCGGAACTATTCAGGTGTCGTCGAGCTATGGCGACAGCTCCCGGATTCTGCGGCAACACTTCCATGTCTGACACCGTAAGGGCGCCATCGAAATCGCTACCCAAGGCGAACTCCAAACCTGCGGTCTGAGAGTCAATGTCAAATCGCCGGACTGAAGTCCGATTCAGAGCGGCGTATACATATTGACCGTCATCGGAAATTGCAAGCTTGCCTGGATCCGTACCGATGGCGACTGCATCGCCCAGCGTGCCTGTGGATGCGTCGATCGGAAGGATTGAATTTCTCGGCTGCGAACTTGGCGCCGAGGCCGGGATCGAGGAGTAGAAGCGGCGACCGACACGATCGTAGACCAGATCGCCGGTGGTCAGCGTGAGATTGCGGAAGACCGAATAGGCGATCGCGTTGGATTCCGCACCACCGGAGCTCACTACGGTAATCGAGACGGTGTCCAGGGCCGCGAGATCGCTGGCTGGAATTGAGGCGGTCAAAGTTGTGCCGTTCGCGTAGGTCGTCGAACGAGCGGTCCCGTTCCATCGCACAGTCGATCCGGAACTGAAATTGGTTCCAGTCACGGTCAGTATCATGTCCGATGAACTTATCGCCGCGGCGGTCGGGCTCAGAGAAACGATTGTGGGATCGGTCGCAGTATTCGAGCCGACTCCCGTTAGCAACAAGGAGTGTCCGCCGGCACTGTCCAGGATACTCAGCAAACCTGATCGATTGCCGGATGTGGCTGGCGAAAAGGTGACGCTGATTGAACACGCGGCTCCCGGAGCCAGGCTGTTCCCGCAACTATTGGTCTGAAAAAACTCGCTTGAAGCACTCACTGCAGTGAGGCTGAGCGCAGCGGTACTGTTGTTTTCCAGCGTAACGGTTTGCGCGGCGCTCGTTGTTCCTACGGCTTGCGAAGGAAACGCGAGGCTGACTGGAGAGAGCGTTACCGTTGGGGTTCCGGAGAGCCATGTCGACGGCATTTGAAGGATAAACACCCGATCCGAAGTGTCCCGGAACGCAAGCCCGTCAAAGCCCCAACGCACGAGATTCCCGATCGTGGGCCGGCCGGTCCCGTTCATCGAAGGAAAACCGGGAATGCGAATCGTTCCAACCAGCGCCATTGTTGTCTGATCGAACGCCAGAATCACTGCCGTCGAATCGCCTAGCGACGGCGAATCCAGCTGAGAGAGGAAAAAGACCTTATTGTGTGTCGGATCCGCCACAACGGACGACGTGGAGCTAAGGTTGGTTGACGTGAATGCTCCCAAAACCTGGTGATTGACGGCATCGATGATGGTGCCGCCCGTGACAAAGACCCTTCCACGGTCATGCTTGAAGTCCAATGGATAGCTCGCCAGGTTCCTGGTCGTGCGTGATACAGACACACCAGAAGGTGCGACGGACATCGTGTAGAAGGTGCCGGCGGAGCTGCTGTCGAGACCATAAAGTGTTGTCGCGGAATCCGAGAATGATAGCGCACTCGCATCGACGAACTGTACTTCGTCCGGTCGTTGGATGCCGTCATCGTAAATAGCAACTCCCGCACCTCCAGTCGTCGTCAGGTATCTTCTGGAGACGGCGATGGCCCCGTCGTTACCCGGAAGCACTTTCATGTCTTGAACAAAGCGAACTGAACGGTTCGGATCGCTGCCGAGGCGGAATTCAATGTCGGCCGTCTTCGTGTCGAGGTTTACGCGTCGAACCGAGGCCGACCCGTTAAGCGCCACATAAAGACGTCTGCTGTTGTCGGAAATCGCGAGCTTGCCGGGTTCGCTGCCCACGAAGATCGACGTTCCGAGGATTCCGGATCGAGGATCGATGGGGGTGACGCTGTTTGCTGCCGACGCAACCCTGCCCGGAATCGAGGCATAGATCTGTCCCGAAGCTGGATCGCCGAGGATATCGTTGGTGGGCAGACTCAGGAGCCGATAGACAGCGAAGGGCGAGAGGTTCGATATCCCGCCGCCGCCTGAAGAGAACACCGTCACTGCTGCCGTGTTGATGCCCCCAAGGTCGCTGGCAGGGATCGTTGCTGTAAGCGTCGTCCTGCTGATGAACGTGGTCGCGCGATCCGTCCCGTTCCAGCGAACAACCGACGCGGCGGAAAAACCGTTTCCTGTGACGGTGAGCGTAAATCCCGCGGAACCAACAATTGCGATAGTGGGACTCAGTGATGTGATTGTCGGAGTTGCCGTGCCACCGATTCCCACGAGGGGAATCCTTAGCGCGGTGACGGAAACAGGTTCGATGGTTAATGTTCCTGTTTGCGTGCCTAAAACAGTCGGGGAAAAGGTTACCGAGACAGAACAGCTCGATGCAGCAGCGAGGCTTGAGCCGCAGGTGTTGCTTTGCGCGAAATCCCCATCGATGTGAACACTGCGGATGGCTACGGCGACTGCACTGCGATTCGTGACTGTGACGACTTGCGCGGCGCTCGTTGTTCCGACAGGCTGGTCGTCAAACGAGAGGCCCGCCAGCGAGGACGACAGCGAAACCGACGAACCAAGGAACTCCTGCGGGACGCGGAAAACAACAACCTCGCCTGCAGCGTTGAGAAGAGCAAGTCCGTCATCGCCCCAGCGCACCAGGTTCGTTGCGGTCTCCGAGGCACTGCCCGTGCCCGGTTTCGCGACCCCAAAGCGTCCTACAAATGCGTAGGTGGTGCGATCGAAGATATCGATCCAAAGAAGAGAACCTCCAGTGGGGGACACAAAGAAGACGCGGTTTTGTGCGGCGTCGCAAACAAGAGCCGTGGCGAATAAATTCTGCGGGATAACGAACTGACCGGCTGTCATCTGAGTCTGTGGATTGATGACTGCTCCAGAACTGGAATAGACGAGCCCTCCACAGAACCTGAGGTAGTCCCTAAAGGACGTCAGGTTTTGTGTTGAGCTCGTCACAGCAACACCCGCAGGCGTTACAGACAGCGTCCGAAACTCACTGCTGGAGTTATTAATGGTATAGGCATATAGCGTGCTCGCCGTGTCCGAGAATTCAACCCTGACGTTGTAACCGTCGTTTCCTGTCTGTAATGCGCGTGGCACTCCGTTGTCGTAGATGGCGATTCCTTTATGAGACGCCGTGTATGGAGAGGGGCCTCGCCGGGACACGGCGATTGAAGTCGGGCTGCCTGGCAACACCTTCAGGTCGTCGGCGTAATACGGGCCTCCGGAATCGCTGTCCAGGCTGAACTGCAAGTCCCGCGTCATGGAGGCTACGGGCATTCGCCCGACAGCGGCGGCTCCTTGAAGTGCCGCGTACAGATAAGTCCCGTCGTCTGAAAGAGCGAGCTGCCCCGGAGCGCTTCCGATGAACCCGGAAGCGCCCGTTGCGCCGGTGAATGGATCGAGAGTCGTTATCGTGTTGGGAGAAAGCGCGGCGTCTCCTGAGACAGACGCGTAAATCTTGCCGGAATTGCGGTCGTAAACGATATCGCTCGCGTTGATCGAATGGCGTCGGTGCACGGAGAAGACCGCACTGTTCGATAAACCGGCAGAATTAAACACCGTGATTGTTGCGGGCGCCACCATGGTGAGGTCACTCGCTGGGATTGTCGCCCTCAGGAACGTCGAACTGCCAAAAGTTGTCGGCCGGTCCGAACCGTTGAAGCGAACCACCGATGTCTGGGTAAAGTTTGTGCCCGAGACGAACAGAGTTATCGCGCCCGAGCCTATCGGCGCACTCGGTGGGTTAAGGTTGGTGATCGTGCCCAGGCTCTGCGCATACGCTGTGGACAAAACGCCGCTCCCCAGTAGAAGGGCGAGCACAACACACGCAGAAAATCGATTGGACATGAAAAGGAAAGCTCCTCAGTTAGGGCTCGAAGCTACAACCCTCCGGTTAACAGTGGCGTCTGACTGAAAACGTGGGAACTGCAGAGGGGACTATACTTCGGGCTGCAACCCATGTCCAGTAAGGGGTTCAGCCGGTTATACAGGCGATGTAACTCCCTGCCATCGCCCCCATTCCCCGCAAAACCACTAGACGCTAATTTTCGGATGGCCTTTGTACATCGTCGATTACCAGAACGTCTACGGACTCCGTGACGGTTTCCAGTCTTAGCCCCAACTGCTGCTGAATCCCGGTGAAGAAATCCGGAAATTCGTCCGTAACCCCTCCTGTGTTACGGCCGTAGGGATTAAACCTGAGAGTAAAATCGTACCTCCCAGACAGACCAGTCCTGTCAATGACCGGCTGATTCATAACGAGTGGGCTAAAGTATCTTTGTAGGAAACCGGCGAAGTCAGCAATCGTTGCACTTTTCACCGTGATCGTTCCAACGCCACCACCCACTCCGGCAGGCCCGTCTACGTTCAACGAATCTGCGAGTTTTGCCCCGGCTTTGAGCGTCACGATCCTAAACACGTCAAGGTCCCTCTTTTCGCGGTGGAGAGTCAGTGAGAGCCGGTCGGAGAGTAGCTTGCGCATAATTTCCTTCAGTTGTGTATCACTCGGCTCACCTTCACCGGCGGGTAACAGAGTCACGTCGTATTTGTCGTTCTCCAGCCCACGCGGCGCATTGACGATTTGTTTGAAGTGGATGCTGTAAGCAAACATCATCAGATCTACGATTGAAGTTGCCGCCGTGTTGAGCCGCCGGCCCTGCCGCAAAAACGTTCGGTTTAGCTCATCCGGTCTGCTGGGCTTGATCGTGGCGACTTCGTATGTTGGATCGACGTCTGCGGCCATCTTCGGTGCGTCTCGAGGATCAGGGGGTATTGTCCATGCCGTCTCACCGTTCGCTCGAATCAGATTCAATGACTGAGTCGAGCCGTCCCGAGTCCATGCTCCTGAAATCGAGTTTCCGCCACTGTCCAGTTTTCCCTTGTAAGTTGCCGCGCGGGCGGGAACGGAGAGCGTTATGTTTCCACCCCGCGCAGTACCCGTAAGCGGCAAATACCCGGGGCCCTCATCGATGGGGTATAGCGCTCCCTGGAGCGTTCCTCGGTCGTCTCTCAAGATTTTAATGACCGTTCGCTGATCTTGACTGTTCGCGCGTAATACGCCTTGCCACGTGCCCATGAGATCCTGGACCGCTGCTCGCTCTTGTGGAAGAACAGCCATGACGCCGAAAACGAACAGACAAAGCTTCGTCATTGTGCCTCGCAGAAAGGGACCGTCGCTGAAATTCCTGCTATTTTATGCCGGAACAGCTCGTGAGCCAAACAGCAAGTCGGTGAGATACCTGACCTCGTCGAAGACAGCATTCATGCCGCATGCGTGGTCGGCGACGTCGACGCGCTGCGGTACCACCTGGAACAAAATCCCTCGCTGGTCAACGCAGAGCGCGCTGGATGGACGCCGCTCATGTATGCCTGCGCATCTCCGCTATGCCGCCTGAACTCAAGGTATGCCGCCGGCATTTTAGAGTGCGTGACGCTGCTACTGGAGCGCGGCGTCGATCCAAATGCATTCAATGTCGAAGACCCAGCCGATCCGGGGGAAAAGGTTCCCGCGTCGTTCCGCGCTGTTACGAGCGGAAACACGGCCGTCTACTGGCTGTTGATGAAACGTGCGTTTGCAGCCGGACAGGCATTAAAGACCATCCCACAAACGCCATCCGCGCAGTCGATGATGGACGCATTCAAGAGCGCCTTCAGCAGCAGCGAGATGCGGTCGCTGATGAGCGACATTCGCGACGGCCTCCGCCTGAACCCTCCACCGCCCGCAAACCCGTTCGCAACCTACTACGATCGGCGGGTGGGAATAGGTCCTGCGGCGAGCGACGTTGCGAAACGCAGCTTCGGCCTGTTTCTTCAGCATGGCGTCAAACCGACGAACGATGCGAACGGCCCGGATTTAGAGACGCCGCTCCACCGGATCGCCGTGTCCGGGATGTCCATCGAGATGGCACGCTTCCTTTTGGAAGAGGGCGCAGATCCGAATGTCGTCCGTCCCGACGGGCGCAGGCCGGTTGAACTTGCCGTCCGGAACGGGAACGAGGAAGCGGCTCAACTCCTGCTCGCGCACGGAGCCGCGACAGACGGCGTGTCACCGGCCGACGCTTTGTTAGGCGCATGCATCCGCGCGGACTCGGAAACTGCCAATGCCGTGCTCGCAGCACACCCGGACTTGCCCGCCAAGATCACTTCGGAAGACTTCGAAACCATCGTGCAGATCGCTGGACGCAACAAGGTCGACAGCATGCGTTTAGCCAATGAACTCAGAATTGACGTGAAGGCTGTGGGCGAAAGCGGAGCAACGCCGCTGCACATCGCAGCCTGGCACGGCCACGCCGAAATGGTACGGCTGTTGATATCCGTTGGCGCTCCGGTGAATCTTCGCGATACTGCGTATCGAACGTCGGCTCTGGGCTGGGCCGCCCATGGCTCGAAAAACTGCCGCAGCGCCGACCACGACTATTGCGCGGTCGTTGCCGCGCTGCGCGACGCCGGCGGCCGCCACGAAGCCGCTGTGAATCGATGGGGCATTCCACCCGAACGTATCTGCAGTGAAGCTGTTGCGCAGGTTCTCGGCGGGCTTCCTTAGCGACTGAGCGCCGGCGAGGCGAAACGAACCAGAGTCTCGCTTCGCCGTCACAGCTAAGGTTCACTCTCAGGCCGAATCATTTACGGATGCACAACGGAGAATTTCGAGGAGGTCTGAATTGGCGGACATGAGCGACTACGCAGATATCGTTCTTAATCTTGTGGAATATGAACTCTGGTGTAACTTTCGTATTCTGGACTTTCTTGAACGTTTGTCTGAGGAGGAACGCAATCGAGATTTCGGTTTCGGCTTGCGCACTCCCCATCAAACCATGGTTCATATCGCCAAGGTGATGCAAGGATGGAGCGGGTGCGTCGGCCCGATCATCGAAGAGCCAACATGGCAAGATTATGATCAACCAGCGTCGCTCCAGGATGTTCGACGGATGCTTGTCTCACTAGCTGAATCCTTTCCTGATGCCGCAAAGGCCTCTACCGAACGGCGCTTGCTTGGTGAGCAGCGTCGTTTGAACCAGTTGTTTCATATTGTCACTCACGGAACGCACCATCGGGGACAGCTCTTGAGCATGATCACTTTGATGGGCCACAAACAGCCCTTTGAAGGCGGGGACTTTGGCGGGTGGTCCAACGCCCGCGGAAACGAATGACAGCGGGATCTCAACGCCTCCAATTGTCGCTTTTGTGGCCTGAAAGACGGAACTGGCCAATGACGACACGGTCTTCATGGACACGGTCTTCATGAAGGATGCGAAAGGCCACATCATCGGATTTGAGAAATCGTGTCGACTGGGCCCCCGGAATCCCGGCCCTGACGGTCGAAATCATGAACCTCCCAACAAGCCCGCATTACCCTCCCCTATCTCGAGGGATGAACCCTGAGTTCGTGCGACAGCGCGGAATTCTGCAGCGGCGAGGCTAGAGCGATCCCAGAGACACTCGACCGAATACCTGACAAACCCACTCCTATCCTCGGCTTCCCTGCCGATAACACTGGCACTAGAAGTGCACTGTTATTTGTGAAGGAGATTCCACCATGACGTGCCCTAAGTGCAACAGCGACAATGAAATGGTTTTCTCAGTTCTCTCTCACGGATGCGTGTGCCAGGAAGCCAGTTGCGGATTCGAGCTTGAACTCGAATGGCAGGACCTGGTGCAGCTTTTTCAACTTCCAGCCGAAGGAAAAACTCCTCGCCTGGAGTCGATTGGAATGGCGGCGTGAAGCTCCTCCTTTTCCTGACCCGTTGAAGCGGCTGCACGGCAGGGAAATTCCTGGAACGGGAATCGGGCTGGCGACTAGACTAGCCAGCGAATCGTGGAACGGTGCGGCGGCCAGATGTGGGTAGAACCCGTGGAAATCGGGGATCCGCTTTCGTCTTCACCATTCCTGGGAGCCTGGAGGCATGCTCTCAGCCCCTGCCGCAAGATACTCTTTGGAAATGATCCCGAGACGAATCGCGTAGCACGGTAATGCTCAAAACAACTCCGGGGATTCCCGCCGTGCGTCCAAAGATGCGTGGGCCTTAAGGCTTCTTTTCGATTTGGCCGGTTTGTTCATCTTTCTGTTCGGAATTCTTCTCGTCCTGTCGCCCCTTGTCTCGGCCGAACTTTGGCTCCTTGGACGAGCCGGTGACCTGGATATGTACAAATGTGCCGGCGCCATGCTTTGAAAAAAAGGGGTCGATCGGCTTCGCCAGCCAGTGTTTCCATCCAGTGAGCGTGTCCGATATTTTGGCGTCGAGCTTGAGGGTTCCGTGAAAATCGATCACATCCTCTTCGATATCGTAGCTCCCGGCCAGATCTATGCCGGAACCCGGCACGGCGAATGAAAGATTCTGGAACGTTACGGTCTGATCTTCCATCTTGAATGCTCCGGCCATGCTGAGTATGACTTCATCGATTTCCATATTTTTCGGCTGTCCCTGAGCCCGACGGCTCAGCGTATCGATCTGATCCTGGATCTTCGATCGCTGAAAATGACCTTCGGTAATCTCGAATTGACCGTCGAGCAGCAGCTTCTCTTTGACCTTGCCGCTCAGCGGAGGGATATCGATCTTAGTCTTCAGTGCAATTCGACCCGCCATAAAGGGCTCACCCTTCATGGCCAGCTTCAGCAAGTCGCTGAGATTTCCGTTCGGCATGTCGACGTCGAGACGGATCGTTCGATGTTGATCCTCCTCATGCTTGATAACCGCTCCGCTGGTTGTGAACGTGGTGGAACCCAGCGTTCCGACAACCGGGCGGAGTTCCGTATTGCCGTTCGTGCCGTCCACCAGTACTTCAAATTTCGTCTTCAGCGGAACGCGATTGTCCGAACGTTTCAGGCGGAAATCCGGCACGGTCGCTTCGCCTTTGGCGACGATCGTGTCGAGTGTGCCCTCGAAGTTTCCTGTCGAGTGGAGAATGCCGGCGATGCCGCGGAACACCCCAAGATCGGCTTGATCGAAAACGTACGTTCCATCAAGAGGCGTGTCGCCGGGTTCGGTTGCTGCCCACGGCCCGAAGTTTCCTTCGCTGTCGATTTCCCCAGGCGGCTTCGCGTTAGTCAGGAAAGCCTTGTATTTCATTGCGACATTTTTGCCGGCCGACAGCAAACGAATTTCATGAAGGTCGAATTGCAGAGGCCTCTTCCCTTCCTGGCGGGGAAGGATTCTCAAAATCGAATCGTGGACATCGACCTCATCAAACAGGATATCCGTATCGGACGAATCGTCCTCGGCGCCATCATCATCGTCAGGACTCAGATCGGGACGTTGGCCCTTCGGAGGAATATTGATTTCCATTCGGTCGATCGTGACGAGTGGAACTCGCCGGGGCGAATCGAAGATGGTCCCGAGATCAACGTCGAAGGTGAATCGCCCCATCACGAACATGGGCGCGATATCGCGCCGGCCTTTGTGGCGAAGCTGGATGTTGCGCCCTTCGACATGAGCCAGGATTCCCCTCCCCCGCTGAAATACGATTCTGTACGGAGACAGATGGGGCAAGCTGATGCGAAGCGCGCCTATCTCCGCCTGGCTGTCAAAACGTCTCTGAAGATAGTCAATCGCCTGTTCTCGAATGTAGGGATCGAACCGCTTGGCCATTGAGCGTCCCACGAAAAACAGCACGATCGCCACAGCCCCCGCCATGATGCCAGTCCCCAGTAACCATTTTTTCTTCTTAGACGTCATTCCCTTCCCCTAGGAGGTGGCTGATGGGCTTCAGCTCTTCGATGTGATCGCAGATGCTCTTGAGGACCATCGTGATCGGAACGGCCAGCAGCATCCCGAGCGCTCCCCAGAGCCAACCCCAGAAGAGCAGGGACACAAAGACGGCAAGGTTGTTTATCCGCGAAACTTTGCTCGTCAGGACGGGCTTTATCAGGAGGCCGTCGAGCGTTGTCACAAATAAGGTGACACCGGCAACCAGGACCACCATCTTCATATCTCCGAACTGCAGAAAAGCAACAAGCGCCAGCGCGACCGTCACAATGATCGCCCCAAAATACGGAATCAAGTTCAGGACTCCTGCCAAAACACCCCACATTGCCGCTTGATTCACCCCGAGAAACCAGAGGCTGACTGCCACGATAACTCCTATGAACGTGCCGGCCAGGAGTTGGATCAGCAGGAAGCGTCCGATCTGCCGGTCGATCTCATTCAGGATCAGGACTGTCAATCTCTGACGGGAAAGCCGAGGGCCGACCACTTCAACCAGTTTTCGCCTGTACAGATCGCCGGATGCGAGAAGAAAGAATACCAGGCAAATGATCGTTATCGTCTGACCGATAAACCACATCAGGCCAAGGGACCCGTTCCAGAGGTACTCTCCCGCGCCAAATAGCGGTTCCTCGATTTGTACCCGCGTTACTCCTTTCGAGGGCGCAGCGCCCGCAGCTTCGGAGGCACTGTGCTGCAGTTCCCCGGCTGCCTGTTGAACCTTGGCGACCGCACCCGGCCGCCCGCCGCGGTGCGCTTCGATGCTGTCTCTTGCTTTGTTCATCGCCTCCGGCAACCGTTCGAGCAAATCGACGGCCTGCCCCCGAAGCAGATACATTCCACCCACAGCGGTACCCAGGAGGAGGACGATCAGCGCGAAACTCGCCAGGGCGCGCGGGACGCCAAGCCCGGAAATCCAACTGACCACAGGGTCAAGGACATAGAAAACCAGAAGGCCCAGAACGAAAGGCAACATGACCGCCTGAGCATATCGAAGACAAAAAACTGCCGAAACCGCGCTCAGGACTACGAGACAAACCGTAGCGACGTTCGGCCGCTCCGGCAAAGACGGCCTCGTACCCTTGAGACGCGGTCCCGGAATTTTGCTTTCTACGCTCGACATCGCCAAAGGTGGCGCAATACGCATGCCAAATCCTTCGGGGATCAAGTCTAACGCGACCATTCACGTGGCATTCCCTTTGCACTCCTCCTTCAATCTGTGGCGCTTAGCTCGCTAGGCCGGGCGTAACGAGAACTTTGTTCCCGCAAGGCATAACGGGCCAAACGCCGAAGGCGTCCGAGCCGGGGTCCGGAGCGGAGCCCCGTCTGGTTAGGACCACCGGGCTGCAAAAATGGCATCCGTCCTGCAAACTCTCAAGTCGGGCATCGCAAATGCTCAGTAACGTTGAGGAATCAAATCGACTGTCAGCGAAGGAGGACCTGGGTGCGACCTATCCCATGGCTGATTCGTGCAGGCCTGTTTAGCGTGGGGTTCGGAGCAGGAGTAACGCACCACCAATCTGCTCCGACCGAACGACCAGTGATCATTCGCCTGCAGATTTTCACTCAGGACGCCGCGCCGGCACCACCCGTCTGCGAAACGTCGAGGTTCCTCAAAGACGATTCAAAGTGCGTCGTGCCAATGCAGGCGTCGATGAACTGACAAGGTCCATCAATCCCCGCCAAGACGCCGGCGGGGTAATCGAAGTGGGCGTCGATTTCCACCGGCGACTGCCCGTCTTCCACCTTCGCTTTGCCATGAGGTTTGAAGGGCAGCCGTCGAAACTCGATCAGAGGTTCCCCGATGAGACGCCTGTAATGGGGCGCTTTTGCGGCTACCCTGTTGATGTTCAATGGATCCTCCCTCAAGGCGCGGATTCGCCTTGAAATCCGAGCACATACCGTTCCCGCAAAACCGACGGCTTATTTGCATGGACTTGTACGCGTTCCTGAGGCGAAGCGTTTTCACGAGCAGCAAAAGCCAGCTATAGAGCGATGCGCCGATTTGGCTGCGGGATTGCATTCTCCCATCTATAGCGGAAAGGAGCTTGCTCTATGATCGGACGTCTCACTTTGATTCTGATGATGACCGCCACGAGCGTTTTCGCCGCCGACGATGTGGTGGATCGTATCGGGGCCGCCAAGACTGTCTTCGAAGAAATCATGAGCGGAGGCGACAAAAGCATCCCACAAGACCTGCTCGAAAAGGCTCATTGTGTCGTCATCGTCCCTGCGGTCAAGCGCGGAGGATTCATTGTTGGTGCGCAATACGGGAAAGGCGTGGCGACCTGCCGGAAACCCGGCGGCGCAGGCTGGACCGGAGTATCTACCGTTCGAATGGAAGGCGGGAGTGTCGGCCTTCAGATCGGCGGCGGTGAAACGGATGTCGTCATGATGGTCATGAACGAATCCGGTGCCAACAAGCTGATGAAGAGCGAATTCACCATCGGCGGCGAGGGCGCAGCGATGGCCGGACCGGTCGGGCGCGCGGCGACGGCGGAAACCGACGCCTACCTGCACGCTGAAATTCTGTCCTATTCGCGTTCCAGGGGTCTTTTCGCGGGCGTCGTCTTGAAGGGCGCGACGTTGCGGGCCGATGACAAGGATAACGCGTCGCTCTACGGTAAACCCGTATCGCATGAGGACATCCTCCAGGGCCGAATCGCAGCCACCGCTTCGGCGGCGCCATTGCTCGATATGCTCAGCAGATATTCCGCCGAAGAAGAAAATTCCACAGGCGGCGCCGCGAAAACGAGGTGACCGCGGGATTCGTCAATCCAATCCGGAAAGGAGTTCTATGCTTTGGACAATTTTTGTAGTTCTGTTCATCTTATGGCTGCTGGGAATGGCTACGTCTTACACACTGGGCGGGTTTATCCACATCCTGCTCATCGTGGCGATTGCTTCGGCCCTGATCCGAATCATTCAGGGTCGAGCGCCCGTTTAGACTGAAACGGTTTAAATCGGGAACAGCCGGAATTCACCGGCTGTTCCCGACTTGAAAGGTTAGCTCGCCTTGCGCTGCTGCTTAGGTCTGGCATCGACAATGCCCTCCAGAGTGACCTCGCCGTTCTGCACCGTGACTTCAAATATCACCTGCCCCAACTCGCCAATTCTGAGCTATCTTGTAAGGAACTCCTGCCTGCTCGTCCGATTGTTAGCTCTTTGACCAAAACCATTCGAAGGAGACATGAAATGACTACCGGGACCGAACAAAACGAAGGCCGTTTCGTCTGGTACGAACATTTGACCAAGGATCAGAATGCAGCGATCCGCTTTTACACTGCTGTGTTTGGCTGGAGAACTCAACCGTTCACAGAAACCGGAGATGACTATGTGATGTGGGTAGGTGGCCAGGGCCCACTCGGCGGTGTGATGACACTTCCAGATGAAGCCGTCAAGATGCACACGCCACCGAACTGGATGGCGCACGTCCAGGTTGAGAATGTGGATAAGACGGCCGCGAAGGCGAAACAAATCGGCGGAAAGGTCCACAAGGAACCGACGGATATTCCTACAGTCGGCCGCTTTGCCGTGATTGCGGATCCGCAAGGCGCGTTCATTTCCGTGTTCACGCCGAAAACTCCAATGGAACTTCATGACCTGTCTAAATCCGGCGAGTTCTGTTGGAACGAGCTGATGACGAGCGATCCGGCCGCGGCCGCCAAGTTCTACTCGGAACTCTTTGGATGGAAGATTCTCGAAGAAATGGACATGGGGCCCATCGGGATCTACCGCGTCTTCGGCCTCGGGGACAAGCAGATGGGTGGCATCATGAAGACGCCTCCGGGCGCGCCCACGCCGCCGATGTGGATCTATTACACGGAAACTCCCGATCTCGACGCCGCGATTGCGCGTGCGACGAATGACGGCGGCAAGCTGATGAACGGACCGATGGACGTGCCCGGCGGGGGCCGCATCGCCCAGTTGATGGACCCGCAGGGCGCCGCATTCGCGATGCACCAGGCGCCGAAGAAAGCGGCCTGAACCCGCAGGGGCGCGGTCTTCAAAGTTTCGTAGACCGCCGCCCCTGCAGTCCTTCAATTCCTGAGTGGATCTTTCGATAGCTTGCCGCATGACCGCAGCCTCGAAATCTCTTGCCCAAGCCGGCGGGACATGAAGGGACGTGCGTCATTGGTTTTCCACCTCGTCGCAGCAGTCACGAGGCCGTCCAACAGCAATTGCCGGTCCCATAATGAAGATCTTTGAGGATGAGCCCTCCGCTGAGCGACAACGTGCCCTTCGCTTCCAACAAGTGACACTTTGTGACCACTGCACCCGAGTGATTAAAGGAACAGGTTTGGCAGAATAGATGCTGCAAAGAGCCCACGAAAGAGGTACTTATGAAACAGACGAAAACGTCCCAGACGGTTCTCGAACGCGGACTCTATATCAGTGAATGTTGTGAAAAAGAGCAGATCTTCGAAGTTGGAGACATCTTTACCCGCTGCCTCAAGTGCATGGCGCTGACGGAATGGGAACTCGACCGCAAGCTGGTGTGGTGCGAAGAACTCGACGACTCTGATAGATTGGCGGCCTGATTCGCCTGGCACGCTCCCGGTGTTTTCCTGTCGGGAGCGGAGGCCGTGAGACAGCCGTCATCATGATGAGCATGAACGAAACCAGCGCGAACCCGCTCATGAGAGCGAATTCACGCTGGGCAGCGTGGCGACCGCCCCCTGCGATCGCAACGATGATGGGTATCTTCTCCAGGCCCGGACGCGAGTCTCAATCGGTGCATTCAGCCTATCTTTCGTTGCTTTCCGGTGCTGGCCGCCTCCTGCCTGTTCTCGCCCGACTCTCCGCCCTGGCGCCGTATCCTGATCTGGTTGTTTGTTTCCTTCACGCCGAAGACGGAGTCTGCAATGTCTTCCGCCAAGCGCTTGGCCTGACGACTGTCGACGCTGCCGCGCAACGTGACTTCGGCGTTCTGCACGGCAACTTCGATTTCCGTGGCATCGACGTCGCCGTGCTGCGTCAGCCGCTCGTTAATTTCCTCCTCGATCCGTTCGTCGGACCGTTTATATCCGCGCGGGCCGCGCCCGACAAACTGACCCGGGTTGCGGCGCAGGGAATCTCTGTCGGGTTCGGGCCATGACCTCCAACTGTCGCGCCGGCCATCTCGATAGGGGCTTGGACCGAAATCCTGTCCGTAATCGAGCTCACGATTCCGGTAGGCACCGCCTCCATGCCTCTGGTTGGGTTCGTCTCCAAAGGTCAAATAATTGGTTTGGGGGCGACGCATGTTTTCTCTTCGCGACCAGCGATCGGTCGACTCCTGATCGCGGTATCCAAAATCTTCACCTCGACTCTCCTGGCCCAGCCCCATGCGGTAATCGTCGTCGGGCTGGGTGCCGGACCATTCCTCGTCTTCTCGTTGCCATTGGGGTTGCTGGCTCCGCCGGTCACGCGGACCACGCTGATAGTTACTCGCCATTTATTTGTCTCCTGTTTATCGGTGAAATTTGCGCAGACCTGCGAATCGGCGCATTTATCCTGCCAAAATCAGAAGTGAGGTCGAAGTCCGCCATGCTGGGCCTTCTGGCAGGCGCGACCATGGGAGTGAGGTTGTCTCTCGAGCTCCTGGATTTAGATCTGTGCTGACTTCAGTAGAGCGCCACACTGGGGACGGCCGTCGTTGAAAGGGCTCACGGTGGTACTTCTCGGGGAGCTTCTCTTCGGAAGTGGTACTGCGGGTGCATATTTCCAAGAAACAATGGAGCGACTCAAGCCCTCCGCAACTTACATCTCCACAGTGTCTTAACCGCCGAGCCTCTTTTGGCATAAAGGTTGCACCCGAAATACTGAACTCTCGCAGTCGTTACGGCTTTTTACCCGAACCTGGAGGAGGATGTATGAATTTCAAATGCGGCGGAAGAACGCAACTCGGTAAGAGGCGCGGGCATACAGAATGCCGATTCGAAATCTTCCGCAGGTCGGGACGAGGCTTCGGGGGCGCGCTTATGAAACGTCTCTTTGGAATCCTCTGGATCGTAGAGGCGCGACTTGAGCGCAGCAAATTAAGGAGGGGCAGCCAGGGCGTGCGACCAAGCCCGAGCCTATACCCCGAACCACTATCCCCGCAGGACGAAGTTTAGTGGCGTGCTGAAAGATCGTGCTTCGCGGTTATTGGCGCCAGCGGGAGAGGTAAATGTGCCGCAACCGGTGCGGCTATAGGCGGTGCGGAAGGTGCAGGAGCTCTCCTGGATACCCAGGGTGGCGAAGCGCACTATCACCCGGAAAACCAGCTTAATTTTGTTCTATCGAAAGTGGCCAAATTGTAACCAGCCCAGAGGGCAGAAAGAGGAGAGAACTTATGCTGAGATTGTTTGTCGGAAATATTCCCCATGCTTGCAGTGAAAATGAACTTCGCCAGTGGTTTGAACAACAGGGTCACGATGTTGCGTTCGCCCAGGTCATACGCGATCGGATAACAGGTCAATCCCGAGGTTTTGGCTTCGTGGAACTTCAGGACACTTCCGACTTGCGGGGAACAATCGAGCAGCTCAACGGACAGAGTCTATCCGGTCGTGTGCTCACGGTAAACGCAGCGACCCCGAGAATTCCTCGTGGTGCCGCCGATCTCCGCCAATCAGCCGCCTGATTTCCGACACTGCCGTCCGTGGAAAAATGCCACGGACGGCAGCTGCCCCATCCTGGGAACGCACGGTCTTTCGCATCTGCAGGAATTGATATCGCGATGCGTACAGCGTCGCAGCAATCGCTGAAAGTCTCTGGTGGCGCAGGTAGACGAGTCCTCTGCTACCTGATTCTGCAGGAATGGCACGCAATCTGCTCAAGTGAATAAGGAGGCACACGCCCGTGCAGCGACCTCTTGGGGATTCCGGAAAGCCGACTCTTCTCGACAAGCTCTTGTCGCCGTTTGCCAATTTGCATCCCGGCGAGGCGACCACAGCCCTATTGTTGATGGTGAACATTTTTCTTCTTCTCGCGGCCTACTACGTTGTCAAACCTGTACGCGAGGCTTTGATACTCGGAGAATCCGGAGCGGAAATTAAGAGTTATGCATCGGGCGGCCAGGCTGCATTGTTTCTTCTGATCATTCCGCTCTATGGGATGTTGGCCAGTCGCGTAAACCGGGTCTGGTTGATTAACGGAGTCACCGCGTTCTTCGCGTCTAATCTCGCAATTTTTTTTGTCTTGGGACGAATCGGCTTTCAATTGGGAGTTGTGTTCTATCTTTGGGTTGGATTGTTCAACTTGATGTTGGTTGCTCAGTTCTGGGCTTTCGCGAATGACTTGTATACGAAGCCCCAGGGTGAACGGCTTTTTGGAGTTGTCGGCATCGGCGCGTCGCTGGGCGCCATACTGGGCGCCTTGTTGGCGGGTTGGATGTTCGAGCCTGTCGGGCCTTACCCCATGATGCTGGTTTCCGCCGGGCTACTTGGGATTTCCATGGTTCTCACGAATTGGATCCATCTCCGGGAGAGGAAAAACGGGGAGGGTCGGGCACTTCCTGGACCAGAGCAAACGGAAAAGCCTCTGGGGAAAGAAGGCGGATTTCAGCTGATCTTCAGGAGCCGTTATTTGCTATTCATTGCCGTTCTGGTATTGCTCTCCAACTGCGTCAATACCACTGGAGAGTTTATTCTCGGCAAGACGGTTTCCGCGAACGCGCAGGCAATCTCCCAGGGAAGCGCAGATGCCGCGGCAGCGGAGAAGAACTACATCGGGACGTTTTACGCGAATTTCTACTTCTGGGTTAACCTGGTTGGCGCAGCCCTCCAAATGTTTGCGACGTCCCGGATCATGCAGTTTCTGGGGGCGGGCAAGGCCCTCTTCTTCCTCCCTGTCATAGCGCTCGGGGGCTATAGCATGTTGGCGGTCGTTCCGATTCTGGGTCTTATCCGCATCGCCAAAATTGTGGAAAACTCCATCGATTATTCGATTCAGAATACCGCCCGCCATGCTCTCTTTCTGCCCACGAGCCGGGAGGCGAAGTACAAGGCCAAGTCTGCCATCGATAGTTTCTTCTGGCGGGCGGGCGATACCGTAAGCGGACTGCTTGTCTTCGCAGGAACTGAGCTTGCATTGAGCGTCCGAACGTTTGCCGTGGTCAAT
Organism: uncultured Acidobacteriota bacterium; assembly: GCA_963836435.1. GTDB lineage: Bacteria > Acidobacteriota > Terriglobia > 20CM-2-55-15 > 20CM-2-55-15 > DASTBJ01. Next base: position 172,583 of record CAWIJI010000014.1, on the reverse strand, counting down.
GTAGTCCTTGCCCTTGCATGGCTGGGACTGGCAGTTGCCATCGTGCGCCAGGCCAGGCAGCGACCGGCAACCGCGCAATTGGCCGCATAACACGGATGGAGATCATGACGCCTCCCCAGGCATCGTCGGAATCCATCGCCGGCAAACGAGGCGATGAAAGACTTCGCCTCGTTCTGATGGCGGGCTATCTGCTTCTGATCATCACCTGCTATACCACCACAAAAGCTGTTCGTGATTCCCTATTCGTTACCGAAGTCGGCACATCGCAATTGCCGTATCTTTACCTGCTCACGGCCTGCTTTATGGCCCTGATCTCCTCCTTCTATCCAGGCCTCCTTCGACGTAAAGGTTTCTATGCTGTCGTTCGCGCGACATCTGTCCTCGCCATTGCGAGTCTGATGGTTTTCTGGGCGTTGATTCCCCGGCAGGGACACACGTCGATTTACGTCCTCTATGTGTGGGTCAGCTTGTTTGGCGCAATAACCGCATCACAGGCATGGTCCCTGGCAAACAACGTATTTGATGCAAGAGAAGCAAGACGCACCTTCGGATGGGTCGGCCTTGGCGGCGTCATTGGTGGAATTGTCGGCGGCAGTCTCGCGCAATATATTGCCCCCTGGTGGGGCACGGAGTCTTTGTTACCACTTTGTGCCGTCCTGATGCTCGTTACCATCGGAATCCTTTATAAGCTTGCCCAACCCGAAGACTGGCGGGGGCCTAAGGTGCCTCCGGCCGAGACCGCCCCACCTTCTGATTCCGGCAGCACGATGTTTTCGGCGATCAAGGACTCGCCGTACATTTCCATGATGGTCGCCCTCCTGCTCGCGGGAGTGATTGTCGAAGCGTTCATCGATTACGAGTTCAAAGCGGTTTCGGTTCAGACGTTTACTTCAAAGAACAACCTGACGTCATTCTTCGGAACAATCGCATCCTACGGTGGGATGCTGGCGTTGTTGTTCCAGGCGTTTGTGACCAACCGCCTGCTCAAGCGCTTCGGGGTCGGCCTTGCCATCCTGTTGCTCCCAAGCGGCTTGCTGGTGAGCTTTCTCATCGTGGCCGCGCGACCGGAATTATGGGCCATGTCTCTTCTGAAGTTGCTGGACATCGGTCTCAGCTACTCTGTTCATCGCTCGGGAATGGAACTGCTTTACGTGCCGATTCCGTTGAAGATGAAGGCTTCCTTGAAGGCCCTCATCGATATGTTCGTGGATCGCGCGGGGAGAGCGGCGGGGGGCCTCTTGCTGGTGGGGCTCACGGCCGGGCTTTCCTTTTCGGTTTCGTGGTTAAGCCTGGTGGCGGCTCTGTTGCTGGTTGTGTGGGTGGCCGTTGCGATTGTAGTCAAACGGAATTATGTCCATGCGTTCCGGGTCGCGCTGGAAAAGAAGGTTGTAGAACCCGAAACCCTGGAGGTACGCGGCCTCGACAGTACGATAATCAACTCCCTTGTCACCGCCCTATCGAGTCCGGATGACCGGCGGGTATTGTATGCACTGGACCTGCTGGGCAGGATTCACCCGTCCGGATGGCGTCGTCAAGTTCCCTCTCTTCTTCGGCACAAAGCCGTCGAGGTAAGAAGGCAGGCCATTGCGCTGTTGACCCATTGGCGCGTGGCGTCTCCTTCGCTGGTTGCGCCGTCCCTGCACGACCAGGATCTCGAGGTTCGCGGAGAGGCGATACGGCACCTGTGTTCGCTACCATCGACGGACAACGCAAAACTCAGGACATTTCTGTTCCATGAGGATTACCGGATTGTTCTGGCCGCGATCCATTGCATGGCCGAATATCAATTCGGGGATCGAAGCTTGCTTGACGCCGAGTTGATTGAGAGGGCCCTCGCGACGAAGGGAGAATATGAAGTCAGCGCCAAACTCGCGGCGGCTCGAAGCCTGGCCATAGCCCGTTTGCCGGAGTCTGCAGCGTTTCTCGATCGCCTTCTCCACGATTCAAATCCTCAAGTCGTCCAGCAGGCCGTCAGCGTGGCGGGAGAAATCGGGCGCGAGAGCTTCATCCCGCAGTTAATCCCGATGCTGGTAAACCGACGCCTTCGGCGCATCGTGCGCGAATCCCTCGTCAAACTGGGGCCACCGGCGGAATCCGCGCTGCGATTGCGGTTGCAGGATAGTGGAACACCGCTGGAGGTCAGGATACGCATTCCCAAGGTGCTTTCCTATTTCGGCAGACAGGACGTCGCGGACTTTCTCCTTGGCTATGTTCCCTCTTCCCCATCGCGTCTGAACATGCCGATCCTGCGCGCTTTGAATCGCATCAGGAAGCGGTTCCCGACGGTTTCGTTCGACGCCGACCGGGTCCTGAACCTGATTCAACGGCAGTGCGAAACGCGTGACAGATTCCGGTGGATACACCGTGCGCTGGCAGCCGCCGAGATGCAACAAGCCAACGCTCGCGTCCGCGAAGTGCTTGCACTGGAGATAAAAGCCATACAAGAAAAAATGGCCGATAGTCTGGAAGGAGTTTTTCGTCTCCTCGCACTGATCTATCCGCCCGCCGATATCCGTGCCGTCTTCTTCAATATCGCCTCCAGACCGGCCCTCCGTCCCAGCGCTCTGGAGTTTCTGGACAACCTGATCGACGGGCCCGCGAGAGATCTCGTGATGCGAGTTGTCGAGGACAGCGAGGATGCCAATCCCGAAGTATCTGAAGACTGGGAAATCCAGCGCAACGATGCGTTGCGCGCTCTTCTGGAGGGAGATGACGAATGGATTCAAATGATTACGGTGGAGCTCGTCGCGCGATGGAGCGCTGCGGAGGTCCTGCCGGTTGAGGCGGCGTGAGGAGGTCCAGGTGACGGCAATGCTCTCTCCGGTGGAGAAAGTGCTTTGTCTGCAGGGTGTCGATGTGTTCAAGCACGCGACCACCGAGATGCTTAGATATATCAGCTCCATCGCCGACGAAGTGTCTGCGCCGGCCGGCACCGTATTGTTTTCCGAGCAGGAGATGTCGGACGCCATGTACGTGGTCGTCTCCGGACGCGTCCGGCTCGAAAAGAGCGGGCAGGAGGTTTTTGTAGTGGCTCCTTCGCAGAGCTTCGGAGCATGGGCCCTATTCGATAGTGCGCCGCGCCTCATGCGGGCCGTGGCCACCGAAGACAGCGTTCTTTTGAAAATTGTCAGCGACGCGTTTTACGAATTACTGGCAGATCACGACGAAGTGACGCCGGCAATTTTCAGGGCCGTCATCGAGCGTGTCAAGGCCCTGGCCCCGGAGGCCCTGTGAGTGTCGACGGAATATCCGGCCGAATAACCCCTGCGGAAGAAGCCAATGCTCAATCGAATCAATCCGAGAAGATGGCATCGCTGGGATTGCTGATCGCCGGCCTGGCCCACGAAATAAATACGCCGCTGGGCGCCATTCACAGCAACAACGATACGATTTTCCGATGCATTGAAAAGATCAGGATACAACTTCAGGGAAAGGGGAACGCCCGCACCAGAAGCGCTGCGACACGTCTCCTGGGCGTTCTGGAGGAAGTCTGCCGGAACAATTTTCTTGCCACAGAACGGCTGATGAATATCGTCGGCAGTCTGAAAAATTTCGCCCGCCTCGATGAAGCCGAGCAGAAGAAAGCGGATATCCATGAAGGCCTGGAAAGCACATTGGTCATTGTTCAGCACAAGCTGCGCGGGCGCATCGATGTTCACAAGGAATATGGAAAACTCCCCATGGTGGAGTGCTACCCGAACCGCCTGAACCAGGTTTTCATGAATCTACTCGTGAATGCCGCTCAGGCGATTCCCGATCGAGGAACAATCGTCATAGAAACTTCACGCCGGGGTGATTTCGTACGAATTGCCATTTCCGACGATGGCGTCGGAATACCTCCGCAGAATCTTGCCAAGGTCTTCGATCCTGGTTTTACCACGAAGGGTGTCGGTTTCGGCACAGGCCTGGGTCTTTCAATCTGCTACAAAATTATCGAACAGCATGGCGGCAAGATCGCTGTTGAGAGCCGAAATCACCGAACAACATTCACAATTGATCTGCCTATATCCCAAAAACGAAGGTGAAACATGGATGAGAAAGACCCGTCGGTGATTCTGCTGGTCGACGATGAAGAGATGATCATCTCTTCCATCAAATCCTTTCTCGCAATCGAGACCGACTATCGTTTGTTGGCGTACACATCACCACTAAAAGCTCTGGAGGATATCGGGAGCAAGGTCAAGAAGGTCGATCTCGTCGTCAGCGACTACCTGATGCCTGAAATGGACGGTATTTCCTTTCTGACTGAGGTGAAGAAGAGATTCCCGCTCATACCCAGAATTCTGCTGACGGGGTACGCAGACAAGGAGAACGCGATCAAGGCGATCAACAACGTTGGCTTGTATCAGTACATCGAGAAACCCTGGAATAACGACGACCTGCGCCTGATCATTCGGAACGGTATCGAGAAGACCGCTTTGCTCAACCAGCTCGAGGCCAAAATTCGGGAGGTTGAGAAGGTGCACGACGAACTGAACAACGTTCACAAGGAAATCTTGCGGGTTTTTATGTAAGTGCGCGGAGAGAAGAAATCAGTCTTTTGAAATAATTCCGTTAGGAATCCATTCTGCAGTTCCAATTACCGAGGGACCATGCCAAAACGACGGACATTTGGCTGCGGATCGCTACTGCCGTTTTTTCTGCTCCTGTCGTTGATCTCAATTCCAAATTTTCTTCGGGCCCAACAAAGCGAGGTCCCACCCGCGTCGGAACATTCAGAGACGGACGGAGATCGGATTGTTACGCATCGACCATATCTCTATCCGATCAAGCACGTCGCACATCCGGTGACCTGGCTGGAAAGCGGGCTCACCCCGATTCTGGGGTTCGTTGAAAAGAAGATGCCGGAAGAGCGCAAGGCGAAAATGGGTCGCAATGCAGGCGTCAGGATCGGCTTCGCCGGGTTGGGCGCCAGCACAGGATTTGGTCCGTCGATCGCGCCCTATTATAAGAAGGGATTCGAACTGGAGTTGCCCGCCCTTGTCACGTACAAGTTCTACCAGTCAGTGGGTTTCCGTTCCTCCTTCCCGGCGATGGCCGAGAAGGAAACGAGCGTTGGCATAGAGGTTTTAGGCGATTACGTATCGCGTCCAGCCGATTTTTTTTATGGAATCGGCAACAAAACTGCGGCCTCGAATGGTTCGCGGTTTCGTACGGTTTCGCGCACTGCCGGGGTAGCTCTGAACTTGCGCCTGCGCAAGATCTGGTCTGCACGACTGGAGTCCGGTTTTAGGAGCATCGGCATAACCAAACCCCGAGAGCCCAAACCCATGATGGTGGTGTTCCAGGGGCAGGACATTCCGGGAATCGAGACGGGCGCGACGATGAGCATCACAACAGCCTCCTTTCAAAGAAACACTAAGGATCACCCTACGTGGGCCGCGTCGGGCGGCCTCCAGCGCGTGGAAGCGAGCTTGATAGAGGGGCAGAAGGGCGGAGATTTTTCTTATTGGCGTTATCAACTTGACCTTCAGCAGTTTCTGCCATTAAGCGAGGACCGCCGGACGGTCATCGCGCTGCGCGCCGACGTCGAAACCAACCGGAGCAAGGGTGGCAGCTCAGTGCCGTTCTTTGACCTGCCGACAATCGGAGGGGCATCCACCGTCCGCGGCTATAGGACGAACCGGTTCACCGATAAAAGCGCGATGAGTGCTTCTGTGGAATATCGCTACCAGATCTGGCGCTATTTCGACTGGGGACTATTCGTTGATGGCGGGCAGGTCGCCCCCGAGATTCTTGATTTCGCCCTGAACCGCTTCCATATGGGTTACGGAATTCGATTCTTTGCACGTTCCGAAGAGCGTCGTGGCGTCATTGTAGATCTGGCGCATAGCCGGGAAGCGTGGGTGCTCTACCTGGATCTCAGCTCATTGTTCTAATGCCTATGAGAATAAAAACCAGACTTCTCCTCATCACCGCGGTTCTCCTGGGAGCCGCTTGGGGCGTCGCGGCGAGTCAGCGGCCTGAAGCCATAGTCTGGTTCGATGCGGATACGCAGAACATACCCGAACCCAAAGCAAGGAGTGTTGGCTTTACGGACGATTTCGTAAAACCCCAAATCACCGGGCGCTTGAAACGCGCCACGGACCTGGCGCGGTTGGTCCGAATAGTCGCCGGTATACCCAAGGAGGCCGCCAACGTGAACGCACTGGATGAAGTCCCGGACTCCAGTTGGTACACAAACCGTCAGGGACTGAGGCCTATGTCCATGGAGGAGTTGGTCCGCGGCCCGGGAAGCAGCCATTCACCGGACTTCACCGGCGCGATCATCATCAAGGTTAAGAGCGAAGGCGTGACACCCGGACTCCAATTAAAGGACAAGACGGGTGACAGGTATCTGATCAAGTTCGACAGCAAAGAATATCCGGAACTGAATTCCGGTGCCGAAATGATCTCGACACGAATTCTCTATGCTGCCGGATACAACGTGCCGGAAAACTACATCGCATCCATCGATCCGGAAAAGCTGGAGATGCAGTCCGATGTCAAACTTGGGAGAAACCCCTTCACCCGAGATGACCTGACGAAGCTGCTTCAGAAAGCGGCTCGGCGTCCGGATGGAACCTATCGCGTCCTGGCCAGTAAGATCCTTGATGGGATTCCCAAAGGGCCGTTTTCTTATGTGGGACTTCGACGCGACGATCCCAACGACTTGATTCCTCACGAACACCGGCGTGAATTGCGCGGCCTCCGCGTGATCGCATCGTGGATTAACCACTGGGATCTGAAGGAAATGAATACCCTCGACATGTATGCCGATGTCGACGGACGCAAGTTCTTACGGCATTTTTTTATCGACTTCGGGGCATCCCTGGGAGGCGGACGAAATCCGTTGGAGTATTTCCACGGCCGTGAATATGCCTTCGATTCAAGGAATATTCTGAAGGAACTCTTCTCGCTCGGTATCGCTGTCACTCCCGCCGAAAAAACCGTGCCCCTGGTCTATCCCGAAGTGGGGATCTTCTCCGCGGACGACTTTGAGCCTGGAGACTGGGTACCATCTGTTCACATCATTCCGTTCGACAACATGACGCGGGGCGACGCGTTTTGGGCGACCCGGATCCTGCTCTCGTTCGGCGACGATGAACTGCACGAGATCGTGAAAACCGCGGAGTACTCCAATCCGAACGCCACCGACTACGTATACAGGACCCTCCTCGCTCGCCGCCAAATGATCGCCAAACACTGGTTAGACGGCGTGAATGCCATTTCCAATTTCTCTCTGCAGAGTATTCCGGGACATGTTGTTCTGAAGTTCACGGACCTTATGATGGAGCACAAGCTGACGGATGAAGCAGAATATCGCTATGAAATATCCAGCATGCTTAACGGGGAGCGCCGGGGCGAAAGCCTGACTACATCGACGCCTCGCATTCCGTTGGGTCCGTCGCCTGGCGCGGTGACCAGAATAAAGATCTGGACAACTCGAGACCGCACTTCGTCTGGCCCGGTGACGGTGGTTGTGAACCGCAGGCCCGGTGGGACTTACGGGATCGCTCGAATCGAGCGTTCTTGAAGGAGGAGGTGTGTGATGCGACTAAATCCAGCAATCCATTTGACAGCCGTGGTGATTCTGTTCAGCACAATCCTGTCGGCAACGAGCGCCACAGCCCTGCCGCAACAGGATTCCCAAAAAGACGTAAAGGAATTCAAGCACCGGGTTCAAGGGTATCTGGAAATCCAAGGCAAAGCGGTTCGGAAGGTTCCGCCTCTCCCAAAAGAAACTACGGATGTGGCTCTTATATCCAGATATCAGCAGCAATTGGCCGACGCGATTCGTTCGCGGCGCCCCAATGCAATGCCTGGCGAGATTTTCGCGCCGTGGTTACTCGATACGATAGCGGGCGCGTTGAAGCGGGAAGTCCAGGGGAAATCGGGGGCTGATGCCAGAGCCACGATAACCGGGGAGGGCAATCCCGCGTCACCGGAGTCGCCGGCGTCGGTGAAGCTGAAGATTAACGCCGCCTATCCGGAAAACGCGCCACTATCGACGGTTCCCCCCTCTGTGCTCATGGCCCTGCCTGCCTTGCCCGAGGGTGTCGAATACCGTTTTGTGGGACACACTCTGATCTTGAGGGACACGAAGGCGAATATTGTGGTCGATATACTTCCGCATGCGTTTTGATGACTAGGAGGAAACATTGAGAAGCAAGAGCCGTTTCGGTTTCCTGGGGTTGATTCTCGTCGCTCTGCTGAGTGTTCAGGCGGGCCAGACGCCGGCCCAAAAGGCAGGCCAGATTCCACCGCCGGCTGGCCCTGCTGCCGTGCAGAAACCTCAACTGAAATTTGCCATTTTAGGTGACACGGGCACCGGCACAAAACCCCAGTATGAAATCGGACAACAGCTGGCATCGGTCCATAAGGCATTCCCATTCGAATTCGTAATCATGCTTGGGGACAACATGTATGGTGGAGAAAGCGCCAAGGACTTCGCGAACAAATTTGAAAAGCCTTACGCCGCCCTTCTCTCAACGGGCATGAAGTTTTACGCGGCACTGGGAAACCACGACGTGCCCGACAAGCAGATCGCTTACAAGCTGTTCAACATGGGCGGGCAGCGATACTACACGTTCAAACCGCAGGACGGCGTCCGCTTCTTCGCCCTTGACAGCAATTATATGGATCAGAAGCAGCTCGACTGGCTCGAAACCGAACTGCGTAACTCCGGCAGCGAATGGAAGATTTGCTTTTTTCACCATCCGCTTTATTCATCCGGAGAAAAACATGGCCCCAGCCTGGAACTGCGAAAAGTGCTTGAGCCGCTGTTGATCAAGAACGGAGTCGATGTTGTCTTCGCGGGCCACGAGCACTTCTATGAACGGATCAAGCCGCAGAATAATATTCAGTACTTTATCCTCGGCAACAGCGCCAAGTTGCGCGCGGATGGCATCATCCCCAATAGCCCGATCACGGCCAAGGGATTCGATACGGACAACGCATTCATGATCGCCGAAATCGCAGGCGACGAAATGAGCTTTCAGACGATTTCAAGGGTCGGCAACGTCATCGACTTTGGAAAAGTCCGGCGCGTCGAACGAAAAGGCCCGAATCCGTAAGGCTCGAAATCCGTGATTCCCTGGTCTGTCTGGTACTTCAACGTCTCCACGAGATAGACCAGCTCGGGGCTCTCCCCCGGACCCCGGCTCGGGCGCTTGCGCGGCGGGCCGGCCGCGCCCTGGAGTTTTAGACACATTGCACGCCGGAGGCGTGAAAGGAAGGTAGCCCCGGGTGGAGCCGAGCGACACCCGGGGTTCCTCGCGAGCGGCGTCCGCACCCCCTGCCGGGGTGCGGACATCGCCGTACGGCAACCCCGGGTTGCGCTCGCTTCGCTCGCCTAACCCGGGGCTAGATTTTCTCAGCACGCCTTCGGCGCCTGGCGTTATCCTTGCGGGAACAAAATTCTCATTACGCCCGGCATAACGAGCTAGCTGACTTTCCGGTTCTTTGGATATTCGCCCGTGGGGTCTGTTGCGCGCGACATCGGGCGATCGGAGGCAGCGAAGTCCGCGCTGGATTCGCCGGTCGACGACACATCTTCAGCTCCGGTCCTCTCCAGGATTTCCTTCGCTTTCTTCGTCCACTCGGAACTGTCGCAGTGTACGGACAGCAGGATTCCGCCGTTCTTCACGCGTCCTTCATAGCGCTTTGCTTCGTACTCCGGAATTCCCATTCCGACCAGCGCGCCCATTATGCCGCCCACTGTCCCGCCAACGCCAGCTCCCGCAAGAGCTGCCATGATGGGACCGGCAGCGATGAAAGGTCCGAGGCCGGGGATGGCGAGCGCGCCGATACCGACGAGCCAGCCCAAGGCTCCGCCGACCACCACGCCGGTGCCGGCGCCGGCGGTGGCGCCTTCGGGCGCCTTGGTGTGTTTCTCGTGGGCGAAATCCTTTGTCCCGACGTTTTCGGAAAACAGAACAGAGATATCGGTATTCCGATATCCGGCTGCTTTCAATTCGCCTACGGCCTCTTCGACAGCCGCATAAGTCGTGTAAATACCGAATGCTGCCGTGTTCTTTCCTGCCATATTGGACTCCTTCATTTTTGAAAATTCTTGTTTGGTTGAAACTTCATTAACGGACAGACTCACAGGCTTAGCCATTTACCGGGAGCGATTTCGAGATGGTTGTCAACGCGCACCACTCCTGCTATTTCTTTGGCTTTTTCTTTGACAAGTTTGTGGGCTGGAACTCCTCCCCGATAGACCATGCAATCGGGGTGCCGAGGATAACGGATCGAGCAAACCGAAAAACCGCAAGGATAGGGAACGGTTCCAGGGGCGGTTGGAAGAAGTGGCGCTTCTTTGCCCTCGACGTGGTAATGAAAGTCCGTATCGAGACGGGAACATCGATGCCAAGTTGCCTATACCTTGCTCCAGATTCGCCACATAACACGCGTGGCACCCCTATGTTGCCCCTTCCATCCGTTGAGCCCTCAAGCGGCCCGGGTCTTTGACATGGCACTGTTGTTTCCAACGATTTCATGTACGAATCCGATCTTTTTCAGCGCTACTTCAGGCAACGCGAAGGGATAAGAGTCCGGCAATCCCATGCTTCGGTTCAGGCTGTTGAGCGCGACCGTCAGAGGCACCCAGGCTGCCTTGATATCGTCGAAGTTATCGAAGTCAAGGCGGCGCGTTCCTACTTCCAATTGGTGGCGGTCGCGAAGACCGGCTTGCGGATGCAGCACCAAGCCGAAGCTGCGCGCAGTGTCGAGGGTGTCGACCATGTGCAGATAGTGCGCCCAGCTCTCGGCCCAGTCCTCCCACGGATGCAGTGAGGCGTATGAACTCACAAAGCGCGAGGGCCAGTCGCGCGGCGCGCCGTTCCGGTGGTAGACCGTGACCGCTTCTTCGTACGAGGCGCGCTCATCGCCGAACAATTCTCGGAAGGGCTCGAGGTGAGGCGACTCCGCGACTAACCGCTCCCAATAGTAATGGCCGATCTCATGACGAAAATGTCCGAGTAACGTGCGATAACTCTCGCCCAGTTCGAGCCGGGTTTTCTCGCGAAAAGGGGAGTCCGCTTCGGCAATGTTGAAGGTGATAAGTCCGTGCTCGTGACCGATGTAGACCCGCTCCTCTCCCGGTTGGTCCTGCTTGAAAGCGAACGCCAAACCGTGTTCGGGATCGTCAGAGCGGGATTCCACGGGCAAGCCCAACTGCAACAGGGTATAGATCAGACGTCGCTTGCTTTCCTCCAGCTTGATCCAGGCTTGCTTTGCCTTTGAGTCCTCCAGATTCGGGATGACCTGGTTCAGTCGGCATGCTCGACAGAATCGCTGCGGCGACTCGTGCGCCGGAACGCCCCAGTTACAGGTCCCGTGATCGATCAGGTTGCCGCACTGCCGGTAATGAACCTGGCCAGCCAACGGGCCAGGCACCCCAACCTGCACGAAAAGCCGGTTCACCCCCTCTTCCTCGTTCTCCGCGGGCTCAAGCGCAGTCATGGTCGCCCGATCTGGCAGATAGGCTAGTCGGTGGTGGCATTTGGTGCATTCCGAATTCTCGAAATGCACAGTCTGCTCGCAGAAGGAACAGGCAAACAACTTCATGGCATTCATTCCTCCTCAGCTTCCCTGGCCGTTCCAGACAAACGAGCCACGGCTGGTTTCCGCGACCACTGTTCGTGGTCCTTGCCCTGTAAAGATCGAGGCAATCCCGCTGCCGAATCCCGGGAATTTAGTAACAGGGGGAAGGTGGCAACTGAATTGCATTTTTGGAAGATAGAGCCGGTGCTCAAGCGCGCTCGAATAGGGACATAAGACATAATAGGAGGGGCGCACCGGCGCGAGGCGCGGCGCGCGACTAAACGGCTGCAGGAAGGCTGATTAGAATCGCAAGCATGCGACTTAATGAAATCTTTCTCCTCGACGCTCCCCAGTCCTCGCGGCCCGGATGGCGGCGTTATGGCGTTGCGGTCGCCGCCATCGTCATTGGCGGGATCGCCAGAGAGACGCTAACCCCTGCGGTAGGTCCCACCGCGTTGCCATTCATTTTCTTTTTTCCGGCGGTCGCCATGGCAGCTTGGTATGGGGGCCTCGGGCCGGGCCTATTTGCGGCGTTAGGCTCCGCTCTGGCAGCGGACTGGTTCTTCATCGATTCCGAAACGTTCCTGAGTCGCACGTTCTCCGAAGCGGCTGCTCTCATCGCTTTTCTCTTCGGGTGTGCCTTTATCATCGGTGCAATCGAAGCCATGCACCGGACGCGGGTACGCCTGGTTCGTGAGACCGCAGAGAAACAACTCCTTTCTGAGGAACGCGCCCGCGCGCAAAACCTGCTGACCACGACCCTCGCCTCGATTGGAGATGCCGTCCTCGTCACGAATGGCCGGGGAGAAATCACATTCCTGAACGCTGAGGCGGAGCGACTGACGGGTTGGACGAGTTCTGAGGCGGCCGGCAAACCTCTTGGTGACGTTTTTCACGTCTTAAACGAAATGACGCGCCAGCCCGCCGAGAACCCTGTCGAGACGGTGCTTCGTTTAGGAAGAGTGGTGGGCCTCGCGAATCACACCGTGCTTCGGGCAAGGGATGGTACGGAAGTGCCCATAGATGACAGCGCTGCGCCCATTCGTGCGGGCGACGGCCCCGTGATCGGTGTGGTGTTGGTTTTCCGCGATGTGACCCAGCAGAGAAAGGCGGATTTCGTCAGGGCTCGCCTTGCCGCTATCGTGGAGTTTTCCGGGGACGCCATCGCAACAAAGGATTTGAACGGCGTGGTTCAAACCTGGAATGCTGCCGCGCAACGCATGTTCGGTTACTCGCCGGAAGAGATTCAGGGGAAGTCCATCACCATTATCATCCCTCCGGACCGCATGAACGAGGAGACGGAAATACTCGCGGATTTGCGCAATGGCCGCCCCCATCAGCGGATCGAAACGATTCGAATCACAAAGGATGGCCGCCCCCTCCACGTCTCCGTTTCCGTTTCTCCTCTCAAGGATATGGACGGGCACGTGGTCGGGGCGTCGAAAATCATCCACGACGTGACGGATATCGTGGTGTCTCGGGATGCCCTCGCCCGTGAGCGAGAGATGCTTGTCACCACCCTCAAGAGCATCGGAGATGGCGTGATTGTCACCGACGCAGAATCCCGGATCACGTTTCTCAATCCTGAGGCGGAGCGGTTAACCGGATGGACGCAAGCAGAGGCCGCGGGCATGCCTCTGCAGAGCGTGTTCCGTATTGTGAATGAGCAAACGCGTCAGGAAGCCGAAAATCCCGTAGCGAAAGTGCTTCGCACTGGCTCGGTTGCCGGCCTTGCCAACGATACCCTGCTGCTTGCGAGGGATGCCTCGGAAAAGCCGATTGACGATAGCGCGGCCCCAATCCTTCACTCCGACGGCAGAGTGCTTGGCGTCGTTCTTGTATTCCGCGACTTCACGGAGCGACGGCAAGCCGAGCGGGCCATACGAGCGAGTCAGGAAGCGCTCCAGGAGGAGTCTCTGCGCAAGGATAAATTCCTTGCCATCCTTTCTCATGAACTGCGAAATCCGCTCGCGCCGGTCCGCATGGCTGTGGCTGCGTTAAACAGGCTTGCACCGCCACAGCCGGAGCAGCAGAAACTCCGCGACGTCATCGAGCGGCAAACAATACAGCTGACACGACTGCTCGACGATCTTCTCGACGTGAGCCGGATTTCCTCCGGCAAAATCTCCCTGCGAAAGGAGCGATTCAATATTGGTAATGCAGTCGCCGGCGCTGTGGAAGCGATTCGTCCCCAAATGGATGCCCGGGGACACAAACTCATCGTTGACGCGCCATCCGAGCCGATCTATGTCGAGGGGGACCGCACGCGGTTATCGCAGATTTTTGCGAACCTGCTCAGTAACGCTGCCAAATATACGAGCAGTGGCGGGCGCATCACCCTTTCGTTTCGGCGGGCCGACAGCAATGCAGTCATCCGTGTCACCGATACCGGCATCGGGCTCATTCCCGAACAGATGTCCCGCATCTTCGAAATGTTCACCCAGGTCGATGATTCGCTCGAACGGGGTGAAGGGGGATTGGGCGTGGGGCTCGCCCTGGCGAGAACACTCGTCGAATTGCACGGGGGCCAGATCGAAGTAAGAAGCGAAGGACTCGGCAAGGGGAGCGAATTCACCGTGCGGATTCCCGCGCTTGCTCAGAAATCCTCCGCCACATCGGAGTCCGAAGTCCTTCCTGCCCCGCTGCAACCGCGCCGTCGCATTCTGGTGGCGGATGACAATACCGATTCTGCCGAGACGCTCGCTTCCTTTCTTCGATCCGCGGGGCACGAGGTTTGTACGGCGCACGAAGGTCTTTCCGCGGTCGAGATGTGGAACGCGTTTCGTCCGGATTTCGCGATTCTGGATATCGGAATGCCGAAATTAAATGGCTATGAAGTGGCGCGGCACATTCGCTCGCTGGAAACTGCTGCCCACACCGTGCTGATCGCTGTCACCGGATGGGGGCAGGAAGACGACAAGCGGCGCGCCCGGGAGGCCGGCTTTGATCATCACCTTACAAAGCCTGTCGATCCGCCGGTGATTACGAAGATCCTTGGACAACATCCGCTCTGATTGCTCGTCCGATCCCGACCCGAGGACCCGCCGTCCGGGTCGGTGTTGCCGAGTGGAACGCCAGATGCGGACAACTAGACTAGTATCTTCGCCGTTTGTAACGTTTAGCTAAGAAAGGAAGTGCACCATGCATACAGATCCCGTTTGTGGAATGTCCGTTGATGAAACCGAAGCTGCCGATACTTCGAACTTTGGAGGAAAAACCTATTACTTCTGTTCGGCGGACTGTAAGAGCGTGTTTGATGAAACTCCAGAGCAGTATGCCGACAAACAAGGAGAGTCGGCAGCGTGAAAACCGAAAACCGGGATGGAGGGGAGGCAGGGAGCGATTTGCTGGTCTCTCAGCCGTGGGATTTGGAACTGGGCTTTTCCACCACAAAACCCCACCACCCCGGCAACCCGTCATTATTCAATTGCAAATCGCCGTGGCCCGACGGCCGATCTAGGTCACGACACGGCGAGCCGTTTTCGAGAACCAGAGTAATGACTCGAAGGGTGCGATCGGTGATCCCGAGGCTACGACCCAAAACCCGTAGCCTCGGGACCGAGAAGGTTCAGGCAGCGGAGTCGACCTTCAGCTGATTTACAACACGGACCACGCCATCCGTACCTTTCGCGATTCGCTCGGCCTCAGCCTTTTCCGACTGGGTTCTAACCGTTCCACGCAAAGTCACGATCTTCTTGTCCACATCGACATTGATCTTTCGTTCTGGAACGGCTGAATTGCTGACAAGTTTGGTCACGATCTTTGCGTGGATCCAGGTGTCGTCCAGGGAATCGGACACGGTATCCCCGGAGTCTCTGGCCATTTTCGCCGCCGCCCTGGAATATTCCTCGGTCCAGTCCTCACGCGCAACGTCCGGAGGTTTCACATCGATTTTCGACTCGAGGACCAGCCCTTCCCTTGCACTTTGGGCGAGTTCAATAGCGCGGGTCCTCATCGCCTCAGTCGTGACGGTTCCGGAGATGGTGGCGCGATTTTCAGCGGCGTCAACGTCCACGTCAAGATTCGCTCTTCTCAGCGCGTCGTCGGAATTGATTTTGGCTTCGATGTTGGATTTCAGATCCGAGTCTGTCAACGGCAGTGCTTCAGGACCTTTCCTTTCATCTACACTCCGTCCGCATCCAGCGGCAGACAGTAATCCGATCGCGAGGAGACTCAGAGGAATCATTCTCTTCACCCAAAACACTGATCTGTTCCAAGTTCTCATTGTTCCTCCTGGAAATCGAGGTAAACCCTGTTGTTCAGGGTCCCTGTTGTTACATCACCCCGTCCATTGGCCTTTCCGCAAGACCAGTGGGCCGGAATCTGACCAAAGTTGATCAAAAGCGCGGCAGCTGCCCTGCTCCGCCGTGGTGGCAGCCGACAACCACTCCCATCTTCCACGTCGATCCGGATCCCAACGCTACTTCTCGCAGCCGGGAAGAGAAAATGCGTATATAGGGAAAAGTTCCCCTCCGCCATGAGGAGAACCTCCCCGAGAAATAGAATCCGTGAAAAGACACGGCTCCTCCTTATCGAAATGACCCGTCAGTCCTGGGCGCGTGTCCGTCTGGCGAAGTACGAAAGGCAGACCAGCAGCAGTCCGCTTATTATCAGGGCGACCCAGTTGGTGGCCGTTTCCGGAAGCTGCTCAGGAATCTGTGAATCGGTCTGCGTATCGGATTGCCCCTGCGTCGACCGCGCCTCGGATTGCGTCGGAGCGGCCGGTGAAGGCTCGGGTTGTAATGCTGCAACACGATCCGGCTCCTGCCGCTCTCGGTCGAGTTCAGCCTGGCGGTCAAGTTCCGCTTTGCGATCACGTTCGAGTTGTTCCAGACGCTCGTGCTCGCCTTTTTCCGTGTCTGCCTGTGCGGCTTGCTGATTAGCTTGCTGTGCGGCGACGGCATCGAGCTCGGCAGCCAACCCGGGCCCGGGATCCGGCGAGACTTCATCGGAGGTTTCCACTGATTCGTAACGCGCTGGGACGCTCACCGCGAGTTCACGTTGAAGAGCTCGCACTCGTTCCGGAAGTGGGAATTCCCAGCCGTAGTTCTTTTCCTCCATCCAGATCTTGTCGAAGTAATAGGCATTACCAATGTGATGCAGTAGTACTTTTGTCTCTTTCGGGTCCTTCTCGTCAGGTCCAGTGGGAATTGTTTGAACCACCGTCTCGTAGACCATTTTGTCGTTGTTGAAGATCTGCAGGATCTGGCGGTTCGCCGACGACGGTCTTCGAATTTCGTATTCACCCGGCTCAAGAACCTTATCCCCCACAGTCACTGGCTCGGGGAGAGTTACCTTGATTCCATCGATCAAACCCTGCCCTCGGAGACCTATGGAGAAGGTCACAACCACGGCAGCGCTCACTGCCAACAGTAGTTTTCTAAAATGCATCTCGACCCTCCTTAACTTTTTCTTCTGGCATCCCGACTGGGATGCCGGGAAATGGGCTTCCCCTGCTTTTTTGATGCACGCGGCAAACCAATGCGGCAAGTTGCTTTAGAAGTAGGGACTTTGGAGAGTCTCGCCATTTTATGTGAAAATCCTGACGCGGTTCTGTTGACTGAAGACTGCCACAAGCTGGAACTCAACATGCCCTTGGGTAGGGCGGGAGGGAAATTATGACCAACGGAGTCTACTGCCTGTCTTCAGACGAGCATCGGGCGAATGCGATATTGACCGCTCTTCGTGGAGCCGGCTTCGGGCAGGAGATATCGGTCCTCATTGAGAATCATGCCGAGAGCCGCGATATCTCCGTTAAAGAGGACGCCTTACGCGGGGCAAAAGTCGGGAGTGTCGTCGGTGCATTGCTTGCCTTGACATTGCCAGGGATTGGGCCTGCACTGGCTATTGGTCCATTGGTTGCGATGATGGGTGGTGCCGCTGCGGGCGGCGTCGTCGGCGGACTTGCTGGAGGTTCTGGAGTCCTGGGTGGTATAGGGTTGCCAAAAGAAGTGGAGCAGAGGCTCCATCAAGGGGTTGCGGATGGTGACATCCTGGTATCCGTGCACAGCGATGATCCCGTCAAGCTCCAGAGGGCTGTAGAGATCTTCAAATCGGAAAGAGCGGAATACATTTGGGACGAACGCAAGGCGGCATAAGAAAAGGGGGTAGGGCCCCTAACGGGAATTCCAAGCTGGCGGATCGCTCGCGGGAAACGAATCTGTGGACGCGTCGTCGACTACGTCCTTTTCAGCGTCTTCCGCAGCTATTTTCCGCGCTTTACAGAAGTATCGAATTCCGAGCCATGTCCCTACCCCAACCGCCAGAAGTTTTGTTAGCGCATCCACCGGAAACCGCCCTTCTGAAGTTCTATACCCCGCTGAAATGCTCCATCAGAGTCTTCAGGTCGTCTGCGTGTTCTTCCTCGTTGGCCAATATTTCTTCAAGCATTCGCCGCGTTGTTGGATCGTCGTCTCCGACGTAACGAATGAAATCCGTGTAGGATTCGATCGCAATCCGCTCGGCGACAAGATCCTCCCGCAGCATGTCCCTTAACGTGGCGCCTTCGACGTATTCGGCATGGCTGCGCGAGGTGAGCGTATCCGGGTTCAGATCAGGCGCTCCGCCAAGTTGAATGATGCGCTCAGCGATGCGGTCTGCGTGCAACTGTTCCGTGTTGGCGTGCTCCAGAAATTCGCTCGCAGCGGACTGCGCATGGATTCCAGAAGCCATGTAGTAGTGCCGTTTGTACCGTAGAACGCACACGAGCTCTGTGGCAAGTGTCTCGTTCAGGAGCTTCAGTACGTTTTCGCGATCGGCGCGGTAACCCCAGGTTACCGCGCCCTCCTCGACATTCGCCCGGGCACGTTTCCGAATTTCTTCGACAGAGCTGATGGATACCGGTTTCGAATGCCTCTGGTCCTTGCGAATGACTTCTTTCATGTTTGCTCCCTTCTTCATGACTTGATGCGAGATCCCCGCACAAACAAGCCGAGGGCAAACCCCATGGCCCCCACTGCGAGGAGCACGTAGCCCGGATGCTCGTTGGCTCTTCCCGTAAGTTCCGTGGCCTGCCGTTTGATTTTCTGGCTTTGCTGCTGGACATAGTCCGTCGCCCGTTCAACCTGGTCTGCGGTCTGCCGGGCGAAATTGGATACGGCGTCCGCACCCCAATGCACGTTTTCGTCGATGAGCGTCGCCGCCCTGGCCGCAGCTGTCTTGCCGAGTGAATTTCCGCTTGTGCCTTGTTCTGTCGTGGACATGTGTTCCTCCTTATTCGTTGACGAAGTCCAGTCTCTCGAAGTTGAATTGCCGGCAGACCCGACGATTTCGCCGGAAACGACCAATTCGAGCCTGCGAGTCCGCCCTGACGGCCTGCAGAATCGTTGGACGCGACCGGTTGTGCCTCGGTACTCGCTTTGATGTCTGCCTCCTTATACCAGCCGCTGGAAAAAGGTATGCACGTCCCGTTCCACGGAGTGTTGCCACACGCCGTCAACCTCGGGCTGCAGAGCGGACTGGCGTGCCCACTGTTCGGATGGAAGGCGGATTGTTTCAAGGACGAGAGGCCGATTGAAAAACAATGGCCCCTCGTCACGGGGGCCATTGTTTTCATGGTCGTAGTCTGCTGATGAGCTTACTTTGCGTTGCTGTGTTCCTGTCGTCTCCGTGGTTTCCTGATGACCTTCCCGGTCGCCCGATTCTCTGAGCAGCACTCGTTCTACCAAAGATCAGTTATCTGGAACGCCTCCAAAACAAATGTCACGGTTCCGGACATGTTTCCCCGCGGCCACATCGAATAAGTGCAAGACACAGGCAAGGGAACAAAGTTTCTTCACTTCCCGTCTCCATCGCCAAATCAATCGAGACGCGAGGACCGGCAAGCGCTCTGTCTTCCGCGGCATGGTGCCGGGACGAGAGTCACGTGCTGTCTCAGAACCGTGCCGCGATACGGCCGTACACATTTCGCGCCGCTTCCGCCCTGAAGGGTGAAGACGCGTTGAATTCCGGGTGCTGGCGATCCAGCAGGTTCTGACCGACTATGCTGAATTCGACGTTCTTGGGAGTCCAGCCAAGGCGGGCATCGGCTTCGAAGTATCGAGGACCAGCGGACTGGGCAGTTTATCGACGTAGCGGAATGTCGTATCGAATTCGAAGTGGCCGGGCAAGTCAGAAGTTTGCCGAATAAAGAACTGGTGCTTGCGGATCATTCCCTTCGATTGTCCCCCCAAATACATCACGATGAGTGGAATCGGTGGAGATATGTTTGTGCAAATACGAATAGCCGGCAACCAGGCGAGCGTGCTCGAACGGGTCAATCGTTAAGGCTATCTCGCCTCCGTAAGTTGTCGCGTTCATGTTGTTGAGCGGTCGATGCGGCCGGCAGGCGGCGGGATACCGAACTCGAGGCTTCGAACATCGTCATAAACGTTAAAGAATGATGCGACATCGGTTGTTAGTTTTCGATGCAATCTCGCCCGGTAGCCTGCCTCATATGCGGTGAGTTTCTCAGACTTGAACTGCGTGTTGCCTACGAAGGTAATGCCAGGGGGACTGAAGCGGATATCGGTGTCGAAAGCGGGTCGGAGTGCGCACAGCACGTAACACGCCCGCCCACACGTTGTGATCGGGTCGAAGCTGCCAGTCCGCGCGAATGCTGGGCTGTGCTTCATAGCCGCTGAAATCATTGTGCTCAAATTTCGATCCAATCAACACGCGCACGGCATCGTGAAACATGGACACTTCATCTTGCACGAACCCTGTCGCCAGCGGATAAGTGCGCTCCTGTGGATCAAACGACAATACCGCCGTGGGGCGGGTGGAGTCCTTGTTCCATCGGTATTCCGCGCCCCAGACAAGCGTGTGATTCCGCAAGGCGAATTCGTGCTGGAACTCGATGTCGAAGGTTCGCTGGTTAAAGTCACTCTGCAAGGGTACCCGCCGGTAGTTCCGCTCCGCGTACATCTGCACCTGGAGGGAGGAGTCACTGGAAAGCTTCCTATCCCAGCGGGTTCTGACATAGCCGCCCAGGACCTTCGCATCATCGCGACCAAGGATGCCATTGAGGCCGCTGTACAAGTCTCCAGCCACCGTCCAATCATCCGCAACCTGGGTCACGTCCATTCGGAATCCCGTATGGAGCAGCCGGGACGCATCGCTGCCGCCATCGCCATTGGTCAGACGGCTTTCGTCCCGATAGAGATATCGACCGTATAGTCGATAGCTCACATCCGGAGTCACGCTTCTCCCGATTCGCACGGAGGAATCGAGAAGGTCCGTTTCGCCTCCGCCCGCGACTGCTGCGTAGTTACTGCGGGTTGCGTGCGCCGACTTCGTGATGATGTTGATGATGCCGTTTATGGCGTTGGCGCCATAAAGCGTCGCGCCGGGCCCGCGGACGATTTCGATATGATCGACATCCTCCAGCACAAGATCCTGAATATCCCAAAACACTCCCGAGAATATGGGCGAATACACGGTTCGGCCGTCGATAAGAACCAGGAGTTTATTTGCTGCAGCGTTCGTAAACCCGCGCGCGGAAACAGCCCAGCCTCCGGCGCTCGCGCGTGCGACCTGCAGACCCGGAACGGTACGCAAAGCTTCAGGAATGCTTGTCACCCCCAGCCGCCGGAGATCCTCACCGCGAAGCACTGTTACTGCCGCAGCGGTGCGGGCAAGCGACGCTTGCCGGCGCGAGACAGAGGCCACGTCGATCTCAAGAAGCTCCTCGATCGTCAGTTTACGCAAGTCGTCGGCTTGAAGCTGAGCAAAGACATTTGGACTGCTGCAGATCAGAAGCAGAGCCAAGATGAAAACCCGGCGCCGCATATGACGACCTCCCCGTGTGGTGTCTCATCATTACCTGGACCATTGCCGAGAGCGCGACAGCCCCGGATTCTAGGAGCGACGAGGGCGCAATGCCCATTCATTGTAACCGAGGAGCGGCGACGAAGGCGGGGTTGTCCCGCCGAGGGAATGGACACCACACTAGCTTGCCCTTTCTACTTCGTTCGCGCTTCCCGCCTTCTCCAGGGGAAATTCCAGAATGATCGTCGCACCCTCGCCGACCCCGCGGCTATTCGCCCTGGCTGTGCCGTGATGTAAGGCGACGATGTGATTCACGATTGCCAAACCCAACCCGAGTCCCCCGTATCCGCGCGTTATGGAAGCGTCGGCCTGCCGGAAACGCTCGAATACAAACGGTAGAAATTCACGGGCAATACCAATGCCCGTATCCTGGACTTGAATGACGGCCCGCTCGTCTGTCTGCCGAAGAGAAACGGTCACTACACCGTCACTATTTGTAAACTTGATCGCATTAGAGAGCACGTTGAGAATTGCCTGCTGAAGACGCGCGGCATCGCCGCTTATCCGGACCGGGGCTTGCGAAATCTCTGAAACGATGGTGATATGCTTCGCGTCGGCCGGAGATCGGGCGACTTCAACGGCGGCATTCACGATTTCAACGAGATCGATCGGTTCCAGTGAAACACCGAATTTACCGGTAACTATTCCGGAAATATCCAGCAGGTCGTCGTTCAACCGGGATTGAACGCGCGCATTCCGTGTAATGGAATCTAATGCCTTGGCCTGAGTGGCCGCGTCCAGTCTGCCTGTCTGCAGTACAGAAAGCCAACCGAGAATCGCCGTAAGCGGGGTTCGCAATTCGTGCGAAAGAAGCGCAAGGAATTCATCCTTCATTCTGTTGGCTTGTTCGGCTTCCTTCCGCAGGCGCCGTTCGGTCTCATTGGCCACCCGTAGCTCCGCAGTGCGGTTTTCGACTTCGGTCTTCAGGCTCTCTTTTATGGCATGCAGTTCTGCATTAGCAGATTCAAGCGCAGCGGTTCTGGCATGCAAATCCCGCCGCAAGACCACCTTCTCTATTGCATTCCTGACCGCCCTGTACAGGTTTTCTGCTGAAAGAGTGTCTTTTCCCAGATAATCCTGGGCTCCCATCTTCAGAGCATTGACGGCGACAACTTCGTTACCCTGGCTTGTCAGCACCACAACGGCATGTAAGTCGTTCGAACCGGCGTTAGCCCTGGCGAGAAATTCCATGCCATCGATATCCGGCAGGCGATAGTCGAGGAGCACGCAATCCGGGGGGTTACGAAAATAGTCGCGAAGTCCCTCTTCCCCGTTCTCACATTCGGCGAATAGGTACGCGCCCGTTCTCTGGAGAAACCGGCGGTAGGACGCGCGGTCCTGAGGATTGTCATCGACGATCAGGATTCTAAGGGGTGTTTCCTCTTGCATATAGTGCTTTCCCAACCAGAGCGTTAAGGAAGAATAGTGACTCCGAACCAGTAGTCCTTTAGTTGTTGAGCCATGTTATAGAGGCGATCCCGGTCAACAGGCTTCTGGACATAACTGTTCGCGCCCGCCTTATAAGAGGCTGAAACGTCATGGGGATCCGACGAAGTCGTCAATATGACGACGGGAATATCGCAGAGTCCCCGATCGGCCTTGACTTGTTCGAGAACTGCCCTTCCGTCGGTACCTGGCAGATTCAAATCCAGAAGAATCAGACTGGGTCTTGCGGTGTTTTCCGCAGTGTAGTCCCCGCGGCGATACAAATAGTCGAGCGCCGAATCGCCGTCACCGCAATTGACAATCGGACTATCGAATCCGGAGCGCTTGAACGCCCGAATAGTCGCCGCGCAATCCTCAGGGCTATCTTCGACGAGCAAAATGGAATGAGATTGGTCAGTCAATCGAGCCTCCAGACAATGTGAAATAGAACGTCGTGCCTTCGCTCACTAAAGATTCGAGCCAAATTTTACCGTCATGACGCTCGACGATCTTCTTGACGATCGTCAATCCGGCGCCGGTGCCGCCACCATACTTGTCCCGCGCATGCAGGCGTTTGAAAATCTGAAAGACCGCATCTTTATGTTTTTCAGGAATGCCGATGCCGTTGTCCCGGACGTAGAAGACGCGCATGCCACCGCGGCACATCTCGCCAACTTCAATCCACTTGTCTGGTTTTTCATTATACTTGGCCGCGTTGGAGATCAGATTTCGAAAGACCTCCGCAACTCTTACGCGATCGCAAGCAATCACCGGCAAAGGCTTCGGGATACGAACGTCGACATTCCGTTCGGATAATGTGATTGCCAGGGTTTCCAGGACTTCTTTAAGGACCTGGTCGAGATCGACCTCATGAACAGACAACTCCGATCGTCCGACTCGAGAGTATTCCAACAATGAATCAATGATTCGCTCCATCAATTTGCTGAGGCGCACCAGGGTCTGCAATTGGTCGCGCCCTTCCGTCTCAAGCTTGTCTTCATAGTCTTCGAGCAGAAACGACGCGTAGTTGTGTATGCCGCGCAAAGGTTCCTTCAAGTCGTGGGAAGCAATGTATGCAAAATCATCCAGATCGCGATTACGGCTGTCGAGTTCTTCGTTTCGCCGTGCCAGTTCGGCCGTTCGTTCTTCGACGCGTCTTTCGAGCAACGCCTTCGCCTGGGAAAGTTCGTCATCGCGAAGCTGAATTTGAGAGAGCATCTCGTTGAAGGAGTTTACGAGAATCGTCAACTCATCGCCGCTTTCGACCCTGGCACGCAACGCGTAGTTTCGCTGTTCTGAAATGGTTTGGGCGGTCGCCGCGACTTTAAGGATCGGCCCGGAGAGATAGCCTTGCAGGATCGCAGACAAAACGTATGCAAACAAGGTCGATATGAGAAGCATTGCCGTAAGAAAGCCCACGTCCCGCCAGATTTTGGCGTAAATCGCTTCGAGCGTACTGCTGATCGAGATAGTTCCGATTCGCTGTCCTTCAAGGAGGACCGGCCGATTCAGATTCAGGCTGCCCTCTGAAAACACAATGCCGTCCATCGCCGGCGTTGCGGGACAAGTCCCGGCAGTTCTGGCGGCGTAGGTGGCGAAGAGTTTCGTGTCCTTGTACAAACAGGCCAGGATGACATTGGGTTCTGCTCGCAAGGACTGCAGGACGCTGCCGGCATCCTTCGGATTATCGAAGGTAATAGCAGCCGCACTATTCTCCGCGACAAGGTCTGCGCTGTGCGCTACGGTTCGCGTCAAGTCGCTTCGCGCCTCGCTGAACTGATACGCACCGGCGGCCAACGCCGCAATGAACACCGTGGAGGTCGCTACGGCGACCGTGAAGACGAGCAGCTTGCGCCGTATGGACAGTCGAGCAAACCACGCATTCATCGCCGGCCCTGCCCTTCGACGGTCTCGGCGAGACGCAATAGCCTGGAACTGATTTCCAGCCCGGCGCGACGCGCTGAAGCGGCATTGATGTCGAATCGAATGCGATTTGCAACTTTGGTCAGGCGGATAATTCCACCATTTCGAAGAAAATCTTCGTTCTCGCCAATCGTGAGGACGGGTTTAGTTGCAAGGGATCGCAGCAACGTCTCGTTGCGCCGCCGGTTCCCGCCACCGATAAACAAGATGTGGCAGTCCTCCAGAGGCTGTCCTGCGGTCTTCTTCTCCACCCTCATGGGCTTGCCAAAAACGGATTCTTCCCGAAGCAAGGGATTGAGCACTTTATCCAGATCGCTATCGACAAGACACACGCTGAATTGCTTTGCAGCGACGAGAGAGCTCCGAGGCCATTCAATGAACTTCGGAAAATTGAAGATGAAGCCCGCTTTGACGTCAGCTTCCGACAAAGCACTGCGTGATTGGCTCTCGGCAGGAGGCACAAACAGGATCAATCGCGTTGCCGCCACCAGGCACAATGCCGGCCAAAACCATCCTCTTGTCCACTGTTGCGGATGAGAGGTAGTTGTACGATTCATTTCCCGCGAGATTGCTTCTTTTCGGCTGTCTGTTTGATGAGATCTCGCAGTGCCGCAAAATCCATGATGGGTTTCGTTACAAACTCCTGAAATCCAGCGTTCAGGCAGCGCTCACGGTCCGCTGCGTAGGCGAATGCAGTCAGGGCAATCGCAGGGGTGTCGGCCAACCCGGGCAGTTCGCGGATCTTTCGAGGCACTCAATGCCATCCATTTCGGGCATGCCCAGGTCGATAAGGAAAACGTCGGGTTTGAGGGCACTCAGTTCGGATAAAGCGGTACAAGGTGAAATGAAGCTGGTCAGTACAAAGGACTCTTCAAGAGACCAGCGGAGGACATCAAGGTGGTCGGGTGTGTCCTCGATGATACAGACGCTAACAGCCAGATTATACATGGCTGTAATAGCGACTCCGGAGTAGTTTTGGTGCCTTTATATGAGAGATTGTAGGGTACACAATTCCTTCGTGAAACGCCATCGGTAGAGCTCAAGCATCCCTCCAGGTCCGAATTCGAATTTCAGCGATAAGAAAAGACTTTTTGATGCAACGCACGTTCTGGTGGACGAATGAGCTGTTTGGCCAAGTCCGCGCCGCGTCATATAGCAGTACGCAGTCCTCTTGATATCGGCGAGGTTGGCAAACCAACCGCTTATGGTGGGCCGGACTCTCGAATTAGGGAAAATTTGCACTTGTCCGCCGGGAGTGACAATCCCATGAGCACTGCTACGAGCGCGGCAGTTCCCTGCATAGGAGGGAAACCATGAATACCAGTAGAAAACGCATTGGGATTTTTGTGGCAATGGTCTTTGCGCTCCTGTGGGTGACAACCAATGGAATTGCCCAAACATTCTATTTGCTGGCAGGCACCGTGCTGGACCTCCGAAATGAGGTAGCGCTTAGTTCCGACACGTCGCGTGTTGGCGACACTTTCACGAATACGGTCACGAAGTCCGTCTATATGGACGGCGCTATCGCTGTGCCGGAGAACAGCACAGTGAGGGCGCGGATCATGACTGTCACACCCGCCAGGCGCCAGGAGCCGGGAATTCTCGGCGTGGTGTTCGACCAGATGACGGTCAATGGGCGCACTTATGCGATTGATGGCACGCTGACCAGTGTCGATCCCACGGAGCGGGAACAGATCCTCGAACAGGAGGGGAAGCTTCAGGGCGGCTCGAGCACGAAGCGTGACGTCGTCTTCATTGGAGGGGGCGCCGGAGCCGGGGCGGTAGTCGGGGCTATTGCGGGCGGAGGAAAAGGGGCTGGGATCGGGGCGCTTGCTGGCGGCGCATTGGGTGCATTGGGAGCTTTTCTGTCGCCAGGCAAGGAGGCGAAGGTTGACGCCGGAACGAATATCGCCATGGAATTGCAGAGTCCGGTTACCCTGACCGGAAATCAAATTGGGCGGCAGCGCAACAACAATGATCGGTCTGTGTATACAGCGACCAGCGTGGTCCGCTCGGCGCAATCGGCTCTGAAACAACGCAACTATTACGCGGGAGCGGTGAATGGCCAGCTCGACGCGCCGACTCGACGCGCCGTCGCACACTTCCAAATCGACAACGGCCAGCCGGCAACGGGTGACCTCGATGAAAACACCGTTGCCTCGCTGGGCCTCGCGACAAATCGCACCGGTAGCAGCTATGATTCGCGCCAGACTGTACTCGACGTTAGTCAAAAGGCCCGATCGCTCCTAACCCGATACGAGAATAGTCTTGGCGTCAGGGTGACAAACTTGACCAATGCTGCTCGCCTGTCGGAAGCCGATCTTAACCTGCTTCTGGAATTGAATTCTTTCGTGACCGCGGTATCGTGGTACGAACAGGCTTCATTACAGAACAATTTCAATCAGTCGGTTCCAGATAGCGTTAGTCGCGTGGTCGCGCGTATTGCACGCAACGTCGAACAAAGCATGCAAACGGTTTCCGGGAATCGTCAGCTCAGGGACACCTGGGCCGACATTCGTTCGGACCTGCGACTGCTCCGTCTGGACAGTCAGATCTCAAGCCGATTCTGAAAACGGGGTGCTTTGAAAAGGACGGTAAGGATTTGGCACAGGGCGTGCCTTAACGTTTATCGGTCCAGAACTTATGATGAACCGTCGAATCAATCACTGGCTGGCCCGGCTATCCTTGAAAGCCACGAAATATTCCGGAACGAGCTGGGCCTTTGGGATTGCAGCGGGCTCAATAGTTGTATGGGCGATGACTGGCCCGATTTTCGGCTTTTCCAATACCTGGCAACTGGTGATCAACACCGGGACGACGATCGTCACCTTCCTTATGGTTTTTCTGATCCAGAGGGCGCAGAACAAGGAAGATGAGGCGGTTCAGCTGAAGTTGAATGAACTGGTCGCTGCCGTTAAGGGGGCCAGCAACCGGTTAATCGACCTTGAGAGCTGGACAGAAGAGGAGTTGGCAAGTCTTCACAAGCATTACCATGAGCTTGCGCGTCTTGCCCGTGCAGATAAAGATACCCACCGGTCGCTGTCTGTGGATAACGCCGAAAAGAGGCATCGGGTCAAGAAAGACTCGAAGCCAGGTCCGCTACAGAAGGCCAAATCCGCAAAGAGGAAGCAGCCCCTTGGCGAAACCGCAGGCAGCTCCTCCAGACCCTTCGATGGCTTGCCGGTTCCCGACAAGCTTGCCGGCGGATGATTCCGAGATCGTGGCTCATTTCGTCCCTATTAGGGCACCGAAGCGTCGGCTCGGGGCCTGGGAGTCGGGAACGCCGTCTGGGGAAGGAACGAGAAGAAGGCGATCAGGGACGGAATGTCCGTGTTCGTGGGGCGCGGAGCGATAAGGCCGGAGAAGTATTCGCCTCCGACCTGGAGCATTGCGAAAGTTTCAGCAAAATCGCCGGCCGGCGATCTGAAATCCGAGCACTTGTTGCAGGCGAACCAAGCCTGGGCTGGATCGATACCACGGAGTTCCATCCATTTTCTGCGGAACTCTGGCGTGTTGAATGTCACATCGACAGCGTGGCCAAGTTCGTGCGCGATGTCATGGGCGAGCCGCAGCGCATCGTCCCCGGGACGGGCGTAAATTTCGATCCGATGCTGCTTGGGGTAAGTCATTGCCCGGAAACCGGCTTGCGGATCCATGAAAACGATCTGGTATCCCAGCAAATCGTGCCAAGGAAAGCTGATCATCGCGAGCGCTTCATTGTTGCGCATCATCTCCGGGCGCGCAGTCACGGTGTCGCTTTCGCCGGCAACAGGCATCGGCAGGGCAACCACGCACAGAATCAACAGAGTCACCAGACTGCGAATCATCGTAACCAGCAGCCTATTGCATCGGCATCCGGGGCGATATCAGGATATCACCTGAGGTTGGCGGGAAATTCACCTTAGCTCGTTATGCCGAGCGTAAGACATTTGAGTGGCACGCCGGAGGCGTGCTGAGAATTTAGCCCCGGGTTAAGCGAGCGAAGCGAGCGCAACCCGGGGTTGTGTATCGGAGATGTTCGCACCCCGGCAGGGGTGCAGGGATTCCTCGCACCCCTGCCGGACCCCTGCCGGGGTGCGAACGCCCCTCGTGAGATGAACCCCGGGTGTCGCTGCGCTCCACCCGGGGCTGCCTTCCTTTCACGCCTCCGGCGTGCAAAATGTCTAAAGTCCCAGGCGCCGAAGGCGCCGCGCAAGCGCCCGAGCCACGGAGGCAGCAAATCACTCCTCCTTTGATCTCTAACAAGCATGCCCTAAACAAGGAAGGGGCTGCCGGCACTTGTCTTCAGCTCGCTCTGCGGGTGGGCGCTTCGTCCCTCGGCTTCAGGCCCTGGTGGTCGCGCCGCACAGGTTCCGCGTTTTCGGCCGGTTCGACGACGCGCGATCCATGCTCGTGGGTGTAAACCTTCGTGAACTCCGCTCCAAGAAAAAGGATCTGCGCGGAGTAGTACACCCATACGATCATGATCACCACGGAGCCCGCTGCGCCATAGGCTGTCGCGACGCTTCCTCTGGCGAGATACAGGCCGATCAGCAGCTTTCCGACGGTGAACAGGATGGAGGTCGCAGCGGCTCCAATCCAGACGTCGTTCCATGCGATATTCACGTCCGGAAGGATTTTGAACATCATGGCGAAAAGAATCGTCACTATCGCGAAAGACGCGGCAACTTCCAGTGAGTGCCCGATCACCTTTCCCCCCGGAATCGTCGTCGATAGTGCACTTCCCACCACCTCGACGAGCGTTGTAAGGATCATCGAAACGAGCAGGAGAAACGCAATCCCAAGGACCATGGTGAACGACAGGAACCGATCTTTCAATATGCCGGAAAAACCCCTGCCGGGCCGGGGTTGAACTCCCCATATCGTGTTCATTGCGTCCTGCAACTCCGCAAAAACGCCGGTCGCACCGAAAAGCAGCAGACAAACGCCCAGGAATCGCGCAGTCGCTCCCTCGCCGGTTTGCTGTAGCTGACTGATCTCAATTACTGTCCTCGCCATGTCGTGCCCCATCAGGATGCCGAGCTGCAGCAGGATGGCGTCCTTAACATCCCCGCTATAGAAAAAACCGAACGACGTAATGACCACCACGATGAGGGGAGGAATCGAGAAAAGGGCGTAATAGGCGAGAGCAGCGCCCAACCTCGGCACTTTGTCCTTGCTCCAGTCCGACAGGGTCTGCTTGATTAGGTTCAGCGCTGTTGCTCTCTTCATGGCCTGGTCTGACCAACACTGCCCGGTCTCGGGCACGCTGGGCGAGAAGTTCGTAGTCCGGCCCTACCACCGTCCATGAATAAAGGACGCGAAAGGACGCGACCAGAAGCGCCTCCCACGGCAGCTAACAATAGACGGGGCTCCGCCCCGGACCCCGGCTCGGGCGCCCTCGCGGCGGCGCCTTCGGCGCCTGGCCCGTTATGCCTTGCGGGAGCAAAATTCTCGTTACGCCCGGCATAACGAGCTAACGACCGCCGGGGAGCCCAAAAGCATTCGCACTCCCCGCCAACCCCGAAGGGCGGGGCTGGAAGCCAAAGCTCACGTGATCAAGTATCCACAGGGCGACCTTCGATTTCTCGGAAGGAGCATGATGATGTCGATAAACATAGTCCCCGATAAAAAAACCCATCGCCGCACCGACAAATACGTCCGACGGGGAATGTCTCCTCCCTGCAACTCGAGAAACAGTTACGGTGGTGGCAAGTCCATAAGCAACGACAGGCACTATTTTATTGTTATCGAACTCGCGGGCGACAACTCTGGCGAGCGCCCAGGATTGGATGGAATGCCCTGACGGGAACGCGTCTCCTCCGTGAAAAAACGCAATGCTATGTTCTCTTGTCTCAGGTCGTGATCGTTGCGTAATGAACTTGAGAGCATTCACCATGATCTCCGAGTCCGCCAGCGCCTCGATGCCAAGGCGCGCCGTATCGCGGGCACGTGGATTTCCGTCTGCCTTGCCGTAAAAGTAGAACATCGCCGTGAGGGGATAGATTGAATAGTCCGCGGCGGCTCTCGAGGCCCAGCGACTGATGCGCTGTTGCGTGGGAGAGTCTGGCAGCCGCTTTTGAACGCTTTTGTCTGTGGCCAGCAAACCCGCTGTGCCAACACCAAAGAGAACCCATAATTTGGCATTGTCGCGATTGATGTGAAGCGGAGCGCTGACAAACGCCTTTTGATCGTGCCACAGGTTTCGAGGAAGGTCCTTCCACTGCATGCGCGTGCCGTGCGCTTCTGGTTCGGATGGATTTTCAGTCTTTGGGGCCTCAGATTTCGAATCGTCGCCAGCGTCCTGATTTTGAACACCTTGGGCAAGACCCGGCATCGCGGTAACCGTCAGGCACAACAACAGCGTCAAAACTCTGCCTTGCAGCATAGGGATGCCTCCAAAGCGAGAATAGGTATACATCACGTGATCTTGCATTCGGATTGCCAACGCTGGACTATGCCTCTATCGGTGGCACCCCGGTACCTTTTCCGCCCAAGTTCGCAGGTCTCTCGTTCAGACTTTCGGCTCGAATTCCTCCAGCAGTTTATTGAGCTGCGGATCGAGAAGATTTTCCAGAATCCTGATGTCGTCCCCGATGTGTCGTATGGGCCCTCAACTGCCAACTTGTAGCCCTTGCGGCATATCGGTCTTCTTCAAGTCTTGATTCATACATTGTGATTCTCCGTGGAACGGCCTTTTGTACGGACGTCTTGGATATGGCACTCAATCTGCATCCCGCATAGTGAGGGATCGGCCCATAGAACGACCTCCGACGTGCAGCACAAGGCCGCCCTTGGAGGTTTGATTTTTGGCTGCGGCGATTGCCCCACTCAAAGTAGTAACAAGTTCACAAAGTCAGGAGGTCCAAATGAACTGGGACCAGGTTGAAGGAAACTGGAAGCAACTGAAAGGCTTCTTAACATGAAAGGCGTCGCAATCGTTCTCATCATTCTCGGCGTCCTGATTGTCGGGTATCAGGGCTTCAGTTACGTGACCCGAGAGAAAGTCGTCGACATCGGCCCGGTCGAGGTTACGAAAGAAAACCACAAGCAAGTTTTCCTGCCTCCCGTTTTGGGGGCGGTCGCGCTCGCCGTTGGAATTGTCCTGCTCCTGACGAATTCCAAGAGAGCGTAAAGTCGCCATTCCTCGGTCCAACTCCAATCCCTTGCCGAGTAATCGACGAAGGGCTTTTTCATTTCCCCCGCTTCCCTGGCTCCGTGGGGGGCCGGGTTCACTTGACGAGTCGCATTCGCGGCGCTAATACGCTGTGCCACTTCCGGCGATGTCCTGTCATCTACCACCAGTACCACCAGCGAGCGCCTTTTTGACGCCTCTCCGCTCCCCTCATGTTCCTTTTAGCTCGTGATGCCGGGCGTAACGAGAATTTTGTTCCCGCAAGGCATAACGGGCCAGGCGCCGAAGGCGCCGCCGCGAGGGGCGCGGCGCGCAAGCGCCCGAGCCGGGGTCCGGGGCAGAGCCCCGTCTAGATAAGCTGGACAGAGGGCATCGACGCGCGGCCCTGTTCTGGAGAGGCGATTGCTGCCAGACATCAGGGGAACAATGACAAAACGCAACCTCTGGAAAATCGCTGGAATCTTCCAGCAATGGCTTGTGAGTTTTCAAAAGCGGAACCGATCCATTCTCCGAGGTCTTCTTTATGGCGGAATCGGCGTCACCGTCATCGCCGGGATTTTGACCTTCCATTACTTCTCCAAACTTTCGGCTCTGGTAGACCTTAAGGTAAATGGAGGCTTCAAGCAGAGCGCGAGGATCTACGCCGCCGTCCCCGAGACCGTCACCCCCACGGCACTGGCTCTTCGACCTGACAGCGACGAATCCGGCGAAGAGGCTGGCCTCATCGCAAGCGTCTTCGATGAAGCCCGTGAAAGAAGGAGGTCCGTTACCTATCAAGACATCCCGAACGTTCTGCGGACGGCGGTGCTCTCAGCCGAGGACCGTGTTTTCTTCAAACATTTCGGGCTCGACCCGTGGCGAATCGTGGGTGCTTTGATATCCAACGTCAAGCACGGCAGCACATCGCAAGGTGCGAGCACCATCACCCAACAGCTTGCTCGTAGCCTGTTTCTGAACCGCGAACACACCTTGCGCCGCAAGGTTTCTGAAGCCGCCATTGCCATGATCCTTGAACACCGCTTCACCAAGGAACAGATCTTCGCGATGTATGCGAACGAAATCTATCTTGGTCAGCGCGATTCGTTCGCGATTCACGGCTTTGCCGAAGGGGCGAAGGCATATTTCGGAAAAGACCTGCAGGATCTCACGCTGGCGGAAGCGGCCACCCTGGCCGGTATCATTCCTGCACCGAATGCCTATTCGCCGGTACACCACCCGGGACAGGCCGTCGTACGGCGCGATCTCATCCTGCGCATCATGTTCGAGTCGAAAGAGATCACCAGCGCACAGTATCAGGAAGCAAAGTGCGCG
Source organism: uncultured Acidobacteriota bacterium (assembly GCA_963836435.1). Classification (GTDB taxonomy): domain Bacteria; phylum Acidobacteriota; class Terriglobia; order 20CM-2-55-15; family 20CM-2-55-15; genus DASTBJ01. The sequence continues at coordinate 139,474 of CAWIJI010000014.1, read as the reverse complement.
GAGATGAAGATCGCTCCGGGTGTGGATACCGCCGAAGGTCAATATCTGGTCGACTATGTTCAGGAGGAGCTACGCGTGGACTTTCCGGAACAGACGTTAATGACCGGCGGTCTCAGGGTCTACAGCACAGTGGACCTTCCTCTCCAAAGGGCTGCAATTGATGCCGTCGAGCATGGCGTAAAAGCAGTCGAGGCGGAACTGAAGAAGCGGAAACGCAAAACGGACAGGCCCACCGAACATGAGGCGCCGCAGGCCGGGCTAATCGCCATGGATCCGCGAACGGGCGAGATCAAAGCCATGGTTGGAGGCACACGTTATGGCGCAAGCCAGTTCAATCGGATTACGCAGGCGATGCGCCAACCCGGTTCGATCTTCAAGCCGGTTGTTTACGCTGCTGCCCTGGAGACCTCGCGTGACAGCCTTTTCCGGTTTGATTTCACTCCGGATGATAACGATGGGCTCGAGCCCATCACGCCACTCACGATGCTTCTTGACGAACCAACCGAGTTTCCCGCCCCAGACGCGCCGTACGCGCCCAGGAACTTCGGAGGTCGGTATTCCGGTCCCGTCCTCTTGCGCACGGCATTTCAGCGCTCGCTCAACATCCCGACGGTTTCGCTTGCCCACGCCATCGGATACAGTCGAGTTGTGGCGATGGCTCGCCGGCTGGGATTAAATTCCAAAATCCAGCCCTACCCTTCAGTGGCGCTTGGGGCATTCGAGGTCACGCCTATCGAAATGGCGGTCGCGTATACGGCCTTTGCGAACGGCGGCAAGCGCGTCACGCCGCACGCGATCGAGAGAGTAGAATCAGACACCGGCGAGATTCTGAAGACCTACGAAACGGAATGGCGGGCCGTTCTCAGCCCGGCACTCGCCTATGTTATGACTCACCTTATGGAAGGTGTCCTGAATACTGGCACCGGCGCCGGCGTTCGCGCCCGAGGTTTCCTGCTTCCGGCGGCAGGGAAAACAGGAACGTCTCGCGATGGTTGGTTCGCGGGTTACACAAAAGACCTGCTCGTGATCACGTGGGTTGGCTTTGATAGTGGCCGGGATCTGAATCTGGAAGGCTCACGATCCGCTCTGCCCATATGGGTGGAGTTCATGAAGAAAGCCTACCAGATTCATCCCGTTCGCGATCCCAATGCCTTGCGTTTCAGCCCCCCTCCGGGTGTCGAGTTGGTCCGTATCGACGCGGCAACACGCCGTCTGGCAGATCCGTCCTGTGGAGATTCCTTCCAGGAGGCGTTTTTCTGGGGTACGGCACCCACCGCTTCGTGCGCGGATCCGAATCTGGGGAAAGACATCGCCGGGTCCCAATAAACGAAGCGATCCTGCGGCTTCCCTTCGGAAAATCATGGACCACAGTTGTCGGCGCCAGAGTTGAACAAAATATCGTGTTTCACGCCGTTGACCAGCACCGAACACGACCCGCGCTGCCACCCGCAAAACGCGGTCCCTTCAATTTGTCGTCCAGGCGGACCGTTTTCGGCATTGCCTTGCTTCAGGAAGCATAACTGCAGGGGCAAACCTGTTAGAGACATTGCCTAAGTCAAGATCGCATCCTGGGGTCCATAAAGTGGTAATACGATTCTCTGATCTGGTAGTGGCTGTTAATTGGCGAAAGGTGGCAAAGCGGACTGCCGCCGCCTTTTTGTTATTGATCGGTGGAGGCGCGATCCTGATTCACTTGTCTCCCGTGCAGCAGTTCCTTCTGCGCCGGGCAGAGAACATCGGGCGCGCTGCCGGGTATCCCTTTACGGCGCAACGCATTCAGTTGCGGCCGTTCGCTCTGGAAATGTCCCTCGACGGTTTTGCATACGACAATCTAGGAGTGAAAATTGAAATCGATCGAGTCACACTGGACGTTCCGTGGAACGTGTATACGTCGAAAGGCATCTCTATTAAGGCATTGGAGGCCGATGGCGTTCGCTTCAAGATTGCTTCACCTGAACCGATAATTCCGGAACCCTCCGGCGAAACGACAACAGTACCCCGTCTGAATGTGGAACGTCTCGCCATACGTAATGCCAGCCTGTCCTATGAGAATCAATCCACACGGCTTGAAATCCCTGCGTTTTCCATCGAGGCGAAAAATAAACGCGGGGTTCTCAAACTTGGGGCGCCTATTACGGTGGGGCCAGACACGATTATCTCCATCCCCGAGGTTCCCCTGGTGTTGTCATCGGACAGCTTGCAGATTGAGCGCACGAAGTGGGCTGCGCAGTATGGTCCGCGTCAGGGCAGCGGCTCCGCGATCGGAACCTTCCGCTGGGCGCCCACGATCGCGGCCAGCCTGATTTTCGAAACAGCGCCGCTTGCGATAGAGAAGTGGGATAACGTCGTTGCGTCGGGAAAAGTCCTTTACGAGGACGGGGTTCTCAATATTCCCGAGTTTTCGGCGACAAGAGGCAAAGGCATGCTCACCGGCTCGGCCGAAATCAACGACCAGAAAAAATCGGCAAAGTTGCACTGGGACGGTGTCCGCCTGGATCCTTCCGGAGTTCGCGGTGTGACGGCTGGAGAATTGGACCTGCGGTGGGAAGCTTCAGACTTTTCGGATCTCAGCGGTACAGGTCGAATCGCGGTCAACACACCGGCTTATGGAACAGCGAACAGTGACATTCGCCTGGACCAGGGCCGGGCAAAATTGGATATTCGTGCCGAGTCCATGGGCGCGAACATACATGCCAATGTCGATACCGGAATGGACCAGCGGCTGTTCGGAACGTTCCTCCTCACGCACCGGCAATACGGGTTGATCACAGCCCAAGGGAGCCTTCGAGGAACTCTTTCCGCGCCTCTTGTCGATGCGCGGGTTGCCGCGAATCACGTGACATATCGGGGAATTGGCCCGCTGGACGCGACCGCCAAAGCGACCTATCGGGATCAAATTTTCAGCCTCACGCAGGTTGCCGCCCAACTCAAGAAGTCCGCGATTCCTTCCGGCAACGTGCAAGTCAATCTGAAAACGCGCAGCCTGGCGGGAACCATTCCGGAAATCCAGGCTGAGCTCGGCGACTTCGTTCCCGACGGGAGCGGCAGGATCGAAGCTTCGGCCAGGATCGACGGATCCATCGATAATCCAGCGGCCGCGCTGGCCGCATCATCAGCGGGTTTGGATATCGGATTAACACACATCGATAGCGTGGAAGCCGCCGCTGCAGTGGAAAATAGTGTCCTGCAGGTAAACCGGCTCGTCGCATCTCAGAAGAGCGGCATGCTCGAAGCCACCGGTGAACTGAACCTTCAGACAGAGCAGACTCAGGCTCAGGTTCATGTTGCCAACCTTCAGATCACGGAGATCAGGGGCCTTTCAGCGACGGTCAATCTCGACGCAGACATCTCGGGTTCTTACAAGGCTCCGTCAGCAAACCTCAAAGGTGATCTGGCAAGTGTCGTCTATGCGGGCCAGGATCGCGGAAACATTGCGGTTGCCGGCACCGCCGACACACATACTCTGAATTTGAAATTGCAGAGTGAGAAATACAATGCGTCGGTTGACGGCGTGTTGGACCTGAAAGCCCCTTATGCCTATTCCGCCACGCTGGACACTAACGCCAGTCAGATTCAGCACGGGCGATATCAGTTCGTCGCCAATGGCAAGGTTCAGGCCGAGGGGACCTTGACTCCCTCCAGCATCGGTACGGTCCAACTGGAAGGGTTCACGCTGACAGGAGAAGGTGTCGACTTGAAGGCGAATGGCGCGCTCGATACGGGAGTGACTGTGGACCTTGCCGCGGATCTTGCCCAGCTGCCCGTGGACAACGTTGTGTTAGGCGGCCAGGCTCAGATAGCCGCGGTCGTATCCGGTTCTATTGACAACCCGCAGATAAATGGCGCTTTGCACACCACGAATGCGACCGTGCGGACCAGACAAATGCCCGATTCCGCCACCGTGGAAGCCGCTGCGGATTTCTCTCAGGATAGATTTACCATTCGCGACATGCGCGCCGACTATGCGGACGCTCGAGTCGAGATTGAAGGATCCGGTACGATCAAGGGGACGGGCGACTTCTCTTTCAAAGCAGAAAACATCCGGCCGGAACGAATAAGTCCCGACCAGCAGCTCTCAGGCCTGGTTGGGCTGGAAGGCCAGGTGAAGGTTAACGCACCCCGCCTCGACGCCATCGACGGGCAGGCAAGGATCACGCAGCTGGAACTGGATGCTCACGGTATTGAAATACACCAAGTTCAACCGGCAGAAATATCGCTTGCCAAACAGGTGCTTTCTGTTCGGAATTTCGAACTTCAAGGCCCGGAAACACAGGCGCACGCAGGAGGAACGGCGGATTTCGCCACCGGAAGTCTCAACTTTGATGTGAATGCGAACACAGATCTCCGGATCCTTGAGGGATTTATCCCAGACTCGGCTGCCTATGGACGGATCGAGTCCGAGGTAACTGTTCGCGGTACGACGAAGCAACCGGTTATGCGGGGCTTTGTGAATCTCGCGGATGCGCAGCTCCAGTTGGCTGAGCCGCCCCTTGTTTTTTCAGGCGTCAACGCAAGGATACGGCTGAACGGCAGTCAGCTTCAGATTGTCCAGGCGATGGGCGATGCCAATGGCGGTTCTTTCACAATAAGCGGTGGGGCTGGAGTGTCGTCCGCAGGTCTCCAGAACACGGCTGTCCACGTTGATCTGGCGAACACGCAACTGGAGTATCCACGCGGCCTGCAAAGTGAAGTGACGGCAAACCTCGACTTGAACGGCACTTCGCCCGACCTCGAGCTTACGGGGAATGTAAGCGTCCTGGATGCGCTCTACCGTGAAGACATTAACCTCGAGGAAACGGTGTTTGAGCAACTGACACCCCCGGAAGCGATGGCGTTTGTTCGTCAGGATAGAGCCGGTCTTGCCGACGCGATCAATCTGGATGTGACGGTGGAGACGATGTCGCCTGTGACCATTACGAACAACGTCGCGGATCTTGACCTAACCGGAAACTTCCGGGTTCGAGGCACCGTCGCCGAACCCGTTGTTCTGGGACGCGCGGCGGCCCTGGACGGGGGAGAAGTCTACGTCGGCCTTACCAAAGGCGGCGAGGCCGCGGCCGTGGGAGAGCGCCGGGATCGCTACATCATTCAGCGGGGGACGGTGGAGTTCAATAACCCTCTTCGCACGGAACCCTCGCTCGATATCGAAGCGATACACGACCTCAACGTTGGAGGAGAGAGCTATCTGGTCACGTTGCGCGCGACCGGTACGCCGACCGACCTCCGTACGGAACTAACTTCGGATCCTCCCCTCGACGAGCGGGACATCAGCGCCATGCTGCTGACCGGCCGCTCCTATCAGGAGTTGCAGCAGCAAAGTGCGATTGTCGATTTCGCAAGAGAAAGCGCCATTGACTATCTCTCGGGTCAACTGACTTCGCACCTTTTTCAGAACGCAGGCGCCGCTCTCGGCCTGGATACCGTGACGATCGAACCCGCAAACCTCGCTGCGGAAGAAGACGTCAGCGCCCGGCTAACCGTGGGAAAAGACATCACGCCGGCTTTCGGGTTTGTTTATTCTCAGAACCTCGCTGGCGCTCGCAACCAGTCCTGGATCCTTAACTACTCCACATTCAAGAATTTTGTTCTTCGAGGCATCAACCGCCCAGACCAGAACGAAGTTCGGCTGGAACTGCGGCACGGTCTCGAGTTTGGCGGTGGTCCGGCGCTTCCCCGCCGTGTCGCGCCGAGGGATGAGGTCAAGCTCAATGTGGTGACTTTTACAGGGTCGGCTTTCCCGGATGATGACTTAAGGAAACACGTTACGAAAAAGGGCAAGCCTTACAGCATTACCGTCATGAACGACGATGTCCGGTCACTTCGGGAGTTCCTCGCCCAGAAACAATTCGTAAATGCGCGGGTTCGGGCCCGCCGTTCAGTCACGGGCGGTAACGTCGATGTCACATTCTCGATCGAGGATGGGCCGAAGGTTTCCTTTGAATATCGCGGCGCCCCGGTCTCCAGCAGCGCCCAGAAAGAGATTTCTCAGATATGGATGGACGGATTGGCCGAAGCGACTTCGCTGAAGGCTAGCGTCGATTCCCTGCTGCGGGAGTTCCGCGACCACGGGTATTTAGACGCAAAGGTTTCCGCCACAAACGAGTCGACGGATCCCAACGCCCGCCTCTTTGTGTTTCAAATCGAGCGAGGACCACGAATCGGTCACCCCCGATGGGTTTTCCAGGGAACCGAGCCGGTTGCGAATATTACGCAGAGCGCGGGAGCCATCATGGGGGATCCCGAGGCCATTCGAGATCAGATCGAGGCCGAGCTGCGCAGCCACGGTTACCTCGATGCAAAATCCACAGTTCCGGAACTTGTCAGGGACCAGGACGGTCCGCGCTTTGTTGTGTCCGTTGATAAGGGGTTGCAATACCTGGTCGACGCCATTCATTACGCAGGGAACTCCTTCTTCAATGACAGTCACCTGACCAAGGCAATTATTTTGGGGCCGACGACGGTGATACCAGCCGATGAGGTTGGCGCGACAAGGCCTCCTGAAGCGGTAGAACAGTTGAAGCCCTTTCCCTATACCTCGGACTGGGTCAGCATCGCTCGCCGCCGCGTTATGACCGAATACTGGCAGGAGGGCTTCAACGATGTGCGGATCGGCGCTTCTACCCAGTTTGTCCCGGGAAGTGGGCGTATCGAAGTCAGTCTGGATATCAAGGAAGGCATGCGTCAGGAGATTGCCGGAGTGCAGGTCTTCGGGGACGAAAAGACAACACTGGACCACATTCGCCGGTATTTCAGGTTCTCAAAGGGCGACCCGGTCGATTACGGTCGAATCAACCTGACGCGAAAGAAGCTTTACGATACCGGACTGTTCAAACGCGTGGAGATCGAAGTCCCCAGCGAGCCTCAGGGGTACATCGCCCATATTAATCTGAACGAGCGAGCACCCTGGGCTGTCAAGTACGGCTTAACGGTGACCGATCATCAGTCGCATAACAATCTCGGCCTTAGCACGGAAGTCACTCAGAGAAATCTCTTCGGCAGGGGCATCCTTGCGGGAGTCAGCCTGAAGGAGGACCGAACCCTTCGCGAGGCTCGCATCTTCAATTCGTTTCCTGTCTTTATGGACAGGGACGTGACAACGACAACCAGCTTCTTCCGAACAAGGTCCATTCTGGCGGATTCCGTTTCGAATATCTGGGGTTTTACCCTGCAGCAACAATGGAGACTGAGCGATTTCTACCTGCTCTCCTATGACTACTCGTACCGCCGGCTCAGCACTTTCGAGCGGGATCTGACGGAAGACAATCCAGACATAGTGAATGGCATTGTGCGGGTCGGCCGATTAAATGCCACATTGACTCGCGATACACGCGACGACATCCTGAACTCAACCCGTGGAACGTTCTTTTCAAACAGTCTTGATCTGGCGCCTCCAGGTATCGGCTCTTCGATTCATTATGTTCGAAACTACACGCAGTATCTGCGTTTTCGGGAAGTCCTGCGGAAAAACGTGATCTATGCCAGCGCCTATCGGCTCGGTCTGGCACGGGCTTTTGGAGGAGGTCGTCTCGTGCCCACGGATCAGTTCACGGCCGGAGGTTCAACGTCCCTCCGGGCTTTCGCCACAGATAAAGCCGCGCTCGAACCGGGCAACGCTCTAATCGTCAGCAATCAGGAACTGAGGGTTCCCTTGTTTTGGAAGCTCGGTGTCGTGGGATTTCTCGATGTCGGCAACGTATACGGCAGTGTAGGCACGGCCAAAGTATTCCAGCAAAGATACTCCCCCGGGTTTGGCCTTCGGCTGGATAAGTTCCTTCTGTTACGCGTGGACGTCGGTCTGAACCTTTGGCCGAGAACCGGGGAAGATCGAAGAACAATTTCTTTCGGTATTGGTCAGGCGTTCTAAAGGTTCCATGCAGCCTACATCATCGAATAGCAATAGTTAAGAAGGAGTAAGGAGATTCTTGAGCATCTGCTCCACGCTCGTCGGAGTGACGATAACCCTCCTATGAAGTGTCGGAGCACACTCCAGACATCGTAAGGGCAGAGCGGAGTGGTTGAACGGCAAACCGATTGCTGAAAGGTGGTCGGGAATTGCCAATATGGAGAGCGCTCTGGTCAGCTTGGACAAGCCATCGCTCTGGTCGAGAGGCAGTGGTATGCAATTGGGATATCACAAGAAGCATTGCCACACCTTTTCACCCGATTTCAGCAGGCAGACAACTCCAGGAGAAAAAACCGTGCCGTTAGAGCGGGCCAATTTATCCGAGGCGACCCGTCATCGAGTACTGATTGTCGATGATCACCCCGATGGGGCGGAAGTGATGCGCATTGCGCTGGGCCTTGAGGGGCACGACGCCCGGGTCGCCCACGATGGGCCTGCGGCGCTTGCCTTGGCGCTGCAGTTTCAACCCTCGGTAGTGCTCTTGGATATCGGGCTGCCTGTCATGGATGGATACGAAGTGGCCCGGCGGTTACGTGCAATTCCGGGTGGTGCCGAGATGCTGCTCGTTGCCGTCAGCGGCTACCGTAAATCGGATGAAGGACCGTCCAAACGTTCGGACTTCGATGCTCACCTGCTGAAACCGGTGGATTTTGGCGCACTGAGCTCTCTGTTGAATCGCGGAAAACGGGATGAGGGAGGGGCCTGACCTAAAGTGCACCCTAAATAACACCATGGTGGTATTTAGGGTGCACTTCGGGCTGAAAAAAAGCGACTCTCCAATGAAGGAAGGCAACGTGCTCGTGGAGAAAGCCAATGGCGACATTTTCGCCAATGAGTAATAACCAAACCACAACGGAGCAAATATTGACGAAGCAATGTGAGGCGGCAGCACGGATGTCTTCCCGTCTTTTCGCGAATGTTTCACACGACCTGGGGACCCCTGCGGCCGCCGTCCGGGGTTACATACGACTGGTTTTGAATGGTCGGGCGGGTCCCTTGACCGAGCAGCAGCGGGAGTATTTGGCTGTTGCACTGGAGAGCGCAAATCAGCTGTGCAACATTGCGCTCCGTGTGAGTAAAGTTCCGGATTTCATTGACCAGCTCGAGGCTGAGACCTTCGACATTCGCGCCGAATGGGAGAAGGTAGCGCGTTCAAGAAAATCCTTGATACTTCAAAAATCAATCCCGCTGAGACAGCCTGCGTTGGTTGACCCGTTGTTCGTCGTGGGTGACCGAAAGTATTTACAGAAGGCTCTGGGGAGTATCCTCGACGTTTCGATCAACCGCGCCCCGCAGGGCAGCGAGATTTTCGCTGAATTTTCTCACGCAGGAGACCAAAAAGTCACTTTGCGGATTTGCTCGCCGGGGAATTGCTTTCTGACATCTGCGGACTTGGAGGCAAGCCGCAATATCCTTTTTCTACACGGTGGAGCACTTTCACTGGAGACTGATGCCACCGGGTTCGCCTGCATCATCAGTCTTCCAAAAGCCGGCGAGCGCCAATGAACAAGCCCGAACTACTCGTTATTGACGATGACCTTGCGATTCGAAAATACATCGCGCATTTCCTGTCGTCGTTAGGCTATGCCGTCGAATGCGTGGGGTCCGGGCCGGAGGCAATTGCGTGGCTGAATTCTGGGCGCTCGCCTGAACTCATTTTGTTGGATGTCATCATGCCCGGGATGGATGGTCTCGAAGTCCTGGCCCTCTTGAAGAAATTCAAGCCCACACGACCGATCATCATCCTGTCGGGGATCGGTCAGGTCAAGACCGTCGTTGAAGCCATAAAACTTGGAGCAAGCGACTATCTGCGCAAGCCTTTTGAAGATCACGACCTGGAATTGGCGATCACGAATGCCCTGGAGAAACAGAAACTGCGAGAAGAGGTCAGTTCCCTTCGAAAGCAACTTACAGAGCACAATCAGGAGTTCAATCTTTCGGCAAATCCAAGATTCGTCCGCATCCGGGAAATTGCGCAACAGGTTGCGGATACTGACGTCCCGGTTTTGATTCTCGGAGAATCCGGAGTCGGTAAAGAGGTTTTTGCGCGGTTTATCGTGGAACGCTCGAACCGCCGCGATCAGCCTTTTGTCAAAGTGAATTGTGCCGCCCTGCCCCACGATCTTCTGGAATCGGAATTATTTGGCTACGAGCGTGGAGCGTTCACGGGCGCCACAGCCGAGAAGCCAGGGAAGTTTGAACTTGCAGGGAAGGGTACGATCCTCCTCGATGAAATTGGTGAAATGGATCCGCGTCTGCAAGCCAAGTTGCTGCACGTTCTGCAGGATTGCGAATATTCGCGTCTTGGCGGCAAGCGCATAATCCGTGCGGAAGCCCGAGTACTTGCATCCACGAACCGTCGACTCGCGGAAATGGTCGCTAAAAGCGAATTTCGCGAGGATCTCTATTTCCGTCTGAACGTAATCAGTATCGAGATCCCGCCACTTCGCGAGCACCCGGAGGACATTCCGGTTCTGTGTCTGAATCTTGTCGCCAAATACCGGGAAAAGTACAAGAGTTCTGTTGAGAAGTTACCCCAGGAACTATTGGATGCTTTCCAGCAGTTCAACTGGCCTGGCAATATTCGACAGCTCGAGAATTCCGTGAAGAGGTACCTCCTGATGCCAGACTTGGAAATGGCTCTGGCAGAGTTGACAACAAAGGAAGAGTCGGTCCCGACCGCCGCGTCGGATGCACCAGCCCCGGCCAGAACCCCGGCACGACAACCCTTACATCTGAAAGAACTGGGCGCCAAGGCAGCAGAGCAGGCTGAGCGCGCGATCGTGCTTCAGGTCCTGGAACAAACCAACTGGAACAGGAAGCAGGCAGCACGCTTGCTCGATATTTCCTACAAGGCTCTGCGCAACAAGCTAAAGAAGTGGAAGTTGGACAATAGAAGCCGCAACGAGATGATTGAAGCCCAGTTGACCTGACCGAACACCGTTGCAGCGCTCATCCCCAGCTTCCTGTCATCGCGGAAACGACGGACACCTGTGTTTCTTGCCGGAAGTCCAGATTTCGGGCGACTGGCAAAAGCAGCCGGCGTCAGGAATAGTTGCAGAATACCTGAGTGTCGATGCCGGATCATGAAGATCTTTAGCTTGATTGTGAACAGGACGCACCTATTCAACAACGATCGAAAAGCAACGGAGGTCTCTCAATGAATGCTTTGACGACTGACAACCGAAACTACAATGACATGATCGATTACTATGAGGCCCGCATCGAGGCGCTGGAGCGACGGCTGGAGCAATCCGAAGAACCCAGCTCGAAGGCGCCGGCGGGAGCATCAGCGCCCGGTAAGATCGGCGACCGCACAGCCGACTCCAGCAATCAGGAATGAAGCGAGAGTTGATCGAGCGCCGATATCTAGGGGAACTTCGGTCTAGTCTAGCGTCGTGCTGGACGACGATTAGCGCCCTGAACTTCGGCCGGACCGCCAGGGGCAAAGTCTATCGATCAGCCGGTTCATCTCGTCTATATCCACCGGCTTGACCAGGTGCGCGTCGTATCCCGCCAGACGGGCCTGCGCGATGTCACGGTCCGTTCCAAATCCCGTCACGGCAATGGCCGGGATGGAGGCGAGTTCGGGTATTGCTCTCACTTCTTGTAAGAACTGGTACCCGTCAAGTTTCGGCATCTTGATGTCGGAAATGATTAAGTCGGGGACTTCGCGCTTTGCGATCTCCAAAGCGCTGATTCCGTCCGAGGCGGTATAAACCGTGTGACCTATCCATTCCAGTTCCTGTTTTGTCAGTACAAGCACATCATGGGAATCCTCTACCAGCAAAAGCCGCACCCGGGGTATTGGGGAAGGCTCACGCGCTCCAAGAGTGGGAATGGCTACAAAAAATGTACTTCCCTTCTGTAGTCCTCCGCTCTCCGCCCATATCCTTCCAGAATGCAACCGAATGACTTCCCGGGCGATCGAGAGCCCTATACCGAGGCCAGAGTTCGAAGTGAGCCAGGTATCCGTTAAGTGCCGGAACGGCTCAAAAATATCCTCGATGAAATCGGCGGCGATGCCGATGCCAGTATCCTTTACGTGGAGTTGCGCATCATCGTAAACACAATAGGAACGAATCTGTATGGAGCCAGCAGATGTAAACTTCACAGCATTTGTCAGGAGGTTTACCACAACCTGCTCAAGACGCACCCTGTCACCAATGATCCATAGTGGGGTTGGGGAGAGATCCACGTGCAGATCCAATCCCTTTTCGCGAGCCTGTGGCACAACGGTCGCTATCGATGCGGTGAGGACAACATTCAGGTCGACCCGCTCCAACTTCAACTGGATACGCCGAGTCGACGTACGGACCATTTCCAGACAGTCATCGACAAGCCGTTCGACGCTTCGCGCATTGCGTTCAAGTGAAAGAATACCCTCCACCAGAACTGTATCCGTCCTGTCTGCATGCGACTTCAGGATTCGTGACCAGCCGAGTATCGGCACGAGGGGATTCCGAAGCTCGTGACTCAGGATCGAAAGAAATTCGTCTTTTGCGCGGTTTGCCTTCTCTGCCTTGTCTCGTTGAACAATGACTTCATGATAGAGCCGGGAATTGTCCATCGCATAAGCACATCTCCTTGCCAGATCCTCGGCAAACACCCGATCTGCGTCAGAAAACACTCGCTCCGATTGTGTTGAAAGCAGGGCGATCGCTCCAAGCGTGCGTCCTCTGGCTATCAGGGGAACCACCATAATACAGCCTGGAGCGCACCTCTCAATCAAGTCAGGGTGTTCGTCGCCGGCCGTAACAGACTTCACCGGTTCAGTTGGGATTTGTTTGATGATCTCTGATCGGGCAGTGTCGAGACTTCTCATGATCCACTCAGGAACGCGGCGGGAGAGTTGGCGTGCGAAACCTTCCGCCAACGCATCGTCAGCCGGCTGTGCATGGACGCTGGCACGACAGTGGACGACACCCCCCTCGTCCACAATGTAAACAAAACACCAATCCGCGAGAAATGGAACTACCAGGCGCGCAACGCTCTTCAGAGTCGTCTCGCTGTCGAGAGAGGTTGCCAGCAGAGCGCTAACGTCTGCAAGGAGCGCCAGTCCTCTGGCGGCTGCGCCTTCGGCGCTGGCCAGGCGTTCGCGCAGCAAATTCTCGGCTTCAGGCTTTCCTGAGTCGGTGATGTCCCTCACCAGCCATCGCAACCCGATGGGATTGCCCGCTTCGCTGCGTGACACGCTCACGGTGATTGCAGCTGGAAACGCGCGTCCTGTGTTCAGGTTAATTGTTTCGTGCCAGTCGTGAACTCGTTCGACCAGGCCGCTTTGCATCTCCTGCAATCGCGCGTTGAAAGTATCCTGGGCTTCCTCCCCAAGGAACGATGACAGCGACTCGCCCACAAGGCTCTTGCCGTCCGCGTGAAAGAGCTCCGCGGCAGCGACATTGGCCTCCTCAATGATTCCCTGGGAGTCGGTGACAAGATAGCCATCCGGGGCAAATTCGAAATGCTTCCGGTAGCGTTGCCGCACTGTTTCGAGTTCTTCACTCTGAGGCTGGAGTTCCCCGCCGGAGCCAGGTGGAGTTATCTCGAAAGGCGCGATGCTTTCAATGAAGAACCGCATCGACCGCTCGACCTCCGCCTCCGAGAGCCCGGATGCAGGAATCCCCTTCGAAAACTCGAGGAGTGCTTTCTGGAAAATCGAGGTGAGATCCAGGACGCCGAGGCCGTTGTCGATTGCTTTTCTCGCCACCGTGGAGGCGTTCTTCAACTGACTCTCCGCGGCCTTTTCCATGAAGGCATGGAGGGCTGCCGAATATTGTTTTTCCAGCTCTTGGGATGCTACAGGTATATCTCTCGTGGTTGACCCGACCTTCCCAGTCGCTTCCATCAGGGCTCCCTAAGATTAACTGGCGGCTTGGCAGATCTGATCCCCAGAATGAAGTCCCAAACGAAATGACACCCCAATTGCCCGTTTTGTGACCAGAGTCCCCCAGAGTGGCACCTATGTACTACTAATCCGCCCCGTAGTCTTTCATTACCAACCGAGCATTTCTTAATCCATATGCGCAATGCGACACGGACGAACCGTAAACGTAGTGACTGAAAATTGGCGAGATACAGGCCCGTGTGTTGGGCACGGCACTTGCTGAAAAACGCTTCAGCAGGAGTCTCTAGTGGGAAGGTCGAAAGACGGGGAAGAGGACAAACTGCGGAGATCGGTCGCCCCGCAGAACGCCCAGGCCATTTTGGTCGTGCATCAGCGCGCGCAGCAGGAACTCCTCGAAGCAAGAGAATCGCTGAAAAAACAATCGGAAGACCTCGCGCACACGGTCTCGATGTTGCGAGCGACTCTGGATGCGACGACCGACGCCATTCTTGTCACCGACGAAAAAGGGCTGATCAGAAGCTTCAACGAAAACTTTTGTGAGCTGCTGGATATTCCAGCCGGGGTCATGGAGACGAAGAAACACGGCCTGGTGTGGCAAGTAGTGGCGCAAGAACTGGAGAATCAGCAACACTTCCTTGCCGACATCGATGCCGTTTACGCATCGTCGCCGCCGGAAAGCTTTCATGTCCTCACCCTCGCTGATGGCAGAATCATCGAGCGATACTCCAGAATACAGTCTATCGATGGACGCAATGTTGGCCGGGTCTGGAGTTTCCGCGAAATCACCGAAAACCGGCGAACCGAACAAACCCTGAGGGAAAGCGAACGACGACTCCTTGATGCGGACCGCCGCAAGAACGAGTTTCTGGCGGTGCTGGCACACGAGTTACAGAATCCTCTCGCTGCAATCCTGGGGGCCACGAGAATCCTCCAGAAAAGGGACCCGTCAGAGCAGAGCTTCCAGCGCTCCATCGAAATAGTGGCTCGCCAGACAAAGCAACTGTCGAACTTGGTTAAAGATTTACTCGATATCGGCCTCATCACGGTCGGCAAGTTACAGATCGAAAAGACGCCGATCAAACTAAATACCATTCTCGATCAGGCGGTAGAGGCTGCCACTCCACTTCTCGAGCGCTATAAACATACGCTGGTTCTCCATTCCCCTGATCCGCCTGTATATTTCGAGGTGGATGCCGGCAGAATAGCGCAGGTCCTTGGCCATCTCCTGCACAATGCTGCGAAGTCCATGAATGAACCGGGACGAATCGACCTGGCTGCCCTCAAGGAGAATAATCATGTCGTTATTTCCGTGCGCGATGAGGGCATTGGGATACCGAAAGAGATGCTGAACGATATTTTCAAGCGCTTCGTCCAAATAGGGGCGTCAAAGGGCTATGCCGAAGGCCTTGGGATCGGTCTGTCTGTCGTCAGAACCCTGGTTGACCTTCATGGCGGCACGGTTGAAGCCGCAAGCGAGGGAATCGGTAGGGGCAGCACGTTTACTATACGTCTGCCGCTCACGTCGGAATAGGAGCTGGGGCGCAGCCAAACGCGTCAAAACTGGACTAAGCGGCCAGGTACCGCAGAAGTCTCCGCCGGTCCTCTATCTCCAGCCCCAGGGATTCAAGTTTGTATTCCGGCAGTATTTTCCGTGCTTCAACAAAAATCTGCTCTTCCTCCAACTCGATGAGGCGGTTTACGTCCTCAAGCAATGCGCTCATCGACGCATCGAAGTTCGGGTCTCGAGCATTCATCGAATTCAGCCGTGCCTCGATAGACCGAAGTTGTTGCTCTCCAGTAGCCGCAAGCGCCCTCGCAACGGTCGATGACGTACTGGCTAGTTCCGTGTAGAAGACATCGGTCGTCATATGCGACTGAAGCCGGATTTCTTTGTGGATTGCGTTAAAGAAGCGCTGCTTACCATATTGGTTTCGATGGCCGGTCTTCTGATACTCGGCGAATAGAGCCTTCAGCGCAGCGCGTTCGTTTCTCAAAAGCAGCGTTACTTTCAAGTCGGACCCTCCCTAGCTTCGTCCTTCCCAGTGCAAGAGGTATGCCAAGAATGCTGGTCGCCCCCGATACTAAAATGCCATGAATCAATACTTCGCCAAGACTGGGCGAGTCTGGAGTGGAACGAACAGGATTCCAGTGGAAGCGAACTGCTCAGTATGGGAGTTCACTTTCCGGAGTTTCGTTCGTCGTACAAGGTACGAACGGTCCTGACGACTTCCTCCGGATCGAAAGGCTTACCCAGATATGCATTGAATCCCGCAGTCAGGGCCTGTTGCCGCGCTTCGGGATTGCAGTACGCAGTTACGGCAACAACGGGTGTCTCATCGATGGACCGGACATAAGCGATGAGCGCAAAACCATCGTTGCCCGGCAGGCCGATGTCTGCAACAACAACGTCTGGCCGGCTGTCGTTGAATGTGGATATCGCCTGAGATACGTCAGGGGCAGCGATCACGCTGGCGCCGTGCCGTTGCAGCACGATCCGCAGGAGTTCCCGCGTATCCCGGTCATCTTCTACAACAAGCAAATGCATGTCCTTCAACAGTGTTTCTCGATTAGGACTTAGGTCGAGCATGGCAGTTCAGGCGGCCCGGCGATCACGAAGCCGTAAGTCAATGTTAACGCTCTCGTCTGCAGGTCTGCGGGCTTCCAGCAGACGCAGCACCGCAGCCGCATGGTCGGTCAGATTGCTTTCGTGAGGCGGAACCGAGGAGGCACGCTCCATCGCCTTATGTGCCCTCGCGTAATCCTTCGCCTGCCCCCAGACGACTAACGATAACAGAATGACTCCCGCCGAGAGGGAGGCCACAATCTCAAAAGTATAGACCTGCAACAGATAAATCACGATTCACCTCTGATTCTTGAGCACGTTTCTGCCGTTATGCTCAGTACGTTGCTTCATTGGTGTGCAATATGCTTTCCAATATTATCGTCGACGGCCGTCATGTTAAGGCTTAAGGAACGCACGACCCACGGGATGTGTCAGCAGGCCGATGATTGCGATGATTAGGAACTCTCCTGCCACTTCGTGGAACTGTCGTGATCCTTTCTGAAGATATTCCCCCGGCAACCTTGTTCATAAGTCTTTCTGTTTAACACTCAGGCTGCTTTGCAGGCGATTTGGTATGCCTCTTGCCTTTTTGGTATGCGGTCGAAGTGACGACGAGGTGTCAGGTGTAGATGTATAGCAAAGTACCTGTTGGGGATCGGCCAGAAATTGCCGGCAGTTTTGACCCGATGGGGAGAGTTCTCTCTTTTTGGGTAGTCCGGCCCAGAGTAATTCTGCAATTGACCGAAGCTACAGTGATGATCATGCTTCTGATCGCGGCGATCAGCACGGTCAGCCGGCCGACCCACACCTTGATGCTCATGTCCATTGGCCTCCTTGTTGGATTGGCGGGGTGTCACGTCTTTCTTTCCCTAGCTGGCGTCCACAGGCTCATCGTTGAAGCCAATCCAAGCCACTTTCTCTTCAGTATTTTCGGCTCCATGTTGACCGGCATGACTCTGGCCGCGCTTCTTGGATCCCTATTTCCGGCCCTGGCTTCCGGTTGTAGGGGCGCCTTGACGGCATGGATTCTGCTGACGCTAATGGTTGTTGCCCTGCGATTGGTGATTCATGCCCTGATCCGCCATCACCACATGCTCCACAAAGTACTCGTTCTGGGGTCTGGCGAACTGACCGAGCTCTTATGCAAGGAACTGTCGACCGTCGACAGTGTGGTGAATTCTCAGGAACTGGAGTCGATGGCAGACACGGAGCACATTTCGTCAATCGTCGTTGCAGATCCATACCTCCACGTCCGCGAGGAGCTTGCGGCGTCGCTGATCGATTCGAAGTTCCGAGGGTTGCGCATCAAACCTGCAATGGAACATTGCGAAACACTGTGCAGGAAAATCTGGATTGCAGGCTTACGACCGGACTGGCTTTTATATGCCGATGGCTTCATCCCTACGCGAACAGGGTTGGTTCTGAAGCGTGCCGTTGACATTCTATGTTCACTGACGTTGCTCCTGATCACCAGTCCGCTGATTGCTGCGACCGCAATACTTGTCAAACTAACATCTCCAGGACCGGTTTTCTACCGCCAGGAACGAGTGGGCCTGCATGGCCGCCACTTCTTTGTCTTCAAGTTCCGCACTATGTTTCAGGAAGCGGAGGCCAGGACCGGACCGATTTGGGCCGTTCGTAACGATCATCGGATCACGCCGGTCGGCAGGGTTCTTCGAAAGTACCGGATCGACGAGCTCCCTCAGTTGATCAATGTGCTGAATGGTGAAATGTCGTTTGTGGGGCCACGTCCGGAACGCCCCTTCTTCGTCGAGCAGTTGAAGCAGCAAATACCTTACTACGAACTCCGTCACTACGTACGACCGGGAATCACGGGATGGGCGCAGGTGATGTATCCCTATGGCTCGTCTATACCGGATGCTTACGAGAAGCTGCAGTACGACCTGTACTACATCAAACATCTCTCGGTTCTGCTCGACATCATGATTCTGCCCAAAACCCTCAAGGTTGTATTGTCGGGCAGCGGGCGCTGACTCCCGCAGTAACTGCGTCTTCTGTTGAGTGGAACAACGGATTTCTCGTAAGTCTATGCAGTTCAATTAAATAGAACACAAAGCGCTGGGACTCGGAAGATGAAGGTGTGTTTATGCAACGCTGGATTGTTATCGCAACCGCGCTGGTAACGCTGCTGGCAGTTCGTCCGTTGAGGGGTCAGAGTTTTGGATTCGCCAACGCCTGCATTGTTCAGCCCGGACCGGGCATCTGATCGAGATCGCGACAACATGGCGGCTACCGCGTTGAAGCGATGTCGTCTCTGATTCAACCCCTGTTAACAATCAACAATTCTTTGTTGCTCGATCGAGCAACTCTTCGGGAGAAACTAAGGTGATTACTACTTTTCGATACTATCTTTTGTTGCCAGTGATTCTCGGGGTGACCACGTCGTTTTGCCAGGCTCAGTCAGCCGGGACTACGCGCATCGAAGAAAACGACGCGAGTATTACCTATAGCGGTAATTGGTACTTCAATGGAAGTTCGTCCAACAGTGGAGGTAGCGCGGCTCTGACCAACGCGACCGGCGCTCGAGCCGTGGTGACCTTCACCGGGACAGGGATAACCTGGATTGGTGTGGGGGATCGCTGGAACGGATTGGCGACCGTGACCCTTGACGGCCAAACGCGCAAGGTGGACGGGTGGGCTCCAACCACACAGTTTCAGGCTGTTCTGTTCACAGTGAACGGTTTACCCCTTGGGCCGCATAAACTTTCAATCGAAGTCAACCACGAGAGGGGACCTAACGGCGAAGGATCATGGGTCTGGTTGGATGCGTTTGACATCCTGGACGGTGCTGGGATTGCGGGAGGCCTTCCGGCAGCCTCAGTTGGTCGGATCGAGAACGACAACCCCGCTGTGACGTATACCGGCATCTGGTATTCGAACCTGAATCCTCTCCACAGTGGCGGCAGCGCTGTACTTGCGGTTAACCCGGGGTCGGCAGTCAGTCTCAATTTTCAAGGTACAGGCATCTCCTGGGTTACCTATCGCGATGAGTGGTCGGGGCTCGCCCGGATAATTCTGGATGGACAGTTAAAGACAACCATCGATACCTACCTGACGCCGGGAGCAGCGAGAACAGCCGCATATACAATCGAGGACCTGCCGCTGGGCAACCACACCCTCACCATCGAGGTAACCGGAACACGCAATCAACGTTCAGGCGGCGCCTGGGTTTGGCTGGATGCATTCGATGTAATCGACGGCAACACGGCGGCGGCCAGCCCGCTTCCCGTCCTTTCCATCACCGCCTCATACTGCATCCAGGATTCGTGGAGTCTTACGGTAACCAACGGTCGCCCCAATTCTCCTATTCGCCTCATAGGAAGCAGCAGGGGCCAGCCATGGGAAATCCCAACCTGGGGAACAACGGATACCAATGGCAGCTATACCGAACAAGGAAACTTTGCTGATGGGACGCAAGGTGACCACACATTAGCCGTCGAAATCAACGGAAAGACATCAAACATGCTTTCTTTCGTGGTCTCAAGTTGCAGCCCGTAGCGTGGATGGATGGTCGAAATCAGCCGGGGAATCGCCCTCAGCCCATGCGATACGGTAACCCCGGGTTGCGCTCGCTTCGCTCGGGGCTAAATTCTCAGCACGCCTCCGGCGTGCTCTGGAGTTTAGACATTCTTGAGTCTGAGCGGGAGCGGAAACACGAGGTTACGTCTCCGGTTTTCAGGTTCGTCCGCAAGGCGATGGCGACGTTGAAACGTGAGTCTGAGCACGCCGGAGGCGTGCTGAGAATTTAGCCCCGGGTTAAGCGAGCGAAGCGAGCGCAACTCGGGGTTACCGTAACGGGAATGTTGCACCCCGGCAGGGGTGCAGGGATTCCTCGCACCCCTGCCGGGGTGCGAACGCCCTCGTGAGATAACCCCGGGTGTCGCTGCGCTCCACCCGGGGCTACCTTCCTTTCACGCCTCCGGCGTGCAAAATGTCTAAACTCCAGGGCGCCTTCGGCGCCTGCCCGTCGCTACCGACAGGACTTCAAAGTCGGCCGTTGACCGCGCCTCATTAAATCGGTATCTTACATGCCGAGTTTATCGCTCTCCGCAAATTGCGTCGGGCGACGACAAACACATTTATCAAAAAGGAATTTCCCAACATGCAAAGATGGATTGTCTCGACTGTAGCTGCTGCAGCACTACTTGCAACTGTGTCGTTTGCACAAACGTCCGGGGCCGGAAAGTCTCTTTACGACCGGCTCGGCGGCCAACCTGCCGTTCAGGCGGTGGCCGGGGGCCTGGTGGACCGGATTCTGGCGGACGGCCGCGTGAACATGTGGTTCGCTCACGCGGCTTCAAGCGCAGAAAACACCAAACTGTACAAAGAAAAGCTGACGTCATTCATTTGCCAGAGCACGGGCGGACCTTGCAAATACACGGGCATGGATATGACAACGGCGCACAAGGGCCGCGGAGTAACGAGCGAAGCATTCAACGCCGTTGCGGAAGACCTGTCGGCGTTGCTCGATCAGTTGAAGGTCCCGGCGAAGGAGAAGGGCGAAGTCATGACACTGATCGGTTCCTTGAAACCCTCAATCGTCCAGAGCGCCGGAGGAAAGTAGCTCCCCCCGAGGAAAGTCGTCAGGCGGTCCCGGTTTTCCGGGCCGCGGGACGACCTCAGTGGTAGTGTTTTCGGATGCAACTGACACTACATGCCGACTATGCGTTACGCGTACTCCTTTACCTGGGTAGTCAACCCGCGGGCCGGGTTGTCGCGACAAAGGAAATCGGAAAGGTCTACGGGATTTCGAACGACCATCTTGTCCGGGTGGTTCGGACACTCCGCCAGAGTGGGTATGTTGTTGTCCGCCCTGGCCGTTCAGGCGGGGTTTCCCTTGCCCGGGAAGCTCGCTTGATCGGGATCGGCGATGTTGTCCGGAGCGCGGAAGTCAACCTGCGTCTGGTGGAATGCTTTGATTTGAAAACGAACACTTGTCCGATCCTGCCGGTCTGCGAACTGAAGCCCGTGCTGGCAGAAGCGCTCGACGCATTCTTATCGGTTCTGGACCGTTACACCCTGGAGGATCTACTCGCCGGTCGCCATCGCTCACGTCTGCTGAAGGTTTTCTCGGGCGCTTCGAAACACCCATCGGCCAGATAACGGCGCCTTCCGCAATTAAAGTCGCTTTCAGATTCGCTATTGGAGATGAAGCGCCTGAACCGGCAATAACACGCCGATGCCAAGAAGCCCGGCGCAGCGCAGACGCACCGGTCCAGCCTGTCGTGATCGTCTGCAGGGTATTGACGGAGTGCGACCGGCACCACGCCCTCTACCGTTTCACAAGGTGAATGAGCATTTCGAAATCGGCGTCGAACGGATTGCGCGGACTGAAAGAGTTCGCTCCATCCACAAAAAAGATTTCGCCTGGCACGAGGGTGATCTCTTCCCCCGAGTCCGTCGGAAGAAACGCTTTACCTTTGATCGGCTGGAGGGTGATGTCGAATCCGGGGTGGGAGTGCGGCGGCACGGTGAGCCCTGCCGAAAGACACAGGAGCAATACTTTTGTGCGCTCGCTGCTGAACAGCGGGACATGAACATGTTTCTCCTTGGAAAAAACTTCGACTTCTTTGAATGTTTTTCTTTCCATAACTAACTCCACTCCGCCGGGATCAACATGACAGCGCCGGGCGTAAGAGTGTTCGATCAGAAGACCGAGCACAAAGCCGCCGAGAATGAACGCACCTGTTGCAACGATAGTATCGCCGGACAGCACGGGGATCGCAGCGCCGAACGCGAACAATTGCGAGCCCCAAAGCTTCTGGAAAGCCAGCGGACTTTGTCGCTCATGACCGAGGCTTGGCTTCTGCGTCAGACGGAGACGGGTCCGTTCTCCTGCTCGCCTGATCGTGAAGCCGCCCGAGGGTGCTCTCGAGCGATCGCGTCAACTTACCGGCAGCTCCGTCGACAGCTTGGCCCAAGGTCGCTGCCTGATGAGTGACCGCAACGGGTTGGCGGCCTTCGAGGCGGGCTTCCATCATGCAGCGCTTGTCGTTTTGTCCGTTCTTATCGCTGTTCTGATCGCTCAGATGGACTTCCACTCGCGTGATGTGGCTGCTGATTCGGCTCAGCGCACTTTCCACCTGGCCAGTGATCTGCGCAGCCAGCCCCTCGTTACCTTCGATGTTATGGTCGGTATTGATTTGAATCTGCATGGTGTTCTCCTATTGTCACTTTGATTGAGGTCAGAATCGGTAGGTTGCGGCCACTCCCGTCCGCCCCGGCATCTGCTCGGCCGGCATAACAACGACCCGGCCGCCCATCTTCCCGACCAGTTCGCCTAGATCGTCGAGCAGGTCATCGACTTGGGGATCGCTCAGGTCTCCGAGCACGACCCGCCCTGTCGTGGCGTCGAGCCGGCCGGGAATCTGGCGGTCCGATTCGATCAGTAGCGTGGCGACACGCCCGGCGGCCGACGCCTCCGCGACCCGCATCAGGTCGTCACCGCCCAGCCCTTTGGAAGTCGCCGCTGCGAACTCCTCGGCCAGGGCAACCAGCCGCGCCTGGTAGTCCGGCTCAACGATTTGCCAGGCGCGGATCCGAAGTTCGTCCTTCGGCAGGGTGTCGGGATTGCCCCTGAGTCCGTTCGCCATCAAAATGGGTTATGGCTGACCCGGTGGAAAAGATCGTGATGCTGCGGCAGCGCCGCCAGCATCAGCGGCAGGCCCGACGGCCGCGAATGGTGATCGAGCACCGCGCGATCCACAGCGCGAAAAAACCGCTCCGCGGCAATGTCCGCCTCCTCCTTTTTCCCGCCCTGGCCGTGGCGCATGGTCGAACTCGCCTGACCGCCGCCGCCATAGGAAGCGGCGGTTAGATGCGGTTCGGTCAACTGTTCGCCCAGCGCCTCGGTGATCGTCCGCGGGACTCCCGCCGCCGGTTCGATCTCGTCGAGTGCGTCGCGGTTCCCCTCGAAGAACTGGATCCTCTCAAGGCTCAATCCCAGAACCTGATAGCGGCCGGCCGACTGCAGAAAGCGCCGCAAGGGTTTGGTGTGAAAAGTGTCGGCCACGACGGCCAGTTCCGCGACCGGCCGCTGAAGCCGGAACACTCGAAACACGCTCGGCCCACCCAGCACAGCCAATCCATCCAGCGTATGGTTCCAGAAGGCATGATCGTGTGCGAGTTCTTCAAACGGTTTCAGAAGGAGACGGGATTCGGCGGCCGGTCGCGTCTGCCGGAGCGATGCGTCCATCTCCTTCAGAAGGTTGCGAAACCGGATGGGGTCCTGCTGATTCTCGGGAGGGTTCCGATGAGTCGGCTGGTAAAGCGAAAGACACGGCGGCTGGCTAACGGAGGACAATTCGGCCAGCGATTCGGCGGTGAGTAAAGTCTTGTGTGTCATGTGGTTTCCTGTGCCTCGTTTCGTTGTTGAGATAGCGCAAGAGATGCCTCAGGTTGAAAGGGGCTCCCTGAGGCAATACGGAAACCTCCCAAGGTCCGAACCGCCTCAGTTATCAGAATGAACCAGGACGCCGTGCTGAGAATGCGCACTATTGCACACCGCGAACCCTTTTTGCGCTGAACCAATCCCAAAAGCGTTCTGGTCCGGTTCATGAACGCCGACCCTGACGGAAAGGGCATGAATATTGCTGTCAGGGGAGAGCCTGTATTCAGCAATGTCGTGTACAAGGCCACCACTCCGTACAAGGAACTGCCAAAGATTTCGGGAGAACTACAGTTCCAACTGAGTAAAACAGGTGGAACCGAGGTCCTTGGGACAAGCCGGAGACCGCTCCTCCTCGGGCGGCACTACACGCTGGTTGCGCTTCCCCAAAAGAATCACGCGGCCAGGCTGGCGCTGACAATGGACAATCTGTTGGAACCCGGGAGAGCCAGGGGGGGTTGATCAATGCGACTCCGGACGTTGAGGATCTTGATCTGTACATCGCCGGCACAAAAAGCCTGGCCCAACATGGCGTGGATGCCAGCGTCGTAACATCCTTTACCGACGTGGACGCGGGAACGCTTGAGATCTGCCCCTTGAACCAGCCTGCGCCTCCGCAGCTTTCGAATCTGAAAATCGAGGCTGACCGCCTGTATACTTTTGTCGTCGTCGGAACATCGAGTCGGCTGGACCTTGTTCGAATCGAGGATCGGATCGAGCAATAAATAGAATGCCCGTTTTTCATCGTGAGCGGCACCGTACACAGCATATCAGTTGGCTCCGCGCCGCAGTCCTGGGCGCAAACGACGGCATTGTCTCCACCGCTAGTCTGGTGATCGGCGTGGCCGCCTCTAATGCAACCCATAATGGTGTGTTGGTGGCAGGTGTCGCGGGCTTGGTTGCAGGCGCCATGTCCATGGCTGCGGGCGAGTATGTATCGGTCAGTTCCCAGTCGGATACAGAGCAAGCGGACATCAAACGTGAACGAACAGAACTTGCCGCCAATGAAGTCGACGAGAGGAAGGAACTTGCAGCTATCTACGTCAAACGTGGACTCGATTCTAATCTGGCGAATCAGGTCGCAGCACAACTAATGGTCAAGGATGCACTTCGGGCACATGTCCGCGATGAACTGGGCATCTCAGAAACCATTAGCGTACTGCCCGTACAGGCGGCGCTTACTTCCGCTGCCACGTTTGCAGTGGGCGCCGCGCTGCCTTTGTTCGTTGTTGTGCTCGCGCCTTCCGCCAGCCTCGTGCCACTTGTCGCAGCAGCTTCTTTATTGTTTCTCGCGATTTTGGGCGCCCTGGCGGCTTACACGGGCGGTGCTCGCATTGGAAGAGGAATCGTGCGCGTCACATTCTGGGGAGCACTTGCAATGGCAATAACGGCAGGCATAGGAGCCTTGTTTGGAACGATTGTGTAAGGACCCGGCCATTTGACCCTGACCGAAAAGACCGCATTGTGCGACCCGGGGGAATCGCGACGGGATCCTGTATTTCGCCGAGACTTTCATTGTGAATTCCCCCTGTTTGTACTGTAGGCTTGGGTATCTTGTCGTAATGTGAAATTAAGCTCGGGCAATCCAGTCTGAGAAAACGCGAGTGATTTTGCGGCTCGCAGATGCTCCCAACGAGCAATTTTCAGGACCTGTTCGGCATTACCCACGGCTGCTTTTGGTGCAAGTGCAATTCTGCACAGATGTTGTCGAGGGACGTGAATACAGTGACTGTTCGAATTGAGAATCGGATCGAGCAATGACGACGAAATGAACGAACCAAAACCACAAACTGGCATTTCCATTGATAGAGTTCTCTTCGCGACCGATTTTTCTCCCGCAACAGAGTCTGCATTTTCATATGCCGCAGAGATTGCTGAGCGGTACCAATCCAAGTTGTACGTTGCCCATGTGATCAGTCTGGAAGGCGTCGACCTCCTGGAAGGCGAATCCGCTCGCGTCCTGGTCAAACAAGCTCACCATGTAGCGGAGCGGAAATTGACCGAGTTGCTGGCCCCACTGCGCTTAAAGCGTGAACGCTATGAGGTCCTGGTCGCAGACGGAGTGATCTCCGAAGCCTTGACGGACATGATTCGACTTCATCACATCGACTTGGCCGTTCTTGGGACGCATGGCCGCAGGGCATTCAAGAAGTTGTTGTTGGGGTCGATAGCTGAAGAAGTTTTTAGAACGGCGCCTTGTCCGGTTCTGACTGTCGGCCCGAGGGTCCCACCAGCCGACGCGAAATCCGGGCTTCGGCATATCCTATACCCCATAGAGTTCGCTCCTGACACAAGCAAAGCCACAGAGTACGCGGTTTCACTAGCGGAGCGGTACGACGCAACATTGACGGTCATGAATGTGAGGGAGAGTATGCCTTCGTCTGCAAGCGTGACCGCGGAGTTCCCTCAACCGTTCAAGCGCTGGCTGAACGATAAGGTCCCTGAAGATTCCGATCTCCACAACCGGATTCGTTTCGAGACAGGGTTTGGTCCGGCAGCCGACGCGCTTCTGGATTTTATAGCGAAGACAAATGTGGACTTAATCGTGTTGTCGGTTCGCGCCCTTGACCCCGTCATGGCGGCTCACCTTCCGACATCCGATGCCACGCACCAGTTGGTCAGCCGTGCTCCGTGTCCGGTGCTCACCATGCGCTAACAGTGGCATCTGCGCGCTGCAAAGCCCGGAACGCCGGGGCTCAGATATCTCTGAACAATTATTCTCCACGATTACGCGGTAGTTCTTGCGGAATTCCTGCAGCAATGGACTGGCGGAAGTGGTCCAGTCAGCATCGCAGCAAGCGAGGTCCCTAATGGCGGCAGAAAACACGAAGACGAATGCGAACAGGCAGTCCGCAAGGTGAAGAACGTAATCTATGAACAATTGAGGAGATTCAAGCAGAACAATGAAAACGAAATCGACCCCTTACCCCAAAGTCCTCTCCAGCAGCACGCTCTGCAAGGACAAAGTAAAAAACGCTGCCGGCGACGAGCTCGGAAAAGTAGAAGATCTCATGATCGACCTACATTCCGGGCGTATCGCTTATGCCATCTTGTCGTTTGGCGGCTTTCTAAAAATGGGCAACAAGCTGTTCGCCATACCATGGGACGCGATGAAGCTCGATACCGAGAAGCACGAGTTCGTCCTCAACATCGAAAGGAGCCGGCTTGAAAACGCGACCGGGTTCGACAAGGAGCACTGGCCCAACATGGCAGATCCCGCTTTCGGGTCCACCCTTTATCGCCACTTCGGCTTCAAGCCGTATTGGGAAGAAGCAGCCTAGCTCAAGGAAGGCAGGCTGAGGGTTGGGCCGCACAGAATGGCTTGCCCCTCTGTGCGGCCCTTGAGGCGCCTGGCTGGCGTCATTCGCAAATCCGGGATCTCTCGCCTGGTAAAAGGTCCAAAGTATGCAAAACATCACAGGGAGTTTTGGTGGATGCCCGGCATCGCACACCGGCCAGCCGGATGGATGTACAGAATCTGGCTGAAGGACGTCCTGGGGTACAGCTCCGGGGCAACCGATTCTCGATTGAGCCGGGCGTTCCTGAAGAGTCCCCAGCTACGCCATCACCAAACGCAGTATCGGATTGATGTGGAAAGTGGCGGCGAAGCTGCACGGGACATCGTGCTCGAAGGCGACCGCCAGATCCACACGATCCAAATGGCGGGCCGCCATCCCTCAAGATGCCGGTTCATCGGGCGAGCCGCCGGGCCCCCTGCAGGTTTGCCCAACGGTTCCGATCCGTGCCTTAAGATCCGCTACCAACTGAAAACGACACTGTGGCCCGCGCTATCGTCTGCCGACGCAGGCCGCTCGCGAGCCACGTGAGGCAAATACGGTTCAGGCCCGCTGGTCTCCGCAATCTTCACCGCGCCGTGTCGGTTCATGATTGCAGCGGCGGTCTTTACACTTTCGTCTGCAGCCGTCGCAAAGACCAGCGCCCCTCCGCGCCGCAGTCCGTCAAGGCAAGCCTTCGACTGCGCTCCGGTAGCCCCGATCCTGTTCAGTTCCCGGGTCAGCTCGTTTTCGAAATCGAGACGCGGAAAGCTCATCACACCGGTGACGTTGAAAGTCGCGGGTTCTTCCAGCCTGCGAACCTCTCGTCTCGGAAAGCCGTGCGCCTCGATGTCCCGCATAACATCGTCCACGAGACCAGGATTCTCAAACAATCCAACTACAGTCTTCGGCATATAAGAAACTCCATTTTGATCTTCAAGACCACTTTCCCGATCCGGACCAGCGAGCTAAGAATCGGAATCTGTTGCCCGCATCCCGGTTTCCGCCACGCGTGAGAAAGTGAGTTCCCCTTCAGTTGCTTCCTGACAAACAACGCACGTCGTAGCCCACGGAACAGCCATAAGCCGTTTTAGACCGATTTCCCCGCCACATCGGCGGCAGTCCCCATACTCACCCCGGTCGAGCGCATGGAGGGCTTCCTGAATGAACCGCAGCCGAATGAAGTCGCTTTCCTGCAGGGAATAGAGGATGCCTTTTTCCTGACTGATTGTAGCCAGGTCGGCCTCGTCTTCCGTTTTCACGCCCCCAATCTCATCCTCGGCGCTCCGGCTGCGGCCCATAGATTTGATCAATTTCTCCTGCTCACTCAACAATTGCAGCCGGAATTCCCTGGTCTTCTTAGCATCCATGTTTCGATCCTCGGATTCCTGAACCCAAATCACCGCCATAGTTGGGCTGGAGAATATTTCGGAAGCGGAATACGGTCTGTTCAAATTTGCACACGCGACCTGCTTTGAAGGCACGGTCGGGATCTGGCGTGGTGACAGCGACAGTACCTCCTTTGTATGGCGCAATTCGGCGGAAGGATGCACCGAAAACTATTGGAACGTTGATGAGCCGCCGCCCCACGCAGAACTCCGGCGATGCGACTGGCATCTTGGCCATTGTGTCTTTTCTTTAGAAATTGTAGCCGATGATTAACCGAAGCGTTGGAGACGGATCCGAGTATACGGAGGTCTTCAGTTCCATAAACATGCCGCTCCGATACCGCACGCCGCCCAAAATGTTCAGCGCTGTGTCGCTGTGAAAATCACCGAAGTCGATCTTCTTGCCGCCGCCGGTAGTTATGTCGAAGTTCTGATGCAAGAGGTTGATTCCCAGACCAGCTCCGACATACGTCGACCAACGGTCGTGCTCTGTGGAAAGCGGCAATCTGTAAACCACCTCGGGATTGATCCCAAACATCGAGGTGACTTCGCCGACCGCAAACTCGACATTCGGGCGGAAAAACACGTCAGACCGAAAGAACGGTCCTATCTGGGCCTGCACTCCGATAAGCACAAGCTCCGGGTCAAGAGCGACGCCGCCGCGCACTCCAACCTGGAACCGTCGTACCTGCCGTTCGATATCGCGCTCGATGCGTCGGATCTCGGGCGGAACAACCGGGACATCCGCGGTCCCCTGGTTTGCACCGGCTGTATCGAGCACTGTAACCTCATTTGCAACGCGAACGTTGGGCTCGTTGCCCGGCGAAGAAACCACGCGCACCTGAGCTCCTACTGGAAGGACCGCCGGTTTCCGAACATTGCGCGCGAATACAAAGAGCTGGAACTGCCCCGCTGCGCTTTTGACAGTGAGGGTGTTGAGCGACGATGACGCCACCGTGCCGGTCAGCGCGCTTTCGTCCTGAGCAATCGCGGGTCGACCCGCAATCAGAAGGGCGAGTACGATAAGGCAGCAAATCAAAACCCCACTGCGCTTCTGGCGAATAGTCCTCATAAATTGTCCTCCATGGGTGTGTCGTCTAGTCAGAGCGTTCAGTATCCGGCGGGCCAGTGCAAGATGGCTGTTCAATAGGGTACAGTTATCCTCCATCGCCTACCAATCCCGGTTCGCTACAAGGCCCACACCCGGCTGAACGCTGCAGTTCAGTTCACATTATTTTCTTCGACCTTCCGCGGCCAAGCGCCTGCAGGCGCCGGACCGCTCGACACATCGCGGACACCCCACAAGACCACCATCATGGCCAACGCCAACTGCGCCGGTCCCCTGGGTCGTTTTTCAACAACAAAACCAGCGCGGGAATGACAAAAGTGAGGCCCTAAGAAAGGTCCGTGACCTTGTCCGTCTTCAGGGCTGCAAAGCCAAAGAAGACGGCCTGGATGAGCAGATTAATTCCAAGTGTGGTGAAAAGATCCACCAGATTCATGATTGTTTCATTTCGAAGCTCAGGGCAGCCCATAGTGCAGGAGAGCCGTCCTCAATAGCCGCAAGATAAACTCTGAACCTTTTCACCACCTGGCGCTCCGTCACAAAATTATCGATTCGTGCTTCATGCCGACGAAGCGGACTATGACGCGAATACCGGCGAAATCGAAGCGCGGTAGTGTTCGCATCAAGCTTTAAACTCAGAGCTGAGGACTCAGGCTGCTTCTGGACAGCGCGGAAGGGACTGCATCAAGCGGACTTGGAAATCGTTTCCGGATACTCTTCCCACAGCCTGCGAAGTTCCCTCCGGTTCAGTTGTTTCTTCCGAACGAGCTGAAACGACGGGGGGCTGGGAACCTCCAGCCGAACGAACTTCCGGTAAAACCACAGACCATTGATCTTTCGGTACTCCTCGTTTTCCCCAAACCGCACCACGGTCACTCGGGCGGTGGACGGTTTCATCCCTTTTGGACGACGGCTCTTCTGGCGGAAAGACAGCAGCCGAGTCCGCGGATGAACGTACAGGCCGAAGACTTCGACCTCGCCAAAGTAGTACCGCGTCACCTGGAACACGCCCCCGTCACGCTCGATGCAGTTGGTCGAGACCATCGACCGGATATGCATCCACAAATGATCCCCGTGAAGTCCTGCAGGAACCGCCTTGCGGATTTCGCTGAACACCTTGTCCCACGGCCTGCCCACCTGGCTGCGAAGATACCGGCGGAGCGGTGCCAGAAAATCGCTGAACTCTTTCGATCTCCATCCGTATTGCCGCCGGCGCGCGGAGGATGCGAAACCCGGGCCTTCGTGGTCTTCGGCCACGCGGCCACCCCATTTCCGGCTTGGATTTCCATGTCCGTGACGGGGCCGCTCCGTCACCACCTTATGCATATCTGAACGCACACGTCTCCCTTCGTCTCGGTTCAAGAATTATTTAGAGAATAGATGAAGACCTCCCCATTGCACCAGTACCAAAATCGGTTTCCTCCGCCTGAAGCCGGCCCGTCTCGCCTTGGACGGCACCTCCGCCGGTCCGAACGCTCACTTCGGTATCGGGTATTGAACGTAGCCTTTGCGGTGGGTTAGTTTCCGTTTCTGATCGCGATCGCCGGACCGCACTTCGATCTTCCGATAGACGCCTTGAGGGGGAGCCGTATTGTTCGAAACATATCCGAGCACGTATTCGGTGCGGGCCTGCTCCGCAATTCTGCTGAAGGCAAACTTCATATCGCTTTCGGACCGCCCTCCATAGACATCGCCGCCAGTGGCGCGCGCATACGAATCCAGCACACCGGAAGCCGTTTCGAGAAGGGCTCCAAGCGTGTAGACCGAATAGACCTGGACCCCGTCTTTGAGAAGCAGATCGACGTTCTGGTCGAAAGAATGGAGGGTCTTCCCCGGGATCACACTGATCTGCGGCTCGCTCACTACCCCGTCGGAGATCAGGAGGATAATTTTGCGACGGTCCACCGGACGGTCTTGAAGAGCGGCGGCTGCCTCATAAACGGCGCTGTGCATTGTCCGGCTTGCCGGGGCGGGTTTTGGCGCAGGGGTTGCCGAGGGGGAGCTTGATCCCCCGCTCGATCCCAGGCTGAAAAGTCCTGCGAGAGCCCGGATAATGGCCGGCGTTTTCTTGTCGATCTTGCGGTACAGGGCAGGCGGTTCGGGCTCGTCCGGACGCGCCTCGGCGATTTGTGTGAGTTCGCGGAAGCTTTGTTCAATCTGTGCATGGTCGCTGGTGAAATCGGAAAGCTGCCAGACGAGGTGATCGTAGCGAAACGATGTCATCTCGTCGTCCGGCGAGAACGCAGCCGCGACCGAAGGGACCAGCGAGACCAGGCGTTTCAGTGCGGCGCCGCTGATACCGTCGTCGATTATGATGGCGGCCGACAACGGCTGGGCGTCCTTCGAGAAGTTGGTAATCTGTTGACGCTTGCCATCCTCGAAGACCGAGAAGTCATCCCGCTCAAGACCCGGAACGAGAAAGCCATTACCGTCGCGAACACTCACGGGAACAACAACGAGATCGACGCGCGCCCGGATCTGACTGCGCAGGGTGCCCACGAAGATCACCAGCAACATCGCGGCCGGAGTGAGAATGAGCGCACGTTTCGACGGCATCGCCATTAAGACCTTCAGCAGACCGGAAGGTTAGCAACCTGCGGCTCCGAGAGCCGTTTGTGTTGTGCTCTCTTAAAAAAACAACCGCGGATTTTTTGGATCCGCGGTTGAAACTCTATCGCTTGTCTCGGAAGGGTCTACTGGGGAGTCGCCGGGGTTGCCGCCCCACGGCCACCGCCGCGACCGCCTCGGCCGCCCCCTTGTCCGCGCCCACCGCCTCGGCCGCCAGCGGCATCAGCCGGAGCGGGAGGTTTGGGGTGTTCACGTTCGTACCGTGACGTTTCGATGTAGTTGCGGATTGCCGTGTTGCCTTCGTGACAGGCGTATTCGTACATCTGGTAGCTGTTATCGAGCATCATCGGATAGGCGACGGTGAAAGATCCTGGCGCGAGTATCGTCGGGTCTTCAATCTTCATCGAGAAGTCCATCGTGGTCGGCCCCGTGCGAGTGAAGCGCTCGGTAACTTTCATATTCGGCGTGGACGGTTGCAACGGCCCGGGAGAACCCGGAACGCCGGCGCTTGTCAGCTCCGTCAAGCCGTTGAAGTTGGTGGTTTCAACGACGAGCGTGTTGCCTTCCCAGTGACCGCGCGACTCTCCGAGCCATTCCTTTATTGCCGGATCGAGCTTGGGTAACCCGGTGGTGGGAATAATGCGGGCTTCGTGGGCCATTTCCACGGTAATGATCACGTAGCCTGGAGACTGCGTGATGCGAATCCCGTTGTTGTAGTTGCGCGGCTCCATCGAGACAGGAAGGCCGCGCGTGATGCATCGATCCCACGGACCGAAGTCTTCAATGCCATCGAAGACGGTCTTGCCCGGCTTGTAGCTGCTGTTCATTTTTGCCTGCAGTTCCTTGCCGTAGTCGGTGAGCTCGGGGAATCTTCCATTTTTGGGATCGACGATCAAGGATGTCTGGTGCGTTGCGGCACCGGATTCCGACACCGGTATGGTTCCCGACGCGCGCTGCTTCTGTTGCGCCTCGGCGCGGGTCTGCGCGGCCTGATACTCCTCATCGGTGAGATAGAGTCGATCGCCATACTGAGTCGGACGCTGCAATGGCGTCGTGACCAGATGATTGATCGGCCACATACCGGAGATGTCGGGTTCACCCCACGACGTCATGGGTTGTTTGTACGCAGCGGCTGCAGCGGGTCTCGTGGCAGCCTGCGGCGCTCTTGCCGGTTGTTGGGCAGTAGCAGACTGTGGAATCGAAAATAACAGAACGCCGGCGCCGACGCTGAATCCAGCCAGGGTGAGAATGCGCTTCATCATCTCGAGACTCCTATTTCGGCTGTTCCGCGTCGGGGTTGGAGCCACCCATGGACATTTTCCTGCCGTCGGGGAACTCGATGTTTCTTGAATTGAGGCGGAACGCGCCATCTTTCGCCGGTGATCCGACCACTTTTATTTTCGTGCCCAGTGGAAGCGAATCCCTATTCCAGCCGAGCCGGAGCAATACTCCCGGCGATCCCCCTTCAACCTTCCAATGTTCGACAGTGCCATCCGGCTTCGTCACATCAACGTGGAGCCAGGAATGGGGATTCACCCACTCCATCATGACCACGGTTCCCTCCAGGGTGACCTGCTTCGACCCATCGAATTCGGCGGAAAAGGAATGGTGCGCCGCTAACGGCAAAGCCGCCGCCAGCAGTACGCCGACACTCGCCACTACCGTCATAAGTTTGTTGCGCATAATCTCCTCCCTCATTCTCCTTCCCTACTCATAAGTACGGCTACTGCTTCGGTTTGTTACCGATCAAGTCCTGATATAACAGCATATCAGCGTACGGCACACACTTGTATTCCAGCAACTGGGCGTTATCGTCAATCAGTCGATAAAGTGGCATCTCGATAGTCCACGGTGCCAGATATGTCGCCGGATCCTCAAGTGTTGCCTCGTACTGGATATGGGTGGAGTCGATCAGTCTGAATCGCTCCGTGACTTTCAAGCCATTGCTGTGAAAATTTCCTGCCCGGTCCAACATCGTATCCCCATTCATATCTGTGGTTTCCACGACCAGAACATCGCCTTCCCATTGACCATTGGACCGGCCCATCCAGGAATCGACCGGGTCACGGGCATGATCCTTCATATGAATGACCCGCTGCCCGGCCGCGAACGGGTAAACCATTTGAAGGTCGCCGTCGCCCTGAAAAATCTGAAACGGAACATCGTGGTAGGTATAGCGCGGAATTCCCAGCATGTAGCACTTCGCTTCATTGTCCGAGGCGGGCCACTTGGCGCGGTTTTCGTCGCGTTTCTTCAGAGCGTCGGGCCGGTACGGGATGGTGCCGCCTCCGCGAATCACGCTTTTTCCCGCCGGAATCGTTGCAATAGCTCCGAGTTGCCAGAATTGAGAGAGACCTTCAACCGGATGCGCCTCGAGATTCCAATTCGCGGTGTTGAGCGCCTGCCAAATGCCGTTGAGATTCGGCTTACCGCCGATCCGGGCCGGACGGGCCGGCTGTGCGGGACGCGCCTGGCCCCGTTGGGCAGCGGGTTGTGCCGCCGGGGCCGGTTGACCACGCTGCGGCGCAGCGGCAGCCGCTTGCGGGGCCCGCTGTTGCGCCCGCAATTCAAACCGTCCGATACCGGCGGTGAACACTATTGCCGCGATCAGCACCATCGCGACCCTGAGTCGTTTTCCCATTCGTTAAACTCCCGTAACGTTAAACCGTATCGAAGTATATCTAAAACCCGCGCCGACTATCGAATTGATATGGCAACGGTCTCAAATTTGCAATAATGCGATTCCTTATTAAGGAGGCTCTCATGAAGATCGCGCTTGGCTTGATCCTGACCAGCTCGATGCTGGTCGCTCAGACCTCAACCGACACTCCCGATGCGCACGTCGCGATGGCAAAGGCCGCAGCCGGTGACGACTATCAGAATTTATTCAACTTCGTTTGCCCCGCGCCGGGACAGCGAGGGGGTGCTGCAGGACGGGGCGGAGCTGGAGGCGGTGGCCGAGGGGCAGCTGCCGGAGCACCGAGAGGTCAAGGCGGCGGAGGTGCCGCTCGAGGTGCAGGCGGAGGTCAAGCCGCAGGGGCCGGAGCGCAGCGTGGCGGCGGACGGGGTACACCCGATCGCTCCACCTGGCATGCCGAGCCCGTGAAGGTCGCAGACAACCTCTACTGGTTCGGACAGACGGAATATTCCGTGTGGGCCGTCACGACTTCCGACGGTATCGTCGTGCTCGACGCCATCTTCGACTATTCCATTGAAGACGAAGTGGATGCCGGCATGAAAAAACTGGGATTGGATCCGACGAAAATCAAATACGCCATCGTCAGTCACTCCCACCCCGACCACTTCGGCGGCGCGAAGTTTCTTCAGGATCACTACGGCACACACGTTCTCATGTCTGCGGAAGACTGGGATGTGCTCGATCGACTTAACGGCACAAAGCCAACGCGCGATATGGTCGCCGTCGACGGGCAGAAACTCACAGTCGGCGACACGACGTTCACGATCTATTTCACGCCTGGCCATACTCCTGGCACGATCTCCACGATTTTTCCGATTAAAGACAACGGCCAGACGCACGTCGTCGCGCTTTGGGGCGGGATGGGACTCAATAACGACCGCGAATCCTTAACCCAGTACATTGCCTCGGCGAAGAAGTTCGAAAATGCTGCCAGACAGGCCGGCGCCGACATCATCTTGTCCAACCACACCGACTGGGATCGGTCGAAGGTCAATCTGCCGATTCTGGAGAAGCGCGCGCCGGGCAGTCCGAATCCCTACGTGACGAACAATGCCAGCGTCCTGCGTTATCTGAAGGTCGCCGAAGAATGCGCCACGGCGAAAGTGATGCGGCTGAACTGACTACAGTGGAGTTCGGGCGAAGCACCAAACTGCATCCGCACATTTGACGACACTTTGCCGGAGGCGTCAAAGGGTGTGCTTCGACGTGAATCAACAATGTTCCCTCCCCATCTTTCGAGGGAGCCCCGGGTGGAGCCGAGCGACACCCCGGGGTTCATCTCGCGAGGGGCGTTCTCACCCCCGGCAGTGAGTGCGAGAAATCCCTGCACCCCTGCCGGGGTGCTACATCTGCGTCACGGTAACCCCGGGTTGCGCTCGCTTCGCTCGCTTAACCCGGGGCTAAATTCCCGGCACGCCTCCGGCGTGCACTGGAGTTTAGACCTTTTGCACGCCGGAGGCGTGAAGGGAAAGTAGCCCCGGATGGAGCGGAGCGACACCCGGGGTTTATCTCGGGAGGGGCGTTCTCACCCCGGCAGGGCTGCGAGGTCCATCTGGACACCTATGGCTCTCTTGCGCCAAGGTGACGAACGGCCGGCCGGCGGAGCATCAAAGAGGGCGGCACGCCCAGAAGGTCCGACTGATTTCTTCTCCATAGCTCCCACTTGTTGAGGACGTGGTAGACTCCGCAAACAACAATCCCCTATGAAGAAGCGACGTTACAATTGGCGTCTTTTCTCCATTGCAGCCTGTTCCCTTTCCACGTTTCTGGCCGCATGGATCGGTTATGCCCAGCAGCCTCCGCCGGCCGCCCAGCCGGATGCGGCAGCTCTGCGAAATGCCGCGCAAGGCAAAGAATGGCTGACCTACGGTGGCAACTATGCGGAAACGCGCTACAGCCTGCTCCGCCAGATCGATGCATCGAACGTGGATCGTTTAGGGCTTGCCTGGACCTACATCGTGGGCGCCGGAGGCGGGAACCAGGAAGCCACACCGCTCTATTCCAACGGTGTTGTTTACGGCATCACAAACTACAGCATCGCCTTCGCGCTGGATGCCAGAACAGGCAAGGAACTCTGGCGCTTCGACCCGAAGGTCGACCGCGCCTTCACTTCGGGTGCTTCAAACGGCGGCGTGTGCTGCGGCATCCTCAACCGGGGACTCGCGCTCTACGAAGGCAAGGTCATCGTCCCGGTTCTCGACCGCAGATTGATCGCAGTGGACGCGGCGACGGGACAACCGGTGTGGTCCACGCGAATTCTGCCTGAGGACGCGACGGGATACTCCCTCACCATGGCGCCTCGCGTCATCAAGGACAAGGTGATTGTCGGACTTGCAGGCGCCGAGTTTACGCCGCATCGCGGATTCTTTGCGGCCTTCGATGTCCACACCGGCCGTGAAGTGTGGCGCTTCTACACGGTTCCGGGGGATCCCTCAAAACCGTTCGAGAATCCGGCCATGGAGGAGGCCGCGAAAACGTGGTCGGGCGACTGGTGGAAGTACGGTGGCGGCGGCTCGGTGTGGGACAGTCTGTCATTCGATCCGGAAGCCAACCTGATCTACGTCGGGACCGGCAATGGCGCGCCCTGGCCGGGTTCGCTGCGCCAGTCCAAAGGCATGGACAACCTCTATGTGTGCTCCATCCTCGCGGTGGATCCGGACAACGGCACTCTTGCCTGGCATTATCAGGCGGTGCCCGGCGATTCGTGGGACTTCGACAGCGTGCAGCAATTGCTCCTTGCCGATATCGAGATCGATGGACGCCCGCGCAAAGTTCTGATGCAGGCCAACAAGGGCGGCTTCTTCTACGTACTCGACCGGATCACCGGAGAGTTTATTTCAGCGACGCCCTTCAGCCCCGTGAACTGGGCCAGCGGGCATGATCCCAGGACAGGACGGCCGATCATTCCTCCCGACGCGTATTACTCCACTGATTCCGCCGTGACGATTTCTCCTTCGGCGGCCGGCGCCTCCAACTGGGCGCCAAAGGCCTACAACCCGCAGACGGGACTTGTCTATATGCCCGTGGCCGGCTTCAGCAGCCGAACTTACACGGCCGTCGAATTCGAGCTGGCGGACCGCGCCCTGCAGGTGAACGGGACGCCGCGGGGCGGGGCCATCCCCCCGGGCACTCCGACCCCGTCCAATCCCCCATTGATTGGGCCTCCGAGAGAGACGCGAGGCGGTTTCCTTGTCGCCTTCGATCCCGTCACGCGAAAGGAACGCTGGCGCAATCCCGGCGGCGGCGGGTCCGGTGGCGGCGTGGTGGCAACCGCGAGCAATCTTGTGTTCCAGGTCGTCAACGACGGCCGCTTGCTGGTGTACACAGCAGAAGACGGCAGGAAGCTGATGGAAATCCCTACAAAGCAAAGCGGCATGGGGCCGCCCATTACCTATGAGCTCGACGGCACGCAGTACATCTCCTTCATGGGCGGAACAGGCCAGGCCGGCCGCGGCGGAGGAACGGCTTCCCCACCACGTGTCTACACGTTTGTGCTGGATGGAAAGGCGACGATGCCGTAGGCGCCTTGGAAGGCCGGCTACTTCAGTTGCGAATAGTAGGCCAGTGTCAGCACGCCAATGCCCAACACCATTCTGTAGTTGATGAAGACAAACGTGGTGCGAGTCTGAAGGTAGCGCATCAACCCTGCGATCGAGAAATATCCAAATAGTGCTGAAACCAGGATTCCAACAACGAACGGCATCACCTGGCCCGGGGGCAATCCGTCGCTCGCAATGTCGAACAGCTTTTTCGCCACCGCGCCGGCGACGATCGGCGCCGACAACAGGAAGGAGAATTGGGCAGCGGCCTTTCGAGTCAACCCGCGGAAAAGGCCTGCGGCGATCGTCACGCCGGAGCGCGAGACGCCCGGAATAATGGCGACGGCCTGAGCAAGCCCGATGGTGAGCACATCCACCCGGTTCATGACCGTAAGATCGTACTGACGCTGTCCCCACATTTCAGAGGCGCGCATCAGCACCGCTACAAGAATCAGCATTGCCCCGATGACCTTCGGAGTGCCGAGGCTATCTCCATAGTCTTCGAGCAGAAGCCCGGCGATTGCCGCCGGAATCGTCCCAATGATGATGTAGCGCGCCAGGCGCATGTCCGCATTTTCGCGGCGGCCTTCGAACAGTCTTATCGTGGACTTCCCGAGATGAATCCAGTCCGTGTGGAAATAGGCGAGCAGGGCGGCCAGCGTGCCCAGGTGGAGTGCGACGTCGAAGGTCAGCCCGGGATCCGGCCAGCCGAAGAGCCAGGGCACCAGGATCAGATGAGCATGACTGGAGACCGGGAGAAATTCCGTAATCCCCTGAACGGCGCCCAAGACCACGGCTTCAATAATGTCAACCTGCACGAGGATATCCTACACATAGGGCGCAAGTTCCGCGATTTCATCGTTCATTTTACGGAAGATCTGCGCCAGGTCCTCGCGCTGCTCCGGTCTCAACGGAAGCAGCGGCAGCCGGGAAATGCCGCCCTCGAATCCTTCCATATCCATCGCGGCTTTCAAACCCGGGAAGCTGTGCCTCTCAGTCACGGCCAGGGCCGCCGGGGAAACGAGCCGCTGAACGGCGCCCGCCCGCGTGAAATCTCCCGCCGCAAAAGCCTCATAGAGCGCGATCATTGCACGAGGCGCGGCGCAAGCCAGGGCCACCACCCCTCCCCTCGCCCCGGCGGCCATCGCCGGCAGGAGGATCGCCGCTGCTCCGGCCACAATGGAGAACTTTTCCGGGTCCGTATTCCAGGCCACTTCCGAAATCAGGCGGGGATCCCCCGAACTGTCCTTCAGCCCCCGGCAGTTTTGGTGTTTCGCGAGCTCGATCACCAGTTTCGATGCCAGCGGAATTCCGGTAAATACCGGGACGTTGTAGATGATGACGGGAACCGGAGATGCGTCCAGCACGGCCAGGAAATGCCGGCGATAGACCTCGAAGGTCATCTGACTCCGGAAGTAGGACGGGTTTTTCACCAGGACGGCGTCGACTCCGCAGTCGGCCGCTTCCCGGGTCAGTGCGATGGTCGCTTGCGTGGATTCGAGCCCCGTACCGGCGAACAGCGTCATCGACTGCGGCACGCGCGCACGAGAGGCGCGAAGCAGCTTCAGCTTTTCGCTGTGCTCGAGGTAGACCGATTCGCCGGTTGAGCCCAGAACGAGAAACCCGCGGATGCCTGCTTCGATGTAGCGGTCGATGTTTCTCTCGAACTGCGGATAGAGTACTGCGCCGCTCTCGTCGAACGGCGTCACCATGGGAGGAATGATTCCTTTAAGCTGAAACACGGGGCTCCTTAAGTTGATTCGCCTGCCAGTTGTTCATCGCTTCATCTCCCGCGACTCTGGTCCTCTTCCTCGCCCTCAGGGCCGGCTTGTTCCGACAACTGAGGAATGGCAGTTCCGAGCGAAGGTGCAAGCAGGCCGGTTTTCACATAGGTCATGAGCTTCTCGCGCGTGTCGGTGATGTCGAGATTGCGCATGGTGAGCTGGCCAATGCGGTCTTTCGGCGAGAAAGCGGATCCACCTTTCTCCATCGTGAGTCGTTCGGGTTTGTAGGTAAGGTTGGGGCTCGCGGTATCGAGAATGGAATAGTCGTTGCCGCGTCGCAATTCCAGGGTGACCTCGCCGGTGATGGCACGGGCAACCCATCGTTGCGCGGTTTCGCGCAGCATCATGGCCTGGGAATCGAACCAGCGTCCCTGATACAGCAGGCGGCCAAGGCGGCGGCCATTGTCTCGATACTGCTCGATCGTGTCTTCGTTGTGGATGCCGGTCACCAGCCGTTCGTATCCGATAAACAGCAGCGCCATTCCGGGTGCTTCGTAGATACCGCGGCTTTTGGCTTCGATGATGCGATTCTCGATCTGATCGCTCATTCCCAGCCCGTGCCGCCCGCCGATGCGGTTTGCCTCCAGCAGGAGTTCAACCGGATCATGAAACGTCACGCCGTTAAGCGCGGCAGGTCTCCCCTCCTCGAAGTGAATGGTTACGGACTCCGGCTTCACGGCGACATCGTCGCGCCAGAAAGCCGTGCCCATGATCGGCTCGACGATCTTCATTCCCTTGTTCAGATATTCGAGATCCTTTGCCTCGTGCGTCGCACCGAGAATGTTCGAGTCGGTGGAGTATGCTTTCTCCGTGCTCATCTTGTAGGCAAGGCCGTGCCGCTGCATGTATTCCGACATTTCCTTGCGGCCGCCAAGTTCGTCGATGAATTGGGGATCCAGCCAGGGCTTGTAGATCCTGAGTTCGGGGTTCGCCAGCAGACCGTAGCGGTAGAAGCGCTCGATATCGTTGCCTTTGAACGTGCTTCCGTCGCCCCAGATGTTGACCCTGTCTTCCTTCATGGCAACCACCAGCAAGGTGCCGGTCACCGCGCGTCCGAGAGGCGTGGTGTTGAAGTACGGAACCCCGGCCGTTGTGATGTGGAAAGCTCCGGCCTGGAGAGCTGCGATCCCCTCGGTCACCAGTTGCCGGCGGCAATCAATCAGCCGGGCCTTCTCGGCGCCATACTGCAGCGCGCGGCGAGGAATGTCGTCGTAATCCGGCTCGTCGGGCTGTCCGAGATTCGCCGTGTAGGCGAATGGGATTGCGCCTTTGCCGCGCATCCAATGAAGCGCCGCGCTCGTATCGAGGCCGCCGGAAAACGCAATGCCGACTTTTTCTCCCGCAGGAATGTTCTCAAGAATCGTGCCCATAAGGGTCGTAAGTATAGCTGAGGGAGCAGAAGGAATGTTTGGAGGTTCCAGCCGGCTGAACCTAGAATAGGCCACCATGTCCAAGTATCCTTTGCACCGCTTAACCCGCCGGCAGGCGCTGGAAGTTTTGGGAATGTGGACGGCTGCCGCCGCGCTCCCGGCGGCGATCCCGAAGGATGGGTTCGCGCAGGCGCCGACATTTCCGAAAGGAGCGATCATCCGAGCGCTCCTCAAAGACTACGCGCCCGAGGAGTTAGCCGGCGGCGCCACGCTGTTCCACGAACACATGCAACTGGCGCCGGATTTCAATGCGAAATTCTGCGGCGGCAACAGACGCGGTTCGAGCCGCGAATGGCTTGCCGCCCGCTCCGGCGCGTGGAGGCGGAGGCGGGCGGAGGTGGCGGCGGGCGAGGCGGCACCCCCGCCCCGGACATCATGCACAACGTGGATCTCATGGCCGCCGAAGTCGCCAAGGTCAAACGCGCGGGTGTCGCCTGCATTGTCGATGGCGGACATCCGGATATGGGACGCGACGTCGAATTTCTGCGGCAGGTGTCGATGAAGTCAGGAGTTCCGATCGTTGCGGGTGGCGGATTCTACTCGCAGCCGTTTTATCCGAAAGAGATCTCCACGATGAGCGAAGACGACATCGTCAAAGCGCTGATCAAACAAGCGGACGACGACACGCTCGGCGCGTTCGGCGAAATCGGCTCCTGGGACGAGATCACCGCCGATGAACGCAAAGTATTCCGCGCGGTCGGCAGGGCGCACGTCGCAACGAACCTCCCGATCTTCACGCATACGGGAATTCCCGGCAAATCGGCGCTCGAACAGCTCGACATTCTGGAAGATGCCGGCGTTAAACCCGATCACGTCGTCATCGGGCATCTGGGGAATCTTGTGGACGCGAACGTGTATGTGCACAAAACGTTATGCAGGCGCGGGGCGTTCGTCGGGTTCGATCGCCAGGGCGGAAACAACGATGCGCAGCAGGTCCCGATGGTCATGGCCCTCGTCGAGGCCGGGTTTGCCGACCACCTGATGTTCTCCTCTGACGCCTCCAGCGGCTATGCAAAAACGGTGACGGTTTTCCTTCCGAAACTGAAAGCCGCCGGCGTTAGCGACGATGTCCTGCATCGCATCATGGTGGACAACCCTCGCCGGTTTCTGGCCTTCGTTCCGAAACGGGCACGAAAGAAGTAGAGGAAGCGGAATTTCGGTGACGTTGATGAATTAGAGCGCTTGCCTGGCCTCCCGATTCGAGGCATCACGGGTCTGCCCTTTCCGTCCGCGCCGAGGATTTTTCCTGGCGGTGCACTACGAGTCCCAACATGCCAAGAACCGCACGTGTCGTCGTGCCGGGATTTCCGCATCACATCACTCCGCGTGGAACCCGGCTATTCGCCAAAACCGAAGGCCAGTTCAGAACAGAATCGGCTCCTGCACTGGCCGGAAGACTAGCCCTTTCGATAGCCTGTCTCGATCTCTTCGACTTGTGCACTTGCGTGCAATCGCACGAGTTTCATCAACGTCACCGAAATCTACGTCACCGAAATCTCCGAAATTCTCACCTCAACGAAAGCCAGTAGATGCTCCGTTCGCTCCAGAGGACCATCGCGCCCCCATCCGGCGTAAACCGGATCTCGGACAGACCTCCCGGTTCCGAAAGCGTCCAAAGCTGCCGTCCGTCCGCCGCCCAGGCCGCAAGGCTTGTACCGAAGGGATCGGATCGCGTGATGATTTCCTGACCTCCTGAAAAAACCGCAATCGGCGCCTCTTTCAGGGGCAGTGACTTGAGCACTTTTCCCGCACGGTCCAAAAGGGTCAGGGAGTACGCCTTGTGCGGGTCTTCGTACATCTTGGCTTCGCTTTCCACCTGATCGTCATCAATGAGTGCCGCCACCACGGTTCCATCCGGAGAGAGAACGCTCACACTATTTCCGCTGAACTTCTCCCACAGTTCCTTCCCGTTGGCGTCGAGAAGCCGTATGCCCCTGAATCCCGCGCCGTGAGGCGGCGCGAACGATCCGACGAAGGTCTTGAAATCGCGCGAAGTTTTCATCTCGTTGAGGCCCGAACTCCAGACCATCTTCCCCGAGGCGGTCATTATTCCGGTTCCCGAGCGAAGAATCGCCAGGGTGGCATCGTCTTCACTGAAAGCAAATTCTTCCGCGAGGCAGCAGACTCTCTCTCGCCACTGCAGCGCGCCGTCCGGAGAGACGAGCCACACCTCGGACTTCCCGGTTCCGATGGCGAGGCGATTCCCCGCGTGATTGATGGCGACACCCAGTGGCGTTCCGTCGATCTTGAGGAACTTGCCTGTACCGTCGCGATGGATGATCCAAACATAGCGATAGCCGGAGTCGCCTGCGAGCGCCGCCCAATCGCACTGCGGCGAGATCGCAATTCTTGATGCGACGATAGGGCGGGCGCCAAAGTTCCACGTCCAAAGTTCCTGCCCGCGTGAATCGAGAGCCGTCGCGGCCGTCGGGGTCACGACTGCGATGCAGCTTCCCGTCGATGTGAGAGCGGCCGTTGTAATACGGTCCCAGCTCTTCTCCCAGGCCAGGTGCGGCGGCTGGGCGTCTTGAGGCGGGGAAACTTCGGAATCCTGCGGAGGCGGTTTCGCGCTGGATTGCCGGTGTGGTGGCGCAGTTCCGCCAGGTGCCTCACCGGAAGGCGGACTGCCGCACGCGGGCAGCATGAGGAGGGCGATCAGACAACAACCCAGCAATTTCATCGTATTTTCCTGGAAGGAGTTCGGGTGACGCTGACGGGGCTTGTTCCCAATTCCATCACATCACCGAAATCACCTCTACCAGGCAGGATTCTTGTCGCCCTTGTAGGCCCACTCGTCACGCCCTTCGTTGTA
This sequence comes from uncultured Acidobacteriota bacterium, assembly GCA_963836435.1. Classification (GTDB taxonomy): domain Bacteria; phylum Acidobacteriota; class Terriglobia; order 20CM-2-55-15; family 20CM-2-55-15; genus DASTBJ01. The sequence continues at coordinate 95,195 of CAWIJI010000014.1, read as the reverse complement.
GATCTTCCGTTTGGTGAAGAACCACTGGCCGTTGACCTTGGCCAGTTCGTCTTCGTAGTGCCCGAACCCGTCGAAGACGCCGCGGCGATCCGGATTGTCGTTCGAATAGTGGAACCAGTAGGAGACGCTCTTCGCCTTGTTACCCTCGACCTTGATGACGATGTTCGAGATGTTGTGGCGGGCGGCGCCGTCGCGCTTCCCGGCAACGGGTTTCACTTTCGGCATCCCGGCGATCACGTCCTTGATCGCCTGGCGGCCTTTAACATCGCCGCTGCCGTAATCGAGCACTCCATCTTCGGTGAACGTCGATACATAGAGGTCGGGATCGTGAAAATCGAGCGCGAACAGATATCGTGCCTGCAGATCTTCGATCTCGGCGCGATCCTCCCCATAACCGCTGGCAGGGCGGGCCTGAGCGTAACTGCTACTAACCGCGTTCGACGCGATCGACATCACCACCGCCGTAATCAGCGCCGCGGCGGCCGCGAACGCCAGGGGAACTGCCATCTTCTTCATAGGACCTCTCTTGCAGAGTAAAGTGACACGAACTCGCGCACCGGCCGGAGCAGCAGAGCAAACACCAGCCACAACGGCCACCATGACGATCCAAGGACGGTTCATTTCGGACTCTCTCTTTGTTTGAGTTCTCCGGAACTTATACACCCGAACTCGCTGATTTCCCGAACTTTTAGGTGGCGAAAGCCGCGGCAAAGAGGACCTTTCAGAAAGGGTCTTTTTCTCGAATCAAGAGCTTCGCTTCGGCAACGTTCCTGCCGTATTCTGAATGTGTCTTTTATGGCTTCCCGAATCACGCGAAAGCTTTTCACGATCGACGACTGTTACAAGATGGCCGAGGTCGGCATCTTACCGCCAGACGAGCGCACCGAACTCATCAACGGGGAGATTCTAGTCGTGCCTCCGCCTGGCCCCCGTCACGGATTCGTCGTTGATAGTCTCAACGAGACGTTCATCAGACTGGCTCAGGGGAAGGCGGTTGTGCGCGTCCAGGGTGGTGTGGTGCTGCACAAGTATGCCGCTCCGTTGCCGGATATCGTGCTGCTTCGCCCGAGAGGCAAGGCTTACCTTGAGAAGAATCCGGACGCCTCGGACATTTTTCTCATCATCGAAGTTGCCGACTCTTCCCTGGAACAAGACACCACGGTGAAGCTCGCCCTCTACGCCATCATGGGGGTGCCGGAGTACTGGATTGCCGATCTGAGGAACAACCGAGTCCTGGTCTACTCCAATCCCGTTGGCGACGGCTATGAAAACGTCCGCGAACTCCACTCCGGCGATGCAGTGGCGCCTTCGCTCTTGCCCGATTGCGTCATCCCTGTCGCTCTGCTCCTGCCGTAATCTTGTCGCACCTTACCTGAGTCGATGCGTTCATCCATGTGATGGGCGATTCGGGCAAAGCCCTTGTGAGTGCCGCCAAGAGCAATGCCGCGATTGCCGAAATCCTCCGTGCCGCGATGCCGAAGGATGCCAGCCTCGATCTTCCGGCGCCTGCGCGATAGGACTGTCGACAAACAAGCGGCGTCGAAAGCGCGTACAAGCTTACGTCAAATCTTTCAGACGTGTTATTCTCCGCACAACTCATTCCATAAGGATGTTCTATGGCTGCTGGTCAGGGGACGCGAACCATTCGTGTTTTTCTGGCGTCGCCGAGCGATGTCATCGAGGAGCGCGAAGCGCTCGCCAAATTGGTCCGTGATGTGAATGACGTGCTGGCCTTTCTTGCGGACGACAAGGGGCTGAGTCTCGAACTGGTTCGCTACGAAACCCACGCCTATCCCGATATCGGCAAACCGCAGGACGTCATCAACCGGCAGATTCCTCTCGACTACGACATCTTCCTGGGTGTGATGTGGAAACGATGCGGTACACCGACGGCGAAACATCCGAGTGGCACCGTAGAAGAGTTTCGACGTGCCTTTGAGAAGCGCAAGTCGAGTCATCTGCCGCGGATCATGTTCTATTTCTGTGACCAGCCGATGCCGATTCCGGACGACGATTCGGAAGTCAGGCAGCTGGGCGAGGTCGTGAAGTTCAGAAGCGAACTCTCCAGCAAGGGGTTGACCGAAACCTATCCGACTCACGCAGACTTCAGCGAGCACGTCCGTGGCGGCTTGCTCCGGGCGATCCGCGACATCCTTCACGAGGAGTCGCACGGCGCCCTGGCCGCGCCCGGCCTCCAGATGAAGGACCACGCCGATCCGGCTGCGCAAACGGCCATCATGGCTCTTGCGGCCGAGTACGACCAGATTCGCAGCGACATGCCCAGCAGCGGCGCGCGCACCCGGCGCATGACAGCAGTCGTTTCTCAAATGAAGGCGCATGCCGCCGGGGCCGGACCGCTGCTGGATCAGTTGATGAACAGCGAATCGGCCGGCGCGCGACTGGCCGCGATCAGCGTGTTTCAGATGTTTCCCAATCCGGATCATCTCGAATGGCTCGCCGATCGGCTCGACAATCCCGGCGTCGAGAAGCCGTTTATCGGTTACATGGCTGCTGTCGCCCTGCTCGAAGCCGTACGGGCCCTGCCCGCTTCGAACAAGGACACCCTGAAGAAAAGCCTCGATAAGGCCCGCAAACTCGCGGCCAAGTTGCCGCAGGATTCCGACCGGATCGAGGTACTCGGCCTCGCCTTCCAGGAATTCGACCGTCGATTCGGGAAGTCCAGAGTCAAGCCGCCGCCGCGTGTTTCCGCAAAGCCGAAGCGGATGAGTCGTGGAACCCGAAAGGTCAAATAGCCTGGACCGTCCGCGATCCATTCATGAGGGAGACAACCTGAAAGCCACCGGCAGGTGGCCCAGTGATCTCCTTCGACTACGGAGAACCCAGGAGGGATCGTATGAAATCACGCCTGTCGGCACTTCAGTTCGCGTTGCCGGTGCTGCTCCTGCTGGCCGCGCTTCCGCTGTCCGCGCAGAACGTTCAGATCGAGTCGTTTCAGGGAAAGGAGGCCGTTGCCGGGGAGATCCTCGTCCGCTTCAAAGGGGCAACCAACGAAGCGCAGGGACGGGCCCTGGCGGCGCAGGAGTTCGGCATTTCCTCGGCCGAGCCTGTCGGCCGGAACGGAACAATGCTGCTTCGCTCCGGCAACCGCGACGTGGCAGCGTTGATGCAGGTGTATTCCTCGCGTCTCGATGTACTCTTCGCAGAACCGAACCACATCTGGCGCGCGTCCGACTATCCGAACGACGCGCTGTTCGACCAGCAATGGGGATTGAACAACACGGGGCAGGCCCTCCAGGGCGTCTCGAACTTCCCAGGCATCCCGGGCACCACAGGCGCAGACATCGGGGCGGCCCAGGCCTGGGATATCACCACAGGCTCCCGCGCCATCGTCGTCGGTGTTGTGGACACCGGATTTGACTACAACCATCCCGACCTGATGGCCAATGTATGGTCGGCGCCCGCAGACTTTACGGTGACCATCAATGGCCAGGCGATTACCTGCCTGGCCGGAAGCCACGGGTTCAACGCCATCACGAGAACCTGCGACCCGATGGACGACGCGGGCCACGGAACCCACGTTTCCGGAATAATCGGAGCGTCCGGGAACAACGGCGCAGGCGTCAGCGGAGTCAGCCGCGTGGCAAGCCTCATGAGCTCCAAATTCCTGTCTGCGAGCGGTTCCGGCTCGACCAGCGATGCTGTGGCCGCACTCGACTTCCTCGTGCAAGTCAAAGCGCTTTTCCCGATAGAGGCCAATATTCGCGTTCTGAACGCCAGCTGGGGTGGAGGTGCGTTCAGCCAGACGCTGCTGGACGAGATCAGCCTCCTGAACAATCAGGGCATCCTGTTTGTGGCAGCTGCCGGAAACTCCGCCGTCAACACGGACTTGTCCCCGACTTATCCAAACGCTTACGACGCACCCAACATCCTGTCGGTAGCGGCGACAGACAACACAGACGCCCTGGCATCCTTCTCGAATTGGGGCCCGGCCACAACGGACATTGGCGCCCCCGGCGTTTCAGTGCTGTCGACTCTTCCGTCGGGAACCTACGGGTTCACTAGTGGAACCTCGATGGCCGCTCCCATGGTCAGCGGAGCAGCGTCGCTGGTCTTAGCCGCCTGCCCGATGACAACGGCCGCACTCAAAGCCGATCTTATGGGGACCGCCGATGAGATACCGGCGCTCGCTCAGCGCGTCCTCAGTGGAGGCAGGCTGAACGTCTTCCGTTCGCTTTCGGCTTGCGCACCCCCTCCGGCGCCCGGCTTCCGCCTGTCGGTTTCTCCAGGAACTGCGAACATGGATCTGGATTCGTCCGTCAGTTTCTCCGTTGACGTCACGCCGGTCGGTCCTTTTGCCGGGTCGGTCGACCTGCGGGCCACATCTCTTCCTAACGGTATGTCGGCGACGTTTAATCCGTCCGTTATTTCCAACGCATCGGGAACGTCCACGCTGACTATTACGACAGGCTCCTCTGTTGCATCTGGGACACATCTTATCGGGATCAGAGGGGTCTACGGCTTGACCGAAGTGCTGTCCGGTGTTTCCATTAACGCAGGGCCGGTGGCGACTCCCATCGCTCCCGGGCAGACCGTACTGGGAGCGCTTTCGCCCTCCGACAGGATATCGACGGAACAACCCGGCAGTTACGCGGATTTCTACACATTGACCGTCGCTGCCACAACCCCGGTCACCATCGACCTGAAATCCAATCTCTTCGACGCATACCTGTATGTGCTCTCCTCAACCGGGACGGTGATCTTCTCATCCGCCAGCGGCGGGGGCGCCTTTGACGCACGCCTGACTACCGTTCTTCTTCCCGGGACCTATCAGATCGAAGCCACCACGTCGGACCGCGGTCAAGGCCATTACTCCCTGTCGATCAACACGCCCACGATCACGACGATTACGCCGCGCACGGGCTTGCCCGGCACGACGTTCACTGTCTCGCTCAGCGGGACGCGCTTCGTCCCGCCGATGACCATCGATGCGGGTGCGGGCATTAGCGTCACCGACATCGTTGTGATCAGTCCTGCCCTGGCAACCGCCACGTTTGCGATTGCCAACGGCGCCACTCCCGGCCCGCGGAGTCTGACCGTCACGACGGCCGAAGGCATCAGCAACCCGATGGCGTATCCGGTCCCCAGGCACATCGAACCCGGGCAGACGATTTCCGGATCCGTCTCCACCTCGGATCTATCCTGGCCGAACACCACATTCCGTTACACCGATCTCTACGAATTCACGCTCGATGCGAACACGGAGGGCAGCGTTACTGTCGATGTCGTATCGACAGGCTTCGATTCGATCGTCGGGCTGTTTTCCGCCAACGGCACGATCATCACGTCCAGCAACGACAGTGCAGGCCCGAACAACGACAGGATTTCGACAACGCTCTCAAGCGGGACGTACTACCTTGAAGTCACTTCACAACAGCCGGCTGCGACGGGGGACTACGTTCTTTCTCTGTATAGCTCCGGGCTGACGGCGATTACACCCCGCTTTGTCGAACAGGGAGCCTCGACTTCGATCACGTTGACAGGCAGCCGTTTCGCCCTTCCGCTGACAGTCAATGCCGGCGCGGATATCGCGGCAAGCAGCGTCCAGGTGGCCAGTTCGACCTCCGCATCGGCGATGCTGACTGTGGCAGGAAATGCGAGCCCTGGAGACCGGCCGGTCACCGTCTCCGTCCCGTCGGGGATCACCAATCCGGTCGTGCTCAAAATCGTCCCTCCCATTCCTTCCATCGTGCTGGGAGACACCGTTTCCGGAATGTTATCGGCTTCCGATGTCAGCTCACTGGCGACGACGAACGCGACGATGGACCTCTACCGGCTGACGCTCACCGCAGCCACGCGGGTCACAATCACGCTGGAATCCAACGACTTCGATCCGACCCTTTTTGTTTTGTCTTCGTCGGGCTCGATTATTGCTTCGAACAACGACAGTCTTGGGGACCACAACTCCAGGATCACGACGATTCTTGGAACGGGGACTTTCTTCCTCCAGGTGACTTCGGCTCTGGATCGACAGGAAGGTCATTACACGTTATCGGTCCTCCCGGTCGTGTTCGGTCTCACCTCGGTGTCGCCCCGGTTTGGCGGCCGGGGATCCACGTTCCAGGCGACTCTTTCCGGACCGGGTTTAACCGGCCCGATAACAATCGATGCGGGACCTGGCGTTTTGATCGGTCCGGTGAACGTCCAATTCGGAGTCGCGACGGCAACCTTCACGATTGCCGTTGACGCGCCCCTGGGAGTCCACGATGTGACGGCGATATCCCCGACGGGCACGACGAACGCCGTCAGCTTCAATGTCTATGACATCCCGGACGTCATGTTGGGAGAAACGCGGCTGGAAACCCTGTCGATCACCGATCGAGCCTCTCCAAGCAGAACTGCGAGCTACGGAGATCTGTATCGCCTGACGCTCAACGCTGCCGCTTTCGTCGAAATCGCTGTGAGTTCAACGGACTTTAATTCCTATGCTTATGTCTTGTCGGCGTCAGGTTCGATCCTGTTTGCCGACGATCAGAGCGGTGGCAGCAACAATGCGAGAATTCGCACGGCTCTCGCGCCAGGCACCTACTTCATTGAAGCGACATCCGCCACCGCGGGACTCGGCGACTACACGCTATCGGTCCTGGAACAGCCGGGGACCTTGAATTTTTCCAGGGCGTTGGCTGCTTCGGAGCTGGCATCCGCGGGGATCGCGATCGTGAACCCTGGATCCACCGACGCAGCGGTGCAGTACACGTTGTACGACAACGCCGGCGGAGTCGTCGATTCCGCGACGGAGACGGTCCCGGCGCGAGGACAGCTCGCCAGGCTTGCCAGCGAGCTCTTCCCGGGTGTCCAGCAGGGGGGGTGGATTCAAGCAAAAAGCGCCACCCCTGGCTTGATCGGATTCTGGCTCGGCGGCGATTTCGCCAGCACGATGGACGGCGCGGAAGCGTCGCCAGAAGCTTCCGAACTGGTCTTTCCGCTCGTCACCGGTTTCACGGAGATCAACATTGTCAACCTTGGAGACATCACGGACGGAGTCTTGATCCGGGCCTACGGATCCGCGGGAACTCTGCTGGGAGTCACCGTCCGGTCTGTGGCGGGACTCGGAGTTCTTCAGAGCAGCGCCGCGGCGCTCTTTCCAACGGTGAATTTCGCGGGCGATACGATTTCGGTGCGCGCGAGCGGAACCCAACCTCTTACGGGAACTTCCGTTACGCAGGATTTTCCACTCGGTCCGTCCTGGACCGTCGTCAACGGCGTGAGTAGCTCGACTGGTTCGACGCAGGCGTATTTTCCGCACGTCGTCAGCGGTTCACAGGATGGCATGACGTCGTGGACGTCCATTCTTGGAGTGACCAACCTCTCCGCAGCAGTGACTCAGACCGTGACGGTCACGTTCACGCCGGTGTCCGGCGTCCCGGTTTCAGTAACACGCACGGTAGCGCGCCTGGGCACGCTGCGGGAATCCATCCAGAGCCTTTTCGGCTTTCCCACCTTTTATCAGGAGGGGTGGCTCCGAGTCAGCGGAACGTCTCCCATCACTTCGTTTATCGCCTACGGTTACGACGGTTCCGCCGGGGCCGCTGTAACACCCGGGCAAATCACGTCTCGTTCGAGCATGATGTTTGCGCACGTCGCGGATGGGCCATCCTGGGCGACTGGGCTGGCCTTGCTGAATCCCTCCCCGGTAAATGCGAGCGTCGAGGTCTACGTCATGAGGAATACGGGCACGCTGGTCGGAAAAGCAGCGTTCGTCATGCCGCCGGGAACGAAAATCGCGGAACTGCTGACCGAGCTTGTTCCTGCTTCCGATGCGAACGATGGATTCGTTTACATTCGAAGCTTGAACAACATTCCCCTTTACGGGATGGAGTTGTTCTTCAGCAGCGACCTGAAACTCATCGCCAATGTCGCGCCTGGATTCCTGGATGCCGTGACGTACACACCCCCGACAGCGGTGACGCCATAGACTCCGTTAGACATAGGGGTGTAGTGAGGCGTTTAGCCCGACGTGGGGCCATCGAGTGTGGACGTTTCGCACGCCGGAGGCGTGAAAGGAAGGTAGCCCCGGGTGGAGCCGAGCGACACCCGGGGTCCATCTCAGATGATGGTGCACCCCGGCAGTGAGTGCGAAGAATCCCTGCACCCCTGCCGGCGTGCGAACATCTCCGTGACGGCAACCCCGGGTTGCGCTCGCTTCGCTCGCTTAACCCGGGGCTAAATTCTCGGCACGCCTCCGGCCTTACTTTGTGTCTACCGATAGTCTCGTAGCGGAGTCTATAATATGCGGGGATTCCGGACCTCAACAGATGCGGGTGGTATTCGGAAGCGGCAGGCGGGACTTTGTCTGCCGCATTCAAAAATACTGTTGAGCGACAGCGTTTGGGCGAGCTTTGCGCTTGCGAACGCACATCAGTTTTCCAGCGGGACCGCGCTCCCGGCGAACGCCTGACCAGGCTGCAACTCAACATACGACAATCAATCGAACTCCTGAGGAGAGAAGCTATGAAGGAACTCTTGCGAGTATTGGTTATTGTCCTGTTGGCCGTTCCGGCTTTCGCGCAGGACGATTTCGGCATCTTCGATAACACGATCTCCGGAACGCAACTCGACGCCCTTTTGGGTGGCGGTGGCCGAGGCCGCGGGGGACCGGGCAACGGCATCCAGAACCTCATCCCCGACCCGGAGCAGATGACGAACCAGTTTAAGGATGCCCTGAAATCCAACGACGTTCCGCTTAGCAAGGACCAGGAAAAGGCATTGAAGGAGATGCTGACCACCGAAAGACAGTCCGTGGAACAGGTCATCACGGCACAGTTCGGAAATCGCGGCAACAATAACCAGAACGAAAATCAGAATCGGAACAATAACAACAACTTCAATCCGGCGGAAATCTTTGACCAACTCGAGAAAATCACTCAGAAACACAATACGGAATTGCTTGCGGCAATGAATGCCGATCTCACACCCGATCAGCAGAAACTTGTAACGAAGGCGGTGAAGGACAAGAAGAAGGTCTGCACGGTCATGGTGGATGTCATCAATCTCAAACAACTCGAGGAGCAACAAAATAGCTCCGGGCCCGGTGGGTTTGGCGGTGGCGGTTTCGGCGGTGGATTTGGCGGTGGCGGCTTCGATGGCGGATTCGGCGGCGGATTCGGCGGTGGTGGTTTCCCTGGTGGGTTTGATCGTGGCGGCCGAGGCGGCGGCCGAGGCGGTTTCAATAATCTGAATCTTCCCAACCGGCCCGGCTGTACAACCCACGATTCCACGACGGCAGAGCGACTCACTCCCCTGGGCGAGGTTCTCTCCAAGGGCAAACACCCGTTAACAACGGATCAGGAAACCCAATTTACAGGGTTGATTCAAGACCAGATGGGGCTCCTTGAAGAAGAGCTGGCCGCAAACACCCAGATTCAAAATCTCGTCGACAATCTTAATCGCAACGACAACAGCACGGTCAACCCGCAGCAGCTGCGGAACAGTATCGTCAGCACGATACTTCAGCAACTGGGCATTCAAACCAACAACTTCCGTGGAAATCGCGGCGGCGGCAACCGGGGCGGCAACTTTCCCGGCAATCCCAACGGCAATAATGAAGCTCGCGGCGGCAACGGCAATAACGCCAATAATTTCAACCGCAACCGCGGCAACAACAACTTCAACATTCAAGCTGAACTAGAGCAGAGACACGAGGCGCTGCTCGACAAAGTGATCGCCATGCTGCATCCCGATCAGCAGCCGGTCATCAAGAAACTGAAGTATGACGAAATCAAGCAGCGCGGAGGCGCCGAAGAAGTTCGCGGCATCCTCGCAGAAGAAGACACACCGCTTACCCCGGAACAGCTAACCAAAATTCAGCAGCTTTTCGATGCAGCAAGTCAGGGCATCCAGCGGTTTACCGAAGACATTGTCACCAAGGAAATCTCGAAGCTGTCTCCGGAAGACTTGAAGCCGCCGGCTGCAGATTCCGACGCGACTCCGACCGGCAACCCCAACAACGTAAATCAGAATCCACGCGCCCAGCAGATTGTCGGAGAACTTCTTCCACAGGTCTCGCGACAGAATGCCTTACTGCAGAAGGCGACGAAGGATTCTGTTATGAAGGTACTGACCCCGGCGCAGGTCGCGTCCTACAAGCTGAGTTCGTTATGAAATGAGGGGACAGTAGAAAAGGGGACAGACCCCGGCGGGGTCTGTCCCCTTTTCTCCGCAAGGTGATGGCGACGTTGAAACGTGAGTCTGAGCACGCCGGAGGCGTGCTGAGAATTTAGCCCCGGGTTAAGCGAGCGAAGCGAGCGCAACCCGGGGTTACCGTAACGCAGATAAAGGGACAGACCCCGAAAGGGGTCTGTCCTTTCATCTGCCTCCTTTATCTGCTTTGTCTGCCGTCCCCCTTATCCGCTCCGAACGTTTCGCAGAACGCGAGTGACGGGTGAGCAACTTTCCTGAAAGGCGTTCCTCGCGGACGTCATGCATGTACCGAGAGAGTCTTTCGCCACGGCGAGGCGGCCGGATGCGTAAGAAACAGCATCGCTACGGAAATCCTCCATCCGGTCGAGCTTGTGGCCGACAAATTTCCGGAGATCCCTCCTCGTACGTTTTCCGCTTCGAGGAGCATAAAGCAGGGCTGTAGCAGCCCCGGCCCCGGCTCCGACAAACAACACCCCGAGGGTCAAAAGTGTTTTCTTCACGTGTGTCGTCTCCTTTCTGGTTTCCTGCCCTGAACTATCGTAGCGTGGCAGTGCGAGGCACGGTAGTTACTAACGGTTAGGGCTCGGAACTTCAAGTTGACGATCCGCCATGTAGTGGCAAACTCATAAAAAGGCTCGCATATGAAACTCCGATCGACATCTGAACTTGTAGGAGAGACCTTCGAGGAGTGGATCTCGGATGGCGTGTCACAGCTTGCTGCGGGCATCGCGTTCTACACGATCTTTTCTCTTTCCCCGATACTCATCATCTTCGTCGCCGTCGTGGGTTCACTCTACGGCAAGGGTGCGGCCCAAGCCGAGATTATCGAGCAATCCCGAACGTTCATCGGACCACGCGGCGCGCAAATCGTAGAAACAGCCCTGCAGGACGCCCATGCAACTTCGGGCATTGCAACGCTGGTTGGCATCGCAGGCTTGTTAGTCGGTGCGACGGTAGTCTTCGTCAGCCTGCAGAACGCGCTGAACACGATCTGGGGGGTTGCCCCGAGGCCGGGCTGGAATATCTGGCCGTTTTTCAAGAAGCGGATGGTTTCTTTCCTCATGGTTCTGGGTCTTGGATTCATTCTGCTGATTTCTCTGATGGCCAGCACGGCAGTAGCGGCTTTCGTCGGGATCGCCAGCGGAATCCTTCCGGCAGCGGGCCGGTATCTGGGGGTGCTGGATTTCGTGCTGTGGTTCCTCGTCTTGACGGTGTCTTTCGCGGTTATCTACAAGGTTCTACCCGATGTCCATATCGCGTGGCGGGACGTGGGGGTTGGAGCAGCGGCCGCGGCCCTGCTGTTCTCGGTGGGGAAGTCTCTGATCTCAGCCTATCTCGCGCACAGCGCCACCACGGCCCCGTTTGGCGCCGCGAGTTCACTGGCTGTATTTTTGCTGTGGATCTATTACTCCGCTCAGATATTTCTGTTGTGCGGCGAATTCACGCAGGTTTATGCCAAGCGGTACGGCACCGGCATTACCCCGAAAGAGAACTTCTTGTGTGTGTTGAAGACTTACGCGAAGCACACCGAAGACAAGTCCGCGAAAAGCACCTTTTAGAAAGACTGACCAATGCCCCAGGATATCGTGCGCCGGCTCTCCCCCGGGCGTGCCCAGGGATTGAAGCCCACGTCGGCGCGTAGCAGAAGGAACGGAGTGTTCAGACGCAACCCGAAGCCGGGGGAATAGCGCTGCTTGAGAAGCTGTGAATTGCCGATATGCTGGTAGACATTGCCGACGTCGATGAATCCGACGGCACCCAGACGCCAGAATAGCGGAGTCCTCAGTTCCTGATTGGTGACGAAAAGAGCGTTACCCGGCTTTAGCGTCTGGCTATCCGAGCCGAAGGCACGAAGCGACACTGCGGCATTGAACTGATCGGTCTGCGTCAGTTCCTGGTTTCCAAAACCCCGTGCCAACCCGAGACGATAGGCACTCGCCCAGATCAATCTGGGCTTCTCGAGCTCTCTGAACCGCAGGTACTGCGTATAGTTGCGCACGAAACGGATCGAGGATCCTACGCCGGGAGGCGCCAGTTGAAAGCTGTTTGAGAAAAACGTCCCGCGGGTGGCGTTGAAAATATCGTCCCGTGTGTCGCGCGACACTGTCGCATTGAACCGAGCGACCGGCACGATGCCATTGACGATTTCAGGATCGTCGTCCGTCAGATCGCGTTCGAAGGTTGCGACGCGGCGATAGCTGTAGTCGTAAGAGAGCACATACAAATCGCTGAGCCGCCACTGCTGTTGGAGGGTGAAGCCCCAGGTGTTGGAAATGGAATCCGTAAGCGTTTCCCGAGTCCGGAACAGCGTTCCCGTGCTGGAGACGTCGCGACCCAGAAACACCGGAAGCGAGCTGAACAGACGAGCTTCCCTCAAGCTGGGATCAGCCTTCAGGCTGGTTCCCGCCGTGATGCCTTTGCCGAAAATGTTCCGGTGCGTCGCCTCGCTGCTGAAGCCGAGGTCGCGCGTATTCTGGTCCTGATGGTCCGTCACAGTGAAACCATACTTCACATCCCATGGAGCCCTTTCGTTGAGCTTGACGTGCGCGACATAACCCGATGTTTCGTTTGATACGTCGATATCGACCCGCTTGAACAGACCGGTGTCGTAGAGTTTCTTTCGCGACAGGTTTATTCGCGCGTAGTCAACAGGATCGTCCTTCTTGAACTCCAAATACCGCCGAACATGGGACAGGGCGGTCTTGCTGTCTCCGCGAATTTCGACATCGGAGATCTTCTGACGCTCCCCTTCCTGGATCTGGAAGAACAGATCGATACTCCCGCTCCCCGGGACATGGTCCGAGGAAACGCTGACCTGAACATCGTTAAAACCTTGCTGCCAGTAGGCCGTGAGCAGGCGCCGCCGTGCAGTGCCGCCCCAATCGGAGGTGTAGGGGGACAGCTTCAGGGCCTCTTCGGTCTCGGGCCGGCTGCCTGCGTCGAAGACTCCATTCGCCCGCAGCTTCGAGGGCCCCAGCAGGATCGCGCGGTTCAGTTCCGCGTTGGTGAAGAACGAATTTCCCGTGTAATGCAACTCCCTCACCGCGAACTGCACCCCCGGAACGACGGTTACGGCAAAATGAGGCGGGCCCTTTTCCAGAACAAGTTCGGGAACCGTCGATGTGGCGTCGAGGAAGCCTTTGCTTTGCAGTTCAAGCTCGATCTGCTCCTGAATGGCGGAGGGATCCTCCATGATCTTTCCGGCGCTGTCGGTGATATCCAGCTCTTCGACGCCTTCGAACATCCATGTGGGTTTGCGGAACTTTCGCCCAGCATCGATTTGAAACACGTAGAGGCGCTCATCCGGATTTTGCGATTCGTTTCGGGCCGACACCGCCGCCTGCAGGTACCCTTCGTCGCGGAAATAGCGCAACAGGAGATCGCTGCTTTCCTTCGCCGATGAGGCCTCCCCGAAACCGTCTTGCCACACCTGGACAACCTGCTTTTGAACATCCTTGGGAACATTGGAGCCGCGATACTCAAACGTGATTTTCGGGCCTTCGGTAATGGCGAAAGTTACGTCGGCCATGCCCGAAGACACGTTCCGCCGGGCTCTCACCCGCGCGTTGGGATACCCATTCGAGGCCAGGAATTGCCGAAGAGAGCGCACGTCATCGTTCATCCGGTAAATGTTATAAGGGTTACCCGTCTTCGCGACGTGTTTGGCCAGATCTTCCCTGGTGAAAGACGTTGGACTGAAGGTCACGGTATCCAGGCGGGCTTCGGCGCCTGGCGCAACATGTCGTGGCAACGCGGGTCCGCCTCCGAACTCGAGGCCGTGCCTCACCTCGAAGCGGAGAAGGTTCTGATCCGTCCGATTGATTCCGCGAAGAACGAGGTCTTTGAAGGTCGAGTAATTGAGGATCCAGGCCTGGTCCCGGTTCTGAGGACTTGCCAGGTTTTGGGAATAGATCAAGCTCAGATCGTTCGTGATGTCCTTACCTACGGTAAGGCGCGCGCTCACGTCTTCCTCGGAGGCAAGCGTGACCGGCTCGATCGTCACGGTATCGAGCCCCAAGGCCGATCCCGCGCCGCGGAAAAACCGGCTGGTCAACTGTCCCGACAGGTAGCTGAACAGTTGCTCGCGCGAAACCGTCAAATAGGAGCTCTGCAGATCCTTGAAAGATCGTCCGGTAAGCAGCATGACGATAATGTCCTGCTCGTCCAAGGTGGGATCTGAAGTCAGTTCCGTACGAAGATTCGCCGGCGTCCCGAAAGCGCGCAAGCGAATCAGGTAGCGTTCGTCCTTAACCTGGAGTTCGTGCGTTGCTTCAAAATCCAGAACAGGTTCCGCGGCGTTATTGAAGTCGACGGTGCCGCGCTCGACGATATACCGGTCCTGGCGCTCGCCCAGAGCCGTCGCCTCGGCGCCTTGCGGACCAAAGTAAACTTCGCCGCCTTCGAGCGTCACAGCCCGGCCAAGAATCACAGGATCCGCTATAGTTCCCCGAACCCTGAAATTTCCAGTCAGGTCGATGTTCGCGAGATTGTTGGCAACGGCGACCGGCCCATTCGTTTGGACGTTTATGTCGAGACTGGTTTTCTGGGCCAGGCTTGGTTCTGCCAGACCAGCCGTCCCTCTCGCCGCTTGAGGTGTCAGCCTATCCAGGACTTCCTTCCTCAAATCGATATCCCGCCGGTACAAGGCATCGAGAATTTCGACATTCCCGGTGATCACCAGGTTAGGGGAACTGCCACCGACAGACAACTGTGCAGAGACCTGGCTTTGGAGTCCTTCGGGATACTCCAGCTGGGTTTCCGCGAGAGAAACTTCAATGGCAGCACCCTTCAGTCCCGAGATGGAGATTCCCGCTTCTCCTGAAGCATTAAATTCGCCGCCGTTCAGGTCGCCCGTCGCCTGCTCTATTCGAAATCGATCGCCAGTGAGTTGAACCCTGGCGTTCATGTCGGACAGAAATAGCTGGGGCTGGGCGATTTGAATCTGGGCGTTGGTGAGACTGACGAATCCGTTCATATCCGGCTGCTTGAAAGTACCGTGGACGGCGACATCCGACTCGATTCTGCCCAGCGCATTGGACCGCGGGATGAAGCCATCGAGGATTCTCAGGTTCGTATTGGCCACCACTTTCAGGTCAAGGTCGCCGCCGGCGCCTTCGAACTTCACGGTGCCGGACACGGAGGCCTCGGTTTCGGGGCCAGTCAGAACGAAGTTGCGGATTGAAACGACCTTGTCGGCCAGCGCAATCTCTCCGGGTTGTGTCTGATGGAACTCGACGCCTCCCGCAGTCAAGTCCAGGTCCGTGACGGACGCCTCGCCTTCGATGGCATCGACGCGCGGAGCTCCAGCACGAATCTTTCCTTCGAGCGCAATAACGCCTGAGAGTGGACGCTCGGGCAGGAACCTCTCCGGGCGTATGTTCGTGGCGCGGAAGGCGAATTCACCGCTTCCCTTCACAGAACCTTCCCCGCTGATGACGACCTGCGCATCCGCAAGATCGGCGCGCATCTCACGAACAGAAAAGCGATCCTTCGTGAAATCCACGACGGCCGCGACGTTTGCGGGCTCCGGCATGCCCGCTGTTCGTACGGTGGCGTTCGTCGTACGCAGCGTGCCGTCGATGGATGGATTCTCGATCGTTCCCTTCACCACCACGCTCGCTTGAGCTTGTCCGGAGAGCTGTGCACCTTCCACCGGAAGTGCGGCGAGATCCACGGTAACGTCCGCCTGCACGCCCGTATCCAGTGAACCTTCAGCGGTTGCTTGAACGCCCTCCCCGGTCAGCCTGAACGCGTCCAATTGCAGCCGCTCCACCGACAACGGCTGGAGCGCCCCGGCGACGATCGCCCGGCCGTCCGCGACGGCATCGTATTTCTTATAGTGAAGCTTGCTGCTGTCGGTGACGACGGTTGCGGTGAAGGGATAGGGCGCTTCGAGCCGCACAGCTCCATCGACAGTGGCGTTGTATCTCGAACTCTGCAGGTGAGCGTCAAGCATGGAGCCATCGAAGGTCCCCGTGAATTCGACATTGCCGTGTTCCTGTCCCTGATAAACAACATTCGCGAGTTCACCTGTCGCGGTTGCGGATGGCTTGCGGGTTGTACCCGTAATCTCGGCATTCAGCCCAACCGTTGCCGAAAGACCGCGGACCTGCGTGATTTGCAGATTGGACACCTTTGCCTGCCCGCGAACCTGCTCGGTTTCCAGATTCGCCGTACCGGACGCCTCGAGCACTCCCTGCTCCTGGCGGGCGATCAGCTGCGTAACGGTCAGAATCCGGTCTTCCAGAACAGCCTCGGCGGAAACGCTCTCGATGTGCGTTCCTCCGATATCGACACCGGGAGAGGACGCGGAAATCGATGCCAGCGGATGATCGAGCGATCCGGAGACTTGCGCCGACGCCTGGATCGGACCACGACCATCAGGAAGGAAGTCATTCAGTTCAGTGTCGATCGTGGGAATGCTGCCCTCGATCGCCCTTGAGGTGAGATCGATCCGCAGACTTCCTTCCGGGATGTGGGAGTTCTTCAGGCGCGCGTCAATCTCGCTGATCAGAAGGGTCTTGTCGCGATATGAAACGCTCGCGCTGCCGTCCACAGGCCCGACCCCCGAGAAAGTCACCTCGTGCGCTGTGGCGCGGGCCTCTGCCACAGGCGCAGCGATTGTCCCGCCCAGCGTTCCTTCAGCCGTAACCGAACCGTACTCCATATGCGTCAGACTGAACGTCCCCGCCAATCGACGGTCCAGACCGGTCACGACATTGGCACGGATAACCGCTCCATTGGATGCCGCCCGGACCGCGAGCCGCACCTTTTGATCGGCAATCCGGACATCGCTTTGTGCGTTCCCGTATTCCGGAACGTTGATACTCAGCCGCCCTCTGCCGCCGAGGTCGCTGAAATCGGAGGCGGTCCATTGCAAGTTCATTTCCCCCGTCGTCTCACCCTGAAGACCGGCGGGGGCGAGCCCGACGCTGTCCCAACGGACACTGGCCGACTTTCCGGGATCGGATATCTGCGCGGACCCGGAAACGCGCCCCTTGCCGCGCGTCGCATGAAATTCCGAAACGTTCAGAACGCCTTCCTGATAGACAGCGGTTCCGCCGGCAACAACGCCGGTCCATTTTTCGATGTCGATCCGGTTTGTTTCGAAATTCACACTGGCTGTGACGGAAGGAGACCACTCGAAAGTGCCCGCGGCCGACCCGCTACCCTGCTGCATGAGGTAATCCGCCGACCATTGGAGCGGTCCAAATTGCACAAGCCTGGATGCGAGGTGAATCGGAATCTGCTCTACACGAAAGCGGGTGTCGGGCTGGATCGTGATCGGCGCGCCAACTCGAACCTCGCCTTCACCGTCGGTAGCCCGCACGGAAAATGAAGGGATCTCCAGCCGGGTCGACGGACTCTGGTAGGTGAAACTGCCATTTTGTATATCGAGACGATCCACACGAAATGGCGGCAGCGCAGCGCCCTTTCCCGATGGCGGAGAGCCACCGGGGGAACGGACAAGGACATCGACGCCGTCCGCCACCAGTGAATTGATGACGATCCCATCGGCGCCATAGGGTGTCCACGGGAGCTCGACGGAGAGATTCGCGACACGTACCTGGACTCCATCTGTGTCGTAAAGGAATCCGGAAAGGGTTACCGTCCTGTCGAGAAGCCGGACTTGAAACTCTTCAGCTCTGAACGGAACACCCGCCCGGGCAGCCAGGGCTTCCACGCGCCGGAGCAGAAAATGCTGGACCGGCTTCGTGCGGATGAGAATCACGCCGACTATCGCCAGCAGCAGAACGGCAAGCAGCAATCTCTTTGCGGCTCTTCGCCACTTCATAAGCCGAAGGACACCATTGTGCGTGGGCGGTCCGGTCTCAGAAGCCGGCAGCGTTGCCGCAGTTCGGTGGACTGCGCTTCTTGCCGGGTTCCAGACTGCCGAGCTGTCATTTTAAGGAGACCCCCTCTATGCTGACATTCTCTCAACACGCCGTTTCGTCACTGTCGTGCGGGTGTCCCTGCGGAGTCGGAGAGGTTGGTTGCGCGATTAGGAAGAAAATTCCGGGGCATCTTGCGCCGCGCAGCGGTGGCAACTCCAAAGCAGAGACTCTACAACGGTGTATTTTCAGAACTGGCCGTTCCGGAACCACGCTCCTCCCCTATGAGGAGGACACCCGCAAGACTATCCAATTTCAAAGCCACTATTAGTCTAGCGCAATCTCCGTAGGTCGAAGCTGTTGGATTCGCCCTGTTTTATTCCGCCGCCACATCTGTCCAAAGGAGTTCAAGCGGATTGGTGATGACTCAACACTGAAGCGGACTCCTGACCCTCGCGCCCCTTTTGGGGCGGCTGGAGTTTTGAAAGGAAGGGAGCCTCGGGTGGAGCGCAGCGACACCCGGGGTTCATCTCACGAGCGGCGCTTGCACCCCGGAAGGGGGCAGGGATTCCTCGCACCCCTGCCGGGGTGCGAACATCTCCGTTACGGCAACCCCGGGTTGCGCTCGCTTAACCCGGGGCTAAATTCCTCAGCACGCCTCCGGCGTGCAAAAGTCCAGCTCGGAAATGCATGCCGGAGGCGTGCCAGGAGAGTAGCCGGTGGTCGCGCGCAGTTTCACTTACGGCTTCGGCAGCGCGAACACATACAGCGTCGAACCAGAGCGCCGAAAGCGCGTGTCTGCATCCGCTGCTGCATCCGGATTCACCTGGGTGTTGCCGCCCAACTGGCTCGAGATGATCGCGATGTACTGCCGGCCATCCGGGCCCTGATAGCTGATCGGGGCAGCGCGGAAGTTGCTCCCGGTGCGGAAGGTCCACACAATTTCGCCCGTCTTCGCATTAAACGCGCGCACAACGCCCTCATTCGGGCCGCCCTGGAAAAGCAAGTCTCCTGCGGTTGCCATGACGCCGACGTTGTTGGCGACCTTCCACGGAACGCGCCATACCGTCTTTCCTGTGACAGGATCGTTGGCCTGAAGCTCGCCGGAACTAGTCGCACCCGGCGCCCTCGGCCCTGGCGTTCCCGGCGGTGCGCCTTCCTGCAGGGTGTAGTTCTCCGGCGGATTGTACTTTCCCTCGACAACCTTCTGTGTACTGCAGGTGTTCAGCGCCGCCGTGTAGACAAGGCCGGTCCGCGGAGAATACGCATCCTGAAACCAGTTTCGGGCGTTGATGCCGGGACACCATGTGATATTGACGTCCGTCGCTTCGGGCACATACTTTTGCCGGTCTTCCAACTTCGTGAACAACATCTTCTTGATGTCGTAGGACGGGCGGCCGGTCTCCATGTCGACGCCGGTAATCAGATCGTTGTAAACAAACGCCCAGGGCTTGGTGACCAACTCTCCGGTGGCGCGATCGAACACGTAGAAGTATCCGTTTCTCGCCGGATGCACCAGGGTCTTTCGCGTACGTCCGCCGATATTCAGATCCATGATGAGGAAGGCGCTGGGTTCATCGAGATCCCAGCCGTCCTGCGGCGTGAGGTTGTAAGCCCAGACGAGTTCGCCGGTGTTGGCGTCACGCGCGAGAACGGAAGCGCAATAATTGTTCTTGTAAGCGGCAAGGCCGCCCTTGTCATCCAGTTCGATTCGCCCGAATTGCCGGCGGTAATCCGGATTCCATGGACCGCAGTTGCTGGTGCCATAATAGAAAAGGTTCAGCTCGGGATCGAAGGTGAACCATCCCCAGATCGACCCGCCGCCGCGCTTCCAGGAATCGCCATACCAGGAGTCCAGTGCGGGGTTCGGCGTCTTGTCGTCCCTGTAGAAGGGTTTGAACCTGGAACCGATGCCGACTTCGTTGTTCGGGCCCGTGCTGTAGAACCGCCAGCGCAGGCTGCCGTTTTCCAGGTTGTAGGCGGTGACGTGTCCGCGGACGCCCTTTTCGCCTCCCATGACGCCGATGATCACCTTGTCACCCACGATAAGCGGAGGGGCGCTGACGGTCTCTGCCAAAGCCAGATTGCCGTTGTCGGCCTTCCAGACAACCTTGCCGCTATCGGCGTTGAGGGCGTAAACCTGTCCATCCAGGGTGCTGTAGAAAATCTTGCCGTCAGCGAAGGCGAGTCCGCGCGTCTGCGCGCCGCAGCAGGCAGCTTTCGTCGCGTCGTCCAGCTTCGGAAACTCCGGACGGAATTCCCATTTAATGACGCCGTCGCGTTTGAGATCGAGCGCATAGATATAGTTGGGCTTCGGTGTGGCGATGTACATGGTGTCGCCGACGACAAGGGGCGACGCTTCCACGGTGTCCAGGATGCCAATCTGGAACGTCCACGCCACAGTGAGATTCTTCACGTTGTTGAGGTTGATTTGATCAAGGGCGCTGTAGTTCCAGCCGGAATAGTTCCCGTTCGGCATGACCCACTGCTTCGGATCGCTCTGCGCCACGATCAGGCTCTGGTGCCCTAACAGCACCCGCGAGACACCCATGCCCGCGACAAGCAGCGCCAAAGCGCCAATAAACATCTGCAGTCGATTTCTCGATGCTCTCATTCCTCTACACCTCCATGGGATTGCCGCTAGTCTGTTATGGTTTGCCGGGGAAAGCAACCCTCACGCAGATCCCGCGATTCCCGACAAATTCACCGCCCCCAGGCTGCTCCCCAGAGTTTATGATCTGGAGATCGAAGCCAACGACTTACCACAAGGAAGAGCAAGGAAGGCGTGGCACTGGAAGTCGACCCGCAGAGCAAATTGAGAACCGGAGATATCTTATGAGCGTGCCGTTGACCGTTCTATCCGATGACGAAGACCTGTTCCGTGGGGCATGCCGCAGTCTTGCCGAACAGCGGATCAAACCCCTGGTCCACGAGATGGACGAAAAGGCTCACCTCGATGCAGACATCATCCCTCAACTGTTCGCACTTGGTCTGATGGGCATCCAGATTCCCGAAGAATTCAATGGCAGTGGTGGAAGCTTCTTCATGTCTGTTCTCGCGGTCGAAGAGATCTCGCGGATCGACGCTTCATTCGGCGTGTTTATCGATGTACAGAACACGCTGGTGAATAATGCGGTCATGCGATGGGCCAGTGACACCCAGAAGAAGACGTACCTTCCCCGCCTGGCCACGGATCTGGTTGGCGCCTACGCCCTGTCGGAAGCGGGATCCGGCAGCGATGCATTTGCCCTGGCTTGCCGGGCCACCGACAAGGGCGACCACTTCATCCTGAATGGCCGGAAACTGTGGATCACCAACGCGCTCGAAGCCGGGTTGTTTATCGTCTTTGCGAACGTGAATCCTGAACTCGGCTACAAAGGCATCACCGCGTTTCTCATCGAAGCAGATTTCCCCGGATTCTCTGTAGGCAAGAAGGAAGACAAACTCGGCATTCGGGCATCGAGCACCTGTGAACTGATCCTGGAAGATTGCCGTGTGCCGAAAGCCAATGTGCTCGGCGAAATCGGAAAGGGATACAAAATCGCGATCGAGACATTGAATGAAGGAAGGATCGGCATCGGAGCGCAGATGGTGGGCGTCGCCCAGGGCAGTTGGGATCATGGCGCCGCTTATGCAAAGGAACGCAAAGCCTTTGGAAAGACGTTGGCCGATTTCCAGGCCATCCAGTTTCAACTCGCGGAGACGGCCACGCAGATTGAGGCCGCCCGGCTCATGGTTTATAACGCCGCCCGCCTGAAAGACGCCGGCAAGGAGTTCCTGAAGGAAGCGGCGATGGCCAAGTATTTTTCCTCCCAGGTCGCCGAACATGTGACGTCCCTCGTCGTCGAAATTTACGGCGGGTACGGCTATACCCGCGACTATCCCGCAGAGAAATACTTTCGGGATTCAAAAATCGGCAAGATTTACGAAGGCACGTCAAACATGCAGCTGCAAACGATTGCCAAGTACCTGTTGCGATGAAAACGATCCGCCTAACCCTGCTTCTGGTTTTGCTCTGCGCCTTGCTGGTTGAAACCGGCGCACAAACGCGTGGCGCTGCGGTACCGACCTATGGATATCAGATCGTCAAGACCTACCCTCACGATCGGAATTCTTTTACACAGGGGCTCCTTTTTCTGGACGGAACTCTCTATGAGAGCACCGGGCGGTCCGGAAACTCGACCCTGCGGCGCGTTCAACTCGACACCGGCAAGGTGCTGCAGGAGTACCTTGTCCCGCGCGAATACTTCGCGGAAGGCCTGACAAACTGGGGACCAGATCTGATCCAGCTGACCTGGACGTCGAAGACCGGTTTTGTCTACGATCGCGCTACTTTCCGAATCAAACGCACGTTCGATTACACCGGCGAAGGCTGGGGCCTGGCGCAGGACGGCTCGCGATTGATCATGAGCGACGGCACACCCTTTCTTCGATTTCTCGACCCTCGGTCCTTCCGGGAAACAGGGCGCATTGCCGTTCGCGAGCGGGGGCAGCCGGTCCTGGACCTCAACGAACTCGAAGTCGTCCGGGGCGAAATTTATGCCAACGTCTGGCACACGGATCGCATCGCGAGGATCTCCCCCGGAACCGGCGCAGTCACCGGATGGATCGACTTGAAGGGGCTGCGTGAAATCGCCGAGGGCTATGGCGACGAGGCGGTGCTCAACGGAATTGCCTACGACGCTGCGGGCAACCGTCTGTTCGTGACCGGCAAACTGTGGTCAAAGCTGTTCGAGATTCGCGTCGGCCCGGCCCGGTAGGTAAAGCCCGATCTGCGGAAGTGTATCCTGAGCTTAGACTGCAGTAATGATTGCCTATAGTTACGGGTCTTTTCCTAAACGTTAACCCCAGGAAATTACGCCCCGGCCTGGCGGAGCCATGCGATCATCTGACGATGGTCCACCAATCCCGGCTGTTGATGGACCATACGGCCATCCTTCATCACCACAAAGTTCGGAATGCTCATGACGTTGAATCGTTGGGCAAGCGCCGGCGACTCCTCGGTGTTGACCTTGAGAACCACTGCCCGGCCCGCCATCTGGGCAGCGGTCGTACGGACTTCGGGCGCGGCTGTGCGGCAGGGCCCACACCACGCAGCCCAGAAATCGATCAGGACCGGAACGCTCGCACCCGAAACGATCTCATCGAACGCGTTGGTGTCGACGTCGATCGGTTCGGCGACCGGAGGCAGAGAAGACTTACAGGATCCGCATCGCCCCTCATCGGCAAGGTGTCCGGCAGGGATCCGGTTCTTCTTTCCACAGACGCTGCACGCTCGAATCACACGCTCCTCCTTCCACTACTCCTTCAACCCGACTTCCCTCTGCTCCTTATGATATACCCGGTTTTCCACCCGAAAATACCCGAAGACTTAATCGGGTATTTTCGGGTATAGTTTCGGGTATGCCACTCGATCCCTTCAAGAATCTGGTGCTTACAGGCGACCTCCTGAAGCTGGTCGGCCAGATTGATGAATTTAAGGGGGCGTGGAAGGCATTGGGGACTCTGGCGCCCGACCGTCTGGCGACCCTGCGACGAATCGCAACCGTGGAGTCGGTCGGAGCCTCGACGCGCATTGAAGGCGCGCGATTGACGGATAAGGAAGTCGACATTCTGCTGTCGAATCTCGACCTCGGATCGTTCCAGTCGAGAGACGAGCAGGAGGTTGCCGGATACGCGGAAGCGACGACGACCGTGTTCGACTCGTGGCGCGAGATTCCCTTCACCGAGAATCACCTCAAACAATTGCATGGCACGCTTCTGAAGTATTCCGATCGCGACGAGCATCACCGTGGAACTTATAAGAAGATCGCCAACAACGTTGAAGCCTTCGACTCGCGGGGGAGAAGCGTGGGAGTGATCTTTGAAACGGCCACTCCGTTCGATACGCCGCGACTGATGGAAGAGCTGGTGGCATGGACAAACCAGGAACTCCAGGCCGGAGGGCATCACCCCCTGCTCGTGATTGCCGCGTTTGTGGTGCGGTTTCTCTGGATCCATCCGTTTCAGGATGGGAACGGCCGTCATGCCCGGGTATTGACCAATCTCATGTTGCTTCGCGCGGGTTACACCTACATGCCCTACAGTTCACTCGAACGGGTGGTGGAGGAAAACCGCGAGCAGTACTATCGGGCGCTGCGCAGCGCCCAGAGCACGCTCGACAAGGACGAATCGAAGCTGACGGACTGGCTTCGGTTTTTCCTGCTTTGCCTGGTACAGCAAAAGAGCTCGCTCGAAGAGAAGGTCAAACGGGAGAGAGTGATGACGGCGCTCTCGCCGCTGGATGAGAAACTGATCCAATTCGCGCGCGAACACGGCAGGTTGACGCTTACCGAAGCGGAAAAGCTGACAAAGGCGAACCGGAATACGCTGAAACTGCACCTGCGCCAGCTGGTTCAGGCGGGGAATCTGGCGTTAAGGGGCAGAGGAAGAAGCTCGTGGTACGAGAGCACGGGAACTTGAATTCGGGGCCGTGCACCTCGAACCCCGAACTCTGGGGGACAATATTGATAGCGTCCGCACCAGAGTTTGGGGTTCGAGGTGCACGGCCCCGAATTCTACCTGCCGGACCCCCGGCTCCAATGGCCTTGGAGTCTTCTTCATAAGGGGTGTCCGGTTTACGGAACAAACGTCGGGGTACGCAACACGCCTTCGGTTCCCACCATCGTCTGCGGCGCCAGATTGTTGTCCTGACAGATGTATTCGAACATCTCTGTCCCGGGCGACCAGTTCAGCGAGAACCCGCTGTTCCACGGTTCGGTGAACGCCCCGGGATCATCAATCGTGACTTCGTATTTCAGCGTATTGAAATCGGGACGCGAAACGCGCTCGATCAGGTGCAGCCGGTCCGTGTGCGGGATGCCGTCGCGATTCATCCAGGCTCGCTCATTGATACCCACGGTATCGATCACCAGGACTTCGCCCTCCCAGTGCCCAATGGAATGCCCGTAGTAACTCGGCACCAGATCCGCGCCGGTGGGATGCGGACGCCCGTCCATATAGATCGTGCGGAAAGTATGCGGGCCGCCGACATCCAGAATGTAAATTCTCTTCTGCTCGGGCACATCCATGATCTCGATGCCGTACGGGGTCACAAACTCCCGCGGACCTGCCGACGGCTTGCAACGCGTGTGCGGCTCGTCGGCGAGAACATTCTGATGGCGGAAATTCGTGAGCGCCTTGGCCCATGCCTGGATGGGAACGTCGTCGATATGGATCGGGGCATTGCGCGTTGCGTTGGGCTCGTAACTGTTGGGGTTGACAGCAAGACGGCCGCCGTTTCCCGTCCAGATGCCGGGCTGACCGGGAGGAGCATTCAAGTTCACGCGACCGTCGGGCCAATGGGGCGTTGGCATCGGAGGGGCTCCACCTCGCGCTCCTGCGCCGCGCTGCGCCACCAGGGGAGCCGGGACAATCAGCATCAGGAACAACACCATCCACCGATACTGCATTTCACCTCCTGGGAATCCGGACATTGTACCTGAAGCGGTGACGCCTGGAACGGCGGCCTCCTACTTGCACGTGAAGTTCGCCTCATCGTTCGTGTCCCCCGACCCGTTGTATCTGGCGGTCTGATCGTAGGCGCACAGCGGGCGTGTCTTGTCCACCTTGCCGGCGGTCGAGTGCGACGCGACGATTCGAGACGGCGTCTTTCCCTGCTCCACCCATTCCTCGATCACCTTGACCTTGTCGAAGGTGTCGGTGCCCGGCCCGCCGCTGCAATGGTTCATGCCGGGAATCATGAACAGCCGTATGGAATTCGCGGACTGACTCTTCCCGACTGTCTTCACGACATCCTGGTAATAAAGGACGCTGTTCAACGGCGTGACCTGGGGATCCGACCAGCCGTGATACATGAGCAACTTTCCGCCACGATCGAAAAACGGTTTCAGATACGGGTTGTTCGTCGTCAGCGCACCGTTGCCGGACTGTGCCGAGCGTTCGATATCCGCTGCGGCGTCCTTCATCTGGCCCGGTGTCCATGCACGATCCTGGAACACAACGTTTTGCAGCCCGGAAACCGAGAGCCCCAGTGGCTGCGCTCCTCCCAGTGTTGCCCACCCGAGTTCCGATCCAAGCATGAGGTGGCCGGCAAAAACAGTCTTCCCGGTCTTCGGATCCTTGATCGGCGACGTCATGGCCTTCGCGGATTCCACCTGCCCCTTAGTCAAACAGTCTGCGCGATCGCCCGACTTGCACGTCAGCTTTGCATAGTCGAACCTGCACTTCTCCGGATTTTCGATGACGCCATCCTTTACACCGTCCAGCGCATCGCAGGCATTGAGCACCGCCGCGTTGATCATCGCGTACTTGCTGCGGGGAATGACGCTGCCGGCGTCCTTGTTCACGACCAGATTCAGGGCCGTCCGCGCGCCGTGCATTCTCATCTGGTCGATCGCCGAGGCGCCGGCGATGATCCCGTCAAAATCCTCCGGATACCTCTGGGCCTCTGCCAGGCCCTGACGGCCGCCTTGCGAACAACCGTTGTAATAGGAATACTTCGCCGGCGAGCCGTAGAACGCATCGAGGATCACCTTGGACTGAACGGTCATTTCATGAATCGAGCGGTATCCCAGATCGATCACCTTCTCCGGATGTCCCAGAGCGAAGTCGGCGTTGTTGCCCGTGTGTCCGGTATCCGTGCCCGCAGCCGCATAGCCTGCAGCCAATGCGGTGGCCAGGGCTGCATAGGGAATCGAACCCGCCCATCCTCCGTTTCCGACCGCCTGGAACTTGCCGTTCCATAGTCCGGATAAGCCTGCAGACGCAGCCGGCAACCACAGCTCCATCTTGATGTCGGAGTCGCTGCTCGGCGTCAGCGTGGCTGCTACGCGGCAAAAGGCCGGCAGCTTCGCGTAGGGATTGCCGCCGCGGCCGCCGCCAGCAGGCGGCACAAACGCGCCGGCTGCCACCGTGATGGCCGAAGTAACCTTCGCATTCGTGAGGGTCATATTCGTCAGGGACTCACAAGGGGTCGCCGCCAGCAAACTCCCGCCGGCAAACAGCGTAAGGAAGAGGGTTCCCGGGAAGATTGTCGGATTCATGAAGCAGGACTATGCCAGAAATCGGGGACAGAGCGCAATTTTCAGGGCAGTGCCTCCGTTTGACCAATTGCTCTCTGTCCCCGATTTCTGGCATAGTCCACCCATGGGACTGATGGACTTTATCCGCGGCGAACTGATCGAGATCCTAGAATTCAACGACGACTCTCGCGACACGATTTCCTGGCGATTTCCCGACAACGATCGTGAAATCAAGCGGGGCGCGCAATTGATCGTACGCGAATCGCAGGTAGCGCAGTTCGTCTACCTCGGCCAATTCGGCGACACGTTCGGACCCGGGAAATACACGCTGGTCACCGACAACATTCCGGTGCTCACCACGCTGAAGGGCTGGAAGTACGGCTTCGAGTCGCCGTTCAAGGCCGACGTCTATTTCATCAACACGCGGCTGTTCACCGGAAACAAGTGGGGCACGTCGAATCCGGTCATGATGCGCGACCCGGACTTCGGAATTCTCCGTCTGCGCGCCTTCGGCACCTACGATTTCCACGTTGTCGAGCCGCGGTTGTTCCTGAAAGAGGTCGTCGGCACGGACCAGAATTTCCGCATCGACGAGTTCGCCGACACGATGCGCTCGCGGTTGGTCAGCGTCTTCTACCGATTCGCTGGCGACGGCAAAGATTCCGGCCCTCGATGTCGCCTCCCGATACTCCGAACTCGGCGATGCGCTGCTACCGGTGATCAATCCCATTGTCACGGCGAAGTACGGCATCGAAATCGTCGAGCTTCATTGTGGAAAACGTCTCTGTGCCGCCCGAAGTCGAAGAAGCGATCGACAAGCGATCCAGCATGTCGGTGATCGGCAATCTGAACGACTACGTGAAGTACCAGATGGGCCAGGGCATGGGAAAGGGTGGGCGGCGCGGCGGGAACGGCGGCGGAACTGGCTGTCGGATTCGGTATCGCGCAGCAGATGATGTCAGCAGGGCGGGCTGACCGACACCGGCTCCGGCGGCGGCCGCGCCCCAGGCGCCGGATCTGATGGGCTTGGCCGAAGCGGCGAAATATCTCGGCGTCAGTGAAGCGGACGTGATGGCGTCGATCACGGCGGGTGACATGAAAGCCAAGAAGATCGGCGTCCCAGTATCGCATCACGAAAGCAGCGATCGACACGTTCCTGGCCCAGTGAATTCCGTCACCGCGCTCGGAAAGCGTCCCTGCCCGGACTGTGGCGGCGAAATGGAATGGAATGCCGCCAAACAGGTGATCGCCTGCCCTTACTGCGGTTTCGTTCCCAAAGAACAACCTTCGAAGAACGCTCCGGATGACGCCAGCATCCTTGAGCACGATCTGGAGAAGGCGCTCGGCGAAGCCGGCGCCGAAAAGCGCGGTTACGGCGCCGAGACCGTCAAGGTCAAGTGCCAGAGTTGCCAGGCCATTTCCGTTTTCGAGTCCGCGCGCGTGGCGCAGCGCTGCGAGTTTTGCGGATCGCCCGCCATCGTTCCCTATCAGGAAACCCGGGATGCCATCACGCCGGAAAGCCTGCTGCCTGTAAAACTCGACGAGCCGCGTGTGCGCGATATCGTCAAGCGCTGGGTCGCTTCCGCTGGTTCGCGCCCGACAGCCTTGAGTCCGGCGCGCTCACCGATACTCTGAAGGCGATCTATCTTCCCTACTGGACCTTCGACGCCAAAGCCCATGCGGACTGGACAGCCATGTCCGGGCAGTACTACTACACCACCGAACAGTTACACCGACTCAAAGGGGCAGTCGCACGACGCGCCAGGTGCGGCATACCCGCTGGTATCCCAGCGCCGGACAGGTGGATCATTTCTTCGACGATGATCCCGTCCCCGGCACCGTCGGCGTGCGCATGGATCTGCTGCGAAAGATCGAGCCGTTTCCCACCGGCGAACTCAAGCCCTATGATCCTGCATTCGTGCGAGGCTGGACCGTCGAACGGTATCAGGTGGATCTGCGCAACGCCTCCGAAACCAGAACCGCAGCAAATGGATGCCGAGATGACCGCGCTCTGCGGCGCGCAGGTTCCGGGAGACACGTATCGAATCTGCAGGTGCATGCACGCCATACCGCGCCAGCACGTTCAAGCACATCCTGGTGCCGGTGTGGCTCGTGGCCTATACCTTCGGAGCCAGGAACTTCCAGATCATCGTGAACGGATATACCGGCGAAGCGGCAGGAGACCGTCCGATCAGCTGGATCAAAGTCTTCTTCTACGTCGTACTGCCTTCGATCGTCCTGCTGATCCTCATTGCCATAGTGGCGGCGCAGAATCAGTAACGGCTTTGCACGCCGGAGGCGTGCGGCCTGGAGTTTAGACATTCTTGAGTCCGAGCGGGAGCGGAAACACGAGGTTACGTCTCCGGTTTGCAGGTTCGTCCTCAAGGTGATGGCGATGTCGAAACGTGAGCCTGAGCACGCCGGAGGCGTGCTGAGAATTTAGCCCCGGGTTAAGCGAGCGAAGCGAGCGCAACCCGGGGTTACCGTAACGGGAATGTTGCACCCCGGCAGGGGTGCAGGGATTCCTCGCACCCCTGCCGGGGTGCAAGCCGCTCGTGAGATGAACCCCGGGTGTCGCTGCGCTCCACCCGGGGCTAAATTCCTTTCACGCCTCCGGCGTGCAAAATGTCTAAACTCTAGTGCACGCCGGAAGCGTGCGCTGGAGTGTGGACGTTTCACAGGCTGGAGGCCTTTGCTACCGGTGAAAGCTTTCCGGCGGGCCGAGGTAGGTGGTGACCTTTCCCGCGCTTGCCGTATTCACCACTATCTTCTGAACGACAACGGCGGGATCCACCATCCATAACTTCAGGGTGTGGTAACCCGCATTCGAGAGCGTGTGAGTACTGCTGACGGTTCTCGCATTGTTTCTTACGGACTCTTCCCAGTCTCGATTCCCGTTCGCCGCGTTGTAGTTCGCGGGGAGGATATCCACAACCCTGGGCGTTTCGTCATCGAAGGACACTGCAATCCTCAGCCCGCGGCCCGAGACGAAATTGAGCGTCGGCGACAGGATGAGATTCGCCGTCACCGCGCCCGGAGTGAAGACATACATCCGATATTCCAGGCTCGGCGAGTCCTTCCCCGGCGTCGCGCTGGCGGCATCCACTGGAGCCTCGGCGCGCATTCCCGACAGAGTGCGGCCGTAATCTTCGATGCGGATCCACCGGTTCGAACCCGAATCGTTCTTCCGGGTGAAGTGTTCCGGCTCGATGGAAATCACACCCTGGCCTTCGGCAAATCCCACGAGCGATGTGCGGGTCACTTCGGACGGATTGAAGCTCTCGACTTTCACCGAGACCTCGCCGCCCCCTCCCGCAATCCTGACTTCCCCGCTGGCGGTGCCCTTTGGGGCGCGCCCCCAATCCACAGTCACCCACAAACGATGATCCTTCTCCACAACGCCGCGGAGTTCACTCACAACAATCCACGGCGCACTCACCGTCGCCGTAAAGGGAAAGTCCGCCATTCCCCGGTTGAAGACGTCGATAAATTGCCGCTGCTGGTTCAGCGCGTCGAACTTCGGCAACGCCGGCTCGCCTTCGGCTCCCGGCCACGCGGCGGTCGAACCGGCCACGGCTACACCGAGCCGTGCCTCGGGCCCGGGCTGAACTTGCGCAAGCCGAACAGCATTCAACGTGTTCTGTGGCGGATCCGCCCAGCTGGTATAGCCGATATGAGATTGATCCATGAAGTGATCCCATTTGCCGCCCGCGAAAGATTTATTGAAGTACTCCATCAGATCGCCGTCTGCCTTGAAGAGCTCCCTCACGCGGTCCGCCATGGCGTTGGTGCTGGCACGGCCCTGCTGCGCATAGAGCGCATTCCGGGCCGCCGCAAGATACATTTCATTCACCTGGGCCGATGCCTTCGCCGGAAAAAGAGCCAGCTCATAAAAAGCATCCTTCTTGGCCTCAGGCAGCCTGTCGTACACCGCCTGTGCCTTTGCGGCGAGAGCATTGTAATCCGCGACGACGGTTTCGTATTCGTCGTAGTTCACCAGGCTGTAGGTTGTCGCATCGAGCAATTCGGGTTTGCGCCGTCCGTTGTACTTGCTGTATTTCGCGAGAATATCGGCGGCGTCTGCGGCATAGGCGGCGCCGAATTCGCGCTCGGCCCACAGCCGCGTGTATTCGTTGATGTTCTCATTGGTCCAGTGTGTCGAGTCCCATGCCAGATCGAGGAAGTACTCCGTCGGAAACTCGTACCCCTTGAAGTGACCGACATTGACGATCCAGATGCGATCGGCGCCATACTGTTTGGTCAGGCTCATCTGGTCCCAGATCCTGGCGATCGGGTTGGTGTTGATCCACTGATAACTCCGCGGGCCTCCGTGATAATCGAAGTGGTAGTAGACGCCGGCGCCTCCCGGGCGCGAACGCTCCTGCTTCGTGGGAAGGCGTCGCACATTACCCCAATTGTCTTCGGCCCACAGCAGGGTGACGTCATCGGGTACCCGCAATCCCCTTTCGTAGTACTGCTGCACTTCCTTGTACAGCGACCAGACCTGCGGGACTTTGGAAACGTCCGGGTTCACTTCTTCCGCAAGCATCTTGCGCTGGACGTCGACGATACGCTGCAACAGGGCGATGCTCTGTTCCTGTCCCTGCACCATCGCGGTGTCGTTTTCCCCGCGCAGGCCGATCGTATAAATGTTCTCGAAGTTCTTTCGCGCTTTGACGGCGTCGCGCCAGAAATCGGTGAGCTGCTCTTCCTGCGTCGCAAAGTTCCAGTTCCGCAACTGCTGGCGCAGGTGCCAGTCCCATTCCTTCTGTGCGCGCAGCATCGGCTCCTGATGGGAGGTACCCATCACGATGCCGTATTCGTCGGCAAGACGCGGGTTGTCGGGATCGTCCTCCGCGAAAGCGTTATTCCACATTGCCGGCCAGAGATAGTTTCCCTTCATGCGAAGAATCACTTCGAAGACGCGGGCATAAAACTTGCTGTTGAAATTCGCAATAGTCGCCGTAGCGCTGATTGGACTTGGATGTTCTCCGTACTTCGAGCGCACCCAATAGTCGAGGTCGGGCTTTTCGTCGTTGAAGAAGATGCCGCGGTACTTCACGCTGGGTTCGCCCTGCTGGTACTTGCCGGCTTTGATATACAGCGCATCCTTGTGGTCGGGCGTGACGTCGGCCCACCAGTACCAGGGAGAAACCCCGATCTGCTCGGAGAGATCGTAGATGCCGTAGATGGTGCCTCGCTTGTCGCTTCCGGCAATCACCAGAGCACTGTCGATACCCGGGAGTGGATTCTCGACAGTCTGCAGAAAGAAGGATTCCCACTTGCCTTGAATGCCCGTGGCGTCGATTTTCCCGTCGTGGACGAGTTGGTCGATCAGCGGGCTTTTGCCGACCGTTCCGATGAGCACCATGGTTCCCGCGCGGCGGGATCCGGAGCCCCCGACATTCGGCACGAGCCCGGTTACGCGCTGGATGTCGTCGCCAAGGTCATCCACGGCACGGATCACGCCCGGCCAGTCTGCGGAATCCACCATGATCGGCGCGGCACCGCGCGGGCCGACGAGGGGGAAAGCGCCGGACGTGGCTGCGGTTAAGACATAGCGGGTCTGGCCAATGGCAAGAAGGGATGTGGAGAACGAGGTGAGAAGAACGAACAGGACAGAGATCTTTTTCATGATGATGCTTGTCGCAGCAAGAAGCCCTGGCATCCCTTCGGGAAATGCCGCAGGGTTTCTCGCGAGGGCACCGCTCCGCGGTGCCCTCGCCGAGAGTTCGGCTTCTACCGCAATTCTTCGTTCGGCTGGTAGTTGTGCAACATCTGAGGATAGCCGTTCATCGCCAGGCGCGTGGACGTTCCGGTTCCACCGTGATGGGCGCGATGCCACATCCCCTTCGGCACGTAGACGATATCGCCCTGGTCCGCCAGAAATATCGGCAGCGATCCGATCTTGTATTCGATCTGACCTTCCATGACGAACCAGAACTCGCCCGACACTTCGTGGAAGTGCCCTTTGTCCTTCGGATTGTCTGTCTGCGGATTTCCTCGAATGACATTTGCGAACGCGCGATCGTCATAAACGAAGGCCCCGGCCGGATTCTTTCCTGCGGCGATCATGCCGTTGAAATCGAGAAACGGCTTATTCCTCGCATCGTAGTTCTTTTTGCCGCTGATCCTGACCTTTACAAAGTCCATTCCCGGAACGGGCGTCGGCGTTTCATCGATGGGATACATCGCTGGCGATCCCGTCACTGTGACTTCCAGGAAAAGCGCGGGTGTGTCTCCCACGACCTCCAGGTTGTAGACGTTGCGGTACGGCGCCTGAACAAGGAATCCTTTCGTCGCCATAATCGGCGGCTGGCCCTCGATGTTGAATTGCACTGTTCCGGCCTGCATCACCCACCAAATAGGATTGTCGGGTTGAAACTGGCGTTTGGTCTTCGTTCCCGGCGCCAACTGGATGTAATCCGCGTGCAGGAGGGCATCACTGACGACGGTCTCCGTCCAGCCGGCCTGTCCTTTGTGCGACGCCAGCAATTCAGACAGTTTCCAGTGAGGCTTGTTCGGAGCAGTCCATCCCGGAGACGTCGCCGGCACGGGCGCCCAAGCAAGTGTCTGACCTCGCTGCTGCGCACGGAGAGTCAGGGCGGGAATCAGACCGAGCGCAATAGTGGCACTCAAGGCGAGAGGTTTGAGGTATCGCATCTCTTCGAACTCCTTATATAAGGTCTAAGGTCGTGTTAGCCGTAAGATAGCCTACAACCGCTGCATTCCAAAGTCGTTACTTGGTGATCCGCTGTCCGGGCATCGAGGGTCCAAACAATCCCTCGTTCGGTTTCAACCTGGTAGTGGAACTGGGGCCCATCCCCAACAACTCGACAATGACCTCCTCATTTTTGGCGCCATCGAAGTGATGCACTCCCGCGGGATGTTTCATGAAGCTGCCGGGTTTTAAAGCAACGGTCTTCTCCGGATCGAACACGTCGCCGGCGCCGGTATACCAGGTCCCCTTGATGACGGTGGCATAGCGCGTTTCACCGTGGAAGTGCGGCTTGCTCATGACTCCCGGCGGAAACTTCACCTGGACAATGTAGATACCCGGCTTCGCTGGATCGCCTTCGACGATGGCTTGAGAGAAGCCGAGATCTCCCGGTTCCGTTTTCCACTTCAGCTGTTCAGGAGTGACGCGGACCACCGGATCTTGTGCGAAAACGACCGCGACGGACGCCACGAACAGGCAACCCATGAGAGTAAAGACTGTTGCTTTCATGTTGACGGCTCCTTTAAGTATTGAAAACGCTGCTCATCGTAGCACAAACTGCCCCGCATGATTTCCGAACCGCGGTTGTTGAGAAAGATCTCGCTGCGCCTGATCCCCTTCATGTTCCTGATGTACATCGTGGCCTATCTGGACCGGGTCAACGTCAGCTTTGCCGCTCTGCAGATGAATGAAGTGCTGGGCTTCAGCCCGGCTGTTTATTCGTTCGGAGCCGGCATTTTCTTCATCGCGTACTTCATCTTTGAAGTGCCGAGCAATCTGATCATGCATCGGGTGGGGGCCAGAATCTGGATGACTCGCATCATGATCACCTGGGGCATTATCTCGTCGGCAATGATGTTTGTGAAGGGGCCGGCGTCGTTTTACGCGCTGCGATTCCTCCTGGGTGTCGCCGAAGCCGGTTTCTTCCCGGGCATGATCCTGTACCTCACCTACTGGTTTCCCCGCGACGCCCGCGGGCGCGCTGTAGCGCATTTCATGACGGCCACGGCGATTGCGGGTGTCATCGGGAGCCCGATATCGGGCCTGCTGCTTGAACTGAATGGGGCGTTCGGACTCGACGGCTGGCAATGGCTGTTTCTGATTGAGGGAATTCCGTCGATCCTGCTCGGCGTCATCACCTTCATCTATCTTCCGGACGGTCCTGCAAAGGCGGGGTGGCTGGACGCCGGGGAAAAGCAGTGGATCTCGGATCGCCTGGAAGGCGAACGCCGGGAAACCGCGGCGTATGGCCATCATTCAACCGGGGCTGCCATGCGCAGCGGCCGCGTGTGGACGTTTGCCGCAATCTATTTCGCCATCATCATGAGCTTTTACGGCATCACGTTCTGGCTGCCCCAAATCATCAAAGCCTTCTCGGGAACGAGCAATGTGGCTGTCGGATTCCTCTCGGCGCTGCCCTATCTCGCCGCGGCCATCGGCATGGTCGTCCTCTCGCGATCGTCGGATCTGAGGAAAGAGCGCCGATGGCATGTCGCTCTCTCCTCGATCACTGGCGGACTTGGCCTGATGGCCGCAGGCATGGCGCCAAGTCCTGCAGTGGAACTCGCAGCGCTCGCACTGGCGGCCGCCGGCATTTGGGGAACCCTCGGCCCCTTTTGGGCCTTGTCCTCGGAGTCGCTTGCGGGAACAGGGGCCGCCGCCGGAATCGCACTGATCAATTCCGTCGGAAATCTTGCCGGCTTTCTTGGCCCCTACATGGTGGGCTGGGTCCGTACCACGACGGACAGCTTTGCCTGGGCGCTCATCACGCTCGCCGTGTTTCCCATCGCCGGCGCGCTGATCACGCTGCGGACTCCCAAACCACGATAATCAGACCCAGATAATGCCAAATCGCATGGTCCACCTCCACAGCGACAGCTTGCGGAAGTGGACAGACAGATCAGGTCCATGCGTTATCTTGCCGCGGCGTGTTTCGTCGGATAAGTCCATGTCCGACCCGTTCTTCGCCCCCCACGTGGCCACAGGCCCGCGGTTCCATAACCCGCTGGAAACCCCCAAGCGGACTCTTGTAGAGTGTTCGGCAGACGACGAGTGGACGCAGGAGGAAACACCATGACGGATTTTGCAGAACGTGCGAGGCGCGCCGGCCTTGTCGCAAATGAGCATGCCGCGACCGGCGACAAGGAAGGACGGCTGGCGGCACCCGTTGTCTCTGCGTTGCAGAAGGAAGGCCTGTTCAGCATGTGGGTGCCACGCTCGCTGGGCGGCGCCGAACTCACCCCGACCGAGTCGCTGCAAGTGATCGAAAATGTCGCCTACGGGGATCCTTCCGCCGGATGGGTGTTGATGGCAGCGTCACTCGCTATCGGAACCGGCGCAGCATACCTGGGCGAATCCGCCGTCCAGGAACTCTTCGGAGGCGGGCGCTTTCCGGTGATCGCCGGGCAGGGCACCCGTCCAGGAACTGCGGTACCAGCAAACGGTGGCTTTCAACTCAGCGGATCCTGGAGCTTCGCTTCGGGCATCAGGCACGGCACGCACATTCATACTTTGGCAATTATCGAGGGCACCGGCGAACCGCGAATTTTCGTGCTGCCCGTAGAGCATGCGAACCTCATCGACAACTGGGACGTGATGGGCCTGCGAGGCACCGGCAGCATCGACTACATCATCGACTCGGCATTCGTGCCCGAGGCCTATACACACTTTGCTGTTACGGAGACGCCAAAGCGCGGCGGCCCTTTGTACACCATCGGGATCGCAGGATTCGCGACGATTTGCCACGCAGGATGGGCCTGCGGCATCGGTCGGCGCATGCTTGATGAGATGGCCGGGTATGTGCGAACCCGCGGAGGGCGAGCGGGCACTCAGGCCACGAGCGAGACCTTTCTCGAAGACTATGCAAAAGCCGAAGGAATATACCGTGCCGGCCGCGCGCTGGTCTACGAAACATGGGGTGAGGTGCAGTCCGTACTGGCGGCGGGACAAGCGCTTTCCGTGCGGCAACATTCTTTGATTCGGCTGGCCATGACGCATGTGACGTGGGCTGCACATCAGGTGGCGACTTTCGCCTACAAAGCCGCGGGCACGACAGCTCTGCGCGCAGGCACGCTTCAGCGCCTGTTTCGTGACATGCATGCGGGCAGCCAGCACATGATCGTCTCGCCGCCCGTGTTCCGCGCGCTGGGTCAGGAGTTGGCAGGTCTCGCCCCGGAAAAACACTGGCGCTTCGTTGAACTGGTTTAGATCGTCATCATCCCGGTGCTGTCCCCGAACGATTCCATCCGGATGTCCAGCTTGTCGAGCACAGCGAGCAGAAGATTCGACATCGTCGTCTTCGGCGTATTCCTCAGGTGGCGCCCACCCTGCAGCTTGCCCGATCCCCCACCGGCCAGGATCACCGGAAGAGGTTCGTGGTTGTGCTGGTTGCCGTCACCCATGGCGCTGCCGTAGATCAGAATGGAATGATCGAGCAGATTCCCGTCGCCGTCCGGCGTCGATTTCAGCTTGTCGAGCAGATAGGTGAACACGCTGACGTGGTAGCGATTCAGTACGGCGAACCGGTCCATGTTCTCGCGTTGGTTCGAATGATGCGACAGCGTATGGAAAGCGTCGCGCACCGTGCTGTTGGGATAAGTGGCGCCACTGAGTTCCTTCGCCATGAGCATCGTTGCCACGCGCGTGATATCTGCCTGGAAGGCGAGCACCTGGAGGTCAAACATCAGTTTGATGTGGGTCTCGAAATCCGACGGAATACCGACGGGCGCCGCAGGAAGCTTCAAATCGGCGGAAAGTTGCTGATTCGCCTTCTGGATGCGGCGTTCGATTTCGCGTACATCGTTTAAATACTGATCCAGGCGGTTCTTGTCGGTGGCGGGAAGGGTCTTTCTTACCGATCCCACTTCGCCGAGCACAGAATCCAGCAGGCTGATCGATTCTTCGCGTCGCGATCTTCTTTCCGCGTCGGTACTGCCATCGCCGAAAAGGCGTTCAAAAACAACCTGAGGGCTGTTCTGCATCGGCAGCGGAGAGGTCGGGTTCTGCCACGAGATCGTATTGCGATAGGCGCAGCTCAGGCCGTCGCAGCTGAGCGTGGATCCTTCGATCGCCATTTCAATGGAAGGAAGCGGAGTATCCTGGCCGATCTTCTGCGCAGCCACCTGATCCATGGACACACCGAGATGGGCCTGGGGACCTTCCATCGCGTGCGCGCCGGTGAGGAACGATGCCGCAGAACGGTTATGATTCGCCGTTGCCGAGCCGCTGCCATATGCCGAAGGATGGGCCATGTCGCTAATCACATTCACGTATTTGCGGAAGGGCTCCAGGGGCTGGAGGATCTCGGAGAACGCGAAATCCGTGCCGGCCTTCTCCGGCGTCCACTTGTCCATCGTGGCGCCATGCGGCACATACA
The DNA here is from genome assembly GCA_963836435.1 of uncultured Acidobacteriota bacterium. Classification (GTDB taxonomy): domain Bacteria; phylum Acidobacteriota; class Terriglobia; order 20CM-2-55-15; family 20CM-2-55-15; genus DASTBJ01. Next base: position 57,089 of record CAWIJI010000014.1, on the reverse strand, counting down.
TGGCGCTGAACCGCGTGCGAGGGGCGGCCGCGGTTTGAGCCATCGATGTGGCGGCTGGAATCATGGACTCGAGCAATGGCAGCGCCATGGCGACGCCCGAGCCCTTCAGGAATATGCGACGCGACAGATGTTTCTTAGTGATAAATGCCATTGGTATTCTCCCCTTCTAATAATCTCTAAAATGACTCTCTGCCTGACCCTCTGCTGGTGCACTCCCGGCCTCCAGCCTGCCGGCTTTCGGCCGCTCCTCCTCAGGCGGAGGGGCCGGCCTTCTTGATCTTCATTTGAAACGGCGGACTCTTCACGATACCCAACACCAGCGATGAAAAGGTGTTTTTGCTCTTTGCGGCATCCCGCACAATGGCACGGACCGTCGGCATGTCCGTGTAGTCGACAGCCCGGCCCAGCGCATAGGTCATGAGCCTTTCTGTTGTGGTCGTCACAAACGTTTCCGAGCGGCTCAGCACAGCCTTGCGGAGATCCGCCACGCTGTTCAAGGGCGTTCCGTCCACAAGGACCCCGCTGGAATTGATCGGCACGCCGCCATCCGTGTCCCGCCACTTTCCGATCAGGTCGAAGTGTTCAAGCGAAAATCCGATGGGATCCATGATCTTGTGACAGGAGGCGCAGACCGGATTGGTTCGGTGCAGTTCCAGTCGCTCGCGAAGCGAGTTCGGCTTCTTGGCCTTCGGATCGGCCTCCAGGTTGATTTCCACATTTGGCGGCGGATTCGGGGGCGGCGCGCCCAGCAGGTTCTGCAAAACCCATTTACCGCGCTGCACCGGCGATGTCCTGGTGGCGATCGACGTCACGGTCAGGAAACTTCCCTGGCCCAGCAGTCCACGGCGCGGGCTGTCGGCGGCGAGAGAAATGCGGCGGAAGTAGTCCCCGCGAATGCCAGGAATTCCATAAGCGTGCGCGAGCCGTTCGTTCACAAACGTGTAATCGGCATCCAGCATGGTGAGGATGCTGCGGTCTTCGCGCACAATGCTGTCGAAGAGCATTTCGGTTTCTGTACGGTAGGCCTGGCGCAGATTGCCGTCGAATTCCTTCGTGTCGGGCGTGGCGCTATCCAGTTCGCGGAGGTAAAGCCACTGGCCCCCGAAGTTCTTCACCAGGGCATCGGATTTCGGATCTTTCAGCATGCGCCGCACCTGCTGATCGAATACAGCCGGATCCTTCAGTTTGCCTTTGGCGGCAAGGTCCAGGAGTTCATCGTCGGGTATCGTGCTCCAGAGGAAGAACGACAGACGTGAGGCCAGGGCCAGATCGTCAATCCGGTATACCGCGCCTTCCTTGATGTTTGCAGGCTCGTCTTCCATGCGGTAGACAAAACGGGGCGCCACCAGGATTCGCGCGACCGCCTGCTGGATGCCGGTTTCGAAATCCCCTTCCTTGCGGCCGCGTTCATAAAATTCCATCAGGCCATCCACTTCAGCATCATCGACGAGGTTTCTGCGAAACGCACGGCGGGCGAGGTTCGAAACAATTTTTCGCGCGCAGGAGTTTTCCTCGGCGGCGCTCTGCGGGGTGCAAACCATGATCCTGCGGCGGCTTGGTGTGTCGCCGGTACCGGTGGGGCTAAAAGGCCCCGTGATCGTGATGTTCTGCACTCCTCCGCCGACAGCAAACCGGGAGTTCACCCGGTAGTCGGAGTATTGATCGTCCACACCGCCGGCACGGCGTCCATCGAGGACGGCGACGCCGATAGTGTGTGGCCCTGCTTTCACCTGCAGACGCCCGCCGCGTGCGATCTGGACAGGCTTGCCGTCGATCGTCAGATCCGTGCCGCCTCCACCACCACGCGCTCCGCCGGTGGCAATCTGGTATTCCGCATCAAGCGGAAACGTATGCGTGACGATCATGCCGCCGCGCGTTCCCAGCGGCAGTCCTTCAAAGTGATGATCCTGAACCATTCCGGTCGGCGCCTGATAGGTGACCTGACTGGGAGGCAGAGTACGATCACCGACAGCAAGACGGCTGATCTTTAGCGCCGCGGAGACGTAACCCTGAATGAGCGTCGGCGAAACGCTCAGCGCGTCGGCAACGTTATCAAAGCCTTCGTTGGAGTCGTCCGACGGCAACATCGTGGTGACGTCGATGTCAAGGCTGAGCAGATCGTGAATGGCGTTGGCATATTCGGTGCGATTCAACCGATGCAGCACCGGAGCTCCTGGATTCGGCGTTCCCGCGGCTGCGCGGTCCAGGCGTGTTTCAAGTTCCGCAGCGAAGGCATCCAGCGAAACCCGTGCGGGACGTTTGGCGCCGCTGGGAGGCATCATGCCGCTGCGAACTTTGCGAACCACTTTTTCCCAGGTCTGCGCATTGGCGCCGACGCGAGCCACATCAAGGGACTCCAGCGTAAGCCCCCCGGTTTTCGCTTTGTCGCTGTGGCAGGTGACGCAGTATTGACTGATCACGGCCTGCGGGCCGTCGGCGGCTGGAGCGGGAGTCTGCGCGTTACCGACGAGCAGGACAAGCAAAAGGGCGGGAAGAACCGCCCATAGTCCCCTTCTCTTGAGGAGAGCGGGCCGATAACCTGCGGGCTGACGGATTTTTTCTCTCATCGACTTCTTCACTACTTCTTCACGACTTCTTTACTTTTTTCGTCCATTTTCTCGTCCATGAGTTTCTTGAGCAGCTCGATCGCGCTGGGCTTCGGCACGCCGGGATGGGTCGCCAGGAAGACACCTTCCGCCCACGTCATCGGAGTGCGTCCCTCGGCATCCTTCACATCCATTTTTGCGCCGTGATCGACCAGCCATTGAATGATCGGATCCGATCCTGGACGGTTTGCCGCCGCGTGCAGCGCAGTAAGCCCCATCGAATTCGCGTCGTTCACGCTCAGGCCAAGATCGAAGCACAGCTTCACGGCCTCGAGCAGGTGATCGGTTCCTTCGTCGAAGGTTTGGGCGAAGGTCCAGTTCATCCCGGCCGCGGCCATCAGCGCGGTCGTACCGGCGAAGGTTGGAATCTTCGGATTGGCGCCATGTTCCAGCAGCAGCTTCATCACCGTGACGTCGCCCGCCCGTGACGCGAAAAGGAACGGCGTCATCCCGACGAAATCCACCCACTCGAGTGTCCCGGTGGTGGGCAGAATAAACCGCCGGATCGGCGGCGACTCGGCCGTGCGGACGTTGGGGTCTGCTCCCTTGTCGAGCAGGATCCTGATCAGTTCGAGTACCGGCTCCCGGTCCACGCCGTTCGTGAACGTGGAGTTATCGACGTCCATGTTGCGCACTTCCACGGCCTGCCAGATCGGGCTGCGCCCATACCAATCCACGACATTGATTTCCGCTCCGCGCTCGATGAGGAACTTCGCCATCTCGATCTGATTGTTGGAAATCGCCATCAGCAGCGGCGTGATGTCGTTAGGATCCCTGGTCTCGATGTTGGCGCCATTGGAAACCAGGATTCGCGCCGATTCGATACGGCCGTCACGCGCGGCATACATTAATGGAGTCAGCCCCCCGGGAGTCAGGTAGCGCGAACCGCGATCTGCGGGGAGGCCGCCGCGAATAATACCTTTCCCGAAACCGAAGCCGGGCACGGAATTGGGCAACACCCAGTTGGGCGTCGCTCCGGTCCGTGTAACCGCGTTCACATCCGCGCCGCGAGAAACCAGCAGACGGACGATGTCGGGATAATCTTCGCGAACCGCGAGCATCAGGCTGGTCTGCTGCACGGAGTCTTTGAATTCAACCTTAGCGCCCCGATCGAGCAGCACCTTCACGGCATCGACGTTGCCGCTGCGAATCGCGGACCACGAAACCGGCTCGTTGTTGGAATCGATCGTGTCGGCATCGACGCCGGCATCGAGCAACATCGTGATCATGGCGGCGTTGCCGTTGGCGGCAGCCAGCGCAATCGGCGTCACGCCAAGACGGTTTGCCTTCTTCACATCCGCGCCCGCCGCGATGAGCAGCCTGGCGGTGTCCAGGTCGTCAATCCGAACCACCCATTCGAGCGCCGTCGTGCCGTCGGCTCCAGTGGCGTTCACATCGGCCTTTTTCGCCAGAAGAGCGTGCACCGTCGCCATGTCACGGTTCATTGCCGCCACTGCAAGAGGAGCGTCGGGTTCGGCTCCGGCAGCGATACCCGAAACCGGCAAGGCCACCAGTATTAAACAGACCACCACAAGTGAGCGAGAAGTCATGAATCCTCCCCAAGGCTGCACACTAGGAATTATCGCGCCATGGCCCGCAAGTCAACAGAAAATAAGGATATGTTTGACTAAGTCGTCGCGCGTATCGGTTTGGAGTCTGAATCAGGGTTGCAGTCTTACAAGTAATGTTCAAACCAGTCGGCAGCCAATCGTGCCGCCTCGTCGAGTTTGCCGGGCTCTTCAAATAGGTGCGTTGCCCCGGGAACGACGTCCAACCGCTTCTGACATGTCAGCATCGCGAATGCACTCTGATTCAGTTTAAGCACGTCGTCATCTTGTCCGCCAACGATCAGGAGCGTCGGACACTGGACAAGATGCAGCCAGGACCCGGCCAGATCCGGGCGTCCGCCGCGGGATACGACCGCGCGGATCTGCTGCCCGGACGCAGCCGCGGCCTTCAGCGCGGCCGCAGCCCCCGTACTTGCGCCAAACAACCCCAGGGATGCCGTCGTCAGTTCCGGTCTTGTGTTGATCCAGGCTGTAACCCGAAGCAAGCGGGTTGCAAGCAACTCGATATCGAAACGCGTGCGATACAGGCGGTCTTCTTCAACTGTCAGAAGATCAAAAAGCAGCGTGCCGATCCCCCGCGACAGGAGTTTTCCTGCGACAAACCTGTTTCTCGGACTCTGCCGGCTGCTTCCACTACCGTGAGCGAAAACGACAAGACTCGAACACCCGGAAGGCACTTCCAGCGTTCCTGCCAAATCGACTTCACCTGCCGATATGCGGACTTCCTGCGAAAGGTTAGGTCTCATAACGTTCAGGGGCCCCTTAGTACGTCGTTTCGCAAATACGTTCACCTATCAAATCGGTGGGCACCGCTCCGCGGTGCCCTGGAGTTTAGACATTTTGCACGCCGGAGGCGTGAAAGGAAGGTAGCCCCGGGTGGAGCGCAGCGACACCCGGGGTTATCTCACGAGGGCGTTCGCACCCCGGCAGGGGTGCGAGGAATCCCTGCACCCCTGCCGGGGTGCAACATTCCCGTTACGGTAACCCCGGGTTGCGCTCGCTTCGCTCGCTTAACCCGGGGCTAAATTCTCAGCACGCCTCCGGCGTGCTCAGACTCACGTTTCAACGTCGCCATCACCTTGCGGACGAACCTGCAAACCGGAGACGTAACCTCGTGTTTCCGCTCCCGCTCGGACTCAAGAATGTCTAAACTCCAGGGCACCGCGGAGCGGTGCCCACCGCCGCACGCCAGAGACATGCTCTGGAGTTTAGACATTTTTCACGCCGGAGGCGTGAAAGGAAGGAGCCGGGTGGAGCGCAGCGACACCCGGGGTTCATCTCACGAGGGCGTTCGCACCCCGGCAGGGGTGCGAGGAATCCCTGCACCCCTGCCGGGGTGCAACATTCCCGTTACGGTAACCCCGGGTTGCGCTCGCTTCGCTCGCTTAACCCGGGGCTAAATTCTCAGCACGCCTCCGGCGTGCTCAGACTCACGTTTCAACGTCGCCATCACCTTGCGGACGAACCTGCAAACCGGAGACGTAACCTCGTGTTTCCGCTCCCGCTCGGACTCAAGAATGTCTAAACTCCAGCGCACCGCGGAGGGGCACGCCGAGGGAGGCGTGCTCTGGAGTTTAGACATTTTTCACGCCGGAGGCGTGAAAGGAAGGTAGCCCCGGGTGGAGCGCAGCGACACCCGGGGTTCATCTCACGAGCGGCTTGCACCCCGGCAGGGGTGCGAGGAATCCCTGCACCCCTGCCGGGGTGCAACATTCCCGTTACGGTAACCCCGGGTTGCGCTCGCTTCGCTCGCTTAACCCGGGGCTAAATTCTCAGCACGCCTCCGGCGTGCTCAGACTCACGTTTCAACGTCGCCATCACCTTGCGGACGAACCTGCAAATCGGAGACGTAACCTCGTGTTTCCGCTCCGCTCGGACTCAAGAATGTCTAAACTCCAGCGCACGCCGGGGGCGTGCTGAGATCTTGATTATAAAACGGGACATTAAGGCGCCTGCCTCCTATCCAGATCCTTTGCACACGGAGAGCCGTTTTCGCCGGGAGTATTTCCAAGAAGACGTTTGGCCCGGCGGAATGTCGAGCTTGCGGGAAGAGTTCATGGTCGAATTTTGGGAAGACAGCAGAAGTCCAAGCGCCTCCACGATTCTGGAGGCGACTTCTGTTTGGACAGTGAGAATGTCATCCAGGTGCCGGTCGAATTGGGCAGACCATAACACGAGCTCCGACCGGACATCGACCACCGCGGCTGTGATGCGGACGCGCCTCCCCCTCGAAAGCCGGACACTGCCTTCGATGACGGCATCCAAACGGCCCCTGGATAGGGTGGCTTGCGAGCTGGCATGACGGCTCAGGGGCTTGACTGAGGGGAGGTGATGGATCTGCGTCCTTACCTCCTCGGCGATTCCACCAATAAAGAAGCGCAGCGAACAGTCTTCGGAAAGATCCTCGAAGGGAAGAACTCCGACAACCAGGCCTTCACAGATATGCCCCAACCCTGCAGGTTCATCCCGGACCGCTTCGAGCTGCCGCATCAGGACGCGCGTCGACTCAAAACGCAACGCTGGATTCTTCGAAAGACATTTTTCGATCAGCAGAACCAGGCTTCGGGGGATCCGCCGGCTCAGCAGGGGTTCAGGGTCTGCGCCGAGAATCGCTGCCAGAGTCTGGGCTGGTGTCGCCCGGGTGAACGGGCGCCGGCCCGTGGCCATTTCGTACAAAACGATACCAAAGGAAAACTGGTCGGACCGGAAGTCCACAGACTGCCCGTTGACCTGCTCGGGCGACATGTACCCAACGGTTCCCCGCAACGACGCTGTCGTTGTGCTGGAGGTCGGGAGGTCGAGGACGCTCCCTGCCGCCCCCTTGAACTTCGCAAGGCCGAAATCGAGAATCTTGACGAGGCCGCTTTCCGTGAGCATGAGGTTTTCGGGTTTGAGGTCCCGGTGGACAATACCGGCGTCGTGGGCGTCGGCAAGACCGGCAGCGGTTTGCACCCCGATCGAGCAGAGACGACCGGTTTCGAGCGGGCCCTCCCGAAGCAGGACACGAAGCGTCACGCCTTTTATCAGCTCCATGGCGATGTACGGAACAGAGTCGGCTGTGCCGACATCGTGAATGGTGATGATGTTGGGGTGTTTCAGCAGGGACGCCGCCCGGGCCTCGGTCTCGAAGGCATGAAGGCGATGCGGATCCGCAGCGATACCCTCCCGCAGGACCTTGATGGCAACTTCCCTCATGGATCTCAAATCGGTGGCGCTGTAGACGTCTCCCGTGCCTCCTGAGCCGAGGCGGTCTCTGAGGTGATAGTGCCCAAAGGTCTCTCCGGGCGATGGCGACAGGGCTTGCGTTGTTTTCATGGTTCTCCAGCATGCTTTTCGGCTTCTCAAGATCAGGGAGATGCCGCCTGACGGCGGCCTCTCCCTGTTGGCCGCTTCGATGACGCGCAGACGCCAACGGCCTGCTGCCCTCCTTTCTCAGGTTGTCGTTCGCTTCGGAGAGAGCGAGAAAGGTTCGCCCCGACGCAAGACATCTGAAGTTTCTCGACCTGGTGATGTCGGTGTGTTTGCACCCGACACTTCTTCAAGCAATTAGGGGTCGCCGCGATATGCCGCCTAAGTCCCTGAAAAGATGACGCGGCCGATGGAAGGTGAATCCTTTTCCACACACTGTGTATCCGATACAATCCGTACACTCATGAATTCCAGGCTGGTGACCGTCGACCGGATAATCCCCCTGGGCCCAGAAGGCGCCACCCTGGGACGCAATCCTTCAAATACGCTCCAGATCGACGACCCGCGCGTATCGGGCCAGCATTGCCAGATCCAGTGGGACGGCGACGTCTGGGTACTCGTCGACAGCGGCAGTGCGAACGGAACCCGCGTGAATGGAGAGGAAGTCCAAAGCACCAGGCTGCGTCACGGCGACGAGATACGTCTGGGGATGACGATTCTCAGGTTCCTGAACGACGAGAAGACAAGGCCGTGCGAAATCGAGATGCACGAGGACCAGACGCGCACCGTGTTGTCGTCGGAAACCATCCAGGGCAATTCCGAGCATTCCCCGTTCCTTGATGAAACCGATTCTGGAGACGTGGCCCTGACGAAGCGCACGAATGACGACATGAGAGCGCTGTTGTCACTTAACGCCGGTATCAACGACGTCCACGATGCCGACCGTCTTCAACGGATGCTGCTGGAGCGTATCTTCGACGTCACGCCGGCCGAAACCGGGGCGGTCCTGCTAGCCAACGCAGCGGGAACCGAACTGATTCCAAGGGGCACGACTCATCACCGCGTGGCGGGAGCCGTGAGGATGGGCGTCAGCCGCACGATCGTCCAACGCGTACTGGATTCCGGACAATCGCTTCTGCGCAACGACCTTCTGGGCGATCCGGCAGCCAGCCCCAGCGTTGCGGCGGCCGAGATTCAATCTGTGCTGTGCGTGCCGCTGACGGTAATGGGGAGCCGTGTCGGCGTGGTGTATCTGGATACCGCCAATGTGAACTCGCCTTTTGACAAGCGGCACCTCGATCTGGTGACCGCGATGGCGTCCATGACCGCGGTCGCTCTTGAACACCTTCGGTATGTCGAGTGGCTGGAGTCTCAGAACCAGGAACTCACCCGGGAGCTGGACATCCGCCATGAGATGGTCGGTCGAGCCCGCCCATGCAGCAGTTGTACGAGAAGATCGCGCGGGTCTCCGCCGGAGGGAGCAACGTCTTGATTCTTGGGGAACGAGGCACCGGGAAGGAGCTCACAGCCGCCGCGATTCATCGGAACAGCAACCGGGCGGCAGGTCCTTTTATCGTGGTGAACTGTGGCGCGACCGCGGAATCCCTCTTCGCCAGCGAACTCTTCGGCCACGTGAAGGGCGCGTTCACCGGCGCCGATCGCGACCGCACCGGGTTTGTCGAGGAGGCCGACGGCGGCACACTCTTTCTTGATGAGATCGGAGATCTGCCGTATCCCTGTCAGGCAGCGCTGCTCCGTGTGGTGGAAAACAAAGAGGTGTTGCGGGTGGGCGCGAGCAAACCCAAAGCTGTTGACGTCCGGCTGGTTTCCGCGACGAATCGTTCACTGGAGGATGCGATCAAAGCCGGCCGCTTCCGCGCGGACCTGCTCGATCGGCTGGGATTGCCGCTGAGGCTGCCTCCGCTCCGCGAACGAATCGAGGACATCCCCGCTCTGGTCGCCTTCTTTCTGCAGCGCTATCAGAAAAACACAGAACGGCAACTGCTGGCAACTCCTCCCAACACGCTCCGAGTCCTGCAGGAATACGACTGGCCCGGGAACGTCCGGCAACTCGGACTCGCGGTGCAGTGGGCTGTTGTCTTCGGCAACTCCGACCGCATCCGTCCCGAGGACCTGCCCCCGGAAATTTCCTCACCTTCGGCGAAGCCTCCGGCTGCTGAAAGAGCTCCACTTTCGGAAATGCGAGGTTCCTTCGAAAGACAGATGATTCTCAATGCCCTTGAGCGATCCTCCGGCAACGTGGGACAAGCGGCGAACGCCCTCGGACGCGCGCCGACTTACCTCCATCGGCGCATCTCTCAGTTAGGTCTCCGCGCCGAGCTCGAGAAGATCCGGAAAGGGAAATAGAGCGAGTCGTTCGGGGACGCGCGCAAATCCGCCGCGAACAATCTTCGCTCGTGAGGCATGTGTGGCGCGGATTTCGTGCGCGTCCCCGAATGACTCGCCGGGGTCCATCCCCCCTTATCTCCTTCTCTCGCTTACCGCCTAGAAACTTTGGAACGTGTCCACGATCACTTTGGCAAATCGGCGCGCACCCTCGACATTCGGATGTCCCGCCGAAGCGCGGTGACAGGCAAATCGCCTGAAGGGATTCTGGGTACTCTGGTCACACGGCACGCGGCGAGCTTGCTCCATTGGATCTTGCGGCTCGAGTAGATGAGTCAGTCCCCACAGCCACGGGTCCTGCGTCAGGGCCGCGTGTTCCTCCGTGACAGGAGCAATCGCCATTTTGATTCTTGGGCTCCCGAGTTCATTCACCGCTGCCTGGATCGCCAGGTTCGATTCCCTCCAAAACAGGATTGAAAGGTCCACGACCCTGTCTTTGACGGACAGCTGTGTCAGTCCCAGTGCGGCAAATAGATCATTCAGGCCCCCTGTCCCGCCGGGATGAACGAAGAGACCCCGAAGAAAGAGATCGACAAGACCGATCTCACTCCAACGACTAAGAACGGGATACTGCCCCACCACGATGATTTTTGCATTGGGGCAGCGTGCGGCAACGGCCCGCAGAAGTCTGGCGAGATGCTGGTGAAAGAACAGGTGCGTCAGCGTTTTGAGTTCTTCCAAATCTGTCAGCGGATTCAGAATATAGGTAAAGCCGACATCGTTGCTGCCACCATTAATGAGAACGAGGTCTATGGTATCGGGTCTGTTGGTGAGGTCCTCCGCCTGTTGATGGATGGTAGGATAAGGCTGCGGGACTTCGCGAAAGATGTCACTCGGAAAGGGCGATCGGGGAGGATTCAACCCCTCGCCGATGACGGCTCCGGAATGCGCCAGCATGATGCACTCCGCCGTGCCCGACGCGAGTGTCTGATTCGCCAGCGAGGTCATCTTTTGCTCGGGTCGCAACCCTTGCCCCCACAGGAGGGAATCACCGAAGACTGCAATGCGCGACAGAGACATAGTCGCCTCCTTTCATCGTATAGACGCAAAGTAGCGGGAACCTAAACGAAGGGTTATCCCAGCTGTTGCGCATTCAGCCATGAGGTCCCTCGCCGAGAGTAATCAGGAACTGGAGAGCTCGAATTCCCGGCAGAAAGAAGTACCCTCCGCCGCGCATCGTTACGAACCGGGGCAGATCCTTCAACCGCTGACGCACCGGGGACCGCTGAATGATCATATCGTGCGTTTCGTTTGCAGCTATGGGGTCCCGATTGTTGCGAAGCCCCCCGAATTTGGGATTGTTGAGCCAGGTCTGCTGGACAAACTCGAACTGACGCCGGATATCCGCGTTCACGCAAATGAACAATAGGCCCCGCTCGACGCCGTCGTCCTGACTCGCATTCTCATCAAGCCGTGGCCCGTAGAGCACACCTCGACGCAGAATACGGTGGGCCTTCGCGGTGATGATCGACTGTTCCGCATCATGCTCAAGGTCATCCCGGGGGTTGGCGCGCCGAATGTGTGAACCGATCGGACATTTCAGTCCATCGCGATCCGTGTTGTGATAAAGAAAATCGTCGGGGAGCCCAGGTTTCCTGTAGAGAGTTCCCTGAGGAACCACCGGATCCGCTTCGGGATAGAGAGTCAACGGCGCTCCACTCTTCCATCGTCCAAGAAGCTTTGCGGCCAGCCAATCCTCGGCCCCGGGCGCATTCCTCGCCAGGAACTCTCGAAACCCCCAGACATCCTGTCGCAACTTTCGAAAGACCAGATACGAACCGTTCTTGCCGAAATCGCGCACGGACGCGGCGGATTTCGCATCGTGCACGGGTTCCGGCAACAGGCCTCCAGAGTCGCTGGCGTCAGGAATGGTCGGGGTTGAGGGAAACATTCCGTAGGCGTTTCGATATCCCAGAACAAATTCCCCCGTGGGAACGCTGTCCGCCTCGGATATTCCGGGCAGGCTGTTGGGGCTGCCTTCCACGAAGGGCTGAGAGATGCCATCCACAAATCCGAAGTGCTCCCGCTGATCGTTCCTGCTTGTCCAGCCGTCTTGACGCCGGACGACAACCAACCCGCCGATAAGCGGTTGCCCCAGGGTGTCTAATTCCTCAACGCTGCCCGCCTTAAGGAGAAGCAGGGCATGAATTGGATCTTTATCGCCGGGATTCCCGATCTCCCACGCGCTGGGATCACTGGCACCGGAATCCCCCAATCGGCGCGCTCGTTCCGGATGCGACATACCCGCCACAAAGTCGGGAGAAAACTGCGCACTGTCGCCCGGATATCCCATCCGCGCCAGTCCCTCCCAGGTGAATGCCACATTGATGACGTACGACGCGCTGGCTGGGACCCCCTCTCGTGGCACAACCGTTGTGACCCGAGGTTCAAACTGTTTCAGCCAGCCCCCGATATCAAAGTTCTCCGGAAAATTCAGGAACAGGTAGCGGGAATATTCCAACGTCCCATATCCCGAGAGAACGATCCCCTGGACCTCCGTCCATCGCACATTCGTCACTGCGATATCAGTCATTGATTTCGTACGACCCTGCAAACACTCTATCGATGTCCGGGGTCCTCATGAACGCCTGGATCGCCTTATCGAGAGTGTCGTTCGCGATGATGTTTTTCACGGTCAATTCCGGGTAGGCACTGTAGAAGATGATTTCGGACTGCTGGTAAGTCCGGAGGCAAGCTTTAAAGGACGCCAGATCGCGGGTGCCAAGGCGCGGAAACCCTTCACAATTTCCCCAGATACGATTCAGTCCCGGGCCGGTCACATCGACGAACTGGTCGATATAGCTTTCCCAGCTTCCGTCGAAGTTGCTCTCAAAGATGACGCTCCTGCCTCCATCACAGAGATGCCACCTGGCGAAATGAATCGAGGTCACCCCCTCCAGGGAGCCCCAGGGAACCACGAATCGATACCAGATTCGGCCGCCGAAAAAAATCACCCGGAGAAGCGTTCTCGCCAGGAGGGAATCCTTAACCGTCGCAAAAACCGTCAGCGCATTCTGGATGTGGCGATCTTCAAGAGACGTGACCGGGTTGGAAACATGCGTCGTGTTGGGGTTCTTGCCCGAGCTCTCAATTCCGGCGAGTCGCTCCAGGAAACGGAACAGGGAATCGAAAATCTTTTTCTTCCCCTGGAGGAGTCGGCTCGGGTGAGACGCCGGCAAAACACCAGCGGCGCGCTGAATCGTTCGAAAAACTTCCGGGTCCGAATGGTCCAGCAGTTCTTCCATCGCGACACCAACCTGATCTGCATCGTGAATGGCCCGGACGGTGAGTCCTGGCAACGAAACGAAAAACAGGCTGGGCTTCAAGGACAACGGCCGAATGTATCCGGCAAATTCTTGTGCATTCAGGGCCATGCCGGCCTTGTATCCGACGCAATGCAGGAATACTTTGTCCAGTTCTGCGCCACACGTTGCAACCAATTCAGGCAGGTATGCCGTTGCACTCCCGTCGTAGTTACTGGTGAAGAGCAATCGTCCCGGTTCATCCGAAGCTTCGTCGCGCTTGTCGCGAACGACCGCGAATCGTGCGAAATGGGTGTTTGGGCTGACGTGAAAACCAAGGTTCGGGTCGTCCGCAAGCTTAGGGCGGATTTGAATGAGCGCATCCCGGGCCGCATCTGTTTGACCCTTCTTCAACTTCGCAAAGACGGTCAAAGCGGACTGTTTGACAGCCATGTCATTCCTTAGTTGCTCGGCGGTAGATCAGCGCATTCTTCTCGACTCCCTAAGCATTGTCAAGAAACGTCTGACAGGCTGAAAGCAGTGCTGAGGCTTGATGCGTCAACGCAGGCTGTTGTCGCGGACATGTTATACTTCGCATCAAACAAGGGCGAGTTTTCTCTATGGTTGAAGACCGTTCGGGAACGGGCAGCCGCCAGTCCCGCGATCAGGACCTGGCCGGACTCCATATTGGCAACTATCGGATTATCAAGACTCTCGGCCAAGGGGGGATGGGGGAAGTCCTGTTGGCAGAGGACGAGAGGCTGCCCCGAAAAGTCGCCATCAAACTTCTGCGCAGCGAATACACCGCCAACAGACAACTCCTGAAACGATTTTCCCGCGAAGCTCAAGCCGCCTCGGCCCTCAATCATCCCAATATCGTTGCGATCTACGACATCGGTGAAGCCGGTCTGGGCAGGTATATCGTGATGGAATATGTGGAAGGCAGAACGCTGCGCGAAGCCCGTGCGATGGGCGCGTCTTCACAGCAAATTGTCGAATGGGCGGCCCAGATAGCCCGGGCGTTGCGAGCCGCGCATGCTGCGGGAATCGTGCACCGGGACATCAAACCGGAAAATATTCTGGTGCGCAACGATGGTTACGTCAAAGTGCTGGATTTCGGGCTGGCGCGCCGCGCCGCACCGCGAAAAGCAAATGCTGGAACCGTCCCGAAGACAGACACGATCCTGACGGAAACGGGGCAACTCGTCGGAACGATCAACTACATGTCGCCCGAGCAGGGCCTCGGGCGAGCGACCACTTCGGCAACGGATATCTTTTCCCTCGGAATCGTGTTTTACGAAATGCTGACCGGAACCCATCCTTTTTCGGCGCAAACACCCGTTGCGACGCTGAACGCCATCGTCTCGCAAGAGCCCCTCAACCCCACACATCTGGTGCCCGGAATGCAACGCTGGCTGGAGAGTCTCCTGATGGGAATGCTCGCAAAAGATCCCGGGGCACGACCTTCCGCACAGCAAGTGCTCGAAGAACTGGAGAGTGCCGCGCACGCAACCGCCGAGATCCGAACACCGTCGCGTCCCGGACGCCCGTTTGTAGGCCGCCGCGTTGAGAGAGCCGCACTGCGCAGTGCGCTGAAAGCAACCGATGAGGAGGGCGGCAGGGTGCTCTGCCTGGCGGGCGAGCCCGGAATCGGCAAGACCATGCTTGTCGAGGAGTTCTTGTCTGAAGTGGAATCCGGTGCAGATCAATGGCTGGTTGGCCGCGGCCGCTGTTCGGAGCGCTTGTCGGAGTCCGAAGCTTACCTTCCCTTTCTCGAAGCACTCGATAACCTGCTTCGAACCGAGGGCGAAGGCGTTTTTGGGCGAACCCTGAGGACGATGGCGCCCACCTGGTATCAGCGTGTTTCAGGGGTTTCGCCGGCTGGGTCAGGTGAACGCGCAGTGTCTCAGGAACGAATGAAGCGGGAGATCACCGCTTTCCTCCGGGAACTCACGCGCCATCAGCCTTTGGTCCTTTTCCTGGATGACTTGCACTGGGCCGATAATTCCACCGTCGACATGCTGGCCTACATCGCCAGCCATCTGGAGTCGATTCGCCTTCTCATCGTGGCCACCTATCGCCCGACGGAAATGCATCTTTCACACCATCCGTTTCTGGCGCTGAAACTGGACCTCACGGGCCGGCACCTGTGCAGCGAACTGGAAATCGCGTACCTGACTGTCGCCGACGTTGAACGCTACCTGGAACTGGTCTTCCCAGGCCATGCCTTCTCCGAGCAGTTTGCACGACTCGTTCACGCCCGTACCGGGGGCAATGCGCTTTTCATGTCCGACTTGCTTCATTATCTAAAAGATCGCGGCGTTATTCGTCCGGCACCCGATGGTTGGACGCTTGCCGCGCCGTTGGGTGAAGTCGAAAGAAACCTGCCGGAGTCCGTTCGCAGCATCATCGAGCGCAAGATAGGCCAGCTTCAGAACGACGATAGAAAACTGTTAACCGCCGCCAGCATCCAGGGCTTCGACTTCGACTCTGCAGCCGTGGCCCAGGTTCTCCAGGCCGATCCCGCAGATCTGGAGGAACGGCTGGAAAATCTGGAACGGATTCATACCTTCGTGCGCTTCATCGAAGAGCAGCAGTTCCCGCAAGGCACGCGTACGCTGCGTTATCGCTTCGTTCATGTGCTGTACCAGAATGCTCTGTACGCTTCGATCAGGCCCACCCGGAAGAAGCAATTGAGCCTTCGAATGGCAGAGACGCTTCTCGCATTCTATGGAGACCGAAGTCAGGACATCGCCTCGAACCTCGCGTTTCTGTTCGAAACCTGCCAGGACTTCGCGCAGGCCGCCAACTACTCCATTCTGGCTGCGCGAAACGCGCTTCAAGTCTTTGCCAACAAGGAAGCTGCGCTGCTCTCCCGGCGTGCTTTGGAGCTGTTGGGAACTTTGCCGCCGTCGGATACGCGCGTAAAGAAAGAGATCGAAGCGCACATGACTCTTGGTGTTGCGCTGGTGACATTGAAAGGCGGTTCTTCCGCGCACGAGGTCGAGGAGGCCTTTGGCCGGGCTCTCGAACTTTGCCAGGCAGTCGGGGATGACATGAGCGTGTTCCCCGCTCTTTACGGTTTGTGGGGAGTCCACACGCTGCGGGCCGATCTCCATCAGGCGCTCGAACTCGGGGAAAGAATGGTGCCCATCGCAAAAGCAGCTCAGAATCCGATGCTGCTGGTCATGGCCTACAACTCCGCCGGTTACGTCAAGCCCTTCCTCGGCGATTTTGCGGGGGCAAAGAGGGATCTGGAAGAGATGCTTCGATGGCACAACCGCGAAATTCAGGAATCCAGCTTCGCCCAATTCGGCGCAGAACCGAAAACCGGGGGACTGGCCGCTCTTGCGTGGTCGCACTGGGCATTGGGATTCGCCGACAAGGCCTGCCAGTTGATGGCCGAGGCGAGAGAGATGACCAGGGAGGTGCGGCACTCGGTGACCGTCGCCGGAGTCAAGACCTGGAGCGCTTTACTGGCCGTCGATCTGGAAGACTTCGCCGAGGCAAAGCGGTCGGCGGAGGACGCTCTGGCCTATGCGAAGCACCATGGAGTCGTGCAAAGCATCGGTCACAGCCACATGTGTTACGGGGCCGCTCTGGCTGGTCTCGGAGAGAGCCTGAAGGGGGTGGAGGAATTCCGCAACGCCATCAAAGTTCATGAAGCTATTGGATGCGGCCTGGCGCGAACCCTGATCCTGCTGGGCATCGCCGAAGCCCTGGGCACAGCCGGAGACCTGGTTCACGCAAGAGAAACCCTCTCGGAAGCCCGCGCGTTTTCGCTGCGAACAAACGAGCTATATCGCGCTCCGGAGTTCGACCGCATCGATGGGAAATTACACTTCCTCTCTCTGCGGCGATCCGAGTTGATGCACACCACTTCGGAAGAGAATCGCATCATCGAAGCCGGTGAAAACTGTTTGCTCTCGTCCATCGAGATCGCCAGAAAACATCAGGCGCGATCCTTTGAACTGAAAACTGCCCTGGATCTGGCTTCCTTTCGGCGGATGCAGGGCAGGCTGGCCGAGGCTCGGGTTGTTCTTGAATCCACCTTCAACGGGTTCACCGAAGGTTTCGAAACTCCGCTTCTGGTCAGGGCCCGGCGCGCGCTCGACTCTCTTGCGTGTCTCTAGTGTAGTGTCTCCTAAATAGATGGACAATCAGGGGACACAACATTAGCCGCCTCGAAGGCGCCGTCCTGCCTCCCCGAATGGATACATCACCCTCCGCAAACCGTTGCGAAACCCGACGGCTTTCACGCCGCGGCCCGTTCGGCGGAACGAAACTCTTAGCTGCTGTGCAGGGAGTGGGGATATCGACTTCAGGTGCAGCATCGCCAGAGGGCTCACCGGCCCCTTTTCGCCGTCGTTTGGGTGATAGCCCAGCAGGAGTGTGGCTGTTTGCCGGCGGATGTCGTCTTCGAGTCGCTCCAGCCGTACCTGGCGATTCGATGGAGGCTTGTTCGTGGGCATGATCCGGAGCCGGACGACTCCGACGTCCCCCAACCGCCAGGGCGCAACGGTGTCATATTCGTTTGCCAGATAGTCTTCAACGTTGACCTTTTCCTTGTCCTTACCAAAGATCAGCGTGCGAAACGATTCGAATGTGCCGAACACCAGGTCCTGATCCCCGGCCTCGGGCGTGCCATCTTCATCGCGCGGCAGCCTCATGCGCAAAGCCAACCCGAGGGGCTCTTTCTTCTTCGACCCCTCGTGCTGGAAGGCCCCCGAAAACCGAACCAATGCCGGTCCGGTGAACCGGGTGGCGATCGCGCGGCTCAGCGCGTCCTCGCCTACCGGGACCAGTTCGGCCGTGCACAGTATGCCTTCGGCATGGACCGCTCGCTTGCCGCGGATTAGAGACCAAAGAAAGACCAACCAGCCGAGCAAAAGCCCCACCACGATTCCGAAGAAGGTGCGGAAAAAGATTCCGACCCGTTGCCCGAGGGAAACGGCTTCTTCCTTGACGAAGGTCCCGACGAGGACCCAATCCTTGCGGTCGCCGGGTTCAAGCTGAGGTTTTGTTCCTCCGACAGTCCCCTGGGTAGCTGGACTTGCTCCCATCGATGCCTCCTCCCGCCAACTTTTTGCATCAGGCACAATTTTCTGGAAAATTGCCGGTAAGTATACCGGGAATTGCTATCATCCGTTCACTTGAGCGGAGGTCACCCAACATGAAAACAAAGTTTCCCACTGTGATGCTGACACTGTTTCTCACGGCCGCCATGAGTGCTGCGCAACAGGCCCCTCCAAACCGCGGAGGGGGGCGCGGTGGAGCGCCCGCTGCTGCACCGATGACACTGACGACAACCGGCTGGATGGATGGCGCCGTGATTCCCAACAAGTACACTCAGGCTGCACCGATGGCGGTCTCCCCTGCCCTGGTGTGGACAAATGTTCCGGCCGGCACGCAGAGCCTTGTGCTGCATATGCACGATGCCGATGTCTCGAAGAACAGCACGACCGCAGACCAGGTTCACTGGCTCGTGTGGAATATGCCGGCAACCCTCACGGGATTGCCCGAAAACGTGCCGATGGGAGCGCAGCTTCCAGACGGCAGCCGGCAGATCAGCGCATCCGGCTCCACCTACAGGGGACCGGGAGCGCCGGCGAACGGCCCGTATCATCACTACATGTTCGAGATCTACGCTCTCGACATCAAGCTCGACTCGATTCCTGCCGTGACCAGTCCTGTGGCTGCCACCGCCACGCCCAACCCCAACGATGAGTTGCAAACACGGGAAAAAGTCTTCGCAGCGATGCAGGGCCACGTACGCGGGAAGGCCGTGATGTCCGGCCTGTTCCGCAGACCTCCGGCATAGCTGAAGTCGTGCGTTATCTCGTAACGGCTAAAGTAAAGGAAGGGCAGGAGCAGGCGCTCGATCGTGCCATCAAAAACGATACCCTCGGGCGCGGCTCCATTGCCGGCGACGAATACCGGCGCAACATGGAGCAAGCGCGCCAGTTCCCGGACGGCCGCGTGCAGTGGGTGGAGGTCTGCTACTGCTACACACCGCTGGATGAGGAACGTCCATACTGGGAAAGGTATTTTGACCTGCTCAAGGTTCAGGACGCCCATGCACGAAGCCGTTGCCGCGATCTGAACGGCACGGAGAACTGGTCGTGCAACGACTGCGACTGCACGGCAAAGCTGGAAGCACGGCTCAAGACCAAAGGCAAACCCTTTCGAAGGCAGTAACATTCCGACTGGAATCTCGGGCCGGGGCCGCTTATCCTTTCAACGCCTTGAGCGAAAATAGAACCCTGCGGCTGGCTATTCCCAACGGCAGCTTGCAGCAACCCACCATCGACCTGTTCTGCCGTGCCGGTTACGACATGAAAGTCGGCGGGCGATCCTATTACCCTTCGATTGCGGATGACGAAATCGAATGTATGCTCGTGCGCCCCCAGGAGCAGCCGCGTTACGTTCAGGACGGGTTGATCGACATCGGTGTTACGGGTTACGACTGGATCCGAGAGACTCAGGCGAATGTCGTCGAAATCGCGGAGATGACCTACTCAAAGGTCAGCAAGCGGCCAACCCGATGGGTGCTGGTCGTGCCGGAGGCTTCACCCGTTCGCAACGTGGGAGACCTCGCCGGCAAAAGGATTGCGACCGAACTCGTGCGCTTGACCCAGGAGTTTCTGGAACAACGCGGCGTGCGCGCCCTGGTCGAATACTCTTACGGCGCGACCGAGGTAAAGCCGCCCCTGCTGGCGGACGCCATCGTGGACGCCACCGAAACGGGGACATCGCTTCGCGCCAACGGTCTGCGCATTGTCGAAACCGTGATCGAAAGCACGCCGCGTCTGATCGCCAGCCCCTCGGCATGGACCGACGGATGGAAACGGCAAAAGATCGAAGACATCGCCCTCATGCTCAAAGGTGCAATGGCGGCAGAGGGTAAGGTCTGGTTGTCGATGAACGCCCTGCGCAGCGACCTCGACGCCGTGCTCGCCATCCTGCCTGCACTGGACAAACCTACCGTGGCGTCGCTGGCCGATCCCGCGTGGGTGGACATCACGACCATCGTCGACGAAAACGTTGTGCGCGTCATCGTGCCGAAACTGAAGAAGGCGGGCGGGCGCGGTATCGTCGAGTACCCCCTGAACAAGATCATCGAATAAGACAGACGACGTATCCGGACGAATGAAGCCTGAACTCCGGCGCTTTTAAAAACTGTATCGAACGCCTCCGTTGATGGCGCGGCCGTCAATGGGAGCCCAGGCGTCGACGGAGCGACGGCCATCCGGAAGCGGCTGTGGCAGGGCGAGCGGATCGTGCCGGGTCTGGCGGAAGTCCCCGATATCTTCGGCATTGATAAACGCCCGCAGGGGGCCGAGACGGCGCTCGATAAGAATCCCGAAAACGACATAGGGAATACTCGACGCGCGATAGGGGTTGTCCTCGAGCCGCTGACGTCCGGTGTAATACACCTCGAAGCCAACGCGCCCCTTGCCCTCGTCCTCCCACATGGCATCGAAGCCCGCGGTGTGACGTGGCGTGAGCGGCACCAGTCCGCGCACGCCGGAGTTGCGATCGAGTTCCGTTGAATGGGTGAACGTGTGCGTCGCGACGAAATTAAAATGCTCGACCTTGTAGCGCAGCAGGAGCTCCGTGCCCATGGTTCGCGTTGGCTCGGCAAGGTTGACGATATCGACATCGCGGAGCACGACCGGATGACGAATCACGGAGCCGAAGAGCGTTGCATTCCATTCCCAGTGTTCGGACTTCCAACCAAGATCTCCCGAAGCGCTCCACGCCCGCTCCGCCTGCACATTCGACAACGGATGAATTCGGGACAATCCGGTTGCCTCTGATTCTTCCGTGAACGGTGTCGGCGCAAACATTCCCGTTCCCGTGGAAATGCGCGTGGTCATGCCACGCGGCAGCCGGATGAGCGCGGAGACGCGCGGATTGAAAAACGTTCCATATCGACTGTGGAAATCGAGGCGTCCGCTGGCGGACAACGTGATTCGAGCGTTGGGGCTATATTCGTCCTGACCGAAAAGCGAAGGCGTGGTGTAGGTGTAGTCGAAGCCGCTGACGTCTCGATTGCGATAACGATCCTGCTGGAACGCCGAACCCACCGTCCAGTTATGCCCGCTGCCGGTGCCGGCCAGGGCCGCTTCCCCGAAAAAAGTCCCCTGGGTGTCACGCTCCGTGAAGCTGCCGAACTGGCGCCGATGCCGGCCGTTCATGGCAGAACCGCGAATCGACAGCAGGTTCCTGCCGACGAGAATACGTCCGACGGCGCCGGTATCGAACCGCCGTGTGCGCAGCTCTTCGGGAAAGACTGCGGCACCGCCGGCACGATCTTCGGCCATGACGCCCCCAGTCACGAACAGCGCATCCCCCTTTCCGTTTTCCCAGAAGACCCGCGGACGCACAACGCCGCGCTGATACTCCGGCAGATCGGTGTATCCGTCACTGTCGATGTCGGATCGTCCCTGGAAATGAGCGGAACCCAGCAGCGTGTAACTCCAGGGGCTGTCTGCCTTCTTCGGCTCCGCGAGCCAGAATGCGGTATCGGAACCTTTGCGGGAGGTGACATTCTGGAGAAACTCCCGTTGAGACACCGTCGGACGGCGGGACACGAGATTGATGACGCCACCGAGCGCCGATGCGCCGTACAACGCCGACGCTACGCCTTTGATCACTTCGACCTGGCCAAGATCGAGCGGCGGAATCTGGAGAATGCCGATCGACCCGGTCTGGCCATACAGCGGAAGCCCGTCGGCAAGCAGTTGCGTGTATCGCCCGCGCAAACCCTGGACTCGTACGTTCGCCGCACCCAGCGAGGGGGACGTCAGCTGAACCCGTAGTCCGCTGGTCTCGTTGAGCAGCATCGAGATATCACCGGGTGTCATCGCGCTTTTTTCGTCCACCTCCTCCGGATCGACGACCTCCACGCGCAACGGTTCGTCTTCGATACGCGTGTTGGCACGCGTTGCGGTAACCCGCACTTCTTCTTCGATCACCGATTGGGCTTCGAGTTCGACGCGGAGCCGGACGGTTTGTCCCGCCGCCACCGTCGCACGAACAACCTTCCCAGCAAAACCCACCCGCCGAAACTGAACTTCGAAACTACCGGGCGGAAGGTTCAGAGTCGCCGCGC
This sequence comes from uncultured Acidobacteriota bacterium, assembly GCA_963836435.1. Lineage (GTDB taxonomy): Bacteria > Acidobacteriota > Terriglobia > 20CM-2-55-15 > 20CM-2-55-15 > DASTBJ01. Next base: position 34,960 of record CAWIJI010000014.1, on the reverse strand, counting down.
CGAGCTTGTCGGTTAACGTGATCTGTCCGCCTGCCTGCACTTCAACCAGCTCCGCGGGTCCGGAGTCACTGCGGACTTCAATGGCAAGTGTGCCGGTCTGATGCTGCGCCTGGAGGGAGAGTGCGGAAACGAGGACCAGTACGACTGGAAACCACCACATGCGATTCACGCCAGAAGTCTAGTGTTGTGGCCCCCTGAATAGGTCCATCTATTTAGGGGCCCCGACACTGGCATCCGGCGTTTTCTTCATCCGCCGACTACGGTCGAGATTGTGTGAGGTTTCCGCGCCGGTGAGCTTTATTCTTGCCTGGTGACTCCAGGACCATGGTCGATTCGAATGAGCGTTCAATCGAAGGTACGCTGGAACTCGCTCACGGAGCGCTACTGCCTGTTCAGCGCCGATCGCAGCGGCCGGATTTTCCGCGGGGACATCCAGCACGTTCCGTGGCCGCTGCAAACCGCGGAGGCCGAGATGGAGCAGAACACGCTGCTTCAGCCTCTCGGCATGTTGTTGCCTGCGGAAAGGCCGATTCTGCATTTCGCCAGGCGCCTGGACGTGCGGGCCTGGAGGCTGGAACCAGGTTAAGAGTTTGCAGTCGCTCCGGGATTTCTGAAATGATCAAACTATTCACCGAAATCGAAAACAGACGTATCCTCTCCCGGATGCGAGTGGGACAGGAATCAAACAAGGAGAATCTTATGAAAGCGAGTGGATTACTGATAACGGCGGCCGGATGCCTGGGCGCGCTGGTCCTCTTAGGTCAGCCGCAGGCTCCTGCGCCGCAGCAGGGGCCCGGAGTGCAGGCGGCGAGTGATGCGCGATTCCAGGATTGGGTGAACAGCAAGTGCAAAGTTCCACCTCAGGGGCGTGGAGGTGGTGCAGCGCGCGGCGGCGCCGCGCCGGGAGCAGCCGCACGTGGCGGTGGTGCCGCCCCAGGGGCAGCCGCACGTGGCGGTGGGGGCGCGGGAGCAGCGCGCGGGGCCGCTGCAGGACCACCGGCGCACCGGGACTACACCGTTACGGCGATTCCCGGCGTCATCGCTGCAGGACAGCAGTGGAAAACCGTGTGGACCGGCACCGGCAATAATGCCGATGGCATTATTGCCACGAACGACGGCGGAATCCTCGCCGCGCAGAACACCGACAGCAAGGTCATGAAGATCGACAAGGACGGCAAGGTTTCGTTTCCTTACTCGGATACCAACACCGGAGGCGCGCTTGCGATGAACAAGAAGGGGGCGCTGTTTATCAATGAACGCGGACTGCCGGCAGGGGTCTGGCAACTGGCGCCGACAAAGAAAGCCTTCGCAGACATGTACAACGGCGAGCCCATTGATTGCATCGGCGGCGTCATCAACGACCTCACGGCCTCTGCCAACGGCGGCGTCTACTTCACCATGGGCGGACTCTTCTATGCCAACCCTCAGGGCGTGGTCACCAAACAGGGAACAGTGACGGGCACCAATGGGATCATCCTGAGTCCCGATGAGAAGACGCTCTATGTCACCGGTCGAATTGCAACCTCGCCGCCCGCGGGAGCCCGGGGAGCCCCAACCGCATTAGGCACGGGTGGAAGCATCATTGCCTATGATGTCCAGTCCAATGGCTCGCTCACCAACGAGCGCCAGTTTGCCACGGTAGGCGGCGACGGCACCACGGTCGACTCACAAGGCCGCGTTTACTCGACCGGCGGGGGCGGCGTTCAGGTCATTGGCGCCGACGGTAAATTCCTTGGCGAAATCCCTTCACCTCTTCCCCTCATCACGGTCGCCTTCAGCGGCCCGGACAAGAAGACCCTCTACGGCGTTGCAAACACGCAGCAGTTCGATGAGATCTTCACAATCCCGATGATCGCGCAGGGCTACAAAGGCCGCGCCAAGTAGGAATTCGGGCCTTGCAGACGCGCGGGGAAATTGGGGACAGCGAGCAATTAGCGAAATCCTTCATCAAGTTTCAGATTTGAGCTCCGCTAATTGCTCACTGTCCCCGATTTTCCAATTTCCCCGCTGTCCCCGCATCTCTAATTTCTAAGATATAGTGCCGGTCGCCGGAGGAAGCCATGAAGTCCATCTTGTCGAAACCGATTTCTGCTGTCGTGTTGAGTTCAGCCTTTGCCCTGTTCCTGGTGTCGATAGTGAAACTCAAGCTGCACAGCAGGCGCCGCAGGCCCCGCAGATACCGCCAGTGCCGGGCGCTGCCGCGCCTCCTGCCGCCGGCGCCGGAGGAGGACGAGGTCAGGGCGCACGCCGCGGTGGCGGCGCCAGAGGCCCGGCATTTGTCTTTGGGGACGGGCCATGGGATGTGACCGCCGGTGGCGTCAAGATGCATATCACGGTTCTCACCAAGGGGCTCGACCACCCCTGGGGCATGGCGTTTCTTCCCGACGGCAGCATTCTCGTGACGGAGCGCGCCGGACGTCTTCGCGTCATTCGGAACGGTGTCCTCGATCCCACTCCGATTGCCGGCCTGCCGGCAATTCGCGCGGTGAGCCTCGGCGGTTTGCTGGATATCGCAATTCACCCGAAGTTTTCGAGCAACCACTACATCTATCTCGCCTACTCCAAGCCCGGCGCAGAGGAACCAGCGAAGTCCACGCTGGCCGTGATGCGGGCGAAATGGGATGGCAAAGCGCTCACTGACGTAAAAGACATCTTCCTGGCCCAGCCTCCCGCGGGCGGGCGCGGAACACCTTCGCGCTGCTGCGGACAAGGTCCCCTCGATGCGAGCTTTGGATCGCGGCTGGCGTTCGACAAGGCGGGTTATCTCTACGTGACAAGCGGCGATCGCAACTGGGGCGAGCAGGCGCAGGATCCTTCATGGGATCTTGGGAAGATCCTGCGTCTTAAAGACGACGGCACGATTCCGAAAGACAATCCGTTTGTCGGCAAGGAAGGATACCTTCCGGAAATCTACACGCTGGGGCATCGCAACCCTCTTGGCCTGACGATCAATCCCGACAACGGCGAACTCTGGGAGACCGAGTTCGGGCCGCGGGGCGGCGACGAAGTGAATCGCATTGAGAAGGGCAAGAACTATGGATGGATCCTGATCACCAGCGGCGCGCACTACAACGGCGAAGCCACAAAGCTCGGCGCCAACTCGATCCCGGGATATGAAGACCCCGTGCTGCACTGGGAACCTTCGATTAATCCAGGCAACCTGATCTTCTACAACGGCAAGAAGTTCCCCGAGTGGAAAGGCGCGCTGCTCATGGCTTCGATGACAAAATCCCTGGTGCTGGTGAAATTCGACAAGAAGGGCAAGCCGCTCAGCCAGGAACGCATGCTGACAATGGACATCAATCAGCGTCTTCGTGATATCCGTCAGGGACCCGACGGCCTGATCTATCTGGCGACGGATGAAACTGCCGGAGCGATTCTCAGGATCGAACCGGGCAAGTAGCAAGCAGGGACGGGCCGTCTCAGACGACGGGCATTCGACGGTTGGCACTCGCAAGGTAATTTCTCTCTGTTTCTCATTCACCGGGGGATTTGCGGGTAACGTTATTTCAACGCATAATCCCCAGATGCGAAAACAGACCGTCGCGCTGCTGGTCGTTCTGAGCATCATTCTCACTATCAGTGCCGGGATCGTGGCCCTCCCGCAAACCCGACCTTCCACGATCCGGATTCCTTTCGAAACCTACACCCTTCCCAACGGCCTGACGGTGATTCTGGCGCCGGACGATGCGACGCCAACGGTCGCCGTCACGATGTGGTATCACGTGGGGTCGAAAAACGAGACGCCGGGAAGGACGGGCTTCGCCCACCTGTTCGAGCACGTCATGTTCACGGGCGCAGGCCACACCCCGTATGGCATTCACGACAAGTTCACCGAAGGTGTGGGGGGATCGAACAACGGAACGACATCGAACGACCGGACAACCTATTTTGAGACGGTGCCTTCGAACTACCTGGAAACGGCGCTCTGGCTGGAATCCGACCGCATGGGATTTCTGCTCGATACGCTCGACATCGCCAAGCTCAATGCCCAGCGGGACATCGTAAAGAACGAACGGCGTCAGAGCGTGGACAATCAGCCCTACGGCCTCTCTGACGAAATCATTTCGGCAGCGATGTATCCGCCGTCTCATCCCTACTCCTGGTCCGTCATCGGAAGCATGAGGGATCTCTCCGCTGCATCGGAAGAAGACGTGAAGGATTTCTTTCGCCTTTACTATGCTCCCAACAACGCTTTCCTCTCGATCGCCGGGGATTTCGAGCCCGCTCAGGCCAGGAAGTGGGTCTCCAGATACTTCGGCGAAATTGCGAAAGGAAAAGCAATCTCGCGCCCTTCGGCTCCGCCCGTAACGCTGGACAGGGAAAAGCGACTGGTCTTCGAAGATCGCGTGCAGGTTCCCCGGCTTTACATCACCTGGCCGACCGTGGGAGAAACCAGCGACGATCGTTTTGCGCTTTCCGTCCTCGATGCGATTACAGCAGGACCTCGAACCGCCCGCCTGACGAAGGCGCTCGTTTACGATCAGCAATCCGCGGCGAACGTCGGCACCAGCCAGGACTCGAACGAAAATGCCGGCCTATGGTATGTCGTCCTCACTCCGCGGCCTGGACACACCCTTACCGAGCTTGAAACGGCGACGGATACCATTTTGGAGAAGCTGAAGTCCGACGGCCCGACAATGGAGGAGATTCAGCGTGCCACGGCGGGGCTGGAGTTTCGCTTTGTCAGCGGTCTGCAGTCGAACCTCGGCAAATCGATGACGCTGGCGGACGGCGCAGGATTCCATGGCGATCCGGGCTACTTTCAAACGGAGTATCAGAAGATGCTCGCGGTCACGCCCGCCGACGTCAAACGGGTAGCGAACAAGTATCTGACCAAAGGACGAGTCGTGTTGAGTATCGTGCCGATGGGTCAATTAGACCAGGCGGCGAAGGCATCGGAGAGCACCCCCGTGAAGAGGACAGAACAATGAAGCACAGAGTGCACGCCCTTCTTTGCCTGGTTGTCCTGGTGGTGACCGGTGCGGCGTCAGGCCAGCAAACGCTGGATCGCTCGAAGGTGCCGCCGGCGGGCAAACCTCCGGCCTTACGCGTACCGGCCTGGACGAAGTCGACGCTGGCGAACGGCGCCGAATTCATCGTTTCGGAAAAGCATGATCTGCCCCTGGTGTCGTTCACCATTACATTTCAGGGCGGAAGCTATCAGGCGGAACCCGAATCGCGACGCGGCCTGGCCGCGCTCACAGCCGCCATGATGAGCGAAGGCACGAGAACCCGGGATGGCGAGACGCTTTCGAATGCGTTGCAGCTGCTGGGAACATCCGTCAATGTCAATATCGGCGGCGAAAGTGGAGCCATCGGGTTCCAGTCCACCACCAGCAACTTTCCCCAGGCCCTCGACCTGCTCGCCGACATGATGTTGAATCCAGCGTTTCCTGGCGAAGCGCTCGAACGACTGCGCGCCCAGCGTCTCGTCACCCTGACCCAGGGCAAAGATCGGACGTCGACGATTGCCGGCCGCGTATTCCCCAAATTGCTTTATGGAAGCTCGCACCCGTTCGGACAAAACGTAACCGAAGAAACACTTAAAAGCATCAGCCGCGACGATGTCGTCGCGTTTCACAAAGCCTATTTCCAGCCCGGACGCGCCCTGGTAAGCGTTGTCGGCGACGTTCGTGCTTCGACGGTAAAAGCAACGATCGAGAAGGCGTTGTCCGCGTGGCCTAAAGGCGGGGAGATGCCGTCGTTTTCCTACCCGGGGTTGCCGATGCCCCACGCCGCGACGATCTTTCTGGTCGACAAACCGGGCGCCGCCCAGTCCACTTTCGAGATCGGCAACCCCGGGCCGCCACGCAGCACGCCCGACTACTATGCGCTTCAGGTCATGAACACGATGCTGGGCGGAATGTTCCAGTCTCGTTTGAATGCCAATATTCGCGAGGATAAAGGCTACAGCTATGGCATCAGTTCGTCGTTCGCCTTTGGCAAGGGCCCGGGGGCCTTCCGAGCCGGGGGTGACATCGTTTCTGCCAAGAGCGACGCTGCACTCGTCGAATTCATGAAAGAGTTGCGCGGGATGGGCGGAGCGCGACCCGTTACGGACGAAGAACTGGCCACCGCGAAGGACGCTCTGATCCAGCGGCTGCCCGGCACATTCGCTTCCGTGCAAAGCGTAAACAGCGCCATCGTTTCCCTTTGGACCCAGGGCCTTCCCGACAACTATTACCAGCAATACGCCGCAAAAATCTCCGATATCCGCCGGGAAGACATCCTGCGAGTCGCAAAGCAGTACATCGATCTCGATCACCTCTCCCTGGTGATCGTGGGCGACCGCGCCACTATTGAGGCGCCTCTCAAAGCCACGGGTATCGCGCCAATCACGGTGCTGGATATCGAGGGAGATCCCTTGAGAGTCCAATAACCGGGGTGCCTTCGTGGTCTGACCAGGGCCCCCACTCGTGCAGGCCCATCGCCTCATTTGAAAATGTAACTTTGGCGGGTTGGGCCGTCGCCGGCTGAAGGTATACTCCGTCCATGAAAATCCTTCGATGGCTGATTGTCGTCGCCCTGCTGGGATCCCTGCCTCTTCTCAGCACGCAGAACGACGCCGCACGCAGGGATGGAGCGTTTCAAAAATTCTGGGCTGCGCAATCGCCGGAAGAAGCCGCCAAACTGGTGGACGACATTGCCAAGTCCGGCGTCACTTTTGAAGACGCGCTCACCAGGCTGAAAGCGGGCCGAACCTACTCCGCCCAACCCGGTGGCATCGTGCGCATGATGAACAGGACACGCGATGGCATCGAGCACTTTTTCTCGGTCAACATTCCCGAGAACTACACGCCGGAGAAACGGTATCAGGTGCGGTTTCAGCTCCACGGAGGGGTTGATGGACGCACGGACAACCAGCCGCGCGGCAACGGCGCCATCGGACAACTCGCAGGCGCCGAGCAGATCTATGTGCTTCCCTATGCATGGCGGGACGCGGGCTGGTGGAGCTCCGACCAGGTCCTGAACCTGCGCGCGATCGTCGATCAGCTCAAGCGCACGTACAATATTGATGAAAATCGGGTCGTCCTTTCCGGTGTGTCGGATGGCGCTACCGGCGCCTATTACATCGCGATGAGGGAGACGACGTTGTTCGCCAGTTTCCTGCCATTGAACGGTTTCATCCTGGTCCTGGCCAACCCGGAGATCGACGACCACGGAAACTATCCCAACAACCTTCTCAACAAGCCGCTGTTCGTCGTCAATGGCGGCCGCGACCGACTGTATCCGACATCGATTGTCGAGCCGTATACCCAGCTCCTGATGCAAAGCGGCGTCAGGATCGACTATCACCCCCAGCCCGATGGCGAACACAACACCGCCTGGTGGCCCGTCGTGAAAGACCCCTTCGAGCAGTTTGTGTCATCGCACCCCCGCGATCCCTACCCGGATGTATTGACATGGACTGCCGCTCGCGCGGAACACAACCGCGCCCACTGGCTCCTTATCGATGAATTGGGAACCGGCGGGAATGAGCCATCCCGACTGGCGGACGTGAACGGCGATGCAGGAAAAGGAGTCCTGTTTGAGAGGCAAAAACCGGCAGGGCGCGTGGATCTTGTGCGCAAAGGGAATACGGTGGAGGCCACGACCAGGGGTGTGTCGACATTCAGACTATTGCTGTCGCCCGACGAATTCGATTTCAATCAACCGATAAGAGTCCTCGTCAATGGCCGCACCGCATTCGACGGCCGCGTCGAGCCGGACCTCCGGACGCTTCTCAAGTGGGCGGCACAAGATAACGACCGCACAATGCTGTTCGGCGCGGAATTGAAAATCAAGGTACCGGCCAGGTAAGCAAACGGCAGGATGCTGCCCAATCTGGCCCCGGCTGGCGTGGTTTTAAACGAAGCCGCTGCGGCGCTTCTGGTCGAGGCCTTTCCAGAAAATCAGAATGGCGTCCAGCGCGTGGGACGCCCCATAGAGCCACTTCTCGCGGTCAAAATCCGGGCGGGCCAGGACCGCGGACAATTCGTTCTCCACATTGGCAACGTGCCCGGACTCCAAGCCAAAGTGAAACTCGAAGAACCCAATGTTAAGCGACTGTAATCCAAGACTATTACGAGTATTTCTGTTGTACTCCTTAAGCCCCGTAATCAACTCCCTCCAAAAGTTGTTTCCCTCCTCCTGCTCGCCCTTTCCGATTCCGTACCCGGCCCATGACTCGATGGCAAAACTTGCTCCGGAGCCGATATTGTTGTCCGGGCTGCCGTAGACCTCTTCGAGCTTCTTCAGGAAACGGTGAGTCGATTCACTGCCCAGGGCCCATTTCCCGAGCAGGTTGCGATCCAGCCCCAGCATTTCCCCCATATCTCGCAACCACTTGATATGAGCCGCCTTATGCGAAAAACGGTGGCCCTCGATGTTACCGGTGCCAGCGTCAATCGAGACGCCGATTTCGCTCCCTAAGATGGCCCGCGCTTCCATTTCTTCGGCTTCAGTGGCCGCGTTAACCATGCGTTTGGCTTCGATGGGGATGAAATGATTAGAAAAGACCGAGAACTGAATGATCAGGTCGATCACCTGCTCGGTGTTCGCCTCTCCTCTTTTGAACCACTTGGTGTAGGGATTGTTGCGAATGACCTCGTGCCCATATACGATGCCTGTAAGTTCGTCTCTTAAGGAAGTAGTTTCTTTCATGGGTTCCGTCCCTCGGCCTCATTATATATAGACGTCATCAAAACGTATTTGATGGTTTCGCATCTAAGACATGAGTATGACCAGGCAAGCGCTCGCTCTAACCGGTGTGTTGGTTCTTTCAGCGATCGCTGCAGCCCAGATCCAGGTCGACGTCCGGCTTGTCAATGTCGTAGCCACCGTAACCGACAGTCGTGGCCGCTACGTTCCCGACCTGGAAGCTTCGGACTTCACCCTGGCAGAGGACGGCACTCGCCAGGAGATCGCGCATTTTGCCCACTCGAATGATCTTCCCGTCAGCGTCGGCATCGTCCTGGATACGAGCGGCAGCATGGAGCGCAAGATCGCCACTGCGACCAGAGCGGTGGATCGTTTTCTGCGGGACATCCACGAAGACGACGACATTTTCCTGATGACCTTCGACCAGTCCGTCAATGTGAGACAGGACTTTACCAGCGACCGCGACAAACTCTGGCGGGCGCTGCAAAACGTGCGGGTGGGAGGTGGAACTTCGCTGTATGACGCGGCGGTGGCCGGCGTCAGCAAGATGAGGAAAGCAAAGTACCCCAAAAAGGCCATCCTCCTCATCAGTGACGGTGTCGATACCGAGAGTGTACGCAACTACAACGATGCTCGTGGAGCGATCCGAGAATCCGAAGTGCTGGTTTATGCGCTGGGAATCGCCCCTCAAGGTGGTTTTTCCCAGCCCTCGAGCGTGCCAGGAACGATTCCCGGTGGGATTCCCACCGGGCGGCCCGGACAACGCGTCCCGAGCATCGGCATCCCGCTGCCTGGCGGCGGAATCAACATACCGCTTCCGGGACCGAGGCGTAACCAGTTTCCCGGCCCGGTTCAGACGCGCCCTACACCGAACGAAGACACTCTGGATATGGATGTTCTGAACACCTTCGCTGACGAAAGCGGCGGCAAAGCCTGGCAGATCACCCTCGACACTCGCGGCAGAAACCGTCTTCAGGACGCCCTGGACGAAATCGCCGATGAGCTTCGCAATCAGTACAGCATTGGCTACTATCCCGGCCACGATCTGAAAGACGGCAAGTGGCACCGAACAGAGCTCAACACCAAAAACCCCAATTACCACGTCCGTTATAAAGGCGATTATCTGGGAAAGTAGATTCCCGCAATTTCCCTGTCCCCGATTTCCGATATACTCCAGCGGCCATGCCCGTGAAGTCCGAACTTCCGACACCCACGCTGCTTGTTGACCTGGACCGGCTGGAATCCAACATCGCCCGGATGCAGATGGCGGTTGACACAGCGGGAAAGCAGCTCAGGCCCCATGCGAAAGCGCACAAGTGCGTTGAAATCGCACGGCGTCAGGTTGGCGCCGGAGCAGTCGGCGTCTGTGTGGCAACGTTGCCGGAAATGGAACTGATGACAGGCGCGGGCATTGGAGTCCTGCTGACCACGCCAGTCGCCTCCCGGGTGAAGACCGATCGCGTTGCGGATCTCGTGCGCAGAGGCGCGAATGTTCGCGTCGTCGTCGACCACCCGCTCCAGGTGGGCCTGTATCAAGAGTCTGCGGAGCGTACCGGAGTGACCCTTGCGGTGCTCGTGGATCTCGACATTGGCGACCATCGCACGGGCATTCCCTGTGACGAACGGGCAATCTCACTGGCAACCGAAATTGCCGCTACGTCCAATCTGAAATTTGCGGGTCTGCAAGCTTACTCCGTGAGCGGTTCTCACACGGAGGGCTGGGCGGCGCGGCATGCGCACTCGACTGCGGCCATCGCCCAGGCCATTCCCATCAAAAAGCAGCTGTTGGCTCAGGGCCTGGATGCCCGCACGCTGACGGGTGGTTCTACCGGCACCTGGGATATCGATCTGATGATTCCGGAGTTCACCGAACTGCAGGCCGGTTCCTACACCTTGATGGATATTGCCTACGAACGGCTGATCGGCGCGGCATTCGCGCCGGCCATGACAGTGCTGGCAACCGTGGTGAGCGCCAGTCACGACGCCTTCGTCACTGTGGATGCCGGCTACAAATCTTTCGCCACGGATCGTCCTTTCGGACCGGAAGCTGTCGGCATTCACGACACACGCTGGCAATGGGCGGGCGACGAGCACGGCATTCTTCATTTCAAAGACGGTTCGCGCCGGCTCCAGCCCGGAGACCGCGTGGAGTTTCTGCCACCGCATTGCGATCCGACCGTCAACCTTCATGACCGGATCGTCGCTTGCCGCGGCGACCGCGTCGAAGCGGTGTGGCCGCTCAAGCGCAGATCGCTCGACGCTCCACCGTTGTCGGTGGCCATCGTATGAACCTGGGTGTTCTCTCTCTGATGGCGCTGGTTCTGGCCGTGGCGCTCAGCTGTTTCACACAGCTGAACGTGGGGCTCGTCTCGATTGTCCTGGCCTGGGTCATCGGCCACTACTTCGGCGGCATGGGAGTCAAGGAAGTAGCGGCAGGTTTCCCGATCGACATCTTCCTGACGCTGACGGGAGTCACCATGCTCTTCAGCATGACGCGTGTGAACGGCACCCTCGAGCGCGTTGCGCACTGGGCGGTAGGGCTGGCCAAAGGCCGTGTCGGCGTCGTTCCCATTCTGTATTTCCTTCTGGCGGCTGTGATTGCTTCTGCGGGCCCGGGCAATATTGCCACCATCGGACTTCTCGGCCCGATCGCCATCGCCACAGCGATCCGCATGAACATTTCACCATTCCTCATGGCCATTATGGTGGGCAACGGGGCCCAGGCGGGCGCCCTGTCGCCGATCGCCCCTACGGGTGTGATTGTGGGCAAGCTGATGATAGGAATCGGGCTGCCTGGCATGGCGGTTCAAAGCTGGCTCTATAACGCGCTTGCCCATGCGCTGGTGGCCTTCGGGGGATATTTTCTCTTTGGCGGTCTGAAGCTGCTCACTCGCAGCGAAGTCTACAAAACGCCGGAAGGGACGTTCCAGAAGCTCGAAGGACGCCACGTGATCTCGCTGGCGGCCATCGCATCGCTGATCCTCGGGGTCGTCGTCTTCAAGTTGGATGTCGGCATGGCAGCGTTCACAGCCTTCATTCTGCTGACCCTGTTGCGGGTTGGCGACCAGGACAAGGCCATCAAGGATGTACCCTGGGGAACCATCGTCATGGTTTGTGGCGTCACCGTATTGATCAACCTGATGCAGAAAACCAGCGGGATGGATATCTTCACGGGGTTTATCGCGCGGGTCTCGACTCCGGGCACGATCATTCCGCTTCTCGGAGGAATGGTCGGACTGATTTCCGCGTATTCCAGCACGTCCGCTGTCGTGCTGCCGGCATTTCTGCCCACCGTTCCGTTGTTGGCAACGAAGCTGGGAATCACCTCTACAGCAGCCCTGGCGATGACCATGAATGTCGGCGGACACCTCGTGGACGTTTCTCCCCTTTCGACGATTGGCGCCCTTTGCGTCGCCTCCCTTCCTCCGGGTTATGACAACAGGCGATTGTTCAATCAGCTCCTCGCCTGGGGCTTATCGATGGTGGTGGTCGGCGCCCTGATTTGCTGGATTCTGTTTGGGCTGTTATAGCCTTTCAGTCGTGCGGCCGCTGCGCGTGCCAGACGGCGAATCGGTTGACCCGCAGATTCTCTTCGCGCCCCTGCGAGAGGTTACCTGATGCTTTTTCCTGCGAGCGCGACGCCCGACGCCAAACGCCTGCTTCTGGCACGAGCCTTGCGGGGATTCGGCGACGGTTTCGTCAGTGTTTACCTGACGGCATACCTGCAACTTCTCGGGTTCTCCGCTCTCCAGGTTGGAGCGATCGTTACGGCCATGCTCGTGGGATCGGCCGCGCTGACCCTCGGCGTGGGAATCGCCGCACACCGCCTGCCGCCGCGACGCCTTCTTTTCGGCGCCACACTCCTGATGTTATCCACTGCCGCGGGCTTCGCAGCGTTCACCGGGTTCTGGCCCCTGTTCGTCATCGCGTTCCTGGGCACCCTCAATCCGAGCGCCAACGACGTCAGCGTGTTTCTGCCCGCAGAACAATCGATCCTCGCGGGAGAAGTTACGGCTTCGGATCGCACCGCACTCTTTGCGCGCTACAGCCTGGGAGGAGCCCTGTTCGGGGCATTGGGCGCGTTAGCGAGTCCGTTGCCGGCGGCGGCCACAAAGCGTTTCAGTGTGTCGCTGGTCGACGCCTTTCGCGCGGGGTTTGTCGTGTATGGGTTGGCCGCTCTGGCAGTCGTGGCGCTTTATCGAGGACTGAAGCACGGCCGAAGCCGAACGCCCATCCAGAATGCCCCGCTCCGGCGTTCCCGGGCCATCGTCATGCGGCTCACCGTGCTGTTCGCCGTGGACTCCTTTGGCGGCGGGTTCGCCGTCGATTCCCTGTTGGTCCTGTGGCTGTTTCTGCGTTTCCATCTGTCGCTTCAGGTGGTGGGCGGAGTCTTCTTCGCGGCCAGAACGCTCTCGGCACTGTCTCAACTGATCTCCCCTCGCCTGGCCGCCCGTTTCGGACTGATCGAAACAATGGTTTTCACGCATATCCCGGCGAACATCTTTCTGATCCTTGCAGCGTTCATGCCGACGGCGCCGCTGGCCATCACTTTTCTGCTGCTGCGCATGGCCTTGTCGTCCATGGACGTACCGGCACGACAGTCTTACGTGATGTCCGTGGTTCCTCCGGAAGAACGCGCCGCCGCTGCGAGCATGACCAATGTCCCGCGCAGCCTTGCCAGCGCAGTCTCACCCTTGATCGCAGGCGGACTGCTGCAGATTTCCACATTTGGATGGCCACTGGTTCTCGCTGGCCTGCTGAAGATCACCTACGATCTTCTTTTGCTCGCGCAGTTCCGGAACGTCCAACCCCGCCTTGAAAAGTGAAAGGAGCTAAAATGCCTTGCGACGTCGAACAGGGAAAGCGCTAACGCGTGCGGAATACACAGAAGTGGGAAACTACAAATACCTGAGCATGGGCGGTTTGTTGATTGCCACACTAGTGGCAGCCACGAGTGTCTCTCAGCAGCGCACACCGGAGCAGAAAGAGTCTGAGCGCTTCGTCCGCCGCTTCAACGTTCAGAGCGGAGGGTGGATCCGTGAATCGGAAGTGCCGGCGGACCCGCAACAGACTCCCCTGACCATCATCTGGGAAGTGAGCCTGTACCCGCCCGGGACAAAGCCGACAGCGAATCAACGCAAAGCCGCGAACGACCTGGTCGAACGCAGCTACCAAAGCGCGCAGAAGAACGACTGGTTCGACTTCGACAGGGCGACCGCCGATGGTTACCGCTTGATGTTTGGCGACGATATCCACTACGCCAACGAGAAGCACATCCTCGACGACGCGGTGCTCGATCCTGAGCGTCCCGAATTCCTGATGTACTACACGACACGACAAGGAAGGAAGCTCGCGGGATACATGTTCCTCACCAGTGAGCCGCTGTCGCAAGGTCCGCAGATCGGCGGACCGCTCACAGTCTGGCACTACCACACCCTCTCCCTGGATACTTGTTTCCTGCAGGGTCTGCTCGTCGTGGGGCTGCCCGAGAACGGGAGGTGCGCCCGCGGAATCAAGATGCGGCGAACTCCGGAAATGCTTCACGTGTGGCTTATCGATCATCCCTCGGGGCCCTTCGCGTCCCAGATGGGCATCGACTCTAGTCTCCTGGCCGACCTCCTCGACCGCAGATACCGCGATAGGGGCTACTGAAGCGCCCATGTGGTCCTTGTTTTCATGCCACGACTATGGCACGCTCTTGCCATGAAACTAATTGTCACGCCGGACCCTACGAACCGGATCGTTTTGACCAGGGAGATGCGGCGAGCTGCCGGCATTCGCCCAGGACAAAAGCTGGAGGTATCAATTGCGCCGGGCATCATCATTCTCAGTACACCGCCCGTTAAGGCAAGACTGAAGAAAAAAGGAAAGTTCACAGTCATTGACGGCGCCATTCCGGACATTGACATAGCCGACGCCGTGGCCATGGTCCGCCACTACGAGCGATGAATTACATCGACACCTCGGTGATCGTACCTGCACTGGTGGAACGGCATGAGAACCACTCTGTTTGCTTGCTCTTACTCCAAAAAAATGCTGTCACGAGCACGCATGCGCTGGCAGAAGCGTTTGCAGTGCTGACCGCGGTCTTCAAGTACCCAAACCATGTCGCCGCGAAGGCGCTATCCGATTTTGCTGAATCAGTGACGGTTGAAGAGATATCGCGAAAAGACTATTTGAAAGTGCTTTCCGAAGTACGAACCCGCGGAATCATCGGGGGCTTGATCTACGACGCGCTTCATGCCGAGGCGGCGCGAAGGCTTCATGCGGAAAACGTCTTTACCTATAACGTTTCGAACTTCAAACACGTTGCCCACGACCTGATCGTTACAGAACCCCAGTGACTTCGGGCTCCGAATTGCTCAGGCTTGGTGAGAGGCTTGCTGCTGTGGGCTCAATTCTCGGTCGGCTTCCTCTCTATGGTGTCGATAACGAGAACATCGATGAGCCCCTTGCCGCGATCCAACTTGAAGCCGAGTTGCTTCATGGCGTTTGGCAGGGTGTCTAAAGATGAGGCATCCGTACCGCCGAGCAAGCCTGGCGGAATGTTGGCGCCCCCGGCCATTGCCGCCCAGAGCCACATGGTTTGGAAATCGTGCGCGGAAAGCTTCAATTCAAAGTCGTAATATCCGTTCAGGGCTGTGTTGTTGATGACGGGCTTATCCAGAAAGTTGGAGAGCCACTCGGTGAATTGGTTAAGGTTTAGTTTTCTGGCTTCCAGCACATTGTCGCCAAAGGAAAATCTTCCGCCGCCGCCGAAATCGATGACGGAAGTTCCCCCGTTGATGTTTCCGATGGGAAAGCTTGCCTGGAACTCCGGCGCGGCCACTTCTTTCAGGTTTGGCCCGGGCTTCAAGAGTTCCAGGGTGTACACCGGAAACTCCTTTTTTTCCCAGTGAGATTTCATCCCGAATCTGTCGACGAGCATGCTTTGGAGCATTTCCGGGACTTCCCGATTGCTGAGTCCTTCCGGAATTTTGGCGTCGATATTGAAATGGTCGGTTGCGAGCCATGGCGGACCGGAGATTTGATAACGCTTCACGCGGTACGCCATGTTGATCATGTCCATCAGGGACGACCAGGAGAGATGCACCTGCGAAGAGCCGGCATTGAGCCCAAGGACGATATCCCCCGTTAAATCGCCCGCCGGCTTGATTGCCGCGACTTCAAATTGTGGGCGCACCTGTGCTGACAACAGAAACGGGAGGACGACCAAACTCACAGCGATACTCGCGGCCCGTAGGAGTGACATGTCGCTATTCTCCGTTCTTCGCCTGATGGCGGCACAGCTTTTTACCTAAGACACCGAATCCTGCGTTCCGGTTGACGAGTCTTGCGAGATTGTTGTTGAGGAGTTCGAAATCGAGAACCTTCGCGGCCGCCACGGCGTGAGCATTCCCGTACGCATACCGCCGGTTCGGCGCTGATTGATGGCCGCTTGGAGCGCAAGGTGGGTCTGCGCGTGGTACCGTAAGGATTCATGACATCTTCGTTTGATCTGGACGGTTATTTTCAGCGAATCGGATTCACGGGCCGCCCGACAGCAACGCTGGGAACACTTCGCACGCTGCTCATCTGTCATACAGAAACGATACCGTTCGAGAACCTCAACCCTCTGTTGGGCTGGCCGGTGCTCCTTGATGCTGCATCTCTGCAGGAGAAGCTGGTGCGCAGTAGACGGGGCGGTTACTGCTACGAACAGAACCTGCTTCTCATGAGTGCACTCAAGACTCTTGGCTTTGACGTTCGCGGACTTGCGGCGCGTGTGCTATGGAATGCTCCCGAGGGGGTCGTGGTTCCACGAACCCACATGTTGTTGCGGGTCGATCTTCACGGGCTGGTTTACATCGCCGATGCGGGATTCGGGGGGCTGACGCTTACTGGGCCGTTGCAGCTTGAAACTGGCATCGAGCAATCCACACCGCATGAACTCTTCCGCTTGATGAAGCCCGCAGGGGAATTCGTGTTGCAGGCCCAAATCAAGGGCCACTGGAAGCCCCTCTACTGCTTCACGCTTGAAGCACAGTTGCTTCCGGATTATGAAATGGCAAACTGGTATGTCTCCCGCCACCCGCAATCGCGCTTCGTCAACGGACTAATGGCCGCACGAACGGATCGGGATCGACGTTACGCTCTTTTGAACAACGAATTCTCCGTGTATCCGCTGAACGGCGATGACGAAAGGCGAGTCCTCTCGAGTGGAGCCGAGATACGCGAAGTGCTGGAAGGACCGATCGGCGTGAGTATGCCGCAATCCCCCGAGTTGGATGCCGTGCTGTCCCGGCTGGTTCGAAACTGAAGCAGCGCGTGCCCACGGGGTGAAGCTCCACGCGGCCTCGTAGCCCGGTTCAACTCCGCTAAGCGATGTTGTGCGCCGCCAGAACCGTCGAGTCTTTGTCTCTGTCCCTCGAGGCTTGCCCTCCAAGCGGAACTACTCGATTCGGTTGTACATGTGGGGCGCTCCGGAATCTCCTTCGAGAACGCTGAGTTTGTCCCCCAGAACCTGGCAATGCCAAATCGTAGTCTCATGCGTAAAGATGCCGTAATCCTGCATCCGGAGCGTTCCGTTATTGCCGAAAATGTACTGACCATTCGTGGTCAACCCCCAAATATTCCGTATGCTGTAATGACCATCATCCCCAAACGTCAGGTACGTGTCCCCCAGGGACTCGTGCAGCTTCCATTTCCCCACAATGGTGTTCTTCGGAGGCGATGGGGGCGACTGCTGCACGACCGGAGCCGGGGCAGGAGGTTGAGACGCGGGCTCCAGAGGAGCAGGAGGGTCGGCGGAGGGAACCGGTACCGTTGCATCGACGGAGTTCTGCGCGCTGGCGTTTGCGCCACTGATCTCCGGCCCGGCCAAATTCACATCGACGCCGTTCACACGTATATGTAGTGCAGCCTTCTCTGCGTCCCGTGCAGCTTCCCGTGCAGCTTCCCGCTCTGCGGCAGCCTTCTTCGAATAGTCTGAACCCACAATAAAAGCCACAGCAAGAACTCCCCCAAGAACGAGTCCGGCCAGCAGGTATAGGCCGGCATGAGACTTCCTTACGGGATTGAGGGCAGACGCCTGCGGCCTTTCAATAGAAGTGGATTCATGTTGAGGCGGGTTTGGCGGGAGAACGACAGCCCTTCCGCACGAACTGCAAAAGGAAGCGTTATCCGGATTCGCCGAACCGCAAAAATTGCAGAACATGGTTCCCCCTTTTTTGGGAATAAAGATCATCCTACACGATTTCGGGGTCAGTGGGCCGGCCAGTTCGACCAGAGAAGACGCCGTCCCGCTTCGGGATAGCTTGTTCCTCGAAGACAAGGTGGCCCGAAAGAACCTGATACAGCACCGTCTTTTCGGGCCGGCGCGGACGATAAGACTCCTCCTGCGTAGAGGAGCACCGTCAAATCGACCTATCCTCCGATACAGCAACGTCTCCGTGTCGAGGATTCGAGGACGATGATCTTGCGCTCCGGACCCTCTTCCGGCGTATCCTCTTTGGGCGCGATTTCGAGACGGCTTTCACACAATGAGCGACCACATCCAACGTTACGGGCTATTCCGATGATAAAAAAACGAATTCAGGCACTCCGCGCCAGGATGCGCCAACACGGCATTCAGGCCTACCTCATTCCCAGTTCCGATCCCCATCAGAGTGAATATGTTCCCGAGTGCTGGCAGCGGCGGCCGTGGATCAGCGGCTTTACGGGCTCCGCCGGCGACGTGCTGGTCACGCTTCGGGATGCGGGGCTATGGACGGATGGCCGCTACTACCTGCAGGCTGCCGATGAGCTGGCGGGAAGCGGCATCAAGCTCTTTAAAGCGGGTCAGCCCGGCGTACCGGCACTGAACGAATTCCTGGAAAGGAATCTGGGCCGCGGCCAGTCTCTCGGAATCGATCCGCAAACCGTGTCGATCCGTCGCGCCCGCGAACTCGAGCATTCCCTCCACGGCGCGGGAGCGGTATTGCAGAGTCTTCCCGATAACCTCGTCGATGCAATCTGGACGGATCGCCCCGAGCTTCCGGCCGATGAAGTGATGGCCCTGCCCACTCGCTTCGCCGGCGAATCCGTCGCCACAAAGCTCACCCGCGTTCGCCGGGAGATGAAAGCGCGGAAGGTCGACGCCTACTTTATTTCAGCGCTTGACGGCGTGGCCTGGCTCTTCAACCTGCGCGGCCGCGACGTGCCGTTCAACCCTGTCCTGATTTCCTATGCACTGGTCACGGCGAAGACCGCCATTCTGTTTATCGATGCCAGAAAAGTGCCGTCGAGCGTCGCGCGCGGGCTTGGCAAAGCGGTCGAGTTCCAGCCGTACGAAAAGGTGGCAGACGCTCTGCAGCAACTGGGCCAGGGCAGAAAACGCGTCTGGGTGGAGGAGACCTCGGTGAGCCGGTGGGCAGCAGACCTGTTGGACGGCGCGGATCTTGTCACCGAAACCGGTGCGGTCACGCTCATGAAGGCGCGCAAGAACGACGTCGAAATCGAAGGAATGCGCCAGTCTCACATCCGCGATGGCGCAGCCATGTGCCGCTTTCTTTACTGGCTGGACACCACGGTGGGAAAGACGAAGGTCACCGAGATCTCCGCCGCAGACAGGCTGGAAGGATTTCGCCGCGCCGGCAAACATTTTCAGGGTCTCAGCTTTCGGACAATTTCGGGCTACGCGGCTCACGGCGCCATTATCCATTATTCGGTAACGCCCGAGACCGATGTGCCGATGCGAGCGGCCGGGATCTACCTGATCGATTCCGGGGCGCAATATCTCGATGGAACGACGGACATCACGCGCACCGTGCTGCTGGGGAAAAAGGCATCGGCCGAGCAGAAAGACCGTTTTACGCGTGTGCTGAAGGGACATATCCGCCTGGCTCGGGTTCGCTTTCCCCAGGGCGTTACCGGCGGACGGCTGGATGTTCTTGCCCGCGTCGCACTGTGGAATGCGGGACTCGACTATAACCACGGAACCGGACACGGCGTGGGTTCGTTCCTGAATGTGCACGAAGGCCCGCGGACCATCAGCTCCGCGAAGGACACGGGTCTGCCGATCGAAGCCGGGAATATCTTCAGTAACGAACCGGGATATTACAAACCCGGGGCCTATGGAATTCGCCTGGAAAACCTCGTGCTTGTAAAACAGAACGGCGTGTCGGGCGAGAACGGATTGCCCTACTACGAATTCGAGACGCTCACGGTCTGTCCGATCGATACGCGGCTGGTGGACAAGCGTCTGCTGGAACCGGAGGAACGATCCTGGCTGAACGCCTATCATAAGGACGTCTACGATAAGCTCGCACCACTGGTGGATTCGCGAGAGCGGAGCTGGCTCAAGGCCGCCTGCCGGGCCATTTGAGCCTTGAGCGGTGCCTGGCAGGATCGCGCCCGAATACCCCCTCAAGACGGCAATAACATATTTGGCTGACGAGTTCGTCCCAATGTCTGTGGGTCGAAACCGGGTTTTCGGTGTCGTATAAGAGCGATTACGTTATTGCGGCTCGGCAGCCGCAATCTTTGGGTTGCGCAGTGCCCCCAAAACCGATGCCGCCCGGCAGCGAATCATTGACCGCGCAAACAGAACTACTCTGCCTATGACATCCAACGGGCGCTGGAAGAATCCGGAAATGCCTGAGCCCCGCACTAAGAACAGTTGTCAAAAGGAAAGAGTGCTTCAGTTCCGTCTACAGTGACCGTGCAAGCCACTTCTTCAAGACGCCGACGGCTGGGCAGCCGGTCGATGCACGGGATGTGAGGCAGGTGGGCCGGGAAATGAGGTATCTGGGAATTGCAATGATTCCCGTTTCGCCCCAAGCGCGGAGGAGATCAAAAAGACGTTGTCCATCACCTGGAAACCTCACCTACTGCGTTGCGCCTGCCGGAGAACTCTTGGACTCGATATAAACGGCCGGGGCTGTGCGTTCGCCGGAAGGTGTGTTGGCAACCGCGGGCGCACCTGGGGTTTCGCCGCCGCTATTCGAGTTTCCACTGTTCGAATTCCCACCGCTGTTCGGGTTGTTGGACTGCCCGGAGGAGTTGGAATTGTCTTGTGTCCTGCCCGCATTTCGCACGACTCCATTTCCTACCCCGTAATACCGAAACCCATAGGGCGACCGAAACCCCGCTCTCGGAATAAATGTGTACATCCCGAACTGCGGCGAAAACAGCCACAGATCATAAATCCCGTAGCTGGTCGGGCCGCTCAAGGATGACGCCAGCGAAAAATTGGCCCGTGCAATTTCTTCGGATCGCGCCTGGCTGTAGACATCGAGGCTCGTCACCTGGGTGTTCCCGACCTTCCTTGCCCGATAGTTGTTCTTGAAAAAGATCTGCCAGCCTTTCTCGTAAGTCAGCTTTGAATCGGCGGTCTGCAGCTTCCCCTGGATGACGGTTGCAGTCCCATCGGCGAAGCGGTAGATCCCCCCCGCCACAATCTTCGTCGTGAGATTCCCGGTGGTGACGGTGATTGGAAACTGCGAGTCGATCTCCACCACCTCGACGACAGCGGGGCCCCGTGTGACGGTCAGCTTCACCCTGGCGAGGTCGGCATCGTCAATGGTCGCCTCGCTGTCTTCTCCCAGGCGAAGAAACGAGCCCGGTCGCAAGAGAACCTCGACGTAACCATCCGCCCCTGTTCGGATAGGCCGGTTGACCCGAGCCATTTCCATTTCGGCAACGTTCGCCGTGCCCTGTACGTGATTCACGAGACCTGCTTTCACGGACACTACAAACTGCATCATTAGCGCTGCAAGTAGAATTGGCATGCGACCTCCTGCGCCTATAGACGTCTAAGGCGAAAATCTGTCAAGGGAGACTTTCAAATGAAATCTCTGCGCGTTGCGATCCTGCTCCTCTCTTTGACTGCCCCCGCCCTCGGTCAGGAACGTTTTGGAGGCCTCCAGGGCACCATTTTCGATGATACCGACGCGGTGCTCCCGGGAGTTCAGGTCCGCCTCACCAACCATTCTACAGGCCGCACGACAACGACAACAGCCGGAGCTTATGGAAACTACGCCGTCCGCAACCTCGAGCCCGGGAGTTATTCGGTCACCTTCGAACTGGCCGGCTTTGCCCGGGCCGAAGTCTCGCAGGTGGACGTACTTGTTGCCCAGAATCTAAAGCTGGATATAACGCTCCAACCCGGCGCCCTGGCGACAACAATTCAGGTGACGGGGGCGGCACCCTCGCTTGACACGCAGAATTCGTCGGTTGTTTTCCAGATCCCGAAGGATCAATTCGAACTCCTTCCGCGGTCCCGCTCGTTTCAGTCTCTGGCCATCCTGGCGCCCCAGGTCAATACCGGAGAGATCGAAGGCGGCATTCAGATCAATGGCGCCAGCGCCGCCGAGAACGCCTTCCTGATTGACGGCGTCGCGACGGGCAGCGCCATCGATGGCAGGTCTCGCCAGAACGCGCCCTTTGAGTATCTGCAGGAAGTCGAGATCCAGACTGCCGGCGTTGAAGCTCGTTACAGCGGCGCCCTCGGCGGCATCGTTTCGACGGTGACGCGCTCCGGCGGCAACACGTTTCACGGCAATGCCTGGGTTTACTACTCCGGAGATTCCCTGAACGCCGCCGCGCCCAAAAGGCTGGTCCTCGATCCCACCGACAATCTCACCGTGACCTATCAGCAGGACGCCAGGAACAAATCGCGCGGAACCGAGCCCGGCTTTTCGCTTGGCGGCCCGATCCGCATGAATCGCGCCTGGTTCTTTACTTCGTGGAGTCCCCGGTTCGCCCGCCAGGATCAACCCTACGCCTTCAGCAACGGCACGGAAACCGGAACGATTCGCCGCGACCGCAGATCCATGAGCGGATTCAACAAGATCTCCCTCGAACCGGCGTCGCGCGTTCACGCGGCCTTGACCTGGCTGTGGACGCCGGCTCGGGCGAAAGGGACGCTGCCCGTCTACAACGGGGCTTGTGCCAACTGCGTCAGCAGCACCCTCGCCTCGAACGCCGTCAACCGAGAGCGCGGCTACTTCAACCCCCAGTCCAGTTACTCGGCCAATGTGGACATTGTCGCTCTCGATAACGTGGTCCTAAGCGGTCGCGCCGGCTATTTCTGGGACGATTACAAAGACACCGGCGTTCCCGACGTCACCAGCGTCCAGTATCAGGCTCCGGCGCTGGCACCACTGGTTCCGCCGAACCTGCAGGGTGGAGTGGGTTTCCAGAACACGCCGGCCATCCTGAAGTATGACCACGATCTCGTAGCCCGTACTTCCGCCCAGATAGATGTCGCCATCACGACAAGCCTGGCTGGACAACACCTCATCAAGGCTGGATACGCCGTGGAAAAGACCGTCAATAATGTGAACGCTGCTTATCCCGGAGGATACGTCTACATCTGGTGGGACCGCTCTTTCACGAGTCCGATAACGAACATGACCGACCGGGGAACCTATGGCTACTACGAGGTCAATGATTTCCGTAAGCTGGGTTCGGCAGGCGGCCGCACGAAGTCTCTGTACGGTCAGGATAACTGGCGCGTGAACGATCGGCTGACCTTGAATTACGGCGTGCGCCTGGAGAATGAACAGGTCCCTGCGTTCGAGCGATTGGTTCGCGCGTCCCCGATCGATTTCGGATGGAGCGACAAGCTGGCTCCGCGCATCGGCGGCGCCTACGACCTGCGGGGCGACGGCAGGGTTAAGCTGTTTGCCAGTTGGGGCCGTTACTTCGATCCGATCCGGTACGACCTGGCGAGGAACGTCTTCGGCGGTGAGATCTGGCAAACACACTACCGATCGCTCGACGATCTCGATGTTTTTTCGCTCAGCTTGAACAACATGCCGGGGCGGAATCTCTGGAACACCACGAGTCCTTTGTTTCGAAATCGCCGTGACACGATGGCCGGGCTGCAGAGTGTTGCCCCAGGGCTAAAGCCAATGTCCCAGGATCAATGGTCCGGCGGAGTGGACTACCAGTGGAACCCGCAAACGACAGTGGGAGTTCGATACACCCACCAGAAACTGCGGCGCGCGGTCGAGGACCTGGCCGTTCTGGTTCAGGGCAACGCGGCATACATTTATGCGAATCCCGGGGAAGGCAATGCCGTTACCGATCCCCTGATTACGGGGCGAACTGCGTCGCCGTTGAACTATCCCAGGCCGCGCCGTGACTACGACGCTGTCGATATCCATGTCACGAGACGTTGGGCGAATCATTGGACCGGGAACTTCAGCTACACCTGGAGCCGTCTCTATGGGAACTATGGAGGAACCGCCAACTCGGATGAAATCCTCACGCCGACGACGGGCCTGAGCTATACGACCGCCCAGCAGCCGGGCGGCAGCATCGCGCATCCTGCGCGGAACTCCAGCCTGGCCTGGGACCTCGACGAAGTGCTCTTCGATGCGGCAGGGCATCTGGACCCACGGGGCAACCTCGCGACAGACCGTCCGCACGTGTTCAAGTGGAATGGCGGCTACGAATTCGATCTCCACGGTATCGGGACAACGAATCTTGGCGCGTTCTTCTACCTTGGCAGCGGCACTCCTCTCTCGACGCAGGTTTGGACGACGAACCTGTTGCCGGTGCTGGTTCTGGGACGGGGCGACATGGGCCGGACTCCGACACTGAATTACACCGATCTTCAGATCGCCCACACTATCGCCGTAGCCGAGACGCAGAAGGTGCGCATCGAGATGGACATCTTCAACGTCTTCAACCAGAAAACCGCACGCCATCGCTTCACGGCTCTGAACCGGGGCGCCGGAGTGTTCACGCCATCCTCCGCGATCGATCTGTCGCAGGTCGACTTGCGGCAAGGCTACGACTACAACGCCCTGATCAACGCCACAGCCGACGGCGCTAATGCCTTCGATCCGCGATACGGGAAAGATGACCTGTTCAGCGAAGGCACCTCGGCGACCCTGGCGCTGCGCTGGAGCTTTTAAGTAGCCCTGGCGTTATCGGCAAGGGCTTTCGCAAGCTGTGCAACTTTGCCGATCGTTCCTTCGCGGCGCCGCAACGAAGTCCTGGTTGCAACGTAGTCGATCAACTGCAGGCAATCTTCTTCGCTTTCAACGGACACGCTATGGCGCTCGTTCAGCGGAGATGGAACGTTTGCAATGTAAAACGCCTGTTCCAAAAGGGCCGTTAAACCCGCCGCAATGGGTTCGTCCTTGTGGCGATGACTGATGAAAATACGCGGAACGAGTTTGACGTTATCGACTATGGCCTTGTCGAGCTGGTGCGCCACGCCGTCCCAATCCAGGTCGCTTGTTCCCTTGCATCGGAAGCAGAAAATGTCGCTAATGAAATCGGGGATTCCCATGGCTCCGACAAGCACCGGCAGCACAATCATTCCCTTCGTCGATCCCAGAACCCTCCCGGCTCCAATTTCACCAGCGACGTTCCTGGAATCAAGCGCCGCGTCCGTCAGGACAACTACAAGCGCGTCGGATGCCGCGAGCGCTTTGGTTGTCTTTTCCCGCCAGTTGCCGGCGACAGCCATCCCCACGGGCAATATGGTCCTGTGCCCTTTGTCCAACATCCTCTTTTCCAGACTGCTGGCCGCCGGAATGTCCACAAATGCATAAGACGTAAAAATAGTTGCCATGCAAACTCCTCTTGCCGATTCTGCCGACGACCGGTTTTGTCCCGACCGTGCTTTTCCTCCTGGGAAGCTTACACCGGCTACTCTGAGAGAAACACTGCAAGTCACCGTTAACGAGCGAGTTCCACGGTGTAAGCACGTGTAGCCCGGAACTTCCCGATTGTGACCGTTCATAGACCGTCATGAGCCCACTTCGCTGCTATCGTTTTGCACACTGGAAATGATCATTTTGAAGAAACAGCTCGCCGAGCGTTCGGAAGTGATTTTTCCGCCTTGAAAGCGACTCTGTTCTCAAGAACGCCATCGTCGGAGCAAAGCTCCGCGCTGGAGTTTAGACATTTTGCACGCCGGAGGCGTGAAAGGAAGGTAGCCCCGGGTGGAGCGCAGACTCCCCGTATGCAAAAGATAACTTCCTGATCGGGTTCCGCCGTCGGGGGGCCTGGGGGATGGTAACCCACTGGGTCCTCCCCGGCCGGGATCGGTGACCGGGATCGAATGCCGGATGCGAATCGTATCACTGCCGACCAGGATCTCCTGGACAACCAGACGTAGGATTTTCTGCCGCTCGATGATGTCGAGAGTTTCGGCTCGGACGCGCAGTTGACCTCGAAACGCCGATAATGTTTCGGCTAGCCGCAGGTATCTGGACTGATCTTGCGAGGCGAGAGACAGAGACTGGAGTTCTGAAACGATAGCCTGTTCCTGTTTGCGTAGGTTCGGTATCCGTTGCCGCAGCTCGGCCAGCGTGATGATTTCTTCCTGATATGCGGTGAGCATGCGCTCCATGTGATTCTGAAGCCGCGTCTGTTGCTGACGTAAGGCCTCTTCGCGTTTCTGAAACGGATCGGTATTGCGTGCGGCTTCCATCCTTCGGTCAATCTCGGCCTGAATCAGCGCCGGATCGTCCAGAAGCTGGATAATTTCGTTCCAAACAAATTCATCCAGGTAATCTTGACGGATCGGCGGATTGGAACATACAGAACCCTGGAAACGCCGATAGGCGTCCGAACCCGAGCAGCGGTAGTAGACCAGCTTTCTCTTCGAGGTCTTGGTGGACGCGCGATAAAGCGCATAGCCGCAGTGCTGGCAGACAAGCATGCTCTGAAGCAGACTCGGTTCCAGTGTCCGACGCATTGAATACTGCTTATTCTTTCCCAACCGTTCTTGCGCGAGCGCAAAGGTGTCTTCGCTGACTATTGCCGGAACAGGAATTTCGATCCAGTCCTGGCGAGGCCGTTCACGATTGGCACCGCTGCGAGGCGGCAATCGATCGCTTTGACGAAGGGGACGCGTGATACGTTGGCGGGGACGCACTTCTGTTTTGCCAAAACATGCTTTGCCCTGGTAGGCCGGATTTCGCAACATGCCCCATACCGTCGAGGGCTCCCAACGGCCTGTTGCTTTGCGCGTGGGAATTTGCCGTTCACTTAAGAGTCTTGCAATGGCGCTGATGCTCCATTGTCGCTGGGTATATCCATCGAAGATCAGACGGACGATCTGGGCTTCGGCCTCGTGGACTTCATAATAGGCATCGGCGGTATCCGTCTTCTTGATGTAACGGTAGCCGTACGGCGCCCCGCTCAGAACATTGACCCGTCCCTGTTGTGCCTTGTGTCGTCTGCCACGACGAGTCCGCTCTGCAATCTGGGCACGTTCGTACTCTGCAATCATGCCTTGAAATTGGATCAGCAACTGATCCTCCGGTGTGTCTCCGGACGGCGACTTCAGGAACACTAACGACACGCCGCATCGGGCGAACTCCTCGACCAGCAAGACCTGGTAGGCATATTTGCGGCTCAAACGATCTGGCGCATACACCAGCGCGGCCTCAATCTGTCCCCGGGCTGCAAGATCACGCAACGCTTCCAGACCGGGGCGGATTAAACTCGCGCCACTGTAACCGTCGTCTTCAAACACCCACTCCGCCGGCGCCAGATAACCGTGAGCATTCGCGTACTCCTTCAAGGCTGCTGTCTGACTGGTAATGGTCTGATTCTCCTTCTGCCGATCCGAAGACACTCGAGCATAGATGGCCGCGGGCTTGTTCATTTAACGTCTCCTGGTGCGCTGTCGTTGCAACCGGCCATCGTTTATCCGGTACCAACAGTTCATAGACCTGCTCCAGCTTTGCTGCTAACAAACGATCAAACTGATATTCCAACTCCATCCTGTGGCGCCGACCTCGTGGCCGTTCACCCACGCCCCGCCCTCCGCGGAAGGAAAGCCTCCAACGCCCGGCTCACCATATCGCTCAGCGATAAACCTCGCCTGCTGGCGTGGGAACGCAAACGTTGGACGAGCCTTTCGGAAAGCTTCACCGTGAACGCGATCTTGCCCTCGGCGACGGGAACATCCTGTTTCAATCGCCCTGCTTGTCGGAGATATCGATAGGCTTGGCGGTGAGATATACGGCGGTCGCGAACCATACTGTCTACAGCATCCGGCAGATGATCGAATCGCTGGAGCAATGTTCGTGCATGATTGAGACGTTCTGACTTTTCTGCACTGCTGGCCCGCGCCATGTGTCGCAAGAATACAACCGCATGTGACAATATGCAAGCACTTCATACAGCCTCTAGCGATATTTCAAAACTCGGTCGAATGTCAGGTTATCTTTTGCGTACGGGGAGCGCAGCGACACCCGGGGTTCATCTCACAAGGGGCGTTTGCACCCCGGCAGGGGTGCAGGGATTCCTCGCACCCCTGCCGCGGTGCAAACCTCTCCGTTACGGTAACCCCGGGTTGCGCTCGCTTCGCTCGCTTAACCCGGGGCTAAATTCCCAGCACGCCTCCGGCGTGCTGAGACTCAAGATTGTCTAAACTCCAGGGCGGAGCAAAGCTCGGCGGGAACCCCCAGTTCGGCAGAACCACCGAGACCCCGCTCGGGGTTCTGAGGATGGTTTCCATGGTCATCACAACCGGCCGTCTTTCAACAGGAGTTTCAGGACACTTTCGAACAGATCCCGGCCTCGCGCCAGGATCCTGGTCCTCCACGCATCGTCACCGGGACAAAAGACTTCTTTGAGCGCCTCATTCTCCGGACTCGGAAAGCGACGGCCGCCGTGACGATGAGCGCAGTTCTCTTTTCTCAAGGCGTCCAGAACGCGGATTGGAGCATACGTACCAAACTCCTGACAAACGAACGTAAAGCGGCTTCGGATCAACAGGAGGCCTAACATGTCGTGAAGTCCACCGCGTATGGGATACGCGACATTTTCTTCTCCACTGCTCAAGGACTGAACACGATCGCCGAATAGTTCGCGGAGACGGCTATACTCCGATTCGGAGACAAGAAGCGTATCTTCACCAAACTTGCCGAGTCCGGTATGGACATCGATTGCAGCAACCTGCTCCGCGTCCACAAGATGATCTTTGAGAAACTGCAGGTAGAGCTTCGGGCCTTCCTCCAGCTGTTGTCCGCCGAAGAAAAGGCCTTCCGGATAGTCGTACTGCCCGACAACCACGGACTCCTTTAGCGCGGGCATTCCGTGCTTCCAGATCAACCATAAGGCGCGAAGTCGGAACAGGTCGAGGACTGGGATCCGCGTAGGATTTAGAAACGAATACAGCGCGCCGTAACCGGCGGGGCTTCCCTCATAAGCTTCGCATTCCGCGAGAAAATTGCGGCCCAGGTCCACGTTCCGTTCATTCCAACGACGAAGCCATGCCATGCCGTAGGGGTTCAGGGCATGGACGAAAACAACGGCAACGTCGACCGGAATTGCAGGCATTGCCTGGAGCAGTTGAATCTGGATCGCCGATCCCGCGAACCCTTCAACACCGTGAAGGCCAGAAGAATGCAGGAGCACTCGCCGGGGTTTCGCTGTCCCGCACCACGCAACATCGATCGTGAGGTCCTCGCCATGCGGCCCCTTAACGCTGAGAGGCAGGGTGGTCGTTACTGCACCTGCAACCCTGGCTGCGTTGCAGAAGCGATTTCGCGCCAATGGGTAGTCCGTCGAGAAACATTCCGTGAGGGTCATTCCGCCTCCAACCTGAAAGACTGCGACAGAATTTACCGAAATGCGGCGCGGACGTCGCTATTGGAGATGATAGTTTCCGCAGGTCACAAATCCTGTGAGGTGTCAATGCCAGAGGAAGAACCTAGTGGACGAGTTCACTCAGCATGTGCCTCGACCAGTTGACGCCGGTGAGGTAGGCCTCGCGAATGGTGAGTTCATCCAGGCTGCCGCAGGTCGTTCGATCCCAGTCGCAGCGTTCATAGGCCTGAACACAATTCAGGGCTTCGCCCATCAGTCCGCTGCGTGCCTCCGGGTCGATTGATGCTTGCGACGATGCCAGCTGTAACTGGATCGGCGGCGCTGGCAAAGACAATCGGAATGTTCGTAGTCGCAGCTTTTGCCGCGTTCACCGGAGCGTCGCCGCCAGCAGCCAAGATCACGGCAACCTTATGGTTGATCAGATCGGCCACCAAGTTAGGCAACCGGTTATAATCGCCTTCTGCCCAGCGATATTCGATCGTTACGTTATGGCCCTCGATAGTCCGGTTTCATTGAGGCCTTTGCGGAATCCAGCCACGAATCGCGCCCAAGAAGCAGCCGAGGCGCCGCTGAGGAACCCGATCACCGGCATCGCCGGCTGCTGCGCCCGCGCCGCGAGCGGCCACGCCGCCGCGCCGCCGAGTAGCGTGATGAACGTGCGCCGTCGCATCGTGGCTACTTCTTCATCGTCTCGCGCAGTTTCATCCAGGCCACGATCCCAGCCCGAGCCGATTTTTCGTCGACGCCTTCGGGCAATCCGGCTACCCCGACAGCACCGACCAGCTGGCCGTCGACGGCGAGCGGCACCCCACCGCCCACGAGATAAATTTTGCCCGAGTACATGTTTATAATGCCAAAATAGCGGTCCGGCCGCGTCTTGTAGAGCGCGCCGAGCTCCTCCGTCGTCTGAACGGTAAAGCGCCGAGGCGAACGCCTTGCCTTCCGCAAAACGGATGTTCTGTAGCGCGGCGCCGTCCATGCGGTCGGCCGACACCACGTTACCCGCGTGGTCAACCACAACCACGGCCATGCGCAGATTAGCCTCGCGGGCATAGGCGATAGCGCCTTCGATGATGGCGCGCGCCTCGGGAAGCGAAATCAACGGCGGCGGGTTATTAGGCCGTGCCATGGCTGGCCCCTGCGCGGACGCCGTTCGCCCGCCCGCGATAATCAGCAACAGGCTCAAGATGGCGATCGTTCGCGACGATAGAATTTCCATACGCGCCTCCTCGTGACCATTCGCGACGAGCGCTGGCAACGCGATGTGGCGCACGCAGCGACGCGCGTTGATTGCGGTATGTCATTCAATCACCTCGTCGGCGCGCGCGAGCAGCGTCGGCGGGACGTCGAGGCCGAGCGCCTTGGCGGTCTTGAGGTTGATGACCAAGTCGAATTTCGTCGGTTGCTCGACCGGGATGTCCGCCGGCTTGGCGCCGTTGAGAATGCGCGCGACGAAATAAGCCGCACGGCCGAATAGGTCGGGTTGGCGTGCGGAGTACGACATCAGGCCGCCCTCGCGGGCAAACGGATTTACGCCGATGAGCGGTAGGCGGTGTTCCAGCGCCAAATCGATAGCAGGCTTGCGCGGGAGGGTGCCCTGCACGATCACGGCATCCGCCCGCTCATCAACCATGGCCGCAAACGCCGCGTTGAACTCGTCTGCGCCGCGAACCCTGATGGGCTGGATGGCAATGCCGAGCGCGCGGCCCCCATTCTCAATTTGTTCAACCAACACCCTTGAGAATGGATCGGGCGCATTGGCGAGAACGGCCACCCGCCGCGTGGACGGCAGCACCTCGCGGATGAGTTCGAGGGTTTTTGCTCCGGTCTCAGCGGAGGTGGCAGACAAGCCGGTGATGTTGCCGCCCGGCCGCACCAGGCTCGAAATGAGACCGGTTCCTACCGGATCGCCCGCCCCCGCCATCACGATCGGAATCTCCGTCGTCGCCTGTCTTGCGGCGATGACGGCCGGCGTCTGGTGCGCGACGATGATGTCGACCTTTAGATGAACGAACTCGTCAGCCAGCCCGCGCAGACGCGCTAGCTTGCCCTCGGCCGAGCGGAACTCGAGCGCAATATTTTGTCCCTGGATGTAGCCGCGCTCGCGCAAGCCGGCTCGGAACGCGCTCCAGAACGGCTCCGGGTCAGCGGGAACAAGGACACCGATTCTGGGCAGCTTGGATCCTTGCGCGCGTGCCGCGAGCGGCCAGTGCAGCCGCGCCGCCGAGCAGCGTGATGAACTCGCGCCGTTTCACTCGATCACCTCGTCGGCGCGGGCGAGCAGCGTCGGCGGCACTCGAGGCCGAGCGCCTTGGCGGTCTTGAGGTTGATCACCAGCTTGTACTTCGTCGGCGTCTGCACTGGCAGGTCGGCTGGCTTTTCGCCCTTGAGGATTCGGTCAACGT
This sequence comes from uncultured Acidobacteriota bacterium, assembly GCA_963836435.1. Taxonomy (GTDB): domain Bacteria; phylum Acidobacteriota; class Terriglobia; order 20CM-2-55-15; family 20CM-2-55-15; genus DASTBJ01. Next base: position 3,362 of record CAWIJI010000014.1, on the reverse strand, counting down.
AGGCTGTCGCCTGCACGTGCAGGTCGACCGCATCGGCAAAATAGGTCATTAGCCCGCCGGCCGTAGCGAATAGCATCGAACCCGATAAACGGCAGGCGGTGACGGTTCGCCGCCGCCGATGATGACATCGCGATGCGCTGACATTGAAGCTATCCGGCATGATCATCAGGCCGCGCCCTGGTTCGCGCGCCTGAGCCGCGACGACCTCTTCAATGTCCGCACTGTCGCGCACCGGAGCAAGCGTCGCTACTACCCCTACTGACGATGCTGCCTCGATCTCGCGAACGATGAACGATGGTGGGTAGGCGGTGTCGGGGTTGAAGATAGCGGCGGCACCCGTGATCCCTGGCGCGATCTCTTTGAGCAACTGAACCCATTTCCCGATTAGGGGCGCGTCGTACGGAAATGAAGCCGGTCATGTTGCCGCCGGGTCGCGGGAAGCTCTGAACGAAGCCCACTCCGATCGGGTCCGGCACGAGGACGAAGACGATCGGCATCGTGCGGGTCAGTTCGTGCACGGCCGCCGCCGGCGTCGTGCTTGCGAGAATCCGTCTGGAGACAGGCCAACCAGCTCGGCCGCATAAGACTTGAAGAGGCCGGCTCCCCAGCCGCGAAGCGATACTCGATGTAAATATTCCTACCCTCGACCCATCCCAAGCGCTGCAGCGCCTGCGCAGCCGCCGCCACGAGTGCGCGCGCTAAAGGACTTTTCTCGGGGAAGGCTATCAACCACGCGAGCCGGCGTATCCGCTCTGGCTGCTGCGCGCGGGCCGCGAGCGGCCACGCGGCCGCCGCGCCGCCGAGCAGCGTCATGAATTGCGCGCCGCTGTCATTCGATCACCTCGTCGGCGCGGGCGAGCATCAGCGGCGGCACGGCGAGGCCGAGCGCCTTAGCTGTCTTGAGATTGATCACCAGCTCGAACTTGATCGGCGCTTGGACAGGAAGCTCTTCCGGCTTCGCGCCGCGAAGAATGCGATCAGCGTAGGAAGCGACTTGCCGATACGTGTCAGCCGCATTGATTCCGTACGAGACCAAGCCCCCGCTGACGGCGAAATAGCGAAATGGATAGACGGCCGGCAACCGATGTTGGGCCGCGCGCGCAATGATAAGGTCGCGATGAAATAGCGTGCTCGCGTCCGGCAACACCAGCAACCCGCCATTTGATTGTTGCGCGAACGTGTCAATTGCGTGCCCAGTCTCAGCAGTGTCCTGAAGAGGAGTGTCAGTCAGCTCTATCGCAAATGAAGGAGCAGCTGCTGCAACGGACCGCAGCAGGACGCCCGCATACGGTGCCGTCTTGGGATTGTAAAGGACTGCCACACGGGCAAGCTGAGGCGAAATCTCTTTCAGCGTTTCAAGCCATTTGCCCCCCATCGAGAACTCAAAATTGGTGATACCGGTGAGATTGCCGCCCGGTCGCGCGAGGCTGGTCACAAATCCGGCCGCGACTGGGTCAACGACTTGCACAAATAGGATCGGAATGGTTCGCGTTTCCGCTCGCAACGCACCCACCACCGGCGTGCTGGTACCGACGATCACGTCCGGTTTCAGGCTCACCAGCTCCTTAGCCTGGGCGCGCATACGGTCGGCGTCACCCGGCGCCCAACGATAATCGATTCGCAAGTGGCGACCACCGTCCAGCCCAACTCTTGCAGTCGCCCCTCGAACGCCAAGATGCGCCGCTGCGCTTCTGGGTCGTTGGCAGCGAGAGGCATCAGCACGCCGATCCTCCGCACTCGCTCGCCTTGCTGCGCGCGCGCGACGAGCGGCCACGCGACCGCCGCGCCGCCGAGCAGAGTGATGAACTCGCGCCGTCGCATCGTCATTCGATCACCTCGTCGGCACGGCCGAGCAGCATCGGCGGCATATTGAGGCCGAGCCCCTTAGCGGTTTTGAGATTGACAGTTAATCGGTACTTGGTTGGCGCTTGAACCGGCAAATCTCCGGCCCTTTCACCCTTCAAAATTCGATCGATATAGACGGCCGCTCCGCGAATCTGTTCCACTTGTTCAATTCCGTACGACATCAGTCCGCCGTCGGAAACGTAGTATCGGTAAGGATAGACAGCGGGGAGCGTAAATCGCGCCGCCAATTCGATGATCTGCTTGCGATTAGTGGAAGTAAACGCGTCCGTCATCACGATTAGACCGCCGCCGGGCTCTTTTCCATGCTTTGCGAAGAACACTTCAATGTCCGCATCGTTGTGCACCGGCGCAGTTGTGACGTTCACCCGGACCGAAGAAGCAACAGCTTCTATCGAGTGCATATATAAGCGCGTGTAGGGAGCCGTCTTGGGATTGAAGATGATCGCGGCCCTCGTGACGCTGGGGGCAGCCTCCTTAAGCAGTTCAAGCCACTTGCCGCTGATCGACGGATCATAGTTGCTGAATCCCGTGACGTTTCCGCCCGGTCGCGCCACATTTTTGACGATGCCTTGACCGACTGGATCGGAGACCTGAGTGAACACGATCGGAATCGTGTGTGTCTCGTGCTGCACCGCTATCAGCGCCGGTGTTGAAACGGTGATAATTGCGTCCACCTTCAGTCGCACGAGCTCAATGGCGTAGGGCTGGAACCGATTGCCCCATCGGTAAGTGATTGCCAGGTTACGACCCTTCACCCATCCGAGCTTTTGCAGCTGCTCTTCCAGAGCCTGAGCGCGAATTTTTCCTTGCTGATCGTTCTCAGCGTAGAACATCAAAACGCCGACATGACGCATTGGTCCCGGAGCTTGCGCGCGCACCGCAAGCGACCGCATCACCGCGATGCTACTAGCGCCTCCGATGAAATCTCGCCGCCGCATCACCCGCCCCTGAAGGCTCAGCATCTGCCAAGAGTGGAAGATACCACGGCGGACCACGGCCGTGCGAGCGACATCGGCATGCCGAGGCGACGCGGCCGCTTAGGAGGTGTGCACACGCGTCGAGCGGCCTCATTCAGCCTCAGAGGACCTCAGCAACCCATTTTCCTCGACAAGAGCGCCGATACGATCTGAGGTGGAGCAGTTGCACTGGGCCGAAGCGGGCCGCGAACTTGACGATCTGGCAAAAGGCTCCAGCAAATTGGTCCCTGCCTTTTTTCATGTGCCCTTTACTGTAAGTCAGGCGACCATATCTCGGTCACGCCGGGTAGGAAAGATTGCTTGGGACTGCCGCGACTTCGGAGTTCTTGCCTGAAACAGCCGCCCCATCGCGGTGCCCTTTGTCGCTGGCATTGTCATCGGTAGCTCGTAAGCGCTCACGGATGGTCAATAAGGGCGGTTAAGTGTCACGCCTTCGCTCTCCGTCGCGGGATCAAGCTGTGCATAGATGCGCGCCCAACCCGCGCGGCAGTTGCAGCGCACTTGCTCCGCGAACCCACG
>CAWIJI010000013.1:0-113162 GCA_963836435.1 uncultured Acidobacteriota bacterium | reverse complement strand
TGCCGAGCTCCACGAAGTTGGGGATTTCGACTGCAGGTGTGTACTAGGTGGCCCAAAAATCCAAAAGAAGAACTCTCCCTTTGTGTGCACTGAGGGCTACAGGTTTGCCATTCATGTCCTTGAGTGTGAAGTTGAGGTTTGCCACCGGTGGGTTCGGATCGCAGAGACTACGGGGCTGGCTCATTCGGATACAGAGGTCCGCGCCCCGTAGGACGCAACCGAAAGTAAAGAAATAATGGAGACCAGAAGGAACCTGCGAATCATTTTGCAAAGACCTCCGCTCCGGGGAAGGTAGCGAGAAGCCGTACCAGCGAGTGAAGATTTGCTGTGGTCGTTCGACGCGCTGAGCCTTGCCCTTCGATCCAGAAGCAACGTGAACCACAACCACAAAGCCGTTATCGAGCCGATATTCCTTCCCCTTCAGCCGGCGCTTTGAGCATCGACAAACGGGCCGCCGGACAGATGTCCTGGGGTCGATGTAGACCAGGATCTTTCTCCGTCGAGTTCGTCGATGGAATCCCTCACCCTGTTGTCGGATACTTTCGAGTGGCAGTACCGGCGAGTGTCGGAGGTCCAGATTCCAAGGCCCGCATCTCATGCCGGGGCCGTCGTGTGTCTCCTCCCCGAACGTTGCAACGATCTTGCTGCCTGGTCACGTTCGCATTGCCGGGTTCAGACCGGCGGCCACGTACGGCTGAAGCGAGATCGCAATCCTCATTTCAGGATCCAGCGCCAATGCTTCTTTGGCCTGCATTTGCAATCAATTCGAAACAGGAATTTGCCGGCCTGCAAGCTTCCCGTACATAGCTTCGCCCGTAACATGATTCCAAAGGGTACCTGTCGAAGAAGGTCTTTCATGACCATCAGGCCATTGTAGAGACCAACGGCTTCGAAAAATTGTTCCTTTCCATCAAAGGTGGGGATCATGCTGACCCCGGTATTACAGACTACACAGAACGTCGCCATCCAGGCCTTGCCATTCACGACTCCCTGAGCGATGTGATGGTAGGCCATCTGTTCAGTCAGTAGCGCGAGTTTCCCGGCGGCAGTTTCCGTCACCAGAACTTGCGTATCCTGGCGGATCATGCGGGCAGCCAGGACCGCCTGTATTGGCTTTGTTTCGGTGACGTAGAAAGGGGAGAACCAACCTTCGATTTCATTGCTGAACCGGGAAATATCGAAAGTCTCCCGCTTATTCGAAGGGGACTCCGCAACCGAATTGGCATGCATCGCCAGGATCAGGGCGACACCCAGAATCATAGAGTTGCGAGACACCTGATGCATTTGAGCTCCTATCGGTCCAGTTGCCGACGGACTGTACTACGCGTACCACCTGACCTAGTTACATTCCCCTCCGTCATGCAGGCGCCGAGTCGTCACCTGGATCTCACGCCGTGGTTGGTGGCGCCTCGAATCGGCCCTATTATTCATGCGGTGGACGTGCCTGAAGTTTTCTATACTCCCGGCATGCGTTACACATCTTGTCTGCTCCTGGTAATGTCTGCTTTGCTGTCATCTGCACGCGCTGAGACGCCCGTGGAAACCAGTAGCGAGACCCGCTTCCAGCTTGACCTTAAAGTACCGGAGGCTGCCTTAGCCGCCTACCTGCCCCCGGGATGGACTTCCAACGTCGCCACAACCGGCGCGGCCAAGGACTGTAATCTGCGCGCCGTTTTTATCGACCGCGTTACCATCAACGCGCCCGACCTGAGTCCCAAAGGCAAGGGCTCGAACCGGCTTGTCTACCTGGTCGCCCCAGTGAAGAATCCTGCCGGAGAAAACGTGCAATTGGTGATCGGCGGTTTGACGGAGGATCCTTCGGACGCTCCCGGGCCTTTCGGCAACTACCTGCTGGCGACGACTCACGACATGGTGTGGGCAACTAAATCCAGCGGATCGGGTCCCATTGTCGAAACGCAGGACTGGGTCTTCGCGGCCGCCAGCGGGGAACGTCTCGAAATGCACATCACTTACGAGCGCGGCGTTGCCGCCAGGCGCAATACCACCGACACCAGGTTCTACTCCGCCCGGAACCCGGGCTTCTACCAGATTTCCCGGCAGGAACAGGCGCTCGACATCATGCGCAACGTGACAACCAAACCCGTCGATCACGTCAGGAAATTTACGTTCAAGGGTTCCGGCGGCAGTTACGCCAGGTTATTTGATGGAACCGAGTCGGTGCTCAGTTGGGACAACATCCTCTGGCTCAACCGCACGGTGCTGCTGCCATAGACCTTGCGGCCGAATTGCGCCCTATTCCGCTTTGTAAAACAGGTGCATTTCCTGCTGTCGAGGTCCCCAGTCGTGAAACCACCATCTTTTCACCAGGAGTCCTTCGAGGCTGTAGGACTCCGACCGCATTCTGGTGAAGCCGGCGTGCTCAAGATCGTCGCTCTTGATGTGGTACCACGACGGGCCGGTGTCGCCATCCCAGAAGACCAGGGTGCCTTTAGGGGATTGCTGTAGCTTTGCGAGGTTGGACTTCTTATCGGCGCTGAAGCGTGTCTTTTCAGACAGGTCACAGTCGAAGAGGATGCACATATAGGCCTGGCTCCAGACCAATTTGGTCACAGGCTTCGGGTTCGCCTGGAACCACGCGTACATCTCTCTGATGGCGCGCGCATCTCGAACATAAATCGCGGCGTCTGCGTACGAGACGGCAAATACCGCGGAGAACACAAGCACTGTCACAGCGGCTGCAGTGGCGATGGGACGGGGTGCGCGTGCCAATAGGCGCGCCAGGCTATTCCAACCGGACAGGGTAATCAGGGCTATCACGGGCGCCACGCACACGAAATACCGGGGATAGCCGGCAGCACCGAACCAGCCGAAGAAGCGGAAAAGAGAATGTAAGACAAACAGCGTGACGAATGTTGAAGTCACGGTTCCCATCTGCCGGCGTGCGAGCAACAGTACCAGGCCGAGGAGGAAAACGAGACAAAGCAGCGGCCCGGCGATCTCCGGAAGACGCACGAGATAGATCAAGATCGATCCTGTTCCGTACCTGGCCTCGCCCCAGTCCGTGGGCCAGTCATGAATGATGAAAAGCGGGTCGCCTGTGAGGACTAACGCGGCCAGCCACCATGCGGCGGCGCCGGCGGCCAACAGCAGAGTTCCCGGTATCCGACGCCAGCGACTTGTGGTGCTGCGCCCATCGACCAGGACCCACACGCCCCACAGGACGCCGAGAAAGAAACCTTCCGGCCGGGCGAGGATCATCAGCGATGCCACAGCCATGCCGGCTGTGATGCGACCCTTCAGATGCAGCCTCAAGGCGATGGCAAGAATCAGCGCAAAAACCGGTTCGGTCATCGTGTCGGCGGAAAGCAGGAAATACGATGGCTGCAGAAATAGCAGCGGAATTGCCAGCGCCGGCCGTTCCAGGCCCAGTTCTTCGGCGATGCGAAACGTCTGCCATGCCGTGATGACGCAAAGCAGGACCGTGAAGAGTTTTGCCGCAGGGTACCCCAGCATGGCCGGAAACGAATAAAGGAACGTAAACAAGGGACGGGACCAGACACCGACCATGAAGGCAGGGTGCTTCCAGGCGTTGCGCGCGTACAGGTAGTGATACGGACCATCCTGCTGGTAGCTGTCAGGATAGAGAAGGGCCAGGGCAATGCCCGCAACAGCGAAGATTCCCAGCCATAGCCAAGCCTGAGAACGCCGGTTCAAAGGATTCCTATTCAGTGGCGGAGCGGAAGCGGCGCAGGGTCATGTGCACGATCGACATCGATCCCATGTATGTGAAACCCACAATAAACAGCATCAGAAACGCGATGCTCGGGTAGTTTTCGTTCAGGAACGCGTACGTCGCGACGAGCACAAAATAAAGGCCAAGCAGAAGTTCGAGCACGGGCAGTCCCCCGGCCTTTCGCAGGTAATTCTTCGTGTACCAGCCGTCGCTCTTGTTAACGATGCTGTACTTGGGAGTGCGCTTGAAGCTGGTCTGAATTCCCAGCAAGGCTTCCAGCACCGCTTTGGAGTTCACGACCGACAGGCCGATGCCCATGGCCATCAGAAAGGGCAGGTATTTGAGCCGGCGCCGCCAGTCCGGATACAGCTCTCTCTGGGCAACCAGGTAGAACGTCGAAACCGACGCGGTCGAGAGCAGCCACAGCGGCAGGTCGATGTACAACATCTGGAGCCAGCCCTGGTTGAAGCGGACGATCATTGCCGGCAAAAGCAGGAGCGACATCAGAATCATCAGGGGATACGCGATATTGGCGGAGAGGTGAAAAAACGCTTCGATTTTGGTCTTCAGCGGAATGTCGCTGCGCAGGATGCGCGGGAGCAACTTCATGCCTGTTTGGACGAGACCTTTGGCCCAGCGCGATTGTTGCGTTTTGAATGAATTCATCTCGACGGGGAGTTCGGCCGGACAGACAATGTGCGGCAGGTAGACGAACTTCCATCCTGCCAGTTGCGCGCGATAACTCAAGTCCGTGTCTTCGGTCAGGGTGTCGTGTTCCCACCCGCCGGCGGATTCGATAGCCTTCCGGCGCCAGATGCCTGCAGTGCCGTTGAAGTTGAAAAACCGTCCCGAGGAATTCCTGGCGCCGTGCTCGATCACGAAGTGTCCATCGAGCATCACCGATTGCACCTGGGTCAGCAGGGAGTACTCGCGGTTGAGGTGGCCCCAGCGCGCCTGAACCATTCCCACGGTGGCATCGGTGAAGTGCTGAATGACATCTTCGAGGAAGTTTTCGGGCGGAACGAAGTCCGCGTCAAAGATGGCGATATATTCGCCCTTGGCCAGCCTCAGCCCATTTTCCAGGGCACCCGCTTTGAAGCCGCTTCGATTCGCGCGGTGGATATGTTCGATCTGAAATCCGAGGGCTTTGTAGTGCTCCACGAATGACCGCGCGATCTCCTTCGTGCCGTCGGTAGAATCGTCCAGGACCTGTATCTCCAGCAGTTCTTTCGGATAGCGAATCCGGCAGGCACTCTCAATCAGGCGTTCAACCACGTATCGTTCGTTGAAAATCGGCAGCTGAACAGTAACCCGCGGCAGCTTTTCAAAGTGCCCTTTCGGAACCGCGACGTTGCCGCTGTTTTTCAGGTAAAGGTAAACAAGGTGATAGCGATGAACGCCGTAGATTGCGAGGATGCCCAGGACCGTCAGGTAAGCGGTGAGGATCGAGAGGTCAAAGAACGTCCACTGGTACAGGGCATTCCAATGGTCCGGATGGAGCTGGTAGAAAATGGGCTGCTCAGGTGGAAAAAAGAATGCGAGAAGCATGGTCATAGTTAGGAAACCCTTACTTTAGCAGGATGTCCGTTGCAAACGTAATAAGTAAAAGGATGCTGACATAGCCATTCAAGGAAAAGAATGCGACGTTGACTCTGCTGAGATCGCCAGGTCTGACGATCCGATGCTCCCAAAACAATATGGCTGCCACGACGGCTATTCCCGAGAAGGCGATCCCGCCAAGCCCGGTCCACACGGCCGTCGCCAGGAGCAGGATGACCGTAACGGCGTGAAACATTGTCGAAAGAATCAGGGCCCAGCCCACGCCAAGACGGGCAGGCAGCGAGAATAGACGATTCTGGCGGTCGAATTCCGCGTCCTGAAGGGCGTAGATGACGTCAAATCCCGCCACCCAGAACATCACTGCAGCGCTGAGCATGACCGGCGGCCAGGCGAAAGTCCCTCGAATCGCCAGCCATGCCGCAAGGGGCGCCAGGCCGATCGCCAATCCCAGGACGAGATGGCTCAGCGCTGTGAATCGTTTCGTATAGGAATAGAAGAACAGAATCGCCAGAGTGGGGAATGAAAGAAGAAAGCAAACCGCGTTCAGCTGTGACGCCGAGAAGACGAACAGCGCGGCCATGATCGTCGTGAAGGTAATGGCGAATGGCATCGAGAGCGTGCCGGCGGCGAGAGCTCTGGCCCGAGTCCTGGGGTTTTTTCTGTCAAATTGCAGATCGACGATGCGATTGAACGTCATGGCTGAGCTTCGAGCTCCGATCATCGCGGTGACAATCCAGAGGACTTGCCAGCCTGTGGGCAAGCCACGACCCGCAAGCAGAGCTCCGATGAATGCGAAGGGAAGGGCAAAAACCGTGTGCTCAAACTTGATCATCTCAAGCGTGATCTTGAGTTTTCTCCAAATCAGCACGGCGCAATTATGAGGCACGACTGCATCAGGTACAATGCGGTTTCCGGATATGACCGAAGAGCAGCTACGCGAGATTCTCACTCAACACAAGGCCGGCAGTCTTTCTGACGATCAGGCTCTCGAACGCCTGCGGAGTCTGCCGTTCGAAGATCTGGGGTTTGCCAACGTCGATCACCATCGAACACTGCGCCAGGGCTTCCCTGAAGTCATCTTTGGTGCTGGGAAATCCGCCGAACAGGTTGTCGGAATCGTGGAGTCGATGATGCCGAGGGGGCACAACATTCTCGTGACGCGCGCGACCGCCGAGCAATTCGCGAGTGTGAAGAAGTTTGTTCCTGAGGCCGAAGTGAACGAGGCAGGCCGAACAATTGTCGTGCGCAAGGACCATGAAATTCGCGGCAAAGGTACGGTTATGGTTATTACCGCGGGAACGTCCGATATTCCGGTTGCCGAGGAAGCGCTCGTCACCTTGAGTGTGATGGGTAACAAGGTCGAGAAGCTTTACGACGTGGGAGTCTCCGGCCTGCATCGGCTGCTCGACCGCCGGCATCGCCTTGCTACCGCGCGCGTGCTCATAGTCGTGGCCGGCATGGAGGGCGCACTGCCCAGCGTGGTCGGTGGTCTGGTGGCGGTTCCCGTGATTGCCGTGCCCACGAGCGTCGGTTACGGCGCCAGTTTTAACGGCCTGGCAGCGCTTTTGGGGATGCTGAATAGCTGCGCTTCCAACACAACCGTCGTCAACATCGACAACGGCTTCGGCGCCGCCATGGTTGCCAGTCTGATCAATCGTGTTTAGCGGCGAGCGCCTGTGCCCCCCTCGTGAGGAGGACTGTCCCGAGCTTGATGCCAACCCGTCGGCATGCTCGTTCTCCCCGTCTGCGCCCCCTCCGGAACCTGGCACGAAATTTCTCTGGTGGAGCAGCCACCCCTCGAGAGAAGGGGAGTTCGCATGAACGCTTCCCTCCATGCCCTCGAATTCGAACGCCTGAAGTCGCTCCTCTCCCGATACGTTTCCACGGATGACGGCAAGCTGCTCCTGAGTCAGGTGGCCCCATCCATCACTCTCAGCGATCTCGAGGCCGAGCACGCGCTCGTTGCCGAAGCGATGGCGTACCTCCGCCTGCAGCGCGTTCCTTTCAACGACGTTCCCCTGCTGACGCCTGCGCTGGAAAAACTCCTGGTCGTCGGTTCATCGCTGGAAATTCCCGAAATCGAAGCCGTGCAAACCTTCCTCGGCCAGATCGAAGGCCTGCGTGTTCGATGGCGTGAGGAGATGGAAACCTTTCCGAAACTCGCTCACAAGGCTGCGCGGCTCCCGGACCTTCGGGACCTTTCAAAGCACCTGGGTCGCGCGATTCGTGACGGCGAGGTCGACGAACGCTACAGCCCGGAGCTTTCCAGAATCCGCCGCGCCCTTGAAGCCACGCGCTCGCGCGTCACCGGCAAACTGGAATCGATGCTGCGCAGCCCGGACTACGCCAGCCAGCTTCAAGACCAGATCGTCACCGTCCGCAATGGCCGGTTCGTTATTCCGGTGCGCTCTGATCAAAAGCGTGGGGTGGACGGTATCGTCCACGGAACATCCTCGAGCGGCGCCACGGTCTTCATGGAGCCGCTCGCCGTTCTGGATATGAACAACGAGCTCGTTCGCCTTCACGAAGCTGAATTCCAGGAGGTTGCTCGAATTCTTGCCGAACTCACAGACCGCATTCAGGCAAGCGCGCCCCAGCTGTCCGGGGCCCGAAGCTTGCACAGCCAGATCGAAGTAACGTTTGCCAAGGCTCGCTTTGGACGGGAGTTTGACTGTGCGAGACCGATGTTCTCCAGCCGCCTGTTACTCAGCCTCAATCGGGCGCGCCATCCGTTGCTCGAGGACAATCTGCGCCGGGAGGGCCGGCAAGTTGCTCCAGTCTCGGTGGACCTCGACACCACGCGACGGATTCTCGTCATTAGCGGGCCCAACGCTGGCGGCAAGACCGTTGTCTTGAAGACCATCGGTCTGCTCGCGCTGATGGCACAGTCCGGTATCCCCGTGCCGGCCGAAGAAGCGACGCTGCCGATTCTCGATCAGATTCTGGCGGACATCGGCGATCAGCAGTCGATTGCCAATCACCTGAGCACGTTCTCGGCACACGTTCTTTCGATCAAGGCCATGCTGGAATCCGCGACACCCCAGTCTCTGATCCTGCTTGACGAAATCGGCAGCAGCACCGAGCCAGGTGAAGGCGCTGCCCTGGGCAAGGCCGTGCTCGAACGTTTTCGCCAGATCGGTTGCCTCGCCGTCGCAACCACGCACTACAACCGTTTGAAGATCTATGCCGAGACGACGAAGGCCGTCGCGAACGCAGCCATGGAATTCAACGAGCAAACGCTGGAGCCGACCTACCGGCTGCTCCATGGACTGGCCGGCGCGTCCAGTGGACTGAAGATCGCTGAGCGCCTGCAAATGCCGGCCTCCGTGCTCCAGGATGCGATGCTGTTTCTCGATAGCGGCGAAGCCGATATCAGCCTCTACGTCGACGAACTTCGGCGGCGCATCACGGATCTTGAGCAGGAGACGGCGGGGTTGGAAGCGCAACGCAAGGAATTCGAGACGTTCAAGGAACGCGAACTCGCCGCGCTGCAGAAGCAGCATAAAGAAGAGATCGCTCGGGTAGAACGCCGCGTCCAGCAGATCGCCAGAGAGATGGCCGACCGTGCGGCGAAGGAACTCGATGCGGTTCAGGAGGAGTCGCTCAAGAGAAAGTACCAGCGAAAGCTCGATACGGTTACGGCTCAGGCCTCCGCGCAGATTCGCCGGGAAAAAGAGAAACTCGAGGGAGTTCAGCCGCGTGCTGAAGTCGAGAAACCTGTTTCCAGAAAAGCCGCGGCCGTCGGATCCAGGGTTCACATCGAATCACTCGGAGTAAACGGCACTGTTCTGGGCATCCACGCGGGTGAGGCGGAACTCATGGTCGGCAATATCCGGATGCGCCGCCCACTGGCGGATTTGGAGGTTCTCGAAACGCCAGTTTTGAAACTGCCCGCAGGCGTTCACCTGCAGGTGTCGAAAGCGGAGGATGCCGCCAGCGAAATCAATCTGCTCGGCTGCACTGTCGATGAGGCGACAGACCGGGCGGATAAATTTCTGGACGAAGCGTTTGTGGCCCAAATCCCGCAGGTTCGCATCGTTCACGGAATGGGCACCGGCGCGTTGCGCCATGCCATTGCAGAGCTGCTCAAATCCCATCCTCACGTCGCCAGCTTCGAATTCGCCCCGCAGAACCAGGGCGGCCGCGGTGTCACGATCGTAACCCTGAGGGATTGAGGCACGGTCTTTTCTACGGCAGTGACGCGGGTTGGGAACACGGGAAGTGCGATTGCCGGTTCCCAATCCGCGTCTCTGTTAGAGCTTCCACCCCAGACGATCCCCGCGGGGAGGACGCACGAGGGAGACTGCCGGGCAGCGACTACCTAAACGGGGCTCCGCCCCGGACCCCGCCTCGGGCGCTTGCGCGGCGCCTTCGGCGTCTGGGAGTTTAGACATTTTGCACGCCAGAGGCGTGAAAGGCAGGTAGCCCCGGGTGGAGCCGAGCGACACCCGGGGTTCATCTCACGAGGGGCGTTCGCACCCCGGCAGGGCCCGGCAGGGGTGCGAGGAATCCCTGCACCCGTGCCGGGGCCCGTGCCGGGGTGCGAACATCTCCGATACGGCAACCCCGGGTTGCGCTCGCTTCGCTCGCTTAACCCGGGGCTAAATTCTCAGCACGCCTCCGGCGTGCCACTCAAATGTCTAAACTCCAGAGCACGCCGGAGGCGTGCCAGCGGCGCCTTCGGCGCCTGGCCCGTTATGCCTTGCGGGAACAAAATTCTCGTTACGCCCGGCACAACGGACTAACGCCACCCGGTGATGTCCAGGATGACGCCGTGACCCGTGACGTTGTGTTGAACACTCACATAGAAGTGGTTCCCCCACCCATCGAAGATCCCACCTGTCCATTCCGCGTTCAGGTCATTGATTGTGGCGATCCGAATACACCCGTCGGACAGACTGTCGGAGTCCATGCCGTCTTCCGCGCAGGCCCACAGATCGTTGTTGCGGCCCACAAGTGGGCCATCGCCATCTTCATGGAGAACCCACATTGGGCGAACGGGATGCGGAGCCAGATTATCCATCATTGCCAGGTCAGGAGTGCCGATGACGAAAAATTGGACCTCGGGCGTGGCAATATTGGCGGTCGCCTCTGTGAGCAATCCGTCCGTGATGCAGAGGGTCTCCCCCCAATTGCGATCGTCAGACTCATTACCCGTGTTGTTGGCGCAGAATCGTACCAGGCCGGTGGCCAGCGCTCGAGGATCAACTTCCGCGTCTTCCGGCCGGTAATACCCCGTCAGCTTCAGGCTCGCTGTAGCGGCTCTGAGATCCGCGTTGTTCCCACCACCGGGAATCGGTACCCAGACGCCCTGCCCGGTGTTGGAACCCTGTCCGTAGTCGGTGTTGCCGCTGCGCTTCCCGAGCCGCAACCCATAGACAGTGCCGGCTGCCAGAGGAGATTGAGACAGGTCGCTAATTGCTCCACTGCTCCAGGGCGAAGAAGGGATGAACTTGAAATAGGCCCCTCCAGGCGCACCCGTCGAGGGCCGGTTCTCGTCGCCGTAATACATGACCCCGTTGGGGTACAGGGCCAGCCCTTCGAAGGACAGCCGTCCAACGCTACGACGGACAACAAGGTTGCCGCTACCGACGCCTCCCGAAAAGGTGCCGGCGCCGCGATCAAAGAGGACGCCGGTGGTCGCGAGCGGATTGATCAGCTCCATGATCTGGCCCGTATTGCCAGACTCCTCGCCGATGACGATCGTTCCCCACGCGGTGCGCCGCACGGGATCGCAGGAATTCGTGCCTGAAAGGATCGTATCGACTGTACCGTCTGACAGCCGAATCCGTTGGACGCCGGCCTGGCCTGGACCTTCCTCATTGCAGGCGATCAGGTAGGTTGGTTCATAGTCATTAGGCCAAAGGGCCATCATGTCGATGTTGGGACCAAGGTCTGTCCCTGCACTCACCACCCGGGCAGTCAAGCCTTTCGCGAGCCTAACCAGCGACGTCGGTTCAGCGTTCGCCTGCGCGGCGGAGATGCTTTTGAACGAGGATTCCGCCAGGGGTGTGACAATGCCGAACATCTGCACGGAGTGAGCGTCGAGTTGACGATCGCGAAAATCGCCAAAGTCGAACGGCGCGACCGCGACCGCTGTTGTGGCGAGTGTCGCCAACCCCAATGCGATCAGAATCTTTTTTGTATTCATTCTTATCTTTAGCCTCCCAGAGCATTAACGTTTCAAGAAATGGACGAACTTCCCACACTTGTGCCCGGGTCATGGTCAAGACCTGCTCAACCTGGCAGGCACGTGGCGGATGCTGGGAGACTAGGGGGAGAATGTTGGAGTTTCATTTTGCCGGAGTAACAATTTGGCTACGCGGATGCGGGACGCTGTGCGGGCAAAACTCAAGAAGCCGGTAACAGGGCTCAAATTCGAAATTTATAAGAAAAACGGGACCGCTGGGCCGGGGAGTGGGCACCGCGATCTTTCTTTGCAAATTCATGGCACCAGTTTAGAACTTGTCATGGGCGTCAACAGGCGAACCGGCAGTGTGAAACTATGGAAGTTAACAGTCAGAGAGGAACTCGCAAGATGCGCGCCACTAATCCGAGTCGCCGGCGCCGGATCACCCCTTCGCGCGACTCGCTAGCTAAAGCCACGCCCAAGCTCGCTCCAAAGGCGAAGCTCCGAATCATGGTGTTACTGACGGATGGATTGATGCCTCCTCCGAGTCTCGATGAGGGCATTGAAAAGGAAAAGCAGCCCTGGAGGACGGAATACGATGTCATCACCACGCTCAAGGACATCGGACATGACGTTTATCCGGTGGGTCTGGCCGCCGATTTGGCGGTGATTGGCAACGCCCGGGAAGAACTCCGACCGCACGTTGCGTTCAACCTTCTCGAGGAGTTCGACGGACACGCCCTTTTTGACCAGCACGTGGTCAGTTATCTCGAACTCCTGAAGCAGCCCTATACCGGTTGTAATCCGCGCGGGCTGACGCTGGCCCATGACAAAGCCCTCACCAAGAAGATCCTTTCGTTTCACGGCATTCCGGTGCCCGAATTTGCCGTTTTTCCCCTCGGTCAGAAGGTCGTTCGTCCGCCGCACCTGGAATTCCCGCTGCTGGTGAAGTCGGCCATTGAAGAAGGCTCAGTAGGCATATCCCAGGCATCTGTCGTCAATGACGATGACAAACTTGCCGAACGAGTGGAGTTCATCCACAGAACCACAGCCAGTCATGCCATTGCAGAACAGTACATTGAAGGGCGGGAAATTTACGTCGGTGTTATCGGAAACAAGAAGCTTCAAACTTGTACACCGTGGGAACTCGTCATCGGAAATCTGCCCGAAGGATCCCTGAACATCGCCACGGGCCGCCTGAAGTGGAACCCCGACTATCAGAAGCGAGTCGGGCTGGAGACTCGTCCGGCTAATCTCTGCGAGGACTTGCAGCAGAAGCTGGAGTTGCTGTCGAAGCGCATCTATCGGCACCTGGGACTGAGCGGTTATGCGCGTCTGGACTACCGCCTGTCGAGCGACGGCGAGTTTTACCTTCTTGAAGCGAATCCCAACCCTCAGATCGCCATGAACGAGGACTTCGCAGACTCTGCCGCACACCGCGGCTTTGGCTACGACCAGCTGCTTCAGAAAATCATGACACTCGGCCTCAGCTACAATTCCACCGATCACTTCATCGGATAGTCGTTCCAACGGGATTCGCTGACGAAACCAAACGGGCGGACCGGCACTCTCAAGTTCCCGTCCGGGACGAGTTTGTGAGCGGTTCTCCAGCACACGCTCGACAGGAGACGAGGGCTTGCAGGTTCCTGAAAAACATGGCAGGGAGTGCGCCAACGGACTATACTCGAACCAGTTTTTTTCTGATATTCCAGAACTTCATCCGGAGGGCTTCCTTGGTTTCCAGAACGCTGATACTAGTTGCCGGTACGGCATTGGCTGCATTCGTTTTAGAGCCGGTTGCGGCGCCTCAGAAGGCTGGCGAACCTTCGGCAATAATCGACAAATACTGCGTCACCTGCCATAACGAAAAGGCTCAAACGGGCGGCCTTTCTCTCGAGCACGCCGATCTGACCGATATTCCCAAGGGCGCCGAGACCTGGGAAAAAGTCATCCGCAAGCTTCGCGTCGGAATGATGCCCCCGCAGGGCATGCCGCGGCCCGATAAGCCGGCGATGGACGCTTTCGCGGGCTCCCTTGAAACGTCGCTGGACCGTGCTGCTGCAGCCAAGCCCAATCCCGGACGTGTCGCCATGCATCGCCTGAACCGCGCGGAGTACGCCAACGCGATCCGCGATCTCCTTTCGCTGGATGTCGACGCGGCTGCCCTGCTGCCTCCCGACGACGAAAGCAGCGGGTTCGACAACATCGCGGATGTTCTCACGTATCGCCGTCGCTGATGGAGCGGTACCTGTCCGCGTCCTGGAACATCAGCCGCCAGGCCGTGGGCAATCCGGCGATCGCGCCCACCACGCCAAATCTATCGCGTCCGGCCCGATCTTTCGCAAGACCAGCACATCGAGGGACTGCCGCTGGGCACCCGCGGCGGAATTCTGGTCAAGCACACCTTCCCGGTGGATGGCGAGTACATCATCAAAGTCCGGCTGTGGCGCAATACCTTCGATCTGATGCGCGGCATGGAAGATCCGCACCAGATCGAGATCGCCTGGATGGGGATCGCGTGCAACTGGTCACCGTCGGGCGGCCAGGACGATTTCCAAGATGGCCGAGAACCCGGGAGCATTCGGCGCGGATCTCGACCAGCGCCTGACCGTTCGCATGCCGGTAAAGGCCGGTTCGCAGACCATCTCGGCAACAACCATCCTGAAGAGCCATGCCATGAGAGACGATCTGATTAAGCCGTTCATGCGGACCACCATCGATGGCCTGGATATCACGGGCGATCCTTCGGTCGACCGGCTGACCATTGAAGGCCCCTTCAACCAGACGGGCTCGGGCGACACGGCGTCCCGCCGCAAGATCTTCATCTGCCGGCCGGCGTCCGCAGCAGACGAGCAAGCCGTGCGCGACGAAGATCCTCGTCGATCTCTGGCGCGCCTCGCTTACCGCAGGCCGCTGGATCACGCGGCCATCGAGACGCTCATGAATTTCTACCAGCGCCGCCGCAACGAGAAGGCAGCTTCGACGCCGGAATCGAATCGGCGCTCCAGTTTATCCTGGCGAGTCCGGAATTCCTGTTCCGCTTCGAGCCCGACCCCGCCAACGTCGCCGCCAACACGCGTTATCGTCTGGACGACCTGGCGCTGGCTTCGCGTTTGTCGTTTTTCCTGTGGAGCAGCATTCCGGACGACACGCTGCTGAATCTGGCCGCGCCAGGGCAAATTGAAAGATCCCGCCGTGCTCGAGCAGCAGGTCAAGCGCATGCTGGCCGACCCGCGCTCGGACGCGCTGACCGACAATTTCGCCGAACAGTGGCTGTTCCTGCGCAATCTCAAGAACGCGTCGCCGAATCTGGATGCTTTCCCGATTTCGACGATAACCTGCGCCAGGCCATGCAAGCAGGAGACGAAGCTGTTCTTCGACAGCATCATGCGCGAAGACCGCAGCGTCATCGACCTGCTGAATGCCGACTACACGTTTGTGAACGAGCGCCTGGCCCGGCATTACGGGATTCCCGAACATCTACGGCAGCCAGTTCCGCCGCGTCACAGGTGACCGATGCGAAGCGCGGCGCGGGCTGCTCGGCCAGGCAGCATTCTCACGGTGACCTCCTATCCCAATCGCACCTCGCCGGTCAGCGCGGCAAATGGATTCTGACCAATATGCTGGGATCCCGCCACCCCGCCGCCGCCGAATGTGCCGCCATTGAAGGAAAACTCGAGCGACGCAAGCCGCGTCCGCTGCGGGAGCGCATGGAGCAGCACCGCGCAGATCCGGTTTGCGCGGGCTGCCACAAGGTGATGGATCCCGATCGGCTTCGCGCTCGAAAATTTCGACGCCGTCGGGCACTGGAGAACCATCGACGAGGGAGCGAAGATCGATCCGTCCGGGACGCTGTTCAATGGCGCCGCACATCGACGGATCCGTGGGCCTGCGGCAGGCGATTGCTGAAGCCGCCCGAAGTGTTCGTCGGCGTCATGACCGAAAAGCTGCTGACCTACGCGCTGGGCCGCGGCGCTCGAGTATTACGATATGCCCGCGGTGCGCAAGATCGTGCAGGATGCCGGGAACAATGATTTCCGGTTTTCGTCCATTGTGCTGGAATCGTGAAGAGCACTCCGTTTCAAATGGTAAGGCCAGGAACGCAAGCCCGTCAGGGCGCGACTGCCAAGAATTAAGGAGGCCATATGAGCTTCATCACAAGAAACACCTGCCGCGCCGGACGTTCCTCCGCGGCTTGGGCGTGACGATGTCGCTGCCGTTGCTGGACTCCATGATTCCGGCGCAGACGCCGCTGGCGAAGACCGCGGCCAACCCGCAGATTCGCTCGGGCTGTGCTTCATCCCGCACGGCGCGGTGATGACCAACTGGACGCCGGCCGAAGAAGGCGCGCTTGAAGCTTTCTCCGCATGCTCGCGCCGCTCGAGCCGTTCAAGGATCAGGTGGTGGTGGTCAGCAACCTGGCCCACGCGATGGCCGGCCCGCAGGGCCCGGGCGACAATGGCGGCGACCACACGCGCTCCCCCGCGGTTTACCTGAACGGCGTTCATCCCAAGCGCACCGACGGCGCCGACATTCACGCCGGCGTCACCATCGACCAGATCGCGGCGCAGAAGATCGGCCAGGAAACCCTGTTGCCTTCGCTGGAACTGGCGATCGAGGATTACAGCGGCCTGGTCGGCTCCTGCGACGTCGGCTTCAGTTGCACCTACATGAACACGATTTCCTGGCGCACGCCCACCACGCCGATGCCCATGGAAATCAATCCGCGCGTGGTGTTCGACCGCCTGTTCGGCGACGGCGCGACGGCCGAAGAGCGCCTGCAGCGCATCGAACAGCCAGCGCAGCATTCTCGACGCCGTCACCGGCCAGGTTCGGCGCCTGCAGGGCGGCTTGGGCGCGAACGACCGCAATCGCGTGGCCGAATACCTGGATACGGTCCGCGAGATCGAGCGCCGCATCCAGCTCGCCGAGAAGCAGAACAGCAACTCCGAACCTCGAGCGTGCCCGCTTCGCCCAGCGGCATTCCCGACGATCACGAGGAACACTCGAAGCTGATGTTCGACCTGATGGCGCTGGCGTTCCAGGCCGATATCACCCGCATCTCCACGTTCATGATGGCGCGCGAAGTCAGCTACCGGACCTTCCCCATGCTGGGCATCTCCGAAGCTTTCCATCCGGCGTCGCATCATCAGAACAATCCGGCGCGGCTGGAGAATCTGACGAAGATCAATACGTATCACGTGGAGCTCTGTCTCGCATACTGCTGGAGCGGCTGAAGGCCACGCCCGACGGCGACGGCAATCTGCTGGATCATTCGCTGATCCTCTACGGAAGCGGCATGAGCAACAGCAACGTTCACAATCACTCGCCGCTGCCGGTTCTGGTGGCGGGCGGCGCCGCCGGCAGGATGAAGGGCGGACGTCACGTGAAGTATCCGGAGAACACGCCCATGGCGAATCTGCTGATGACCATCCTGGACAAGGCCGGAGTGCAGCAGGAAAGCGTCGGCGACAGCACCGGTTTGCTGTCGGAGGTCTAAAAGAGAATATGGAGCGAAGCGCATGAAGACGAAGTTGGCAGTTCTCCTGCCTGGCAGTGGGAATCACTCTCACCGTCATCGGCTATGCCGCCGGCGCGGATATCGCGGACGCGACTCAGAATCGCGACACCGACGCGTTGCGGGCGCTGCTGAAGCAACGCGCCGACGTCAACGCCACCCAGCCCGACGGCACCACCGCTCTCCACTGGGCCGCGCATTGGAACGACGCGAAGCCGTCAACCTGCTGCTGCGCGCGGGCGCCGACCCGAAAGACCACCAACCGCTACGGCGCCACCCCGCTGTCCGAGGCGGTCGTTTCCGGCAGCGCCCCCATGATCGAGGCGCTGCTGAAGGCCGGCGCCGATCCCAAAACCGCTGACCACGGCCGACGGCGAAACCGTGCTGATGACCGCCGCGCGCGCCGGCAACATCGCGGTGATGAAGCTCCTGCTGGATCGCGGCGCCGATGTGAACGCGCGCGAAAACTACAAAGGCCAGACCGCGCTGATGTGGGCCGCCGCCGAGCGTCATCCCGACGTCGTGAAATTGCTGCTGGAACACGGCGCCGATTGGAAGGTCCGCTCCTTCGACCGCGAAACCAAGCTGCCGAAGCTTGAGCGCGGCCTCCTCGATTTCTCCCGATCGCCCGCGGAGGATTTACCGCTTTCCTGTTCACCGCCCGCGAAGGCGATATCGAGTCCGCCAAGGCCATGCTCGATGCCGGCGTCGATATCAATTACGGCGACGTCGACAACACCACCGCCCTGGTCGTCGCTCATCATGAACAAGCAGTACACCTTCGCCAAATTCTGCTGGATCGACGGGGCCGATCCCAACCTGGCCGACGCTAACGGACGAGCCGCGCTTTACGCGGCCGTCGACATTCGCAATGAAGACTGGTCCACGCTGCCCAGCGCAAGGCCGACGATCCGCTGCCGAGCATCGAGATCGTGAAAGCTGCTGGCTCGATCGCGGCGCCAACCCGAACACGCCGCTCACCGAAGCACCTTCCCGGCAGAAGCGGCATGGATTCCGGCGACACCGCCCTGAACCAAGGGGCAACACCCGCTGATGCGCGCCGCCCGCTCCGGCGACGCGGCAGTGATGCGGCTTCTGCTCGAAAAGGGAGCGGATCCCAAGCTCACCCCCAAGGACGGAAACACCGCCCTGATGTTCGCCGCCGGCGTCGGCTATCGCGACAAGAACACCCGCGGAACGGAAGCAGAGGCGCTCGAAGCTGTGAAGGTCGCTCTCGATGCCGGTCTCGATCTCGCATCACAGCAACACTAAAGGCGAGACCGCCCTGCACGGAGCCGCCGACCGGGGCGCGGATTCCATCGTCCAGTTCCTGGTCGATCACGGCGCCAAGCTCAACGCCAAAACCAGCAGGGATTCACGCCGCTGGATATCGCCATGGGAAAGCAGTCTTCTCCAGCTTCCCGTTCCGCACGACAGCACCGTCGCCTTGCTCCGGAAGCTCGGCGGGCTCGAAGGCAAGGACGTGAAATGAGAGACAGGAGATAAGGGGCTTTCCCCTTATCTCCTGTCCGGAGCGGGAACATTTCAGGTCAAAGGACAAACCTGGTTAACCCTTCGCCCCGTATTTGCGCAGGAGCGCGGCTGTTGCGGGCCGAGGCGTGGCGGCGGCGCCGGCGCGGCCGGGACCGCCTTTTCCCATGGCCATGTCCAGAGGCGTTCGTCCTTGTTTGTCCCTGGCATTGAGATCGGCGCCGTTCTTCGCCAGCAGTTCCACAACCGAATCCATCGATAGCGCCGCGAAGTGAAGGGCGGTTTGCCCGGTTTCGGTGGCGGCGTTCACGTCGACGTGTCGGTCCAGGAGAACTTTGACGGCTTCGAGCATCTGAGCTTCGGTGGCAAACTCGTCGTTGAATACCCCCAGGCCACGACCCAAGCCTGCCGCAAGAATCAGCGCCGTTACTTTCGATTTCTGCTGCATGGCGGGATCCGCGCCGTGCGCCAGCAGCAACCGCATGGCGGCCGCATCACCGTTTCTGGCAGCGCGCATGAGCGGCGTGGTGCCCTCACCGAGATTGCGATCACCGGGCGTGTGAGCCCGCTGAAGTGAGGGGGCTTTGAGTTGCGCATTCACCTCGGCACCGTGATCGAGAAGCTTCGCGATCAATTCAAGTGCACTGAGTTTGTCGCTTGTCTTTTGCCGGGGCCGGCCGTAGATCTCGATAAGGGTGTTCATATCAACAGCGGCATACAACGCCGCAGTCCCCGTGATGTCGGCGATATTGGGGTCGGCGCCATTTTCCAGCAGAACCGCGGCGGTGTCGTAGTGACCATTGCTGATGGCGAACAACAAAGCGGTCGGTGCCGTCGGGGTCGGCAAGATTCACACTCGCGCCGGCTTCGGCGAGCGCGCGAGCGGCTTCCGGGGCGCCGTCGCGACCGGCGAATCATCAGGGACGTCAGGCTCCCCTTGGGTAATATGGTGACGACGCCTTCGAGTCCGAACCGGTCCGTTTTGTATTGATGCAGTGCAGACCGAGATTCAGATCCGCTCCGTGAGCGATCAAGCACCTTCACGGCTTCCGGGTGATTCTGCGAAGCCGCCCACATCAGCGCAGTTTCCCCGTTGGTGCTCTCTTCTCTGATTCGGGTCAGCGCCGCGCTCGAGCAGCATCTGTACCACTTCCGGGTTGCCGGTTCGTGCGGCGGTCATCAAGAGGGTCTGGCCGCCTGGAAGGCGGGCTTCAGGGTCGGCTCCGGCCTTCAGAAGGGTTTCCACCATGACAATGTCGCATTTTCCGCCGCAAGAGATAGCGGAGTAACGCCGTAGCGGTTAGCGGCGCTGGGGTTCGCGCCGGAGTGAAGCAATCGCTGCACGGCCGGCAGATCGTTGGCTCGAACAGCCAGATGCAGGGCCGTCGTGCCGTCGGCGGTCGGGGTGGATGGCGCCTGCGCGATAACAGACACCGAAAACAGCGCCAGAGCCGCCGCCAGGGTCTTAGAATAGGCCATCGATCATTCCTTCGCCGTCGCCGAATCGTTCCATCGGCGGCACTCCGAAACGGCTCGCCACGGAGACCACAGGCACCCGACCGGCGTACGGGTGGCCACCTGAACATGACGGTGCCCTTTGCCCACGCCCCCGCCTGCCATCACGATGGGCAACGGATCGGAGGCATGCGAGTTCGAATCGCCCATGCCGGCGCCATAGACGAGCAGAGAATGATCCAGCAGCGATCCGTCGCCGTCTTGCGTCCAGCGCAGTTTCGTCCAGAAACTTCGCAAAGAAGCCGATGTAATAGGCTTGATCTTCACCATCTTCGCGATCTTGTCCGGCTTGTTCTGGTGATGCGAGACGCTATGATGCTGTTCGGTCACGCCGATCTGAGGATAAGTCCGCTGGCTGAGTTCGCGCGACATCATGAAGCGTGAACACGCGCGTGACGTCGGCCTGCTAGGCGGCCGCCAGCCAGATCAAACATCAGTCCGACGTGTTCCTCGAAGGAGTCCGGCACGCCCACGGGCGCCTCTAGCGTGGCAGCCTGTGTACGACTGCCCGCCGTTCGGTCTGCTGGATGCGCCGTTCGATTTCGCGGATGTTGTCGAGATAGTCGCTGATGCGGGCGCGGTCGCGCGGGCCCAGATCCGCGCTGCAGACTTGCCGGCTTCTTCAGAAATCGAGTCGAGCATGCTTCGCTGCGTTTGAATGCGTTCCAGGCGCTCTTTGGGGTCGCCCACCTCGCCAAAGATCCTTCGAACGCCGTGCGGGGATTGGTTTCCATCGGCAGAGGCGTAGTCGGAGTGCGCCACGAAATCGTGTTCATGTAGGCGCAACTGAACCCGGGGGAACATCCGCCGACGTAGCCGGTGAAATCTTCGGTTGCGACCTCCAGCGAAGGCAGCGGCGTGTCCTGGCCGATTTGCTTGCGCGACGACCTGATCGATGGTGGTGTTTGCCAGCACGTCCTCCGCTTCGGTCTCGCTTGGCCAAACGCCGGTCAGAAATCCCGCGGCGCTGACGGCGTGATCGCCCACCTGGCTGCCCGGATGCGAGCGTGTGAGATTTGTGACCACCATCAGTGAGTCCTTGAACGGCTCCAGGGGCTTCAGGATGGGAGTGAATTCAAACCCCGTTCCAACAGTTGACGGCGTGAACTGCTGCATGATGGCGCCATTGGGAAAGTAGACCACGCCGAAGCGCAGTGGCGGGCGTGCTGCAGCCCGCGCCAGCGGGGTGAACGCCGGAATCATGGACTCCAGAAATGGCAGGCCGACGGCAACGCCCATCCCTTTGAGCAGCGGTCGTCGCGAGATCGCTTTTTTACTGACTGAACATCTCCGCCGCCATCCTCATTTGAAACGGTGTGCTGCGGACAATGCCCATAACGATACTGGAAAATCTGTTTCTCATTGCGCGAGCGTCGCGGACGATCTGGCGGACTGCCGGCATATCCCGATAATCGACGCCGCGTCCCAGCGCATAGGTCAGCATCTTTTCGGTCATCGTGCCCACGAACAGTTCCGGATTCCTAACCAGCGCTTCGCGCAACTCGAATGACGCCATTCACGTGGGTTCCGTCCGCCAGATCCCCCGAGGCATCGACCGGGACATCCGCTTCGCGGCTGCGCCAGGCTCCGACGGCATCGAAGTTTTCGAGCGCAAAACCGATTGGATCCATGACTTTGTGACAGCTGGCGCAAGCCGGATTGGCGCGATGCTCCGCCATTTGTTCGCGCATCGTTCGGGGCTTTTCCCCCTCTGTCCGCTCCTTGAGCGGCGGCACGTTGGGCGGCGGCGGAGGAACGGGCAGTCCCGAGGATATTTTCGAGCATCCATTTGCCGCGCAACACCGGCGACGTCCGCTCGGCGTGAGAAGTGACGGCAAGGAAGCTGCCCTGCCCCAGCAGTCCCCGGCGCGCGGGATCTGTGATGTCGACACGCCGGAACTGGCTTCCGTAGATGCCGGGAATGCCGTAATGCCGCGCAAGCCGTTCATTGACGAAAGTATAGTCGGCGGTCAGCAGGTCCAGCACGTTGCGATCTTCGCGGAGGATGCTGTCGAAGAAGAACTCGGTCTCTTGCCGGAAGGATTGGCGCAGATTGTCGTCGAAGTCGGGAAACAGATCCGAATTCGGCAGCGACATTGCGGACGTTGCGCAGCCGCAACCACTGTCCCGCGAAATTTTCAACCAGGGCGCCGGACTTGGGATCCGCCAGCATTCGCCGGACTTCCCGTTCCAGAACCTCAGGGCGCTTCAGGCTTCCATGGCTTGCCGCTTCAAGAAGACGATCGTCCGGGATGCTGCTCCAGAGAAAAAAAGACAACCGCGACGCCAGTTCCACGTCGCTGACGCGGTGGGCAGTTCCTGCCACAGGATCGTGTTCGATGCGAAAGATGAACTGCGGACTTGCAAGAATCCGCTGTAGCGCCGCTCGATGCCCGCCTCAAATCCGCCGTCGCGCCGGCCGTTTCGTAGAAGCTCATCGCGCGCTGCAGATCCGCGTCGGCGACCGGCTGCCGGTAGGCGCGCCGCAAGCAGCGTCGAGATGATCTGCCGTGCGCATGCCGCCTCAGTCGGAGCTTCTGCCGGGACGACAGGTCAAAATCCGCCGGCGGCTGGGCGTGTCGCCCGGACCCGTAGCATCGAACGGGCCCGTTGATCGTCAGCGTCTGGATGTGAGGCTGGCCGGACCAGTCGAAATTGTCGACGGAACTTCGCATGTAACGCTGCAGACCGGCCGGGCCCTGCGGTCTGGGGTTCCTGCACGAACGCCGCGGTAACGACGTGTGGCGCCGGCCTTGACCGGCATACGGACCCGCAGCCGGGCTTCCACTGCATCACCCGTTCCGTCGGCTTTTCAAACAGTGACGCCAGGTCTTCGGGCCCGCCGATCGTTGGCCGCATGGATGCGCTGACCGTCCACGGTGAACTCCACCTCGTGCGCGGATTCCAGACCGCGCATGATGTTCAAGTTCGTCCGATAGAGCTTCGCTTGAAACTCGTACTCGCCGTCGAGCGGAAATTGTGTCCGACCTGCGTGCCGCCGATCGTGCCCAGCGGCAGGCCTTCGATGTGCTGGTCCTGCGAGACGTCCTGTCGGATCCGATAGGTCGCCCCGTCCGGGCCCATGCGAGGGTCGCCGACGGCCAGAGCGCTGATCTTCATCGCGGCCGAAATGTATCGCTCCTGAAGCGACGGCGACAGACCCAGCGCGTCGGAAATATTGTCGAAGCCGTAGGCGGAATCGTCCGGAGGCAGCAGGTCCGCCGCATCGATTTCAGATCGCAAGCAGGTCGCGGATGGCGTTGGCGTACTCGGTGCGGTTCAGACGGTGGATCAGCGGCCGGCCGGGATTCGGGGTTTTCTCAGAGGCACGGTCAAGCTCCGCCGCGAGTCCCTGGATAAAGTCCTGAGTTGCGGCGGCGTCGGGATGAGGAGCCCCTAGGGGAGGCATCAGGCCGGCGCCGACCTTTCGGATGACCTTCTCCCAGACTTCCGCGTCTTTCGTCAAATTGGACAGGTCGAGGTTGTCCAGGGCAATCGGGACCAGGCCTTTTTCCCTGGCGGTCTGGTTGTGGCAGGTGAGGCAGTAGCGCTCCATTAACACGCTCGGAGCGGGCGCGACTTGAGGCGAACGCCTCGGACTCGCTGAGGCCGCAGCCAGTCCGAAAATCAGCAGGCTCAGGGTGACGAAAGTGCCGGCGCGGCTCATTGTGATGAAATCTATTGGAGCCGCGTCTCAAATGCAAGGATGGCGAGGGTTACAGGCCGGTGAATTTAGTGTTGCTATTCCATAGGAACCCCGTTTAGATTACCTGATTTCGTTTTTGCGGGTCCGCGGCAGGTGCGATGAGAGACTTTACCGATACGGTTCGCGATTCTGCCGATATTACGCGGGTGATTTCGGACTACGTTGCGCTGCGCGGAGCAGGAAACACCCTTAAAGGTCTTTGTCCTTTTCATACCGAAAAGACGCCTTCGTTTACTGTTCACCGAGACAAACAGTTCTTCTTTTGCCACGGCTGTAAAGTCGGAGGAGACGTATTTAAGTTTGTGATGCTGGCCGAACGAGTCACTTTTCCCGAGTCCGTGCGTGTTGTCGCCGAGGTGTGCGGCATACCGATTCCTGCAGATACCGGCTTCGTCGACAAAAGAACTGACGAGCGCAAGGAGTTGCTCGAATTGCATGAGCGTGCCGGCGCCTGGTTCCGGAAGATGCTGGCTTCCGAGGAGGCGGCTGGGGCAAGGCAGGT
The DNA here is from genome assembly GCA_963836435.1 of uncultured Acidobacteriota bacterium. Lineage (GTDB taxonomy): Bacteria > Acidobacteriota > Terriglobia > 20CM-2-55-15 > 20CM-2-55-15 > DASTBJ01. The sequence goes on along the minus strand of CAWIJI010000013.1, from coordinate 89,046 downwards.
TCTCGACAAGAGAAGGATCAACGAGGAGTTTACGGAGCGTTTTGGACTAGGTTACGCGCCAAACTCGGGATTGTTGGCCCATCTGCATCCGAAAGAGCCGGCGGCAAGCGGACTTTTCGTGAAGAATGACAATGGCGACGTTTATGACCGCTTTCGTCGCCGGCTGATGTTCCCGATCTGGGACGAACGCGGAAAGCCAATTGCGTTTGGCGGTCGAGCATTGGGCGATGCCCAGCCGAAGTACTTAAATTCGGCAGAATCTCCGCTCTACACAAAGTCCTATGTTCTGTATGGTTTACACCTCGCTCGATCGGCAGCCCAGAAAGCGGGGCGGATGGTCGTGGTCGAAGGATACTTTGACTGTTTGAGTGTCCATCAGAATGGCATCGAGAATGTTGTGGCTTCCTGCGGCACGAGCCTTACCGCGCAGCAAGTGGCGCTCATGGCCCGTTACGTGCCGGAGATTGTCATGAACTACGACCCGGATGCCGCAGGCCAGAACGCGATGCGGCGCTCGATCGAGCTCCTCTTGGCCAGGAACCTGAGAGTCCGCGTTCTCAAGTTGCCGCAGGGCCTTGATCCGGACGATTTTGTCCGCAAAGAGGGTGGACCGGCCTACAGCCGTCTTTTGGAGCAGGCGCCCTACTTCTGGCAATACCTGATGGTTGAGGCGGGCCGGAACTTCGATCTGGAAGATCCGGCAATGAAAGGCGCGGCTGTTCGCGACGTGCTGGAATTCGTTGCCAAGATTCAGGATGGAGTAGAACGCCTGGAAGTGGCAAAGGCTGTCGCCGAGGGCTTCAAAGTGCCGGAAAGCCTGGTACTGGAACGCCTGAAATTGTCCCCCAGACGCCCGGACCTCCAACCGGTCAGTCGGCAGCCGGTGTCTACAATTGCAAGGAAGTTGATGGAGGCGGAGAAGCAGTTAATTCAAGCACTCGTGCTAAACCAGCGGGTTGGTGAAGCCATCGAACCCTTGCGCGATAAGGTATTCATGCAGGAAGTATGGAGCTGGCCGGTTTTAACCCGGCTCCTCGACCGTGCTGGAAACCTCGAAAAGGCGTTGTCGGACCTTGAAGATGAAGAACTTGCGGGAGAAGTCCGAGCGGCCGTTATGGAAGCCCCCGGGGCACCAACCCTTGAGCATGTGATGGAATCCATCAATAAGCTCTATGATGCCCACCTTGTCAAAAGGGAGCGGGAGATACGCGAAAGACTCAACAGCTACAAGTCAGAGGGCGCTCCCCGAGAGCTGTTGGCTGAGCGCCAGGCCATTATGTTGGAAAGAAATCGTATAGGTAAAGGAACCGCGCCCAACCCTTGAAAACAATGGGTTGAGGCTTATGTTATAGCTGCGGAGGCTTATTTTGGGACTTGAAGAGAAGTACGACGAGGTACAAAAACTAATCGATATCGGTAAGGAGAAGGGATACCTCCTCTATGACGAGGTCAGCGACCTCCTCCCCCCGGAAATCACCGCTTCGGCCGAGGACTTGGATGACCTGTTTACGGCATTCGGCACGGCCGGCATCGAAGTCATCGATACGGAAGACCCGAGTTTTGCCGGATTAGACAAAATCCCCGGCGAACCAAAAGCCAACGAAAGGACCGAGCAACCGGAATCGGATGTCGAGCTCGATCTGACGCCGGGCGCTCTGGAAAAGACCAACGACCCCGTCCGCATGTACCTGCGCGAGATGGGAACCGTTCCGCTGCTTACTCGCGACGGCGAAGTCGAAATTGCCAAGCGCATCGAGCGCGGACAGCTCACAGTGCTGAAGTCGCTCTCGCGTTCTCCGGTGATCGTCCGGGAAATCATTTCCATCGGCGAACAGCTCAAGAAAGATCCCAGCATCATCAAGGACATCTCCAGTTCAGCGACGAAGAGCTGACCGACGAAAAGATCGAAGAGAAGCTCAGGAAACGCTCGATCTCATCGACCGAATCGCCAAGACCTAGAAAAAAGCCAACGCTTCGCGCCAGAAGCTCGATGCAACGTCCAGGAACCAAAAAAGCCCATACCGCCGCGCCCGGTGGAAGCTGGGCCGAACGCGCGTGGAGCTTTCGCAACTGTCCGATCACTGGAATTTTCGAACTCCGAAAAACTCCGGTCTGATGGGCCTCATGAAGATGACCGTCGAGAAGGTCCGGCCGCTTCAGCAGGAACTCGCCAAGCTCGAACGCAAAGCCGAACAGTCCCGAGAAGGAATACCGAAGAAGGCCGTTCAAAAGGATATCCGGTCGGTCAAGAAGAAGATCAAGCGCATTGAAGAAGAAACGCAGGTCCACGGCTCTGGAACTGAAGCGCACGCTCAAACGATCTTGCAGGGACAGGTTCAGGCCGAAATCGCCAAACGGGAGCTGGTGGAAGCGAACCTGCGGCTCGTGGTTTCCATCGCCAAGAAATACACCAACCGCGGACTGCAGTTCCTGGATCTGATTCAGGAAGGCAATATCGGCCTGATGAAGGCTGTCGACAAATTCGAATACCGCCGCGGATACAAGTTCTCGACCTACGCCACGTGGTGGATCCGCCAGGCCATCACCCGCGCCATCGCCGATCAGGCCCGAACGATCCGTATTCCGGTGCACATGATCGAAACGATCAACAAACTGATCCGGACGTCGCGCGCTCTCGTGCAGGAACTCGGGCCGCGAACCGACGAGCGAAGAAATTGCAAAGCGGATGGACATTCCGGTATCGAAAGGTCCGCAAGGTCATGAAGATCGCTCAGGAACCGATCTCGCTGGAAACACCGATCGGCGAAGAAGAAGATTCGCATCTGGGCGATTTCATTGAGGATCGAGGCGTCGTTTCGCCGGCGGATGCCGTCATCAACATCAACCTGAAAGAAATGACCGAACAGGTTCTGAATACGCTGACGCCGCGGGAAGAACGCGTCATCAAGATGCGTTTCGGACTCGAAGACGGCACCGAACATACGCTCGAAGAAGTCGGCCAGAACTTTGCCGTTACTCGCGAACGCATCCGCCAGATCGAAGCGAAGGCTCTACGTAAGCTGCGGCATCCCAGCCGCAGCCGCCGCCTGCGCGCTTTCTCGATGGAAGCGGCCGCGACTAGGTATAGACTGTTGAGGCGCGAAGGACTTCCGCCGCAAAGAGGCACAAGAGGCGCAATAAAAACTTTGCCGTCTTTGTTTTTTGTGGTTCTCCCTTTCGTGGGGCCCATAGCTCAGTTGGTTAGAGCTCCCGGCTCATAACCGGGCAGTCGTAGGTTCAAGTCCTACTGGGCCCATTTTCGAAAACATGAATTCCGACTTAAAGCAACTCATACGGCTGCAGTCTATCGATCTCTCCATCCAGGAACTCCGAGCACGAATCGATAAGTTTCCCGGGACTATTTCAAAGGCGCTTGACCAAAAACTGAAGTCTGCCGCCACGGCCGCGCTCGTCGGAGCCGCGAAGGAAAAAGCAAAATCAACCAGGGCCACAGGAAAAAACTCGAGACGGAAATCGGAGCCATCCGAGGCAAAATTTCCAAGTATCGCGATCAGATGATGGCCGTGAAAACCAATGAAGAATACCGCGCGCTTCAAAACGAAATCGAGCACGCGCAGGTGGCCATTCGCAAGTTCGAAGACAGCATCATTTCGAATCTGATGATGGAAGCAGAATCCGGTCAGATACGAAATCAAAGCTGCGGAAGCTCGCCTTAAACAGGATCAGACAGCTCGTGAACGAGGAGCGCAAACAGCTCGAAACGAACACCAGAAGGAAGCCAGTGCGCTTGATTGCTACGTGCAGGAGCGCAGGGCAATCGAGGCCCAGTTTCTGCGGATCTGTTTCCTCGCTACGAGCGTGTTCGCAAATTCCGCGGCGGTATCGGCATCTCCACCGCCCGTGACTAAGTTTGCGAGGTTTGCCAGGTTCGCATTCGTCCGCAGGTGTTTCAGGAAATTCGCAAGAATGACCGGATCATCGCTTGCGACGCGTGCCAGCGCATCCTCTACGATCCTGAGAATCTGGACCACCCGTTCGAAGTCGCCTAGCGGGTCCTGCTACTGGCTGGGGGCGAAATAGCCCTTCTTGGGCCGGACGTTCAGTCGGCCGACACCGCTTGGAGGGGTAAGCTTGACACTGATGTTGCGCCACTTCCCATCTTTGTTCTGATTCGTGGGGCGATAGCCCAACAGGTACTGGTTCTTCACTTCCCTGACAATCTGATTGCAGATGTTGCCCAGCTCGTAAACCCTTGTTCGAGGCGCCAGGGAGCGGCCGCCCGTATCCTCGGCCAGTCGTCGTAGCGCGCCGTCTCCTTCATTGCCGATGAGGTAGAGCTGAACATCGCTTTCTTTTATGGCGTCCCCGATGTTCTTTTCCGTATAGCGGCTGTGGTTGTCGAAGCCGTCACTCACGACAACCAATGCCTTTCGCGGATTCGTACCTCCCTTGATCTTCGCCAGCCCGGCGTAAATTGCATCGTAGAGTGCGGTCCGTCCTTTGGATTGAACGGTAAGCAGCGCCGTCCTCAGCTTCTGCAGGTCAGGAGTGAAATCCGTGTTCACCTTGAGGTTGTCGGAAAAAACGATCAGGAAGTACTCATCCTGTTCCGCGCCTACGTCGATACAGGCCCCGCCGTTACGCCGCGCAAGAGCCATGGTGGGGTTCATGCTGCCGCTCGAGTCGAGAACAATGCCCAGACTCAGGGGTGAATCTTCAGTGGAGAAGGAGACGATCGATTGTTCGACCTTGTCTTCGTACACCTGGAAATGCTGTTTCTCGAGGCCCCCGACGTACTGCCCGCGATCATTCGTGACGGTGACCGGAACCAGGACAATATCAACATCGACGGATAGCTGACGGACGGGACTGTCCTGGCCAAGGAGAGCACACGCCACGGCCAGAGAAAAAGAGCCGGCGATGAGAGCTTTCCGAACTCGATGCATGGCGTTTCCGAGAGGATACTAGTCCTTTGGGTTTGTGGCAAATACTGTCAATTCCGTGGTGAATCCGCGGTCGTTCATTTCAAGAACCGCCTTCACCGCGTGAGCGATATCCTCCCCCCGTAGCTTGGACGGATTAGCTTTCTGCTGGAAGCCGGAAGCCGCCGCAAAACCGGTGACGACTTCGCTGGGGTTTACCAGCATGACGCGGATATTGTGTTGCCGAAGCTCGGCGCGCCAGACCTCGGTCATGATTCGGAGTGCGGCCTTGCTTGCATAATATGCAGTCCCATTGGGGGCCCCGCGGTGGCTGGCTGTGGACCCAATGTTGACGATATTGCCGCTCTTTCTGCCGACGAAATGTTTCGCCGCCTCGCGGGTCATCATCATGGCGCCGGTCATGTTGGTGGCAAGAACGGCTTCGTATTCGGAGCGGGACATTTCGAGCAGGGGTTTGAAGACGCCTTTGCCCGCGTTGTTTACCAGTACGTCCAGGTGGCCGAAAGCTTTGAGGACTTCTTCGTAGGTCCGAAGAACATCGGCCTCGTTGCTGACGTCACCGCGAATGGGAAGAGCCTTCAGCGCCTGCGCAGCTTCAGCAAGCCGCTTCTCATCACGTCCGGTAATGGCGACTCTGGCGCCTGCCTCGATCAAGGTCTGCGCTATGGAGCGCCCGATCCCACTGCTTCCGCCGGTCACAAGCACTGTGGCGTTGCGAAGTTCCATGTTTCCTCCATTTCCATGCCGGAGCCATCATTCTATATAATCTACCGATCCTGACGAAAAACGGAGGTCCAATGCAAATTGATCGAAGACACTTCGTCGCCAGCCTTGGCGGGGCTGCGGCCGTGAAGCTAATGAGCCACGAGGCAAGGGCCGAAGCACTGGAGTCCTACATGATTCAGCAGCTGAATCCTGCCGCCGCGCCGGCCGCGAAGAAATTCCCTACAGCCGCCGAAGTCGAAGCCCAGATCGAGACGCGGTCTTACCGCAGAGGAGTCGGTAACCTTTTTCTGACGACGCAAGCGGGAGCGAAGGTCAAGAAACTTCCCCCCATGCCGGCGAAGCCGACCCTCGTGGATTTCTTCAAATATCGCTTCACCGCGACCTCCAACCACGTTCTTCAAAGCGCGAATGTCGCCATGAAAAACAAGATGACCGAAGAGGTCATTCTGGCCTGCCTGTTGCATGACACGATCCAGGAGATCATGAAAACCGACCATGGGTATTGGGGCGCCCAGATGTACGAGCCCTATGTTCCTGAAAAAACCAGCTTTGCCATTCGCTACCACCAGGCTCTCCGGTTCTATGAAGACAAGGAGCATGGGTACGTCTATCCCGACCTCTATCGGAATATGTTTGGCGAGGACTATGTCCCCTTGCCGCACATGCAGGCGGACTACAAGATGCTTAAAAACCACAAGTGGTATCTCGAACCCCGTATGGTCACCGTAAACGACTTGTACGCCTTCGAACCCGGTGTCGTGGTGACGATTGAGCCCTTCCTCGATATCATCGGACGGCATTTCAGGCAGCCCAAGGAGGGATTGGGGAACGACAATAGCCCGGTCGCTCATATGTGGCGAACTATCGCGATGCCCGATAACCCCCTGTAAACAGATGAGATTTCGGTGACGTTGAGGGTAATTCGGGGACGCGCACCAAATACGCGCGAAAAGTCTCCGTTCGTGACGAATGTGTGGCGCGTATTTGGTGCGCGTCCCCGAATTACCCTCAACGTCACCGAAATCTTCCTTCGCCCGCTATAATCTCTTCCTCATGTCTGAAGATACCTACAACCCTCAAGAGATCGAACCGAAGTGGCGTGATTACTGGACTTCTGCGGCGTTTGCACGAGGCGCACGACGACGACCCACGGCCAAAGTACTACTGCCTCGACATGTTTCCTTATCCTTCAGGCTCCGGCCTCCATGTGGGGCACTGGCGCAGCTACGTTCTTCCCGATTGCTGGTCCAGATACAAGTGGCTGCAGGGGTACAACGTCCTTCATCCGATGGGATGGGATGCCTTCGGTTCACCCGCCGAAAACGACGCGATAAAGAAGGGCATCCACCCGAGCGGTCGGCACGCCGAGCCAACATCGAAAATTTCAAGCGCCAGCTTCAGGAAATCGGCGCCATGTACGACTGGACGCGCGAAGTCAACACGACGGATCCGGACTACTACAAGTGGACCCAGTGGATCTTCGTGCAGATGTTCAAGCGGGGGCTCGCGTACAAGACATTCATGCCGATCAACTGGTGCCCGAGTTGCAAGACGGGAATTTCGAACGAAGACGTCGTCAATGGTCGATGTGAACGCTGCGGGACTGAAGTCACGCGCAAGGAAATGTACCAATGGATGCTGCGCATCACCAAATATGCGCAGCGTTTGCTCGATGGTCTTCACGATCTCGACTGGCCGGACAAGGTCAAGACGATGCAGACCAACTGGATTGGCCGGTCGGAAGGCGCGGAGGTTACGTTTCAAACCGCAGGTGCGGATAATGTTCAGCATCCCTTAAAGATTTTCACCACGCGTCCGGACACCCTTTTCGGCGCGACGTATATGGTCCTGGCCCCCGAACATCCGCTTGTGCCGACCCTCTCGACGAGCGCCCAACGCGTCGCCGTGGATGCGTATATCGAAAAGGCAAGAAACGAGTCCGACGTCGATCGCGCTTCGAATACCGAGAAGACCGGCGTCTTTACCGGCGCCTACGCCATCAATCCCGTCAACCAGGAACGGATCCCGATCTGGATTTCGGATTACGTTCTTATGGCTTATGGAACGGGCGCGATCATGGCCGTCCCCGCGCATGACGAACGCGACTACGAGTTTGCAAAAACCTTCGGGCTCGAGATCCGGGAAGTCATTGCCACCGAACAGGGCATTACGAAGGAAGCCTCTGTCGGCGAGGGAACGATGGTGAATTCCGGTGCGTTTACCGGCATGCCCTCCGCCGAAGGCCGCAAGGAAATCGTGAACTGGCTTGAGAAACAGGGCCTCGGACGGGCGACGATCAACTACAAGCTTCGCGACTGGGTTTTCTCCCGCCAGCGGTATTGGGGCGAACCGATTCCCATTGTCGATTGTTCAAAGTGCGGGCTCGTTCCGGTCGATGAAAAGGACCTTCCTGTCCGTCTTCCGGACGTCGAGCGTTATCAGCCGACCGGTACGGGCGATTCACCGCTTGCCGCCATCACCGAGTGGGTGAATACAGAGTGCCCGAAGTGTTCCGGTCCCGCCAGACGGGAGACAGACACGATGCCGCAATGGGCGGGTTCGTCGTGGTACTTCCTCAGGTATGCGTCTCCCAGGGCCGCGGACGCGTTGATCTCCGAGCAGGGGAAGCAATGGCTGCCCGTGGATCTGTATGTAGGCGGCGTCGAGCATGCCATTCTTCATCTGCTCTATTCCCGGTTCTTTACGATGTTTCTTCATGACATCGGCGTTGTGGGGTTTCAGGAACCCTTCAAACGTCTCTTCAATCAGGGAATGATCACCTACGTGGGAAAGAGCGGCAAAGCCGAGAAGATGTCGAAGTCCAAGGGGAACGTCGTCAATCCGGACGAACTCGTTCGCGACTACGGCTGCGATTCCCTGAGAATGTATGAGCTTTTCGTCGGTCCGCCGGAGCTTGATGCGGAGTGGAGCGACAAGGGGATCGAAGGCGTTTATCGGTTCCTCAAAACGCGCCTGGTTGTGGGTGGCGACCCACAACGGGAAATGGACGACTGCGCCCTCGCGCGAAATGCTCGTGCAGCGGCACTTGTTGATCAAGAACGTTACCGAGCGGCTCGAGACCTTTCGCATGAACACGCTGGTCAGCTCGTTCATGGAGTTCATCAACGAGGTGACGTCGCTGCGGCAGGCTCCGGACAGGGAAACCGTCGAGGCCTTCATTGTCGCCATGGCTCCTTTTGTTCCGCATTTTTCTGAGGAACTTTGGCAGCGTACGGGCCATCAGCCCACCGTGTTTCACCAGAAATGGCCCACGTGGGACACGCAGTACACGACGTTCGATACCGTTGAGATAGCCGTTCAGGTCAGTGGAAAAACTCGAGGGACGATCCGAGTCAGCGCAGATGCTTCGGAAGAGGTTGCCGTTGCCGCTGCGCAGGCGGATCCAGCCATCGCCAAGTTCGTTGAAGGCAGGCAGATCCGTAAGCGGATATTCGTCAAAGGAAAGATTCTGAATCTCGTGGTCACGTAAAGGCGGTAAATATGGCAACACTTATCAGCGCTCCGTCCATCATCAAGGCAGCGGGCAACAAGCCCAAGATCATCGAAGAATACGTCGGCCGGGTCAACTCCAAGACCTCCTCGACCAGTGTTGCTCGAATGCAGAGCCCTGGCGGTTGGACTGAACCTGGTCAGCGCCCGGAGTTCGATGAATTTACCGTGGTGTTGAAAGGCATGCTCCGCGTGAAGACCGAGACCGAGACTCTCGATGTTCGTGCCGGGCAAGCTGTTATCGTTAATAAAGGCGAATGGATTCAATACAGCTCACCCGAAGAGGGGGGCGCCGAATACATCGCCGTGTGCTTGCCGGCGTTTTCTCCGGATACCGTCCACAGGGATTCCTGACGGCTGCGGCGGGATCTGGAATCCGATCCTTCGGTGTGTGCGAGCCGGTGGCCTGAGGGAGCGAATCGATTTGAAAACCTTTCCAATGGCGGCGCCCGGCACCTCGAAATTGAAAACGCTGGAGACCATGGCCACTCTCCATTTCCGAAAAACCGTTCTTATAACATTCAGGGCTGCGGAGGTAACGTGCGGCATTTTGTGAGATGCGGGATTATCGGTCTTCTCCTGATCGCCTGCAATGTCTGCGCCTTGCAGAATCGATCGGCCGACGCGCAATTGGATCAGGACCTTGTCGAGGTTACGATCCCGCAGCTTCAGGCCATGTACACGTCCAACAAGTACACCGTCACTCAAGTCACGCGGTGGTACCTGGATCGCATCGCGCGCTACGACGGCGTCTATCACAGTGTGCTGCACCTGGATTCCGCCGGGGCTCTGGCTACCGCCGCGGCCGAAGATGCAGCCAAAAAAAAAGGCGGCGGGACTTTCAGGCCCGGAACCCTCTGGGGTATTCCCATCGTCGTCAAAGCGAACACGAGTATTAAGGGACAGGTGACCAGCAACGGTTGGTCGGGATATCTGCTTCCGGGACACGAGCTAATCGCGCCGAAAGATGCGACGATCGTCGCGAAGCTGAAGGCCGCCGGGGTAGTGATCCTTGGGCACACGAACATGCCGGACTTTGCCGCAAGCGATACAACATCGAGCACTGCGGGAGGTCGCACGGGCAATGCCTTCAACTGGCGCTTCAGCCCGGGTGGGTCGTCGGGCGGAACGGCGACATCGGTCGCCGCAAATTTTGCCCTGCTCGGCACCGGGACGGATACATCGAACTCGATCCGTTTGCCGTCCGGCGCCAGCGGCCTGGTTGGGGTGCTGCCCACCCGCGGACTCGTGAGCATCGACGGGATCCATCCATTCGACTGGCTTCTGGACGATGCCGGTCCGATCGCGCGAAACGTGACCGACGCCGCCATTGCGCTCGGCGTGATGGCCGGTGAGGACCCCGGGGACTTCCGCACTCTGGGTTCATCGACGAAAGCCCAGACCGGACCGTACACACGCTACCTCAAGAAAGACGCGCTTAAGGGAAAACGCTTCGGCGTGCCGGCCTTCATCCTCAACGACTCTGCTCAAGCCATTCCAGACGGCAACTCGCTCCGACCCGAGACGCGTGCTGCGTTCCTGCGGGCGATCGAGGAGCTGCGCTCCGCCGGAGCAATCGTCGTCTTCGATGACGCAATCCTGCCGGATGGTTTTCTGGCGTTGACTGACGACATCCACACCCAGCCCTATATTCGCGAGGGTGTGGAGCGTTTCCTTCAGGACTTCGGCCCCCCGGAGTACCACTCCATTGAGGAGTACGCGCGGGTGACGGGTTCTTCGCTCCCCGGCTTTTTCACCCGCTTCGGTCTGCAGACCCTTGAAACGGATCCTCGCGCTGACGCTAATTTCTGGACGCCTCAACGCCGGGCATTGGCGGCCTATACGGAATCGCTCAACCGATTTCGCCTCGATGGATTCGTTTACCCAGCCCTCCAGATGCCGCCCAACGACGAAACCAGCGGACCGCCCAGCAACGGTCCGCACACGCAGACTGGCTGGACAAACACGATCGGGGTGCCCGCCGTGGTGGTGCCTGCCGGGTTTTATGCAAACGGTCTTCCGTTCGGTCTGGAGTTTTCCGCGGGGCAGTGGAAGGATGGAGACCTGCTGGGTTGGGCCTTCTCCTACGAGCAGGCAACCCACCATCGAAAACCGCCGGTGCTGGTAGATCGTGCGCCCTGAAGACATTCATCACGTTGTCCGAATCCTGAAGCGCGAGACTCGTCGGTGGCCAGTACCTGCGCTGGCAAACTTTCTCGCAACGCCGTTCACCGTCTTGATCTCCTGTATCCTGAGCCTCCGCACTCAGGACAAGACGACCAACGCCGCCAGTGATCGTCTTTTTGCCGTTGCGGCGAAGCCGAAAGCAATGCTGGCGACCCCGAGGACGACGATTGAAAAGGCCATCTATCCCGTCTCGTTCTACCGCACGAAGGCAAGGACGATTCACTCCATCTGCACCCATCTATTGGAAAGATTTGAAGGCGCAGTCCCGTCCGACCTGGATGCGCTGCTCAGCCTTCCCGGAGTCGGTCGAAAGACCGCCAATATCGTTGTCACTCTGGCGTTTCGCAAGCCTGGGATAGCAGTGGACACTCACGTTCATCGCATTTCCAATCGGCTGGGTTACGTTCGAACAAGAAGCGCGGACAAGACGGAGATGGCGCTACGCAGGAAACTCCCGGCGCGCTATTGGATCATTTTCAATGACCTGCTTGTGGCGTACGGTCAGAATCTTTGCAAGCCGCTCAGCCCTCACTGCTCCCAGTGCCGGATCGCAGTCTATTGCCGCCGGGTGGGCGTGACGCGAAGCCGGTAGCAGAAACTGCTGGGCGCGCCGGGGGTGTGGGGCGTTCAACAAGCTGTTGCGTGTTGTTCGGCTTCATCCTTCAATGTCCTGTCCAAAGCACAACCGATAGCCATTGCAATCTTCCACGTCGAAATCGCGGCACCCGTAAGGTTGGTCGCAAATGTCGCGCGTGATTTTCACGTCCTTCGATTTGAATTCGGTATTGAGCGCATCGGCATTTTCGATCCATATGTAGGCATCCCAGGCGCCACCTTCAGGGTCGACCGTGCGGTTGGGCCGCATTAGGCCGGTACCTTCGAGTTGGGCCAACATGATGACTACGCCGTTCCGCCGGACCATACAGAAGGAAGGCGGGTCGTTCCAGAAGCGGTCGTACTCGAAGCCAAGTTTGTCCCGGTAGTAATTTGCGGTGGCGACGACGTCGTCTACGATGAAGTACGGTGCAACCCTCCAGTGTGACCGTTTGCTGACGATGCCATTTGCCATCGGTTGCCTCGTTCTGCCATTCCCTTGTCTTCGTTCGTCAATTACCGAGGCCGGTGCTGAGTGCCCAGGCCTGCGGTGAGGGCCAGCAAGCGAGCCGGCTCACTCACCCTGGCGGTGTGCCATGTTCCCTGCGGAATCACCAGCAAGCGTCCCGCACCAAGATCGACCTCTCTTAAGCCGTCGGACAGGTCCAGAACGAATGTCGCTTTGCCTTCAAGCATGAAAAGGATCTCGTCCCCCGCCGGATGCATTTCCCAGTTTGTCCAATCGGCACCCATGGACAACGCCGACAGCAGGCGTCCCTTCTCGCTGCCCATCAGCCGCCGAATGCCCGGGTCTGTCGCATCGCCGGACATCAACTGTCTCCAAAAGTCCCCACCACCTGGAAGGAGGATTGCCGATCCGTCAGGCTCTAACAGCAAATAATTCTTCAAAAGGTCGATCGTATCGTCCATTGTCCGCCCTTCCTATCTGGTTTAAGTAACGGATTGTGGCTCACCTGCTGCGACAACACCATTCGAAAGATCAATCGAGCCACTTGTTACCCGTCCGTCGCGGCCTGAAGCACATATCGCGCGATTCGTTCTACGTCGTCCCTGGAGAAGCCCCCGACAGATACGAGGAATCTGCCCTTACGAAAGTTAATCTCATATCGAAGAGAGTCCCCGTAGATTCCCAAATCCGCTTGATCGCCCAATGCATATGGTTCAAGCCTCCATCCTGCAGCGACCCGACGTTCATCGAAGAAATGCGACGCGGCGTCCGCTGTGGTGATGCCAACGATGATCACGGTGACTCGAATCTTTGACAATGTACCGGGCGGTTCGGCCTGATTCCACGTCGCTGATGCGACGCCTCGTTGCTCCCGCATCAATGGGGGAGCCGTGACCGTACTACCTACATTCAGAATCACTCCCTCCGCGCTTTTGATGGCGGCACTGGCGCGTCGCAGGATGGCCAGTTCCGGGCCAGCCTGTCGGGCCACAACCGGTTTAACGCTTGCACACACTGCAAGGAAAAGAATTCCGTGTCTGATAGGGTTCAGCAACATCATGCTAGTTGCGGTGACCAGCGCGGCCGAGGCGCGAAGGACACCCTGATTCACCCCCTCCTTGTGTCTATGCTTAACGTTGTTGAACTTTAGGCGTCATTGTCCCATTTGGCGCCGCAGTACAACATGAGTGGCTTTCTCCGAGGCAACGAACTGAACACATTCGTATCCCAGCGCGCGCGCGTCAATCCCCTCGAACAGTCGCTCTCCCCCGCCCAGCAGGACCGGCGAGACAGCGACGTGCAACTCGTCGATAAGACCCGTACGAAGATATTGCTGGATAGTGTTAGGTCCGCCGCCAATGCGCACGTCCATTCCGTTGGCTGCGTCGCGGGCCCGGTCAAGGGCTTCGTGAATACCGCCTGTGACGAAGTAGAACGTCGTTTCGCCTTCCATCTGGATGGGTGGGCGCGCGTGATGAGTCAAGATGAACGTCGGAACGTGATAGGGTGGGCTGTCTCCCCACCACCCTTTCCAGTTCATGTCGGGCCACGGACCGCGAATCGGTCCGAACATGTTTCTTCCGAGAATCCAGGCGCCAACGTTCTTGAAGCCCCGGGAAGCGAAGTCGTCATCGATTCCCGTCGTACCACCGTCGGCGCCAAAGAGGGTCCGTTGGCACGAGCGTGTCGGGATTAACCACTGGTGCAAATCTGTCCCGCCCACGCCAAGCGGATTCCTGATGTCCTGATTCGGACCAGCTCCGTATCCGTCAAGCGAGATGGTAAAGCCCTCAACCCGGACGCGTGTCTTTTTCATGCCTTCCTTTCGATTGACCCCTGAAGGCTCGGCGTTCAGCCGCAAGCCCGCGCGAGCATACTACTGCGAATTTGAATTGTCCTCACGCACGGACTGGCGGTTGCAACGTCAGTAGCCAGTTTTTCCGGAAAGGCTTGGAACCAAAAGGATGGAACTGTCATCGATGAAGTCTGCCCAACGTGCCGCCGGTCTACCGTCTCTCCAGGAATCCTCTGCCCTCGAGTATCGCCGGAATTGCTTTTTCGATTCGCGCCACTCGCGTCGCCGACTGTTTGGCCGCGGCGAAGTGGTAGAGGTAACTCCTCTGCCGCCCCGGCGTCAGGGCCTCGAAGGCGCGCTTGAAGCGTGGGTCCCTTCGGAACCGCTCCGTCAGCTCCTCGGGAACCGGAAAGTCTGAGGTCTTCTTCCGCTCCATCCGCAAACCAGCCCTCTCGACTCCGATGGCCTCGCGTACGTAGGCCTTGATGGTGGCCGCCATCGCCAGGATGTCCTTCACGCTGGTGAACTTCATCACCCGCCCGGCTTGCACCTGACCGAGCTGCACCAACACCTTCTTGGGGTCCTTCAGGAGGGCGCCCTGAAAGAAGCCCAGCCCGAAGTACTCTTTGAATCCCTGCATGATGACGATGTTCTTCCCATCCAACGTGTAGGTGGGCTTACCCCATTTACACTCTTCCTTCATCTCAAAGCCGGCGAGTACCCGCCGCATCTCCGCGATCTCCGCCTCCCACCGCTCCCGATATGCCATCTCCATGCGGGCACCCTCCTCTATATTATTTGAACAATCAAACCCTGAGACCTCAAGCTCACCTGGCGGTTCTTCCTCCGCTTGGTTCCTCGCGAGGCAACAATCCTTTTAGCCCGTTATGCCGGGCGTAACGAGAATTTTGTTCCCGCAAGGCATAGCGGGCCAGGCGCCGAAGGCGCCGCCGCGAGGGCAGCGACGCGCGGCTCGAGTGCCGCGCAAGCGCCCGAGCCGGGGTCCGGGGCAGAGCCCCGTCTAGTTTGTTGGGCGCGTACCTGGTTATCGCGGACGCCGGGCCACGACGATCATATCTCCCGTGCCGTCATATGGAGCCTTATCGTAATCCCGAAAGACCTCCACCAGCCGGAAGCCCACCGCGTCAAGCAAGCCCTGGAGCTCGTTTCGGAATAGATAGCGTGTGCACAAGGGTATCTGCCGCTCCCGAATCAACGCTCCCCCTTGATCGTATTCCTCGAATTTGAACTCAAAGCGGCGTACTTGGTTGACAGCGTCATGCTCGCGCAGGCGCTCCTTACGCACAACATGATGCCCGTTCGGCAGGTCGAACTCGCGGCGCACAACATACGCTTCATTTGGCTTCTGGGCCAACTTCCCGGGGTCTGGGGCGATCACGGCCAGAATGAAGTGTCCCCCTGGCCGAAGATGTTCGTAGACTCGCTGGAGGCAGGAGAGCTGTTCTGTTGGGGTGAGCAAGTGCATGAACGAGCGGAGGGCGATCAGCACCAAGCAAAGTCCTTGTTTGGCAATTCAAAGCTGGCCATATCCGCGTGGCGCAACTGGACCCGTTTCTCGAGGTGGTGTTGCTGAACCGCCTGTTGGCAAACCGCGAGCATATTTGCTGAGAGGTCTATGCCGAAGACTTCAAAGCCGGCCTGGGCGAGTGGGATGACTAGTCGGCCCGTACCGCACGCCAATTCAAGGAGCGGTGATGGGCATCGGCTTGCGACGTCGAGATAGAACGGAATATCGACCGTGACCGCGTGATCGAAGTCATAATACTCAGCGAAATCGATGTACTCGGACATGCTGGTGTGCTGTTTCTTTGGGCTTGCGCCTAACGGTTTGCCGCTGAGCCTCCGCGTTTTTCAGCGGTCGGCTCCAGCGGCGCGATTAGGCGCCGTCGCATTGGGAACTCGCACTTAGGCGCGCCTGAAAATCGTCCAAACTCTCCATAGCAACAGCAATAGCGCACCATAAAGAAGCGCATCCAGGATCAAAGCCGGAAAGAACACTACGATAAACCCGAGGTCGTGAGCCCCAACTCCCGGCAACAGACTCGTTGTAACCAGTAATCCCGGATACAGTATCGGCACTCCAATCGAAGTTGCGGAGACTACCCAGCAGACAACGAGTGCCAGGCCGGTGGTCATACTGTATCGCCAGAAAACGGGCTTCAAGGAAGAATTCACGCTTTCGACCGGAATGCGAGAGGTCTGAACAAACCCCATGCCCCATACTTTGGCGCAATATAACTCGCAACCATATCCCTATCGGCGATTTCACACTTTGTGCAATTCATTACGAACCGCCTGCCTAACGGTCGGGAAATGAGCCGCGGCGCGTTTCTTGCGCCGTCGGCTCCATTTCCTTGTTAGCGCGCGTTTGTCAGGGAGGCGTGGGATTTCAGCATTCGCACTGCTTTCTCCTGAAGTTGTACAGGACTGAAGCATTTCTCTGGATAAAGGTAGTCCTCTCCAGACTCGTCTACGATACGTAGATATCCTCGCTTCGCTGCAGTTTCGTCCGGAAGAACCTCGTAGATTTTGCGAACTTCAATGTCGGACCCATCCTCGGCCTGAATGCAGACGACAAAGTTTCGCTTTGATGTTTTCACGGATTACTCCAGGAACCGTTTGATTTTAGTTTTTCGACGACCGATCCCATGAGCTTCGTACCAGTGTACTTCTGCTTTGGCGGTTGAGCCATCGTGAAGTCTCACAGTTGCCTTGCCCTTCAGCTTTCGCCAGCGACCACGTCCGAATTGCTCTGTCAAACGCTTCCTTTCACGGACTGAGAGGCCTTTGGCGATCGCCTCAATATCCTCAATTTGGCCGACGATCTCAAAGTTCATCTTCGCCTCAGGTTAAGCCGGGTCTTTTGGGTTGTCTCGCTAACGGCTCAACGTTCAGCCGCGAGCCGCGCGAGCATAATACTGCGAATCGGAATTGCCCTCACGCGCGGATTGGCGGCTGCGACGTTGTGTTAGGCCGACGCGCAGGCAATGCACGCCTCCCAAAAGCGAACCTTCGTTCAGGGTGTAATCGGCTCGGCCGACTCAACGACCAAGACGAGCCCTCGGAAGGTTGCGTCGCCTGGACCATGCGTCGCGATCTTAATGATCGGTGACGTTCCGGTATTCGCCCGGAAGCGGACGTCTGAGCCGACGGCAACCTTCTTCCACGCGTCGACTGCGGAAGTTGCTGGCGAGGCACTTAGTTGCGTAACCTTCACACGCGTCGTCCCGGAAACGCCGGCTTGTCCAAGAAACCAACTCAGCGCCACCGGAAACTCCAAGGAGGCCATGCTGAACTCAAGGCGCTCCTTGGGCTCGCCCTTAAACGAAAGCCCCAGAGTGCCTTCCCATGTAACATTTTTGCTGTTGAAGATTTTCTTGCCAGGCTCCGAATAAGGATCCACTCCGGTCCCCAATTGCTTGCCCAGTTCCACCCCGTAAGCGGACCAACTCTGCTGCCACGCCTGCGGTTGAGCGCCCGTCTGAGCTCCTGTGAACGATTCGAACGCGGCAACGCAGCATGTCGCCACGATGAGAATGCCTATTTTCTTCATACACCTTCGACGCAATTGAACCGGCTCACCCTAGCCGATGTTTTCGGCCTAACGGCCTGGAAATGAGCCGCGGCATTTCTTGCGCCGTCGGCTCCATTTCCTTGTTCGGCGGCATTCTACTAAATCGCCCAATAGGACAGCACCGTCTGCCCGTTGCAACAGGCTATGCGATCTTCCCGCAGACAGGTGACCGTGTAGGCCCTCTCAAGATTTTTGCGACACCTTGCCCAATCGGTCACGTCATGCTAGTAAACGTAGATGACGCCTTGACGCGTGCCCGAGACCACGTTCTCGAAGTCCGTTTTATTGTTCGGGCTGGCTTGAAAGCGCTGCCATCCGTAGGGATAGTTCCGGTCTTTGGGCAATACCTTGAGTTCGACGAGAATGGTTCGGCCCTTCATCGTGAGAGTGAAGTCGGGGCGATCCCTCCCCGTCTGAGTCTGTTGGTTTGTACCCGAGACCGAAATTTCCGGCAGAGCGTGAAGCAACCCGAGAGTCTCGATCCGAAACCACTCTTCGGCTGTCGTTGCCAACGTCATCAATAGATCCAGATAGGCAACTCGCTCTCGGAAGTGATGTTCAATCGGATCAGCTGCGATACTCACAAAGTTGCGCATGGCTTCGAGTTTCCGCGGGGAGACGCCGCCACCGACTCACGGCCTCCGAAGGTTTTTCAGAGTCGATATTACAACTGTTGCTGGATGCCATGGATGCCGTGTGACTCCATGTGGCTCCGGCCCGCCACTAAGAATTATTCCCTCCGCCTCCACTTCAACAACGCGAAGAGTTTTTTCCTTTGCCAATAGTTCCTTCAACGACTCTTCAATACGCTCGATGGATCGTGGATCGAATCGGAATTCCTTCGACACATTAGCCAAGAAACTCTGGTCCGGCCCTTCAATCTTGATGGTCAGTTCGTCCTCTCGACGAGATTCGTAGCATTTCTCACCCCTGAGGGGAGTCAACTGATCGAAACGCCAATCCCCGGAATCGTCACGCTCAAATAGACCCTTTGTTGCTACAACTCTCCCTTCGTACTTATCGGGATCTGACAACAGGGTGCAAACCGAAACTTTCGTTGGACCTGCTGACGAGTTCAGGGCACTCAAAACAGCAACCATACCTGCGATCCCGCACTTTCGAAGTGAGACCATATGTCCATTGATCGTCGGCCTAACGGCTTGCGCTTCAGCCGCGCCGAGCGAACGCAGGGAGCGAGGGAACCGCGTAGCGGCGACGGCTGCAAGCGCGTGTTATGCCTCCGAATTGAGCACTTACCTCCCCAGGTATAGCGTGATTTGAACCTTGGAATTTTGGGGAGCTGCCCGCGAAACTATGATCGTCCCTTCAGTACAGGTCCAGCCCGCCTGCCGGAGACCCACACGAAACGAGTATTCTCCGTCATCAACGTCTGCGATACGAAACGTCCCCGCCAAGTCTGTGCGCGCTACCCGCGTGATTGTCGGATTTACCTTGTTGACGATTTCTACAACAACGTCAACACTTGACGCCCATTCACGGCCAGCCTGGCTCGTAACGATACCCGTGATTTGCCGGACGCGAATTGGGTCCTTCATAAATCTTGTGTCAGGCGAGCAACTAACATTGGCGCGCCATTGAGTTGGCAGCGCGGGATTCGCGGCGACCTGAGGACTGAGAGTAAACAAGAAAGTGGCAAATAGAAAACTCTTCAATATTTCCATGCGTACCCGCAACCGCTCAATCTTGTAGGCATAACGGCGTGCGGTTGAGCGGCCGCGCTTTTCAGCGGTCCGCTCCAACCGCTT
Source organism: uncultured Acidobacteriota bacterium (assembly GCA_963836435.1). Classification (GTDB taxonomy): domain Bacteria; phylum Acidobacteriota; class Terriglobia; order 20CM-2-55-15; family 20CM-2-55-15; genus DASTBJ01. The sequence continues at coordinate 69,500 of CAWIJI010000013.1, read as the reverse complement.
GTTAGACGCCACCGGGGCAGGCTACATTAGGAGTCATGAAACTCGACATCGACCTGACCCCGGCTCAAGCCGAAAGGTTACGCCAAGAAGCCGAGCGCCTCAAGATAACCCCTGAGGAACTTGCGCGAGCTGCCGTAACCGATCTTCTGACAGAACGCGACCAAGACTTCACAGTTGTAGCCGAACGCGTGCTCGAAAAATACCGCGAGCTTTACCGCCGCTTGGCTTGATGCGATACCTCACGCTTGCCGAGATTGTGGACCTGCACCGTCTAATCGCAGAGGCCACCGGCGGAGCGAGCGGTATACGCGACCTCGCAGCGCTGGAGTCTGCGATCGCTCAACCGAAAGCCACCTTTGATCAAACTGACCTGTACCCTACTCTTGCAGACAAAGCGGCTATCCTTTGTTTCTCTATCGTGCAGGGACACCCGTTTGTCGACGGTAACAAGCGGACCGGGCATGCTGCGATGGCAACCTTTCTTCTCCTAAACGGCACCGAAATTGACGCGACGGTTGATGAGCAAGAAAAGATCATGCTGAGTTTGGCGTCGGGCCAAATGAATCGCCAGACATTAACCGAGTGGTTGAATCAGCACCTTAAAGCTGCTGTCGGTTTCGAAGGCGTCTAACATTGTATTCATCCGCGAACCCCGTTGCTCTTATGCGGCCGCTTGAATGTGCGTAAGAACAGAAGAGAGACGGACGCTGTCATTGATATTCTTTGACTTATATCAGTTTTACTGAAACACCCAAAAATACTTATCGACCAAGATCGTGCTTCGTAAGCAGCTAAGATCTTATGCTGCTGTCAGAGACTGTCGATGGGACTCAGAACGCCGTGGCCGCCACGATTGAGGACGTGTGTGTAACCTAAATTTGATTCGTGCGGACATCGCTGTGGCCGAGCAGTTCCTGAACTGTCCGTATGTCGTAGCCACTCTCCAGTAGATGAGTCGCGAAACTGTGCCGCAATGTGTGCGACGAGGCGGGCTTTGCGATTCCGGCCCGGGCGACTGCCTGTTTGATCGCTTTCTGGATCGCAGACTCATGAATGTGATGTCTTCTTTGAATTCCACTTGCCCGGTCTACATACCGGCTCGACGCTGGAAATATCCATTGCTATCCCCACTCTGTGTTCGCGTTGGGGCACTTTCGCTCAAGCGCGTCGGGAAGCCATACCTGCCCTGCACCCTCCTTCAGATCCCGCTGGTGCAGTTTCTGAACGATCGCAAGATGAGCCGAAAGGGTCTCTTTGACGGCGCGTGGAAGCATCGTGACTCTGTCTTTTCTGCCCTTACCGTCCCGGACCCGAATTTCCCCACGAGACAACTCCACGTCCTTGACTCTCATCTCCAGGCATTCCATCAGGCGGAGGCCCGCGCCGTACAGGATCGAGGCTACGATTTTTGGGGTGCCGCTCATCGCGCCAAGCAACCTGCGCACCTCGTCTCGGGTGAGCACCACAGGGAGCCGCTTCGGACGTTTCGCCCGCACGGCAACCTCGATCCAGTCCAGCGGCTGCTTCAAGACTTCGCGATAGAGAAACAAGAGAGCGCATAGGGCCTGGGTTTGCGTGGACGCACTCACGTTTCGCGTCGTAGCCAGGTCCGTAAGAAAGTGATCCAGCTCTGCAGTACACAGTTCTGACGGATGACGCTTACCGTGAAAGAGGATGAATCGTCGAATCCAGCTCACGTAGGACTCTTCCGTACGTCGACTGTAATGCCGAAGCCGAAGTTCCTGCCTTACCTGATCCAGCAGACGGGGTTTCAGTCCAGTGTCCATCCCCGCCTGGTGGGCACGCCAAAGACCACCCGGAAGTGATAGAAATCGCTGATGACGAACCGGTAAGTTCGCGGATTTCGCGAAGAAAACGCCCGCAAATCAGCGATTTCCTCAAGCGGATGACTCGTTCAATCGCCCTCGTCAGCAAAATTCGGGGTTCGAGTCGAACCAGTTCGCAGGGTTCGAGGTGCCCAGCCCGGAATTGGCTCAGCTCAGCTGCGAGGTGCAGTTCGGACAACGAGTGGCCTGTAGCGGAATCGCCGAAACACAGAACGGACAGGGCTTCGATGTGGGCGTGGCGGGAGGCGGCGCGGCCTTCAGCCGGTTGATCCAACGGACCATCATGAATATGACAAATGCCACAATCACGAAATCGAGGCAGGTGTTGATAAAGGAGCCATAGTTGATCGTGGCAGCGCCCGCGTCCTGTGCCTCCTTGAGAGTCTTGAAGCCCTTGCCAGACAGATCGATGAACAGATTCGAAAAATCCATCGACCCGAGCAGTGCCCCGATAGGCGGCATGATCACGTCGTTGACCAGCGACGTCACGATTTTGCCGAACGCCGCGCCGATAATCACGCCGACAGCCAGATCCATGACGTTGCCGCGAATTGCGAATTCTCTGAACTCTTTGAACATTACTGGACTCCCGACAACGCCAATATTGTTGTCATGACAAGATTGATTCCCCTGACGCTTGAGCTCTTCTCAACATCGATCCATTCGTCTAGTGCATGGGCGCGGCCTCCGGTCCCACCGGAATCCAGGGTGATTGCGGGGATTCCAAGGCTGATCGGTATATTCGCATCGGTACTGCCGACGCTGTAGACCGGCGAGATGCCAAACCGATTTGCCGCAGCAGTGGCCAGTTTGACGATGGTGGAATCCAGCGCCGTCGAGCCCGAAGGCCGTTCACCGATGACCTTGACGTCCAATTCAACCTTCCCCTGACGAGTCGAACGAACCTGGTTTTCCTCGTCAACTGCCGCTCGCATCTGCTTCAACATTTCGTCCGAAAGCCTGTTGAGTTGTTGAGGTGATTCCGAGCGCAAGTCTAGATCCATCCATACTTCATTGGGAATGGAATTTACAGACGTTCCGCCGCCCAGCAGACCCACGTTGTAAGTGGTGCGCGGAATTCCCGAGACGGAAATCTTCGAAAGACGATCCATGGCTTTTGCCAGAGCGTAAGCCGGGTTCACCAATCCAAAGGCGCCATAGCTGTGACCGCCGGGGCCTGTGAAAGTCACGTGGTAACGGCGGCTGCCTAGCGCGCCCGTTACGATATCGCTGCCACTCCCGGCTCCGTCGATGGAAACGAACATTCGAATGCGGTCCCGGTAAGGACCTTTTTGAAACAGATACCGCATGCCGCGAAGGTCGCCCGCGCCTTCTTCGCCGACGTCTCCGACAAAAAGAATGTCGCCGACAGTCTTGATCTGTGCTCCGTCCAGGGCGCGAACGATGGCAAGCAGTACCGCCAGACTGCGGGTATTATCGCCAATGCCGGGCCCGCTCAGCCGGTTTCCCTGACGCTTTACATGAACGTCTGTTCCTTCCGGAAACACCGTATCGAGATGCGCGGCGACTGCCACCATGGGGCCCGATCCCGTGCCCTTGCGCAGAGCGATGACATTCCCCTCCGGATCAATCTCCACGTTTGTCAGGCCGCTCTCCCGCAGCATATCCGCGAAGGCACGAGCCCGCTCCATCTCCTTAAACGGGGGCGCTGGAACTTCGTTCAGTTCGATCATTTCCTGCACCACTCTGTCGTGGTCGCTCTCGATCAGCTGTTCGGCATTTCGGACCGCCGTTGACTTTGCAATGCGGTCGACGACCGCCTGCGGAGTCTGAGCCCACGCAGCGGAAGCCGCGGCCATCAGCAATGCGAGCGAAAGGCTACTGGCGGTCTTCATAGACAAGTTTTCCACCCACGATGGTGGCCACGGCCTTGCCGGTCAGGTCCCAGCCGTGAAAGGGAGTATTGCGGCTCCTGGATTTCGATTGGTTGACGTCGAATTTCCATTTGCGTGTTGGATCCAGAATTGTCAGATGAGCGTCGCTTCCTTCAAAGATACCCCATGGCGTAACCTTCATGATTCGTTGCGGATTCAGCGAGAGCATCTCGATCAATCTCGGCAACGGCAGTTTAAGGCGCGTCAGGGAAAGACCCACAGCGGTTTCCAGGCCGGTGATCCCGAACGGCGCCCGATCGAACTCGAGCATTTTCAGATTGATGTGGTGAGGCGCGTGGTCGCTGGCGATCGCGTCGATTGTGCCGTCGGCGATCCCTTCACGCACCGCATCGACATCGTCCTGCGAGCGCAGCGGCGGATTCATCTTCGCGTTGGTGTCGTATTCGGCCACGGCAGCATCGGTCAGCGTGAAGTGATGAGGTGTCACTTCGGCAGTGACTTTCGCCCCTTCGGCCTTTGCTCTTCGCACCATTTCGACTGCCCGTCTCGTGCTGAGGTGTGCCACATGATATTTGCCGCCGGTGGCTTCCGCAAGAATCAGGTCCCGGGACACCATCGTGTCTTCGGCTGCCGACGGAATGCCTTTCAGTCCGAGGCGGGCCGAATAGGCGCCTTCGTGCATGACGCCGCCTTTGGAGAGGTTGAGATCCTCGCAATGCTGGATCACGGGAAGATCGAAGAGTTGCGCGTATTCCAGCGCCCGGCGGAACAGCCGCCCATCCATGACAGGCTTTCCATCGTCGGAAATCGCGACGATACCCGCTTCAACCATTTCGCCGATCTCCGCGAGCGTTTCGCCCTTTCTGGTTCTTGCTGATCGCGCCGATCGGGAAAACGAGCGCGGGCGAGGAACGGCGGGCCTCGGCAATGATGTAGGCTGTGACCGACGGGCCCGTCATTCGATGGCTTGGTATTCGGCATCGCCGCGACCGCTATGAACCCGCCCGGCAACCGCCGCTGCACCCCCGGTGGCGATGGTCTCGGCTTCTTCGGTTCCGGGTTCGCGAAGGTGAACGTGAATGTCGAAGAACCCGGGTGCGACAATCAGTCCGGTTGCATCGAATGGGGGCGCGTCCGCAGACAGGGCCTTTCCGATCGACCGGATCCTACCGTCGCTGGATCAGAATATCGGCACAGTCGAATCGATCTTTCGCGCAGGATCGACGACCCGGCCGTTCTTGACAAGCAGATCCATCAGCCGGCCCCCAGCATCAGAAAGAGAATCGCCATGCGCACCGCGACGCCCGCGGAGACCTGGTCGAGAATCACGGAAAACGGCCCGTCCGCCACATCCGTCGCAATTTCGACTCCCCGGTTCATGGGCCCGGGATGCATGATGATGGCATCCGGCCTGGCCAGCTCGACCTTGCTCGCGCGTCAGACCGTAATAGCGGAAATATTCGCGCAGTGGACGGAAAGAACGATTCGTCCATTCGCTCGAACTGCACGCGAAGCATCATGATGACGTCCGCATCCTCGACGGCCTCCTCCATCGGATGGGTGAGGTGAAGAAACTCCGCGATTGGTTCGTCACACAAGTCGCACGACCCCACCGGCATCAGTGTTGGCGGCGAGCACAGCCAGACGTGCGAGCCCAATTTTGTCAGCAGGTGCGCGTTGGAACGCGCCACCCGGCTGTGCGCGATGTCGCCGATGATGGCGACTTTGAGGCCGTCGAGACGGCCCTTTCGCTGGCGAATCGTCAGCGCATCGAGCAGAGCCTGCGTCGGATGCTCGTGCGCCCCGTCGCCGGCATTGATGACGCGCGCTTTTGTCAGTGCGCGCGATGGTGTGCGGCGCCCCCGACGAACCATGCCGGATCACCACGCAATCTGCGGCCATGGCGTCCAGGGTTCTGGCGGTGTCGATAAGCGTTTCGCCTTTCGAGACGCTGCTGGTAGACGCTGACATGTTGACGACGTCGGCGGAAAGTCGCTTGCCGGCAATCTCAAAAGAAGTACGCGTTCGAGTCGACGCTTCAAAAAACAGATTGATGACGGTTTTGCCACGAAGCGTCGGAACCTTCTTGATGGGACGTGTGGAAATCTCCTGAAGGATTCTGCGGTGTCGAGAATCTCCAGGATCTCCTGCCGGTCGAGATCCTGGATTCCGAGCAGATCCTTTCTCTTCACGAATTTTCCATCACGTAAATCGCGTCTTCGCCGTCGATCTTCCTGCAGGCGAACCTCAACCACCTCGTTGTCTTTCGTGGAGATTCTCTTGCCGATGTAATTGGCTTCGATCGGCAACTTCGCGGTGCCCGCGATCCACAAAGACGGCCAGCTGAATGGTACGCATTCGTCCGAAATCGCATGAGCGCATCGCAGCGCCGCGCGCGATCGTGCGGCCGGTATAGAGGACGTCGTCGACGAGAACCACGTCTTTGTCGTCGATGTTCGGGGGGACATCTCGGTGCGGCGAACGATGGGCTGCGAAGCGACTCTCGTCAGATCGTCGCGATACAGATTGATATCGAGGATGCCCATCTGTGGTTGCACGCCAGTCTGCTCGCAGCAATTCGTTTCGCCATTCGTTGGGCCATGGGCACGCCACGACGCTGAATCCCGAGCAACACGACCGGTCGGCCGGCATTGGTTGAAACGATCTCATCTGCGAGAGTTTCGAGGGTGCCACGCACTTCGTCGGCATTCATCAACTGGTAGTTCAGCTTCAATGTCATGGCGGCCGAAATTATATGCTAAATTCCGACTTGCGCATATGAGCCAGGTGCCCGATCTCTCGGTGGAATTCGCGGGAATCCGCTTGCGCAATCCCGTGATTGCCGCCAGCGGCACTTTCGGGTATGGCGAAGAATTCGGGCGGTTTATCGGATCTGCGGCGCATCGGCGGCGTCGTCGTCAAGGGAACTTCGGCGCACCCGATCGCTGGCAACCTCCCGCCGCGGCTGTTTCCTACACCTTCGGGAATGCTGAATTCCATCGGGCTGGAAAATGTCGGTGTCGATGCGTTTGTTCGCGACAAGATGCCGCCTCTGCGCGACGGCGGCATGCACCGTTTTTGTTAATGTATTCGGCTTTGACGAAGACGATTACGCCGAGGTTGTCGACAAACTGAACGCCTGCGATGGCATCGCCGCATACGAGCTGAATATCTCGTGCCCGAACACCGAACACGGCGGAATGCCGTTCGGCACCAGTCCCGCAACTGACGCACAGCTTGACGAAGACGCTCAAGGCGCGCACGCGCCGGCCCGTTGATCGTCAAGCTTTCGCCTAACGTGACGGATATCGCCGAAATGGCGCGGGCGGCGGAAGATGCCGGGGCCGACGCGCTGACCGTTGCGAACACGTTTCTGGCGATGGCCATCGACACCGAAACGTTCATGCCGAGGATCCACAATGTCACCGGCGGGTTGTCCGGCCCCGCTATCAAGCCGATTACGCTGCGAATGGTCTACCAATGCGCCCGGGCCGTGAAGATTCCCGTGATCGGTCTGGGAGGGATCGCAACGCCGAAGACGCGGTCGAATACTTCCTGGCCGGAGCCAGCGCCGTGCAGGTGGGAACGGCAAACTTTCAGGATCCGCGGGCGCCGCTGCGCGTGCTGGAGGCCTGGAAAGTTCATGGCGAAACGCGGACTCAACTCGTTGAAGGATTCTGATAGGAAAGATGCAGGTCCCCTCCTCCGTTGCCGATAGCGTGGGAAAAAGACTCATGAAAGAAAAAATCATCATCGCTCTCGACGTCAGTTCGCGCGAAAGAGGCGCTGGAACTCGTGGAAGCGCTCCACCACATCGTTGGAATGTTCAAGATGGGCAGCCAACTCTACACGGCTGCAGGGCCCTGCCCTGGTTCGCGACATCATCGACGCCGGCGGCCAGGTGTTTCTCGATCTGAATTTCACGACATTCCGAATACCGTTCGCAAGCGCCGTGATCGAAGCGGCAAAGCTCGGCGTTTCCATGATGACCATCCACGCATCCGGCGGACGGGCGATGATGCAGGCGGTCTCAGATGAACTCCGGGAAACGCGGGGAGAGACCAGACCGATTGTTGTTGGCGTGACTGTCCTGACCAGTATGGACGCCGGGGAATTGAAGGAGACCGGGGTCTTCGCGTCGATGGACGAACAGGTCTTGCGGTTGGCGAAGCTTGCAGAAGACAGCGGCCTCGATGGAGTGGTGTGTTCGCCGCAGGAAATCCGACTGCTTCGTGGGGTGGTCGCCGCCAATTTCAAGATCGTGACCCCCGGCGTACGTCTGCCCGGGCAGCCGGCTGACGATCAGCAGCGGACTGCCACGCCCCGGGAGGCCATTTCAAGCGGCGCCGACTATATTGTCGTAGGGCGGGCTATCACGCGGGCTCCCCACCCTCACACCGTACTGGAAAGCCTTCTTCAGTCTCTTTGAAAAAGGCGAATGGCCGCGATGCCGGCTGCGCCGGCTTCAAGCACAGCCCCTGTGTTTTCCCTGGTAATGCCGCCGATCGCGAGCACCGGAATCTTCAGGACTGCCGCCACGGCGCCCAGGGCGCCCAACCCCACGGGCATTTTCCCCGGCGTCTCGAAAATGGGGCCGAAGACGACGAAGTCCGCACCCCCGCGCTCCGCCTCCATGCCCTCTTCGATAGTATGAATGGAACGCCCCAGTGTCTTGACAAGAGGCCGGATGCGGGCCGTCGGAAGTCCATCGCCGGGCAAATGAATTCCGTCGATTCCAGCCGCCAGCGCCACATCCAGCCTGTCGTTTACGAGTACTTTCGTGCCGCTTCCTGCCGCCAGGTCACGTATGCGGCATACCAGGTCGAACAAGGGGCGCGCGTCGAGATCCTTTTCGCGAACCTGGATGATGTCCACGCCCTCTCGAACGGCGGCGGTGGCAGAGGCGAGCAGATTACCCTGACGGCGGTCTGTGACGTAGCAGCGGAGCATCGCCGGATTACTCCGTTGCGCGGTCGACTCGCAGAGAACGGACGAAGCGCCGGAGTTCGGATATGCCGATCAGAATATCGATTCCGCCGAGGCCTGTGACCCCGGCGCGGAAAAGGCTGTGAAGAATCAATGGCCGGAAGCTGGGAATGTAATAGAGGAGGTAATTACCTTCCCAAAGCTCCGACCACGGAATGAAGACGAGGAACAGGCCGATCTCGAAGCAGAAGAAAATTGCGGCGATCGACAGCAACCGGTTCATTGCTCATTATTGAGCGGCGGACCGGGCTTCCTTGACTTCCTTGACCTCGCGAATGCGGGCGGCCTTGCCGCGGAGTTCGCGGATGTAATAGAGCTTTGCCCGTCGAACACGTCCGTGGCGGACGACTCAACTTTGTCGATCACCTGGGAATGCATCGGGAAGATGCGCTCGACCCCGTGACCGAAAGAAATTTTGCGGACCGTAAACGTGGCGCGGTTTCCGCCGTGTTTGAGTCGATGCAGACACCCTCGAAGACCTGAATTCGCTCTTTGTCGCCTTCCTTGATCTTCACATGGACCTTCACGGTATCCCCGGGCTTGAAGGCTCGGAAGATCCGTCCGTAGTTGTTGTTGTTTCGACCTTGTCTAGTACGTTCATAGAATTCTCATCTCAATAAGTCCGGTCTATTGCTCTAGTCGTCTTCTCGGAACGCGGCCTCATTTCGCCACTTCCGGACCGCCGCATGATCCCCAGAGACCAGAACTCCGGGACACTTCCAGCCGCGAAATTCCGCGGGGCGCGTGTAGTGAGGATGCTCTACCAGCTGCGTCTCAGACCAGCCGGGTCGGAAAACGAGTCCCTGAAGTATCGACTCCTCTTTGCCGACGACTCCTGGAACATAGCGCGTAACGGCGTCCACGACCAGGCGGCCGCCATCTCACCGCCGGAAAGAACGAAATCTCCAATCGAGATCTCCGCCGTCGAAAGGTGCTCGATTACCCTTTCGTCGATGCCTTCATACCGGCCGCAGATCAGAATTACCTGCTGCCGCCTTCGAAAGCCTTAAGGCTTCCGCCTGATTGAATCTTCGTCCTGGCTGCGCTCAGCACGACCACTTCAGGCCTCCGCGTCGATTTCCTCGAATCGTTTCGACGGCTGAAAGAGCGGCTCGGGCTTGAATACCATGCCTTCGCCGCCGCCGAAAGGCCGGTCGTCCACGGTCGGTGGCGATCCGACGTAAAACCTCTGAGATCGTGGACCCGAGTCTCGACCAATCCCTTTTCCCGGCCCCGCCGAATAATGCCGAACTCGAAGGGGCCGCGGAAAAACTCCGGAAAAATCGTGATACGTATCGAATCGCATCGTCACAGCGTCGTCACAGCATCCTTACATCCGGGGACGATCACTTGTTCAGATCCCGAAGCTCTTCCGGCAATCCACTTCGATCCACCGCTGATCCAGATCCATCTTTCTCAGGATACGACTGGGCAAAGGGATCAGAGTCTCCCCATTCTCGCCGTGACTGCCAGTATACGCCGTGCCACCCGGATCCAAACGTCGGTCACCGTTCCGAGCGCTTCGCCATCCGCTGGTTACACCCGGCAACCCTTCAAGTGAAACGTATAAAACGCAGCCTTCCGTTGCCGCCGGAAGATCCTCTGCAATACTGAATTCTGCGCCAACCAATTTTTTCGGCTTCGAGATCGAATCGAACGCCCCGGAATCTTAAGCGACCAGCGCCCATGTTGTCTGCCGGCGAGAAAGCTCAATTTCAGTATTCAAAGCCGTTGCGCCGGCTTTCCGCGAATAACCGTCGACCGGCGCCCGGACTCGAAAACTCGGGTCTCTTCGAGCAACTGCTCGATTCGGACTTCGCCCTTCGAGCCCTGAGGTCTTGTGATCCGAGCGATGGATATGAAAGGGGGCTTCCGATTGTTGATGCCGAGCTTACTCCAAAATCTCGAAGGTAAACCGCTTTTTTAGCTTCATTCCGGCGGCGCTCAGGATCGTCCGATCGACCGTCGCCGTCCTGCCCTGCTTGCCGATGACTTTGCCGAGATCGCTTTGAGCAACTCGTAGCTCAAGAACTGTCGTTTGTTCTCCTTCGATCGGCCGCACAGAAACTTGATCCGGATTATCCACGAGAGCTTTCGCGATCTGCTCGATGAGCTCCTTCATAGCTACCTCCATTACCCGCACGTGCATCTGAGCCAGCAATATGAGCTAGAAGACAGTATGAATCCGCGGCGGAGGACCCGGAAAGAGCTGAACTTTAACTGTTACTACTTTACAAGTCTCCTTTTTACGGAGGATGCTCCGAACTGTCTCCGAAGGTCGGCGCCCTTCGACAGCCAGTATTGCGCACGCTCCGTGTTGATCTCCATCTGCGCGGGGTTGGCAATGGGGTTGTATTGGCCGACCACCTCCAGAAAACGGCCGTTGCGCGCCCGGCGCTTATCGATCACCACAATCCGATAAAAGGACGCTTTTTTGACCCTATGCGGGCCAAACGCATTGTTACCAAAAGGTTAGCCTCCTTAAAAGAAAAACCCATAAATTATAGACGAGATCCAGTCAAATACGCCACCACTCAAAAGGGCATTTCCGGCATCTTCATTCCCTTCATTCGTTTGCCGAAAAAGCAGCTCTTCATACTCTTCATCATTTTCTGGGTCTGGACGTATTGCTTCAGGAGCTGGTTCACCTGCTGAACGCTCGTTCCGCTGCCCTTGGCGATTCGCTTCCTCCTGCTGCCATTGAGGATCTGATGGTTCCGGCGTTCCTTGGGCGTCATGGAGTTGATGATGGCCTCGGTCGCGCACCAACTCTTTTTCATCCACTTTGACCTTTTGCATTTCCTTGAAGGGCCCGACGCTGGGAAGCATGGCAAGGATCTGCTCCATACTCCCCAGTTTCCGGATCTGTTTGAGCTGGTCCCGGAAGTCTTCCAGCGTGAACTGTCGAGAGCATCTTCTCTTGAAGCTCGACGGCCTGTTTCTTATCAACGACCTCCTGGGCTTTTTCGATGAGCGACATGATGTCGCCCATACCGATGATGCGCGACACGAGCCGGTCCGGATGAAACACCTCCAGGGCGTCATACTTCTCGCCCATGCCGACGAATTTCACCGGCTGTCCGGTGACCTGTTTGATCGAGAGAGCCGCGCCGCCCCGGGCATCCCCGTCCATCTTCGTGAGTATGAATCCGTTGAACCCAAGGCTCTCATGAAACTCCTGCGCGCTCTTCACGGCGTCCTGCCCGAGCATGGCATCCGCGACGAACAGGATTTCGTGCGGATTGAGCCTGCTTTGATCTCGGTCAGCTCCTGCATGAGCGCTTCATCGATGTGCAGCCGGCCGGCAGTATCGATCGATGAAGAACGTCGTGCGCCGTATTTCTCGCTTCGCGCAACGCATCCTTACAAAGCTGCCAGCGGCTTCTCGCCGGGACTGCCCTCCCAGATCTTGACGTCGATGTCTTTCGCGATCACCTTCAATTGATCGCGCGCCGCAGGCCGGTAGACGTCCACGGAAACAAGCATCGGCCGATGACCGCTCTTTGCCAGCCACTTTGCGAGCTTGCCGGAGGAAGTCGTCTTTCCCGAGCCCTGAAGTCCGACCATCATGATGACCGTCGGAGGCTGCGATGCGAAACGAAGGCGAACGTTCTCGCCGCCGAGCATCTCGATCAGTTCATCATGGACGATCTTGACGACCTGCTGCCCGGGAGCTCAGGCTCTGCATCACTTCCTGCCCGAGCGATTTCTGCCTTCACGGCATCTGTGAACTGCTTGACAACCTTGAAGTTCACGTCGGCTTCGAGCAGGGCGATACGGATTTCCTTGCAGCGTTTCCTCGAGGTGTTGCTCGCTGAGCTTGCCCTCGCCTCTCAGGTTCTTGAAAACCTTTTGCAGTTTCTCCGACAAGGAATCAAACATGGTGCCTCTTACGCTTTTCCGAACTCTCAGGATACTTCGGGACTTGCCGCTTTTCCGCCATCCACATCGACGAAGACCGCATTCAGCCGGACGTCCTGCGACGCCGCCTCGAACCGCGCGGGCATTTGCGTGAGGAAGCGGCGGATCACGTCTTCTTTTATGACGCCGATGACGGAATAAAACGGACCTGCCATGCCGGCATCGGTCTGAAAGGCGGTGCCCCCAGGAAGGATCGTCTCGTCTGCAGTCGGTATGTGCGTATGGGTGCCGACGACGGCCGATACGCGGCCGTCGAGATACCATCCCATCGCAACCTTCTCCGAAGTGGCTTCCCCATGCATGTCCACGAAAATCACCTTGATGTCCGCGGGAAATCTCGAAACTCCGCATCCGCACCGCGGAACGGGTCGTCGGTCGGCGGCATAAAGACCCGGCCCTGCAGATTGAGTACGGCAACTTCTTCCCCTGTTCTTGTCTTCATAACCGCCAGCCCCCTGCCCCGGATTCCCGGCGGATAGTTTGCGGGCCGAAGGATCCGGGGTTGTCTGTCCAGGTAGGGAAGAATCTCCTTCTTGTCCCAGATGTGATTGCCCGACGTCAGCACGTCGACTCCCCAGTCGAAAAACTCATCGGCGATTCTCGGAGTAACCCCGTAGCCGGCCGCCGCATTTTCGCAATTCAGGACCGTGATATCGATGGAATGTTCGTGCTGCAACTCTCGCAGGTGCGTGCGGACCATGCTGCAGCCCGCGCCGGCGACCGTATCGCCGATATAAAGGATTTTCAAACTGCGGACTTTCTAAGGCGGGAGAGGATTAAAAATTCCCCTCCCACCGGGATGAGTACAGTGCCCCGCTTGGCCGTGTGGCTCTACCTATTTGAACCTGCATAACAGGTGGGCGCCCAGAGAACGCTTTAGGGGATCTTATTCCCTCGAAAGGGCCAGACCCGCACACCACGTCCGTAAAAGGGCTCCCTATCAAATAAGCATTGGTTCAAAATTAGTCGAAACCAACACCAACCTCGCAGGGTGGGCTAATTGTACGGGAGTGGCCAAAGCCGGTCAATCTCAGGTTTTACTTCCGCCGTCCTTCGCTACTGCGGGCCGATGAAGCCGGCGTTGGACTAACCATAACTGGACGGGGCTCTGCCCCGGACCCCGGCTCGGGCGCCCTCGCGGCGGCGCCTTCGGGGCCCTGGAGTTTAGACATTCTTGAGTCTGAGCGGGAGCGGAAACACGAGGTTACGTCTCCGGTTTTCAGGTTCGTCCGCAAGGCGATGGCGACGTTGAAACGTGAGTCTGAGCACGCCGGAGGCGTGCTCAGAATTTAGCCCCGGGTTAAGCGAGCGAAGCGAGCGCAACCCGGGGTTACCGTAACGGGACTGTTGCACCCCGGCAGGGGTGCAGGGATTCCTTGCACCCCTGCCGGGGTGCGAACGCCCTCGTGAGATAACCCCGGGTGTCGCTGCGCTCCACCCGGGGCTACCTTCCTTTCACGCCTCCGGCGTGCAAAATGTCTAAACTCCAGGGCGCCTTCGGCGCCTGGCCCGTTATGCCTTGCGGGAACAAAATTCTCGTTACGCCCGGCATAACGAGCTGGACGTGACTCCTTGTGCATCCGTTCTGGCGGCGATTTGAGATAATGGCCCCCCAAGCGGCGTCCTTAATTTTCGGAGGAAAAGGAACCCATGAAGAAGTGGTGTGTTCTCACGATCGTGACAGCAGGTATTGGACTTTTCCTGAATGGCGTGATCGGTGCCCAGGCACCTGCGGATGCCACATCGCCCCGATTCGGTACAGGCGACGAATTGATGCGGCCAGAGAACTATCGCGAGTGGATCTATTTGAGTTCCGGTCTCGGTATGTCTTACGGTCCGGCTGCGACTGCGGGTAACAATCCGAATCCTCCGTTCGATAACGTCTTCGTGACCCCTTCCGCCTATCGCGCGTTCCTGCAAACGGGAAAATGGCCGGACAGGACGATGTTTGTTCTCGAGTTGCGCGGTTCAGCCAGCGAGGGGTCGATCAATCAAGGAGGACATTTTCAGGGGGCGGTGTTGGGTATGGAAGTCGAGGTGAAGGACGAGTCCCGTTTCCCCGGGAAGTGGGCTTTCTATGATTTCGGCCGTGCCTCAGCTTCATCGAAGCCCCTGCCCACGACCGCGTCCTGCTATTCCTGCCACGCCCGGAATGGCGCCGTGGATAACACCTTCGTTCAGTTCTACCCGACTCTTTCCGATATCGCACGGCAGAAGGGTACGTTCAAGATCACCCCGTGAGCCGGAATGAGGGGTGGTCACTTGGTGAGCAATTGCTCCAGAACACTTGACCATTCGTCACTTTTCTTGCGGATAATCACTTCGTTTTGCTCGCCGGCTTTTCGTTGCTCCCGAAGTTCCTGGGCCAGATGGAGGGCGGTGAGGACTGCGATCTTCAGGGAGTCCGGGGTGTTGGCGGCGGCGGAAATTTCCCTCATTCTCTGATCGACGTCATCGGCGATCTTGCGGATGTCGGACTCCTGCATGTCCGATTTCAGAACAATCGAATATTGCTGATCGTAGATTTCGACTTCAATGGTTCTCGGTCTGGGCTTAGGCAATCGGTCCCTCGGTCAATTCGGTCAGATTTTCCAGAAGTAGTTCGACCTTATTCTTGACCAAGTCCCGTTCTTTCTTCAATTCCTCATTTTCTTTTTCCAGCGTAGAGATCTGCCTGCGCGCAAGTCCAAGCTCCTGCTCTGCGGCATCTTTCTCTCTTCGCGTGGACTTCACGAGTTCAATCGTGCGGACGATTCGGCTTTCGAGCTCTGCAAACTTATCGGCGGCAGTGGCGGTCGCTGGCATTCTTTATCTCCTTAGTTCGGCGCCCAGACGTTCTTCCAGGGCCTGCAGGATTTTTCGGTCGAAGGTTTCAACCTCGACGTCGGTTAACGTACGCTCGGTGGATTGATAAATCACTGAAATCGACAGGCTGTATTTCGCCTCCGGCCAGGCCCCGGATTCGATCCGATCGAAAGGTTCAACTCGAACCAGGTCCGAAATGCCCGTGCCCGCGATTGTCCGCTGCACGGCGCCGTATTGGGTCCCTTTGGGCAGGAGCAGAGAGAAGTCGCGCCGGATCGCCGGATACTTCGAAATCTGGTCGATCTGCCGGGCTGTGGCGCTCGCCAACAACAGCTCGATATCCACCTCGGCTAGATAAACCCGCTGCCGGAACTTGAAGGGCTCCGCGTAATCGGGGTGGAGCTCGCCGAAAAGCGCCAGGTGGCCTACTCGCGCAAATCGCCCCGGGTGGTAATACTTCGGAATATTGTCGGTCGTGGTGCGCATCGGCGCATTGAATCCCCGGAGGATTTCCTCGATATCTCCCTTCAGGGTAAAGAAATCGAAATCGCGACGCGTGTCGTGGAGGTTTGCGGGCCGCAGTTCGCCGCAGGCGCCAAGCATCAGGGTTCGCCGTTCGCCTCCCGTCCGATAGACCTTGCTGAGTTCGTATAATTGCAGATCGCGATTGCCACGGTTCAAGTTCCACTGGAGGGTTTTCAGCATTCCCGGGACGAGAGAGACGCGCAGAATCGATTCCTCTTCACTCATGGGATTCTGCAGACGAACGGGTTCGACGTCCGGGTAGAAACGGCGTTCCAGTTCCTCGTTGCTGAAGGAATAGGTATAGATCTCGCTGTAACCCGTGGCCGAGAGCGTGTTGCGCAACTGGCGTGTCCGCGTTTCGTGGGGTAAAAGCGAACCAAGGCCGCGGGATGGAGGCAGGGTCGCTGGAAATTTGTCGAAACCGTGATGCCGGGCGATTTCCTCCAGCAAATCTTCCTCGGTGGCCAGATCCACGCGGAATGTCGGCACCTCCACAGTCCACCCTTCGCCGCTCCTGCGGGGCTTCAGTTCCAGTCGAGTGAAGATTTCTTCGATAACCCCGTCCCTTACCTCGGCTCCCAGCGACGCGCGTACACGTGAGCGTCGCAGGGTTGCAATCACAGGCTTGGGCTTCGAGGGATAGACGTCGATCGCTCCCTGGAATATATCTCCGCCTGCGAGGTCCTGGATCATCGCTGCGGCACGGTCGCAGGCGAAGCTGGCCATTTCAATATCGGCGCCGCGTTCGAAGCGATAGGAGGCTTCGGTGTTCATCCCAAGGGTTCGTGCGGTCCTGCGGATCGAGTTGGGGGAGAAGTACGCGCTCTCGAGCAGGACATTCACGGTTGATGAAGAAATTTCCGTCTCGCCGCCACCCATGATGCCTGCCAGCGCGACGGGCTTTTCAGCGTCGGCGATAACCAGGATCGACGGATTCAGCTGACGTTCGACTCCATCCAGCGTTGTCAACTTCTCGTCCAGGTTCGCGCGGCGGACGATGATCTGCCGCCCTTTCAGCTTATCCGCATCGAAGGCGTGCATCGGGTGGCCGAGTTCCATCATCACGTAGTTCGTGATGTCGGCGACGTTGTTGATCGATCGGACGCCGAGCGCCTCAAGACGCTTCTTCAACCACTCCGGAGAGGGCCCAATCCTGACGCCGGAGATGTATCGGCCGCAGTACCGGCCGCAAAGGTCGTCATCCTCGATCGAAATGGCGAAAACGTCAGACGCACTCTCCAGTCCTTCCCTGAATTTGAATCCTGGTATCCTGAGCGCAGTTGAATAGATTGTGCTGACCTCTCGCGCGACACCCATGTGATTCAGACAGTCGGGGCGATTGGTCGTGACATCAAGTTCAAGAACGCTGTCGCTGCCAGTGGTCTCGCAGGATTCAAGCGCGAGTCCGACCTGGGTCACGCGCTGGCCGAGAGTGGGCGCGTCGACCGGGATATCCACGAATTCCTTGAGCCAGTTATAGCTGATCTTCATGCAGGTTAGAACTGTTCCAGGAAGCGCATATCGTTCTGGAAGTAGAGCTGGATGTCGTTAATATTGTTCTTGAGCGCGTGATAGCGTTCGATCCCGCCGCCGAACGCAAACCCCGTGTACTTGCCGGCATCGTAATTGACGAAACCGAAGAGTTTTGGATTCACCAGGCCGGATCCCATGACCTCAATCCACCCGGACTGCTTGCACACCCGGCACCCTGAGCGATTACAGAAAACGCAGGACACGTCCACCTCGGCGCTGGGCTCGGTGAACGGGAAAAAACTCGGCCTCAGCCGCGTCTCCGTCTTTTCGCCAAAGAATTGCTTGTGAAAGCGTTCGAGCGTTCCCTTCAGATCTGCGAAGGTGATGCCTTCGTCGACGAGCAGGCATTCGAACTGGTGGAACATCGGCGTATGGGTCGCGTCTGCAGCATCCCTGCGAAACACCCGGCCCGGACAGATGATCCGCACCGGCGGCTTCATCTTTTCCATCGTGCGCACTTGCACAGGAGACGTGTGCGTACGCAGGACGACATTTTCCGAAATATAGAACGTGTCCTTGGCATCGCGGGCCGGGTGGCTTGCCGGAATATTCAGGGCTTCGAAGTTATAGTACGTGCTTTCGACTTCGGGCCCGTCTTCAACCGTGTAGCCCATCGCCACGAAGATGTCTTCGATTTCCTGGCGTGCGCTCGTCAGTGGATGGCGATGTCCGATCCTGCGGCGGCCGCCCGGCAGTGTGACGTCGAGGCGTTCACGTTCGAGCGCGAACGCCTTGCCGCTTTCCGTGATGTTCCGCTGAAGCTCGTCCAGCACGCTCTCGATCTTCGCTTTGACTTCGTTGGCGACGCGCCCGAATTCGGCGCGCTCCGCGGACGGAACGTTGCGAACATTTTGAAGCTGGTTTGCTAGAAGGCCGGACTTGCGGGCGACGTAGCGATTGCGGAGATCCTCGAGGGAACGTAGATCGGCCACCGACTCGCGATCGCGGTCAAATTGCTGCTCGATAGAACGAAGCTGGCCGATCCACTCTGAAGACATGCTTTGGCCCTAAATCCCATGGGAGACGTTAGACGCTCGCGGCTTTTCTGGCCGTCTCTGCCAGTTGGGTGAAGGCCGCCGGATCCTGGAGCGCAATGTCGGCCAGCACCTTGCGGTCGAGATCGACACCGGCCACCTTGAGACCGTGAATCAGTTTGTTGTAGTTGAGTCCGTTCTGGCGGGCGGCCGCACCGATGCGGATGATCCACAGCTTGCGGAACTCGCGCTTGCGCACTTTCCGGTCGCGATAGGCATACCCCAGCGCTTTTTCGACAGACTCTTTGGCGAACTTGTAGAGCTTGCTCTTGTTGAGATAGTAGCCCTTGGCAAGTCTTAGAAGTTTTTTCCGGCGGTCGTGGCGTTTCGTTCCACGTTTAACTCGAGGCACAATGAACTCCTTCGATCAAATTCTTTAATGGCTGCGCCTTATCAGGCTTGCATTCGCAGCCGCTCATGTTTCCTGGTTTGCTGGGCCCAATTCAGGCGTATGGAAGCATCAGCCGCACTTTAGGCGCGTCCCCATCACTGACGGCGACGGCCTTGCCGAGATGACGTTTCCGGTTCCGGGTTTTCTTGGTGAGAATATGACGGGCGAAGGCCTGATGACGCAGAATCTTGCCCGTGCCGCTGACTTTAAATCGCTTCGCCGCGCCTCTGTGTGTTTTCAGTTTCATTTCAAGCTTCTTCCTTCTTGCTTCCTGTGATGATCTTCTTCGGCGAAAAAATCGCAATGAGATTCGGGCCTTCCATTTTGGCCCGGGCTTCCACGGTGCCAAACTCGGCCAGTTCCGTTATCAGTCGATCCAGCAACGCCCGGCCGATCGCCTGGTGAACAATTTCGCGCCCCCTGAAAAACACGGACGCTTTTACTTTGTCGCCCTGTTGAAGGAAGCGAACGGCATGATTCTTCTTGAACTCGTAATCATGGTCGTCTGTGTTGGGCCTGAACTTTACTTCCTTGACCGTGATGTTCTTCTGATGTTTCCGCGCGTCGTGTTCCTTCTTGTTCTGCTGGTAGAGATATTTGCCATAGTCCATGATTCTGCAGACCGGAGGGTTTGCAGTGGCGGCAACTTCAACCAGGTCCAGGCCGCGTTCTTCAGCAATCTTCATCGCAGCCTGCGGGGTCAGAATGCCGAGCTGTTCGTTTTGATCGTCGATGACGCGAACTTCCCTGGCCCGGATTCGGTGGTTTACCCTGATATTCTTATCGATAGTGTTGACCCTCCAGAGACCGCTTGCCTGATACAGGCAAACGGTAACCTTAACAAAAGAAGCGGTATCTTTTCAATGATTAGCCGCTATTCCTCCACTCCAAATGCCAGTACGACGTTTCCCGGCCGTCCGACAAGACCTCCTACACCTGACGTCACATAAAGCATTCCGCCTGCCACAACCGGCCCAGCCGCGTCCATCGAGCCGCCTTTTGCGGCAACTCCGTTGACAGTTTGAAATTCCTTATTGGTGTCGAATAGCCAGATCACCGAGCCGTCGCGCGTGGAATAGGCCCGCACCCCCCCATCTGCAGACTCCGAAAAGACAACGCCTGGTATCACGGTCAGGGCCGCAGACTGAGCGGAACTGCAATTCCGCTCCGCTCCGCAGAGCTTCGGACTGGCCGGGGGCGTCATCCACACGCGCTCACCCGTCGCCAGACTTACGGCGTGAAGACCTCCGGGAGCCGGCGTGTTGTAGTCGGATACGCCAAAGTACGCGTTCTGCTGGTCGACGGCGCCGCCCCAGACTCCACCGATGCCGCTGCCACGTCCCGCCCGGTATTCCCAGACCAGGGCGCCTTCCTTGTCGGGGTCGAGCGCATAGGTCATGCCGGACTTCTGCGGGATGACGAGCAGCTCACGTCCGTTGGCCTCGGTTGCGATCATCGGGGAAGCAGAGAAATCAAAGTCGGGGCCGACCTTTTCAGGGCAATTGGGATTCGCGGCAGCTCCGCAGCCGAGTATCCAGTTGTCGCCCGGCAACACCTGTTTGGCCCACTTCATTTTTCCTGTTTTGAGGTCGAATGCCACGACAGCATCGGTTGTTTCTGTCGGCGGATCGCTGTAGCCGTTGCCCGTCGCAACAAAGACGAGGCTGCGTTTGGTATCGATCGTCGGAGCGCTCCAGACGCCCGCGCCTGCCGGGCCGAATAGCTCCGTACCGGCGGCGTTCCTGCCACGCGACTTCGGCGATTCCGTAATCGTGTACGACTTCCATAGTACTTCGCCGGTATTGGCGTTTAAGGCAGAGACGCTGCCGCGGAAGGTACAGCACGGCGTCGCCGGCCGTGAGCCGGTGTTCTCTTCATTCACGCCGGAAACCGGAACATAGAGCACGCCATCGTGTAGCGTCGCTGCCCCTGTTCCCTTGGCTGCGGGGTTGTCTTCAACCTTGCGAACCCAGATCTGCTGTCCGGTGGTGGCGTCAACCGCGTAGGCATTGGCGGCGAGATCCACGAAGTAGACTGCATAGCCCGAGGGGTTGCGAGGCCCGACGGAGATGGAGGTGCGTACGCCGTTCTGCGCCTTGAAGCTCCAGTAGGTGCATCCGGTCTTTGCGTCAAGCCCATAGACCATGCCCGTTTCGGCGGCGACGAAAAGCCGCCCACCGGCAACGGCCGGCTGCGACCGTGCGGAAGTCGCACCCGGCAACCCAAAGGCCCACTTCAATTTCAGACTTGGTACCTGGGCCGCGGTCAACCCCGCTTGCGCCGCCGTTTGAGAGCGCGTGTTGGACACACTGCCTCCCCACCCGTTCCAGCTGGAAGCGGCCGCGGGGTTTGACATTGCCGTCGGAGTGGCGCACTGACCGGCGGTTGCCTGAGCAAATGCCTCGGATGCACCAAGGGCGAGAATCAGGAACAAACTTGCGAACCTGGTCTTCATGTTTATCTCTATTTGGCTGTACAGGAACCGACCGGTTGAAGCGACGTCACATTGAGGCGCGCGTCTTTTTCATCCTTATAGAAGAGGCCTTTGGCCTCCATTTTCCGGCCGGCAAACTGATCGGGTTTGAAACTATTAACGCTCACGAGGTGAAAGGCCTGAGTTCCGAGTGGCTGCGTGTCCGCACGCTGGAGCTCCTCCGGAGTTGACGGCTGGTCCCGGGACAGAATGGGATCTGTCGTGTTCTGGAGACTCCAGGAGCTGTTGGGTTCCTGCGTCAGACAGCCGATAACGCGCACCACCGAAAAGTTTGTGACCACCTGAGTCGCGCCCTTCTTAACGATCTGAACGCTTTCGAGCACGTCGGGATCGACCTTGAGTTCCTGCGAACCTGTTGGAAAATCGTTCGTTCGTAGAATATAGGTGAGCACATCGAGCTTATCGTTGTCCGGGAGAATCGTGCCGAAGTTCGGTGGCATGGTGTCGCGAATTTTCGTGAAGATCTTGTAAAGGTTCTCGTTTTCCCATGCGCCGATAAAGCGCGGTCCTTTCAGCGACGGCGCGGTCTGTCCTGCCAGATCGGCCCCGTGGCAACGGACGCAGGCGATATCGAAATTTGCTCTGCCGCGCTCTGCCTGTTCATTGGTGAAAATGCCGGTCCAGATTTTCGCTTCAGGTGTCTGCGCGCCTGCCGGGATCGCCACCAGCAGGAGGAGGAAACTTGTCGATATCCATGAGCGAACCTTTGTCATTGGATCTCTGAAGCCCCAGTCAGGTTAGCCGAACGTTTCAAGAGAGGGGACATTACTTTAAGAACTCTCTTAACACGGTTGCGGTGCTCAGGTTCCCGTCCCCAGGTCCGCCTGGCCCACCAGGCCCGCCACCGCCCCGGGCGCCGCCGCCACCTCGGCCACCACGACCTCCGCCCCGGGCGCCGCCGCCACCGACACCGAGCGCGAGGTCCATCGGGGTACGGCCTTGTTTGTTCCTGAGATCCAGCTTCGCGCCCTGTTCGGCGAGGTATCTCACGATGGAGTCGGCACCCTTTTGAACGGCGAGGTGCACGGCAGTTTGTCCATTTGCATTAAAGGCATCGACATCAAGACCATGCTGAACGAACAGCTTGAAACCCGCGAGAATTTCGGCTTCGCTGCCGCCGCGGGCGCCGAGCAGAATCATACCGGCATTGGAATAGTCCTTCTGCGTGACGGACGGGTCGGCCCCACCTTCCATCAGTGCCTTCATCACAGGAAGGTCCACGGCCTTTGCGGCACGCATCAGCGGTGTAGTTCCTTCCCCCATGGACGCATCACCGGAATCGTGATGGCGCCCGATAATGGGCTTTTTGAGCTGCAGGTTGGGATTGGCGCCGTGTTTGACCAGCACCGGCACCAGGGCCGCGGCATCCAGTTCATCCGTTACCTTCGGACCTGGACGGCTTAGCATGGGTCCGAGAGTGTGCATATCGACGGCTGCGTAAAGGGCCGTCATTCCGGAAGTGTCCGCAACATTCGGATCGGCGCCTTTGTCTGCCAGCATCGCCGCGAGATCGAAGTGGGCGTTGATAATCGCAATGACGAGCGCGGTCGTTCCATCGGGATCGGTCTGGTTGAGATCGGCTCCCAACTCGGCGAGGGCTCTGGCGGCATCCGTCGAGTCCTGGCGTGCGGCGTACATCAGCGGCGTCCATCCGCCTTTGGGAAGGGACGTCGTCACCATACCCGAGGTAATGAACTTGAATTCCGGGAAGCTCGTCAGATTCGACTTGTCGTTGAGATTTGCCCCGCCTGCGGCCAGCACGCGAATGGCATCCGCGTTATTGTGCGCCGCGGCCCACATCAGTGCCGTCTCTCCGAAGCGGCTCTCCTTCGCATTGGGCTTCGCCCCATGCGACAAGAGTGCCTTCACCGCGTCGGGTTTGCCGGTTCGGGATGCTGTCATTAAAGCCGTTTCGCCATCCGGGAGCGTGGTGTTGGCATCGGCGCCGGCCTTGAGCAGCAGTTCGATCATTGCGGCATCGCCGTTTTCGGCCGCCAGCTTCAGCGCGGTGATCCCGTATCGATCTGCAGCTTTCACGTCGGCGCCGGCCTTCAGCAGCAACCCTGCGGTCTCCATGTCGTCCGCGCGCACGACCCAATGGAGTGCCGTGGTTCCGTCGCTGGCCGGCGTGTTGATGGCCGCTTTTTCCTTGAGGAGCTCCCGGACGGCGGCGCTGTCGCTCTTCCTGGCCGCTTCCACGAGGCGCCGGTCGGGCTCGGCCGCACGGACCGCCGCCACGACCGATAGAACAACAAGGGTGATCCCGACGAATGGGCGAATACGCACTCTCAGATCTCCAGACGGCTGGTGCTGATGCCGTATTTGTCCGATTCCGCTCCGAACTTGTCTGCCAGATCCAGAAGTACATTCGAGAAAGGCGTTTGCGGCGCAGCCTGGACGTGACGATTGCCTTTCACCAGGCCGGCGCCCCCGCCGACAAACAAGGTCGGAATATCCAGACGGGAATGTGTATTGCTCTCGCTCATGCCGCTGCCCCAGAGGATGAGCGAATGGTCCAGCAGCGAACCATCACCGTCCTGCGTCGAACGAAGCTTATCCAGAAATTTCGCAAACAGGGACACATGGTAGGTGTTGAGTTTTACCAGGTTCGCGATCTTCTCTTCGTTCCCGCCATGATGGGACATCGAATGGTGGGGCTCGTTCAACCCCAGATTCGGATAGACACGCTGACTCGCGTCGCGGCTGATCATGAATGTGAAAACGCGCGTGATGTCCGCTTCAAAGGCGAGCGCCAGCAAGTCGAACTGCAGCATCGCGTGTTCTTCAAACGATTCCGGGATGCCAATCGGTGCGTCCGGAACTTTAACGTCTGTGGCCGCCTGTTTTTCCGCTCTCTGAATGCGGCGTTCGATTTCCCGAACATTATCCAGATAATCACTCAGACGCTGCCGGTCGCGGTTGCCGAGACCGTTCTCGAGATCGGCCACATCGTCCTTGATCGAATCGAGAATGCTGCGGTCCCTGGCCATCCGTTCGAGCCGCTGTTCGCTGGTGCCAGGCCGCCCGAACATCCGCTCGAAAACGATCCGAGGATTGATCTCCATCGGAAGGGGTGTGGTCGGATTGCGCCACGAAATCGTGTTCATGTAGGCGCAGGAATAGGCCGTGTCGCAACCCCCAATGTAGCCGGTAAAGTCTTCGGTGGCGAGCTCGATCGAGGGGAAAACCGTTTCCTGGCCGATCAGATTGGCGATGACCTGATCGATGGACGTTCCAGCCAGTACATCCTCCGCGATGGTTCGTTTGGGAATCGACCCCGTCAACCACGCGCCCACGCTGACGGCGTGGCCGTCGAGCGGATTGCACAGGTTTGAGACAACGGTCATCTGATCCCGGAAAGACTCCAGCGGCTTGAGGATCGGAGAGAACTCGAAGTTGGCGCCGACCGTCTTGGGCGTCCAATATCCCGGGCGTTCACCGAGCGGAACCATCGCAACGCCGAACCGTCGTTGTTTGGGATTGGCGGCGGCCTTGGCGGCCGGGATCAAGGCGGGCGCCATCGCCTCCAGGAACGGCAGCGCCAGCGTTGCGCCCATGCCGCGAAGGACCACCCGACGGGATAGATGTTTTCTTGTGATGAACATAGAATTCCCTCCCTACTTGCTCTCTGCGTTAGACGCCACTCGCATTTGGAACGGCGTGCTCTTGACGATTCCGGATATCAATGACGAAAATCTGTAATTGTTTCGGGCCGATTCTCTCACAATCGAGCGGACTGTCGGCATGTCGTAGTACCCGAGCCCCCGGCCCAGGGCATAAATCATCAACTTCTCGGTAACGGTTCCGACGAATCTTTCCGGCTCTTTCAGCAGTGCCTTTCGCAGTTCGACGACGCCATTTACCCTGGTTCCGTCGAGAAGCTGCCCCGAGGCGTCAATGGGGACCCGAGCTTCGTGGGTGCGCCAGGCGCCCACGGCATCGAAGTTCTCCATCGCAAAACCAATAGGATCCATGATGCTGTGACAGCCCGAACACGCCGGGTTGCTCCGGTGCTCTTCCATGCGTTCCCGCATGGAAAGGATCCGGCCGCCTTCGCGCTCTGCGCTTTCCTTCAGAGGTGGAACCATCGGCGGCGGCGGCGGGGGCGGCGCTCCCAGCAGGTTTTCGAGAATCCATTTGCCCCGCACGACGGGTGAGGTCCTGTCCGTGTGGGACGTCACCATCAGAATGCTTCCCTGGCCAAGAAGGCCCTTGCGCGCTTCGTCGGTCACAGCAACGCGCCGGAAATGGCTGCCGCTGATGTTTGGGATGCCGTAATGCTCGGCAAGCCGCTCGTTGACGAACGTGTAATCGGCGGTCATCAGGTCGAGTACGTTCCGGTCTTCCCGCATGATGCTGCCGAAGAACAGCTCGGTCTCATGTTGCAGGGCCTGGCGAAGATTGTCGTCGAAGTCCGGGAACTCAAGCGAATTGGGGATTTGGTTCTTCAGGTTCCGCAGGTAGAGCCATTGTCCGGCGAAGTTCGAAACCATCGCATCGGCCTTTGAGTCGGCCAGCATCCGTTTAACCTGCTGATCCAGGACGGCTGGATTCTTCAGCTTGCCTTGAGAAGCTACGATTGAGCAGTTCATCGTCTGGAATGCTGCTCCACAGGAAGAACGAAAGACGCGAAGCCAGTTCGAGATCGCTGACTCGGTAGATCGCACCCGGCGCGATGCCGGCCGGATCGCGCTCCGCTCGAAAGGCGAATTTCGGGCTGGAGAGCAGACGCTGCAGCGCCATGCGAATGCCGCTCTCAAAATCCTTGTCCGTGCGGCCCGTTTTGTAAAAGTCCATCAAGCGGCTGAGGTCGGCGGCTGTGTCCAAACCTCGATAGGCACGGTGAACGAGCGTGGAAAGGATCTTTCGGGCGCACGGTTCTTCCTCTGCGGCAGTCTTGGGGGTGCAGGTGAAAATGCGCCGTCGGCTTGGGGTATCTCCCGGGCCCGTCGGGTTGAAGGGACCGGTAACGGTGAACGTATCGATGTGGGCGTGGCCTGTCGGGTCCAGCGTGTCGTTGGAGCTCCGGATGAACGGTTGCAGCCGGAGGGTGTTTTCGCCGGGCATATCCAGAAATGCCACGCCGATCTCTCGGGGACCCGCCTTCAGTTTGACGCGTGCTCCAGACCGGCGCTCCGCGTCATCGGCGGCCATGGTGATGTTTTCAAGCGCCCACTTGAAGTCCTCGTCACCGCCGAATTTTCCGAGATGTACGCGTTCGCCGTCCACAGTGATTTCGACTTGATGGGGATACTCGAGGCCACGCATCGCACCGAGGTTCGTGCGGAAATACTTCACGGCGATCGTGTACTCGCCGTCCAGGGGGATGTTTAGTTTTGCGAGCGCGCCACCGACCGTGCCAAGCGGCAATCCTTCAATGTGCCGATCCTGCGAAGCGTCCTGCCGAATCCGGATCGTCTGGCCGGCGGTTCCAATATCAGGATCTCCGGTTGCGAGAGAACTGATCTTGCCGGCGGCCGCCAGATAGCGCTCCAACAGCACGGGGGAAATCCCGAGTGTGTCGGCATTGTTGTCAAAACCGTACCCGGAGTCGTCCGGCGGCAGCAGGGCAGTGGCATCCACTTCCAAGTCCAGCAGGTCCCTGATGGCGTTCCCGTACTCGGCCCGGTTCAGTCGATGCAGCAAGGGCCGTCCCGGATTGGGCGCCGTGGAGGCCGCCTTGTCCAGATTGGTTTCCAGCCATGTGGACAGATTGTTTCGTGTGGAGTCGTCGGGTTTTGGCTTTCCCTGAGGCGGCATCATCCCGGAACGGACCTTCTTGACGACTTTTTCCAGAACCTCTGCGTTCGCCCCGATGTCGCCGAGGTCTATCTTTTCCAGCGAGAGACCGCCGGTCTTGAGCGCCTCGCTATGGCAGGTGACGCAGTACTGATTGAGGACCGCCTTGTATTCGGTGGCCGCTGCTCTGCCTGCCCCCCCGCTCTGGGAGCCAGCCGCCTGCGGCAGAACCCGCGCCGCAGACACCATCCACAGGGATAAAGCCAATACGGAGAGACGTTTGACCATAAAGAAATTCCGGCCGAGTATATATCAGCGCCCCATCGCCTTGCGAGCTTTCCGCAACCGGAATTCGTGCCTGGCGGCGTTTTCTTTCAGGCGGATTTTCACGATCCGACGGACCAGCGTTGCAGGTAAAGGCTTTTCGGGCTGGAAACGGATCGTTCCCTTGCTGGTTTCGAAGTCCTGGAGGTCCTTGCTCAAACTCTTCACCAGAGAGCCGCTGCACGGATAGAACGCGCAGTGGTTTTTCGCCGCGGCGAAAGACACCAGCATCCCGTTCAATCGGAACATCGGCATTCCGTAGCCAATAGATTCTTCCGCCTTCGGTGCTGCCGCCTTGATGATCCGTCTCAGCCTTTCGAGGGCGTTCCGTTTTTCGACATCTACGGTTGCCAGATAGTCGTCGATCGTTGTGGGTTTCATGTCGCCGTCCCTGTTGGCTACTTTTGGCCCGGTTCAGCTTGACCGCCCGTGGACCACGTCGACAGCAACCGGAAAGGCGGCCGCAGACCTTGAACGTCCTGAACTACGAGCTTTTCGGCGCCAACCACGCACACCCGCCTCATTTGCCCAGGCTTATCGGGTTCCAACGGGCAGATATCAAAGTCGCCGTAAACATAGCTGTGTTTGGGTGACGTCATTTCCAGGTATTCGCGCACGGTTGTGGGTAATCGACCGAACTCGTTATCGAGGGCGACCACCCTCGTCGTGCCCGTGAGCCAAATCTTCAGCGCAATCCCATTCTGGCTGGAGAGACGGCCATGACGCTTGAAGCAACGCTCAACAGGTTTCATGCCTGGACACTGCCATGCCGCCATTTCAGCCGTTTGGCCGATTGTAGTCCCGCAGAGGCAGGCGGATAGTACCGCAACTCCAACGGATCTCAACCACATGGATCGCTTCTTTCTCCTGGCGGGCCAGCGGGCCAGCGGAGTCTGGTTCAGCTGTCTTTTGCACGGGCTAGCGCTCCGACTCATCGGTCGCTACCTTGAACACGTCCTCCTGGTGATCGCTAAAGCCATCCAACCAGGGACACGAACTGACGTCGTACTCTGCACCCTCAAATTGGATGCGGCACTCGCCATCGGCATAGACCCTGACCATGAGAAAACGCTGCCCCTTTTTTATGGTGAACGACTTTTCGCCACCGACGTAGAGGACGCCACGTTTTTGCGCTCCGGTTTCGGTGGCGTGCACCTGTACGTCCTGGAGCGTTTCGATTGTCACGGGCAACCGCCACTTTGTCTGGCCGGTGGCGAAAGCCGCCAAGCCAAAAATACCGACAGCAAAGATTAGCTTGTTGAACAGCTTGACCACTATCCGGTTTCCCTCCCTTTGCGAAATACCCGAGGCGTCGCGCACCGCCTTTCGCGCCGCCGGCTGCATGCCCTTCGATGCCCGTCTCGCCTCAAAGGTCTTTGTACCAGAGTAACTGCGTCTCATTCGGAAACTCTGGGTAGGCACACCGGCGGATCGCTCTCAACGTGCAGCCCTGTTTCGCATAGAAGCTGCATGCTGGGAAATTGATATTCTGTGTTTCGACCTTGAGCTGGAGGCAGCTGCGCGCCACAGCCCATTTCTCCACGGCGGTGAACAACGATGTACCGATACCTTGCCCTCGTACTCCCGTAGCGACTCGAATGTCCCAGAGCACCGCGAGATCTCTACGATCCTCCAACATGGTGACACCAGGCGTGTCGAAGGCCACTGTCGCTCCGCCCAGGATCAACCCGTCCGAACGAGCGACAAAAACCCCCCAATTCGACACATCGAAAGCTGCCGGCCAATGCAGGGGACTCTCGATGGCGTCATAGTCCTTGATGTAAGGTGCTCCTGGCTTTTGCTCCAAGAGACTGAACCCGTTTGAGCCGTCGTCGCGTTCCACCACTTCGAGAACGCGCTCAACCTCAAAGGACATCCGAATGCTTGCATAGTCTTCCAGGCTGGCCAGCGTTTCTTCCGACACTTCGACCCTCATTCGAGAATCCCTCATGCGCGGGTTCGCGCGTACTTCCGGCTCAAGACTATCCAGGTCAACATAAGCAAGACCACGAAAAATGGGAGCGTAATTTTGTGCAAGACAGTGAACCTCAGATGAGCTTCCACAGAAGCTCCAGGCTCGATCAGGTACCCGGTAGCAGCGGCAACGATCCCGGAAACAAGAAGGAACTGGACGGCGAGCGCGTCAACCAGCCGAAGCCAACGACGCGATCGGATGACTTCACCGACGCTTACTCCGGTAACAGCGGGAGCCAGCACCCAGAGAACAATGACAAACCCATGGCCCATGACTTCATGCAGCCCCGAACTCGGCGAAACCAAAAGTCCCGTCAGCAAGAGGATCGCTACGAAGGCGAGCATAAGGAACATCGCAAACCGCGCTACCGAAAGAACCTTCTCGGGAGCCCGAGCATAGACAATCCCGGTTACCACGGCGATCACTGGGACTAATGCAATACGAAGGAGGTTAGTCATCGGCCGACTTTCATGTAGAGCGCCTAACGATTCTGGTATTCAGCCGCGAGCGGCGCGAGAACATCTCGATTATGACGCAGCTGCCCCTTTACAAGGCGGACACCCGCGGTCTGTTGTAGCACCGAAGTCGATTCTCCGTCGAAGGCGATCCAGAAGTCCTGGCTTAGACTTAGACAGGCGGTGTGCCGCCATCGCGTAGTCCCCGCAACCCGTTTGCCATTGGTGACCGTTTACATTCAGCGGACCAGGCGCCAAGTGTCGCCGAATTCCGGGAAATCTGTTTGGTGTTTCTCGCGACTTTCCCGGACTTTTGCCGGGACAAGGTCCGTCTCTTTGGGTTAATCTCAGTCCATGGAATACGCGGTGATGGATTCCCCGATGGGGCCGGTGACTGTTGTGACAACCCGCAAGGGATTGGCGGCGGTTCATTTCGGGAAGAGCATTCCTTCGGGTATCGCCGTAGACGAGTCGGGAAACAGCGAAGTGGTGAAGCAGCTTTCGGAATACTTCGATGGCAGACGAACCACTTTCGAACTTCCGCTCGATGTAAAGGGCACGGAGTTTCAACAGGCGGTGTGGAACCAGCTGCTTCAGATTCCCTATGGAGAAACTCGTTCCTACGGAGCGATCGCCAAGGCGGTCGGGAAGCCCTCCGCGGCTCGTGCGGTGGGGATGGCGAACCATAACAACCCGATCGCGATTGTGATTCCCTGTCACCGCGTCGTCGGTCAAAACGGGTCGCTCACCGGTTACGCGGGCGGCCTTCATCTCAAGGAACAACTCCTCTCGATCGAACGCCGGGGTACAACACTTTTCACGTAACCCCCTCACCTCGCATTGAAGCGGGGCGCGAGGGGACCTCAAACACTTCCGGGATAAACGACAACCATGCCTAAAAACGAAGCACTGGATACCAAACGTCACTCGCTCGCACACCTGATGGCCGCGTGCATTCAGGAAATGTTTCCCGAGGCGCGCTTCGGCGTCGGGCCGGTCATCGAAGACGGGTTTTACTACGATGTCGCCGTGAACCGGCCGTTGACCCCCGACGATCTCGCCGCAATCGAAAAGAAGATGCGCGCGAAGATCAGCGAAGGCTTGTCCTTCGAGCGCACGGAGATCTCCAACGACGAGGCCGTCGCGATGTTTGGCGGCATGCACCAGGATTTCAAGGTCGAACTTCTGCGCGACCTCAAGACCCGGGGGACCACGGCCGTCGCGGAACTCGACGACGCGAACCTCGTCGGCGACAGCGTGACGGAAGTGAGTCTGTACAAGACCGGAGCCTTCACGGACCTCTGCCGCGGGCCGCATGTGCAGACCACCAGAGAGATCCGTCCCGACAGCTTCAAGCTCACCCGTGTGTCCGGCGCGTATTGGCGGGGTGATCAGGCCCGCGAGCAGATGCAACGCGTGTACGGTGTCGCGTTTGATACCCGGAAGGAACTCGACGAATACTTCGTCCGTCTGGAAGAGGCCAAAAAGCGCGACCACCGCAAGCTCGGCCAGGATCTCGATCTGTTCAGCATCCAGCCCGATACCGTCGGTGGCGGTCTGATTCTCTGGCACCCTAAAGGGGGACTGATTCGCCACCTGGCCGAAGAGTATTGCAAGAAGCGGCACCTGGAGTCCGGCTACGATTTCGTTTACACGCCGCACATCGGGCGCGCAACGCTGTGGGAAACCAGCGGCCATCTCGGTTTCTATGCCGAGAACATGTACGCCCCCATCAAGATCGAAGAGCAGCTCTATTACCTCAAACCGATGAACTGCCCCTTCCACGTCAATATCTACAAGAGTTCTCTCCGGTCGTACCGCGACCTGCCGATGCGGCTGGCCGAGTGGGGCACGGTTTATCGCTTCGAGAAAAGCGGCGTCTTGCACGGACTTACGCGCGTTCGCGGCTTCACCCAGGACGACGCGCATCTTTTTTGCCGGCCCGATCAGATGCCGGACGAAATCGACAAGGTCCTGAACTTCAGCCTGGAAATTCTTCGGGCATTTGGATTCGAGACCTTCGAACTCTATTTGAGTACGCGGCCTCCAAAACGTGTCGGGCGGGAGGAAGACTGGGATGCTGCAGAGGCAGCTCTTGAAGACACCTTGAAGCGTTCCGGCATCCCGTATCAGATCAATGCCGGCGATGGGGCGTTTTACGGTCCCAAAATCGATCTCCTTGTCAAAGACGCCATCGGCCGTCCCTGGCAGCTCAGCACGGTGCAGTTCGACTTCAATCTGCCCGAACGTTTCGACCTGACCTATGTTGGCGAAGACGGTGCGCCTCACCGGCCGTTCATGATTCACCGCGCGCTGCTGGGCAGTATGGAACGTTTCTTCGGCGTGCTGCTGGAACACCACGGAGGCGCGTTGCCGGTGTGGCTGAGTCCTGTGCAGGCGATAGTGATACCGATCGCGGATCGGCATCGGGAGTATTGCATCAGTGTGCAGGAACGGCTCAGGAACGCCGGCTTCCGGGTGGCGATGGCGGCCGGTGAAGAGCGTATGAACGCCAAGATTCGAAATGCCCAGCTGCAAAAGATTCCCTACATGCTCGTTGTTGGAGATCGCGAACAGGAAGCAGGAGCCGTTGCGGTAAGACTTCGCTCTGGCGAGGACCTCAAATCAAAGACCGTTGAGGAGTTTATCGAACTCGCAACTGCCGCTGTCCATAGTTTGAAATAGGGACTCCCTGCTGTCTTCAACGGTGAGGATGCAAATTCAATGAAGATTGGTTGCGCCCCGGCGGTGGAAAGACGTATGCTCACTCGGCTTCAATAGTTCATTCTGGCGCGCGTTTACTTCTTGTTCGGAGCTTGACAATGAATATTCTTCTCTACAACCCGGACAATGGCGTGACGCGCAACTTCATGCCGCACCTGTGGATGTTCCTTCTTCAGTCGTTGACACCCCCGGAGCACCGCGTTTTCCTGATTGACGGCAACGCCCAGCCCATGACAGAGGCTGAACTCGGTGATTATGTGCGCGCCAACAACATCCAGTTGGCCGGCATCGGCGCGATGACTCGTATGGCTGCCCGCGCTTATCGCATGGCCGACGCTATTCGCGCCGCTGGAGCGAAGGTCGTGATGGGCGGCCCCCACGTCACTGAAGTCCCCGATGAACCGCTCGGCCGCAGCGGCCGGCCTCGTCACGCGGACGCCATCGCGCTCGGTGAAGCGGATCACACGTGGCCCCAGATTATCGAAGACGCCGCACGCGGCGAACTCCAGGAAGTGTATTCGCCATCCCTCGATGCGGCAGGTAAAGACATCAAACCCACGCTTCAGGACTATCCGTCGATCCCGTGGGAGAGCATCGATCTGAATCAGTTTGACCTGATCCGTCATCTGCCGAAATGGCTTCAATTCCTGGGTCGAAAAGCCGGCATTCCGTGGGACAGCCTTTATGTGGTTCCCATGGAGTCCGGGCGCGGTTGTCCCTACGGCTGCGATTTCTGCACGGTAACCGGTTTCTTTGGCGATTCCATCCGGTTTCGCACGAACGAAAGCGTGGTCGATGAACTTCTGCGTTTGAAAGCCCGCGCCAAGCAGGAAAACGGAAAGATCGGGGTCTTCTTTATCGACGACAACTTCGCCATCAACGTAAAACGGGCAAAGTCGCTGCTGCGGGAAATGATTGCACGCGATGCAAAGATGCCGTGGGTGGGCCAGATCAGCATCAACCTGCTCCGCGATGAAGAACTACTCGACCTTATCGCCGAAAGCGGCGGCCGCTGGATTTTCATCGGTCTGGAATCGATTGACAAGGCGAACCTCGATGCCGTGAACAAGGGCTTCAACAAACCCTCAGAATATGCCGGCATTCTCCAGAAACTTGCCGATCGAGGGCTGTACGCCATTACGTCCTTTATTTTCGGAATGGACGGGGATACGCCGGGAGTTGCGGCACGCACGCTGGAAACGCTTGAAACGTGGCCGCCGGGACTTCCGGTTTACGGACTGATGACGCCGTATCCGGCGACCCCGCTCTATGATCGACTCCTGGGTGAAGGCCGCCTCACACGTCCGGAACACTGGCTCGATTTCAAGCCTTTTCAAATGGCCTATACTCCCTCCGCCATCAGTATTGACCAGTCCGAGAAGGAGGTTCGCCAGGCATGGGTCCGCTCTTACTCTGCGGAATCCATCGCCAGGGCGCTCAACAGCATCAAGCATCGCCCTTTCAATGAACGAGCTGTGCTTTTTGCCACGCGGATCGCCTTCCGCGGTATCTATTTCCCGCAATTGAGCAAACGCCAATGGCTCGGTGTCGTGTGGGAAAACCGCCGCTCGCTCTACAGTCTCGTTCGCGAGGGGATTGCGACCCATCGCCGCCACAAGAAGGGACAACTTCAGCCGCCCGGATCGGCCGCCGACCGGCAGAAGTCCGACATTGCGACCGCTCCCGAAACTGCCGACCGCGAAGTTCCATCCTTAACAGCGCAGGATCGCTGATTCCAGGGATAGGCTCGCCTATGCCGAAGTATTGCGCTGTTCTATATTCCCGACGAAGAGTCTGAATACCCCGGCTTTGGTTCCGGGGTATTCGAATTATGATGTGAGTTTTAGTACGGGTAGGGTACGTATAAAGGTCGGATGTCGCGATGGTAGGTGCGAACGAGGTACTTGTGCGCTGTACGCAATTTCATATGTTCCTTGACTCTGGCCGCGAGTAGCTTTCCTTCTGAATTTCGTCCACGATGTTTCGCGTCAGGCAATCCGTCGCAATCAGTTGGGCTCCATGCCGCGACATCGTCGCCAGCAGCGCCCTGCCTGGGCTATCGACAAACGTGACGGATCGCAAGTCGACAACATAACCCCCTGTTGGGGTTCCCGCTGTGTCATCCCAGACCCGAGTCACTTCCTGCACCCAAGGCCCAACAAGTCTGCCCTCAAGCTTCAGGGTCACCGTTTCGTTCTGGTTTGTCTTCGTGACTCTCAGCATCGGCAGATCCTTGTTCACATTCCAGAGTTGCCCTAGTGGTGCATTGCGGGTACCAAATGTATTTTGTTGATAACAAAAGGATAAGTTTTGAAGTGACGACTCGATGAGTGCCGATATTTCGGCAAATGCCGCCGGGTCGTCAGACCGGGCGGGCGATCCCGAGCTTTTTCATGCGGGATTGCAGGGTTGTTCGCTTCATTCCCAGGCGGGCGGCAGCGCCGCCGGGACCGGCGATAGTCCAATGGGTATCCCGCAGGCAGTTGAGGATGTGTTCGCGCTCCGCATCCACCATGGTCGCGGGGCCACGGCTGGGGGAAGCGTCCGGAGCCGGCAGGTCCCTTTCGAGTTCCCAGACGGGCGCCTGTAGAGTTGTTCCTTTCGAGAGAATGACGGCTCGTTCGACAAAGTTTTCGAGTTCGCGGATGTTGCCGGGCCAGCGATAACTCATCATCGCCTCGATGGTCTCGTTGGGAATGGTTTCAATTCGCTTTTTCATGCGGCGGGACAACTTTTGGGCGAAGTATCGGACCAGCAACGGGATATCTTCGTTACGTTCGCGCAGCGGCGGAGCAATGATCGGGAAAACGTTGAGGCGGTAATAAAGATCGCTGCGAAATTCCCGCAGCGAAACCATGTCCCCGAGGTCGCGGTTGGTCGCGGCGACGAGACGCGCCTTGGTTTGAATCGTGCGTGTGCCTCCAAGGCGTTCAAACTCCTGCTCCTGGAGCACGCGCAGGAGTTTGGGCTGCAGCTCCAGTGGAATGTCCCCGACTTCATCGAGGAACAGGGTGCCCCGATCGGCCAACTCGAACCTTCCGATCCTCTGGGCGATGGCTCCGGTAAAGGCGCCGCGTTCATGTCCGAACAGTTCGCTCTCCAGCAACCCGGCAGGAATAGCGGAGCAGTTCAGTTTTACGAACGTATGTTCCCGGCGCGAACTCAGGTTGTGAATGGCTCGGGCGATCAATTCCTTCCCCGTTCCCGTCTCGCCGAGAATCAAGACGGTGGCGTCTGTTGCCGCGACCGTTTCGATCTGATCGAGAATACGACGCAGTGCCGCGCTCTGGCCGACAATTTCGTCGAAGTTGAACTCCGTTCGGATTTCGTCTTCGAGATAGAGTTTCTCTTCGGCCAGCTTGTCCTTAAGCTCCCCAATCTGAAGAAACGCCATGGCGTTTTCAACCGCAAGGGCGACCTGCACACCGATCTGAACCATCAGCTCCACGTCGGATTCCGAAAAAGCGTCGTCCCTGCGGCTGGCCAGGGTCATGGTGGCGATGGGGCCCTGGTTGGAAAACAGGGGGATAGACATTCCGGATCGAAGACCCTCCAGCGACAAGCGTCTCGAGACGTCGGAATCGAACTCCGGCGAATCGAAGTGCTTGATCAGCACCGGGCGCCGTTCGGTGAAGGCTTTGCCGGAGCGTGATCCTTCCAGCGGAATGTCCATTGCTTCGCGCACCAGGCCGGAGCCCGACGGGAAGTCGAGAGCGAAAATCCTCAGGCGGTTCCGCTCCTTGTCGTGGAGTGCGAGGCTGGTGTAGTCGTTGTGAAGCACGACGCGCAGAGACTCGGAAATCGCGACGAAAAGCGCTTTAAGCTCCAGGTTGGAGACCAGCGCATTGTTGATTTTCAGGAGTAGCTTCAAACGGTCGCGTTCCTTGCGCAATTCCGTCTGGTAAGTTTGTGCGTCCTTGTAATGGAGGGCGTTGTCCACTGCAACCGCGACCTGTTGAGCGACGAGCTGCAGGAAGTCCACGTGTTCGCGCGGATAGGCATTCCTTCGGAGGCTTCCGAACGAAAGAAGCCCCAGACGCCGCACCGAGGTCGTCAGCGGAAGCGAACAATACGATTTGATGTTGTGATCCCGTATGAGTTGAAACACTTTCGGATATCTTGTTTCGCCATCCACGTCCGCCGCGATAAAGGGTTCTTGCGTCTTCCAGGCTTCACCCGCGGGGCTCTCGTCAACGCTCATCTCGAATCCGCTCCTGATCGTTGTCGCGATCGGAGTTTCGAGGATCTGGAGGCGCAGGACGTCCCGTAGCGGATCGTGAAGAATCAGGCTGATGTAGTCGAACTGGACTGCTTCCTGAAGACGAACGGAAAGGTCGCGAATCAAGTCCGGAAGGTTACGATTGACGGCGATGGCTTCCGAAACCTGCAACAGGGCGCGGTACTGCTCAAGTCGAAGCTGGCTTGGATCGACGACGCTTTGTTGCTGTGCCATGTCAGTCCGAAGGTCAAGGATAGCACACTTGACAGAAGCCTACTCCCGGTGTCGATAATGGGGGGTTGTGAGTCCGCCCGGACCTTCACGGGCTGAATTCGGAACTGGAGTTTTTCTTGTCCAACGCCCAGCGGCGCGCGCTACCCAAGGTCGTGATAGCCACAAGCGCCATGTTGTCGTTTATCTCTTTCTGGAGAGCGGCAGCCATCGTCCTAAGCGACCTCGCCTCTTCCGCTTTCTATGTCGGCGGTATCGCCGAAGAAGCCATCGGAAGAAGTGCCCCATGGTTCATCCTCGGCGTCATGTTCTTCAGCTTTGCGGTTCGCTCCGTATACATGGAGAGCTGCAGCATGTATGTTCGCGGCGGCGTTTACGTTGTCGTTCGCGACGCCATGGGCCCATTCATGGCCCGGCTTTCAGTCTCGGCACTTATTTTCGACTACATCCTGACAGGCCCGATCTCCGCAGTGAGCGCCGGGCAATACCTCGGCCACCTCCTGAACGAAATCAGCGAGCGGATGCAGGTCGGATTTGAAATTGCCCCCGGCGTGTTCGCGATGGTCTTCGGGCTTGCGGTCACCGTCTATTTCTGGCGGAGCAATATCAAGGGCATACACGAATCGTCCGGCGATGCCCTCCGGATCATGACACTGACGACAGTTATGGTGGCGATGTTCCTGGTCTGGTGCGCCGTCACCCTGGCCTTGCGCGGGCCGCAGCAAATCCCGCCTTTGCCCAGCGTGCAAAACCTGGTGTTTACAGACGAGAGCGCCGGCTGGCTGAAGAATTCGTTCCTGCTGCGGATATCCGCGGTTGCCGTCATTGTCGCATTCGGCCATTCACTCCTCGCCATGAGCGGCTTCGAGACGCTCGCCCAGGTTTACCGGGAAATCGAAACGCCGAAACTCAGGAATCTGAAAATCACCGGAACGATCGTCTGTGTGTTTGCGGTCTTTTCAACGGGAGTGATCACCTTGCTGGCCGGAATGATTATCCCCGATGCCACGCGCAGCATGTACAAGGACAATCTTCTGGGCGGTCTGGCAACGTATCTTGCGGGGCCGGAACTGCTGACTTTCGGGTTTCATATTTTCGTTGTCGTGGTCGGCGTGCTCCTTCTCTCGGGCGCCGTAAATACATCGATGATCGGCGCCAACGGTGTTCTCAATCGCGTTGCTGAAGACCACGTGCTGACCCCCTGGTTCCGAAAACCCCACAGAAAATTCGGAACAAGCTACAGGTTGATCTATCTGATTACCGCCCTGCAGCTCGCGACCATCATCTGGAGTCGCGGAGATGTCATCCTGCTCGGCGAAGCGTACGCATTCGGCGTCGTATGGAGCTTTTTCCTGAAGGCTCTCGGGGTTCTGGTTCTGCGCTTCAAACGCCACGATCAGGAGTACAAGACACCGTTCAATATCACTATCGGCGGCCGCGAGTACCCGATTGGTCTGGCTATCACAACGCTCACTCTGCTGTTTGTCGCCCTGGCAAACCTGTTTTCAAAGAAGGTGGCCACCGTCTCAGGCGTCAGCTTCACGCTGGTCATGTTCCTGGTTTTCACAATCTCGGAGCGCCTGAACAGGAAGCGTCTGCAAGACGTCAAGAAGGGGTTGGAAGAGTTCAATCTGGAAGTGCAGGCCGAAGTTGCCGGCGACACCCTTCATGCACGTCCTGCGTGCATCCTTGTGGCGGTGCGCGACTACCGTCGAATGGAACACCTTCACAGCGTTCTGCAGAAGACGAACCTGCGCCGGCACGATATCGTCGTCATGACGGTTCGCGCCATCTCTCCCGGGGCGGGCGAATACGAGCTCGGCCAGAACCAGTTGTTCGCCGACTACGAAAAAGAATTATTTACGGCCGTCGTCACCATGGCGGAAAAGGAAGGCAAGAAAGTCGATCTCCTGGTCGTTCCCGGCGTGAATCCCTTCGATGCAATGGTCCAGGCCGCTTCAAAACTTCAGGCGTCCCGTCTCGTAACCGGCGTCTCCGCCAAGATGGATTCCGAAGAACTCGCCCGCCGCATCGGCAAGGCCTGGGAAAAGATGCCCGAGCCTCGCCACTCTTTCTCACTGGAAATCACGACGCCCGATCGGCCGTCCATCTTCGTGAATCTCGGCCCTCATCCTCCCCGGCTGTGGCCGGAGGACGTCGATCTTGTTCACGAGATCTGGCGGGAAATCAGCGACCAGTACGCCGGGTCGAAGGTTCATCACCGGGATATCGTCGGTGTCGCCCTGCGCCGAATGCGGGAACAGATGAAAACCACGGAGCGTGAAAACGTGATTCACGACGTTCTTGACGAACTCGCGCATCACAACCAGGCCGGAGAAAAACTCCAATCCTGAATTCGGGGCCGCGCACCTCGTATTTCGGCCACGTTGATCAAATTCGCCAGAAGTTACTTTCGGATGACGAACGCGTTGCGGCGAATTTGATCAACGTCACCGAAATACACCGAAATACGAGGGCACACCCAGTTATGGTATCTTTTTCCGCTGGCGATGAAGCGTTCCAATCAGCTTAAACTCAAGTGGCGTGAAATGCGCATGGTCCTGGGGGGAATCACCTCGACGAAGCATCCGCTTCTTGCGCATATCATCCCCACCCGTAAGTGCAACCTGTCGTGCGGCTACTGCAACGAGTACGATGACTTTTCGCCGCCTATCCCCATCGAGACCATGCTGCGCAGGATTGATCTCCTTGCCGGCCTCTCCACCGCAGTTGTGACGCTCAGCGGAGGCGAGCCGCTGCTTCATCCACAGGCTGAAGACATCGTCCGCCGTATTCGCCATCACGGGATGATCGCGGGCATCATCACCAATGGCTACTTACTGAGCCCCCAGAAGATTCGCTCGCTGAACGACGCCGGTCTCGATCACCTGCAGATCAGCATCGATAACATTCAGCCCGACGAAGTGTCGATGAAGAGCCTCAAGGTGCTGGATAAGAAACTGGAGTTCCTTGCCGAACATGCGGAGTTTTCCGTGAACATCAATTCCGTTATCGGCGGCGGCATCAAGAATCCCGAAGATGCGCTCGCCGTCACGCGCCGCGCCGTGTCTTTCGGTTTTGCCAGTTCCCTCGGAATCATTCACGACCACACCGGTGGTCTGAAACCTTTGAATGAGCGTGAAAAACTCGTGTACCAGGAAATCAAGGGGTTTGGCACAAAAGGATACTCCAGCATCAACTGGTTTCAGGAAAACCTGGCCCGCGGAGAAACGAATCAATGGAAGTGCCGCGCGGGTGCCCGGTATCTCTATATCTGCGAGGATGGACTGGTCCATTATTGCTCCCAGCAGCGGGGACATCCCGGTATTCCTCTGGAGCGCTACACCCTGGCAGATATCGAGCGCGAGTATTTTACCGAAAAGACCTGCGCTCCCGCTTGCACCATAGGGTGTGTGCAGCGGGTTTCAGTCGTAGACGACTGGCACGATCCGCAACGTTCCAAGCCTGTCCCCGCCTGACAACTTCTCCCGCGCAACACGGCTAAACGCCGAGGATGTGGTAACCGCCGTCCACGTAGATCACTTCGCCCGTGATACCGCGGGACATCGGGGAAACCAGAAACAGTGCGGCGTCTCCGACTTCATCGAGATCGACGGCTTTTCTCAGCGGCGCCCTTTCCGCGTGAAGCTTGATCATGGTGGAGATGCCACCGACGCCGGAGGACGCCAGGGTTTTGATTGGACCCGCGGAGATGGCGTTGACGCGAATGCCGTGCGGCCCCAGATCGTTGGCAAGATATCGAACTGAAGACTCCAGGGCGGCCTTGGCAACGCCCATGACGTTGTAGTTCTGGACGACGCGCTCACTGCCCAGATAGGTCAGCGTAACGATTGCGGATTGACGTCCCTGCATCAGGGGCATGGCCGCCTTTGAGACACTGACGAGGGAATAGGCGCTGATGTCGAGCGCCGTCTTGAAGTCTTCACGTTTCGTTTCGGAGTATGTCCCCGCCAGCGCTTCGCGCGGGGCGAACGCCAGGGCATGGACGAGAAAGTCGAGGTGCCCAACTTCCTCCTGGATGCGCTTCATCGCCGCGTCGACTTGCTCGTCGCTGGCAACATCGCATTGAATCAGCAGAGGATTGTTGAGCGCGGGCGCGAGTTCCCTGACATTCTCGCCCAGACGCTCGCTCTGGTAGGTCAGCACAAGCCGAGCGCCGGCCTTGCTGACTGCGTTTGCAATACCCCAGGCGATGGACCGCTTGTTGGCCACCCCCATGATCAGTCCGGTCTTACCTTCAAGCAACATCGCGCCAATCTACCACAACTTTGTAATGGTATACTCGGCCCGTATGCCGGAAGTACGTGATGAACTCGCCGAAATCATCCGCACGAACTCGCTTCGCCGCGGCGAATTCGTGTTGTCTTCAGGTAGGAAAACCGACTACTACCTCGATTGCCGGATGACAACGCTGCACCCGCGCGGGGCTCTGCTCATCGCACGGTTGATTCTTCAGAGAATACGCCAGCTCCAGATCCATGCCGATGCGATAGGGGGACTCACGCTTGGCGCCGATCCGATCGTTGCTTCCGTTGCCGTCGTCAGTGAAATGGAAGGAACGCCGTTGCGCGCCTTCATCGTTCGCAAGGAAGCCAAGGGGCATGGGACCCAGCGTTTCATCGAAGGATGGGATGGCTTGCCGGGTTCCAAAGTGGTCGTCGCGGATGATGTATGCACGACAGGGGATTCCATCCTCAAGGCCTGCGACAAGGCGGAAGAGGCCGGCTACGGTGTTGCAGCCACATTCTGCGTCGTTGACCGCGAAGAGGGAGGGACCGAAGCCGTCGCTCGCCGGTATCCTTTCTATCCCCTCTTTACGGCGAAAGAACTTTTGAAAACGCCATGAACCTCGCCTCAGCGTTGCTGTTGGCCTCCCTGCTTTTTCAGCTCGCCCGGGCACCCGAAATCACTCCGTATTACGTCACCGATGGAAAGGGAATTGCCGGATACGATGCCGGCGACAAGGA
Source organism: uncultured Acidobacteriota bacterium (assembly GCA_963836435.1). Taxonomy (GTDB): domain Bacteria; phylum Acidobacteriota; class Terriglobia; order 20CM-2-55-15; family 20CM-2-55-15; genus DASTBJ01. Next base: position 27,453 of record CAWIJI010000013.1, on the reverse strand, counting down.
ACTCGCCGTATTCGCCCTGGAAGCGTGGGCCCGCGAAAGCGGAGGGCGCCTGAAGTTCACACCTGCAAAGAGCGAATCCGAAGCGCTGCTGATCGTCAGGTGGGTCGCTGCGGGCGAAGGCCGGTTCGGCGAGATGCAACACATCGAAGTCGCCGGGAAGCAGGGGGCGGCGGTTTATATATCGCCTGGAGTCAGCGGCATGGGCGAACCGTTCGCGTCGCGTTCCTCGAAGGACCGCCTGTTTCGCGACACCATCGTTTACCTGACCTGCGTTCACGAAATCGGTCATGCACTTGGGCTTCAGCACACGGCGAATTTCCAGGACATCATGTACTACTTCGGATATGGGGGAGATCTCGCCGAATACTTCCTCCGCTATCGGGAAAAACTGACGTCCCGTGCCGACATTCGCAGGTTTTCCGGAATGTCCGCCAACGATATCGCCGTACTGAAAAGGCTTCACTGAGGCGCGCTTGCTGTCTGCCAACATTGTCAGGACTTTCAAATCGGGCGCGAGCGTCCGGGCCGCTCTCGATATCGACGCTTCGGCCGCTGTGACCGTCCTGTTCGGCCCTTCGGGGGCCGGCAAGACGACCGTCCTGCGCTGCATCGCAGGCCTGGAGCCACTCAGCGAGGGGCGCATTGTCTTCCGGGATCGTGTATGGGCCGACGTGTCGAAGGGCGTCCACGTTCCCCCTCAGCAGCGGCCAGTCGGCTACCTTTTTCAGGACTACGCGCTCTTTCCCCATCTCAGCGTGCGCCAGAACATCTCTTACGGTATTCAACAGGCGCCCGAACAGGAACGCGAACGGAGGGTGCGGGAGATCGCGCACAGTTTTCAGGTCGAGGATCTTCTGGACCGCCCGCCATCGGAGCTGTCCGGAGGTCAACAGCAAAGGGTTGCGCTGGCTCGATCGCTTGTCCGGAGTCCGGAAATATTATTGTTGGACGAACCCCTCGCCGCCCTGGATGGTCCTACACGCGACAGTGTTCGCGAGGAGCTCTCCAGACGGTTGCGGACGTTGCAAGTTCCCGCAATCCTCGTAACCCACGACTGGATGGACGCCTTGAGCCTCGGAGACCGCCTCGTGGTGATGAGCCGGGGATCCGTTCTGCAGACCGGAATACCAGCAGACGTATTTGCCCGACCTCAACACGCCGAAGTCGCCGCCGCCGTCGGAATGGAAACTCTCGCGCCCGGCACCGTGAAAGAGCGGCGAGGCGGGTCCATCACGCTGCAGGTCGGCCGCGCCACTCTGGTTGCTGTAGACCCTCGGGACGGGCAGTCCGATTATTTCGTCTGCATTCGCGGTGAAAACGTCACCCTCGAGACCGGCCGCGCCGACCAAAGCAGCGCGCGCAACCATCTTCGAGGCGTTGTAAAGGACGTCGCGCCGGCCGGGGCGCTGTGGAAAGTCACTGTGGATGTCGGCACCGACCTGGTGGCCTTTCTGACGCGTCAGGCTCTTGAGGATATGGGGCTCACCCCCGGCACGGAAGTGCATGCCGTATTTAAGGCTTCAGCGGTTCACTTGATCGCAAGGTCAGGCGGCTTCAGCTAACCCCGAATTTCGGTGACGTTGATCAAATTCGCCACGACGAATTCGTAATCCGAACGTTACTTCGGGCGAATTTGATCAACGTCACCGAAATCCCGACCCGGATCAGCTGATCATCACTCGCCGTGGCATCTGCTCCGGGTTTTCCCAGATTGTCTTCTTCGTCGGATCGGCTGTCTCCTGCTGAATTTTGCCGTTGACGTCTATGGCCCGCGAAACGATCGTGTGCTCACCGGGAGACGGGTTGTTCCAGATATAAGAGAACACCTTCCACGAAGTCGCCGTGTTTTGCCTGTCGAGAGTTGCCGTCTGCCACATGCCGTCGTCGATTTTTACTTCAATCGCCTTGAGCGGCGTGAGGTCCGTCAGGGCAAACCCCATGATCCTGGCTGTATTGCCTGTTTTCGTGACCCGTGTCACGACGGACTTGAGCTGAATGGGCCCAACCGTATACTCGGTCCACTCCGTCTCATCGCCAACCTGACGTTGTTTCATCGTGACGTAGTCCCGCGACATGTACTTGCCGACGAACCGGTTCTCCTGAGCGTGGATGTGGCTGAGAAACTTGACCTGGGCCACTCCATACCAGCCAGGAACGATCAAGCGGAGAGGGGCGCCCTGATTGATCGTCAGCGGCGCGTCGTTCAGTTCATAGGCCAGCATGATTTCGGGCTTCATGGCGTGATCGGCGGACAGGCTGCGTGCGAAATTGACCTTATCGAGGTGTGTTGGGGCCCCGCGTCCGCCGTGCGCCACATCTTCCATGAAGGTGTCAGCCCCGTAAAAGATGATTTCCTTGGCGTCGGGACTCAGGTCAGCCTGCTTGAGAACCGCTGCCAGGTTCACGCCCTTCCATTTCGCATTGCTGACCATTCCCTGAGCATTGTTTCTGGGGCTGTTGCCGCCGCATTCATAAGCCACAATCTGTTCCAGCGTCGGCCGCATCGCCTTGATCTCGTCCAGCGTGATGTCCGTGGTGTTGCCGAACATTCCAGTGATCTTGACCTTGTGAGTTGCCGCATCGAGTTGCGGCTGCCCGTTGTGCTGGAAGGTGTAGAACTGATCTGCGGGTGTGATGAAGTTATTGATAGTTCGGGTATCCAGGAAACGACTTGCCGGCCGGGGGTTCGGGTTAAAATTCGCCGGGAAATCCAAAAAGGGAACGAGGGTCTCTTCCTGCGCCAATGCCGGCAGCGCCGAAAAAGGAATTCCCATCGCTGCCAGTCCGGCTACCGAGGCCAGACCTCCCTTGAGAAGCTGCCGTCGATTGATGTCCTGTGACATAAGGTTACGCCTCCGAAAATTGTGCGCGAATTCTACCATTAGCATACGGGCATTGCGACCCGGAGCCGAAAAAGGCTACATTTTCATCCTTCGCCGGTCTAATAGGGCCTATCCAGAGGAGTAGGGTAATCATAAATGTCTCTTAACAGATGGTGTTGCGTCCTTGTGGCGCTGCTCGGAATCGCGTTGCCGATGGCGGCGCAGTCACCCAAGGCTCAGTTCCTGAGGCAGCCACTGGTGTTCGAACCCAATCGGGGCCAGGCAGACTCCGCAACCAGGTTTCTCTCTCACGGCAACGGACATACGGTGCTCCTCAAGAATGCCGAGGCAGTCCTCACGTTTGCGTCTCCCGCTGCGTCCGTGCGGATGAAACTTGTCGGGCAGAATGCGGACGCCGTGATGGAAGGGCTGGATCGTCAGGAGAGCGTCACCAACTACCTCCTGGGAGACGATCCGTCCGCATGGCACAGTTCGGTGCCTCAGTTCTCAAAGGTGAAGTACGGGAATGTCTATCCAGGTATTGACCTGATCTACTACGGCAACGAGCGCCAGCTTGAATACGATTTCTCCTTGAGTCCTCACGCCAATCCGTCGGCGATTCAGATCGAGTTTGAAGGCGCGGAGCGGCTTTCGATCGCCCCGGAAGGTGATTTGGTTCTCGAAACGCGCGACGGCGAAGTGCGGCATCAGCGGCCGGTCGCCTACCAGGTGATCAATGGCGTCCGGGAGCCTGTCGATGCGCGGTTTGTATTAAAGGGAAAGCGCGCCCGATTTGAGATTGGGGCGTACGACCGCAACCAACCGCTCGTCATTGATCCCAAATTTGTCTGGGCGACATACCTGGGCGGCGGGGGCGACGACCAGGGAAACGATCTCGCGATCGATGCGGACGGAAATGTGTATGTCACTGGTGCGACCCAGGAATCGACGGCACCCGATCCGGCCGGAGTTCTGCGTTCGCCGGCAGGAAAGAGCTTTCAGATTTTTGTGATGAAGATCAATCCGGCGGGCGGGCTGGTCTACTCTACCTACATTGGAGGCACAGGAGACGAGGAAGGTCATAGCATCGCCGTCGATCCGGCCGGGAATATTTATGTGACGGGCTTCACGACGTCGACGGATTTCCCGCTCGTGAACGCCTTTCAGTCTGCCCGGGGCGGGGCCCAGGACGCTTACGTCCTGAAGTTGAATAATGACGGGAATTCGATCATCTATTCCACATACCTGGGGGGCGACCAGAGCGACCGCGGCTACGGAATCGCTGCGGATGCGTCGGGCAATGCCATTGTGGCCGGCAACACCCTGTCGACGAATTTCCCGGTTTCCAACGCGTTTCAGTCGAAGATAGGCGGCGGACTCGGGGACGGCTTCGTCGCCAGATTCACGGCGGGCGGCATGTTGGCGTCTTCAACATTTCTTGGTGGGAGCGGTAACGATCAAATCTACGACGTTGCGCGCGATGACGACGGGAACATTGTCGTGACCGGGTTTACCACTTCCCAGAATTTCCCGACGCAGAACGCCCTCTATGCCACTTATCGTGGCGGAGGCGACGATATCTTCATTACCAAATTCAACGCTTCGGCAAGCTCATTGGTCTTTTCCACCTATTTTGGCGGCACGGGCTCGGACAACGGCGTTCGTCTCACGGTGGACAAGGACAAGAATATCTACGTCACGGGATACACCACTTCCCTGGACTTTCCCCTGAAGAACCCGCCGCAGGTTGTTTTCGGAGGAATCGGCGACCTCTCCGTGACCACTTACGATGCCTTTCTGCTCAAGTTGCATCCCGACGGCCAGGATGCGGACTTCTCGACTTACATCGGAGGTGAAGACACAGAGGGTGGTGTTGGAGTAGCGGTCGACAAGAATGGCTTTGTCTATCTGGCAGGGTATACAAACTCTCTTCGGTTCTACGCGATTAACGCTCTCGGTGGCTTCCTCCGCGGAGCACGCGACGGCTTCGTGATGAAGATCTCTCCCGATGCGCAGAAAGTCGTCTACTCGAGTTATCTCGGAGGCTTTGGCGTGGAGGGGGCCACTTCCATCGTGGTGGACGATGCGGGGAACGCGTACCTGACCGGCTACACTTCGTCCTTCGATTTCCCCCTGGCTGTCGACACCATGTTTCAGGGAGCAACCGCCGGGGGACAGGACGGCTTCCTCGTCAAAATTAATGCGGACGATATCCAGACGAGCACCGCATTCACATTCCCCGCCAACGGGGGGGCATCCGTATTCACGGCCGGGCAAACCGCGAACCCCGTATTCGGATATGCTGCTGCGGATGTCGCCTCCGGGTTATCTCCCAGCGGTCTGGAGGTCGTGGACCTTCGAAGCGGCGGAACTCTTGTCAATGAAGTCGGCGTTCCCGCGCCGTCCCTGACCTACACGGGTCGAGTCTACGCAAAAACCGACCCCTCTGACAGCACGGCTATCAGTATGGTGAATCCGGGCGTGGAAGAAGTGAATGTGGACTACTACTTCACCTCGTCCGTCGGCGAGACCAGTATGTTCGGAAGCTTCAAGTTGCCTGCAAAAGGACAATTTTCCGCCCTTTTGACCAGCCAGCCTTTTAATTTGTTCTCGGGGATCGAGGGGACCCTCACGTTTACATCCAGCGGTCCGGTGGCTGCAATCGCTCTGCGAGTGGAGACCGGCGGCGTCAGCCCCGTTAACCTGTATTTGCCGATCATCGATCCCTACACGGCGAATGACCACCCGCTCGTGATGCCTGAATTCGTCGATGGCGGCGGTTGGACGACAGAGTTCCAACTGATCAACCCCACGGAATACACGGTGACTGGTGAAATCCGGTTGTTCAAGAACACGGAGGCCGATCAGCCCGGCGTTCCTGCAGAGATCGCCACAGAGAAAGGTGTCGACTCCGTATTCTCCTATTCGATCCCTCCACGAGGGCTGTACAAGCTGGTCGGACTTGGCGAGTCCGGAGATACGTCGTCCGGCTATGCGGATATCGTGCCGCTGGACGGTTCCAGCGCTCCCCTGGCCTATGCGACGGTTTCTTTTTCGAGTGACACGCTCCTGGCGACAACCGTGGAAGCCGTGGAACCCGGATCGAGCTTCAGGATGTATGTCGAATCGTCTGGTACGTTTCCCGAAGACCTCGCGGCAACTCCCGCAATCGCCCTCGCAAATTCGACGGATTCTCCAGCCACGGTCCATCTGAGTCTTACGGGTTTCGATGGAACGTCCAGCGGCTTGTCAGCTCAAGTGACGATCCCGCCGAGGAGCCGCATCGGCCGGTTCCTTATCGAGATTCCCGGTTTCGAGCACTTGCCGAGTCCGTATTCTGGAGTGCTGACCGCGACCACGTCCGATCCGGGAGTGACGTTTGCCGGGTTCCGAACCCGTTACAATGAGCAACGGCAGTTTCTCATGATGGCGACCGGTCCGCTGAAGGACCTTGGCAGTACGAACCCCGTGATATTTCCGCATCTTGTGGATGGGGGTGGCTATGCCACCCAGTTTATCCTGCTCAACGGAACGGCGGGCGGAGGCGCCACAGGCGCTGTCAATTACCGGGATCCTTCCGGTAATTTTCTTAATGTGGCGATTGCCCCGTAAAGCCTTTCAGGAAAATCGCACCCAATGGCGGGACGGTCAGGTTCAGGGAGTTTGATCGACCGTGCATCGGGACAGGCTCAGACATGGTTTCACCGGCGTTCCCGATGTCCGCACCCCCGTAAAGCCGGGCATCGCTATTCAGGATTTCTTTCCACGAACCCGGCCACGGTACGCCCACCCGATAGCCGATCCTGGGCACTGGAGTAAAGTTAAGCGCGCAGAGAATCGCTTCACCCTGGCGCGAGGGCTTACGCAGGAATGTCAGCATGCTTTGATCGGAATCGCTTCCATCAATCCATTCGAAACCCCCGCTTTCGCAATCGAGTTCGTGTAACGCCGCCTGCGTGCGATAGGCCCTGTTGAGATCGCAGTACCATCGCTGCAGCTGTCGATGGGATTGAAGGTCCAGCAGATGCCAGTCGAGGCTGCTGTCGTGTTCCCACTCCCGCCATTGACCGAATTCGCCGCCCATGAACAGAAGCTTCTTGCCGGGTTGCGCGAACATGTATGCGAACAGGAGCCTCAGGTTTGCGAACTTCTGCCAGAGATCGCCCGGCATTCGGCCCAGAAGCGAGCCTTTTCCATGCACCACTTCGTCGTGCGACAGGGAGAGAACGAAGTTTTCGTGAAACGCGTAAATCATGCGGAATGTAAGTTTGTTCTGGTGATACTTGCGATGGACAGGATCCAGGGCCATGTATTGCAGCGTGTCGTTCATCCAGCCCATGTCCCATTTCAGCCCAAACCCCAGTCCTCCAACATAGGTGGGCCGGGAGACTCCGGGCCATGCCGTCGATTCTTCAGCGATGGTCTGCGTGTCGGGATACGCGCTGTAGACTTCGCTGTTGAGCCGCCGCAGAAATTCCACCGCCTCGATGTTCTCCCGGCCGCCAAACGCATTCGGGATCCACTCTCCCTCCTTGCGCGAATAATCCAGGTAGAGCATCGAAGCAACCGCGTCTACACGCAGCCCGTCGACGTGGTAATTTTCCAGCCAGAACATCGCGGAACTGAGCAGGAAGCTGCGCACCTCGTGACGCCCGTAGTTGAAAATGTAACTGTCCCAATCCTTGTGAATCCCCTTGCGCGGATCCGAGTGCTCGTAGAGGTGCGTGCCGTCGAAGAATCCCAGGCTCCAGTCGTCGGTCGGAAAATGCGATGGAACCCAATCCAGGATGACGCCGATGCCGCGCTGATGCAGGGTATCGATCAGGTACATCAGGTCCTGAGGAGTTCCGTACCTGCTGGTCGCCGCGAAATATCCAGTGCTTTGGTATCCCCAGGACCCGTAGAAAGGATGCTCCATCAGTGGCAAAAACTCCACATGCGTGAATCCCAGTTCGGTCACATAGTCCGTCAGGGGTTGCGCCACTTCGCGATAGCTCATGGAACGGTTGTCTTCTTCGGGTATGCGCCGCCACGAACCAAGATGGACCTCATAGGTCGACATGGGCGCCCCGGTGCTGTTTTGCGTCGCGCGGGAGGCCATCCACTCCCCGTCGTTCCAGATATACGAGAGGTCCCACACTTTCGACGCTGTTTTCGGAGGTGTCTCCGCATGGATCGCAAAGGGATCCGCCTTGTCCACTCGGTAGCCGTGAAGCCGGGATGAGATGTGGAATTTGTAAGAGTCGCCCGCTTGCACACCGGGGATGAAGATTTCCCAGATGCCGGACTCCCCACGCGGCTGCATAAGGTGGGTCTTGGCGTCCCACCCGTTGAAGTTCCCGATGACGCCGACGCTCTGCGCGTCGGGGGCCCAGACCCCGAACCATGCCCCTGGGGCGCTCTCGTGCGAGCCCAGGTGACATCCGAGGTGATCATAGAGCCGCAGGTGGCTTCCCTCGTTGAACAGATAAAGATCGCGATCGCTGAGAAGTGACATGTCGTCCTAGGGCAATGGGGGAAATGGGGACAGACCCCGAATTCGAAACTCGAGATTCGAGGGCTGCCCCCTCTATCAGTTGGTGACGCGAACGGGGCCGGGGCCTTTCGTGGCGGTGTCCCAATGTTCGACGATCTTGCCGTCGACGATACGGAACATGTCGAACCACGTGGTGGTGTAAGTGGCGCCCGGAATCAAGGGATCCTGGTATTCGCGGCTGAAGGAGAGCGTTACGTAATCGCCTTCCGCTTGAATCGCAACCAGGCCATCCAATTTGTCCGGGATCGGCTGCTCGCCCCCAAGAGCCGAGAAATAGGCCTTGAAGCCGGCCATGCCGGTATCCGCGTTGGGATTGTGCTGGATGTAGTCTTCGGTCATGTACTGGTCCGCCTGATCCAGACGCCGGCCGCGAAGGATAATGCGGAAAAAATCGTACGCGAGCTTTTTGTTGGCCGCGAGTTTGGGCGTGCTGGCCTTAAGCAGATCGGCCTGATCGCCTGCGTATCCGGTAACGCGCACCGCCGTCATTGCACGAGGTGGCGGCGCCGGTGCTGCTTCCGGAGCTTTTTCCGGTTCGGGCGCCGCGGAACAACCGGCCGCGAGCAACGTTGCCGTCAAAGCAACGGCAGATAAGTAACGGGTCATAGTGAGTTCTCCTTCCTGCGGCATTCTAACAGGCGACCTCTGAATTCAGAACCTCCGTCGAACCGCGATTCGTGTCGATCGCCGCGGTCGACGTCAGTCTCGAACCTGGAAGTCGATGGATTGCGTGGCGATTCGGTACTTATCGTATCGCTGGTTGTCCTGGACGATGAGTTGCAGCGTGTAGTCGCCCGCTGAGACCTGGTTCAATTCGATTTTCCCCGTCAGGACCTGCCGCTTCCCTTTCTGCTGCGCCTCGCTGGCTACAGAGGCGCCCGGGCTTGCGAGAACCTGCTGGCCATTCCGAAAAAGTCGGACCTGGGTTTCCAGTTGAGGTTTCCTGTCGCCGTCGAGACGAGCATTTAGAATCTCGCAGGCGTAAGCGACCACCGCTCCGGATCGGAAGATTCGGACCGCCGGCGTCGCTTCGACCCGTTCCCGATCGAGGGCACCCGGCGAATCGCTCTGGCCCGAGTCGGGCAAGTTGGCGCCCATGACGATACCGGAGAGAGTCAGTCTCCCCTTCTTGACGTCCGGTACTTCAACGAATTGCATCGCGCTTCCCAGGCGCTGGCTGCCCGTATCCCGAACCACGGCACGGAGTTGATAGCCTCCGGGCTTCTTTACAGGAAGGACCGCGGTGTAGACAATTCCAGCCGCCAGGACGTTGTCGTAGGCTTCGCGGGACACGCTAATCTTCCAGGTTTGGCCGACGGCATCCACCTGCTGTCCCTCGCCGTCGAAGGTCATCACGACAATGTCGCCTTCTGCTGCACGAGAGCCGTCCGGTCCTTCGGAAAACGTCAGGTCGCGCGCATCGAAATGGAACAAGGCATCAATGGCGGACTTTCCGTCTTGAGACGGCGAGAACAAACCGGTCAGGTGAACGCGCAAATCGTCACTGGCGAAAGGAGAAGTCAGCGCATTGGTGATTTGTGTCTTCCTGGAGACGGGAACGGAGGGGTCGCTGTCCGGTTTGCCATAGAAACCCGTCCGGGACCGCACCGTCAAGCCAGGCTTCTTTACATTAACCTTGATGGCATGAAACGCGGACTTGCTCGCTTCTTCGAAGGTGAAAATGCTCGGCTGGTAACCCAGCAAATAGTACCCATCGCCGTCGTCGACCGCTTTTCGCAGGGCATCGGTCATATCGTTGCTGTCGTGGATGAAGAGGCCCCCCGTCTTCTGGCTTAGCACGATCATGCCGTCTCGCGACTCGATCAGACGCTGCGCCCGGCCTGAGCTGATCTGCGCCACTTCACGATCCGTCATTCCACTGAGGTTATCCTCGGCGGTGAGTCCCGTATTGATGACTCCGCGCGGATCGATCGCGTAGATCACTACCGAGGAGCGGCTTGCTTCATCCGCCAATTTCCGGATCCTGGCATCGCTGGTCGCGTTCGACAAGGCAGACGACGCTACCAGGCCCGGCCCCTCAAGGAATGTGAACTTCATGCTCTCGCTGAAGAGGATGAGGCTCTTTCGTCCCGGCAGATCGCGCAAGCCCCGGACAACGTATTGAATCGCGCCAAGGCTCCCGACAACGTACGCGTGCTCGACTTCGTCTTCAAAGACGCTTCGGTCGATGGTATCCCTCACTATTTCGCCGGTGTCCGGATTGACCACAGCCTCGCCGGTTGACGGATCGATGACAGCCGGAGGTGCGCCCGTCGCTGCGGCGAAACTCGATACGCCGACACTTCCAGGCTGGTAGCGAACCTGATCGATGGCCGCATGGAGCATCTCCTTGTCCATCGTAAAGCGCTGCAAAGATCCCATTCCCGCACTGGTGCGGACTACAGCCACCAGATCGCCATCCTCCATTTCGTAGTCCACCCATTTCCTGAGCGAGTCGCGCACGCGCACCACGCTATCGAAGGAGAGGGCGAGATCATCCACCACCAGCGCGATAGTCCGCCGGATCTCTTCGCGCTTCAGCGTCTTCCGCTGCGGAGGTGGCGGTACACCGACAATGGTATTGCGGGGTTCTACAGAGATTCTCAGGCGGTCCAGCATGGCGGCCGGATCCTTCGTCCTGACAAATTCGAAGACCGTGAGCTTCTGGGGTTCGCCATCCTGAAGGACCTCGAAGTCATCCCGCGTCAGGTTCGTAACCGGCTTCCCCTTGGCATCGGTTACGACGGCATCGACCTGGACCAGATTCACATTGATCCGGATGACCCCGGAGGTGGGAGGCTCCTGTTGCGCCACGAACTGCCCGGCCACGAAGCACAACAGAACGCACAGCAACAGATTGACGATATGCCTGGAATTTTTCATTGCACCGGAAACCGTACCTGCCTCCGGGTATTCTCGTCAACGAAACAACGCCGGACTGTTGCGAATACATTGACCGAAATCAAAGAAAGAATCTCCCTCGCCGCGCCCTCCCGCCGCCGCGCCTCGCAATGTTCGGGCTTTCCTCGGACCGCTGAACAAGTCGTCGCCGCCTACTCCGGCCAACAGTGGATTGAAACGGTCTTTCGCGGATTTAAAGATAGCGACTGGCTTGGTTGGGGCCCGATGTATCACTGGACCGATAGCAAGATTCTTGGTTCACGCCTTTTACTGCATGGTGGGCATTTCGCTGCTCCAGTATATCTACAAGCAAGCTCAGACCGCTTGGCCTGGACTATCGATGCAACAGATGCTCGACCAACTGCGGCAGATCGAACAATTCGTTCTGTTCTATCCCCGACAAGGAGAAAAAGGTCCCCAGCGCGCCGCTGTTGTCCAATCCAAGCAAACTTTTCCCCAGCAGCAACTCTGTGGTTTCACGAGCACCCTGAGGAACAATGCGCTCGATGGATGCAGGGCAGCGCGATGACCTTATCGGCGATCTTTAAGGTGCCGGAATGGCCTTGATGTCGGCAGTTATCGCCGCAACATCAGTAACGTGAACAGACTTCCCCTGTTGTTCGTACTGCTTGAGAAACTCAGGATCGAATTGCGCGCCGTTCTCGGCAGCTTCCCAACTGAAAAGTTTGTATTCTCCTGGTGGAACGGCGTTAATCGTGAACTTACCTGTCTGGTCCGTGATGACATGTCGATAGAGATCAGCCCGTCCTCTTTGCGCAGGTACCAGAAAGACCGTCATTCCGGGGACGGGCTGAGAGCGAACGTTGGTCAAAGTCCCACTCACCTGGACACCGCCGGCGCGCAGAACCACCTCAAATACTCCCGGTCCCGGGCCGCTGAATCGGAGGGGCTTGCTTAGGATGTCATCTCCACCGTATTGGATACTCTTCACGTAGAAGCCCGCAGGGGCATCGAACTCTGTGCGGTACTCCCCTTCTCTTAGTCCGACCACCTGAAACGAGCCGTCGGCTGCCATTGTTAGTGCTGCAGGGGCGGTCTGACCAATCATGGGTATCGGGAAACTAAATCGGAGGCGCATATGATCAAGATTGGGGACGGACGTGAGAGATTGCCCTTCAACCATGACGCGGCCGTTAACGGTGACGCCTGTACTTAGCGTAAGCACAACACCATCGACATCGGCATCCGCAACGCGGATGGCGGTGTGATCTGATGGTCGTGATGCCTCGGTCGCCTGATCTATCCCCCCACCAACTACGGGGCGCCTATTCGGATTTCCCGTTACGGCTTGGACGATATACTCACCTGGCACAATGTTCAGAAATTCGAAAGTGCCTGTAGCCACGTTAAAGGATGGAGCATTTCCCGTCAAACCCGTGCCGTCCTGAAACCGAAACATAAGCATGATGCTCAGGTTCGCCGGCAGCACAGCACCCGTGCCGGCGACGACGCGGCCCCGCACACGATACGTCTGCACTTGTCGTTGGACCCGCATATCGAATGCAATCTCCTCACCGCCTTTCACTTCTACAGGAGACGCCTGGTCGATCTCCGCCGCATCTGGGTAATACACCAGACTGAAACGCCCATTGGTTCCGGGTACACTAACTCCACGCAAGACAAAGCGAGGGTCTCCAGGGGGTGTACCCACCAGGAGGAAATAGCGGCCCGGCGGTATTCCGTACAAGCGATACTCCCCCCGATCATCGGCGGTGCCGACAGCTACCTGATCGAGATTGCGGCCCCGTGCGCTGTAGACAGAGCGAAGTATCTGTACAGGAGCTCCCCTTGCCGGCTGCCCGTTCTCGTCAACCACGCGGCCAATGACAGTTCCAGTTGCGATAAGCCTAAACTGGATATCCTTCAGAGTCTGGCCGGGGTTAACGAACACCGCACGTCCCCGACCACTAAGAGCTTTCTGCCCATATTCCTGTCGTACAAACCCATCGGCAGTCGCGGCAACGCCATAGACGCCAGGGCCAACATCCTGAAAAACAAACTTGCCGTCCGCCCCCGTAGTCACGGGTTGAATCGTAGGAGGCCGCTGGGGACTCATGCCTAACTCAGTTCCAGTCGTCAATCTGACCTGGGCTCCTGCGATAGGAACCCCTGTATCGGCACGCACCACAATGCCTTCAATGTTTGCCGCCGTTGGAATCTGTTGGGGCACTACTGGTGTTGACCAGAGTGATAGCGCAAGAGCAGCGGTCACTAGAACAGGTCGCATAGGCCCTCCGGTAGTAAAGTTAGGATTTAAGTATAAGTCCGCTACGGGCATGCGTGAACGCAGATTGAGATAGTGCCGACTAAATTTCAGTAAATTTAAATTTCGGGGACAGTGTCGCCACCGCCTGCGGCGGAATCTTCATAGAAGAAACTTTCGAAAGTGTGCGACAAGAGCGGTGACGCGCCCCGACAGTTAAGCCCCCGAACGGGTCATTGGAGTTTCGTACGCCAGGGACAGTCTGGGCCCGAGCGGCAAATCTTCATTGGCGAGGCTGCGACGGAATAAGGCCGCCGCAGTACTCCCCCAAGTCAGAATCCATCACATGCCATCTCGGGTCGGGCCGCGTCACCGGAGGTGACTATGGCCAGATCGAATCGAAAGCGCAAGAAGAAGCCATCAATAGGCGTAACGGAGTTGAAGGCGATCCGACCGAAGGTGGCGGGTATCGGAGTCTCGGGGAGTCTCGGAGTCTCGGGGACAGCCCCGCGATCGAAACGGATTTCGTTATCGTCGAATACATCGGTTCGGCGGCGTCTCGACTATCTTTGGATTGAATCCTCTGTCCAGAGCAGCGGTTGCGACTCCAGCTGCCGCTTCGGCTTCGGTCCGGGTTTGCCGGGAGCCAATCGCCGACCCGTAAGCGCTTCAACGTGACGGACGAACTCTTCGCTTCCACAAGGCCGGCCCGTGTAAGTTCGAGCACGGATGCGGTGTTCAAGTGCCACGTCTGGAGTTGCCGCGAGCCAGCTACTCCAACTGGATATAGCGGAGACGTCGGGCCATGCTGTCGACAGTATGGGATCGTCGGCCAAACCGCAGTGTGCGGTAGCACTGGACCATGGATAGTCTTCGGCGCGAGCGACCATTCCCGCTCGCAGCGGATTACGTTCGACAAAACGGACGGCCGTCCATGCATGCTCCGGATCGAGAACACAGGAGTAAGGGCGCAGTTGCCAGACGTGTCCGGTCTTTCGATACTTCCGGTTGAACTCCGTCGCGTAGGTCCCGTGGCAGTCGCCGAGCGCTTTGGCTATGGAGTCTTTGTGTTCCGGAATTCCGACGATGTGGACGTGATTGGTCATGAGGCAGTAGGTAGCGATGCCCAAGCCGTGACGTCGAGAGTAGTAATCAAGAAGTTCGCGATAGAGGAGGTGATCTGCGTCGTCGAGAAAGACACCGAAGCGACGGACGCCCCGTTGAGTAATATGATGCGGTAAACCAGGGCAGACGACCCGAGCCATTCGCGGCATAGCGTGTTCTGCAGGAGACTCTTCATGAACTCCGCAGCTCCGAACGACAAAGGGCGATCCGAGTGTGTCGGATTCGAGCGCGCAAGGCAAGTGCGATTTCGATCGCGAGGCTGTCCCCGAGACTCCACCCGAGACTCAGCACTCACCCCTATTGCGGCGGCTGCAACGAGCGCAATCAGGCTCAATCCTCGCTCCTTGAGGAGCGTTCGTCGGAGTCTCAACCGTTCAGGAGATGGGGTGTCCATGACGCGCTCGCGTGAGTACTGCCATCGTAACCGATCGCGAGCATCATTTGCTATGATCCACAGCCACTATGATCATTGCTGCGCCATGGGCCGAATACGACAGGATCATTATCGGCGCCCGGGTGGGTGGAACGGCCTGTGATCTGGCCCAGGTAAAGCGCCGCAAGCTGCGCGTCGCGATCATCGAACCTCACGTCGAGGCGTTCAAGTCCCTCTCTAGCGAGCGCATCCGGGCCGCCCTTGCAAAGATTCCAGAAACCCAGCATGGACAGGCAACACATGGGTAGCGTGGAGGGTGGGGCCGTCCCCACCGAGATTTCCGGGCCTCCGGCTGACGCCGCGGTTACCGGCCGCTGGATCTTCGATCGCATTGAGGGCTGGGCTCGCCAGGAACCTCAACGCTGCGCTTTCGTGCTCGATCACGCGGACCGGGCCGATCGGTATTCCTATGCGGACGTCGTCAGTCTGACAGACAGGATCGCGGCGGGCCTTGAGGCTCGCGGTCTTCGCCGCGGCGATCGTGTCGGGATTCTTATGGAGAACGTTCCCCACTGGGTCTTCGCGCTCCTGGGAATCCTGCGCATGGGCGGCGTCGTTGTGCCGTTGGCGACAGCCCTTCCGGAAACCGCGCTGAAGAATGTTGCGCAACACGCCGGATGCCGGCTCGTGTTCACAGACGCACAGAACGAGGAGAAGGCTCGAAGCCTGGCGCCGGAGGTTGTCGTTCTTCCTTGCGAAAAGTTCGTGAACGAGAGTCCGGCACCTTCACCTTACCGGTCGCCCGATGACAGGGAAACCGCCCTGATCGTTTACACCTCCGGTACGACGGGAGATCCGAAAGGCGTTCAACTCACCGCGCTGGGCCTGGGGCACGAAATTCGCGGTGTCGCCGAATCCATGGCGCTTTCGGCGGACCACCGCATTCTTTCGGTGCTTCCGTTCTCCCACGTGCTGCCCCTGGTGGCCAACGGTCTGGGAGCGCTGTGCATTGGGGCCTCGGTTACTTTTCTCTCCAGTATCTCGCCGCAACGCATTGTCGAAGCGTTTCACAAGCATCGGATTACTTTTTTCGTTTGCGTGCCGCAGTTCTTCTACGCGCTCCATAAGCGCATCTTCTCCCAGGTCGGAGCCCAGTCTCCGGCAGTGCGAACGATTTTTGGATTGTTGTTTCGGCTGGCGGGCAAGCTCCCCAGGCCCGACCAGCGCCGAAAACTCTTCGGTAAAATCCACCGGACCATTGGCCCCGATTTGCGTTTGCTGGCGAGTGGAGGTTCTCGTTTCGACCCCGCTGTTGCCGAGGACCTGAGCCGGCTGGGTTACACGATGCTTCAGGCCTACGGTCTGACTGAAACCTCCGCGGCTGCCACGGTGACGCCGGCGGGCGCCAACGCCATTGGCACGGTCGGCAAACCCATCCGCGGAGCAAGCATCAGGATCGATTCGCCTGATAGCAAGGGCGTCGGCGAGGTCTGCATCCGCGGACCGATCGTCATGAAGGGTTATTACCAGAAGGAGGATCTCGCGCCGAACAGCTGGTTTCATTCCGGCGATCTGGGATTCCTTCGTCCTGATGGCAACCTGGTGATCACCGGCCGGAGCAAGGATGTCATCGTTCTGGCGAACGGGGAGAACGTCTATCCCGAGGAAACGGAAACACACTATGCGCAGAGCCCCTGGGTGGAAGAGCTTTGTGTGATGGGAATTGCCGAGCGGCTCCACGCCGTCGTCGTCCCCAACATGGAGGAGTTTCGTCGTCAGGGTCAGACAACCATTACACACCGCATCAGAGTGGACCTCGAGAACCTGTCGAAACAACTGCCGTCGTACTACAGGATTCTTTCCTTCTCGATTCAACAGGAGCCCTTGCCGCGCACAGTGACGCGCAAACTTCGGCGTTTCGAAATCCAGCGCCAATATCTGGAGAGCCAGGCCCGTGACGTTCGTCGGGCGTCCGCCGTGGAGCACCCGCGTTTCCTGGAGGGGGCCGGCGCCGTCGTGTCGCGACTTGTCCACCAGGCCAGGCCGGATAGCGGCCCGCTGGATGTTTCCATGAATCTCGAATTGGACCTTGGATTCGATTCGCTGGCCCGGGTCGAGCTGTTTGGGCATGCCGAGGAGCAGCTCGGCGTTCGTCTGGCTGAAGATCGGGGTGGGCGAATCTACACCCTCGGAGACTTGATCGATGCGCTGGTGGATGCCAGCTTGGAGTCCGGCCGCGGCCGCAGCTGGACGGAGATACTGGAGGTCCCGCCGGCTGACTCCATCCATCAGGAGCCTGCTCTCAATCCCGGTGCGCTCACGCGCTGGAGCAGCTATGTTGTGATCAAAATTGCGAAGGTCTTTTTTCGCACGTTTCTCGGATTCCGTTATTCCGGACTGGAGAAGCTGCCGCAGCAGACGCCATTCATCTTGTGCCCGAATCATCAGTCGTTCCTGGACGGATTTTTTCTGATCAGTGCGTTGCCGAGGAACATCATTGACCGGATTTTTGTGCTCGGCGTCCCGCAATATTGGCAGGGAGCCGTCATGAGATTCCTCGCCAGGCTCTCGAGAATCGTGGAAATCGATACAACAGGCAATCTGATGCAGGCCATGCGGATCGGTGCGCTGGGATTGAGAAAAAATCGCGTGCTGCTTATTTTTCCCGAAGGAGTGCGCACAATTGACGGCCGTGTCGCCGAGTTCAAGAATGGAGCGGCGATACTGGCTTGCGAAGTCGGTGCTCCCATCGTGCCCATCGGCATAAAAGGCGCCTTCGAGATGTGGCCTCGTGGCGGCAGGTTTCACCTGCACGCCGTGGAAATCGCGATCGGAGATCCCATCGACCCCCGGTCCTTTGCGAATTCACCGGACCCCTATACGGCTCTCAGCGAAGCCGTTCGGAACGCCGTGGTCAACCTGGCGCGATGAGAGATCGACGTACTGAAGGTGGAGCAGGCTCCGTAAGGGAAAAGCGAGCCCGCCTGAACCAGGCTGGCGGACACCTCCTGAAGACCCAAGGTCTCTGTCATCACTTGTGTCCGTCGAAACAGGGATCCTCCCAAGCCAAGATCCTCCGCTACTTTGGCGGGGTGTCGGAATTATCCGCCGGCGTGGTTTGGAAGATGTCGTCGAAATTGACGTCGGGTTCTATCCCGACGGACGCTCGCGTCGTCGTAAAACCGATCCAGCGCCCGAGGAAAATGACGCTGAGCCAGATGACCAGCGACAGAACTGCGGCAGTTTTGCCCGCGAGCGGTGCTGACGGGGCCTTGTCCCATTGATCCACAGACCGCCCGGTGGTGAGTTCAAACACCAGCATGTTGATGCCGGCCAGCAGCAGCGCCAGCATCTTGGCCCGGAAAAATGAGTTGTGATAGTACACGCCGGCATTCGTCGTGAACATGAGTGCGCCGGTTGTCGCCGTCACCGCGAAGGCCGCCCAGGTCCACTTCAGGATGTCCGACGTCATCCGCCTGAACGATCTTCGAGTCGACGCCAGTCCCAGCAGCCGGAGGTCGATGATGGCAATGGTGCCGAATACGATAGCCAGACCACAGACGTGGGTCGCTTCCAGGAAAGGAAAAATATAAAGCGACTCGCGGATCCTGCTTGCGACGCTCGACGATTCAATAGATGCAAGAACGGTAGACAAATCCATCGATCGTTACGCTCAGGCTTTCGTCGCTGGAGACCAGGAACCCCACACGTGATCGTAAGCGATGAGGCGGCCGAGAAAGATAATCGCGATCCAGATAAGCAGCGTCAGAATCGCGAGCCACTTGATGGATCCACGATGGGTCAGTTCATTTTCCCAATGTTGTTCGTGCTTCCGCAGAGCGATTTGGAAAATGGCGGCAACAAGCGTTCCGACAGCGATCAGAAACATCTTGACCCAAAACGACACCGTTATGAGTTCGCGCGCCGGCTCACCGATCACCAGGAGAGCTCCCGTCACCAGAAGTGCACACAGCGCGCCTGTCAGCCAGGGCCCAAAACGATTCGTCGTTTCCCTTAGTGTCTGATCCATGTTTGCCCAACCCAGAATGCGGAGATCCACCATAAACACGGATGCCAGCACGACGCCGATGCCCGCGATATGAATGGACTGGATCGTGGGGATAACCCAGCTATTGTGATTCTGAATGAGAACACTTAAGGGCGTACGAGACAACCACTCGGCAAATTGATTCAATTCATGCTTCCCCTGCGTTGCGCATCATACCAGAACGTTCTTTGGCGTGGAGTGGAGTACTATCACAGGCCGAGGTGGATTGCCATGAGGTTTGCCTGGATCGCGATCGGATGTTTAGCGCTTGCCGGAAGCGGCTGCAGCAACGCCCCGTCGACTTCACCGGGTCCGGTAAAGTCGGCCACGATCAAAGACATCATGGACTCGATGGTCGATCCCAGCGGCGACTTCATGTTCGAATCGGTTGCAGAGATTGCGGATGAACGGGGAATCACCCACAAGGCGCCGAAGACCGATGACGAATGGAAAGAGGTACAGCGGCGAGCCCTTGTCCTGCTGGAGGCTCCGAATCTCCTGGTGATGGAAGGCCGCAAAGTGGCCGAAGCCGGTGAGAAAGCGCAGAATCCCAACGTCGAGCTTCAACCTGAAGAGATCCAGAAGATGGTCGACGGGGATCGACCCGCATTCATCCGTCGTGCCCGGCGGCTTCAGAATGCGGCAGCACTGGCGCTGGAGGCGGTGGCAGGCAAGGACAAAGACGCCCTGTTCAGCTCCATCGAAAAGATCGACCAGGCCTGCGAAAATTGTCATCTGCATTATTGGTACCCGAACGATAAGAGGGCTCAACAAGCCGCGAAGGAAGACGGGCTGGTCATCGATTGAGGGGACGGGGGGGCTTGAGGGGGCGAGGGATAGACCGGATCGGCGGGATCGTTCAACCGCTCGGGGGCGCTGACCTGCTTCGCGTATCGTCCCTTGAGACTCCGGGCAATCTCACGAATCCGGTCAACGTCCCCGAACTGTTATTTAGAACGCGGTTCCGCCGCTCATCGTGGCGCCTGGAACCGAATCGCAGTGTTTGTCGGCTGCAGGCAATTTCGGCTTGTTGGTCGCCGGGTCAACGGGGCATCGCACGATGGTGCCGATTCGCGATCCGAAATTCGTTCCGTCGCGCAACGGATTCATTTTGACGCTGAACACCGTACCGACCCCGAACGAGGCTGCCGTGATTCCCTGATTCGCGACGGCTGCCGCGCCGGCCATCTCCACGCCCCACTCGACCGGTTTGCCGTCGGCGCCTTTTGCCAATCCCTTGCGGTCCGGCGCGATCAGATAAAAATGTAATTCGGCATGATTCGCCTGAGCCACGAACTGCTTGACCACACCGGTCAACGTCACCGTCTTTTCCTGGTCATACATGGCGAATGAATGGTGCGACAAGGCGGTCGCGGCAAACAGAGTGGCGCACAGAATCGTGCCAACGGTTATGAACGCAAGTTTGTTTTTCATCAGTCCCTCGCTACTTAAAAATGTCCAGAATTTCAGCCGGAACCTCAGATTCCGGTTTGTCCCAATCCTTCTCGAAATACTTCTCCCAGTTCTTGGCCCACGGCCGGCCGTAGTAATCGACAAACCGATCATCGGCGTTCGTCAGTTGTTTCGGTCTGCCGTCGGTGTTCTTGATGTTGCTCACACATTCGATGTAGGTGTAACGGCGGTTCGGATCATCCATCGTCGCCCGGCGGGCAAAGCGATAGGTCGCGCGAACCGGGGCGACGAAAGCCTCGGGATCGTAAAATATCGTTTCGTGATCCAGCCCCATGAATTTGCCGCTGGCGTCGAGGGCCGGCTTCCACGTTTCCACCGTCTCCAGCTTGTCACTGGTTTCGAACATCGAGTGCGTCAGCGTCCAGCCCTGAATGTTCGCAGTATACGTAACGAGCGTGGTGCCATCCCAGAATCCAATCGTCTCGCCGAACCACTGCGGGACCTTCTGGACGTGGGATTCCTTGCCGATCATCATCTGGCGGAGAAAGTTGTCTGCAATGCCCGAGATGGTCTGCATCATCCATGGCGTCATGGTGAGCTGGAAATTTCCAGCCTGCGAAGGTTGTGACCACCAACGTATGAAACCTTCGGGATAACAGAATGACGCGTTCCACTGCGGAGCGTTGGTCACAGCCTCGTGGTAGATCAGCTGAACCATGCGCTTCTGATATTCCGGGGTGAGCAGAGAGAGCACGGTCGGGGCCTGGCTTACTCCCCAGATCCATTGAGCGCCCCGGTCGGAGTTGTCACGAGAATAATACCCGTCCCAATCCGGCGTGGTCGCCTTTGTGTAGACGGTGGGGCCCCCCTTTGCTTTTGCCGCCGCCAGCAAGGCATCGTAGTGTTCCTTGGCCGTTTTATAGGGGTACGGGCTGAGGATGCTCTCCCGCGTCAAGTCCGCGTCGCAGTTCCCCCAGGAAGCGGACTCCGGAGGATTGGGGCCGATCCGGCGCTGGTTCCAGATTTCGGAAAGCTGCTGCGGGGTATTGCAGCGGTAATAACGCTTGTCCATCCAGAGGGCCTGATCCTTGTAGAAATTTTTCGATTTGAACAAATCCAGCGGAAGGGGTTCCACTCCGGCCGGTGCCCCGAGGATTACGGGCGCGCCCCTTCCTCCGCCCCTTCCACCGCCACCGCCTCTTCCACCACCACCGCCCGCCCCCGGCGCCTGTCCGGGAGCTTGTTGAGTTCCGACGGGCGCTTGTTGAGCTACCGCCACCGTCGCGACTATCAGCAACAGAATCACGATCAATCTAGCTCTCATTTGGCTTCACCTTTATGGATCAAAACGTCGGAAAACCAGTGTCCACCGAATTCTTCGGACACTCGCTACGAGCATCAAAATTCCAGGGACCGCAAACCCATCTGTCTCCATTTGTCGCGCGTGGCCGTAGCATCATACATCGGGCTTATACCACTCGCCAGTGATTCGGAAGCCGTTTTTTAACGGGATTCGGCGGCGCACAACTTCGATGCCGGCTGCCCCTGAACAAGACCGGCCTTCCTTGAATTCAAGAAAGGCCGGACACCCTGGAACCCGCGCCTGGGGCAGGTTTCCCGTCATTTCCCAAGCTCGAGGGCACAGTGGTTGTGTGGCCTTCCCGCCCGCGGGACCATGGGAAGATCAGGAACGAGGATTTTCGGAACGTGCAGATACCGGTAGCGCGATCAGACGGAGGATAGCGCCCCGCTCTTATCCCAGAGCTTTGGCGCTTTCCCAAAGTGGATGCCGGGGGTCGCGTTCTGCTTACGTTTGATCGCCATCAGGCCGAACGCATACGGGTTGTCCCAGTGACTCAGAACTGGTGGCCCAAAGCCATTCTTGTAGAACCAGCCGGCGAGTTCGTAGGCGGTATGATAGTGACGCCACCGCGGAGTCATGAAGTTGTAAGCGCTCATCAGATACTCGCCGCGGGAAGCCTTCGCCCGGCCGCGCCGGATTCCATCGACGCCCGCCATCAGGGTGGCCCACATCTTGACGGCCGCGAGCTGAGGCCGCGCCGGAAGACGCGACACGGCGCGCCGGGCCAGATCCAGCGGCGGATGAACGATGTAGCGGGCTACAAAGTTCTCCTGGAACCGATCGAGGTTGATGTAGAAGCGTCCCCCTGGTTTGACCAGCCGGCATATCTCTGCAAAGCTCCGTGCTGGGTCCGGTGTGAACATGACCACGCCGAGCGAAAGCACCGCATCGAAAATCTCGCATTTCAGGCCGGCATTGGCGACGTCTGACCTCACAAGGTGTAGCGACCTGGTCCGGCGCCGCTGTTCGGCGCGGAATACCGATGAGGAGTAGTCGATGGCCACGACATTGGCGCCGAGCGCGGCGATCGCCTCGCTCAGGTCCCCTGGTCCGCAACCGGCGTCGAGCACGGTCTTTCCGCGAAACCAGCCGCGGTCTACCTGCATCTCCATGAGCAACTGTTCGAGACGCTCCTCCAGAGTCCAGCCCCACATGCGCTCGACACCATCTCCGAAATATCGCTCCCACTGAGCCGAAAAACTGAAGTCTTCTGCTGCCCCGCTGCCGAGCTGGAGAGGAATGGTTTGTGCAATCTTCCGGATAGCATCGCGATGCTTGTTTAGAAACGCCGGTGGGAAGGCCGATGGAATCATCACCGGTACGCCCCTGATGATGGGGAATGCGGCCCCCGATTTGGAATAGAGAATTCCTTCGATAATAGACATCTCCCCGACAGCATTGGCAGACGTCTCGAACACAGAGAGCTGGACGCCCTCTCCGGAGACTGGGTCCTGCAGCAAATCAACCAAAGCGTCTTGCATGGTAACCTCCGCACTCAAAAGGGCAAGGCAGGCGTCAGGTGTAGCCGAATCCGCGCCTACGAACAAAGCACAGGAGCGATGCACCCCGCACTTTGCACCGAGAGGCTCAACATCCGTCCAATACCCGTCGTGGTCGCGGCGAAAAAAAGGCACCCCTCCCAGGATTGGAAAAACGCCAGAGGCGAATCACCAATCTCGCACCGCCGTTCCCTCGACGGAAGAATCCGATGCCGCTTGTGCGGAAGATACTAACTCACCAAAGGTCGATTGAAAAGAAGTCTCTTGTAAGATTAAGTCTCTTTAATCTTCTGGTTAGCGGTGAAGGATTCTTTTGTTGCGCACCGGTCGATTTACATCCTGTTGGAGAGATCTTGAACGGCGGAACACAGGACAGGATTCTTTCAATACGACAGCAGGTAGAACACCACCAGGGCGAAGGTCAGAGCCGCGACGGCTATGAGGAGACGGTCGAGAAATGAAAATGATTCAATGAAGGCGAATACTGTGGCCTTCAATGAGCTGCGGGCCGCCGCGGAGCTGGGGGCTGCCGCGTCGGACGTCATCAGAGGAGCTAGTCCCGGCAGAGGAGCTGGTCCCGGCGGGACAAGAGCGGGGCTGGAGTCTGGGGCGGATTTGATGGGCTGAAACTGAACTTCGTAACCGGGAAGTTCCACAATTTCACCAGGTTTGACGCGATGTTTCTCATTGGGTGGAAGGCGCTTGCCATTGATCCAGGCGCCATTGACGCTGAGGTCCGTAACGAGGATATTTGCCCCGTCGAGGCTCACCTCCACGTGCTCGCGGGAAATTCCGGGACCGTCGAGCACAGCGGCGCTGGAGTTGCCTCGACCGAGAACGAAAGGGCTTTCGCCGGGAACCACAACTTCCTGTTCAGCAGCCCCCGACTTGGGACGGATTAGTACTCGAACATTCATGATCTAAATGCCTGGATCTAATCGAGGGTGTTTCTCAAGAGGTTCATCAGCCGCCCACGAATAACAGGATCCTTGGCCATAAGATCTGTAACCGCCTGCCGTCCACCAGAAGGTAGCTGCAGGTTCTCCGGTAGCCCTCCCAGAACTTCGTCGATTGCACCATTCAAGACGGTTTCAACCTTCGTTGAATCTTCCAGGTCTCGCTTGCTGAACCGTGCCTTGAGGTTGCTGAGAGCAGAAGCCGCCGTGGATGAGGGTGCAGGTTCGCTGCGTTCTGAGCGGACCTGCGCCTCAAACTTGCCTGACTTTTCCGCGGAGTTGGTTTTTTCCAGCGCGGAAGGATCAAGAGAGGGCTTCCTTGAACTGAGTGGTGGTTTGATGTCCATTGTACTTGCCTATTTGAAATGTTCCGCCAACTGAATCAGATGACGCGCCATGGCCCCGTTTTCACCGCGGCCATCCAGCTCGATGGCCTTCTGAAGGTAGGACGTCGCCTTTTCCTTCTCCATCTTGAACAAATGCGCTTCACCCAGATGAGCATAGGCATAGGCGCTTCGCGGATTTTTTTCGAGAGCTTTTTGATAATGAGCGATGGCTCCCTGGAAGTCCGACTGATAAAAGAGTACGGTCCCGAGTGCCACTTCAGGCAGGTCGCTCTGGGGTAACAGGGCGCGAACGCCGTCGAAGACTTCTCGCGCCTGCTGGAACTTCTTTGCGCTTCTCCAGATGAAACCTGCTTCCATCAAGAGCGCCAACTCATCCTTTGAGGGAGTTACTGTCCACGTCATCGGATGTTCCTGATCGCTGACATGGAGGCATCGTGCTTGGCCTTGAGCACTGCCGACGCCGCTTCGAACGCTCTGGATTCAGCCTGAATCTCACGCTGAAGCTCCAGAAACTGCGTACTCTCTCCCAACAGGTTGCTACTGTTGAGACCGGACCCGCCGGTTATCAAATTCTGGACTGCTCCACCGACACCTGGCGCAACAAGGTTCGTAACGCCACCTACGACTCCTCCCAGGACCTTTCGAAAGCCGCCGGTCTTCTTGGGCTCGGTGTATCCGAGAATGTCATCCATCGAGTAGTTTGCAATTGATGTGCTGGAGCCAAGGTTAGGAATACTCATGTTGAACCTCCAATAACTTAACTTTAAACTGCACTCCAATTATCGAATGGACTCTCCGGATTGTTGCCACTCCAGCGAAAAAAATGCCCTGAAGTGGCCGCAATACGAGGCTATTCGCATGAACTATAATAAAATCAATAAGATGTGTCACTAGTACTCCGCCTAAAACAGGGATGAATCTCCATTTCACAGAAGGAAAAGGGATTATTTCTTCGGAGTTTCGCGCATATCCGACAGCTGTTTCAGCAACTCCAGTACTCGGCCGTAAGCTGTCATGGCTGTCTGTGCCCGGCTTTTTTCCTCTGCGGAGCCGGTCTTGATCACCGAATCCAGTTGTCGACAGGTGTGTTCGATTTTCTGGAGCGTCTCCGTCAACTGGCCGGGTTCAAAGGTGCGTTCAACCTGGGGAAAGTGCCTCCACAACTTGTCGTCCATCAAATCGAACTCCTTTCCAAAACCGATCTGTTATCTAATGATGTCATGTCCGTCGAAATTCAGCGGATCCACCCGGGAAACCTGCAAGACGTGGTAGAGGTCGTCAACCGCTCCTCGTCTGGCCATGTCTTTCAGTACAATCTGGATGTTTTTGGCTTTATGGCCCTTTCCCGCTTTTGGAATCTTTCATATGAGCACTCTTTTCTCTGCTATGTTGCCAACCGGCCGGCCGGGGTCATGCTCAACGCTGTGGATCCCGCCGAACGAGAAGCATTTTCCCTTTACTGGGGTGTCTTGCCAGATTTCCGTGGAGGCCGGGTCGCCATGTCGCTGATGCACGCCTACTTCAGCCTGCTGCAGCGGCAAGGCTACCTCCGAACATCGGCCGACACAGCCCACGGATCGCCTTCCCCGATTTACGAAAAACTTGGTGCCCGTTCCCGTCATGTCTTTGCGGAAGTCGAATCCGAAATGCTGGCCCTTCCTGAGGACCAAGGGGAGTATGACGTCCGGGAGCCGGATTCGCAGCAGCTTCTATCCATACTCTCTTCGTTTCCTGGTCCCCGCCACTGGGCACAAGGCCCTAACTTCTACAGCAACAGCGTGCGTTCCCTCAGTCCGCTTGCAGCGTTCAAAGACGGAAGGGTCGAGGGGTACCTGGTCCGCACGTTCTCTTCCGGATGCCTCTCTGTGCTTGATTTCCGATTTGCAAGCGAAAGTGCGGGGCATATGCTCCTGCGAAGCGCCTTCAATCCCAACGTTCCTCCTCCCTATCGGGTCTCGTTCGTTACGGTTCCCAGCAGGGAATACGATCTTCTCTGCGACGCCGGATTTTCGGGTGACAAACTTGCGACGTTCATCACGCTGGATTTTTCAAGCACCGCTTCCAAGTTCGTGCGGGGCACCTCCCGCTAACGCCTGTGGTTTGACAAATCCAATATACCCCAGCGGATGGACACTGATCTCCGAAGTCAGCTGCTCGTATTGAATGACTGCGATATCCGGATAACTGTATTCGAGAAGCCGCTTAACAAAGCGCCGCACATCCCCATCCGTCAGAATCACCGGGCGTTGTGCCGTTGGCGGCAGATTGCCGATCTGTGCGTGCACGGCGTCGAGAACCATCTGGATGGTCTCCGAATCCATGTTCAGATACGGTCCGGTCGCCGAGTGACGTATGGAATTGCGGAAGGCCTCCTCGATTTCAGGATCCAGTTGATAAACAAAAAGGGTGGGACGGCCCTCTGAAAGCTGATAGCAAATCTTCCGTTTTAGTGACGTCCGGACGTGTTCGGTCAGGGCGACAATATCGGTTTCGGATCGGCCCATCTCGCTGAGGCATTGAAGTATTGTCTTCAAGTCGCGTATCGAAACCTGCTCTTCGACAAGCCGCTGCAGGATTTCGGTCAGTTTTTGCACGGGAACGATTTTCGGCACAACCTCATCGACGAGATCCGGATACGCTGTCTTGAGCGTGTTCATCATCGTCTGGACCTCCTGGACGCCCAGGAAGTCTCGCGCATGTTTTCTGAGAAAAGCCGTCAGGTGCATGAGGAGAATTTCGTGCGTATCCCACACCTGGAGTCCGGTGCGCCTTGCCTGTTCCAGCTGCTCCCTTTTGATCCATGCCGCAGGCTTGCCATCTGCAGGGTTGGGAATATCCTCGCCTAT
>CAWIJI010000012.1:0-352455 GCA_963836435.1 uncultured Acidobacteriota bacterium | reverse complement strand
CATTGCGCTCGACCCTCATACAGGGGCTATCAAAGCAATGGTTGGAGGAACCGACTACACATCAAGCCAGTACAATCGGATCACTCACGCGTTGCGGCAGCCCGGCTCCGCTTTTAAACCGTTTGTATACGCCGCCGCGTTGGAAACGGCGTATGACGCCAAAGCGAGGGAACCGGATACAGATCTCCCTTTCGGAGATCCAGCCTCAGGACTCTCAAGTCATCACTCCACTGACGACCTTCCTCGATGCCCCGGGAGTCTTCTTTTCCGGAGGAGCTGTTTACGCCCCGTCCAACTACAAGCGCGACTACTACGGTCTGGTGACGGTGCGCACTGCGCTCGAGCACTCTCTCAATCTGGCCACGATCCGGATTGCAGAGCGAATCGGGTTTGGCCGGGTTGCGGCCCTGGCGCAGCGTTTGGGGCTCAATGAGAAGATCAAAGGGTATCCGTCCGTAGCCATCGGGGCCTTTGAAGTTACTCCTCTTGAACTCGCCGGCGCCTACACGGCGTTCGCGAACGAAGGAAGACGCATGGAGCCGCATACGCTTCTCCGCGTCGAAGACGGCGATGGCCTGGAACTCAAGACCTACAAGTATCAACCGCGCAGGGTCCTCACCGAAGAAGTCGCGTACCTGATGACTCACCTGATGGAAGGCGTTGTCAATCATGGAACAGGCGCGGGGGTGCGGGCACGGGGATTCACTCTCCCCGCCGCCGGGAAAACGGGAACATCTCGCGATGGTTGGTTTGCCGGCTACACCAGGGATCTGCTCGTCATCACGTGGGTGGGCTTCGATGACAACCGGGATCTCGAGTTGGAAGGCGCGCGGTCGGCTTTGCCCATCTGGACGGAGTTCATGTCGAAGGCGTATGAACTGCATCCTCCGCGTAGCACGGCCGGCATGTCATTCCGGCCGCCGTCAGGCGTCGAAATGGTTTGTATCGATGCGGAAACGCTCATGCGCTGTACGTCCATCTCTGAAAAGACATTCGACGAAGCATTCATTGCGGGAACGGCGCCTGACGCCACCAATTCCCAAAACGCGCTGCAGATCACAGGACGTTTTTGATGGCGAGTCTTCTGATTCCAGTGTGCTCTGTTGACCAGACCGCCGCTTCGCATCCTGTTAACGTTGACAACCGATAAGGAGCACGACATGAAAACAGGTGAAGACGTCGTAGAACAGGGAATGTATGGATCCCGGTGCTGCGGCCACGAGCAAATCTTTGACAAGCGGGAAACCTTTCAACGTTGTCCCGCATGCCATTGCCTGTGCGAATGGGAGTTCGCGGAGCCAGTGGTTGTGTACAAAAAGAACAAACGAGAAGCCGCTTAGGCGGATGAAGTGCAATGAAGTGCAGGCAACGTTGGACGAGATCAATCTGAGCGCCGAGGATACCGGGTTAAAGGAGAAGTTATGAGAGGGTTTTCAGTTCTGAGTCTGGGTTTGGTCCTCAGTCTGGGGGCAGTTTCCGGCGGAAATGCTCTGGCGCAAGTCGGCCGGGTGGACAGCCGGACAAGAGGGGATCAGGTGTGTGTCTACAAGGACATCAACTACTTTGGGGCAGAGCAGTGCTACAGAGCGGGCGAAGAGATCAATAGTCTTGGGGCCCAAAACAACAGCATTTCGTCGATTCGAGTCTACGGGAGCGCGACGGTGACCGTTTACGAGAAGACGGCGTTCGGGGGCCACTCTGCAAAGTTCACCTCCGATGTCTCGGATCTGGGAAAGCACATGATGCAGGGTAATAACGGATGGAGCGACCGCATCGAATCTCTCCGAATCGGTGGAACTGCCAGCTACGATCGCCCGGTTTACGATCGATCAAATGACGAGCGGAGAACAAACGGCGGCTTTGGTCGCAATCAGACACAGGAGCCCCGGGACGGCATTTGCGTTTACAATCGCCCTAACTACGAAGGACGGTCGGATTGCTGGAACCAGGGTGAAAATATTTTCGACACCTCGAGAGCGGGCAACCAGAGCGGAGAGATTTCGTCGATCCGTCTGTTTGGTAATCGCACGAGCGTGGTGGTCTATCAGGAGACCGGTTACCGCGGTGAACATATGACCATCGACAGGAACATTCCGGACCTGGCGGCGATTCCCGTCCGGGGCAGGGGAAACGGAAACAGTAACGGAAACGGTAACGGAAATGGAAACGGCCGAGGTCAGGGGAACGGGCGGAATTTCCGAAGCTGGGACCGTCAGATCTCTTCGTTGCAAGTTCAGACACAACGGCAGAGTAGATAGGGACACCGGTCTCCCGCTTGCCGGTGTTGGGTGGCGCTGAAGACAGCAAGCCCGCTCCTAGCACGCCGGAGGCGTGCTCTGGAGTTTAGACATTTTGCACGCCGGAGGCGTGAAAGGAAGGTAGCCCCGGGTGGAGCGCAGCGACACCCGGGGCTCATCTCACGAGCGGCCTTCGCACCCCGGCAGGGCCCGGCAGGGGTGCGAGGAATCCCTGCACCCCTGCCGGGTTGCGAACATCTCCGTTACGGCAACCCCGGGTTGCGCTCGCTTCGCTCGCTTAACCCGGGGCTAAATTCTCAGCACGCCTCCGGCGTGCTTGAGACTCACGTTTCAACGTCGCCATCGCCTTGCGGACGAACCTGCAAACCGGAGACGTAACCTCGTGTCTCCGCGCCCGCTCAGACTCAAAAATGTCTAAACTCTAGTAACGGAGATGTTCGCACCCCGGCGATTCCTATAGATCGAAACGCCCAGTTGCAGCCTACGGGGCAATGGATGTCGGAAACCAGACGGTACCTGCCCCCGCAATGCCCGCGCGACAACGCATCTGCGAGGAAAACTCTCCGGATCAATTCGGCCGCGCACGATTGTCCGGGTGAACGCCTGAACGGACTCGCCGGCGCGACTCTTCCCGCAAGCCGCGGTGGTTTAAGGTCCGGAGGCCGGCAGTCGTGAGGGCACTGCGTGGTACACTGCGCATTTAATCAGGGAGGACACGATGATTGCGGTTGTAGGAGCAACGGGGAATACCGGGCGGGCCGCCGTCCGGGAGCTGGCAGCACTGGGAGAGCCCCCTCTGTGCGTCGTGCGCAATCCGGACAAGGCGCGCGAGGTTCTGGGGAGAAAGCAAGAATCGCCGTCGCGGAACTGACCGACCGCGCCGCGCTCGAGAAAGCCCTTCGCGGCATCCGGAGCGTGTTCGTCGTGACGGGCCACAACCCGCAGTCCGACGAACAGCAGATCAACGTTCTCGAAGCCGCCAAAGCCGCGCACGTGGAATTTTTCGTCAAGATTTCGGGAGGCCGGTCGGTTGTCGGACCCGATGCCGAATCCGTCGTGGGCCGTGGACATCATCATGTGGAGGAAGCCATGAAGGCGAGCGGGCTCGGCTGGGTCATTCTTCGCCCGGGCCTCTTCATGCAAAACACGCTGGCGCAGGCCGCGCTCATCAAGAGCGACAGCAAGATGGTTCTGCCGTTCCCCAAAGATGTGCCTCTGGCTTTTATCGATACGCGGGACTCGGGTGCGTTCGGAGCGCACATTGTGCGCGATCCGGCCAAACATGCCGGCAAGACGTACGAATATTCGGGCAAGCGATCCAGTTTCGATGACTTTGCGAAAGCTTTCTCCGAGGTGCTGGGCCGACCCATTGTCTATGTTCAAGCATCTCTCGAACAAGCGCAGCAGGCGCTGAAGGCGCGCGCCGTGCCGGACTGGCTCATTACGCATCAGATGGCTATAGCGCGCGCGGCCGCCAACGGGGGCTTCTCGTCCGAAAATACGCAGCCCATCCTGGAAATTCTGGGCCGTCCGCCCAGAACGATCCGGCAATTCATCGAAGACCACAAGGGTGCTTTTGGTTTCTAGTTTCTGTTCTGAAACTCGTTATCCCACCCTAAACTCGAAGAACCGGGCGGCATCCGCCACCGCAGGGTCTTCGAGATCCAGAACGCGCACCTCCTGAAGGCGCAGCGCGGAAACCGCGCGGTCGAAGACGGTCACGTTTCTCCACAACGCCTCATAGCTGGACCACCACAACAGACCTGCAGCGTTCTTGTGCTTCTCATGGAGACCGCGGGCCTGAGGCTGCGTCAGATCGCGCCGGCGTGTGGCGACGACAGACGGCCGCAGCGACTCGGTCTGGAGAACGGCCGGGTCGTCGAGGTCAACGAATTCCACGAGGCTGTCGATCTCGATTTCGGCCAGGCCGAGCGGCAACCCTCTGCGACGCAGCAGGGCCGGCGCGAGACGCTGGGTGCGAAAACGCGCGAGTTGTTCGACAACGCTGGACACGGCCTGGTCGGCCAGGTACATGCAGCCGTAGAGGTCGGGATTATCATGGCGTCCTTCGCCCTGATAGATGCGGGGAAACCACAGCGGGCTGTCGGGCTGGCCGGGACGCGCGGATTGGTCCCACGCGAAGCAGCGGTAAAGCGTCATGCAAACGTGTCAGAACGCTCGGCCCGGATGGCGCGCATCAGCTCTTCCGTTCGGCCCGCCCGAATGAGGTCGATCGGTCGGCGTTCGCCCAGCAAGGGATTTATTCCGAACAGCCAGGCAAGCGCCGCAGGTTTCTCATACAAGCGCAGCAGATTCGACCAGACCAGCTCGAGCAGATCCACCTTTTCGGCATTGACCGGATCGATACCGGCGCCCCGGAGCCATCGCGTCACCTGGGAACGGCTGACGCCAAGCAAATCCGCCAGTTGCGCCGCGGACCGAAAATCGGACCTCAGGGCCTCCACCTTTTGAACGGTATCGACGGGCATAGCCGGACCTTAACGCAACATTATTTGCTGCGCAACAGAAATTGTTGCGCGCTCTCCAGCCACAACACGACGAAATCGGCATCGGCAACGTGATACGTCCCGTTTGTTATTACAATTGATAATCTATTAACACAAGGAACGGTGTGCTTCCGTTGCTCTCCTGCCAACCCGGGACGTCTTCCGATAATCAATAATTGCGTTTTACCGATGCGTTGGGTAAATTGCGGGCTACCGGCGAGAGGTCGCAAATAAGATGGCAAGGGTGGGCAGATACCAGCGAGGGGTTCGGCTTGTAGCCGCTTTGGCGATTGGACTCAGTGCGATGACCATCCAACCGCAAACACGACTGCCTGTCCCGAAGACGGTCGGCGCGACCGCATCAGCCCAACGGGCCCTGCTCGACCAGTACTGCGTCACGTGTCACAACGACAAGTTAAAGACGGCGAACCTGTCTCTTGAGAACTTGGACCTGGCGACTGCGGGCGACCACCCCGAGTTGTGGGAAAAGGTTATCCGCAAGCTCCGCGCAGGGGTGATGCCGCCGCCGGGCGTGCGACGGCCTCCGCTGGGCGAATACGAAGGTCTGAGAGACTGGCTCGAGTCCGAGATAGATCGCAAGGCGGCGACCAATCTGGATCCAGGCTCCATCGTGCTGCATCGGCTGAACCGAACCGAGTACGCGAATCTCATCCGTGATCTGCTCGATCTTGAGATTGACCCCACAGCCTATCTTCCGTCCGATGACGCGGCGCGTGGTTTCGACAATGTCGCAGGATCTTTGACGATCTCCCCGACCTTGTTGGAAGCCTACACAACGGCAGCAACACGCATTGCGCGCATGGCGGTCGGATATTGGAAGTCGCCCACATTGGCCAATTACATCGCAGCCGGAGACACCTCACAAAACCAGCACATCGAAGGCTTGCCTCTGAATACTCGCGGCGGCCTGCTGGTGACGCACAATTTCCCTTCCGACGGCGAATACAAATTCGAAATTCAGAACTTCGGTCTCGGCAAATACACGCCCGGCGAAAAGATCGAGTTCCTCGTCGATGGGGAGCGTGTCGAGTTATTCGATTACGTCGGTGTCGGTCTGAGTCAGGGGATGCAGGCGGACGCCGACGGTTCCATCGCGATTACGGTTCCTGTGAAGGCGGGGTCTCATAAGGTAGGCGTGACATTTCTCGCGACAAATTACCGGCCGACTCTCGATCTCATCAAGCAGTACGAAAGAAAGTCTCTCGAGAACAACAGTATTCCTCAGTTGCAGTACTACCCGGCGATTGGACTATTGCGCATCCAGGGCCCCTTTGACGCGACTCGTCCGGAGGATTCGAAGAGCATGAGGAGAGTGTTCACATGCCGGCCGTCTGCCGCAATCCAGGAAGATGCGTGCGCGAAGCAGATCCTGACGAACCTGGCGCGGCAAGCGTACCGGCGCCCGGCGACGCCACTCGATCTTGAATCGCTTATGAATTTCTATGCAGAGGGCCGGAAGGATGGAACGTTCGAAGATGGAATCGAACTGGCCCTGCGCCGACTTCTAACGAGCCCTCAATTCCTTGTTCGAGCCGAGAAAGAGCCCGTGAATCTCCCTGCAGGCAAGTCGTACAGGATTACGGACCTTGAACTGGCAAGCCGGCTGTCGTTCTTTCTCTGGAGCAGCGGTCCGGATTCCACGTTGATCGACCTGGCAGCGCAGAAACGCCTCACCAATCCGACGATTCTCGAGCAGCAGGTAAAGAGAATGCTCGCCGATCCCAAGTCCGATTCGCTGGTGACAAATTTCGCCGATCAATTGCTGTATCTGCGAAATCTTGCAGCGACATCTCCCGATGGCGTTTTCTATCCGGATTGGGATGACGAGTTGAGAAAGGGATTTCGGCGCGAAACGGAAATGCTGTTCGAGAGCGTCATGCGTGAAGACCGCAATGTGCTGGACCTTCTCACGGCGGACTACACGTTTGTGAATGAGAGACTGGCAAGACATTATGGCATCCCGAACGTTTATGGCGGCCAGTTCCGGCGCGTGACGCTCCCGGCTCAGATGGACTATCGCCGCGGACTCCTGGGGCAGGGAAGTTTTCTCTCTATTACGTGGGTACAGAATTTCCGAACATCGCCGGTGAAGCGCGGTGTGTGGGTCCTGGAAAACATTCTCGGCACACCGCCGCCGGAGCCGCCGCCCAATGTTCCTCCGCTCGAGGACAGCGTCGCCGGCGCCGGCAAAGTGCTGACGCTGCGAGAGCAGATGACGCTCCACCGCAAGAACGAACCCTGCGCGAGCTGTCACAAGCTCATGGACCCGATCGGTTTCGCCCTGGAAAATTTCGATGCCGATGCGAAGTATCGCACCAAGCATGGCGGTGACGGTGGAGTCCCGATCGACGCTACGGTTGAGTTGTGGGACGGCGCGAAGGTCTCGGGACCATCGGAGTTGAGAGAGCACTTGCTGACCTATTCGCCGCAATTTGTTCGAATGATTACGGAAAAGATGCTGACGTTCGCGCTGGGCCGCGGCGTCGAATACTACGACATGCCCGTGATTCGTTCCATTGTTCGAGACAGTGAGAAGAACAACTATCGGTTTACTTCGCTGGTCATGGGTATCATCAACAGCGCCCCATTCCAGATGAGGGTAAAGGCTGCAGCGGATAGCGCTGCGAACTAAAGGAGCATCATGCTGATCACAAAAAGATTCATCCCGCGCCGCACGTTTCTGCGAGGCGCTGGAATCACAATGGCCCTGCCGTTTCTGGAGTCGATGCTGCCGGCTCAGACACCTCTGGCCAGGACGGATTCTGCTCCCGGATCAGTCAAGCGATTCCTCGGTATCTGGCATCCGCATGGCGCAGCTCCCGGCTACTGGAGCCCTTTGCAGGAAGGCAGTGACTTCGAGTTCTCATTCATTACGAAACCGCTCGAACCGTTCCGCAGGCATGTCACTCTCATCAGCGGCCTGAACATGAACGAATCGTTCGCAACCGAGGAAGAGCCGGGCGGCGATCACGCGAAAGGCGCCGCGCTGCTCTCCGGGGCGCGACCACGGCGTAATGCTGTGGCACCGTACCTGGGGGTGACCGTCGACCAGTTGATCGCGGAAAAATACGGCCGCGATACGATCCTTTCTTCGATTCAGCTCGGCGTGGAAGACACCACGAACTTCGGTAATTGCAACTGGGGTTACAGCTGCGCTTACACCAATTCGATTTCGTGGCCCGATGCCCGCACCCCCCTCCCCACGGAGATCAACCCCCGCGTCGCATTCGAGAGATTGTTCGGTGACGGGTCCACTGCGGAGGAACGCATGAGAGGCCGCAAGCAGAATGCCAGCATCCTGGATTCCGTGACCCAGGAACTCGCGGTCTTCAAGAAGGATCTCGGCCCGGGCGATCGCACCCGTCTGGACAGTTACACGGACAACATTCGCGAGCTGGAACGGCGCATCAACATTGCGATGAGCCGTTCGATCAAAGAGCCCAGCGCAGAGATTCCCTTCGGCATTCCCGAAAGCAACAACGAGCATTTCAAACTGATGTATGACCTGCTGGCGCTCGCGTTCGAAGGCGACATCACACGCTCGGCAACATTCATGCTCGGCCGCGATCTGTCGGGCACCAGCTTCCCCGAAAGCGGATTCAATGGCGGATGGCACGGCTCTTCGCATCACGGAGATAAGCCTGAAAACATTGCCAATTACGCCAAGATGAATCGTTACCACGTTCAACACCTCGCGAATTTTGTCGCGAAGCTGGCCAAGATGCCCGAAGGCGACGGCACGGTGCTCGATCACATCCTGATCTACAAGGGAAGCAACATGGGTAACTCCCATCGTCACGCCCACATCAAGGTTCCCGTGATTCTCGTCGGCGGCATTGATGGGACGTTCGCGGGCAACCGCCACATGGTCTTCCCCGATGACACCACGCAGAAGACATCGAACATGCTTTTGAGCATTCTGCACTTGTATGGAATTAACCGCGACAGTATCGGCCAGAGCTCCGGACTGCTTCCAGGGCTTGCCTGATTGTTGAAGATGAAACGAACGGTGATTGCGGTGTGGGTTGCCTCCACTCTTTGGCTTGCCGCGCCCGTTGCAGGCCAAAGAGGAGCGACGCGCCCGCGTGTTCAGATGCCACAGGGACCCGTCAGAGAGGTGATTCGAAAAAACTGCACGTCCTGCCACGGTATTGATGAATACGCCTACTACTCCCTCGATGCCGCGGGGTGGAGCAGCCTGCTCCAAACCAAACACAAGGACGAGGTGAAAGTTTCTGACGGAGACCTGTCCGTGCTGGTGAATTGGATGGTCAGTAAGTTCGGCCCGGAAACGAAAGCGTTTCCCCGGACGTATGTCGCCCCCGAAATCACCACCTACTTCTCGGACCCTGAGGCAAAGCGGCTCCTGGATCGCGCCTGCGCGAAGTGCCACGAAACAGACCGCATCAATAAGGAACGACGCACCGCGGACGGATGGCGCGTCCTCGCCGTGGACATGAGGGAGCGCGGGGCGCAAATCACCGACGAGGAACTCGAAAAGCTTGTAGAGTGGCTGGGGCGAGTACGCGGCACCAATCAGGATCAGTAAATCGAAAGCTTATCGCCACGGCGGATCACGCCGACCCGGACGGAGCGTTGAAAACAATCCAGATCTGAGGTATTGGATAATGGGAACGCCACCGATATCGGCGGCAACCCTCAAGGCCGTGATGCCGTAGTCGTCATTACTACCAGAACGAGTTCCCGGAGCGATTTCACCCTCCGGTTGCGCGATTTTCCGTGCGGTCCTTGTTGTATTTGCGCTGGAGATGCGGGAGGTTCAGGATGGCGTCCGGATCGATTCGGCTTTTTGCAAAAAGCTGGGCAATCCGTTCGTCTTCGGGCGGAGACAGCTGGCGTTCGGCGAGTTGCACCAGTCCGGATTCCTCGTTCGCAATGTGATTTCTCAGCGTGTCGATCAACCTGCGGCTGTTTACCTGGAATGCAGCACCCTGTTGAGGATTCAGAGTTTCCTCGATTTCGGCCAAAGCGGCACGCTCCACAGAATGCTGTTTGACGATTGCGTCCAGATGTTCCCCACCAGACTGCATTAAAGCAGGAAAGAGGATGAGTTCTTCCATGGCCTGATGGTAGCCATCTCCGAACTCTTTCAGAAAGTGCAGGATACTGTGCATATCCGACATGTCGACGCGGTCACTCCGCGCCAGTCGCTGAACCATTTCGTCCAATATCTCGAGGGACTGAAGGATGAGACGATGGTCATCCTGTAGCAGTGTCATGCACTTCATTGTTTTCTCTCCGCGCCGTCTGCATGTTATCTGATGTTCGATGACGGAACATCACACTCTAACGGTAACGATGCTGTCTTGTTCTTCCCCGTGTCACGTTTACCGTCGATACCCGGGCCCCGATGCATAGAGCTACGCACAACCTCCACATTACACCTGAAGGCCTGCCAGGCGCTTTGAATCCGTGGCCGCAGTCCGGGCCCCTTAATCAAGTGCGCTGAGGCGATTTCTTTTTCCCCTTCAGCCCGAGGTGTCCCGCTATTAGTCTGGACTGGAAGTCCAGACAGGGAGGGACTCCTTGTATGAGAACCGCGGCTGCCGGCAAATTCAAACTCGGTCTCGCCTTGAGTGCTTTTGGCATCGAGCTCAAGCTATGGAAAGAACCGGGCGAGCGCGAATGGGGTGCCATCCTTCGAGATGGTCAAGACATCGTGAACTGCCGGTTTGAGGAAGACAACCTGACGCTGGCCAAGCTGCATGTCCTGGGTGAGGCCAGGGTTCGCGCCGTCAACCGATCAGGCAGCCCACCGAAGCTGCCGGGTTGTGACACGTTGCTGGGGGCCTGGAAGCCGGTCAAAATGGAAGGCCGCGCGTGAGTGCAGGAAGAGGCACGACGGTCCCTCAGTCAACGCGGCGGCTGGCGAGATCGAGCGTGATATTTTGACTGCCGACAGTCATTGTTTTGAAGACGTGTTCGTAGCCCTGGACTTCCAGACCCACGGTGTATTCGCCGGGGAACAGCCGCGGGATCTGGAAGCGGCCCTCCGCCGAAACCGGAAACGACTCCGTTTTCGCATAGCCGGTAATCTTCACTGCGCCTTCCGCGAGAGGCTTATTCGAGTCTGCGTCCGTCACGGTTCCGCTGACCGAAGCGAGGGGCAGCACAGATCCGGGGGATGCGCCGCCCGGCGGTTCCGGCTCGCGCGCAGAGCGCAGGTTGAAGGGCACGGGAGAAGCAGTGCCCGACAGCTCGATGCCGTCGAGGTCGCGGTTTCCCACGACGAGGAAAGCGCCGAGCGGAGGCCCTGAATCCAGGCCAAGCAGCAGGTGTTTTCCGGGCGGCACACCCAGAAACTCGAATGACCCGTCGGCGTAATACGTGCCGCCGACGCCCGACAGATAGACAGAACGCGCACCCCGATCGCGTATCCTTCCGGAGACGCGAACGCCGTTCCCGGGTGGGGCGGCAGGCGTATTCTTCAGCACGATCGATATCGTGGAGAGTTTCGGCTGCGGGGCATTGGCTGAGCCGCTAAGGAGAACCACGGCTCCCGTTATGGATGTGAACGCGGTAGGGATTTTCAACGGCGCATTCCGGAGATTCGTCGAACCGTATGTGATCGCGTCTACGGTGTATCCGGCAGGCAGATTGTCGATCTGGACATCGTAGTCTCCGCTCAGGACCGATACAGCGAGATCGGCAAGCCGTGCCGTCAGTGCAATTCGGCTGGAGGCCAGTGTCATCCGAATCTCCGGAAAGATGCCGTTTGCGGAGACCGGCACCTTTCCTCCGTCATTCATGCGCACCTGAATCGGTACGGGAACTCTGACTTGATTCGATACGGGATCCGTCGAAAGTCGCGTGCTGGAGAGATCCAGCACGAAGTCGATTCCCGCCAGGTCTTCACCCGCGTCGACCGATACGGTCCTGGCTCCGCTGATCTCCTGCGTGCCCGGATAATAGGTAGGGAAGTCGACGCGTCCGGCGGCGATGTAGTAGTGTCCCCGGGGAAGTCCTTCGAGCCGGTAGCGGCCCTGCTCGTCGGTCTCTGCAAGGCTCGACATCGACGAACTCGACCTGTCGTTGAGGTTATCCGGCGGCGTGATCGCCGCCATCCGGACATACGGGACCGGTGTGCCGTCAGCGCCCCGCAGCGTCCCGCTCACCGCCCCGGTTTGCGCGGGCGCGGCCGCTATCCCCTGAAGAAGGAGAAGTGTTGTCAGCAATACGACTGTCATGAGTCCTGCACTACGGCTTGCCTCGCGGAGTTACAGTCGAAGCATAGGAGAAACGAGCGCAGTTTTCCATCCCTGGTGGCCCGTCACAGCCGCATTGGGGCCAGCTTTCGCGGAGTTTATGAATTTCGGGACTCGCGGGAAATATTCCGTGTGGCCATACGTATTGCTTAGAGACTGGGCCCCGGGGAACCTTTTTCGGATTCATGCGTATGTTCGGTATGCCTTTCAATTCAATAAGGAGACAAGTCGTGAGATTTCTCTGCATCGCGTTGGCAGCGCTGGCCTTTGCGGTTTCGGCGAGCGCCCAGAAACAAGTTCAATTCGAAGTGGCGTCCGTGCGCGTTGTGCCTCCCGGGAATAACTCTGAAAGCTACATGCCGACCCTGGAAGTGCGTCCCGGCGCTACGCTGCGAATCTTCAACCGGCGCCTGGACGAAATCATCACGCTGGCCTACAACGTTGGTATCAACCAGATCCAGGGCCCAAGGTGGCTCACGGATCCCACGACGGACCCCGACGCCGTAACCCGTTACGAAATCGTTGCAAAGGTTCCCGCGGATGCAAAGACGGAGGAAGTGCCGTTGATGCT
This sequence comes from uncultured Acidobacteriota bacterium, assembly GCA_963836435.1. Lineage (GTDB taxonomy): Bacteria > Acidobacteriota > Terriglobia > 20CM-2-55-15 > 20CM-2-55-15 > DASTBJ01. The sequence goes on along the minus strand of CAWIJI010000012.1, from coordinate 339,872 downwards.
GCAGCATTTGCTTGAGGAGCGATTCAAACTCCAGGTTCACCACGAAATGCAGACCACCCAGGTCTATCTGCTCGAGGTCGGCAAGGACGGATCGAAGCTGCAGACCTCCACTTCTGAAGGAAAGGCTCCGGGCTGCGCGCGAGTCATTACCGGAAGCGAGGCCATCGGCGCAGCAGCGGATTGTTTCAACGTTACGACGGCGCAGATTGCCAAACAGCTGCAGTCCCTGTCTCCGGCATACTTTAGTGACGGCCCGATCGTGGATCGAACCGGCCTGTCCGGTACCTACGACATTCATCTGGAGTGGATGCTGTTGTCGCAGCTGCAAGCCGGTATGAGCGGACCGACGATGTACGCCGCGGTGGAGAAACTCGGGCTGAACCTGGAGAAGAAAAAGGAAGCTGCCGACATCCTGGTCGTGGATCACTGCGAACAAACCCCGACCGACAACTGAGAGAGAGGGAGTATTGGGGTTTGACGTGAATTCGGGGCCGTGCACCTCGAACCCCGAATTCCTCAGGGAATTTGTAGCGACTGTTCCCGGCGAATTCGGGGTTCGAGGTGCACGGCCCCGAATTCACGTCAAACCTCACAGGAGCAATTGCGCTTCCTCTCTCGTTTCTTCTAAAATCCTTCATGGCGCCCGAGACAGACGACGAATTTATCCAGGAAATCGACGATTCCTTTCGGCGCGATTCCGGGACCGAAGATACAGCGGATATGCCGGACGCCCACGAGGCGCTGCCCGCCCATCCCTTCCGCTTTGTTCTCTACTTCCTCCGTTTCTATAAATTTTCGCTGGTCGCCATGACGTTGCTGGAACTGGGTCAGGCGGCTTGTCAGATCCTCATTCCCAAAGCGGTACAGCGGATTATCGATGCGGCATCGTCGGTCACAAATGCCGCGGACGTCTCGGTGTGGACCGCTCTGGCCGGGCCGATGAAGTTTTTCCTGCTGCTGAACGTCGGCATCCTGCTTTTCAGCAGAGCCAGCGGCGCCCTGCTGGTGATCGCCGGCCCGTCTCTGCGGCGTCGCGTGCGCAACAGCCTCTACCGCTACCTGCAGGGCCATTCGCAACGGTACTTCATGGGCAATTTTGCGGGATCGCTTTCGAACCGGATCTCGGAGGTGTCCATGGGGGTGAACCACTCCCTCTGGACCGTGATGTTCGACTTCTGGCCGGTTGCCGTCACGCTGGCGACTTCCGTGGCCCTTCTCGCGCAGGTGAACACAGGACTCACCCTCGTCCTGGCAGGTTGGGCGCTCGGATACGTCCTCATCTCCTACCTGCTGGCCATGCGTTGCCGCGTGTATGCCAGGCAGTTCGCCGCGGCCCGCAGTGCGGTCAGCGGCAAGATCGTGGATGCCGTGACCAATGTGATGAACTCGAAGTTGTTCGCCCGCAATCGCCACGAGCGCGGTTACCTGAGCCGGTATCTCGACCACGAGGTCCGGACCGCGCGGCGCACCTTCTGGTTCATGGAGCGCATGCGCTGGTTCCAGTTCGTCGCCACCTTGTCTCTGCAGGTGGGCATGATTGCCTACGGCGCGCGGTTGTGGATGGACCGGACGATTTCCGTGGGGTCCTTTGCGATGGTGGCGAGCCTTCTGCTGCTGGTTATCAACGACATCCGGAATCTTAGCCGCAGGTTTCTCGAGTTCTTCGAATATGTGGGGAACATCACGGACGGTGTGGGCATCATCATTCGACCGCACGAAATCGTCGACGTGCCCGATGCGAGTTCCCTCGAGGTAACCGGCGGTGAGATCCGCTTCGAGAATGTGGACTTTACGTATGCAGGCGGCATGAAAGTTTTTCGCGGCCTGAACCTGACAATTCACGCCGGTGAGCGCGTCGGGTTGGTGGGATTTTCGGGTTCAGGAAAATCAACCTTCGTGAATCTGATTCTCAGGCTCTATGACATCCAGGGCGGACGGATCCTGATCGACGGTCAGGATATCCGGAGGGCCACGCAGGATTCGCTCCGGCGCAATATCAGCATGATTTCGCAGGATCCGATGCTCTTTCACCGTTCATTGTTCGACAACGTCCGTTACGGATCGCTTGAGGCCACCGACGCCGAGGTCGAGGGCGCCGCACGCAGCGCGCATGCCCACGAGTTTATCGCGGCGCTGCCGCAAGGCTACGACTCGCTGGTGGGAGAAAGGGGCGTGCGCCTCTCCGGCGGTCAGCGCCAGCGTGTGGCCATCGCCCGGGCCGTGCTGAAGAATGCCCCGATCTTCTTTCTGGACGAAGCGACGTCCAGTCTCGATTCGGTTACCGAGCGTCACATCCAGGAAAGCATCGAGACGTTGATGCAGGGGCGGACTGCGATCGTGATTGCGCATCGCCTTTCGACGATCGCGCATCTGGACAGGATCGTGGTCTTCCACGACGGTGAGGTTGTGGAAGATGGTGTCCACGCGGAACTGCTTGCCCGCGGCGGCCACTACGCGCGCATGTGGAGTATGCAGGCCGGCGGCTTCCTGCCCGAGCGCGAGAAGGACGAAGGATTTGGGGGAACGTTGACAGATTTTGCGCTGTCGGATTCAACGTCTTCGAACTAGACGGGGCGCCGGCTCGGGCGCTTGCGCGGCGCCTTCGGCCCTTGGAGTTTAGACATTTTGCACGCCGGAGGCGTGAAAGGAAGGTAGCCTCGGGTGGAGCGCAGCGACACCCGGGGTTATCTCACGAGCGGCCTTCGCACCCCGGCAGGGGTGCGAACATCTCCGTTACGGCAACCCCGGGTTGCGCTCGCTTAACCCGGGGCTAAATTCTAGCACGCCTCCGGCGTGCTTGAGACTCACGTTTCAACGTCGCCATCGCCTTGCGGACGAACCTGCAAACCGGAGACGTAACCTCGTGTCTCCGCGCCCGCTCAGACTCAAAAATGTCTAAACTCCAGCTGGTGTTTAGACATTTTGCACGCTTTGCGGGACCAACATTCTCGTTACGCCCGGCATAACGGGCTGAATCTCAAGATCTGGATATCAGTGCGGAGTAACGGCCAATCCCCTCACGGCAACATGAATCAGCGAAGCCTGCCAATCTGTGCCGACCTTTCTGAAAGTGATCGTCGTGATTCCGTTGATCTCATTGGGAGAGGAGTCTGTCTGACCGCGGGGCGTCACCGTTTCCTTAAGGCTGTAATTGAAGGCTGCCCAGGCCGCGTCTCCCGTTTCATTGACGGTGAGCGGGCTTAGTCCTCTCCCGCCGAGAATTGTCAGTGTTTTCGCCCCGGTGGCCGTCAGCTTCCGGATCCACAGCGCCACGGGATCGAAGTGTCCATCTTCGTCGACCAGCACGGCATCCGGCGTGACGAGCTTATTCAGGGCCCCTGCGTCCTGCTTGTTGATGGCGTCCACGATTTTCATGACCATGTCGGCGATGGGTCCCGTTGCGGGCGGAGCCGGCGCGCCGCGTCCACCACGCTGCACACCGCCAGCCGGTCCGCGCGCTCCGAATGGAGGGGCGCCCTGCGCTAACGCGCCGGATGCAAACACAGCCACCATGAGTATCACCACAGGAATCCGTCTCTTCATATTGCCCCCTTGCTGTCCGCTGAAAGCGATGCGCGAGATTTCGAGCACATCGTACACAGTCTGATTCGCCGACGCAGGATTCTTCCACCTGCGCACCGACGAATTCAAATGCATTTTCATTCTATAATCTCGGCAAATGAATATGCGCTACCTATTGCCTGTCGGGCTTCTTCTAACGGGGTTGGGAGTGTCGTTCGGCCAGGCGCGTCGCGTCGACGATGCCGCGCTCAGGAATGCCGCAAAGTCGGCCTCGGATGGCGACTGGTTGGCCTACGGCCTCACTCCCGGCGAAACGCGGTTTAGTCCACTCAGGCAGATCGACGCGTCGAATGTGCAGCGACTCGGTCTGGTCTGGGCTTATGAGGCCGGTGAAGGTGGAGGCGACCAGGAAGCCACGCCGCTCGTATGGAACAACACCATCTATGGTGTCACCAACTGGAGCATCGTTTTCGCGGTGGACGCGCGCAACGGCAAGGAGAAATGGCGTTGGGATCCGGAAGTCAACCGCAAAGCCACAAGTGACAGGATGTGTTGCGGGGTGGTGAACCGCGGCCTTGCTCTCTACAACGGCAAGATCTATGTGCCGGTCAACGACGGGCGGTTGGAGGCACTCGACGCGGAAACCGGACAGCCGGTTTGGGAAGCCCGTGTTTCTTACACCCAGGATCAACAGTCGCTGACGATGGCTCCGCGTGTCGCCAAGGGCAAAGTGATCGTCGGACCGGCCGGCGGCGATCGCACCACGCGTGGATTTTTCGCCGCCTATGACGCCGAAACGGGCCGCGAGGTCTGGAAGTTCTACACGGTCCCCGGCGATCCGGCCAGGGGCTTTGAATCGGCGGCCATGCGCAAGGCTGCCGCAACGTGGGACGGCGAGTGGTGGAAGCTGGGCGGAGGCGGAGCCGTGTGGGACGGCATCTCCTATGATCCCGAAAGTGAGCTCCTTTATGTCGGCACAGGAAACGCCGAACCCTGGCCCCAGGCCTTGCGCACAAAAGACGTAAGCACGGGAAGAGACAACCTGTATGTGGCCTCCATCCTCGCCGTAAATGTGAATAACGGAGAACTGAAGTGGCACTACCAGATGGTTCCCGGAGACCAGTGGGACTACGACAGCGTTCAACAGATGGTGCTCGCGGACCTGCAAATCAACGGCAGGACGCGCAAGGTGCTCATGCAGGCGAACAAGAACGGCTTCTTCTATGTGCTCGACCGCCTCACCGGAGAATTCATTTCGGCTGAACCCTTCTCGCGCGTCAGCTGGGCGAAGGGGATCGACCAGAAGACCGGACGGCCCATCATCAATCCGGAAGTGATGTATGGAAAGGATCCTCAGCCGGTCTCGCCGGGCGGCGGCGGCGCCCACAGCTGGTCGCCGATGTCGTTCAATCCTCAGACCGGGCTCGTCTATATTCCGACTCGCGGATGGGACACGTTCAACTATGCCGTGGACTATGACTTCAATCCCGACGCCGCACGTGCAGGAGGCACTTCACAGACGGGCCTGAACAGCAACACGCGCGACCTGACGCGAAAACCGCCCGCGTCGGCCATCGGGCCCGAGCCCCTGGCGGGCGGCAATGTCAGCACGCTGGTCGCCTACGACCCGGTGAAGCAGGAGATCCGCTGGCGTGTGCCGGTAGGCAACAGCAGGTTTGGCGGCACGTTGAGCACGGCCGGCAATCTGGTGTTTCAGGTTGCGCCAGACGGACGGCTGATCGCGTACTCCGCTGAAAAGGGCGAGCAGCTTCTCGCATTGCCAACAGGGCTGAAAAACGGGATGGGCCCGCCGATCACATTCGCCATTGACGGGAAGCAGTACATCGCGCTGATGGGAGGCACGGGGGGAACGCAGAGTCTGGGGACCACCAACCCGGGAGCCGTCACCACCCAACAGAAGCCGATGTTGCTGGTGTTTGGGCTCGATGGCAAAGCCGAGTTGCCCAAATCCGATTCCGCCCCGGCTCCCGCCGCTGCGGATCCTCATTGAATGCCGCGGGAATCAACGACGATCACGACTTTGCGAGGCGGCTCGAGCAGGCCCGGTCCGCCGACTATGGATACAGTTGGTTCAACGCGGCGGCGATTTGTCCGCCGACGCGCGCATTGTTGACGAGCAGCGCGAGATTGGCGCGTTTGGATTCACCACCCGTCAATTCCGCGACGCGCGCCAGGATAAAAGGCGTCACGGCTTTGCCATGAATGCCCTGCTCCTCCGCCTCGCCGGTCGCCTGGCGAATGGCCGCTTCCGCCTTGTCCTCCGCCAGCGCCTCTGCGGCAGGTACCGGAACAGTCAACAGCAGACCATGCCCTGATCCCAGGCGGAAAGACGCTGCAACGATCTGCGCGGCCTGCTGCGGAGTCTCCACACGGGCGTCCACAGGCAGGCCGCTGCTGCGCGTATAGAACGCGGGCAAGGTCTCGGTGCCCACGCCGATGATGGGTACGCCTTGTGTTTCCAGCACTTCGAGTGTCAGCGGCAGGTCGAGAATGGATTTCGCCCCTGAACACACCACCGCGACCGGTGTTCGCCCCAACTCCATCAAATCGGCAGAAACATCGAAAGGGTGCCCGCGATGGACGCCGCCGATCCCACCCGTCGCAAAAATGCGGATGCCGGCTTTGTGAGACGCAATCATGGTTCCGGCAACCGTGGTCGCTGCATCCTCCCCCAACCCCACGGCGACCGGCAGATCCCGGCGGCTGCACTTACGCACGCTGCCCATGGGCAGTGCCGCGAGACGCTCAATTTCTCGTCGATCAATACCGACCGTAATCTGTCCTTTCAGGACGGCGATCGTGGCGGGCACCGCGCTGCTCTCGCGAACGGCAGCTTCCATTGCGAGCGCTGTTTCCGCGTTGGCAGGATAGGGCAAACCGTGGGTGATCAATGTTGACTCGAGCGCAACCACCGGACGCTTCTCGTGGAGCGCGGCTTCGACTTCTGCGGAGACGATTATGGGTGCGTTCATCAGGAATGATGCCGAAACGGGACGATTGCGGCCCGCACATCGTCGGCTGTCCTGGCGGCTTCAAGGAGATGGACAGCGTGCTCGACGCTGGAGATACTGTCGTCGAGTTCACGCGCCTTCTCCGGGCCGTCCATGGTTTTGGCAAGTCTGTTATTCCAGACCAGGATGGACCGGTAGCGTGGGTGAAAAACCAGATCTCGCGATCGCTGTTCCAACCCTTCGACCTGGCGCGCAAGAAATTCGTTGTACACTTCCAGCTTTTCTTCCGTGAGACGCTCGACGTCGCCGCCTTCTTTCTCGATCCATTGCATCTCCAGACGAAGCAACGTGTGGAGGTCGTTTTGGTGGAAAGCGACGGTGAGTTCCTGCATCAATTCCACCTTCTGCTTTTGAAGCTCGCGATCGCGTTCCAGATCCGGGTGCAAGACGCGGGCAAGCTGCTTGTAGATGGTGGCGATGCTTCGCTTGCGCAGCTCTTCGGCAGCGCGAAGCTGTTCGTCGTCCGTTGAATGATGCCCGGTTTCCGCGCAGTGGGCCGCTTCCGTTTCCGCTTGTTTCATCCTGCGCACGCGGGCGATGAGTTCCTCGGCCTTCGCCATGAAGTCCGCCTCGGAGGCTGTCGATTCGAGCTCCGAAAAATCCGCCTCAACGCCCGCCTCGGCAAACATTTCTCCGAGAGCCTGTTTGACGGCGGCGAGCGTCTGCTGCTCGTGCTCGGCGTAGCCGATGCCGTGGACGTTGCTGTAGATTTCGCGAAGATCGGCATCGGTCAGGCCCCTTTCCGTTTTCGCAATCTCATCGAGGCATTCCTGAAGGAGTTCCCTGATCTCCAGCCGTTCCGGTTTGCGCGGGAAAAGCGTCTTGTTGACCTTGGGTGCGAGGGCGCGCACCAGTTCTTTGTGCAGAGCCGCGTGCCGGGCGAGCCTCGGAACGATTTCCGTCGCGTAGAAATTCAGGGCCGTGTCGAGCGCTTGCTCTTCATTTTCGATGGATTCGCGGAGGATCTCCACCCTGGCCAGCAGGCTGCGAAAGGTTTCCTGGGCTTTGGTCAGAGGACGGTCTGCGGCAGGCACAGGAACAAGGCCGCGTACTTTGCCGGCAGCGGCAAACGATTCGAGTGGCGGCCCTTCGCCCTTGGTCCCGCGCGATTTCATTCGCTTTACTTTGGCGCCGCCGCGGTCTCGAGAAGGCGGCGAATCTCCGCTGCGGTGGACGGGTTGCCGGGTTGCGTTGGGGCGCCTGCAGCCGGAGTGCCCGCAGCTTCAGGAGCCAGCAGGTCGATGGGCCTCAAGCCCCCGGCGTCGCGGATTCCTGGGTTCGGCGCCTTTCGAAAGAAGGTAGCGCACCAGATCCATCTTGCCTTCCTGCGCCGCGATGTGAAGAGCCGTTCGGCCTTCGTTTACGGATGGCGCACGGGAGACGCGCATTGAGTAGTTCCGGGTACCCGTGACCTGGGCATTCACATCAGCGCCGTACTGGAGCAGCAGTTCCATCAGTTCCATATTCACAGGGCCCCCGAAACTGTACTGTGCGGCAAGCCCTGTTCCGCCGACACTGCCGGGGCCGACTCCTGCCGCCACAAGGAACGGCGTAAGGCCCATGGCAGTTAATGTTGGGATTGGCGCCCTTGGCGAGGAGTACGCGAACAACTTCGGCGTCGCCGCTCACGGGAGAAACGGGCAAAGGCGGAGTTGCGAGAGGGGTGCCCATGGTGGCGCGAAGCAATGGCGTGCATCCGGTACCCATCTGCGGATCGATGAACCGGCCGCTATTCCCGCTGCGGCTCGGTCGTTCCATATGGAGTTGCGCATTGATCTCGACGCCCGCAGCAAGCAAGGCGTTGATGATGTCCATGCTTGAAACCGATGATCGATCTCCGCTCTGTCCGCAACTTCCCGCCAGTCCCCCTGGCACATTCTTTTCTATCGACGGCGATGTAGAGCGCGGTGCGTCCCCACCAGTCCCATACCCGCGGATTGGCGCCACGATCCAGCAGCAGGCGGGCGACATCGTTATGGTCGTTGTCGAGCGCGAGCATCAACGGGGTCACGCCCTCAGGCGTCGGCAGATTTACGTCGGCACCGGCAGCGAGCAGCGGATCGACGCAGTCGTAGCAACCGTCGCGGGCTGCATACAGGAACGCGTTCAGGCCTCCAACCGGACGATATTGCGCGCGGGGCTCCGACGTAATCTGGCTGGGCCAATCGGTGTAGAGGGCGCGGGGTTTGAAGTCTGCGCCTTTGGCCAGAAGCAGCTTCACCATCGCTGCCGCATTTCGTGGCGCAGCGGCGGCCCACATCAACGGTGTCTGCTTCTGGAAACTTTCGACCGTGTTTACATTCGCGCCGGCCTTGATCAGCATTTCGACGATCGGGGTTTCACCCGTCTTGATCGCCGCCATCAGGGCGGTTTGGCCCTCCGGACTGGCGCCCTCGGGCTCAGCGCCGGCATCCAGCAGCATTTTTACCATTCTGGCGTCGGCAAGCGCGGCGGCTTGCGCGATTGGCGTGGATCCGAACTCGTTTCGGACGTTCAGGTTCGCCTTCCTGGCGATGAGCGCTTCGAGCAGTTCGTAGTCGACCCGGTAAACGGCCCAGTGAATCGGGCGCGTACCGTCGGGTTGCGCTTCATTCACATTGGCGCCGGCGCGAATCCGCTCGAGCGCTGCTTTGCGGTTCCCCGTTTCAATAAGATCGGAAACAGAGGGCTGGGGAGTCTGCGCGAGAAGCGGCATGGACGCGAGCATCAGCACGAGAATGTCGAGACTGAAACGTTTCACGAGAAACGCACCGCCGGCATGGGTGCAAGACCTGATTTGGGCAGCATTCCCAACACATGGCGTCGTGCCTGGACCACCCTGGCGCTCCGGGACCCCCTAAACACCGGCGATCGGGCCGGTGCTGTCGGCGAACTTGTCGCGCTCGATGCCCGCCTTCTGGAGCAGTGTCAGGTGAAGATTCGCGATCGGCGTACGTTCCGGCAGGGCGATGTGCTGTCCGCCGAGCTTCACTCTCCCGTTGCCGCCGCCCACAATGATGTTCGGCACGGGATAATTGTTATGCAGGTCGCTGTTGCTCATGTTCGATCCATACATGAAGATCGAGTGATCGAGCAGGGACCCGTCACCGTCAGGGATCGCGGCCAGCTTGGCGACGAACTCCGAGAATTTCTGCACATGCCAGGTCTGGATCTTGATCAATTTGTTGATTCTTTCCAGATCGTTGGCGTGGTGGGAGACCGGGTGGAAGGCATCCGGAACGCCGATATGGTTGTAGGTCCGATTCGTTCCTTCCGCGACCATGATGTAGGAGATTACGCGGGTGAGGTCGGCCTGGAAAGCCAGAGCCGCCAGATCGAACATCAGCGTGACCTGTTCGGCAAAGTCTTCCAGCTCGCCCACGGGAGCCGTGGGAATTTTCAGATCGGAAAGATTGGTTCTCCCGGCCTTCTCCGCTCGCCGCTCGATTTCACGAACCGTCTCCAGGTAGCCATCGAGGACGGCGCGGTCGTTACTTCCAAGCTGGCTCTGCAGTTTTTTCGTGCGGTCCGAGATCAGATCAAGGATGTTGCGCGTTTGAAGGCCGATGAATGCGCGCTCTTCCGGCGTATCACCTTCACCGAACATCTGCAGGAAAACTTTCCGCGGATTGTATTCCATCGGCAGAGGCGACTCTGCATCGTGGAAGGACAGCGTGGTGTAAGAGCCTCCCCCGCCCGCCGCGCTCTGAACCGTCGTCTCGGATGCGAGCTTCCAGCGAAGGCAGGGGCGTATCCTGGCTGATCGCGTTGGCGATCACCTGATCGAGCGTGGCGGTCATGTGCGGGTGGGAGCCCGTCCCGTCCGGTCGCGTTGCGCTGAGCCAGGTTGCCGGGTTGAGGGTGTGCACCGAGCCCGCGCAGGCCTTGTTCTCCAGGTTGCCGAAAGAAGTCACGTACTTCTTGTAGGGCTCCAGCGGCGAGAGAATCGGACTGAGTTTGAAATCGGGGCCCGAGCCGCTGGGGGTCCATCGATCCATGGCCGGGCCGTGAGTGGTGTTGCCCATGATCGCGCCGTGGGGAATGTAGAAAAAGCCCGTGCGTAATTTCGGCCCGGCAGCGGTTTGCCCAAGCGCTGTGGCTGCGGGCACCATGGCGTCCAGCAGCGGTAACGCCAGGCTCACTCCAGCGCCTTTCAATAGCGTTCTTCGCGAAATGTGCTTTTTGGTAATGAACATAGAATCTCCTGGTCAGGGTTTGGCCGGCTTCTCCGTTGGCGGCGCACCCTGTTTGCGGAACGCCTGGGTGTTGACGACTCCGCGAACGATTGCAGAAAACTTGTAATTGTCCTTGGCCGCTGCATGGACGACGGCGCGCACCTGGGGCATATCGAAATACTCGAGCTCCCGGTTCAGCGCGTAAGTCATCAGTTTTTCCGTCACCGCCTGGGCGAACATTGCCGGACGGCCTGCCAGCTGCGTCCGGAGCTCCACCGGGCCGTCGATCGCGACGCCATTGGGCAGAACCGAACTTGCGTCGATTGCGGCGTTGTCCGCCTGGCGGTCGGTGGTCCGCCAGCGCCCGATCGCATCGAACTTCTCCAGCGGCAGACCGGTAGGATCGATCACGCCGTGACACTGCATGCAGAAGCGCTGCTCGCGGTGTTGCTCGAGCCGATCCCTGACGGTCTTCGGCTTCTCGCCGGCTTTCTGGTCGAGGCTGGTGGCAACGTTCGGCGGCGGAGGCGACGGCGGCGTGCCCATCAGCTTATCGAGCACCCACGCCCCACGAAGAACTGGAGACGTGCGGTCGCCATAAGAGGTTCGCAGCAGAACGGCGCCCTTACCCAGCACGCCCCAGCGTTCTTTCTGCGGCAATGTCACCTTACGGAATTGGGAGCCAACAACGCCGGGAACCCCGTAGTGACGCGCCAACCTGTCGTTCAGGAACGTATAGTCGGCGTTCAGCAAATCGATCACGCTGCGGTCTTCCAGAAGGATGCTGCTGAGGAATTCCCGGGCCTCTGTCGAAAAATCCTGCCGGAGTTGATCGGTGAAGTCGGGGAACAGCTTCGGGTCGGGTTTGACGGCGTCAAGATCGGCGATGTTCAACCACTTCATGGCAAAGCTTGTGACCAGGCTCGACGCTTTGGGGTCGGCCATCATTCGGCTGACCTGCTTGTCCAATGCTCCCGGTTTGGTTAACCCGCCGGCGGCGGCGAGGGTCAACAGTTCGTCGTCGGGTCCCGTATTCCAGAGGAAGAATGAAAGACGTGACGCCAGTTCAAGATCCGTCAGAGGAGCTTCGGTATTCTTAACTCCACCAATCGCCCGATAGAGGAATTCCGGACTGGCCAGCACCGCGGTCACGACCTGTTCGATGCCAAGGTCAAAGCTTCCTGCGTCATTGCCTGAGGCTGCGGCCTGTTGCCCTCCTGTGCCGGCCGAATTCATAGAAGGGCATGAGGCTGTCGACATCTTCGGAGGTTACCGGACGGCGAAACGCCCGGCGCGCCAGATTCTCGGTAATCTTTCGCGCGCATGCGGATTCGTCCGCCGGCGTTGCGGTCCGGGGCTCACAGACAAAGATAAGCGCGCGGCTGGGCGTTTTCGAAATGCCCGTGGGGTTGTACGGCCCGACGATTTCGACGCCGTCCGCAAGACGCGAGATGCGGTCGGTGCCGGCGCCAAACCCGAGAGCCCCGATGCCATTGAACGCGGCAGCGACATTTTCGCTGGACTCGACGTGGGGACGGTCAATAAAGGCCACAACCACGTCGCGCACGCCGGCTTTAACGGACACCGGGATTTTCGTGAAACGCGACATGATCTCGTCACGTCCAGCGGGGCCTTTCTTATCCACCAGCTCCTGATCCTCCGGCCCGCCGATCGGTTTGCGAAACACGATCCTGCCGTCGATCATGATCACCAGCGTGGTTTCGTTTTCCAGTGTGCTGGTGTACAGCCCCAAACCCAGGTTGAGAACGTTGACGCGATATTCTCCGTCTGCCGGGAAATTGTGCTTGAACCGCATGCCCCCACGCGTGCCGGGCGGCAACGGCAGATCGCTCTCCTGATTGGCGGCAAGGTTGTGCTTCACGTTGGCGACACGAGGATTGGGACTGCCCACCGCGAGTGTTGCGATCTGCCGGGCGGCGGTGATGTACTGGTCCAGGAACGCGGGGGATACGCCGAGAGCGCCGGCGATATTGTCAAAACCTCCGACCTGGATATCCTGCGGGAGAACGTCCTTGGCCTGGACGTCCACGCCCACTAACTCTTTTACCGAGGCGGCGTACTCGGTACGATTCAACCTCTGGATCGGCACATAGCCTGCCTTGGGGCCTTTCGCATTCAGGTCGAGAGTGTTCTCCATCCAGGAGACGAACGAGTCGATCTCCTTCTGCGGGGGTTGCGGATTCCCGGGAGGCGGCATCAAACGTCCACGAAGCTTGCGCACGGCCTTTTCCCAGGTCTGCGCATTCTCCTCTGGAGTCCGAAGGTCCAAAGCGTCCAACGCGAGCCCCCCGCTTTTCACGCGCGTGTTGTGGCAGCTGTAGCAATAGGTCGACAACATCGCGCCATGTTGATCCGGCTCGCTGGCGGCAGGAGTCTGCGCCATGGATCCCACGACTGCAGAAGAAGCAATCAGAAGAGCACCAATGGAGAGAAAGCGCCTCATTCTTTAAATTCTTACACAAAATCCGGGACACGAACAGGTTAGGAGTGGGCCGTCGCTTCAAGTCGAGGCTTTCCTGAGTTCTTCCATCGTGGTGTTCAGCCATTCCGGAATGATTTCGCCCCTGGACTGGCGCGCTTCCGCAATCATGCGAACGTTATTGAGCGTGGTTTCCGGTTCCCAGGCCTCCCGTTTGTGGCCCAGTGCCGCAGACAGGGCATCGAGGACGCTGGCGTCGTCGCGACTCAGAACGCCCAGCTCCAGCAGTGTTGCGAAGTCCCAGTAGTCTGGCTTGCCGGCTGCCATCTTGCGTTTCACGGCATAAGTGACGACCGGGATGAGTTCTTTCTGGCGGGGATCCGGCGGCTCGCGGAGCTCCATCAGGGTCACGGCATTGACGCCGGGGTAGGCGTCGCGCCAATCCGTTTCGAAGCCTTTGAGGTAGGTGTCGATCGCTTTTTCGAGTTCGCCGCGCGCCACGAAAACGCTGCCGGTTTTCCGCGCCCGATCGAATCGGTCTTTATAGATCCGTCCGAGAATGCCATAGGTCTCGCTGCTGGGACCCCGATTTGCGAGTAACGAGAGCAATACGTTTTCGGCCTCAGAATCCTGCCCGGCGCGATTCAGCGCAAGCGCGAGTTGCTCCTGCACCATCACCGTCATCGCCAGCGGTCGAGGCATTCTCGCGGCAAGGTCAACCATCTCCTGCCATCCCTTCACCGATCGATAAGAGAGGAACAGATCGATCAGTACGCCCGATTCGACGGCATCCAGATCGCCGAGGGAGGAATCGAAGGCCTTGACGGCTGCGATACCGCTTCTGCGGGTCTGGGCGAGCGCCTCTTTCTGTTTGCGCGCATAGTCGAGACGATCCCGGAAGACGTCCGTTTTCAGGTGCTGGATGTCCGGAAAAGCTTCGACGAGCTGAAAAATGGGGCTGTCCACAGCTGGCCGATCATTCTGACTCGCGGTCTTGCGAGCTTCCCGGAGCCTCGATGCAAGCCCGGATCTCGCCAGCGATGCGTCGGCAGGCAGTCCATTCGCCGTCAGCCGATAGGGCATCGCGCGGAGCGGTCCGACATCGAAGGGCAGGCGCCCGCCTTCGGCAAAGAGCAAAGCGGTGGCCGCCGGACGGACGGCGTGACGAACGCCAAGCTCGTAGAAGACATTCGCATTTGCCGTTGTGAGGTCCGCGACGGCAAAGGGACACAGGATCAGGCGTTCATACATCGGCTTGTGGATGATGCCGCCGGTCATTTCCTCGTCTGCCCTCACCGGATCGAGTCCTGCGTCGGTGATTGCCGGCTTAATGACGTCTCCGTAAACGGCATCGAAATCGATCGTCAAGCCGGCGGCATCGGTCTTCTTTCCAAAGGGCATCAGTACGAAACAGAGCGGGGCTAGTGTAGACATTCGAAACCCTTCCTGAGAAAAACGATGGCTCATTTTATCCGAGTTAGTCCTGGCCGGCGAGAAATCCACCCGCCAAACGCGCGATGTCTCCACCCCGGGCGCGGCTACCGTCCACCACGCCGGTGGTTAACAACGCTCAGAACGCCGAGGCCGAATCGGTGATGTGGACGCCGGCAGCGCGCAGTTCCCTGAGGGCTTGCGCTTCGTCATGAATGCCGCGGCACCCGTCGCGAATCACGTGCGTATTGAAGCCCAGCTGGCGGGCGTCCAGGGCGGTAAACTTCACGCAGTAGTCCGTGGCGAGCCCCACGATGTAGACGGTGTCCACGCCGGCTCGATGAAGTATGTCGGCGAGTTCGGTCTGCTTCCGATGATCGTTATCGAAGAAGCCGCTGTAACTGTCGATGTCTGGATCGGTGCCCTTACGCACGACAGAACTGATGCGATCCACGGCCAGCCCTGCCGCAAACTCGGCGCCATGGGTGTTCTGGACGCAATGATCGGGCCAGATCCCCCCGCTCGGGTTCTGGCTGATGAACGAAGAATGGTTTGGAGGATGCCAATCCTGTGTCGCGATGACGAGTGGGAACTTTTCGATCAGGCGGTTCGCAGCCGGGACCACTTCATCCCCGTTCGGAACGGCTAAGGCTCCACCCTGCACGAAGTCGTTCTGAATATCGACAAGGAGCAAAGCCTTCGCCATGTAAACGGACTGTAGCATGGATAAACCGATCATCCACTCCCCGTTGGACGTGGACTTCTACAAGGACGCGATGGGACAGGCGATCTTTCATCGTCATCCTGCGGTGCCGGTTCAGTTCGGCTTGCAGAATCGGCACAAACGTGCCCTGGAGTTTGGACATTTGCACGCCGGAGGCGTGAAAGGAAGGTAGCCCCGGGTGGAGCCGAGCGACACCCGGGGTTCATCTCAGGGGCGTTCGCACCCCGGCAGGGGTGCGAGGAATCCCTGCACCCCTGCCGGGGTGCAAACATCTCCGATACGGCAACCCCGGGTTGCGCTCGCTTCGCTCGCTTAACCCGGGGCTAAATTCTCAGCACGCCTCCGGCGTGCTAGAGAATCACGTTTCAACGTCGCCATCATCTTGCGGACGAACCTGCAAACCGGAGACGTAACCTCGTGTTTCCGCTCCCGCTCGGACTCAAGAATGTCTAAACTCCAGGCACGCCGGAGGCGTGAAAGGAAGGTAGCCCCGGGTGGAGCCGAGCGACACCCGGGGTTCATCTCATGAGGGGCGTTTGCACCCCGGCAGGGCCCGGCAGGGGTGCGAGGAATCCCTGCACCCCTGCCGGGGTGCAAACATCTCCGATACGGCAACCCCGGGTTGCGCTCGCTTCGCTCGCTTAACCCGGGGCTAAATTCTCAGCACGCCTCCGGCGTGCTCTGGAGTTTAGACATTTTGCACGCCGGAGGCGTGAAAGGAAGGTAGCCCCGGGTGGAGCCGAGCGACACCCGGGGTTCATCTCACGAGGGGAGTTCGCATCCCTGCCGGGGTGCGAACATCTCCGATACGGCAACCCCGGGCTGCGCTCGCTTCGCTCGCTTAACCCGGGGCTAAATTCTCAGCACGCCTCCGGCGTGCTGTCTAGCTCGAATCTGCCTCGAAGCGCAAAGGGAAAGAACCTTCGCTTTTGGAAAGGTGATCGAACGGGGCATCATTCTTCTCGCTCCACTGCGGCTTGGGATCGTCGTCTATGCGGGCAGAATCGTGAGTCCTGTTTCTTTTCTGATTACAGCAAAATCGCGGGTATCGAGTGTCAGCACCCGCTTTCCGTTGACCTCCGCACAGGCGGCGACAGCGGCGTCAGTGAATCCCAGGGGCAGGTCTGCATATTTCCTTGCAAGCTCCCGTGCCCGAGGCAGTTGTTCTTCACCGCATTCGAGCGAATAGGCTCCTGAAGCCAGATCGCCGAGGAAGATATCCATTACCTTCTGTCCCAGCCGCTCTTCCACCAGATAGGCGAGCTCTCCGAGGACTGCCGCGGGGATGAAATAGGGGCCTCGATCTTCCTCCAAGGCAGACTTCACTCTTCGATGATCTGGATCGCGACGGTTCAGCAGAGCAAAGACGGCGGACGAATCGAGTGTGATCACCGCGCGCCCTTCCGTCTTGTCGGGTTCCGTTTCCAGTTCTTGCGCAGCCATTCTTCTGACGTGGCGCCTGTCACTTCCTTGTCGCTGCCGACGCCGATAGAGCGCGGGCGAAGTGGAGCATTGCCGGAGAAGTATGTCGAGAGGGCATCCCGGACAATCTCAGCCTGCGAACGGCCCTCTCGTTTGGCTGTCGCAGCGAGCGACCGCTGAAGCTCGCTGGGAAGATAGAGGGTCGTCTTTTCCATAGCCGTGATCGTACCATATATGGCAACCTCACATGGAAGAGCTGTCGCGCCCAGTCGCCGACCTCAAACAGGCTGGTCTCAAGGCCGCCGTTGCGCTCGGAATTCGGAAGACTGCAGCATGGATAAACCGATCATCCACTCCCTGTTGGACGTGGACTTCTACAAGGACACGATGGGCCAGGCGATCTTTCATCGTCACCCTGCGGTGCCGGTTCAGCTCGCCTTGCAGAATCGGCACAAACGCGTGCGCCTGGCGGATTGCATCGATTTGTCGCAGCTGCGAGAAAACCTGGAGCATGTCCGATCCTTGCGGTTCACGCGTCAGGAGCTGCACTTTCTGATGGGCACCTTTGAATACCATCAGCCCCTGTTCAAGCTCGACTACATCCGGTTTCTCCAGACGCTGCGGCTTCCCGACTTCCATCTGGATGTGCGCGACGGGCAGCTGGTGCTGGAGTTCTCGGGGGAATGGGCAAGTGTCACCCGCTGGGAAACGCTGGCGCTGCAGGTGGTGTCCGAGCTCTACGGTGCCATTCGGGCGCGAGACTCTCTTTCGCTGGAGCGCGACAAGCTATGGCGGGAAGGCGACCGGCGCCTCGATCGGAAGATAGCGATCATCAAGGCCAGTCCCACAATCACGTTTTCGGATTTCGGAACCCGTCGTCGGTTTTCCCGTGCATGGCAGGACCATGTTGTCTCCCGGCTCGCCGAAGAGTTTCCGGCGGAAAGCGCATTCGAGGACAATAGACAATTCCGCGGTACCTCCAACACCCTGCTCGCGATGAAGTACGGGCTTACTCCGGTGGGCACGAACGCGCACGAGTTGCCCATGATCTACAGCGCGATTTATCGGAAGGAGGACGAGAAGGCCGGATACCTGGTCTCGTCGCAACGCGTTCTTGAAGACTGGGAAGCGGAATATGGCCTGGACCTCTCGATCTTTCTTCCCGACACCTACGGCAACGACTATTTTTTCGCGAAAATTGTCCCCAGGGACATGCTCGAAAGGTGGCGAGGCTCACGTCACGACTCCGGGCCGCCGAAGGAATACGGAGACAAGTGTATCCGTATTTACGAGGCGGCCGGCATCGATCCGGCCACCAGGCTGATTGTCTTCGGTGACGGCCTCGACGCCCCGCTCATCGCTGAACTGGAGCGCTATTTTCGGGGAAGGATTCAGACCACCTTCGGCATCGGCACCAATCTCACCAACGATCTCGGCCCGGCCGCGCCATCCATCGTTGTGAAGCCGGTCAGGGCAAATGGACTTCCGGTGGTGAAGCTGTCCGACAACCTTGCGAAGGCCAGCGGTGACCCCGCCGAAATCCAACGCATGAAACGGCTCGTGGGTTACACCGTCGATTTCTCGGAAAACTGCAGGTATTGAGGCGCCGCCAGGCGATCCAACTGGCGTACAATTCGGTTGGGTTGGAAGGCGTTTCGAACACACCCAACACTATTAGTATTGAGCAGGTGCCTCTATGCCACGTCCCGTTATGAAGCGGATCAACAACCCACCTCTCCTGAAGCGGAACGATCGGAGCGCCATCGTTGCCGAGGCTCAGAATCTTTTGAACCGCGCGGGAGCCATTCTCGACCCTGATGGAGATTTCGGCGGGGGAACGGAAACGGCTGTTCGCGAATTCCAGGCGGCTGAAGGTTTGCCCGTAACCGGCCAGATTGACTCCACAACGTGGGGCAGGTTGCGAGCGCTTGGGGAGCCCTCTCCAGATATACCAGCGCGAGCGGTCTCATTCATCGGAAGAGAAGAAGTGGGCAGCCGGCAGCTCTATGACCTCACCTGCTCGAGGCCGATATGGCCGGGTGGCGCGAGCGGCGTGACGATCGGCGTCGGCTATGACCTGGGCTACCAGTCTGCTTTCGACGCCGACTGGTCGGATGTGTTGACTCCGGCCCAGATGGCCCCCCTTAGAAGCTGGCTTGGAAAGAAAGGTGAGGCCGCGAAAGCCGGCCCCGCCGCTCTTCCGGGCATTGTCATTCCGTGGCAGGCCGCCTGGACGGTGTTCATCCGCAGGTCCATACCGGCACACGTTGGCCAGACGCGGAATGCCTTTCAAAGGTCGAGTGAATTGCCGCCGCTCTGTCTCGGGGTGCTGGTCAGTCTTGTGTACAATCGCGGCACTTCCATGATCGACTCGAGGGATTTCCCGGAAAATCGCAGGGAGATGCGCGACATTCGGGACGCCGTCGCGGCCGGCCGTTTTCATGAGGTGCCTATGGCACTGAGAGCGATGAAACGTCTCTGGCCCGATCTCAAGGGATTGAGGGATCGGCGTGAACGTGAGGCTCTACTTTTCGAGCTGGGCCTGGCACAACACTAACGCCCTCACCTTCATTTACGGAGTCTTTGATCGATGTCTTCCAAATCCACCGAGGTTGTTGTTGCCAGCGACGAAGGACTCGCACAGGAGATTGTTTCTGCCAATCATCGATGGCGTGCGGATGAGCCGGCTCCGGCGGGGACCGACACCGGACCGTCCCCGTACGAGATCCTGCTCGCGAGTCTCGGCGCCTGCACGTCCATGACTCTGCGGTTGTATGCACAGCGTAAAGGGTGGGCGCTTCAGCGCGTCACGGTCCGCCTGCGGCATTCGCGCATTCATGCTGAAGATTGCCGGGATTGTGAAACAAAGCAGGGTTTTCTGGATCGCATCGACCGTCAGATCGAGTTCAGCGGCAACCTCGACGCGGCCCAGAAGCAACGGTTGCTTGAAATCGCCCAACAATGCCCTGTGCATCGGACGCTGAAATCAGAAATCGATATCCGGACATCCGTGCACTGACCACAGTTCCGATCCCGGCAGGGTGTCGGACGCTGTACCCGTGCGGCGAAGCACATCGTTTGTGGCATTAACCGGCCCGCCGGCCGTCTTGGTGCGCCGCGTCTGGTTTTGTAGCGGAAGCATGGTGACGCTGGCCGCCAGGGCGAGCGTCAGAATGGACGCAGCGATACTGGAAAATCGGCTCATCGGTGTCCTCCGGGTTTGAGGTCGGGAAAATATCACAGGAGACTGTTTTATGGAGCCGAATCAATGATATAAGTTGAGTAATAATGGAACGTAGAGAGCTCCTCAAGACCGCTATCGCCGGTGCGGCCGGAATCGTTCTGGGCGCCCCGTTTTTGCGCGCCCAGGGCGCCGAAACCGTCAAGCTCGCCGATAATCTTTTCATAGTGAAAATCCCGGGTGAAGCCAACGCTGTCGTGCAAACCAGCGCTGCGGGCGTCCTGCTTGTGGACGGCGCTTCGACGGCGGGTTCCGATGCGCTGCTGAAAGCCGTGGCCGCGCTGCCGGGCGCCGGGAAGGTCCAGACCCTTTTTAACACGCACTGGCATCCCGAGCAGACCGGCTCCAACGAGAGCCTGGGCATCGCCGGCGCGACGATTATCGCCCAGGAGAACACGCGGCTCTGGCTGACGCAAAACATCACCTGGCCCTGGAATCGGACAGAAATTCAAGAAGCTTCCCAAGATCGCCCAACCCAACAAGACCTTCTACGAAAACGGGACGCTCGACATCCCGGGAATATCCGCTACGGATACATCTCCGACGCGGCGCACACCGATGGCGATCTCTACGTCTACTTCCCGCAGCAGAACGTCCTGGCGGTGGGCGGCGCCGTCTACGGACAGGGCTGGCCGGTGGTCGATTGGTGGACCGGCGGCTGGATTGGCGGCATTGTCGGCGGGCTGCAGCGCATCCAGACCGTTGCATCAAAAGATGGAAACCGATACGAATCGTTCCCGCCGTCGGTCCCGTGCTCAGCTTGGACGACATCACCGAGCAGGTCGACATGTACGGCACGATCTACGATCGCCTGAATCAGATGATGAATAAAGGGACGCGGCCCGTCGGAAGGCGTCGAGGCCAAGCCGGCCAAGGAATACGAAGCCAAGATGGGCAATCCCGGATGAATTCATTCGCCGCTCTTTCGAAAGTCTGTGGGCCTATCTTTCACCGGACGCTTAGGGTATCCATGAAACGATGCGACATATTAAAAACTCGATTCCCGTGATCGCCGTCGTCGGCCTGGTCGGCGTCTTTCACCGCGCTCGCCCGAGCGCCAGGCGCCGGCATCCCGCGGACGCCCAGCTGGCCACCATCAAGCAATACTGCGTCGGGCTGCCACAGCGACAAAGCCAAGACCGGCGGCGTCAGCTTCGAAGGCATCACCGCCGCGACCATCGCCCAGGATCCCGAACGTTTCGAGAAGGCCGTGCGCAAGCTGCGCGGGCGCGTCATGCCGCCTCCTGGCGCAAGCAGCCGGACGGCAAGGCGGTCGATTCGCTGGTCGCTGGCTCGAAGATTCGCTCGACAAGGTTCCCAGCTCAGGCAGCACATCACCGATCAGGTGGTGCTGCACCGGCTGAATCGCAAGGAATACGAAAACGCAGTCCGCGATCTGCTGTCTGGTCGACGTCAAAGGCGCCGAACTGCTGCCGCCGGACGACATCGCGCAGGGCTTCGACAACATCGCGTCCGCGCTGCAGGTTTCGCCTTCCTTCATTGAGCAATATGTCCATCGCGGCCCATAACGTCGCTGTCGAGGCGCTCGGCAAGCGCGACGCCCGCGCGCAGGGCTGGACGTTCCGCGCAGGCTCCGGGCAACCAGCTCACGCATGTTCCCGGATTGCCTCTGGGAACCCGCGGCGGCATTCTCGCGAACGTCGATCTTCCCTGCCGACGGCGAATACCGCATCAACATCGCCGACATGGCCAGCCATATCTGGGGCAATGGCATGGAGTATGAGAATCCGCTGGTCGTGACGCTCGACAACAAGATCGTCTATCAAACCACGATCGGCGGCGAAGAAGACATGAAGCTTTACGATCAGGTGCAGAACGGCGCGCTCGATCGCGTCAATGCCCGCCTGAAGAACATCAAATTCCAGGCGACGGCCGGACCGCACAAGATCGGCGTCACGTTCCGGCGCCAGAGTTTCGCCGAGTCCGACGATCAATTGCAGATGTTTACGCCCGGCGGCGGGCAGGATCGTTCCTACCGCGTGAATTCGTTCCAGCTTCTGGGCCCCTTCGATGTGAAGGGCCTCAGTTCCACGCCCAGCCGCGACCGCATCTTCACCTGCAATCCGGCCAAGGACAAAGCAAAGACACCCGAAGCCTGCGCGAAGGAGATTTTCTCGGCGCTGGCGAAGCGGGCGTATCGCCGTCCCGTAACCAACGACGACATCGCCGAACTCATGCAGTACTACGACGATGGCGTGAAGCAAGGCGGCTTCGAAGGTCCGGCATTCGCAGCGGGATCACGGGAATGCTGGCGAGCCCGTTCTTCCTGTATCGCGGCGAGCGCATTCCCGCCGGGCTGAAGCCGGGCGAAAAGTACCCGATCACGGATCTCGAACTCGCGTCGAAACTTTCGTTCTTCCTGTGGAACTCGATTCCCGACGAGGAACTGCTGGATCTCGCCATCAAGAACAAACTCAGCGATCCGGCCGACGCTCGAACAAGCAGGTCGCAGCGCATGCTGGCCGATCCGCGATCGAAGACGCTGGCGAGCAATTTCGTGTTCCAGTGGCTCGACATGAGCGCGGCTCGACGCGATGGTTCCGGATAACGACGTCTTCCCGTATGCCTCCGGCCGCATGGACCCGCGCCCGGATTTCCGCACCGAGCTCACGCTGTTTGCCGACAGCATCTTCCGGGAAGACCGCAGCGTCGTGGATTTGCTGCGCGCGAGCCATACCTACTTGAATGAGCGCCTGGCGCTGCAATACGGCATTAACGACGTGAAAGGCGATGAGTTCCGCCGGGTCGAACTGAAAGACTCCGCGCGCTGGGGCTTGCTGGGCAAGGGCGCCATCCTGATGGCGGCCGCCTATCCGAACCGCACGTCCCCGGTGCTGCGCGGGTCGTTCATCCTGAAGTACCTGCGGGGTGTCCCGCCGGCCAAGCCGCCCACGGGCGTGCCGACCTTGAATGACAAGGACATCGGCACCACCAAAGCGCTCACCGTCCGCGAGATGATGGCCAAGCACCGCGCCAGCCCGACCTGCTCGGCATGCCACGCCGTCATGGACCCGCTCGGCTTCGCGCTCGAAAACTTCGACGCGACGGGAATGTGGAGAGACAAGGACCGCTTTGCCGGCACGGCCATCGATTCCGCCGGCGAGTTGCCCGACGGCACCAAGATCAACGGACCCGACGATCTCCGCAAGGCGCTGCTGCGCCGGCCCGAGCAATTCGTGCAGACGTTTGTCGAAAACCTTTTGACGTATGCGATGGGCCGCACGCGCGAGTACTACGACATGCCGACCGTCCGCAGGATCGTGCGCGACACGGCGGCCAAGGATTACAAGTTTTCGGCCATCGTTCAGGCGGTGGTCAACAGCGAACAGTTCAAGATGCGCCGCGTACCGCAGCCGGTGCAGAGTGCGAGTACGCCAGTATTGAGTGGAGCAAATAAGGAGACGCCATCATGTTCATATCCAAAAAACACATTTCACGCCGTGACCGTCTTGCAGGGAATCGGAGCCACCATCGCACTGCCGCTCCTGGAAGCCATGTTCCCCGCCGCCACCGCATCGGCCGCAAACTCCCGCCGGGAAGACCCTGAAACGCTTCGCCTTCGTGGGCTTCCCGCACGGCGCGATCATGGATCGCTGGTCGCCGAAGGAAACCGGCACGGGCTACACCATGTCGCCGATCCTCGAGCCCCTGGAGCCGTTCCGCAAGCATCTGACCATCGTCTCCGGCCTGCGCAACAAGCCCGCGGAAACGCCCGAACCCCACGCCTATATCGAGCAAGGCTGGCTGACCTGCGTGAAGCCCTGGGACTTCGGCAAGGCCGGTCCGGACTCCGGCGTGAGCTGCGACCAGATCGCCGTCCGCTACATCGGACAGGACACGCGTCTCCCGTCGCTCGAGCTCACCGCCGCCCAGGGCAGCGCCCGCCTGGCATGGCGCACGCCGACCCAGTCGCTTGCCGCAGGAAGGCAACCCGCGCGCGGTCTTCCAGAAGCTCTTCGGACAGGGCGACACCGATCAGGAACGCGCCCAGATCCTGGCGGAAACCGGCAGTATCCTCGATCGCGTGACAGGGACAGGCGCAGCGCCTGCAGGCCAGCCTCGGCGTGCAGGACCGCGTCGTCGTCAGCGACTATCTCGACTCCGTTCGCGAGATCGAGCGCCGCGTGCAGATGGCGGCGAAGCAGGACAACCGCGACCTTGAGTATTCCGGATGCGCCGGTCGGCACGCCGAACGATATCACGGAGTATTTCAAGCTGATGTTCGACCTGATGGCCCTGGCTTTCCAGGCCGACATCACGCGCGTGATCACGTTCTCCATGGATCGCGAAGCCAGCATGCGCACGTACACGAATCTGAACATTTCCGAGGGGTTCCATCCGCTGTCGCATCACGGCAACAACCCGCAGAAGATGGACAAGCTGGTGCAGATCCAGAAGTACCACACGGAAGTGTTTGCCGGATTCATCAAGAAGATCGCAGGCCACCAAAGAAGCCGATGGCACGGTGCTCGATCATTCCACGATTCTCTTTGGCAGCGACATGAGCAACAGCGATCGCCACAATAACGATCCGCTGCCGTCCGCGATCCTGGGACACGCGAACGGAAAGATCAAGGGCGGCCAGCACCTGAAGTATCCCCAGGATTCGCGTCACGGCGACCTGCTCTTTACGCTGCTGCAAGCGCAATGACATCCCGGTGAAATCCATCGGCGACAGCACGCGACGGCCTCTCGGAGGTCTAAGGACATGCGCAAGTTCGCGGACAGTTCGTAGGCTCCATTGCCAGTCCTGCTGGCGGGCACGTCGATGATGGCGGCGCCGGCACGGCACCGACGCTGCTGGACGCGGCGGAATCCGGCGACCATGCCGCGGCCATGCGCCTGGTCAGCGCGAAGGGCGCCAACGTCAACGCCACCGGCGCCGATGGCACCACCGCCATCATGTACGCCGCGGCGAACGGCGATGTCGAACTTGTCCGCGCGCTGATCAAAGCCGGCGCGAACGTCAAACTGGAGAACCAGTTCGGCACGTCGGCCCTCACCGAAGCCGCGATCATCGGCTCCGCGCCGATCATCGACGCGCTGCTCAAGGCCGGCGCCGATCCCAATTTCAAAAATCCCGATGGCGAAACTCCGCTGATGGCGGCCGCGCGCAGCGGCAAGGTCGACGCGGCCAAGGTTGCTTGCTGGATGCGGGAGCCGACATCAACGCGAAGGAAACCTGGGGCGGACAATCGCGCGATCATGTGGGCCGCCGCGCAAAGCCAGGCCGACATGGTGAAGTTCCTTGCTTCCAAGGACGCGAACCTGAACGATCACGGCAAGATCCGTCAGTGGGAGCGCAAGATCATCGCCGGAACCTCGCCCGAAGGACATGAACAAGGGCGGCTTTACCGCGCTGCACTATGCCGCGCGGGAAGGCTGCGCGGCCTGCGTTCAGAACCTGCTGGCCGCCGGCGCCGATCCCGATTCCGAAGATCCGGACCGCGAGACGCCGCTGCTTCTCGCGCTGGATGAACATGCATTTCGATACGGCCGCCGTGCTGGTCAAAGGCGGCGCCGATCTCGACAAGTGGGATCTCTTCGGCCGCTCGCCGGTCTACATGGCGGCCGACGTCAGCACGCTGCCGATGAAAGGCAATGGCGCGATGGCCGTCATCCCGAGTCACGGACAAGCTCACTGCCCTCGATGTCGGCGCGCATGATGCTCGAACGCGGGCGCGAATCCGAACATTCAGTTGAAGCGGCGTCCGCCGTATCGCGACGTCCCGCAGGATCGCGGCGGCGACGGCATGCTCGCCCAGGGCGCCACGCCGCTCCTGCGCGCGGCGCGCGGCGGCGATGACAAGTTCGTCGCGCTGCTGCTGCGAGTACAAGGCGCTGGTCGATTTGCCGAGCAAGGAAGGCATCACGCCGCTGATGGCCGCCGCCGGCGTCGACTTCGGCAGCCGCGCCACGCGCGGACGCAACCGTACCGACGAAGGCGTGCTCGCCACCATGGATCTGCTGATCAAAGCGGGCGCCGACGTGAACGCCCGGTCCCTGACCGAGCCCCGAGGCGCTGGTGGCGGAGGTCGTGGCGGAGGTGGAGCCCGCGGTGGTGGCGCACCTGCTGCCGGAGGTGGAGCCCGCGGTGGTGGCGCACCTGCCGCCGGAGGTGGAGCCCGCGGTGGTGGCGCACCTGCCGCCGGAGGTGGAGCTCGCGGTGGCGGTGCACCTGCCGTTGCCGGTGGAGCTCGTGGTGGCGGCGCACCTGCTGCCGGCGGTGGAGCTCGTGGTGGTGGCGCACCTGCTGCCGGTGGTGGAGCCCGCGGTCGGTGGCGCACCTGCTGCCGGCGGCTTCCGTCGCGGCAGTCAAATGCCGAGCGCGAATGCCGTCCCGAACCAAACCGCTCTGCACGGCGCCGCCGAACACGGCTTCGACAAGTTCATCGAATTCCTGGTCGCCCACGGCGCCGACCTGACCGCCAAAGACGCGCACGGCCGCACGCCCCTGGATGTCGCCCGGGGCGCCGGCGGTGTTCGCGGCGGTGCGGATGCGTTCCCGAAAACTGTGGTCCTGCTGGAATCCCTGATGAAGGAAAAGGGTATCGCGCTCCCAGATTCACCGTCATCTGTTCCACCGGTCCCTGCGGCTCGCTAGCGAGGCACCGCGAACTGCTAAAAGCCGCCGAAACGTCGGACAGGGTCCGGTTTCGGCGGCTTTTTTGTGTTCGTTTCAAGCCAATCACTGGCTCGCAGCCTATTTCGGCTTCTTGACCTCGTAGTTGGGCCAGCCTGACGGGGTGTTCTCCGGCATGATGTCGATGAAGGCCTCGACGGCGTGAATCTGCCCACCATACACCTTGAAGGCTTCGAATGTCGTGAGGGCGTTACCCGGTCCGTAGCTGTTCGTATTTCCAAAATCGAGACGGAACAGCACAATGCCCATCTCCTCATCCACGGCGGCCAGCCGATAGCTCACGTCAGGGTGTGCCATGATGGTTTGCGTAAGAATGTTTTCGCTGCCGGCCCGGGCACCGGGTCCGGCGGTGTTGGTCCCGTTCTCGATACGATAGGCATCCGGCGCGAACGGCGCGTGGACCGCGTCGAAGGTCCCGCCTGCTTTCAATCCCGCAGGATAGAACTCCGCAATCCGGATCAACTCGGAACGCGACATCTTCTGGGATGCATCGGGTACGACGTTCATTCCCGCATGAGGCGTTGTGAGTTTTTCGATATCGAAGAGCGCGCCTTCAGCCCTGTTTCGGGTGACCATCGTTTCGATTTCGGTAATCTTTCGATTCTCTATCTTCAGCCGTAGCGCGAGCATCACGGGCATCCCGTTCTCTTCCACAACGACGTGCGAGGCGGCCTGTCCTTCACGGACGTCGAGAATGTCCTGCCGATAGGGGCGGACCTTCGATGCGCCTTTCCATAGGCCCTCGCCCAGCGGGACCGTTTTGGTATCTTCCGTGAAGCGTACGGTGGCGGCGGTTGGTAGCGCCCCAGGATCGTGCCGGATGAGGGCATCCAGATACTGGGTGACGAAGCCGCGAAGGCACTCGCGGTCGCAGTTGACGGCGGCGGCCGTTCCCCCGCGAGTCTGCGCGTGCGCGGCGACGGCTGGAATGACGAACGCGAAAAGCAGAACAATGGTGCGTTTCATGATGGATGTCCTCCGGAAAGCGGGAGCATTATACCGAATCGCTCTCTGTCCCCCAATTTGCCCCAAATTTGCCGCTGCCCCGGCAATCGCGGAGCGGTATCGATCGCTGCACCAGGAGTAGAATGGCGCATGCTTCTCAAACTCTTTCAGGTCGGCGAGCCGGTGCTTCGCGGGAGGGCTCGCGACCTTATGCCAGAAGAAATTGTTTCGGACAACATTCAGCAGCTGATCCGTTTCATGCACGACACGCTGCGCGACGCGCCGGGGGTCGGGCTGGCGGCACCACAGATAGGCGAAGGCATTCAACTCGCGATGATCGAAGATCTGCCCGACTACGTCCGCAATTTGACCGAGCGGCAGGTCGCGGAGCGGGAAAGGCAGGCGGTGCCCTTCCATGTGATCATCAACCCCAGGCTCACTCTGATCGGCGAACCGGACGTGGAGTTCTTTGAAGGATGCCTGAGCTTGCCGGGGTTTATGGGGCTTGTGCCGCGCCACCGGCAGGTTCGCGTCGACTGCCTCGACGAGCACGCAACGCCACGAACAATCCACGCCACCGGATGGCATGCGCGAATCCTGCAGCACGAAATCGATCACCTCAACGGTGGCGTCTACGTCGACCGAATGTATCCGCGCACGTTTATGTCGGTGGAAAACTACGCTCGGCAATGGAAAGATGTTCCTATTCGAGAACTGAAGACGGAGCTCCGGGTTTAGCCCGTTATGCCGGGCTTCACGAGAATTTTGTTCCCGCAAGGCATGACGGGCCAGGCGCCGAAGGCGCCCTGGAGTTTAGACATTTTGCACGCCAGAGGCGTGAAAGGAAGGTAGCCCCGGGTGGAGCGCAGCGACACCCGGGGTTCATCTCACGAGCGGCGTTCGCACCCCGGCCGGGGTGCGAGGAATCCCTGCACCCCTGCCGGGGTGCGACCATCTCCGTTACGGCAACCCCGGGTTGCGCTCGCTTCGCTCGCTTAACCCGGGGCTAAATTCTCAGCACGCCTCCGGCGTGCTAGGCGCCGAAGGCGCCGCGCAAGCGCCCGAGTCGGGGGCCGGGGCGGAGCCCCGTCCAGTTATAGTTAGCCCGCAGTGAAGAAAGCGTCAGGCCAGCGAACAACTTCAGCTTCCCATGATCTCGCGTCATTTCCACGGATCGGACAGGGCGGGATTGGTCAGCACGCTGCTGTCCGTGAGACTGTTTAGAAACTCGATGAGATCCTGCCGCTCTTCTGTGGTGGCTTCGAATCCCTGAAGGAAAAAGCTCTTCCCGGGGTTGTCCGCGCCCACACCTTCATTCGGTCCTTCCAGGATGGTGCGGCCGCCGGCGCTGTAGTGATCGATGACTTCCTCGAGAGTGGCGATGCTTCCATCGTGCATATAGGGGGCCGTTAGGGCGATGTTGCGCAGTGTCGGGACGCGGAACTTCCCGATATCTTCAGGCCGTCTGGTGAATTCGAACAGGCCCGCGTTGCCCCTCGGGTAGGGGTTATACAATGCGGTGTTGTCGTACTCGAGTTCGGTGTATCCCTTGCCCGCGAAGTCTTCGGCATTCGCGAGATTCAATCCGCCGTGGCAGTGAAAGCATTGAAACCGCTCGCTGAGGAAAAGATACTCTCCCTGTTTCGCTGCAGCAGAGATGGCATCCGGATCGTCGCCGCGCCAGTAGCGATCGTAGGGCGAATCGCCCGACAGGATCGTTCTCTCGAAACTGGCGAGAGCCCGCACGACAGATGCGATTGTGAAGGGCGCCTCTTCGTCCGGGAACGCGGCAGGGAAAAGGCGCTGATACTCCGGCGCCTGTTTCAGACGCGCCAGCAGCAACTCTTCCTGGCCTTTCATTCCGAGCTCCACCGGATTGTCTCCGAACATCGGCACCAGAGCCTGCGCTTCCAGCTCCGTCAGTTCGGGATTCGCCCAGCCGAGAGCCGGAACATAGGCGACGTTCACGAGCGACATCGCCGACCGGGAATGCATCTCGCCGGTCGAGCCCACGGCTCGCGCCCGGCCGTCGGTGAATGCGCGCGACTGTTCATGGCAGCCCGCGCAGGCTTGTTCCTGATTGAGAGACAGGCGCTTGTCATAAAAGAGATGCCGGCCGAGGTCGACCTTCGCGGCGCTCATGGGATTGTCGGACGGGACAAGCGGAGCCGGCAGTCCCGGTGGCAGGTTCCAGTGGTAATCAGCGGCTGCCGTGCGCGCAGAAATTCGATTGTTCCAAAGCGCAGCGAGCAGCACCACGGCCGCCGATACAGCCATGAACTTTCGAATTTGTCTGCTTTGTCTTTCGCCGCGACGTGCAGGTGTCACCAGGGCCTCATTGCAAATGTCAGAAGAAAGGCTGCCGCGGCGGTTGCCGTAACTCGTGATGCGGCGGTTTCGTGCTCTGATTTCCACTGGTACCAGAGGATTGTGATCAACCCTACCGCAGTCAGGACCAGGGCGAACACGCCCAGCGCCGGGAGCACTTGAAGGGTTGGCCCGATTCTCTGAGCGAGGCCGCGATTCAGGACAGAACCGTACACCACCATCAGATGCAGGATATAGATAAAGAGCGACTGCCTGCCGATGATTGAAGCATAGTAAGGCGTGGTCTTCCACAGTCCTTCGGAGAGAAAAATCAGGCTCGCTACGATGCCGACTGCACTCAACCGGACAAAGAATATCGAAGGATTGGATTTCCAGAAATCATGGGCAGGATAGAGGTCGAAAGGAAGATACATGACGGCCCATGCCAGGGCGAGGATTCCCACATTCAGCAGGGCGTATCTTCGCATCAGTGTCGCCGCGCTGACCGGGTTGGCGGCATTTGCCAGCGTGCATCCGAATAAGACGCCGCAGAGAATATAGCCGGACCACGGAAACAGCGGGAACCACGAACCCGTTTCGGGACTGAGATAGGCCACCAGGGCTGTGGGCAGATATCCCGAAAAGTGGCCTGACCACGTCAACGGCGAAGAAAAAATGACGACGGCGGCGGAGACCGCGACAACCCAACCAAAGAACTTTTTCTCGCGTGTCAGCAGAATAGCGATCTGCAGCAGCAGTAGTGTCAGGCCGATGCACTGAAGCACGTCGGACTGGAGCATTGATTGAATTTTCGCGGGCGAGGCCGCGGTCATCGTTTTCCGAAGGGAAAAGAAGGGGAGGTGCAGGGCGTAGCCGATGGCGATCAGCCCCAGAAATCGCTGCACACGGCGCCGCGGCCGTTTCCCCCACGTGACGTGTTCGTCCCAGCGCCTCATGGTCGTGGCGCCGAAGGCAACGCCGGAGGCAAACAGGAAAGCCGGCGCGACAAATCCGTGAAAGAAGTCGTGCATGTGAAACAAGGGGTGGGCCTTGATTTGAGGGCTCACCAATGCGTCGAACACATGGCCCTGAATCATGAAAACGGCCGCAGCGAAGCGCAGTAGATCGATAAACAGATAGCGCTGCCTGTACTCCGCCATCCCGCAATATTCAGGCGCATTTCGTGGTCTTTCAATATCTTTCTGCGGGCAGCGGATGTCGTATGCTTTTCCGCGCATGTTCGATCTGCGTGCCTATCAAACCGAAGCGCTTGCCCGCGTGAAGGATGCCTACAGGGCCGGGAAGCGCCGGGTACTGGTTTCATTGCCCACCGGCACGGGCAAAACCGTGGTGTTCGCCCATTTCCCGAGCGCGCTGAAAATGAAAAAGCGGTTGCTTGTTCTGGCCCACCGCGAGGAGTTGCTGCTGCAGGCCGAACAAAAATTCCGCGCCGTCCAGCCCGGCTTGAAGATCGGGATCGAAAGAGCGGAGGATCGCGCGGCCGCCGATGCGCAGGTCGTGATTGCCTCGATCCCGACGCTTGCCCATAGCGAGGGCGCGCGGCTGTCCCGCTTCAATCCGGACGATTTTTCAATCATCGTGGTAGACGAAGCGCATCACGCCGTCGCGGAAAGCTATCGCCGGATCTTCAATCATTTCGGTCTGTTCAACCCGGACACCCCGCGCTACCTGGTGGGTTTCACCGCAACCCCGAGACGAGGGGACAGCCAGGGGTTGGGCGAAGTGTTCCAGGAAGTTTGTTACGCGCACGACCTTCGCCAGATGATCGTGGATGGATTTCTCTGTCCCATCCGCGGCTGGCGGCTGGACACCGCGCTCTCCCTCGACGGCGTCAAGGTCCGGCACGGAGACTTTGTCGAGAGCCAGCTGGCGCGCGTTGTCAATACTCCCTCCCGGAATCGCCTGCTGACGACCTCGTATATGCGTCTGGCGAACCACCGGCGAGCAATCGTTTTTTGCGTCGATGTTCAACACGCGAAGGATGTTTGCTCAGAGTTTGCGGAGGCCGGCATTCATGCTGCCGCCGTATGGGGAGAAATGCCAAAAGAGGAGCGCCGGAAGACGATCGAAAAGTTTTCCAGTGGCGAGATTGCGGTGCTGACAAACTGCAACCTGTTGACGGAAGGATTCGATGAACCGAGCATCAATTGCGTTCTGATGGCACGGCCGACCAGGTCCAAACTTCTTTATGCGCAGATGGTGGGGCGGGGTACCCGGCTTCATCCCGGGAAGACGGATCTCATGATTGTCGACGTTGTGGATAACTCGCGAACCCATACCCTTCCCGGTCTCTACAGCCTGTTCAATTTGCCGGCGGGAATGAATCTGCACGGAGCGAACGTCCTGGATGTGGAGCGCGATCTCGAGCGGATGAACCGCCAGCGGCCGTGGATCGATACTTCGCGTATCGGTTCTCCCGAAGACATTCCCCTCGCCGCCGAGCGAATTGATTTTTTCAATTTCGACCCGCCTCCGGAGCTTGCCGGCCACACCGATCACATCTGGTACGGTTTAGCCGGAGCCTACGGTTTGAATCTTGTGGACGGGGAGTCGCTGATCATTGAATCGAATTTGCTCGATACCTGGGATGTTCGGCTCTCCCAAGGGAAGGGCACGCGGTTGATTGCCCGGGCCGAGAGTCTGGCTCGTGCTGCGGCTATAGCGGACAACTTTGTCCTCACCGAAAGGCCCGACGCCGTGAAGTTCGTCCAGCGATCCGCCAGCTGGCGATCGGAACTTCCGACAGACAAGCAGAAAGCACTGTTGGCGCGAAAGGGCATTCCGGTTCCGAATGGGCTGACGAAGGGGCAGGCGGCGCAGATGATTTCGCACGTGTTGGCATCCTCGCAGCGGAGGACGAGCGGGAAAGTGTAACTACCCCCCGCAGGCACCCGCTGCGGATAGCGTGCCGGCCTGGGTCTTCGGCCACAGGTTGTCGCTGGGGTCGCGATCAGGGAACCTGCAGGCGGGGTCGAGTTGGATCGACGTGATCGCGCGCCCGCCGAAATCGAGAACGGCCTGGAATGTCCGGCTGCCGTTGAACCAGACGTCCACGGGCCACGTTACCAACGCCGAGTTCCCTTCCACTTTGGCGTTTGCCATGGGCCTGATCGCCGGCCCCTCCGGCGCGAATCGCACGCGAAGCACGACAGGCGACGGCATCTGGCCGGCCTGTCGCACCGTTACCGTTGTCCGCGTTCCCGTTGTCGCGACCTGCGCGATCGATCCATCCACCGACTCGGTCGTCCACAGCCAGTAGTACCAGAACCAGTTCAGGTCCTGCTTCAGCGCATTGTTCATGAAGGCGATGTAATCCCACGGAGACGGGTGTTTGAACGCCCAGACTTTCGTGTATTCACTCATGGCGCGTTGGACGTTCTCGTCGCCGACGATGGCGCCCAGCATGGAAAGCATCATCGGGGTTTTCTCATACGTCTGGAAACCATAAAGAGAAGGTCCCGCATAGTTCGCATTCCACATCATGGGCGGCTCTTCTTCGTTGCCGCTCGTGCGCCCATAAAGTTGTCCCTGGCCGTTGAGATTGGGAGGGATACCACGCCGGTCCGCATCGGAGAGGATGTTCATATACTGATTGAAACCTTCATCCATCCATCCGTACCAGGTCTCGTTTGTGCCGACCATCATCGGCCACCACTGATGGGCTGTTTCATGGTCGGCGCCGCCCTGGTTGGAATTGATGACCATGGGGTACTCCATGCCGGCGCTCGGGCCGTCCTGAAGGGTCAATTGTGGAAACGGATACGGGGCCCAGAGTTTCGAATAGAACTCCAGCGCGTGACGCGCGATGGGACCGGCATTGGTGAACAGCGCTGCGCGTTCCGGCAGGTAGACCATGTGGATCGGCACCGGCCCTTTGCCGGGAATAGTGGCTCGCGTCGCACGCCAGGTGTATTTCTTCGCCGTGGCCCAGGCGAAGTCGTTCACCATGTCGGCCGCGAAATGCCACACCAGGCGTTCGCCGGGTGCAGTGGCCTGTCCAGGCCCGACCTCGTCGTCGCCGACAATGGTGACGACGTTGTTCGACTCCAGCACGTGCGACAGGCGTTCCCGGGCTTTCGCGGTCAGCACTTCCTGGGGATTTTGCAGCACGCCGGTGCCGCTCACAATCCAGCCTCCGGGAACGTCAATACGCACGTCGAACCGCCCGAAGTTGTTATAAAACTCGGAGGGTCCGAGGTAGAGGTTCGTATCCCAGCCACGGAGATCGTCGTATTTGGCGACGCGGGGATACCATTGCGTTGGCTGGAACAGCGTATCGTCAAAGCGTTGCGTCATGCGGTGGTTGCGTCCATACGGGCCGCCCGGAAGCTTTGTTCGCCAGGCCATCTCCAGGGATGCCGTGGACCGTGAAGCGATGGCGTCGCGAAGCACGATGACGGCCAGCGTCTGATCCAGACCGTATACGCCTGGCCGAAGTTGCCCGATTGCATTGACGCGGCTTCCGGCCCTGGGTGCGGGTGTGGCGAGGGAAATTTCATTGCCGTTGATCGCAATTCGCGTGACGATCATGCCGTCCGTGACTTCCGCCGGCACCCAGGGTGCCGCATGCGGTGCGAGCGCCCTGAAGATGTTGTGATCCAGCCGGAGGTTGACGATGTTCAGGGGCTCCGGGCTGTTGTTGTGCAACGCGATGGTCTCGGTTCCAGTGATCGTATCGGTCTCCGGATCCAGGCGGGCGTTTATCGTGTAGTCCGTTTGCAGTTGCCAGTAGTTCGGTCCCGGCCGGCCGCTGGAGTCTCGCGTCCCGGCGTCGAAGGCGCGGCGAATAGCGTTTGTGAAGGGAACATCGCGGCGAATCGCCCGCGGAACCTCCTGTGCCGTGACCGCTCCCTGTTGGAGCACGAGCGTCAGAAGGATCGCAGGTGCAGCGAGGCGGCCAAAGAGTGAGGGTCTCATGGTTGTAGGAGTCTATCGCGAAACCAGACCGCCCGGAAACGGCTCAACACGGGATCCGGCAATCCTCACAAAGTTTCCTATCCGAAGCCGAAAAGAATGCGTCTATTGTATAACGGGTGGGTGTTCCCGGTTATCCCGGTATCGAAAGGAAGGGTTATGGCAAGGAAAGAATGGATAGGTATTGTTTCACTCGCAACAGTGATCTTCGCGGGATGCTCGGGCTCTCCCGCGGCTCCAGCCCCGGCACCCTCCACGTCGGAGATTTCTCCGGCGCCAGTTGACGAGCCCGCCGCCCAGGCTCCCGAAGAAGTGCCGAAGCCTGCTGAGGCTTCCGCACCGGCA
This sequence comes from uncultured Acidobacteriota bacterium, assembly GCA_963836435.1. Lineage (GTDB taxonomy): Bacteria > Acidobacteriota > Terriglobia > 20CM-2-55-15 > 20CM-2-55-15 > DASTBJ01. The sequence continues at coordinate 304,710 of CAWIJI010000012.1, read as the reverse complement.
CCGAAGCCTAAGGCGCAAAAGACGTCCCCTGCGGTGGCGCCGCCGGTTCTACAAACCCCGGCGTCGAAGGACCAGGTTCCCCAGACTGCTGCCAATGAGACTGCTGACAATAATGTGCCGCCTGCTGCGGTGACTCCCCCGGCGGCGCCGTCAAATCTGGCTCCCACTCCGGCGGCTCCGGTGGCGCCTCCGGCGCCACCGCAACCCACCACGCGCCAGGTCACGATTCCAACCGGCACCCTGGTTTCGGTTCGGATGATTGATACCGTGGACTCGGCAACGGCGAAGGTTGGCGAGACGTATCATGCCTCCCTGGCTTTTCCTCTCACCGTCGACCGGGACACGGTTGCGCCCAAGGGAGGAGATGTTTACGTGAGGTTGACGCATGTCGAGTCTGCAGGAAACCTGAAGGGGCAGAGTGAAGTCTCGCTGGAATTAGACAGAATTCTCGTCGGCGGCAAATCCTACACGGTGGCCAGCGACGTTTATCAGAAGCAGGCCGCCTCGCAGACCCAACAAACGGCGACGCGTACAGGAATCGGCGCGGGCATCGGTGCTGTCATTGGTGCGATCGCCGGTGGTAAGAAGGGCGCCGCGATCGGCGCCGGTGTTGGAGGTGGAGCGGGCGTAGCGATCGAGGCGGCCGGGAAGGGCGAACAGGTCCGTATCGAGCCCGAGAGTGTAGTGGATTTCCGGCTTCAACAACCGCTCGAAGTGACGATCGACTCCCGGTCGTCCGCGTCGACCTCAGGTGCGCGGAATTCTTCATCCACCCCGCGTCTGACTACTCCGGCGCCAGGTACCGCCCCTGAGTAGACCTGGAGCTGATTTTCGCAAGGCGCCGGCTGCCCCTCAGCCGGCCCTCCGGATCACGTCGACGATCCGTTCGGCGGCGTGACCGTCCCACAATTCGGGCGGGCCCGCAGGTTTCCAGTCGCCGCTCACCACGCGGCGGAATGCCTCCAGGATCCGATCCCGGTTGGGGCCAGTCAGGATGTTTGTTCCGTGGGTCAGGGTTATCGGACGCTCGGTATTGTGGCGGAGCGTCAGGCACGGCACCCGCAGGATGGTTGTCTCTTCCTGCAGCCCGCCCGAGTCGGTCAACACGATACGCGCGTTGGATGTCAGGTTGAGGAACTCCAGATACCCGAACGGATCGGTGATTTTTACTCTTCCTGCGTCGAGTCCGAACTCTTCAATCTTCTTGCGCGACCGCGGATGGATGGGGAACACCACCGGCATCGTTTCTGCAATCTCACCGAGCGCGTCGAGGATTCCCGAGAAGACGGTCCGATCGTCCACATTTGACGGACGGTGGAGCGTTACGAGCGCGTAGTTCCGGGGCTCTACGCCAAGTGGCGACAGCACGTCTAGCCGTTCGGCTCTGTCCCGATGCGTCAGTAGTGTGTCGATCATCACGTTGCCGACGAAATGGATCTTTTCTCTGGCTATGCCTTCGCGCCCGAGGTTTTCGTCCGCATCGCGGCTGGTGGTAAAGAGCAGGTCGGCCAGCGTGTCAGTGACCAGCCGATTGATCTCTTCCGGCATCGTGCGATCGCCACTGCGCAACCCCGCCTCGACGTGGGCCACGCGAATGAGCAACTTTGCGCCGACCAACGCGCAGGCGATGGTGGAATTCACGTCGCCCACAACCAAGATCAGGTCGGGCTTCTGTTCCACGCAGACCCTCTCGAACGCCACCATCACGCGCGCGGTTTGCTCGGCGTGACTTCCAGAGCCCACGCCGAGGTGGACGTCCGGCCGGGGCAGATCGAGATCCGTGAAGAAGACATCCGACATCCCGCTGTCATAGTGCTGTCCGGTGTGGACCAGCAATCCTTGCATGTCCGCGGATGTTTTCATCGCTTTCACGATCGGCGAGATCTTCATGAAGTTGGGCCGGGCGCCCACGACGTTTAATACTTTCATGGTAATATCCCATACCATGAAAATAGCCTTCACCATCCTCCTTTTGGCCCAATTGGTGTCGCCCGGCGGGGCGCTCCCGCAGGTGATGTCGGCAAAGTTTTCTGACGCAACTCCGATCAAGGCGGGACGCAAGGCCGACGTGACGGTCTCGCTAAAGGTAATAAACGGCTTCAAGATCAACCGTGAACCCACGGTGTCGCTGGCGGTCACGCCTGTCGCAGGAATAGCTCTGGAGAAGAAGTCGATCGAAGCGTCGTCGGTGGATCCAAAATCCAGGGACGAGTACTACGTGGATTTGCCGACCTTGAAAGTCGGCCTGACGGCTTCCCGCGCCGGGAAATATGAGCTTCCCGGCAAGCTGACGTATTTCTTCTGCTCGAAAACGGATGGATTCTGTTCCAAGCAGACAGTGGACATCAAGATCCCTCTGCTCGTGGAGTGACCACCCGGGCGTCAAGCCGGAATACCATCGCCGAGGAACTCCGCGCCGCGATATTAACGACGGCCAACCAGCTGACGATCCTTCGGATTATCTTCATTCCGGTTTTTATTTTTTTTCTCACCGATGGGAGTAATGGCATCGCTTTCGCGATTTTTGTCGCGGCCGGCGTGACGGACGTCTTTGACGGGATCATCGCCAGGCGATTCCGCCAGAAAACATCCGTAGGTACGGTGCTCGATCCGCTCGCCGACAAGCTGCTGATGGTGACGTCCATCGTGATCCTGTCCCTGCCGGGTATGGAATTGCCCAACATGTTGCCTCGCTGGCTCACGATCCTGCTGATCTCCCGGGATGTGCTGATGATGATTGTCGCGCTGGTGATCGTCCTGATGGTGGGATGGCGCTTTTTCAAACCTTCGATCTACGGAAAAGCGAACACTGTGCTGCAGGTAGTAACGGTCCTTTCCGTACTTTATTGCAACTGGCGGCAATGGGTGGTCCCGGAACTCCGCTTCCTGTATTACATCACCGGCGCGATGACCGCGTTTTCCGGTTTGCATTATCTGATTACGGGTCGGGACCGGGTTGGACTGGAATGACCAAGAAGCCTTTTTCATCATCGGCGTATGTCCGAAAGGGCAACGATCAGGACTTCCAGAAGGCGGTTCACGAATATCGTTTTGCTCCGCGCCATCGCGGCGCCGAAACCCAGAAACTTCGCATTCTGTCGGTGGATCCCGGTTCGCTGGCCGAGCGTATCGGCCTGAAACCCAACGATGAGATTCACGAACTCAACGGGAAGCCTCTTCTCGACCCTGTGGATTTCCAGTTTCAGGCGGCCACTGTCGGCCGGCGCACGTCGATCAGGACGCAGCGGGAAGTTCTGACGTTCGTGCGCCGCGAATGGGAACCTTTCGGCCTGGAATTCGAAGCCATCGAACCGCTCACCTGCGAGAACAACTGCGTCTTCTGCTTTGTGCATCAGAATCCTGCCCGCGTACGCCCCTCGCTTCATATCAAGGATGAGGATTACCGGCTTTCGTTTCTGTTCGGAAACTACCTCACGCTCACCAACGTGGACGAAGCGGAGATGCAGCGCATCATCGATCAGCGGCTCTCGCCGTTGTATATCTCGGTTCACGCCACGGAACCCGCCCTGCGTGCCCGCATGCTGGGAAATGCCGGATACGACGGGTTTCTGGAGAAGATGCAGCGCCTGGTAGCGGCCGGAATCACGCTTCACGGACAGGTGGTGCTGTGCCCGGGCTGGAACGACGGCGAGAGTCTGGACCGCACCGTTTCCGATATGGTGAAGTTGCATCCGGGCGTCGGCTCACTCGCGGTCGTGCCGGTCGGATTGACGAGTCACCGGAAGAACCTGCCTTCAATGAAGCCTTTCAGCCCGCAGATCGCTCGCGAAACCATCGCGCACGTCTCAAAAATCCAGAAGGCCTTGAAGAGGAAACTCGGTACGCCGTTTGTTTTTCTCGGCGATGAGATCTACATCATGGCGGGAGAGGTCTTGCCGCCGATGAACCACTATCGGGATTTCCCCCAGATTGAGAATGGCGTCGGCATGGTGCGCACGTTCCTGACGCAATTTGATGCGGCGCTGCGAAAGAAAGCGAAGGCGGCTTCCCGGACGGGGACAGTGTGTACCGGGCGGGTGTTCCATCCCTATTTGACGGCGTGTGTGGATCGCATGGGCATGGACCTGAGGGTTGTCGCCGTCGAGAGCCGGTTTTGGGGGCCGGGAATCGGCGTGGCTGGATTGCTGACGGGCTCCGACTTTGTCACCGCGTTGAAAGGGAAAGTTCACGGAGACTTTGTCGTGTTGCCGTCGGAATGCATGATCGGCGACGACTATCTGTTCCTGGATGACCTGACGATCAAGGATGTGGAGCGCGAGTTGGGCGTGGAGGTGATCCCGTCGGGGTATACGGCCGGGGAGTTCGTGGAGCGGATGCGGGCTCGCGCGTAGCTTACTCAAGACTGAAGCGGACTCGCGACCCTCGCACCCCTGCCGGGATGCGAACATCTCCGTTACGGCAACCCCGGGTTGCGCTCGCTTCGCTCGCTTAACCCGGGGCTAAATTCCGCGCACGCCTCCGGCGTGCTTCGCAGCGTTGCCGGGTGTGTTCTTCCCATAGTCTCAACCGGGGGTGGCTCGCTATCGCTCGCTTAATTAACTGGGGGCGACTGAAGTTTAGACATTCTTGAGTCTGAGTGGGAGCGGAGACACGAGGTTACGTCTCCGCTTTGCAGGTTCGTCCGCAAGGCGATGGCGACCTTGAAACGTGACTCATAGCACGCCGGAGGCGTGCTGAGAATTTAGCCCCGGGTTAAGCGAGCGAAGCGAGCGCAACCCGGGGTTGCCGTAACGGAGCTGTTCGCACCCCGGCAGGGGTGCGAGGATTCCCTGCACCCCTGCCGGGGTGCGAGCGCCCTCGTGAGATGAACCCCGGGTGTCGCTCGGCTCCACCCGGGGCTACCTTCCTTTCACGCCTCCGGCGTGCGAAGCCCGGCGCGGGCCTTGAAGGTCAGGACTCTCGCGCACGCCGGTGGTCGCGCGCGCTCTTTGCGCGCGAACCACCGGAAGGCTTGCAACGAGAAACGCACCCCGGCAGGGATGCGAGGTCAAATTTCTCAGCTGAGCCTCTGGAGGAATTCCGCCCTACTTGACTCTTTCAATCGTGACCTTGTTGATCACTACCGGTGTTATCGGTCTATCGCCGGGTGCCGTCGGCGTTTTCCCGATCTTTTGCACCACGTCCACGCCTTCGGTAACCTGCCCAAACACGACGTAGGGCGGCTGCTGGCCATCCAGAAACGGTGTCGCTGTTACCGTGATGTAGAACTGGCTGCCGGCGGAATTGGGCGCCGGAGTGCGGGCCATCGCGAGGATGCCTGCTTTGTCGTGCTTCAGTTTGTTGAATTCATCTTTGATCGTGTGCCCCGGTCCGCCGGTGCCTGTCCCCAGCGGGCAGCCCCCCTGGATCATGAAGTTGTCGATGACGCGATGAAAGGTCAGGCCGTCGTAGTAGGGCTTCTTTTCTTTCTTGCCGCTTTTCGGGTTCGTCCACTCCACGGTGCCTTCGGCAAGACCTGCGAAGTTTGCGGCTGTAATCGGAGCTTCCGCCTCGTTTAGTTCGGCGGAGAAGTTTCCAAGGGTCGTTTCAAAGTGTGCGTATAGCCCAGGTTTCATTGTTTACTTCACTCTCTCGACGGTGACCTTGGTCATGACCACCGGGCTCAGCGGTTTGTCGTTGCCATCGGTCTGGACGGCGCCGATCTTCTGGATGACGTCCATCCCTTCGATGACCTGCCCGAATACGACGTAAGGCGGCTGTTGTCCGTCCAGGAATCCCGGTGCGCCAAGCGTGATGTAGAACTGGCTTCCCGCCGAGTTCGGAGCGGACGTCCGCGCCATCGCCATGACGCCAGGTTTGTCGTGTTTCAGGTTGTTGAGTTCGTCGGGGATCGTGAAGCCGGGACCGCCGGTCCCATTGCCGAGGGGATCGCCCCCCTGGATCATGAACCCGTCGGGGGGCATCTTCTGACGGCCGATGATGCGATGAAACGTCAGCCCATCGTAATAGGGCTTCTTCTGTTTCTGGCCCGTCCGTGGATCGGTCCATTCGAGCGTGCCGCCCGCGAGGCCCACGAAGTTCGCAACGGTACCGGGCGCAGCCTTCTCATTCAATTCAGCGGTGAAGTTCCCCATATTGGTTTGGAAGTGGACGTACAGTCCGGGTTTCATATTGCTGACAGGCTTATTCGCGGCCTTCGCGTCAGCTTTGGCGCTCGGCGCAGGTTCCGCAGCCGGTGCCGCTGCGGGTGCGGCGGCCGGTTCCGTGGGGGCCGGTGTCGCGGCCGGTTCGGTCGGAGCAGGCGTTGCCGGTTCCGCCGCGGGAGTTTCGGACTTGGGTTGGGTATCGGTATTTCCGGAACAAGCTGCCAGGCCAGCCAGCAGCATGATGACGATCAGCTTTCTCATTGATGCAAGCTCCTTGTAGCGAACGGTGGAAGATAGCACAGTAAAGTATACTTGGCTGTCATGTATTCACACCTGTTGTACGCGGCGAGCGATTCGATCGCGACGATTACGATCCATCGCCCTCAGGTCCGGAATGCGCTCAACACGGCGACCATCATGGAACTCGCTGCGGCGTTCGAACAGGTGAAGAAGGACGCTGCCATCCGCGTCGTCATCCTGACCGGGGCGGGCGACAAGGCATTCGCCGCGGGCGCCGACATTTCTGAAATCGCAGGGCTCTCCGCGGCCGCGGGCGAAGAGTTTTCGCGACGCGGCCAGATGGTTTTTGATGCGATAGAGTCGCTGGACAGGCCGACGATAGCGGCAGTAAATGGATATGCCCTTGGCGGCGGGTGCGAACTTGCCATGGCGTGCACGATGCGCGTGGCGTCGGAGACGGCGGTGTTCGGGCAGCCCGAAGTGAAACTGGGATTGATTCCGGGATATGGTGGAACCGAACGCCTTCCGCGGCTGGTCGGCAGAAGCCGCGCGTTGCAGATGTTGCTGACAGGGGAATCGATATCCGCCGCGGAAGCGTTGAGGATCGGGTTGGCGGATCGTGTGGTGCCGGCTGCCGAGCTGTCCTCAACCGTCGGCCAACTGGCGAGGAAGATGGTGGAGAATGCGCCCCTTGCGGTGCAGTATTGCATCGAGGCTGTCCGTGGCGGCGAGTTGACGGGTGAAGCGGCACTGTTTGGAAAATGTTGCGGCACCGAGGACATGAAAGAAGGGACGAGGGCGTTTCTCGAAAAGAGAACGCCGCGGTTTCAAGGGAAGTGACGGGGAACTAATCGGTCGGGGTGGTCACGGTTTGGTAAAGGCTTTCCCGGGGCCGAGTGGTGATTCAGGTTCGAAGGGACGATGGCTGATTTGAACATTGCGATCATTGCCAGCCGGTTCAATCCGGAAATTACCGAGCGCCTGCTCGCCGGCGCGCAGGATGCGTTGCGCGGTGTTGCAGACGTGACGGTCATTCACGTGCCGGGGGCGTTCGAGATTCCTCTCGCCGCCAAGCAGGCTGCACTATCGGGTCGATTTGACGCCGTTGTCACGGTCGGCTGCGTGATCCGCGGTGAGACCGCCCACTTCGAATACATCAGCAACGCGGCGACGCTGGGCATCAGCCAGGTTGGACTCGATACCGGCGTCCCCGTCACCTTCGGAGTTCTCACCACTGACACCGACGAACAGGCTCTCGCCCGCTCCGTTCCCGGGGCGGACAACAAGGGATTTCACGCCGCGCAATCCGCTGTTGAGATGGTGCGCGTTCTTCATGGGTTGAAGTAACGATGGGATCGCGACGCAAAGCCCGGGAATGTGCGCTGCAGATGTTGTTTCAGTGGGACATCACCCATGACCTGATCGAGCAGATTGCAGCCACGTTCTGGGATAGCCAGGACGGGCAGGAAGGGCACGAGGAACCGGAAGAAACGCGCACGTTCGCGGAAGCGCTTGCCTCAGGCACCGTCGCCCATGTGGAGAGGATTGACGCGCTGATCGCGCGCCACGCCGAGAATTGGCGGCTCGACCGCATGGCGGTCGTGGACCGCAATCTGCTGCGCCTGGCCACCTACGAATTTTTATTCGATGCCGAAACGCCGAAAACGGTTGTCATTAATGAAGCGATAGAAATCGCGCGCCGATTCAGCGCCCAGGAGTCGCCTCAATTTATCAACGGAATCCTGGACAGCATTCGCAAGGAAGTGGAAAACCCGGAATGATCGAACCGCTGGAACCTGTACGAGTAGAGAAGCTGAAGAACATTGAAGCCCTCGGATATGATCTGTATCCCACCGAATATCGATATACCCACACCGTTGACCAGGTGGTGACGGCGTTTTCCGCCAGGACCGCCGAAGAGCTGGAGCAGACGCCGATTACGGTGCGTGTGGCGGGCCGGGTGCTGGCGAATCGTCCGTTTGGCAAGGCCGGGTTCCTCGCCCTGGCCGATAGCGGCGCGAGAATTCAAGTCTATGCGAAGAAGGACAAGTTGCCCGAGCGCGACTTTCAGTTGTACCTGCAGCTCGATCTCGGGGACTTCATCGGTGTCGAGGGCACACTGTTTCGAACCCGGACGGGCGAACTCACAGTGCTGGCAAAGGAGATGACCTTCCTGGCGAAGAGTTTCCTGCCGCTTCCCGAAAAGTGGCATGGCCTTACCGACGTCGAGATCCGCTACCGCCGCCGCTACGTCGACCTGGTGGTGAATCCCGAGGTGCGCGATGTCTTCGTGAAGCGCAGTCTGATCATCCGGGAGTTGAGAGCCTATCTCGACGAACATGGCTACATCGAGGTGGAGACCCCGATTTTGCATCCTATCGCCGGTGGCGCCCTGGCGAAGCCGTTCAAGACGCATCACAACGCGCTCGATATGCCGCTTTTCCTGAGGATTGCCCCGGAGCTTTATTTGAAGCGCTTGATCGTGGGCGGGCTGAATCGCGTCTACGATCTGAATCGAAACTTTCGGAACGAAGGCATTTCGTTCAAGCACAACCCGGAATACACGATGCTGGAGTTTTATCAGGCGTACAGTAACTATCACGACTTGATGGACTTGACTGAAGACCTGCTCCAGCGCGTCGTGGACCGGGTGTGCGGGACGCGCAAGGTGACCTTCGGCACGCATACGATCGATTTCGACCAGTGGACGCGCATAACGATGGCGGAGGCGATCGTGAAGTATTCGGATGACCGGATCTCGGCCCAGGACTTGAAGAACCGGGAGTTTGTCGAGCGGATGCTCAAGACGCTGCATGCGGATTTCAATCCGAAGATGCCGCTGGGGAACCTGATCGGCGTTCTGTTTGAAACGGTGGCGGAGAAGCACCTCATTCAACCGACGATCGTCTATGAGCATCCCGTCGAGTTGTCGCCGCTGGCGAAGAAGAAAAAAGATGATCCGTCCATTGTCGAGCGCTTCGAGTTGTTCATCGCCGGCATGGAACTCGCGAATGCCTATTCGGAGTTGAACGATCCGGTCGACCAGCGGGAGCGGTTCGAGTCGCAGATCGGCGCGCGGGAGCTGGGAGACGAGGAAGCACACCTCATGGACGAGGATTACGTGCGTGCCTTGAGTTACGGCATGCCCCCGACGGCCGGTGAGGGGATTGGTGTGGATCGACTGACGATGATCCTGACGGATTCGAAGTCGATTCGGGATGTGATTTTGTTCCCGCATATGCGGGCGGAGTAGATGGACGCGTCCGGTTGGCAGTAGCAAGAAGCCCCGGCACGCTTTGCGGGGCAATGCGCAAAACCTTGCGGCATTACCCCTTGCGGAATGCCAGGATAGGATGTCTCACCGGGGGGTTACGCGCTTTCGTGCTTACCCCCGGCGCTTCACCCCTTTGGGGTGAAGCGTAAGTTATGTAGGGCGACAAGCTAACGGTACTTATGACCTTTGAACTCCTAGTCGCGACCCGTTACCTGCGCGCAAAGCGTAAACAGGCGATGATTTCCGTTATCACGGTGATCGCGATTCTCGGGGTGGCGGCCGGGGTTGCCGCGCTGATCGTCGCGATGGCAGTCAGTGAAGGGCAGCGGCAGGATATTCGAGACCGGCTTCTCGGTGCGCAGGCTCACCTGACGATTTACCCCGCTGGAAGGCAGGGTATTCCCAACTACGTCGAAGTCGCCAGGCAGATCGAAACGGTCAAGGATGTTGTTGGCGCGGCGCCTCAGGCTTTTCAGTACATGGCAATCTCGTCCACGCTTACCCCGGTGCGCGTGACAGGGATCGTTCCGGAACTGGAAACGCGTGTGTCGCTCCTCTCCCGGAGCATCATCGAAGGCAATCTGGGAGATCTCAAGGACAACACGATCGCCATAGGCAAGGAACTCGCGGAGCGCCAGGAACTCCACATCGGCGATCGCGTTCCGATCATGAGCGCCACCGGGACCGGAGGGCCGTTTGGGATCGAGCGGAAGAGTCTGAATTTCAAAGTCGTTGCGATTTTTTCGATCGGTCTCTACGAGTACGACTCGGCGCTGGTCTACGTGCCGTTCGACCGGGCGGCCTATCTTATCGGCGGGGGCGACGTCGCCACCGACATCGAGGTCAAGACCAGCGACATCGATCGGTCCGCGGAAATTGGCCAGACGATTCTCGAAAAACTTGGGCCCGGATTTGTTTTCGAGGATTGGAAGGTCACGCACAAGACCATCTTCCAGGCCCTCAAGCTCGAGCGGCTCGGGATGGCGATTGCGATCAGCCTGATTGTTTTCGTCGCGTCGCTGAACATCATTGCGACGCTGACCATGATGGTGCTGGAGAAGACCCGCGACATTGCGACGCTGATGGCGATGGGCGCAACGTTGTCTCAGGTCCGCCGGATTTTCATGTTCCAGGGCGTGATTATCGGATGTGTCGGGACCGCAATCGGCGTTGCGTTGGGGCACGGCATCAGCTACTTTGCCGACAAATACCATCTTGTCGCCCTGTCGCCCGACGTCTATTCCATTTCTTATCTGCCCTTTCGGGCCGACCTGTGGGACTCCGTCCTGATTGCCGCAGTGGCAATTCTGATCAGCTTCCTGGCCACCCTCTACCCCTCGGTAACGGCGGCGAAGCTTCAACCTGTGGAAGCTTTGCGGTATGAATGACGCTATTTCGACACCCTTGCTTGTGGAAGCCCGGGGTTTGACCAAGGTTTACACGACGCCGGCCTCGCAAGTGGTTGTTTTTGAAGACCTGAACTTCGTTATTCCCCGTCACCGTCTGGTCGCGCTGATTGGCCCATCGGGTGCTGGCAAAAGCACGTTGTTGCATCTTCTGGGGGGCTTGGACCGTCCGACGCGTGGTAGTGTCCTTTTTGACGGTTCGAGTGTATTTGGACTGAATCCGGTCGAACTTGCGCAATTTCGTAACCGGCATATAGGTTTTGTTTTCCAGTTTCACCATCTTCTGCCGGAGTTTACGGTGCTGGAAAACGCGATGATGCCCTGTATTATCCGGGGAGCGCCAAGGGCGGAGACGGCCGAAGCGGCGCGGAAGATTCTGGAGCGGGTGGGGTTGGGTCCTCGGCTGACCCATAAGGTTGGTGAAATCTCCGGCGGGGAGCAGCAACGGGTGGCGATTGCCAGGGCGCTGGCCGGCCAGCCCCAGTTTCTGCTTGGCGATGAGCCGACGGGAAACCTGGACCAGAAGACGGGTGAAGCGGTTTTTACCATGATCCGGGAGTTGCACGAAGAGCGGGGGTTAACCTCGATGATTGTGACGCACAATGAGAAAATTGCTGCCGAATGTGATGAGATCTGGGAGATGGAAGGCGGGAAAATGCGGGGCCAGACCTAAGTCTGCCCCTGTCTCGCCAATTCCCATTGTTCGCAATAGCCGCTTCGATTAAAATTAGGCCACCTTATATGTTTGAACGATATACGGAAAGAGCTCGTCGGGTTATCTTCTTCGCTCGGTACGAGGCCAGTCAGTTCGGCAGCACAACGATCGAAACCGAACATCTGTTGCTGGGACTCATCCGTGAGGATAAGAATCTGACTAATCGGTTCCTTCGCAATTCTTCCTCTATCGAAAGCATTCGCAAAGAAATTGAAGCGCGCACGACCATTCGCGAGAAGGTCTCGACCTCGATCGACTTGCCCCTTTCGAACGAGTGCAAGCGCATCCTCGCCTATGCCAACGAGGAAGCGGAGCGATTGAATCATCGTCATATCGGCACAGAGCACCTCCTTCTGGGCATTCTGCGGGAAGAGAAAAGTGTTGCCGCGGAAATCCTGCATGAGCGCGGACTGCGCCTTGTTGCGATTCGCGACGAACTGGCCCGGTCCATTCCGGATCGTCAGGCGATGATCAAACCGAAAGAGACGCCGCTGCTGAGTGAATTCTCCCGCGACCTTACGCAGGCCGCGATGGACGGCATACTCGATCCGCTGGTCGGCCGCGATGCGGAAATCGACCGCGTGATCCAGATCCTCTGCCGCAGGACCAAGAACAATCCCGTGCTCATCGGGGATCCCGGCGTAGGTAAGACGGCCATTGTCGAAGGACTTGCGCAGCGCATTGTCGACGGCGAAGTCCCGTCGTTCCTGGCGGAGAAGCGCATCCTGGTGCTCGATCTTTCTCTCATCGTTGCCGGTACGAAATACCGCGGGCAATTTGAAGAACGGTTGAAGACCATCATGAAAGAACTGGTCGACAATCCCAACACCGTGGTTTTCATCGATGAACTGCACACTCTGGTGGGCGCCGGTTCGGCGGAAGGTTCGCTCGATGCCGCAAATATCCTGAAGCCCGCGCTGTCGCGAGGAGAGATCCAGTGCATCGGGGCAACCACGCCGGCGGAATTCCGCAAATCCATCGAAAAGGACCGCTCTCTGGAACGCCGCTTCCAGGCAGTGAAGGTGGGAGCGCCCAGCGAAAGCGAGGCGATTAGAATTCTTCAGGGCGTGAAGCCGCGCTACGAGAAGTTCCACCTCGTCAACTACACCGACGACGCCATCGAAGGGGCCGTCTATCTTTCGAATCGCTATATTCCGGATCGCTTCCTGCCCGATAAGGCCATCGACCTTCTCGATGAAGCTGGAGCGCGCGTGAAACTGCGCCAGGCCACGCTGCCTTCGGAAGTCACCGACATTCAGCGCCGGCTGAAGTTCCTCGCCCAGCGCCTCGAAAGTGCGATCTCCTCGAAGGATTTCGAGAAGGCCGAGCACTACAAGAACCAGGAACAGCTCGAGCGCGAGAGCCTGCGCAGCGTTCGCGACAAATACAACATTACCGAAACCGCCACCATGGGTCTGGTGACCAAGGCGGATATCGAAGACGTCGTCTCCCGTTGGACCGGTGTCCCTGTGAATGCCATCAAGGAAGAGGAACTGGAACGGTTGACACGCATTGAAGAGGAATTGCACCGGCGCATCGTCAGTCAGGAGCCCGCAATCAGCGCGCTGGCACGTTCGATCAGGCGCTCGCGCGCCGGATTGAAGTCTCCCAATCGACCGGCAGGATCGTTCCTGTTCCTCGGCCCCACGGGTGTCGGGAAGACAGAGATGGCGCGGTCACTCGCACAGTTCCTGTTCGGCAGCGAGAAATCACTCATTCGCTTCGATATGTCCGAGTTCATGGAGAAACACTCGGTGTCGAAGCTGATTGGATCCCCTGCCGGGCTACGTCGGCTACGAAGAGGGCGGGCAGCTCACCGAACGCGTAAAACGGAATCCCTATTCTGTGATTCTGCTCGACGAAATCGAAAAAGCCCATCCGGATGTCTACAACATCCTGTTACAGGTTTTCGAAGACGGCCACCTGACCGACGGGCTGGGGAACACGATCGACTTCAAGAACACCATCATCATCATGACGTCCAACATCGGGGCCCGCTTCCTGAGCAAACACACCAGCATGGGCTTCCAGGGGCCGAGCGAGGAAAGCACGGCACAAAAAATGGAAGATGCCGTGATGCAGGAAGTGAAACGGCTGTTTAATCCGGAATTCATCAACCGGCTGGATGAAATCATCATTTTCAACTCGCTGACCAACGACGATCTTGCCAAGATCGTGGACCTGATGGTCTCGCAGTTGAACGAGAACCTCGCCCACAAGAAACTGACCGTATCGGTCAGTGAAGAAGCGAAACTGTGGATTCTGGAGAAGGCGTGCAGGGACAAGAACTATGGAGCGCGTCCCCTGCGCCGGGCGATCCAGCGTTACATCGAAGACCCTCTCTCGGAAGCCATGATTCAGGGCCAGTTGAAGGAAACACCTAACGTCGAAGTCTATCTGGAAGGGACGCAGCTCTGGTACCGGGCCGCTGACCGCGAAGAGGTCGGTGTTCCCCTGACGATGTAAGGGAAGGGTTATGGAGTCTATTCGGGGCCGTGCACCTCGAACCCCGAATTCCAAAGATCGAAAAACGAATTCGGGGTTCGAGGTGCACGGCCCCGAATAGACTCCATAACAAAATTCCCCGGTTCACTTTCTCCCGGCTATCTCTTTTGACAACCCAGGGTCTAAACCCCTTTTTATAGTAAAATTCCCCCACCTGGAGGCCTGGCATGAAGTTTTTTCCATTGTTGTTGGCGTTGTGGATGCAGGTTCCTGCGCCGACGCCTGCGACGCCCAGCGCTCCGATTATCGAAAGCGTCCAGGTGCGCGGGAACCGCCGGATACAGGGCGAGACCATCAAATACCAAATCCTCAGCAAAGCGGGTGATCCGCTGAATCTGGCCCTGGTGTCACGCGATGTCAGAGCGATCTATGCCTCTGCAGGAGAGGCCTTTAGCGACGTCTGGGTAGAGCAGGAGGAAGGCACCGACGGCCGCGTGATTCTGCTTTTCTGGGTGAAGGAGAAGCCCACGATCCGAAGCATCGAATACAAGGGGCTTTCCACGGTCCAGGTTTCCGACGTGATGAAGGCGCTTAGCGACCGGAAGGCGACGCTGAGCCAGACGCAAACCTTCGACGAAACCAAGGTTCAAAAGGCCGTCCAGGCGATCAAGGGCTTGCTGGCGGAGAAGGGACGACAAAAGGCCGAGGTTGCGGTGGAAACGGAGGACATCCCGCCCAATGCCGTGAAAGTCACCTTCGTGGTCACTGAAGGCCCCAAGGTGAAGATTCAGGAAATCAATTTTGAAGGCAACAAGATCTTCACAGATGGCCAACTCAAGAAAGCCATGAAATTGGTGAAAGAGACGGGGTGGCTCACCGGCTTTACCGGTAAGGATGCCTATCACGAAGGCAAGCTTGCTTATGACCTGAACAATGTCCTGGAGCTCTATCGAGCCCAGGGGTACGTACGGGCGAATATCTCCGATCCCATGGTCGAAGAGAAAACAACCACGATCTATCACACGCTCCCCTTCGTTAAGCCGACCTTCCCTTGGGGCATACCTGTCCCGTTCTGGACCAAGAAGGCAGACCGGATCTTCGTTAACCTACAGGTTGAGGAAAACAGCCAATACCACGTGGGCGACGTCAAGATTACCGGCGCAAAAGTGCTCCAGCCGGGATTCATACAGCGTGGCCTGGGGCTGAAGTCCGGAGACGTCTACAACCAGAATCTCCTGAGCGAGAGTTTCAAGGCCATGACAAAGCTCTACGGGTCGCTCGGATACATCAACTTTGTGCCGACGCCCGAACAGGAATTCGACGAAGAAAAAAAGATCGTGAATTTGGTCGTAAATGTCGATGAAGGCAAGCAATACTTTACCAACCGTATCCTTTTTTCCGGAAATACCACGACTCGCGACAAGGTTATTCGCCGTGAAGTTCTTCTCGCCGAAGGCTACATCTTTAATTCCCAGCAACTGGATATATCCCGGCAGCGCCTGAATCAGTTGGGATACTTCGAAGAGATCAAGGAAGAGGACGCGAAGGTCGATCCAAATCCGAATGAACCGAAAGTCAATGTCACGATGAAGGTTCAGGAGAAGGGACGCAACACCATTGGTTTCAGTGGCGGCGTGTCTGGAATCGGTGGCAGCTTTCTTGGCGGTAACTACGAAACCAACAACTTCCTGGGGTTTGGTGAAACTTTGACCCTCAATGTTCAAGGGGGCACCCGGCAGTCCAATGTCGTGCTGGGTTTTCAGGAACCCTATTTTCTGGATCGCCCGTTGTCGATGGGTTTCAGCGTCTTTCACAGCAACTACAAATATGATCAGGCGCGGGAGTTGTTCGGCCTGGATCCGCGCGACCTGCCGCAGGGACTGGGCTTTGAGAATCGGTTGAACTTCCAGCAGAAACGCGATGGGTTCAGTGTTTATGGGAGCCATCCAGTGCGTTTCTGGGGACTCGACTGGTCGAGATTCGGACTGACTTATCAGCTGGATAACTCCCAGACGGACGCCGTGAATCCGGCGACTCAGGACTACTTCCAGAATGTCCGGACGTCGGAACAATCCACGTTTTCCTCGGGAAATGGAACGTTTGGGGCTTATCAGACGAGGAAGCTCATTCCAAGCTTTACCTACAACACAGTGGACAATCCGTATTATCCGTCTCGGGGCAAGTCTCTGTCGTTGACGTTGGAATATAATGGCGGCCCGTTGGGTGGCAACACGAACTACTACCGCCCGACAGTGGAATTCCGGTATTTCAAGCCGCACACGCGACACGGCAACGTGATCGCGATGCGTTTCCTGGCTTCTCATGTGCGCGGATTTGCGGGGACGTCGGTGCCTTTCTACGAGCGCTTCTTCCCGGGTGGCGACTATGATCTTCGCGGGTTCGACTTCAGATCTATTGGGCCGATCTCCTTTTTGACGCGCAACGTGGACAAGCTGGATCCGGAAACGGGAGGGGTTGTACAGGCGCCATTTGACGACATCGTGTATGTTGGCGGAGATACCCAGGGCGTCTTCAATCTGGAGTATCGAATTCCGATTGTGGGACGCACCGTGACCCTGTCGCCATTCGTGGATGCGGGTAACGCATGGGTTGTGAAAAAGAGTCAATTGACGCGCGACGTGATAAATTTCAGCGGGGTTCAGACAAAAGAGACGGCAAGATTCCTGCCGGGAACGAATTCAGGCATTCGTATGAGCACGGGGCTGGAAGTCGGGGTGCTCCTGCCGGTACTCAATGCGCCGTTCCGTATCATTATGGCCTGGAATCCTCAACGTCTTGACCGAGTGTACAATGGCCCGACGACGGGATTACCGTTCGCCCTCCGCGAAAAAGCGCGCGATTTCAAATTTACGGTGGGAAAAACTTTCTAAGTGGGGACAAGATGAAACGATTACCTTTGGTTGTTTTGCTTTTAATTTTGGCTAGCGTCGCGCCGGCAGTACAGGCCCAGACGCCGGCAGCGCCTGCTGCTTCGGCCGCTGCTCCAAAGCCGCCCGCGGTGCCGGGAAACAAGGTCGCGATAATCGATTTCCTGAGGGCCTTGACGGAAAGCAATCCCGGGAAAGCTGCGCAGGTGAAGTTCGACAAGGAGATCTCTCCTGAAACGGCCAAGCTGGAGAACCTTTCGAAAGAAATCTCAGACCTTCAGACCAAGCGCCAGAACGCGAAGACTGACGCTGAAAAAAGCGCGATCGACAAGGACCTGGAGGCCAAAAACCGCGATGGCCAGCGCATTCAGGAAGACGCAACGCGGCTTTCCGAGGACCTGAAAGACCGGCTGCTTCCTCCGATTGCCAACATGGTGAACAAGGCGGTCGATGAATATGCCCGTGCGAATGGGCTGGCGCTGGTGCTGGATCCCACCACGGACCCGAGCAATATCGTTTATGCCAACACGGCAATGGACATCACGTCCGAGATCATGCGCAGTGTGAACGCCGCATACGAGAAGGACCCGAAACTCGCGGAACCTGCGGCCGCGGCGCCTGCAATCCCTCCCGTTCCAGCCAAGAACTAAGGCGAATGGAACTGCGCATTGCGGAGATCCTCAGGATTCTTCCGCACCGCTATCCCTTCCTTCTTATCGATCGGGTTGTTGAGGTTGAAGGAGATAAACGGCTCGTTGCCATGAAAAATGTGACGATCAACGAGCCGTTTTTTGCCGGTCATTTCCCTGGAAACCCCGTCATGCCCGGCGTGCTCACCATTGAAGCCATGGCGCAGGCGGGAGCCGTCATGGGCCTGATCCACAGCGCGCCCGAAGATGTAAAGGATGCCGTCGTCTATTTCATGGGAATTGACGAGGCGCGATTTCGCCGTCCCATCGTTCCCGGAGACCAGCTGCGTATCGTTGTCAATGTGCTCAGACGCAAGTCGGTGGTCTGGAAGATGAAGGGCGAGGTCTGGGTCGGCCCGGACCTTGCGGCCGAGGCAACGCTGCTGTCGTCGATAGGGAAGTGATCCACCCCACATCCATCGTGCATCCGGCTGCCCGAATCGGCGCAGCCGCTTCCATCGGGCCCTTTTGCCACGTCGGCGAAGGTGTCACCCTGGGCGATCGTTGCGTCCTCGACTCCCACGTCGTTTTGGGAGGCCCCACCGTCATCGGTCCGGACAACCGATTCTATCCCTTCTGCGTTGTCGGAGTTCCTCCGCAGGATCTCAAGTTCCAGAACGAAGAAACGCACCTCACTATCGGCGCCCACAATGTGTTTCGCGAGTACGTCAACATTCACCGCGGCACCCGGGGCGGAGGCGGGCAGACAAGAGTCGGCGATCACAACTTCCTGATGGTTGCGGCACACGTCGCCCACGACTGTATTCTGGGAAATCACATCATCATGGCAAATGCGGCCACGCTTGCCGGACACGTGACAGTCGAGGATCACGCGACGATCGGGGCCTACTCCGGAGTGCATCAGTTTTGCCGGATCGGCGCCTACGCTTACGTCGGCGGCTACTCCGTTGTAACAAAGGACGTCCTGCCTTACTCAAAAACCGTGAGCGAGCGAAATACAGCAGCCTATGGCGCCAACGCGATCGGTCTGGAACGCAAGGGATTCACGCCGCAGCAGGTGTCCAATATCAAAGCGGCGTTCCGGCTGCTCCTGCGGTCGAAGCTCAATACCTCGCAGGCGGTCGAGACTATCCGGCAGAAGATTCAAGCGCCAGAGGTTGAAGTTCTGCTCCGGTTCATCGAGACTTCGGAACGTGGCGTCATCAAATAGATACGGGCTTATCGCAGGCAATGGCCGATTTCCATTTCTGGTGCTCGAGGCGGCACGCAGCCAGGGGATCGAGATGGTTGTTGCCGCAATCAAGGAAGAAACTTCTCCCGATATCGAACGTCAGGCCAGGACGGTGTATTGGCTGTCGCTCGGACAACTGGGAAAGTTAATCAAGACGTTCAAGGCGGAAGGCGTCACTCAGGCGATCATGGCGGGGCAGGTGAAGCACAAGCAGATCTTCAGCGGAATCCTGCCGGATTTCAAGATGATGCAGCTGCTGGCAAGCCTCGCCACGCGCAACACCGACTCGCTGATCGGCGCAGTGGCCAAGGTGCTGGAAGACGAAGGCATTCACCTCATGGATTCCGTGGCGTTTCTGAGTCCCCTGTTGCCTCAGCCCGGCGTGCTCACCCAACGATCCCCTTCGAAAGAAGAACAGCAGGACCTGGAATATGGATATAAGCTGGCGCGCGAGCTGGGGCGCCTCGACGTCGGCCAGACCGTTGTCATCGCGGAAACCGCGTGTGTGGCAGTGGAGGCCATGGAAGGAACGGATGCAGTGATCGAGCGCGCGGCTGCCCTCGCGAACGGCCGGACGCTTCGTGTGGTCAAACTTGCGAAGCCCGGGCAGGATTTGAGATTCGACGTGCCTGTGATCGGCGTGGCGACCGTTGGTGTGCTGAAGCGCTCCAAAGTCACAGCAATGGCGATCGAAGCGCGAAAGACGCTGATGATGGACCGCGAGGATCTGCTGCGGGAAGCGGATGCAGCCGGGATAACGATCGTGGCGGTGGAGTGACATGAAAGTAGCTGTCATCGGGGTGGGACATCTTGGAAAACACCATGCCCGCATCTACAACGAGATGCCGGATGTGGAACTCTTTGGTGTTGTCGACCTTCAACCCGGGCGCGCCGGCGAAGTCTCGCAGTCCTATGGCACTCGGTCGTTCACCGATTACCGCGATCTGTTCGGCAATGTGGATGCTGTCAGTCTTGCCGTGCCCACGACCGAGCATGCCCGTATTGGAGCGGATCTGCTGGAACATGGCATCGACGTTCTGGTGGAGAAACCCATCGCGTCGACCCTGGACGAAGCTCGAATGCTTATCGACACGGCCTCCCGTCATGGCCGAGTGCTCCAGACGGGACACGTGGAGCGGTTCAATCCCGTCGTTACGGCCGCGATCGAAGTGGCGACGACACCGCAGTTTTTTGAAATTCACAGGCTCGCGGCTTTCACACCCCGCAGTCTCGACATAGATGTCGTCCTTGACCTCATGATTCACGACCTCGATATCGTCCTGCGGCTTGTCTCGTCTCCCGTTGCGGAGGTCCGGGCCGTCGGGATTCCGGTACTTTCCCGCAAGGCCGACATCGCCAATGCACGTGTCGAATTCGAGAACGGCTGCGTGGCCAACCTCACCGCGAGTCGTGTGAGTTTCGAAAAGGTTCGCAAGCTTCGTTTCTTCCAGCCTCACGACTATATTTCCGTGGATTACGCGAGCCAGACGGGTACGATGGTTTCGCTCCGGATGGGCCGGGTCATCGAAAACAAGCTGGAGCCGCCAACCGGCGAGCCGCTGAAGTTCGAACTGGAGTCGTTCGTGCGGTCCGTCGGGGCCCGATCCACGCCGGTTGTTTCCGGGGAGGATGGGCTTCGCGCCCTCGAACTGGCAATGAGTATTAACGAAGAGATTAGTCGACGGTCTAAGTGATGGGTTTAGGGTGACCTAACCTATAATTGACGCGAATGCTTCTTGATCAAAACCCGGAATTGGAGCTTCCGAGCAGGCCTGGAACGCTCGTCGCTTCGATTGCCTTTCACGTACTGCTGATTCTGCTGATCGCGCTGAATCCGGGCTGGTTTGACTCGACTCCGAAGCGAACGATCCGTATCGCAGGGGAAGATTTCGATTTGAGTCAGATCGAGATCCAGCCGTTGTACCTTCCCCCGGTACGGCCTGCTCCGGCAACGCCACCAGCTCCGGCCGTTCCGGCGCCGCCTCCGCAAGTGGTTCAACCGCCACCATCTCAGGCGGCGCCACCACCTCCGCCACCCCCACCCCCACCCCCCCCTCAGCCGCCTCCGAACCAGATTATTCGTCCGGATGACCTGCTCGTGGAAGGTGCGCGCCCGGATGGATCGCCGCGGGCGTCGCGAGGGAACACTCAGGATCCGGCAAAAAACGGCAGTCCGTCCCAGCAATCCCAGGCCCAGGGGGGCCAACAGGAGCAAAAAGCGCAGTCGGCCCAGGAAGAACAGAAAGCCCGGCAGGGTCAGGCCCGCGGTCAAAGCGGTAACGACCGGCTTCTTCCCGACAATACGAATCCCAACGCTCTTCAAGCTCCTTTGCCGAGCCTCATGGCTAGCGCCGGCCGGATCATCGAAGGTCAGTTGGATGCGGCGCGCCGGATCAATCAGCCGGGGCGCACAGGAATCTCGCGCAGCGATAACAACGGCAGCTTTTCAACGGACTCGCAGGTGGAGATATTGTCGCCGAATCCGAAAGGCATCGATTTCGGCCCTTATCTCAACCAGTTACTGACGCGGCTGCGCGCGAACTGGTACTCCGTCATGCCCGAGATGGCGCGATTGGGGCAGAAAGGGCGAGTGGATATCATTTTCACCGTAACGAGGCCGGGTATCGTCAAGGACATTCAAGTCGTGCTCAATTCCAATTATGAAGCGCTCGATCAGGGGGCGGTTTCCGCCATCAAGCTTTCGAATCCGTTCCAACAGCTGCCTGCCGAGTACGAAACCGATCTGAAGCTCCATATCGGATTCCTTTACAATATGAATCCATGATTCGCAAACTCCTGCTCGCAGCGATCCTGCTCATACCGGCGTTGCAGCAGTCGGAGCCGACCGTCCGCATTGGACTCGATCAGAACGCCGCCTCAGTGACCGTCCGTTCGTCAGAACAATTCCTGATCCGGGGCCAGGCGGCGAAGTCCGCGAAGTTCTCCACAGTCCTGACCGTGGGCGACACGGCAGAAGGAACCGTCATCCGCAAGGACCAGTTGCGCTACCAGATGGCGGTCGAGCTCGATGGCAACCGTTACATCGTGGTCCCCTTGAATACCCACATCCGCATTCAGCCTCCCACAACGCCGACGTCGGCGCGTCTTCAGGTGGGCGATCGTACGTATCGCGGCGTTGTAGAGGTTTTCGGCAACGCTCGAGATGTATTCACGGTCGTCAACGAGCTTCCGCTCGAAGAATATCTGCTCGGTGTTGTTCCCAATGAGCTCAATCCAAAGACCTTCGGTCAACTTGAGGCGTTGAAGGCCCAGGCGGTTGCCGCACGAACCTACATCATCAAGAATCGGGGACAGTACAAGGCCGAGGGTTACGACATCTGCAGTACGGACTCATGCCAGGTCTACATGGGCGCCGGAACCGAGGATGCTCTGGCGACACGCGCTGTCAATGAAACCCGCGGCGTCATTGCCACCTATGACGGCCAGCCGATCAATGCGCTCTACAGCTCGACGTGCGGGGGAAGAACCGAATCGGCAGAAAATATCTTCGGCGAAAAGCAGCCCTACCTTGTATCGGTGGTCTGCCAATACCAACATCCCGAGCCGAAGCACTTTTCGACCAGCCGCAGTATCAATGACTTCAAGGCCGCGGTCCTGGCCGTGGCCGGTGTAACCAACTACTCCGATCTGCGGAGGTTCATGGGAATCGCCGGAGCCGGCGAGCCACGATCGAACAATCTGCTGCAACTGGCAAAGTACCTGCGAGAGACTTTTTACCCCGGCGTCAAGACGTCTTCAGATCTGGATTTCCTCGTCGAACAAGGGATTCTTCCCGGTTCGACGAAAGCTCCGGACCGCAACGAAGTGCTCTACCGGATTCTCGAGAAGAGGGGCGCCTTCGAATGGCAGCAGGGCGTTCTCACCTCCTGGGACGGGCAGACGATGACTCTGGCCGTCGGCGGTATTCCCACAGCGTTTCGGCTGAATCCCGACGCGCCGATTTTCTTCCGGATCGGCGAGGAACGCACGGCAATGAAGGAGGGAGAGTGGATTGGCGGCGAACTCTTCGATTTTCGCGCCGTGGACGGCGTGATCCAGATGGCCGTGTATCGCCGCAACTTTGTCAATCCGTCGGCGGACCGGTATTCGCGGCTGGCTCTCTGGCAGGTCCACAAGACAAAGCAGGAGATCGAGGCGGCCTTCCGTCCACTGAATATCGGGGAGATTCGTGGCCTCCGTGTTGTGACCCGCGGCCCGTCGGAGAGGGCTGTCTTGACCGAGGTTACCGGCGTCCGCGGAAAGGCTTCCGTACGCGCGCTACGGCTCCGGTCGCTGTTAGGGTTGAGGGACAGCCTGATCTACTTCGACGAGGAGCGGAATGCCCAGGGCGATCTGCTCGGCATGACGTTCTACGGCAGCGGCTGGGGGCATGGTGTCGGGATGTGCCAGGTGGGAGCTTATGGCATGGCAATGGACGGCGCCAGCTACGAGGAGATCCTCAAGACCTATTACACGGGAATCGAGGTGAGGAAGACGTATTAGAATTCGGGGCCGTGCACCTCGACCCCCGAATTCGCCGGGAACAGTCGGTGCAAATGCCGTAACGAATTCGGGGTTCGAGGTGCACGGCCCCGAATTCTACCTAACCCCATGCATCCGCTCATCACCATTGTCGGACCAACCGCCTCCGGTAAATCCGATCTCGCGCTTTTCCTCGCCGAAAGCTTCGACGGTGAGATCGTGAACTACGATTCCGTGCAGGTCTTCCGCGGGTTCGATATCGGCAGCGCTAAACCGTCGCTCTCCGATCGGGGCCGGGTCCCCCACCACATGATCGATATTCGAGACCCCGAAGATCTGTTTACTGCCGGCGACTATTCCCGCGAGGCGCGGGCAGTTCTTGAAGGCATCAGGAAGCGGGGCCGCATTCCGATCCTTGCAGGGGGGACGGGGCTCTACCTCAGAGCCCTCACCGAAGGCCTTTTCCATGGCCCTACCCGGTCCGTCCACTGGCGCACACGTCTTGAAGCCCTTGCGGAGGCCCGGGGCCGGGAATACCTCCACCGGTTGCTCCATCGCCTCGATTCCGAGGCCGCTTCCCGCATTGCGGCCCGCGACAAGCCCAAGATTATCCGCGCCCTCGAGGTGCGCCTGGAAACCGGGAAGGCGCTGACACAACACCTTAAAGAGGGGCCCCGGCATCCGCTCGAAGGATTCAGGATTGCGACCGTCGGCGTTGACCCCCCTCGCGAAGACTGCTACCGGCGAATTGATCTGCGCGTCCAACGAATGTTCGAGGCCGGGCTGGTGGAGGAGGTACGCTGCCTGCTGGCGCAGGGGCTTTCAAGGGAAGCCAAGCCTCTGGGAGCGATAGGGTATCGACATGTGCTCGCAACTCTGGATAATCTTGATGGCGAAACCTCGTGGGACGATACAATGCACCTGATTCAAAGGGACACGCGGCGGTATGCCAAGCGTCAGTTGACCTGGTTTCGACGAAACGCTGGAACTCAATGGTTCGGTGGGCCTGGAGACGACGGCAGAATCAAAGACGAGGTTCACCGATGGGTACAAACTTTCCTTTCCAATTTTTAAGGAGTCTGCAATGGAGAACAAATCCCCCGCTCCACAGAACGTTCAGGATCTCTACCTCAACACTCTCAGACGCGACAAAGTAGCGGTCACGATTTTTCTGATCGGTGGCGTGCGGCTCGTTGGCAAGATTCGCGCCTTCGACAAGTACTCGGTGGTTTTGGAATCCAACCAGCAGGAACAGTTGATTTTCAAACACGCGATCTCGACGATTACGACGGCCAAGCCAACCGCTTCGGCGCCCCCATCTCCGGCTCCCGCGACATAGTTGGCCACCGAAAACGCAATATTGGTCGGTCACGCGTCCCTCGACGAACTGCGCGAGTTGTCGGTGTCTGCCGGCGCGCGCATTGTTGGAGAGATGATCCAGCATCTCCATCGTCCCGATCGGACGACCTATATCGGCAAGGGCAAGGTGGAAGAGTTGCGCGAGGCGGTGCTTGCCGACGGGGCGGACGTCGTGATCTTTGACGATGAACTTACCCCAAGTCAGGCGCGGAATCTGGAGGAAGCTCTCCAGACGAAGGTTGTCGACCGCACCGGTCTGATCCTCGATATCTTCTCTCGCCGGGCCCGGACCAAAGAGGGACAACTTCAAGTGGAACTGGCGCAGCTCAACTATCAACTGACGCGTCTGAGTGGCTCCAGCGAATACCTGTCCAGGCTCGGCGGAGGAATCGGTACGCGCGGGCCCGGCGAAACAAAACTGGAAATGGACCGCCGCAAGATCCGTCGCCGTATTGCAACCCTGCGGCGGGAAATCGAAGGCATCCGCAAACACCGCCAGCTCCATCGTGAGAAACGCCGCAGGGATCGATTACCTCTGGTGTCTCTGGTCGGATACACAAACGCAGGCAAGTCCACGCTGTTTCGGGCTCTCTCTGGAGAGGAGACGCTGGTCTCAAGCCGCTTGTTTTCGACGCTCGACACTCTGATCCGCAAAATTCGGTTGGGCGGGAATCACGCCGTCCTGATTTCCGATACCGTGGGTTTCATTCGAAAGCTGCCTCATCAGCTGGTGTCGGCTTTTCGAGCCACCCTGGAAGAGGTTGTCGAGGCGGACCTGATCCTGCATGTCGTCGACGTGTCAGATCCCGAGCGTATCGAGAAGCACCAGACCGTTCTTGCGGTCCTCGATGAAATCGGCGCGGCCGACCATGCCCGTTTCACGGTCTACAACAAGCTGGACCTGCTCGGGCCCGATGACGCCTTGCCAATCCTGAAGTCCAATGATTTTGTGGTGTCCGCGATCACCGGCGAAGGGCTGGAAGCGCTTGTCGGACAAATCCTGAACGAGGTAGGATCTAGAGTAGAGGCTCGGTCATCATGAACGCTCTGTTCGTCCTCATCAGTGCAATTCTGCTGCAAGCTTTTCCGGTGATGCCGGTTCGCACCGCGCTGGAGAATCCGGCGGTCGCGAATCCCATTCCTCAACGGATCCAGAAGGACTACCAGAAGGTGTGGAAGCGTTTCCTTGCCTCGAAAGATGCCAGGGAAGACGCGAAGATTTCGGGTGACCTCGACAAGATCCTTAAGAAAAATCCAGACTTTGTGCCTGCCCTGTTGGTCCAGACTTACATCGATCTGTATGCGGGGCGGCAGGAAAAAGCGGAAAAGCAATTCGAGACCATCCTTGCGAGTCATCCTTCGGATCGCGTTGCTCTGTACTATCTGGCGGAGTCCGCGTACGCACGCAATGACTATGTTCGTGCCAGCGGTCTCTATCGGCGCCTGAAAGCCGTGGACAACTCGCATCCGGAACTGGATATGAAGAGTCAGCGTGCCTTCTTGCTGGCGATGCAGACTCTTGTCCAGGAGGCTTCGGATGCCGCCCGGACGGATCGCCTGAGCGATGCGGAACGGCTCTACCGGCAAGCCCTTGCGCTGGCTCCCGAAGAGGCAGAACTTCACCGTCAGCTTGCCGCCGTTCTTTCTCGACAGGGAAAGCTGGACGATGCCGCCGCGGAACTGCAGAGCCAGGCGGATCTTCGTGGGTCCGGCGACGCCCAGGGTGCTCTGGGAGAGCCTGCGGAAGGCCGGGCTGTGCGTCGTGCCCAGTTGTCCGCCGAACTGGAGGATTTGGGGCGTTGGGGCACTCAGATCGACCGGTTGCAGGAAATCCGGACATCCCCGGCGATCACCCGAGAACAGCTGGCTGCTCTTCTTGCCAGCTATTTTCCGCAACTGCTTGAATTTCAGAAGAAACCGCAAATCATGACGGACCTTCCGGATTCTGTGGCGGCGCCTGCGATCGAGGCCGTGGTTGGTGTTGGATTGCTCGATCCGACGCCCAATCACACGTTTCAACCCGCTAGAACGGTCAGCCGGGGCGAGTTTGCCGAGGTTGTAGGTCGTTTGATCCGCATGCTGGGCGTTCCCCAGCAGGAACAATCGCCAATTACCCCGCCAGATCTGGTTCCGGGGAGTCCCTTGTACCGGGAACTCCAGCTGGTTCTGGGTTATGGACTGCTGTCGCTCGACAACGCAGGAAACTTCAACATCTCAGCCCCGGTCGGTGGTGAAGAGGCCGTCAATACTGCCGAAAAATTACTGCTGCTGATTCAACGAAAGGCCGCTTAAAGACCTGGTTTTTCCACAGGCATCCACATGACCGAAATCGGTGCAAAGTGCTATAAACCTCAGGTTTTAGCGAGGCTTAAGGTGTCTTGCCGAGGGGTTTCCCACAGGGTTATCCACAAGTTCTGTGGATCGATGAAAAACCGCCAAATCGCGCCATATTGTCACGGTTCATTTGACCTCCGGGAGGCCGGATGCAGCATCGAAGAACTTGGAGGCTTTGCGTGATTTCCTGCCGCAAGGCATAACGGGCCAGGCGCCAAAGGCGCCGCTGGCGTGCTGAGAGTTTAGCCCCGGGTTAAGCGAGCGCAACTCGGGGTTGCCGTAACGGAGATATTCGCACCCCGGCAGGGCCCGGCAGGGGGTGCGAACGCCCCTCGTGAGATGAGCCCCGGGTGTCGCTCGGCTCCACCCGGGGCTCCCTCGAAAAATGGGGAGGGAACATTGTTGATTCACGTCGAAGCAGACATATCCGTCGCTCTCGGAACCGGATACCGCGAGCATATGATCAACAAGATACCGGCGCGGCTCGGCATCCAAGTGAAACTTGCTCGCCTGCGACAGCGGGGTTTGAACCCCAAGGAACACGTCTCACCCAGGTGCAGAGCGTCTGCCGACAGACGAAGATGATAGCGCCGGCGGGCCCTCGTCGTAATTTTCATGATTCGTGGTGTCGGCAAGACCCGGGGTTATCTCACGAGGGCGTTCGCACCCCGGCAGGGGTGCGAGGAATCCCTGCACCCCTGCCGGGGTGCAACA
Source organism: uncultured Acidobacteriota bacterium (assembly GCA_963836435.1). Taxonomy (GTDB): domain Bacteria; phylum Acidobacteriota; class Terriglobia; order 20CM-2-55-15; family 20CM-2-55-15; genus DASTBJ01. The sequence continues at coordinate 276,865 of CAWIJI010000012.1, read as the reverse complement.
TTCCCGTTACGGTAACCCCGGGTTGCGCTCGCTTCGCTCGCTTAACCCGGGGCTAAATTCTCAGCACGCCTCCGGCGTGCTCAGACTCAAGAATGTCTAAACTCCAGTCACGCCTCCGGCGTGCAAAATGTCTAAACTCCCAGGCGCCGAAGGCGCCTCCGCGAGGGCGCGGCGCGCGGCTGTCGCGCCGCGCAAGCGCCCGAGCCGGGGTCCGGGGCGGAGCCCCGTCTAGAGTGAGGACTCCGGCAGATCGGCTGTCGCGAACTACTTTTCGACGCGAATTTCGCGTTCCTGCTTCTCGCGTACAACTCTCAGCGTGAAGGGTCCTCCATGCGACCGCATTTCACGCGCAAAATCCGCGGGCGAGGAAACACTGCGGCCGTCAAAAGCCACAATCACGTCCCCGGCCTTCAATCCGGCGGAACCGGCGGCAGACTGAGCGTCCACGGAGCTGACCAGAACACCCTGCCCGCCTTTGACACCAAAGAAATCCCGCAATTGTGGTGTCAGCGAATCCACCCGGATGCCAGTTTGGGTCAGCGAAACGCCCGGCAGCGCATCGAACCGCGGAACGATTTCCGCTTTGCGGTCGCGCAACGCCGGCATATCGGGTAAGCGCATCCCAAAGCGACCGATGGGGGAGGGTGCGGCCTCCGACGTGACTTTCAGCGTCTGCTCCCGCTTATCACGCTCGATGGTGACGTCTACAGTGCGGCCGACCGGCGTTTCACTGACCAATCGGGTGAGTTGCAAAACGCTTCGAACATCCTGCTTGTCATAGCGCACAATGACGTCATCTGCCTTCATGCCTGCCTTCTCGGCGGGGCTATTCCCTTCGACAGTTCGAACCAGGACTCCACGATCTGCCTGGTCGGCAATCCGGACACCGATATAACCCCGCTCCTGTGCCAAAGCCGGAACTGTGGTTGCGAAGAGCACGCATAAAAAAATAAAGGCTTTCTTCGTCATAACACTTCTCCTCAAGCAAACCTCTCACCAGAATTAGACGCACTGTGGGAACGTAGGTTGGCCTGGGCCCGCAGGATGAGGGTTGGCGCCGAACGATTGGGACCGGCCGTGGGCGTTTGAAAGCGACGAGTCGCCGAAGAGTTTCGTTTTCCCCACAGTGACGCCTTCAGCGCCGACAATCAGGGACTGATCATCGTCGAGGCCGGCGGCCAGGCGGCATGGGATCCGGTCGGCCGCGACGCCCTTTGTGAAGCGGCGCGGCTTCAGGTGCGTAGGACCGATCATCGGACTTGATGAGGCGCGCCGAATGCAGAAGCGCGAGGATGCTCAAGGCGTCCGTTATTTCCTGGCGGTCAATCATCTGCAGTGCCTCATTCAGCGAAACACGTCTGCGCTGCAGGACTTCGCTGCCTTCCGGCGCGGCTTCGCCCTGGGTGAGCCCCGTTGCCAGAAAATACAAAGCTCGCTCGTCGCTCACCGAGTTGGAGAGATCCGCTTCGCCGATGAGTTTCCACTCGCGGGCTTGAAGGCCGGTTTCTTCGAGTAACTCGCGCTGGGCTGCCTGGAGCGGTTCTTCGCCCTCGGGGCAGCCGCCTTCGGGAATTTCCCAGGAATATCGATTCAAAGGATAACGATATTGACCGACGAGATGAACATATCCTTCGGCATCGATAGCAACGATACCGATCGCGAGATTCTTGAAATGCACCACGCCGTAGATGCCGGGCTGTCCGTCTGGATGAAGAACCGCGTCCTCTCGTACACGGATCCAGGGATTGTCATAGACCAGGCGCGTCGAAAGGGTTTCCCAGGGGTTGTTGTCTTCTGATTTGGCCATGCCGATCCTCAGGGCGGAAACCCGATAGCGAGTTTCACTGCGGAATACTCCGGGTGGACCTTCCCCTCTCGTGTGCGGATGATCAGCGACGGTTCTTCCCACGATTGGGCGCGAAACCATTCAGGCAGATCATCGGACCTCATCAGGCCGAACAAGCCAATCAGTGGAGGTTCACCTTCGCGGAAGACCACCGGGCGCCGGCGGACAATAGTGAGGCCGGAGTTTCGAGCGCTTGCTTCCATGCGCGACGACTGGGAGGGTTCGACCGGAAAGACACAGGCGAAGAAACCACCGTCCGCCAGGTGGCGTGATGCGGTTGCGCAATAATCCGACACCGTGCCGCGCAATTCAAAGCGGCAGGCGGCGCGTTGCGGATGTTCGCTCTTCACTCCGCTATCGGGAGGGAAGTACGGAGGGCTTGCGGTGATGAGATCGAAGCGCTCGCCGCTTTGCAGAACGCCCGGTTCCCTGAAATCCCCTTCTCGAAGGTCATAGCGGTCTGTCAGGCCGTTGTAGAGCGCGGATTTTCTTGCCAGGGCCACACTATCCGGCTGTGCTTCGACGGCGACCAGCCGTGCGCCTGCCAGGCGCCACGCGCAAATCATTCCAACGGTACCGATTCCGCTGCCCAGGTCGAGGACGGTCCGCGCGGTGGGGCACCACGTGGTGCCGTACCATGCGGTGAGGATGTCGTCGGTGGAAAACCGGTGTCCGCCGTCCTGCAGCTGGAACAGCCGGAAGTGTCCACTGATCGCGTCAAGTGTCTGGTGGGTTTCCACCGCGAGGATCTCTCCGAGACCGGGTGGAATTGGACCGGGTTTTGCCCAGCCTTTGAAATGCGTCTGGTGGCTCACGCGGCCGTCATATCCGCTTGATCCATTCCGTTGCGTTCCGATAGTGCTCAAAGCGCTTTTCCTCGGCCCGAAATTCCGGAGTATGGGCGACCATCCGGCAGTTCTCGGCTCGCGACGGATGCTTGATATGGAGCATCTCGTGGTACAGCACGTAGTCGAGCACGAAGTCCGGGATATGCTGGGAATCGAAAAGCAGGCTGATGAAGATCGTGCGGTGGGTGGAGTCGTATCGCCCCAGAATCCGGCGGGACTTCGTCCGGGACCACGTGAGGGTGGGACGTTCCAGTGCGCCGGCAAAGTAGGTTGCGTTGAGGCGATCGAAGCGAGCCTCCAGGTCCTGCCACCGCCCGTAAGGCGAAGCCAGGCGAGGAGCCCTGCCCCGTTCCGTACGGGAGATGCGGGCGCGCTCTTGAACGTCTCTTCCGACAATGAATCGCCGGTAGGTGTGGTGGACCTCCGCGGCGGCCCGCCGGCGATACAACTTGGCCAGCAGAATAACGGCCAACGCCTCCATGACCGGTTGAGGGGCGTCGACGAACAGATCACTCACGCGGATCAGGATAAGGTTCTCACGATAGCGTGCCGTGTGCGTGAGGCCCGCAAAGGGAAAGAATTCCGCCTGGATCCGGGGGACCGGGGTACGCGGTTTCAACTGCAGGTGTGCCGCCTGGAAGATCGGCTCGAGCGGGTAGGAGGCCATTCCAGGTTACGGGCTCTTCTTTTCTGTCTTCGGGATCGACTTCAGGGCCAGGTGAATGTCTTCGAGCGCGCCTTCCGAGTGATGGATCGCCGCTTTGATCGCGGATGTCTCCGTTGCGGTTTTCGCCTCGAACTTTTTCAATCGAGGAAGTTGTTCGCTGACGAATTTTTCGAGAGATTCAACGTACTCGCGTACGTCGAGATGCTGATCAAAGGCATCATCGATGTTATCCATGGTTTCGTCGATGATCTGCATGTAGCCGCGAAGCAGTTCGGCGCGGGGTGTATTTCGGAGATAGATATCCGGGTTCACTGGTCTGGCGCGCAGTTCCGCGTTTTCAACCTTGAACGTTTCTGCTTCCTTTTTCTCGCGTTCGTAGGCGGCGATGTCTTTCTTTGCCTGGTCGCGCTCCTTGGGGGTGCGCTCGCGCAGCCCCAGAGCCACGATGCGGTTGTCGAGCAACTTCAGGAACACGGGAACCCGCATTTGCAGGCCCTGGGCGTCGCGGATCAGATCCTCTTCCTCTTCGGTAACATAGTCCGTGCGCTGCGCTCCTGCACCGGTTCTGGTCAGCAGGAGAACAGACAGGACGATCAGGCTCAGGCGGGTTTTCATGGGAACAGTGCCTTGAGCAGCTTGTCGCGAATGCCCGAGGCAATTTTCCTGGCTTGCTCGATGGGTTCCCTGCGGTCAAGGGTCAGCATCCGCGCGTAGTCATCGAATTTGCGGACCTGTTTACGAAGTGCAATTTCGAGATCCTTGAAGCCGCCGGCCTTTTTCTGGGCGTTTCGCCCGGAATCCACCAGTTCCTGGTGGGCCTCTTCGATAGTTGACGCATATGCGGCCAGACCCTGTTCCATCTCATCAAAGTCTCCGTCACTCAAGGACTGGGCGACGTCGTCGAGGAGGATGTCCGAGATCTTGATGGCGATCTTGGCGCGGTCGACAGGATCTTTTTCTTTTTCGAGACGTTCTCGCTGGCGCTGCAGTTCGAGGGCACGATTTTCAGCGCCAGCGTAGCCGGGCAGACCGGTCAGAAGCAGGACAAACAGGCATGTGACAATCCGCTTCATGCCTGAAATTATATGCCTGTTAACACCTTTCGCAAAAACTGTCCTGTGAGAGATTCAGGATTTCCCGCAATCTCTTCCGGGGTCCCCAGAGCGACCACGCGACCCCCGCCGTCGCCGCCCTCCGGCCCGAGATCGATCACCCAGTCGGCGCATTTGATGATGTCCAGATTATGCTCGATGATCAGCACGGTGCCGCCGGCTTCGATCAGCCGCCTGAAGGCGACCAGCAGTTTGTTGATGTCGTCGAAATGCAGGCCGGTCGTGGGCTCGTCAAAAATGAAGAGTGTTTTCTCGCTGACCTCGCGGGCAAGATATGCGGCAAGCTTGATGCGTTGTGCCTCCCCTCCGGACAGAGTGGTTGCCGACTGGCCCAGCCGCAGATACCCCAGACCGACTTCGTCGAGCACCTTCAGTTTTTTCGTAATTTTCGGGACGCTGTTGAAAAATGCCAGCGCTTCACGCACGGTCATCTGGAGAACCTGGTAGATGTTTTTCCCCTTGTAGAGAATGTCGAGGACCGCGCTCTTGTAGCGCATCCCTTTGCATTCCTCACAGACCAGTTCGACGTCGGCCAGGAACTGCATTTCCACCGTAACGGTGCCGTCGCCTTGGCAGATTTCGCAGCGTCCGCCCGGAATGTTGAAGGAAAAACTGCCGGAGTTTAGTCCGCTGGCTCTGCGCCTCGCGCGTGGAGGCAAAAACTTCGCGGATGTTGTCGAATGCCTTGATGTAGGTGACGGGGTTCGAGCGCGGTGTCCGTCCGATGGGGCTCTGGTCCACGAGCACGGTGTCGGCAATCCATTTCGTGCCGCTTTCGATCCAGCCCGCGCCTTCCGGCGGGCTCTCCCCCGTGCATGGGCGCACCGAAGAGCTTCGAAGAGGCATTCGTGGACCAGTGTGGACTTTCCCGAACCGGAGACGCCGGTGATGCAGGTCGTGAGCCCAATGGGAATTTCGATGTCGACATTCTTCAGATTGTGACGGGAGGCGCCTTTCAAACTTGATCGTCTTCGAGCCGGGCTTCCTGCCGCTTCTTTCGGCGGGGGCACGCGCAATTCCCCGTTCAGATATTTGCCGGTCAGCGAGGCTGTGGAGTGCATTAGCGCCTCGAGAGTCCCTGAAAAACGAGCTGCCCTCCATTTTCGCCGGCCCCAGGGCCAAGGTCGAGAATGTGATCGGCAGCGCGCATCATTTCCGCGTCGTGTTCGACGACCAGGACCGTATTCCCGATATCCCGCAGCCGCAGCAGGATCTGGATCAGCCGCTGGGCATCGCGGGGATGGAGCCCGATCGACGGCTCATCCAGCACATACAGCGCTCCCACGAGGGAGGAACCGAGCGAGGTCGCCAGCTGAATGCGCTGCGCTTCACCCCCGGAAAGCGTCGACGAAAGACGCTCCAGCGTGAGGTACTGCAGTCCCACGTCGTTCAGGAAGCGCAGCCGCGAACGAATCTCCCACAATATCCGCTCGGCGATCTCGGCCTGCGAGGGAGTCAGTTCGACAGTTGAAAAGAAATCGCGCACTTTCGCGAATCGTCATCCGGCAGACATCCGCGATGTTCTTCCCTGCGATGTAGATGTTTCGCGCTTCCAGCCGCAGACGGCTGCCCCGGCATTCCGGGCAGACCGTGTATCCGCGATATCGGCTCAGAAACACCCGGACGTGGAGCTTGTATTTCTTGGTTTCCAGATAATCGAAGAAGTCGCGTACGCCGTCGAGCACGAACGCGCATTGATCGGGAGCCAGGTCGCGAATCGGCGTGTCCAAAGGGACGCCCCGCGCTTTCGCGGTCTTCTTGAAGTCGTTGAAGTAGACGCGATAACGCGGTTTGGTCCACGGTTCGACAGCCCCCTGATTCAGCGATAGGCACGATCGGGAATAACCAGGCCGATGTCGAGGTCGATCGTATTGCCAAATCCCTGGCAGCGGGGACAGGCTCCGAACGGATTGTTGAACGAAAAGAGCCTTGGCTCCGGATCTTCATAACGGAGATTGCAGTTCTTGCATTCAAACGCCTCGCTGAATCGATGCCGCGTGCCCCCCGGGATTTCGAGAAAAACCTCGCCGCTGCTCTCGCGGAAGCAGATTTCGACGGAATCGATCAAGCGTTGGCGGATGTCGGAGGTGACCTTCAGGCGGTCGACGAGGACGAAGACAGGTTTCCTGAAGTCGACGTCGATCAGGGATTCCGGTTGCGAATACTCGAAGATCTGTCCGTTCTGGAAGACTCGGCCAAAGCCCCGGCGCTTGAGGTCTCCCAGGTACGTGGCGAGTTCGCCGGAAGCCAGATTGGAGCGGAGCTGAAACAGGACATAGAAGCGTGTGCCCTCGGGCCACTTGAGAACGGAGTCGGCGATCTGATCCACGGTGTCGCGCCGGACGGGTTGACCGCACTTCGCAGCAGATGCGTGACGCCGACGCGGGCAAAAAGCAGCCGCAGGTAGTCATACATTTCCGTGGACGTGCCAACAGTCGAGCGGGGCGTTCGCGCCGTATTGCGCTGCCGGATGGCGATTGCCGGAGCAATTCCCAGCACTTCGTCGATTTCCGGTTTTTCGATACGTTCGAGGAACTGGCGCGCATAGGCGGAAAGCGATTCGATATACCGCCGCTGGCCTTCCGCATAGATCGTGTCGAAGGCCAGTGACGACTTGCCCGAGCCACTCACGCCCGTAACGATGGTCAGGGCATTGTGGGGAATCTCGAAATCGATGTTTTTGAGATTGTGGACCCGAACGCCGCGTAGAACGATGCTCTCCTGCTCAGTGAGCTTGCCAGGCACAACCATAAACCGGACATTATAGCGCGGATGACATAGCGCGGATGACGCGGATTACACGGACAGCCGCTCAGACTTCCGGGCACTCGCCCCGCCGAATCGGCCATTAGAGCTTTTGTCCCGGGGTAAACCCGCGATATAAGTTCCAAATGGTCCTCGAAGGCTCTTTCGTCTTTTACCTGCTTGCGGCGCAGGCTGCCACCTTCACCCTTCAGGGGCAGATTACGACGGACCATGAGGGATCCTCTGTTCGTCTGGTTCTGGTGGATCCGAAAGCCAAAAACGCGGAGGTTGCCCGCACGGAGGCCGACGCTGAAGGTCACTACGAGTTTCCCGGCCTCTCCGGCCGGATTTACCGTCTGGTCGCCACCATCGATGGCAGGAAACAGGATCGCCGCGAGGTGGAGATTGTTTGCCGCCCGGGCGCGACGGTGTTGAAGGACTTCCATTACGGCAAGACCGAGTCCACGCTCATGCTCTATTTTCCCGCAGAGGATCCGGACTTTGTCGACGTGGCCGAACTTCAGGGCGACTATCCGAAGGATGTTCTGCGGGAGTACGAGCGGGCTTTCGAAGACCACATCAATGGAAATGTCACAAGAGCAGTGCAGCGGCTGGAAGCGATCGCGGAGCGCGCTCCCGGTTTTTACGGCGCACACGCGCGCCTCGGGTTGATCTTTCAGCAGTCCGGATGCTATGCCGATGCCGAAACCGAATACCGGCGTGCCAGCGAACGGAGTCCTCGTTCGGTCCAGCCGCTGCTCAATCTGGCAAGCGCTCAGATTCGAGCTGCCGACATCCCTGGACAATTTGATTCATCGATTGCCGGCGCGCTCAGCACTCTGGGGGAAGTGTTGGAGATTCGGCCCGGGTCCGCCGTCGCCCATTGTTTGATCGGCGCAGCAAAGGTCAAGGCGGAGTCCTACCAGGAGGCCGAAAAGAGCTTCCTGAGGGCGTTGGAGCTCGATAGCGATCTCGCGGCTGCGAGGCTGATGCTGGCGAATCTCTACCTGCATCAGGAGAGATGGGACGAAGCGACCGAGCAACTCCAGGAATACCTGGAGGACAACCCCTTCGCGCCTGACCGCGGTGTCGTGAAAAAGATGCTGGAGACTGCGCGGCAAAGTTCCCTCGATTCTCCGCCCGCTTGACCCCGCTGCGCGCTTCATGGTCGAATTGCGGGCATGTTTGTCTCGCCAATCAGAACCGGACGTCTTGTTTGCTTTGCTTTTTTGCTTGGGGCGATATCCACGTGCCTCAGCGCCGCATCGTCTGCGGCCCAGCGGGGAGCCTCAGCAGCCGTACTCCCGCGTACCGCAGACGGCAAGCCGGATCTTCAGGGAATCTGGCAGGTTAAGAACAAGGCAGCCGCGGATCTGCTCGGCGAGAAGGGGATCGTTGACGGGGGTGACATCCCCTACAAGCCGGATGCTGCGGCAACGCGACGCGATAACTTCAGCAAGCGCAAAATCGAAGATCCGCTGAACAGCTGTTACCTGCCCGGGGTTCCCCGCATCATGTATCTCGACCATCCCTACCAGATCTTTCAGACGAAGGATCATGTCGCGATCACCTTTGAGTGGTCCCAGGTTTACCGGCTGATCTACACGAATGGAAAGCCGGGACCGGTCGGGATCGAATGGTGGATGGGGGATTCGCGCGGCCATTGGGAAGGCGATACGCTGGTTGTGGATGTCAAGGGCCACAACGATAAGACCTGGTTCGATGCCGCCGGCAACTTTCACAGCGATGAACTGAGCCTGGTGGAACGCTACACGATGCTGGACGACGATACGATTCAGTATGAAGCCACCGTGCACGGATCCCAAGGTCTTCACGAAACCGTGGAAGATGCGGCATGCCGATTTCACGGGTGAAAGAACATAGCCTCGACTGCTCGAGTACCAGTGTCAGGCTGACAAGGAAGAGGCCAGTGGGGATTTCGAGCGCGACCCCCGCACCTGGTATCCCAAAGCCGGAGGCACAAAGTGAGGAGAGGAAGCGCGGCTCTGTTCGTGTTGTTGATTGGAATCCTGGTTTTGCTCGCGCCTTTGCCGATTACGGCGCAGGGACGCGGGGGCCAGGGACGTGGAGGTCCGGGGCGCGGGGAGGCCGGGCACGCCGGCAGCGGCCACACCCATTCGCCGGATGCCGACGGAAACCCGATCTCACCGGGTTCTACGGCGCGCAATGCCGGAGGCGCGAATTACGGCTTGAAGAGCATCCGGGATGGGCTGACGCCGGGAACGCAGGGCGTTGTCGTCGATCCGGCCGATGGGAAACTTCCTTATCAGCCGTGGGCGCGCGCGGAGAGGATTGAACCGGGAGCTGCCGTATCGCGGATACGACGATCCGACAGCACATTGCTTCGTCGCAGGGGTTCCGCGGTCGATGTATATGCCTTCACCCTACCAGATCCTGCAGCCACCCGGCTATGTGGTCATGCTGTTTGAGCGGATGTCGTGGCGCATTATTCCTCTGGATGGACGGGCGCATATTCCGGACAACGTTCGGTTGTGGCAGGGCGATTCCGTGGGGCATTGGGAAGGCGACACCCTGGTGGTCGATACGACGAATCTGAACGGCAAGACCTGGCTGAACGAGAGTGGGAGACGTGGTGAGCTACGCCGGAACACGTCGTGGAGCGATTCATTCCGACCGACGACGGAAAGATCACGTACCGGGCCACCGTCACGGACCCCGATTGCGTACACCGCGGCCGTGGACGATCGAGATTCCGCTGCGGCAACCGGCGAATCCGACGAACTTCTGGAAGTCGCCTGTCATGAGGACAACGGCGATCTGCAGCATCTTGAAGGACGTCCGCGATGAATACCGCGCCGCCCAGAAGAATAAGAAGGAGTAGGCTATGACACTCATACGAAAGAGCATGTTTGGCGCTTTCATACTGGCGTTACTGGCAATCCCGGCATTGGCGCACCATTCGTTCACGGCGGAGTTCGATCAAACCAAGCCTGTCACCCTCAAGGGGGCGCTGACTTTGATGAAGTGGTCCAATCCTCATGGCTGGCTTTATATCGACGTCGTGGGGCCGGACGGGAAGAAAGTCAACTGGGCGCTGGAGACCCAGGGCGCCAACGGCTTGTTGAGACGCGGTTGGCGGAAGGAAGACCTGAAGGCCGGTACCATCCTTCTAGTCGAGGGCTGGCAGGCTCGCAACGGTTCCAACACCGCCAACATCACCAGCGTGACCTTCGAGAACGGCAAGACTCTCTTCGCCGGATCGTCGAATCCGGACGCCAAAGAGCCGTAGGAACATTCTGTCGCGAAACTCGGCCCCTTTGGTCGGACCGTATGCACCGAGGAGGAGCGCCAGCATCTGCTGTCCATAGAGTTTGGACGTTCTTGAATAGTGCGCGCCCGTGGGTACGCGGTTACGTCTCGAGTTTTGCAGTTCGGTTCCCGGCTGGTGCCGAAGGAGAAACGTGAGTTAAAGTTCCACCCTTCTCAAGCTTCCGTTGCGCAGTCGGACCGTAGCGAGCTGCTTTAGCTTACGCCACCGACCTCGACCATGTGCCTTGCGAAGAAACGCGCGAACTTTGACGCTCGGACCCGCAGCTATGGTTTCGATATTCTCAATTTCCCCGACGATCTCGAACTTCACTCATCGCATTCTCTGCGACGGATGGGTTCAGAATCAAGGCCAGCTAACGGCTCAACGTTCAGCCGCAAGCCGCGCGAGCCGAATGTTGCAAACTGCGTTATCGTGGCGCGCGGATTGTCGGTTGCAACGTGGTGTTGGGCGGTTAGCTCAGGCTGAGCGATCGAGTTGCCTGACCGTAATGAGGTCGTCGTCCGAGACCGCCCGCACATCGTTCTCACGCAGAGTCAAAAGCGCTTGGGTCTTGCCGGCGGCACTGACGAACTCAACCTCCAGACCATCAGGCTCGTAGACGTGGACGACAGACCCAAGATCCCCTTTCCGAAGACCTCGGTCAACGAGATCGCGGTTCAGGACCACCGTCTCTAGTAGTTTGTACTTCATGGTTTAGATCCTGGGAACGCCGTTACGAATCGAGGAAAGCCCTCGCCAGTTAGCACAATCCAAAGGGTCACGAGGGCGAATGTTCGACCTTTCGGCCCATTCAAGCTACCACGAACTTCGTACTTTTGCCCATACTGGGTAGTCTCTGTGGCCGTTGCCTCGTTCTCCACGGCGTGGCGCTGGAGATCCACAGCCAAAACCTCCCATGCCGCAGAAGAGTACCCGAGGCTCGTGAACAATGCCGACTTGAACCGACAGGATGGGAGTCAGAAAGAAGGTAGTCGGCAACCTTCGCCTTAGCGATCTCGGCTCGTTCTGCATTCGGGAGCCTCATAGCCTACCGTCAATCATACACGCGGCGGTTGCCTTCGGAATCCGCCCAACTTCTTAGTCAGCGCTCGCGGCCTATCCTCACATCGAGAGTGGTTCGCACGCGCGTGCGAAGTACGAGGAAGATAGACGCCGGCGGTCCGAATTTGATCGACGTCACCGAAATGACGAAATGCCACGTCCCCTCCCCCTCTAATTCGGCAGTTTGAACGCCACCAGTTCGCTCGGATAATTTCCCCCACCGATCGCCAGCACGAGGTACTGCTTCCCACCCAGGGTGTAGGTCATCGGCGTCCCGGTCTGTCCGGCGGGCATGAACACCGCTCCCAGTTCTTTGCCGGAGATCTTGTCGTATGCACGCAGCATGGCCCCTCTTCGGCCATCGGGAAGCGTGAAGGTTCCGGGCTCGCCGACAATGAGAAGGGTCTTTGTCACCAGGATGCCGATCGTGTTTGCTGAGCGGCCGGTGCGGGGAATACTCACGCCCTTCAACGCAGGGCTGTTTCGCACGTTGTCCGGCGTTTCGGCATTCGCTATCTTCCAGAGGATTTCCCCCTTGTTCATATCGATTGCAACGATACTTCCGTAGGGCGGCTTCAATAGAGGCAATCCCTCCACATTGAGGCCCCGACCCTGGCCCGCCGGCGTCAGCATCCCCGAAACCATGGCGAATTCGGTTCGTCCGGGCACTCCCGGCACAAGCCCGTTTGCCACGATGCCGGTTGCCGCATGGACATACAAGATGTGCGTTTCCGGATCGTACGATCCTCCCGGCCAATTCGTGACGCCTGTCGTAATGATGGTTCCGTAGGGGCCTTCGGCCTTGCTGACGACGATCGGAGTGAAGATCGGTCCGATCCGGTATTTGGAAACCAGCTTCAGGGCTTCGGCCCGCAACTCCGGAGTGAAATCGATCAGGTCGTTTACCGACGGCACGCCGGCAATGCCGTAAGCGGGCGGCTTCGTCGGCATCGGTTGGGTTGGCGAGTACCATTCGCCCGGCACGTCGCCTATCGGGACCGGCACCTCGTTGATCGGCCATATCGGCACGCCCGTTTCCCGATTGAATGTATAGAGAACGCCTTGCTTTGTCGGTTGGGCGAGGGCTTTGACGGGCCGTCCATCGATTGTGATGTCGATGAGTATTGGGGCGCAGGGAATATCGAAATCCCAGAGGCCATGATGCACAAGCTGGTAGTGCCATTTGCGCTGACCCGTTTTCAGGTCAACCGCGACGACGCTTTCCCCGAACAAACCGTTACCTGGACGATGGCCACCATAGATATCGCCTGTCGGCAGTTCAACGGGCAGATACGCCAGACCGAGCTCTTCGTCGACGCTGATCTGTCCCCAGACGCCCGCGTTGCCAACGTTGTCGGCGGAATTGTCGAGCCAGGTGTCGCGGCCGAACTCGCCGGGTTTGGGAATGGTGTGAAAGATCCACAGGCGCTTGCCGGTTTTCACATCGAATCCGCGAACGTAGCCTTTCGCGTTGTCCCTGATTCGAGGGGATCCACTGGCGCGGTGTGCCGCCCCGACGATGACAGTGTTGCCGGCGACGACCGGCGTGGCATGCAGGCCAATCTCACCCGTTTCGAGGTCGATCTGTTGATCGTCTTCGAGCTTTAGATCGACGATGCCGTTTTGCCCGAATGTGGGGACGGGACTGCCCGTTTGAGCACTAAGGGCGACCAGCCGGTACCCCGGCGTGACGTAGAGGATCCGCGCGTCTCCACTGGAGGTGTCGCTCCAATACGCCAGACCGCGCCCCGAAAGAGCACGTGGTGCGTTATCGCCCCGCACGCCCTCGTGTTCGCCGTGTACCCACAGGAGTTCGCCGGTTGCCGCGTCCAGTGCCACAACGTCGCGCCGCGATCCCGCGGTCGAATACAACACGCCGTGGATCATCAGAGGTGTGGACTGCAGATTCGTTTCAGGCCGGGGGCCGAGGTTCTCCGTCTTGAATCTCCACGCGACCTGCAGCTGATTGAAATTCCTCCCGTTGATCTGATCGACCGGGGAGTAATGAGTGTTGGCGAGGTCGGCGGCATAATGCCGCCATTCCACATCCTTCACCGGGAGCTGCGCTGCGGACTGCCCGCCCAGGGGAAGGATCCAGGCCAGCAGGCCAAGAACGGACAGAATTCGGGGCCGTGCACCTCGAACCCCGAATTCGTTACGGCAATTGCACCGACTGTTCCCGGCGAATTCGGGGTTCGAGGTGCACGGCCCCGAATTCTGTCCTCTTCTCTGCTTGTCTATTTTGCGGAACACGGTGTGGGGTTCCAGCCGGCCGCGTCGGGAAGGTGCTTGAAGTCCGAGGTTGTGATGTAGGGCCGGGTGAAATAAGTGGGGTCGTCGACCTTGGTGGTTACGCTGAGCCATCGATCGCCGTCCGGCAGCGTGTTGATGTCGTAATACTCGGTGATCACGGCGTTCTTGCTATAAGGGGCGCCGTTTCTGCGGATGTATCCCGGCTTCAGATTCGTGGTCACGACTTTCAGGTTGCCCGACCGGGGAGCGCCTCGTGCGCCGGCAGCCAGTTCCCATTCCGCGACGGAATTGCCCTGCCAGCTGGGATCTCCGGCAGGCGCTGCCGCCGCGCCGAAGTGAAAAAGCCGGGTCTGCATACCGGCATCCGTTTCGATCTTGAGTGTATTGGGATCGTTCCATGTGATATGTATGCGGCCGGGCATTCGCATGATGTTGCCCGCGCCATAGGCCCGGCACTGTTCGCCCGCTGCTTCGTCCCTGGCAGGATCCCAGGTGTCCCCAATCCGTCTGCCTTCGGCATTCAGATTCAGGGTGTCGTACACGCCTTTTCTTGGCGTGACCATGCGGAATTCCCAATCTTCGACGATGACCGACACCCAGTAGCCGGTCAGGTCGATCGGGGCGGACTGTTGCGCCCCACCCCCGCGGCCACCACCGCCGCGACCGCCTCCGGCCCCACCACGCTGAGCAAGAAAGGAAAACGGAGCGAGGAGCAGCAGGAGTGCTGCATCGACCGTTCTAGTCGACGACATCGTCAGGTCTGGAACCCCAGGAGAAGCCGTCCGCCGGGCGTTTCAGATTGACCATCAGCGCCTTGAATTCTCCGGGGACGCGAGAAGGACGACCGACGATCGTGATTTCGTCGCCGATCTTCAGGGTGTCCTGCGAAATGCCCCGGTTAGCCAGCTGAGACGTTCCGGCCCACTCTACGGCCCATCGCTGCATTTTCCCTTTGGCGTCGGCCGATTGGATGGTGACGTAGGCATGGGGGTTCCTGAAGGAAAACTGCATCAGCTTGCCTTACAGCTTGATCTCTTTGCTCGTATCGTAGGTCGCCGCATAGGAATGGTGCGCGTACCCAGCAACGCCGGCAATCAGCATCGACGCGATAACCAAAAGAAATACTCTTCGCATTATTTCTTCTCCTTGAGACTCTTATAGACCGCTTCAACGAACATGGACGTTGTCCAGGGCCTGTGTCGGCCCCATAGCGCCCGTCGAAGTCCATGGTGGGCCTGGCAGCCTTCACCTGTTCGAGGGTCATCCCCTTGTTGATCAGGTCCTGGACGCGGTCGCGAATCATTGTCAGATATTTCGGTAGGACGCGACATCCCCGGTGTCGGATAGACGTCCGTGGCTCGGGATGACCCATGTGCCGCCCTGTCATCGATATCTCTGCCACGGCCAGATCGAGAATGTGATTGAGCCCGTTGATGACGCCCTGGATGCTGCCCCCGTTCGCGAGGTCGATCATCGGATAGCTGACCGTGGAAAATATGTTACCTGCGCTGATGACCTCCGAGTGACGGAAAAACACGATGCTGTCGGCGTCCGTATTGGCTGCGGGCTCGTGATAGACGATCACGGCTTCGCCGTTGAAATACTCGGGAAGTTTGATGAATTCGTCGAAGTAGGTATCCGTCGGCAGCGCCACCGCGGGAAACGCCGGTTGATTCGCCGACCGGCGTGCTCATCTTGAGCAGAACATTTTCGTGGGCCATGCACCAGAGCGGCGCGGCCGATATTGTCGATCGCCGACCCGAAGCCTCCGGTGCGCGGAAAGAATCCTGCACTGGCGATCTTCTGGTTGCCGCCGATGTGTTCCGGCGCGGCGCTCGTGTTGATGATGTAGCGAATCGGCTTGGGGGATCCGGCGATGCGATCACGGTATTGATGAACGGGCTCGCCCAGCCCCAGGTTCCCGGGACAGTTGTCGCCGGAGCAGTTGTTCGGTCTGGCTGGCCTGAC
This sequence comes from uncultured Acidobacteriota bacterium, assembly GCA_963836435.1. Classification (GTDB taxonomy): domain Bacteria; phylum Acidobacteriota; class Terriglobia; order 20CM-2-55-15; family 20CM-2-55-15; genus DASTBJ01. Next base: position 261,072 of record CAWIJI010000012.1, on the reverse strand, counting down.
GGCTGAACTGGCCAGCTGTTTAAGGGCCGCCAGGATCTTCTCCGACATGTCGGCCGTGCCGGTATTCACAACAGCGAGGCCTTCGGGCCCGACCGACACCGTGATGTTCGTGCCGTCAGCCACCAGCATGTAGATGTTGCCCTGCACGGGCATGATGTGGACTTCGCCATCCCTTGGACTCTGCTCCGACCTCTGCTTGTCCACCGATTGACGGCCGATTCTGACACGGGCACTTTCAGTCACTGACCTTTTTCGAGCCGTTCAGCGTAGCGCGGTATTCGGGATAGACGTCTTCCAACCCGCCGCGAGTCGCGATTTCCGGGATCCAGGGTTCCGTCTTTCAGCCACTCGGTGAGGGCCGTGTTCTGGCCGGGCAGGAAGTGGGGCACCCAGTGGCGATCGCTTCCGCCATTCTCGGCGAATGCGGAACCGTTACAGTTTTCCAGGGCGGTGCTTCCCGTCAGATCTGCGGTGTAGGTCGTCGACTGGACGTAAGGCTCGTCCAGATACACCGGGTCATCGATGACCGTGACGATCGTCAGGATGTCGCCGTGCCGCGTGATGTAGTCCGTCATCGTGTACAGGTCGCTGGTTTGAGGCCCGCCGCGCCGGAGTAGCCATCCTTAAGGTGGGTCGTGGTGACCTTCAGCGTGTTGCCGACCCATTCTCCTGTCGAGAATCCCGACCAGGTGTGCGGCGCCCAGGCCGGCGGATGCGGCCGTCCATCCATGTAAATGGGCCAGTCCAGCGAGCGCATGAATTGAATGTGATACGCCTTGACCTCGCGGGTCAGAGGATCCTGTTCCTTAAGAATGCGCGCTCCGCCGAGTCCCCGCCACTGGTGGGGAGCCGAGTGCGGCCGGCATTGATACTCCGGAGTTCCCCAGATGGACTCCGCGGAGGTGTCCGCCCTCATGCGTCCCGCGTCGTTGAAAGGAATCCCGAGATAATAGCCCAGAGGGGGCTGCCCCAGGCCACCGACGGCCCCAGGGTCTTCGTTACTGTCCAGACGCCATTCCGAAGCAATCTCGGTGGGCATAGACGGCCGCGCAGGCCCCTGCGCAAACGCTGCTGTTGCAGTAATAAACAGCGTCACCACGAGACAGGCGATGTGGACAGACGCTCTCGTTCGATCGGTCATAGACTCCCTGATACTGCGCATTAGCCCGGTACGCTACCACCTGCAATTTGTGAAGTCAACGCGACCCGACACGCGACCCGCACGCGAAACCTCCCCTTTGAGGATGCCTTCAAATCGTTACAGGATCGCGACCTGCAACTTCTTCCGGAGCCCTGATTCTTCTTGCGCTAAGATAACGTCCCCATGGAAGTTCGTCTATTTCCCAATTCCGGCCGCCCCGGGGTCGGACAACCGCCGCGTCGCGAGAGTTCCCGCCCGATGTTGCCCCAGCATGCCAGACACTGTCCGGTGCTGGAGGCGGGTAGTTCGCTGGGATTCATGGTGTTTCCGGCGCTGGAGCCCCACGAGTCTTATTACATCGAGTTTCAGGGCGAAGGCCAGTTCCTGTTCTCCTACTTTCAGAGCAATCGTCAGCAGAAGTGGGATCCCATCTTCTCTGTAGCGGTAGTTCTCCCGGTGGGCGGCATTGGGATGATTCGGGAAGAGGTCAAGTTTGCGGTGAAGAATCCGCCGGTTTCCGCGGAGGAGGCCAAGCTCATCATGCGGACCTTCATTGTTCCCGAAGATCTGGGGACTCCGGCAGGTGCGGTAACTCTGCGCGGCGCGACGAATTTTCAAACTCCGGAAGGCTGGGACACGGTTTACACACCGGTGTTCAACATGATCGAGCGGCCGGTTGCCGCCGCTCTGATCGTTCGCGTCGAGACGGATTGGTATGCTCACGAAAGCGAATTCCGCTATGTGCTCCAGCCGGGAGAGGGGATTCCGGGTGCGCACACCATGCCGATTGGTCAGGTGTTCTTCGTACCTCGTGAGGAGATCACCATGCGGCCCTGCAATGAAGAAGAACTGGCGGCGATTCGTAAGTCGAAGGAAGACTTCGCCGCCGCCAAGGCGGCCCACAAGATCACGACGCCGTATGGCCTTCAGTACAGTCCTCACTATCTCCAGCAAAGCAGGTCAAAGAAATCGCCTTAACGACCGGAGGGTAAATGGACTCCCCTCAGTTCGATATCTCCTGAGGCAAGTTGCCGGCTACCGGGATCAGGCTGTCATCGCTCCGCTCATGATGACGAGTGCGACGGAAAAGTAGATTACCAGACCGGTGACGTCCACCAATGTCGCGACGAACGGCGCCGAGGATGTCGCCGGATCGTAGCCGAGCCGCTGCAGAACCAGCGGGAGGACGGAACCCATCAGAGAACCCCATAACACGACACCGATCAGCGCAAGTCCGACCGTCAGCGCAATCAGCGGCCAGTGCGGTCCATAGGTCGCGGGGCGCACCACGGACCAGATGGTGATGCGGGTGAATCCAATCGCACCAAGAATTGTGCCAAGAGCGAGGCCGGCGTAGATCTCGCGGCGCATGATCCGCCACCAGTCGCTTAATCCGACCTCACCGAGCGCCAGTGCCCGGATCACGAGCGTCGTGGCTTGCGAGCCGGAGTTGCCACCGCTGGAGATGATCAGCGGAATGAAGAGAGCCAGCTGAACGACCCTCTCGATCTCCCCTTGAAACAGCGTCATGGCTGTGGCGGTCAATGTTTCGCCAAGGAACAGCGCTGTCAGCCATCCGGCGCGTTTGCGCACCATACGGGCAAGAGTGATCTTCATGTAGGGCTCGTCGAGAGCTTCCGATCCGCCGATTCTCTGGATCTCCTGGGTGGTGGCGGCTTCGGCAACGTCCAGGACGTCATCGATGGTGACGATTCCGATCAGCACCCCGGTCGTATCCGTCACCGGCAGGGCCGTTCGGTCGTACTGCCGGAAGACCGCCACCGCCGTCTTCTGGTCGTCGGTGGCTTTGAGTCCGACGAATCGCCGGTCCATGAGTTCGGTCACATGTTTGTCGAGCGGCGCCAGCAGCAACTCCCGGATCCGGATGTCGTCGATCAGCATTCCGGACTCATCCACCACATAAACCACGTTGAGGGTTTCGCTGTCCTGGCCGTGGGTGCGAATGTGGTCCAGGACTTCCTTTATCGTCCAGTGCTCCGGGACGCTGACATAGTTCGGCGTCATCAGGCGGCCGATGGAGTCTTCAGGGTATCCCAGCAGCTTTGACGCGACGGTGCGTTCGGCCGGCGTGAGCATCGCCAGCAACTGGCGAGTTGCCGATGCGGGCAGTTCCTCGAGGAACATCGTGCGGTCGTCGGGCGCCATGCTGTTCAGCAGTGACGCCACGTCTTCATGAGCCATGGCCTTGAGCAGGACTTCCTGTTCTTCGAGCGAGAGATACTCAAAGAGCGCCGCCGCATCCTTGCGGGGAAGGACGCGGAAAACGATAACCTGATCGTCGACGCCCAGGTCCGTAAGAGTTATGGCGAGGTCGCTCGCGTGACGGTTCCGCACGAGGTCCCGCAGGCGCGTGTAGTCGCCGGCATGAACGGCTGCGGCCAACTCGTCTGCGGGTCGCGCAATATGACGAATAAGGTCGAGCGCTTCGGCGCGCTCGGAGCCTGAAAGTTTTTGTTCCATATGAGTCAGTGCTGCGCGAACGACGTCGCGATGATGTACGTGTGGTCCCACGGCCTTCGCCGCATCGAGCCACAAGCGATGAATCAAATCGAGATCTCCGGGCGAGAGGGAAGGCGGATGGGCGCCGAGGTGGTACGCATCGGTGCGTCCGCTGCGATGATGAATAACGAGACGAAGCTTCAGATCTTCGGACTTTTCGGCACGCTCCCATGCTTCCCCGAGGAGTCGCGCCTGCTCGGAAGAAGGCAGGGTTGAGGACTCGCCGACAAAGACTTCCGAGGAGTTCAGGCGTATGGCCACGCCAATGACGCCGTCGAAAACGTTTTGCGCCGGGACGATGAGGAGGCGAACCGGATGGGCGTACCGTTCCGTCAAGGCAACCACCTGAGAGAAAAGGTACTGCTCCGCGGGAGTAGAAGTCGTTCCTGCGGACTCATCGTCAACGTCGAGCCCGAGCACGCGCACGGCGACAACGACGATGTCGCGCTCTCCGGCAGCCTGCATCGCGGCGGCGAGATGCGCCAGGGAGTGAGGGTGGCGCACGGTCACCAGCACATTGCCCGGCCGCGCGTCGACCTGTCCCAGGGAAACGTCGCCGGACATGGAAACTTCGAACGGGCTCTCCTCGAAAGCGACAGGCGCGGCTGCGCTTCGACGCCTGACGGCAAGCGAAACGCCAAGACCCATGATCAGACTGAGCGATGCGATAGAAGGAATATCGCCCGAAGAAATCAGGGCCAGGGTGGCGAGTCCGACGATCAAGGCCACCCCTACACTGGCAAAAGCAGGTGCCCTGAACGGCTGCCGCTCGTGATGGACTTTGTGCAGCCGCAAGTTGACCGCCACGCGCAGCACTAAAGCAGACGCCACGGCGACTCCATAGGCGCGGCTTAGCCAACTGACCTGCGCGCCGCTCGCAATGGTAATGAGTACGGCGGCCACCGCCGCCACGTTCATGGGGTTGGCCGCTTCTCCGAAGCTGGCTTTTTCCGAAGCGAGACGTCTCAGAAGCTGTTCAGTGTATTCGAACGCCGCCTGCGCCGCGGCCAGCAACATCAGGATCGACGCACAGAAAACGAGAACGGTCAACAGCCCCAGGCTCCATGCGGGCACCGGAAGATATTGCGCGAGCGCCGACAGGGGCGCGGCGGTCCACAGAGCGGATTGTTCCCGCGGTACGGCTGCGACGAAGAGAAAAGATGTCGGCACCGCAAGCAGCAGGACGAACAACGCTACGAAAAAGGCAGTGCGACGGACCGCATTCAGCCGTGGTGGCGCAAATTCAGCCGCCGCGCGCCCGAGCGATCCTCCTCCACCGAGTATGGGCAAGACCAGGGCGACGGCGATTAGCCACTGGAACCCCTGGCGAAGCCGTGGATCGCCGGAGACCGGCCGCAGCGTGGGCGTCAGGATGGACACGTGGTGCGTGACCATGGCAATTGTGCCGGCGATCGACAACGTCAGGATGATGAGAACTCCCGCCCATACACACCTCGCCACCGCAGTGGATGGCAGGTGGAAGCCCAGCCGCGTCCGCGTCCATAAGACGCCGATGAGCAATATGGCCCCGACCGTCACCATCTCCTGCACGCTGAACTGCGCCGTCAGGCTCCATTCCGATATCCACCCGAAACCGAAGCTGACGGCGTATTGTCCGCAGAGAACGCAGGTCAGGGCCACCAGCAACAGTCGTTCGGTGAGCATGACGGCGGTGGCCAGGCTGCCGACCCGCTGCCCGAAGACGCGCTCGGAGCGCCCGATCAATCCGCCCGGTATGAAGAATGCCCAGCTTTCGATATCGATCGCACGCACGATCATGGCGAGCAGGCACGCACCGAGAACGAACCACGGCGCGGACTCGCCGAAAAATGATCGCGCTACCCCGACGGTAAAGAAAACCGCCACTCCAAGCTCAGCGAGCACCAGAGCCGTTGCTTTCGAAACCGACATGAACGAGTGCAACGCCGTCGTGGACAAAACCACCCGGATGTGTCGATTTGAAGACGGTGGAGTTGCGGCACTCATCGCTTCTCCGATAAGACCACAATTCCCCTATTGCCAGCGGAAGATTTTCAGGGCGATCGCAAACGAAGCCACGCCCCAGACGGCGAGGATCGCAACCTGGGCAGTTTGAGAAAACACGGACGCTCCGTCGATCATGACGGCACGCAGCGCGTCAATCAAGGCGGTCAGCGGCAGCAGTCGAATCAGCGGCTGTACGGCATCGGGATAGCGGCTCGACGAGAAGAAAATGCCGGACAGCATCCACATCGGCAGCATGACGACATTCATCAATCCCGAGACGGCCTCGATTGTCTTGGCTCTGCTTGCCACCAGAAGGCCCATTCCCGAAAAGGTCGTTGCGCCAATCAGCACGAGAAACGCCGTCGCCGTCAGACTTCCATAGACCTTCACGCCGAACGCGATCGCGGCGAACACGATCAGGATGATCACTTCCGGAATCAGGAAGCACATTCGACTGATCATCACGGCTCCAAGGAAGTCTGTTTTCTTCATCGGCGTCGCCAGAAATCGCTTCAGCAATTTGCGAATTCTCATGTCCACGGTGACGAATCCCACACCCCACAGGCCTCCGCCCATGATGCTCATGCCGAGCAGGCCGGGGACCAGAAAATCGATGTAGCGGCCGCCGGGCTCCTTGAATTCCCGATCCTTCGCGACAAAGCTGTCCTGGCGCCCACGGGCTCGCTGGAGAGCGTCATCCGCCTCCTTGCGTGCCAGTTCGCTCTCCCGGCGGGCTGGATCGTAGAGGTAGTCGAAAGCCGCAGTCGATCCCTCGCCCGAAACGATCACCAGATCCGTCTTCCCGGTGCGAAGACGGTTTCGGCATGCGGACTCCTTGCAAGTTTTGACATCGAATTTCTTGATCTCGCCAAGTGCGGACTGCGCGACACTCGCAAACTGGCCCTCCTGTATATCGACAGTGATCCTGTCCACGGGCCTTTCTCGAAAGGCGATGCCGAGCAGCACGATCATGAGAATCGGGAAGCCATAGACCCAGAAGACCGCCTCGGGTTCCCGAAAGAACTCCTTGAGGCGAGCCAGCGTTAGTTGGGCGATGGGGGAATTCTTCATGCCTTACGCCGATTCTTCACGCAAGTGGCGTCCCGTCAATGTGACAAAAACGTCCTCGAGGCTCGCATGTCGGGTGCTCAGGTTCGCCAATTGCCGGTTCATGGACCGCAGTCGGTCGAGAAGCGCCGGGATCGCGATATGAGGTTCTGTAACAGCCAGAGAGTAGATTCCATCTTCCATACGGACGCTGCGAACTGCGGGAAGGGCTGCAAGGTCCGCCTTGAGATCCTTCGACGGGAGAATTCCCGATCCGTTCGGGGGCATCAGGCTGAAGTCGACCACGTGCTCGCCGCCCAGAGTGGAAATCAGGTCCCGGGGTGAACCGAGCGCTATGACTTTGCCATGATCGATGACGGCGACCCGGTCGCATAGGCGCTCGGCTTCGTCCATGTAGTGAGTTGTCAGCAGAACGGTCCGCCCGGCATCTTTGAAGCGCCGGATGATGTCCCAGAGTTGCCGCCGTGACTGTGGATCGAGCCCCGTGGTCGGCTCATCCATGAAAAGGAGCTTCGGATCGCCGATCAGAGCACAGGCCACAGCCAGTCGCTGTTTCTGGCCTCCGGAGAGTTTGCCGACGCGTGCGTCGAGCTTTTCTTCCAGCGAAACCCAGCCCAGCGCTTCCGCAGGCTCGATACCCTGCTGATAGAAACTGCGGAAAAGGGTTAACGTTTCCAGAACGGTCAGCTTTTCGGACAGTTTGGTTTCCTGAAGCGAGATCCCGATTTCTTCACGGATCTCGTTATCCGCCGTTCCCCATTTCATCCCGAGAATCTCGACGTTTCCACGGGTCGCATCGAGCAGGCCTTCGAGAATTTCGATCGTGGTTGTCTTACCGGCGCCATTCGGTCCGAGCAGCCCAAAGCACTCGCCGGTTTCAATCACGAGATCGAGCCCATTCACGGCGTCGACCGGGGGATTCCCGGGATATTGTTTGTAGAGTTGCTGGCAGAGGATCGCGTTGGACACCCGAGAGATATTAGCAGGGAGAATTTCGGTGACGCTGATCAAATTCGCCTGCGACATTTCGATCTCCGAGAGCCATATCGGGCGAATTTGATCAACGTCACCGAAATTCCCGGGCGAACGCCACCGCATTCGAACTCCACCCCTTCAGGAAAGTGACATTTTGTTCGTGGTATGCTCGGCCCATAAATCTGTAAATGACCATACGATTCAGCAAGATGACAGGGAAGTGGGGGTGGACAAAGAGCGGACCGCGGAACGGACCTAGCCTGCCGGCCTCCAGCTTTGCTTTTCTCATTTTTTCCCTGGGCCTGGGCTTCGCCACCGGCTGTGCCCGGAAAGCTGATCCGCCCCCATCCCGGCTTGTCGAGAGAACGGCGCCGTCGATGGGAACCGAGCTTCGGCTAAGCGCCTGGACGGCCGACGAACCCGCAGCTCTCGCGACTTTTGGAGTGATCTTTCAGGAATTCGACCGGTTGGAAGGTCTGATGAGCACCTGGAAGGAAGGTAGCGAGATTCAACGATTGAATGCCGCTGCGGGCAGAAATGCGGTTCCGGTGGGGATGGAAATCCGCGATGTGCTTCGGACCGCGCGCCAGGTGAGTGAGTGGACTGGTGGAAAATTCGACGTGACCTGGGGAGTGATGTCGGGTTTGTGGAAATTCGATTACCAGAACAAGGACGGTTTGATTCCGGATCCCCATGAAGTTGCCCGCCGCCGGAAGCTGATCGACTATCGCCAGGTGGAAGTCGACGAACGCAACGGTACTGCCTTCATTCGCCACGAAGGTATGGTTGTAAACCTGGGTGGGGTCGGAAAGGGCTATGCTGTCGATCGCGCCCGCGACATTCTTTTGCAACGGGGTTTCCACGACTTCATGATCCAGTTCGGCGGCGATATGTATGTTGCGGGCAGATCCGGCGACCGGGCATGGCGTTTAGGGATACAGGATCCGCGAGGCGCTCCGGACAAGATCTTCGCGTCGTTGGAATTGTCGGATTCCACCTTCAGCACATCCGGCGACTACGAACGGTTCTTTATCAAGGATGGACGCCGGTATCATCACATACTCGATCCAGCCACAGGCGCTCCCGCCCACGGTTCGCGCAGCGTGACGATCCTTGCTCGAAGTGCAGCCATCGCGGACGGGCTTTCTACCGGGGTGTTCATCCTGGGACCGGAAGCCGGCATGGCGCTGATTGAGCGCCTGCCGGATGTTGAAGGCGTAATCGTCAGCTCCAACAACAAGGTCCTGATATCCTCAGGGTTGCAGGGGCGGGTCACGCTGCTATCCCCTCCGACCGATGCACCATAGAAGGAGCTAACCATGTCGATGAACAGAATCTTCGCTGCCGTTGCGATTTGCAGCGTTTTGACCGTGGCGCCGCATCCTTTGAGCGCCCAGGGTACGCAGGGTCCGCTTTCAAGGGCCAAGTCCATCAGGTGCACATTCTCCGTGATGGCGCTCGGTACGTGGGGCAAGGAGAAGCCTGAAGTCCAGGTTAAGCCTGCGAGCCTGGAGCAGCAGTTCGACGGCATCAATGTCGACGAAGGCACGGCAGAACTCAAGAGCCCCTACGGTGGCAAGTACGACATCATCGTTCGCTATTCGAACGGCTACCTGCATTTCATCCAATCGTTTTTGGACGGGTATCTCTACGTCACAACCATCCTTGAAAAGACGACGGCGAGCGGCAAGCTCAAGGCCATGCAGTCGCGTCACGAATACACGGAGGTGTCACTGCCGGGCTACACATCCCGCCCCGAACAATACATCGGCGAATGTGAAGTGCTGAGCTAGTTTCTGTCGCGAAACTCGGCTCCTTAGGTCGGGCTGTTGCACCGCGGAGCGGTGCTCTGGAGTTTAGACATTTTGCACGCCGGAGGCGTGAAAAGAAGGTGCCCCGGGTGGAGCGCAGCGACACCCGGGGTTCATCTCACGAGCGGCCTTCGCAGCCCGGCAGGGGTTGCGAGGAATCCCTGCACCCCTGCCGGGGTGCGAACATCTCCGTTACGGCAACCCCGGGTTGCGCTCGCTTCGCTCGCTTAACCCGGGGCTAAATTCTCAGCACGCCTCCGGCGTGCTAAGAGTCACGTTTCGACGTCTCCATCGCCTTGCGGACGAACCTGCAAAGCGGAGACGTAACCTCGTGTCTCCGCGCCCGCTCAGACTCATTTTGCATGCCGGAGGCGTGAAAGGAAGGTGCCCCGGGTGGAGCGCAGCGACACCCGGGGTTCATCTCACGAGCGGCCTTCGCAGCCCGGCAGGGGTTGCGAGGAATCCCTGCACCCCTGCCGGGGTGCGAACATCTCCGTTACGGCAACCCCGGGTTGCGCTCGCTTCGCTCGCTTAACCCGGGGCTAAATTCTCAGCACGCCTCCGGCGTGCTAAGAGTCACGTTTCGACGTCTCCATCGCCTTGCGGACGAACCTGCAAAGCGGAGACGTAACCTCGTGTCTCCGCGCCCGGTCAGACTCATTTTGCACGCCGGAGGCGTGAAAGGAACGTAGCCCCGGATGGAGCGCAGCGATACCCGGGGTTCATCTCACGAGCGGCCTTCGCACCCCGGCCGGGGTGCGAACATCTCCCATACGGCAACCCCGGGTTGCGCTCGCTGCGCTCGCTTAACCCGGGGCTAAATTCTCAACACGCCTCCGGCGTGCTAAGAGTCACGTTTCAACGTCGCCATCGCCTTGCGGACGAACCTGCAAAGCGGAGACGTAACCTCGTGTCTCCGCGCCCGCTCAGACTCAAAAATGTCTAAACTCCAGTCCCCCTTCGGGGTGAGTTTCGCGACAGAAACGAGCTAGCGAATTATCGAGCAAAGTTCAGCCAAGCACGGCCTGGGCTTTTTTCTTCAGCAGGATCAGCCAGTGCGGGCACTTCTGTTTGTCCATATAGAGGCGCTCGCAATCGTCGCAGCGGACGCATTCGCTCGCGACGATCTTCGGTCCGCGAATCGCTCCCCATTCGCACTTTTTCTCGCAGAGTTTGCAGGTGTTGCATTCCGACCAGCGTTTGATCCGAAACACGGTCAGATTGGACAACAGGCCAAGGAACGCGCCAACCGGGCATAGGAACCGGCAATAGAGATTCCGCACGAAAACCGTCGCAACGAGCAACACGCCCAGGCCGATCCACATGGCCGTCGTCGCCTCGCGGGAGAACATCCAAAAGGGTTCCACGTACCGATAGATAAAGATGTCCTTTGTCACCAGGAAGTACAGCACCGTGGCCCCCAGTAAGGCGTACTTGATGTAGTTGGCCTTCTGCTCGATGCGAGGTGGAACCTCGAAACGAAGCCGGGCCGGCACGATCCTGTCGACAAGCTGAGTCAGCGAACCAAAGGCGCACACGCGTCCGCAGTAAAGGCGGCCCCACAAGATCGTTGTCGCCAGGGTGAAGATCGCAAACAGGTACCAGTCGAGGTTGTGGCGGAACTCCGGCAGGTTCCATCGCGTCAGCGCGAAGATGTTGACAACCGAGATCAGCTGGCTGCGCGCGAATCCCAGATAGACGACCGAGGCTCCCATCGTGATCCACTTCAGCGGTTCGCTCTTGCGGAAGAACCCGACGAGCGCAAGGGCGGCGAAGCCGGCGAAGAGTGCCAGGTCGGGGGCTTGATCCTTGATGTCCTGCGCCCAGGTTGGCGGCTTTTCGTCCAGCGCGGAGAAGTCGAAAGAATCCGCGGGTTCCTGTGCAATGGCGGGAATGGCAAGAGTCAGGGCCATTGCCAGCGGCGCCAGAATCCTTATCACACCGAAGTTTTTCATTTTTGGGCTTGAGGAACGAGCAGCGCCCGCGCTATGGCAAGGCCGCCCTTGTGAATGGCGCTTGCCGAACTGGTGATCGTAATCGACGCGCGGGAGACGGCATCCACATCCGCGCCAACCTTGAAAGGGTCGCGAATGTTCTTGCCCTTGAATTGTGCCGCAAACTCCGGCGGTTCCACCGAAAAGTACCCATAGGGCTCGTGGTGCTCGGTCACGAGAACTCCCGTCAGAATGCCCTTCAGGTCGATCCCTACCAGCATCTTGATGGGGCCGTCGTAGCCACGCTCGAGCGGGGCTGCATCGGTCGTCCAGAAGACGTAGCCTGCGATGGCCCTGGCGGCGCCGCTCCCGGTGTACGCAATGAAGTGAGCCGGAGGGCCGGGCTGCTTTGTCGAAAACGACGTGGCGCCCGGGAACACTTTCTTAAGCCGGGCTTCCAGCGTGGCTTCGAGAGGGGCCTGGGCAAGTGCCACGGAGAGCGCCAGAAGCGTCGCCAGCAGCACCAGGCACAGATTTCTCATTCGGTCGGTTGCCTCCCTTGTGGCCGCTGAGTATATCGCCATCGCGGACTCTTGTGGCACTATCGTGTTCAATGAAGCGCCTCGGGATGGTCCTCGTTTTACTCCTCGCCGTGAGTCTGCCGCCCGCATTCCGGAGCCAGGGCTCCGCGGATACGTTGACCGAAAACGAGATCCGTGAATTGATCCGCAGGTCGGCCGATAACGATGTCGAAAACACAAAACGACAGCGGGACTACACCTATGTGCAGCGCAACGAGCAACGCCGATTGGACGGCAAGGGCGGCGTGAAATCCACCGAAAGCAAAACCTACGAGATCATGGTCCTTTCCGGCGAGCCGGTCTCAAAGCTCATCGCCAAAGAGGACCAGCCTCTTTCCGGGAAGGAAGCGAAGAAAGAAGACGACAAGATTCAGAAGCTCGTCGAGAAATACCAGAAGGAAAGCGAGGGCGCGCGGAACAAGCGTATGGCAAAGGAGCAGAAGAGCGTTGAGGAGGACCGGCAATTCGTCCGTGAGATCGCCGATGCCTTCAGGTTCCGTTTCGTAGCGATCGAGCCCGTCGACGGCCGCGACAACTACGTGATCGATGCGGACCCGATTCCAGGATACAAGCCAAAGCTCAAAGACGCCGGCATCCTGCCGAAGGTACGATTCCGCCTCTGGATCGATAAGGCCGATACACAGTGGACAAAACTCGACGTCGAATGCATTGATACGATCTCCTGGGGTCTGTTTCTCGCCCGTCTGCACAAAGGTTCGACAATGCATCTGGAGCAGACCCGCGTGAACGACGAAGTGTGGCTGCCCAAACACTTCTCCCTTAAGATGGACGCGCGCATTGTCCTGCTCAGGAATCTGGACATGGAGATCGACGTGACTTTCCGCGACTACAGAAAGTTCGTCGCCGGCGCGACAATCCAGCCGCTCGGAGAGGTTCCCGAAACGCAGTAGCCCGAACGCGGCAGCCTGAAGGACGGATCATGAAGCATATGAAGTGGTGGGGCTGGGGAGAAGAGGGTGTCTCTTTTCGCCATGACGACAAGCCCGCTTTCGCCGCCTTCCTGAAAACCGCGATCGATCTCGACGTGACGAAGGAACCTGCAGCAGTGGCCGATCTCGGCAGCCTCCCGGTTCCTCCTTCTCTGCCGGCCGGGGAACTGTGGGCGTCACTGGAGTCCGTCGTGGGCGCCGGCAATCTCAGGAACGATGTCCTCGAGCGCGTCATTCATTCCTATGGCAAAGGCCTGCGGGATCTTGTGCGCGTTCGTCGTGGCGACGTGGGACGCGTGCCTGATTTTGTCGTCTATCCGGGTTCGGAGGCCGAAGTCGCGGGGATCGTCAGAGTTGCGCTCGCTGCCGACGCGGTGGTGATTCCCTTCGGCGGAGGAACCAATATTTCCGGAAGTCTCGAAGCTCCCCGCAGTGAGATTCGTCCCGTTGTCTCGGTGGACCTGAGCCGCATGAGCCGGGTTCTCGAAATCGACGACCTGTCCAGAATAGCCCGCATTCAGGCGGGCGCCCTCGGCCCCGACATCGAGCGGCAGTTGAATGAGAAAGGCTGGACGCTCGGTCACTTTCCGGACAGCTTCAAGCACTCTACTCTCGGCGGTTGGATCGCGACGCGCTCCTCGGGGATGCAGTCCGACAAGTACGGGGACATCGCAGACCTGACGAGGGCAGTCCGCGTGGTTACGCCTGCCGGTATTCTGGCCACGAGGCCGGTGCCTTCATCTTCCACCGGCCCGAGCGTTCGCGAGATGATCCTCGGCAGCGAAGGCCGCCTCGGCATCATCACCGAAGCCACCGTTCACGTGCACCGTGTCCCTTCCAGGCGGCAGATCTACGGGTATCTGTTCCCGGACTGGAGCAGCGGCCTTCGCGCCATGAGGACGATTGCTGAAAGCGATGCCTTTCCCTCGGTAACACGCGTGTCGGATGCCAACGAGACACGGTTCATTTTCGCGACGAAGAGAGCCGAAGGGCTTGCCGGCCGAACGAAGTCGGCGCTTTCAAAGCTCTATCTGCGGAGCGTTAAACACTTCGACGTTCATCGGATGTGTCTGTCGTTCATCGGTTATGAAGGTTCCGAGGAACACGTCCATCTCCAGAAACGTCTGGTCGACGGGATTGTCGCGCGTCATGGGGGCATAAACGTGGGCACCGGCCCCGGCGAACTCTACGACCAGAAGAAGTTCGATACGCCTTACCTCCGGGACTTTCTGCTCGACCGGGGCGCGCTGGCGGATGTTTCAGAGACGGCCGCTCCGTGGGCCCAACTCGAGAGCCTGTCCACGGGTGTGCTTCAAAGAGCGGACAAGGCTTTCAACCAGACCGGCGTGAAGGGATACATCATGTGCCATCTCGCGCACTCCTATCATTCCGGCGCCTGCCTCTACTTCACCTTTGCGTTCCGGCCCACCGACGAGGCCCGTTCACTGGAGCAATACGACCTGGTCAAGCGCGCGATTCAGCAGGGTTTCATCGATCTCGGCGGCACCCTGTCGCACCATCATGCGGTGGGCGTGGAACACAGGCCGTGGCTAAGCCAGGACATCTCGCCGGCAGGGGTCACGATGATCCGGTCGTTGCTTGACGGTATGGACCCCGGCCACAACTTCAATCCTGGAAAGATCGTATAATCCATTCGTTCTGACGGGCACGCGAATCCATGAGTTCAGTTCGAGCCCGCCCAGGACTCGTTCAAACCGCGAAACAGATTTTCGTACTGGCCGTTTTTCTCGGCAAAGCGAAACCCCTTTACTCGTTCAACGCAGATTTCCGCTGGAGTCGGCTGCGTGCGCAGGATCTGCATGACTTCCGCAATGAACTCGCCGAGAGGCATGGCGCGTGGGTCGGGAACTTGCCTCACTCCCATCAGGTCGGTGGCGACGTATGGCGGAATAAGTTCCAGCACTTCGGTTGTTGAATTCCTCAATTGCTCGCGAAGGCTCTGGGAGTAGGAGTGGATCGCCGCTTTTGTCGCACAATAGGTTGGTGTCATGGCCAGTGGAATGAAGGCCAGTCCGGAGGACACCATCAGGATCGTCGATCGGGACTGTCTTCGAAGGAGCGGCAGCAGCGCCGCCGTCAAACGAATGGGGCCCAGCAGATTCGTCGCAATGATGTCTTCCGAGTCGGCAATCTCTATCGATTGGCCCGTAAGATTCTCAGCGCGCATAATGCCGGAGTTGTTGATCAGCACGTTTGTCGCGGGAAATTCTTCGTACACGCGGCTGACAAAATCCCCGATGGATGCCGAGCCGGATACATCCAGGTGCAGGGAATTCATGCCCGGATTCGCGGCGGTTACCGCCTCTAACGCTCCCTTGCGCCGGCCGGCAATAACGACCTGATTTCCGAGGATGTGAAAAGCTTCGGCGAGGCCTTTCCCGATTCCTGACCCGCCACCCGTGATGACGATTGTGTTCCCGGTCATGTTCATGGCTTTTCTCCTTAAGCATGCCGTCATCGGTCGATAGGGCACCCGATTGTCAGCCGCTCCCAACGACAGTACCTTAACGGAAGGAGACGTCAAAACCGATCTTTGTCGCTGTGGTCCAAGGCCACCTGCAGCCTTCGTGCCGAGGTGAAGCTTCGGACGGTACCGCTTACGGGGTCGATGAAGGCCAGGCGGCAGGCAAGCAATTGAAGTGGGGGATCGCCCGCCGGCTTCTCGCGGACTTCGGGGTAGAAGGGGTCTCCCAGGATCGGGGCCCCAATCGAAGCCATGTGCACGCGGAGTTGATGTTTCTTGCCGGTCTTCGGCGTGAGCCGAAACAATCCGGTCTTGCCGCGAGTTTCGAGCAGTTCGATCATGGTCTTCGCGTTCGGCAGTCCTTCGACAACCCGCTGCACGAACCAAGGAGTGCCGGCCTCGATTCGGTTTTCGAGAAGCCAGGTTTTTCTGCCGTGCGTTTCGGGGAGGCGCGCGATGGCGAGGTACTCCCGTTCGATGCTGGCATCGGCAAACAGCTTGTGATATCGGGCACGGGTGCCGGCATTGACGCTGAACAGGACGAGGCCCGCGGTTTCCCTGTCCAGGCGGTGGACGGGCGTCAGGTCGCTGAGGCCGGTACCCTTCTGCAGCCGGAACAGCAGAGAACGTTCGACGCAGTCGCCTGACGGAGTGACAGCCATCCCATGAGGCTTGTCGACGACGAGGATCGCGTCGTCCCGGTAGAGGATGGTTTCCGCTTCCGGGACCGGCGGTTCCGACGCCGTTTCCCTGTCATAGTGGATCGTGATGCCCTGCTGATAGGGGCTGTCTTCCTGGATCGCGCTGCCGTCAGTTCGCGTCACTTTCCCACGCACCACGCGCTCCCGCCATGTGTCCGCAGTCACGTTTGGAAAATGATCAATGAGGTGGTCGAGTATTGTTGGCGGAGGAGAATCGAGCTTTGGAAGGTACAGACGCGAACGACCCATGCGCAGGATCATCGCACGTTTGATGAGATACTCGTGGGCTGGAATGAGCTTCGGTGTGTCAGGATGGACGCAAGTTTAGGTGTGCCTGACCAAACGTACTGCTTCGCCTTATCGGGCTCGCGCTTTCGCGCCCGGCCTTCGGTGACCTCTCCTCAAGAGGGAGTTGTCCAGATTTGGCCTCGTACCTCTGCCGGGGGCGTTTCTCGTCGCGGGGCCTGTTCCGGCGGTTCGCGCGCAAAAAGCGCGCGCAACCTTCGGCTACTCTCCTTGCACGCCTCCGGCGTGCGCAGGAGTTTAGACATTTTGCACGCCGGAGGCGTGAAAGGAAGGTAGCCCCGGGTGGAGCCGAGCGACACCCGGGGTTCATCTCACGAGGGGCGTTCGCACCCCGGCAGGGGTGCGAGGTCTATTTAGACAAAGATTTGCCTCAGCAGGAATCCATGAAGCAACTTCCCATCTACGAGATCGAAGCCCGGCTGGTCGCCAGCCTGCAGTCCTCCGGCAGACTGGTGTTGCAGGCGCCGACCGGATCCGGCAAGTCTACACAAGTGCCGCAAATGCTCCTGCGGCACGGACTGCTTGGAGATGGACGCCTCGTCATCCTTCAGCCGCGTCGTCTGGCGGCTCGTCTTCTTGCGTCCCGCGTGGCGCAGGAAATGAATGTTGAAGTGGGGCGCGACGTTGGCTATCAGGTCCGCTTCGAAAATGCGACGAGTGCGGCGACGCGGATTACTTTTGAGACCGAAGGCATCCTGCTCCGGCAGATGATCCAGGACCCTTCCCTCACGGGTGTCCGTGCCCTGATCTTCGACGAATTTCACGAACGGCATCTCTACGGAGACATCACGCTGGCTCGTGCTCTGGAATTCCAGGAGCGCCGCCGTCCGGACCTGTTGCTGATCGTCATGTCCGCCACACTCGATTCGGGCGCGCTGGAGAAATACCTGGCTCCGTGCACGGTCCTCAGTGCGGAGGGGCGCATGTTTCCGGTCGCTGTCGAATACCTGGCTCGTCGTTCGGGCCCGGCTTCCCCGCCCGTCTGGGAACTCGCTGCCGACGCGTTTGCCCGCCACGCCGACGGGGCCGCCGATGCGCTGATCTTCATGCCCGGGGGGTATGAGATTAACCGCACGATCGACGCGTTGCGGCGACGCTCGGAATCGCAGGGGATATCTCATTCTTCCTCTGCACGGTGAGCTGCCGCCGAAGGATCAGGACGCCGCCGTTGCCAGCTATGAGAAGCCGAAGATCGTCGTCGCCACGAATGTCGCGGAAACCTCGATCACCATCGACGGCGTCCGTCTCGTCATCGATAGCGGCCTTGCGCGTATTCCCCGGTACGATCCGAATCGCGGGATCAATACGCTTCTTGTCGAGCGCATCAGCCAGGCCAGCGCCGATCAGCGTGCGGGACGCGCCGGACGCACGGCCCCGGGTCAATGCCTCCGGTCTGTGGTCCAAGGAAGAGCAGAATGAGCGTCCTGCCGGGAGGTGCCGGAGATCAAGCGGCTGGATTTGTCCGAGGTGGTCCTCACGCTGAAGGCTTCGGGCCTGGAAGACCTGTCGAAATTCCGCTGGCTCGAGGCCCCGGCCGACGCGGCATTGCACCACGCGGAAGAACTGCTGCTGGACCTGGGCGCATTGTCGGTTTCACCCCACCAAACAAGAGCTATTACCGACCTTGGTCGCCGCATGCTCGCTTTTCCGCTGCATCCTCGATATTCACGCATGTTGCTCGCAGCCGCAGGATTATGGGTGCGTTTACGATGCCTGCCTCGTTGCCGCTTTAACGCAGGGTCGCGATTTGCTGCTGCGGAATCCCAGCAAGCTGGTGGGGGAAACTCGCGAGGAGGTTCTGGGGACAGCCGACAAGACGATCTTGTCCGACTTTCAGGTCTTGATGCGGGCGTGGGACTATGCCCGCATCCATCACTTCAAGATGGACGCGCTCCAGGCGGCCGGTATTCACGGCGTCTCCGCGCGACAGGTGGAACCGCTGCACGAACAGTTTTTGCGAATTGCGAAACAGCAGGGATTGGATACCGCGGCAAATCCCGCGGGTGATGAAGCCCTCCGAAAATGCATCCTGATTGGATTCAGCGATCGCGTTGCCCGCCGGATCGATGAAGGACAATCGCGGTGCGATCTGGTTCACGGACGACGCGGCACTCTGGCGCGTGAGAGCGTCGTGCGACAGAGTCCGCTGATGGTGGTCGCTGAAATCCAGGAAATCGGCGGGAAACCCGGGGACGTCAATACCGTGCTCTCGCTGGCCACGGCGATCGAGATGGATTGGCTGAAGGAATTCTTTCCCGGAGACGTGAGACCGGAAATTCGCGTCACGTTCGATGGCGTCGCCAATCGCGTTCGTGCGGAGGACACGCTGCGATTCCGCGATCTTGTGGTGTCGTCGAGGCGGCTGGAAACCCCACCCGCCGATGCTGCGGCACGGTTGCTGGCGGAAGAGGTTGTTGCCGGCCGATTGCAGTTGCAAAAGTGGGATCACTCCGTCGCGCAGTGGATTCTGCGGTTAAACCTTTTGGCACAATGGTGCCCCGACCTCGGGCTTCCCCAGATCCATGACGAGGAATGCCGCCATATCCTGGAGCAACTCTGCCACGGAGCGGTGAGTTACAAAGACATCAGGGATCGTGACGTGAAACCGGCCGTACAATCGTGGCTCTCGGGCGCGCAGCGCGACCTGGTCGCAAAATACATGCCGGAACGGGTCACGTTGAGCAATGGCCGGACGCCGAAGGTGGTGTACGAGAAGGATAATCCGCCGTTCATTTCACTGCGTATTCAGGAACTGTTCGGTGTCACCGAGACTCCGAAGATCGCTATGGGCCGCGTCCCGCTGAGCGTGCATATCCTCGCGCCCAGCATGCGGCCCGTGCAGGTGACGCAGGACCTGGCTAATTTCTGGCGCGAGCACTATCCGCGTATCAAGTCTGAACTGCAACGGAAGTATCCGAAGCACCAGTGGAGGTGACAGGGTGCCCGGGTAAATCCTGCAGGGATGTGTTGAGCTACCTGAAATGCGAATACTGAAACACGAACACTTGTACGGTGGCATGGGCTGTGGTAACGTGCGCTTTCCATGGGCGACATCCACGGCCGCGGCGCTGCCGGCAATCCTGCCAATCGTTTTGAGCGGGCGAGCTATGTCATATCGGAGTGGGACGAGCCGGACGACACCTCACCCCACACCGTACTGCTCCGCGACACGACCCGCTCGATCATCGCCTACAACGATTCGCCGGATGTCGGTTTCGACGCGAGCATCAATCCGTATCGCGGCTGTGAACATGGTTGCGTCTACTGTTTCGCACGCCCGAATCACGAATATCTGGGGTTCTCCGCCGGTCTCGACTTCGAGACGAAGATTCTGGTAAAGGAAGATGCCCCGCAATTGCTGCGCCGCGAGTTGATGTTGCCTTCCTGGACGCCACAGACATTGGCGATCAGCGGGGTAACAGACGCGTTTCAGCCGATTGAGCGACGGCTGAAGCTCACACGCCGGTGTCTGGAGGTGTTGGCGGAGTTCCGTAACCCCGTCGTTATCATCACAAAGAATGAACTCGTGACCCGGGACATCGACCTTCTCAGTGAACTTGCGCACCACGATGCGGCGCTGGTGTTTGTTTCGGTCACGTCGTTGCGCGGCGAGTTGGCGCGGGAACTGGAACCCCGCGCCTCACAGCCGCAGCGAAGGCTCCAGACGATCGAAGCGCTTGCCGGGGCGGGTATCCCGGTGGGTGTGCTTGTGGCTCCCGTAGTTCCTGGCCTGACGGATCACGAAATTCCTGCGATTCTCGCCGCATGCGCGAAAGCGGGCGCGGTCACTGCGGGTTACGTTTTGTTGCGATTGCCGTTTGGGCTGGCGCCCCTGTTTGAAGAGTGGCTGGGGATCCACACGCCGCTGCAGAAAGAGAAAGTGATGGGCCGGGTGCGCGAAATTCGCGGCGGCCGCCTCAACGATCCGGCCTTTAAGAGCCGAATGCAGGGTGAAGGCGCTTATGCCGGACACCTGAGAAAATTATTCGAGCTGTCGTGTCGCAAAGCAGGGCTCGACGAAAAGAAGCCGAAGTTAAGTACTGCGGCGTTTCGCAGGCCGGGCGAGCAGATGGGATTGTTCCCGTAAAAGGGAATCGTCTCGACCGGCGTCAACGTGGAGCGCCCTGCGAGGTCTGTGCGATCCCTGGGGATCCACAGACCTTTGTTTGTTGTCTTCGGAGCTGCCGAGTTTCACTGCGCCGTCCTGCAGACGCGGCTCCGTTTTCGCAGGACTCTGAGCCATGAGTGCCAGGAGCAGCCCGCACAACAGAAACACCGCGTCTCGCCGGGGGGCGATGTCTCATAGGGCTTTCGGGGCGGAATTAGCTAATCGTTGCTTCCCCCACCTGTGAGAACCTTGCCGCTTTCCATCTTTCCCGTCATGAACATTCCCCCGTTGTTTCCTTCGCGCAGCGGATGGAAAGTTACGGTGATTTTGTCTCCGGGTTTCAAAGTGGTTCGCGTCCAGCCGCGGCGTTCCAGAAAATTGGGGCTCATGCCTTCGAATCCATAGGCGTCCTTTCCGCCTTTGTCGTTGGGAACGTCGATCCAGAGCCAGATGTGAGGATTGGTCCATTCCACCTGTTTCACGGTGCCTTCGACTGTTTTCTCGGCAGTCATGTTGAATGCGGCGAAGGAATGATGCGCTGCCAGAGGTGCTGCCGCGACCGCGAGCAGACCTGTCACAGTGAGTGCGGATAGGAATATTTTCTTGATGCTGTTTTTCATAATTGTCCTTTATCGGGTCGAATTAGGGCTCGGAATGGCGACGTTGATACCTGCCTTGCCGTCGTTTGCTGAATTGCGATTATTCTCTTCGCAGATGTATTCCGTGATCGTCCAGTCACGATGACGCCGCAGGTTGCTGGTCGACGTTATGGGGGCCAACAAAACAACGGGATCGGTGATGGTGGTCTCGATGGTCATGTTGTCGGGGTCTGCGAGGTGGAAGCGTTCGACGATCTTCATCTTGTCGCTGTGGCCGACACCTGGGACGATGTTTGTATTTGGGCCGAATCCGACGGTCTCCGCCACAAGAGTGTCACCTTCCCAGTGACCCACGGAAGTCCCGAAATAGTGCGGATCAGGGTCTTCCGGGAGCTTCCTTCCGTCCGTATAGATATGGCGTACCTGAGTGTAGGCTTCGATGATGATTGTGACTTTTCCGGGAGTGACCAGAAACTCCATCGGATAGGGCTGGGTCATGATTCCCGGCATCCCCGGAGGCAGGCAGTTTGCCGTTTCGTTTTCCTCCGGCGCCTTATAAGCGGCCCGCTTGGCTTCATATTCGGGAGTGAGCTGGGCGCCTCCTCCACGGCCACCGGCACCGCGCGCGCCACCGCGTCCACCAGCGCCTCCCCGGGCAGCGGCACCAGCCGGAGCGGCGCCGCCGGCACCGCGCGCGCCACCGCGTGCACCTGCGGGAGCCGCGCCGCCGCGAGCAGCCGCGCCGCCGGCGTTCGCTGCTGCACCGGCGTTACCGCGTGGTGCGCCGCCACCGCCTCGCTCCCAGACTCCATTGAAGTCGGGAAGTTTCGCCATCGCCGCCCAATCGGCGGCTGTCGGCTGTTTTGTGATGAACTGTTGCGCGGCTCCCTCCGAACCGGGGGTCATGGACAATAGAACGGTGGCAACAGACGCCAGGAATACTTTTTTAGGGATTAGCATAATCGGAACGCTAGCACGAAAAGGGAGGCGGAACAAAGCCTCTATCGTTGGAGCTGCAGGATTCCCAAATGGACCCTGGCAACGGTGTGCATGTAGCCTCCTGCCGAGGCAAAGCGGTCGGCCGCTGCGGCCTCGATGTGCTGTTGCGCGAGGCGCTTGTTTCCCGTGGCTTCGTAGTAGAGGCCTACGTAAAGTTCCGCATAGAACTGCGCCTGGGGTTGAGTGCCGGCGGCAGCCAGCACGTCATCCGGTTTCTTCGCTCCGCGGAACAGGTCATAGATCTGCGTCATCGGAACCCGGGAATCCGGGCCGACTGGCAACAGTGCCTTCCTCGCCTGTTCGGGGGACTGCTGACGCGCGACGCAAAGGAAATGCCACGCCGCGTTTTCGACATCCGCGGGATTCACCGTTCGATGAGATTCAAATTGCTCACGGCAGTCCTTGTACCGTCCGGCATAGTAGAGCGCGATGCCGCGCTGCCACAGTTCCGGCGCGCTGCCGGGAACCAGCTTGACGAGAGTATCGAATTCCGCCGCCGCCTGCACGACGCGCCCCTGCTCGAAGTCCATGACAGCCTTGTCGAATATCTCCTGAGGTCGCTGGACCTGCGCCGGAGTCACAGCGGCTTGGGGTTGCCGGATCGGTGGGTGCGAGACGACAAGGAGGACCAGTGCGGTTTTGGCGGGATTCAGCATTGGCTTAGCGACGAAGGTCCACACAGACCATCGTCTTGATATTGCGGGCGTACAGCAAACCGCCCACCAGGGCAGGAAACGCGCGTACCGTGGCGGGCAGAATCTGCGCACGGGCAATCGGCTTGAACGCTTCGGGTGTCGCCGTTGCGAGCACCAGTTCGCCCGATTCACGAAGGATCAGCAACTTGTCGCCGACGAGCATCAGACTGCCGGCGAGAAATCGCTCCTGGCTCCATTGAACCTTCCCGGTACGAAAGTCGACGGCTCGCAGGGCCTGGCCGTATTCCTGGCGGCCATGAAAACCGTAGAGAATTCCGTCACGATACACCGACGTTGCGTAGTGATTGTTTAGCGTGTCATCGTCTGTCCACAATGGCGTCAGCGTGGCGCCGTTGACGCGGAAAACTCCCGCTCCCGGCCCGTATTCTGCGGAAACGAAGATAAAGTCTCCCATCGGATTGCTCACGATTATGGGAGTGGCGGCGTTCACGGAGGCCTGCTGCAAGGCCCTCCAGCGTTTCTGGAATTGAACTTTCCCCGTGGCGGGTTCGAGCCCGATGAGATTGGCCCGGGTCAGGAAAACCAGCAAGCGCTTTCCGCCGATTGTGGCGGCAATACCTGAGGAGTAGCTGGCCTCGTCTTTCGTCGCGGTCCACAGCACTTTGCCGGTTTTTGCGTCGAACGCCACGATGCCCGCCTCTTTCCCGCCGACGTTGGCAATGACTCTGCCGTCTTCGACGATGGGAGATCCGGCAGCGCCGAAGAATCCCTTCTCAACACCGAAGCGCTTCGCCGTGTCTTCGCTCCAGATTGGTTTTCCTGTGGCCAGAGCAAGGGCGTTGAGTTTTCCTTCCGCGCCGAAGGTGTACACAACGCCGTCGACGACCGTGGGTGCAGCGCGCGGGCCCTCGTCGAAACCGAAGTCGTCGCGATAGACCGTGGGGTAATCGTACTTCCACTGTGTGGCGCCGGTGTCGGGACTGAAGGCTTCGACGATTTCGCGCCCGTTCTGCCGATGAAACAGAATGACGTGACCCTGCGCAACAACCGGCCCGGCAAATCCTTCTCCGACATCCCGGCGCCACAGAACTTTCGGCCCGCTCGCGGGCCACTTTTCTGAAAGGGCCGGCCCCGTGTAGACGCCGTTTCGAGTCGGGCCGAAGAATTGCGGCCAATCCACTTGCGGCGTTTGCGCGCTCAGAGCGACGGTGAAGACCAGCAGTGATAAGAGGTGGCGCACACCCGGAAAGTATCACCGGGGAGGCCGCGTCGTCCATACACAGCCGTCTGTGGGACGCAGCGTGCGAATCCGAATTCCGGTAACGCTCCAGGCACGGAACGGCACAGGCGCCCTCAAAAATTTCGTCTGGACATTCGAGTGACACGACGGGAAGCTGGTCCCTCGGTGGCGGAGCTGCCGCGCCTTGAACTCATGCAGGATGCAAGACTGGAGAAAGAACAACCGCATGAATCAGGCAGCCATCGAAAAACGGAACACATCGTCTGAAGCTCACTGGTGGAAAGCAAGCCGATCTTTGAGCGAGATCGCGGATTACCTGGAACAGGCCTTAAGGGACAAGGCAGCTCTACAATATCGCCTTGTGGATCTGCTCGAAGAGAACGAAAGACTCCATCTCCGTTGCAGCCGGACCGCAGAGCCCAACCGCCCGGTTACCGAAACCGGGCTGGCCGCGTCGGCGTTGTCCACGGGAAAAGGCATCGACGAAAAGTTCGAAGTTGCCGGCTGGCAAAAGGCCGCCCTTGCCGCCCGGGAGAAGCTCATCAGGGATGAGTTCGAAAGAAAAACTCAGCTACTCCAGGTCGAATTAAACCGCGAGCGCCACGCCCTTGCCAAACGTATGGAGCAGTTGGAGCAAGAGATGTCTGGCTGCATCTGCAGAGAGTTCCGCGTGGAGCCGGTCGATCGTCCGGTGGCCGCTGTTGCCAAGTCCAGGCCCAGCAAGGCGGGGCGATTCCGGTAGCCGGGCGCTCGCCGCGCTCGCCTATTCCAGATTTTCCACCGGAAGGTTCAGCTTTCTCCATGCGTCCAGTCCACCTTGCAACGGGCGTACGAACTTGAGTCCGCGGCGCTGGAGTCGCAGCGCCACGGAGGCGCTGGTGGCCTCGTTCGGGCAGGTGCAATAGATCACGATCTCCTGGTCGCGACCGATGTCTTCAGGCCGAAAGTCGAGGTGTTCGGGCAGGACGTGAAACGCTCCAGGGATGCGTACCGGATCCGTCTGGCGGTCCAGCCCGTTTCTCAGGTCCAGAATCAAGATGCGGTCCCGGGCGTCCATCCTGGCTTTCAACTCATCCGGCGTGATTCGCGATACCGACAGACTCTTCAAGAATCGGCGTCGCTGGCGGACCTTGTGCCCGATGTAGAGTGCGAGGGCTAAAGGAACGAGGACGAGAATCGAAAGGCCGAATCTTGACAGATAGAGGACGACGCGCTCGATCTGATGGCTCAGGAGATAGCCCGGCAGCGTGTAGGCGATGCTCCACAGCGTCACGGCCGGGATATCAAACGCAAGAAATCGAGGCAAAGGCACTCTGGTCATGCCGGCGAACGGAACCGTGGCGGCGTTAAAGCCGGGAATAAACTTGGAAGGCAACAAGGCCCAGAGGCCGAGGCGTTCGAATGCGTCTTCTGTCCGCCGTACACAGTAGTCCGGCTCCAGCGATATGCGGCAGAGCAGACGCAGCACTTGCCTGCCGAAAGCCCGGCCGAGCTGATACCAGATCAGGTCTGCCGCCAGTGCGGCGCCGGCACCAGCTGCAACGACAAGCGTAAAAGCGAAATCGCCGGATCGCGACAAGGCTCCCATGCCGACGAGCAGGGTGGAGGCCGGCACGGGCACTCCCATCTGCTCCACAAACGCGGCGCCTGAAACCACAGCATAGCCATACTTCAACAGAAACTGCAGGAGGTCGGACATCCGCTGCATTGTACAGCGCTGAATTGTCGATGCCCGGCCCGGAACAGATATTCCCGGTGGTCAGCTCACTCTTCGGCCAACGGTTCAGAACCGGCTACCTGGAGAGATGTCCGCAGCCAGACAGCTCAGACGGACATGACGAGGGCTGGAACGCGTTATGGGAGAGGCGCGGCAACGCCCGCGCCTGTTCTCAGGTTCGCAGTGTGAGTGTTGGTGTCGGCTGAGTGTCGCCCCACGCTGCGTGGAGCGCGAATGCGGTGATCCCTATCGCCTGGAACAGGAGGTGCTGGATCGGATTTGCGACGGTTGCCGGTTCAGCCGGAACCGGAGATGCACCCAGCGGACTTTCGGCGGTCGGGTCGGATTCCGGCGACGAAGGAGCAAGCGGCGCAGCGAGGGTCTCCGCCGGCTGGGTTTCCATGGGTTCGGGCGCGGCGCCCGGCACAGCGTTCTGCGCCGGCAAACTTGAATCCTGAGGCGCTGCCTGTGATATCGAAACTTCCCGCGTGAATGTCACTGCCGCATCGATGCTGGCCAGTTGATCCAGTTTGGACAACTTTGCAGTTCGATCGGCAGCTTTTTCGGTATGACCGCGCAGAAGGTCTTTCGTCGCCTTCATGATCGTTTTCAGGGCCCGACGGATGTCCTTCAGCTCATCCTTGTTCAGATCCCCCTCCACAGTTAGAGAAAACTGCTGGCCGGTCCGGATTTCCGCCATAGACGACGTGGATTCTGAGGACTGTCCCGTCTGGCCTTTGCCGTTGTAGGTTGGGTAGGACAGTTCCGCCATCGCGCTTGCGGAGATCGTCACCTTATCGCCTTCTGCGGTCACGATCGTAATATCGGAGGTTTGGCTCTGTGAGACGCTGACTGTCGCAGCCTTCTGAGCTTCCGTCTTACTCTGAACCTCGGCAGTTCCGGCCTTCGGCCTGTCGTCAGTGGCAGGGGAGTATTGTAGTGGCGATTGGGCGATCGAATTTACGGACTCCATCAGCATCCTCCGTTTCTCAAACCTGTTGTCAACCCCGTAGATCGACCGCCCGTCTGCAAAACTTCAGGAAAAATTCAAAGTTTCAGGGAAAAGAGCTGACAAAGGCGCCCGGGATGAACCAAGGGGCGCCTTTCAGCGTCTGTATGGACATGATGATGCCACTCCTTCTCCTCCTTGTCGGGCTCCAGGATAACTCTCAACTGCAGGGCGAGCTGAATCGTCTGAATACGGAGGTTCAGAAGCTTTCTTCTGAACTCAGCCAGACACAGACGACGCTGCAAAACGAACTGCGTCCGATGTGTTCGGCCGAGAGCCGGCTGCAGACCGGAGATCTCCGCATCACAGGTACCGATACTCCAGTCAGGACAAACCTGTTTGGTATTGTCAGTACCCCCTCAGAGTCGTGTTTACCAGCGGAGGTCCGAATCTCGGCGTCGTACTTCGATCCGACAGGCAATTTTGTGTGCAGCGGTACCAGCACGTTTGTTCAGAATTCGAACATTCAAAATACGGTTCTTGAGTTTCGGCCCTACGAGCTGGAGATTTTTCTGAAGTGGTGGGAGGGTCCGACATTGAAACAGGAATCGCTGATCTGCCGTGATTATCAGGGCAACGAGCTGCGCAATCCAACGGACTACGCAACCTCGTTGCGAATTTACGCCACGATCCTGCCCCGCCGAGGAGGGCTGGCGACATCGGAGATCCAGCTCACCCTTCCGCGCCTTCCGCGACGGTAACGCTGCAGGTGCCCGCTGGAGTTTGGGCGTTTGCACTCCGGAAGCTGTGCAGGGAGAGCCCGGCAGGCAGGGGTGCAACATCATCCCCATTAACGGTAACCCCGGGTTGCGCTCGCTTCGCTCGCTTAACCCGGGGCTAAATTCTCAGCACGCCTCCGGCGTACGAACGACTTCACTCGCTGACGGTTGCACTCACTGAGGTATATCGCTCGTCGACGTTTGGAATCCGGCGTAGGCTTCCATTCCGTGCTCACCCATATCCAGTCCTTCGATTTCCTCTTCCGCGGTGACTCGCATCCCCATCAAGGCTTTGATCACCGACCAGAAGACCAAGGACACGACCAAAGTGAAGAGGATAACCGCACCGGAACCCATCGCCTGAACTCCGAGAAGGTGGAATCCCCCGCCATAAAAGAGGCCGTTGCCGGTAGGGACGCCCGTGATCATGTCCTGCGCGAAGAGGCCGACGCACGAGCGTTCCGAAGACGCCGTTGGCCAAGTGAACGGCAAGGGCGCCAACCGGATCGTCGAGTTTCAGTTTGTCGAAGAAGAGGACGGCGGCTACGACGATAATCCCGGACGCACCGCCGATAATCACGGCGCCTCCAAACTCACGTAGGCACAGGGAGCAGTGATCGCGACCAGCCCCGCGAGACAGCCATTGATCGTCATACCCAGATCCGGTTTACCGAGAACGATCCACGCCGTGGCCGTCGCGGTCAGCAGCCCCATTGCCCGGCAAGGTTGGTCGTATTGACAATATGGGAAATGGCATTAGGGTCCGCTGCCATCGTCGAACCGGGGTTAAATCCGAACCAGCCCAACCACAGGATCAGGCAGCCCAGGGTGGCGGACGTCATGCTGTGACCCGGAATCGGGTTGACGCTTCCATCCGCCTTGTATT
This sequence comes from uncultured Acidobacteriota bacterium, assembly GCA_963836435.1. GTDB lineage: Bacteria > Acidobacteriota > Terriglobia > 20CM-2-55-15 > 20CM-2-55-15 > DASTBJ01. The sequence continues at coordinate 232,681 of CAWIJI010000012.1, read as the reverse complement.
TCCCGATGCGGGGACCGAGCAGCAGGATGCCCGCCAGCCCTGCAACGCCGCCGACCGTATGCACAACAGTCGAACCGGCGAAATCCCAAAAACCCATCTGTGCCAGCCAGCCGCCACCCCAGATCCAGTGCCCTGTGATCGGGTAGGCAATACCAACGAGGAGCAGGGAGAACAGGATGAAGCTGAGGTACTTGATACGCTCGGCAACACAACCCGACACGATGGTGGCCGCCGTGCCGGCGAAGACGAGTTGAAAGAAGAATTTGGCATACAGCGGAATGCCGGTCCAGTTGATGGCGGAATAAACGCCCATGTAAGCGTTACCCGTGGCCGGGCTGTTGTCGGCTCCCCCGAGCATCCATATGCCACTGGTTCCCATGAACCCATTTCCGTCCCCGAACATCACGCCCCAGCCGATCAGGAAGAAGGCCAGAGAGGACAGAGCGAACACGACGAAGTTCTTCGACAGAATGTTCACGGCATTTTTCATCCGGCACATGCCGGATTCCACAAGCGCAAAGCCCGCATTCATCCAGAAAACAAGAAACGCCGTAATCAAGGTCCAGACTGTATCCAGGGTCACTTTGTTGCTGGCAACTTTCGCGGTGAGGTCTGCCACTTGTGCCGCCAGATCGGGAGCCGGTGCTGCGGCAGGAGCCTGCGGCGCGGTGGCCGCTTCCTGAGCCAGCACGATCGATGGGGATAGCATTACAAGAATCAGGGGCAAGACCCGCAGGTTGCTCCTTAACCATATCTTCATCTTCATTGACGGCATGACGACGTCCTCCTTTGGATGCCTTCGCTGTTGTGGCTGCAACGGACTGAGACTGCGGTGTCTTTGTCTGGTACGACGTTGTACCGGGGGAAAATCGGACGGAAATGTACCACTCGTCCAGGGAGGGCGATATTATCCGAAGGTATACAAATCTAAACCTTGGTATATGTTATTTTCAGATCGGAGGCCATACGAAGAAGGTCCGCGAAAGTGTGAGCCTGCATCTTCCGCATCAGGTTTCCGCGATGCACCTTCACGGTAATCTCGCTTGTCCCGATCTCGGTGGCGACTTCTTTGTTGGACCGCCCCGAGATAACCAACGGCAGCAGTTCGCGTTCGCGTGAGGTGAGCGAGTCCAGGCGTTTTTCCAATTCGGCAAGTGCCATGGCCTTCAGACGTCGACGGTGATCCTGCGCGAGCGACAATTGGATCGCGTCCAGCAGATCCTGATCGCGGAACGGCTTGGTGAGGAATTCGACGGCGCCCGCCTTCATGGCGCGCACGGACATCGGGATGTCGCCATGAGCCGTTATGAAGATGATGGGGATCGGGTTATTTGAACGCTGGAGTTCTTTCTGCAGGTCCAACCCGCTCATGCCTGGCAATCGAACATCAAGGACCAGGCAGCTGGGAGCCTCAGAACGAGGTTCTTCCAGAAATTCCCGCGCTGAGCCAAAGAGGCGCGCCTCGAGTCCCACGGACTTCAACAGGTTTTTGAGTGCCGCCTGCATCGACGGATCGTCTTCCACGACGTAGACCTGATCCTGGAGAGTTTTCATTTCATTCCGGCCGCAATGGGCAGGGCGATTTTCAAGATCGCGCCCTGGGGCGTTCGCGGTTCCGCCCACAAACGGCCTCCGTGTGCTTCGATAAGGGAGCGACTGATGGTAAGTCCCATTCCGATGCCGTCTTTCTTGGTCGTAAAGAAGGGCTGGAAAATCATTTCCGAGTACCGAGCTTCCCAGCCATGGCCGGAATCCAGTACTTCCAACGAAACGTTGTCCGAGTCTCTCGAGGATCTGACAAGGATTTCGCGTGGGTGATCTGTGTTGGAGTTCATGGATTCCAGGCTGTTCATTATCAGGTTCAGGATGACCTGCTGCAACTGCACGCGGTCTCCGACGACGGGTGGAAGGTAACTGGTCAGTTCGGTTCTCACCGTAGTTCCGCGCCGGGTTGTTTCCTGCCGCGTGAGGATCAGGACCTCCCGAATGACTTCATTCAGATCAAGGTGGACAAGGGGAGCCGGGTTCTTTTCAAGCAGTGAGCGGATCCTGCCAATAACCTGAGCAGCGCGATTGGCATCTCGAACGATGCATTCGAGGGCTTCCCCTGCGCCTTCGATGTGCGGCGGGCTCTGGGCCAGCCAGCGAACAGCGGCGCCGGCATTGGTTGCGATTGCGCCGATGGGTTGATTGACTTCGTGCGCAATCGAGGATGCCAATTCGCCCATGGTGGTGATTCTTGAAAGGTGGGCGAGTTCAGCCTGGGCCTTGTGGAGTTCTTCGATGAGTTTATCCAGATGAGCCCTCTGCCTCTCTTCAGCATCTCTTCGGGCTGAACCCAGCCGGCTGGTGACGAGGGAGCCCAGCAGAAATGCGAGAAAATACGGCAGTTCTTCCGGTGCCAGAAGGAATGCACGATACGGCGGGAAGAAGAAATAGTCGACCGCAACCATGGAGAGGAACGCAGCGAGCAGCCCCGGGCCCGCCCGGCCAAACCAGCCGGTAAGCAGGACTGCCGACAGGAAGAAAATCAGGAAACCATTTGAGAGAAAGCCCCGAGACAGCAGCGATAGAAACAACGCCGCTCCCACGAAACCAGGGGCAACCCCATATCTAAAAAAGGTGGACTTAGGAGACTGCATGACTCTGTGGATGATCGTTGAGGGAAAACTATACGCGGTGCGCCATGTCGTCACCACGGAAACCAGCACCCTGTTGTAGGGAACCCCGCTGCGCCGGGTTTGCTTCCATCTCATCCAAAGACGGGAAAAACCTGTCGAACTTCCCCGCCGGCCGTGACCCGTATGATCCTCCGTATAATCCTATGGATGGCAAATCCGGAGAATCGAAGGAAGTTTGTGGCGGCGATGCTTGGCGCGGGCGCAGTTGGTACACTGGCGGTGTTCATGAAGCAAGGCGCTGAATTGCCCAACACAGACCCTATGCCTGTGGCGTTCATCGGACACGGTTCGCCGAGAAGCGCGACCGCTTCCAACGAATGGACCGCGTCCTGGGAGGCCTTCGGAAAGAGGATTCCCCGGCCTTCAGCCATCCTGTCCATATCGGCGCATTGGCTGACGCAGGGCGAAGCGCTCGTAACCGCCAGCACCAGTCCACGGATGAACTACGAGCTCAGAAATCCCAACCGACCCACGATCATTTCCTTCCTTTGCTGTACTGCCTCGGATTGAAGACCGACGCGGACGAGATTACCACTTTCAACGACAACTTCCAGTGGCCTGCGGTCAGCATGCGCTCGATCGTGATGGCTTAGACACTCCTGATCGATCGTGATCTGTGCAGTCACGGCGCGGGCCTGCCTCGGGCATGGGAAATGCGGCCATGGCAGTCCATGCAATTGCAGGAAAACCTTTCGGCGTTTTCATCATTGCGATTTGTCAGCCTGCTTTCGGAATGTCACGGGAATCGTAGAGGTGCTGCTCCGGGTCCGTAGCCTTTCGTACCGGCTCAAGTTGAGAAGTTTTCGTTGACACTTTCCTGCAGGACACGTAAACACTAGGTCACATTTGGCAATCGGGTGGAGGGTCACAATGAACCAGCGTGTCGTAGGGGCAGTCGCAACGTGTGCGTTTGCGCTGGTAACACACGTTCTGGCCCAGGCCCCGGCCCCGAATCAGGCAGCAGGAACGGCAGGTGCGCAGGCGAACAACTCGGCCGGCGGCAGTGCACGCGCTGCTGTTCCGGCCCGTCCTGCGCCCCGCCGAGCCGACGGCAAACCCATTCTTGGGACCATGCCGGGGGAAGCGGCGCTGTGGCTGCCCGCATCCGGCGGCTCCGAGCGTTTCACGAATGTGGACACCGCCGCAGAGAATCCCGACAAAATGTGGGTCAAGGACATTCCTTTGCAGCCGTGGGCGAGGGCCGTTTACAACTACCGCCAGGAAAATCAGCTCGAACCTCACACGCGCTGCAAACCTTCCGGCGGCCCGCGCCAGTTCCTCACGCCCTACGGCCTAGAGATTGTCGAAATTGCCGATCTGCAAAAAATATTCCTGATGGATCTTGGCGGCCCTCATACGTATCGCACGATCTATATGGACGGCAGACCGCATCCCAGGGACATTGTGCCCACCTATTACGGCCATTCCACCGGCCGATGGGAGGGGGACACCCTGGTGATCGATACCGTCGGTTTTAACGAGAAATTCTGGCTGGACCGGCAGGGGACACCCCACACCGACAAGCTTCATATGACCGAGCGGCTAACCCGCACGGACTACAACACCATCAAGTACGATGTGACGATCGACGATCCCGGGGCATACACGAAGCCGTGGTCAAGCGGGTTCAATCTCCGCTGGACTCCGAATTCCGAGTTGTTTGAGTATGTTTGTCAGGATAATAATTACGCTCCCGAATTGATGGTCGGGGCTCAGGAATACGTTGATCGCACGAGCAAGATCGTTCCCTGAAATCCAAGGAGAAGCAGAATGAGGCATCCTATTCTTAACGCAGTGGCAGCAGCGGTCGCGTCCGCTGTTTTGATTCTTCCGTTGTCTGCGCATCACGAGATCACTGCGAAGTTCGATCCCGCGAAAACCACAAAACTCAGCGGGATCGTGACCAATGTCGATTGGGCGAATCCCCACGTTCACGTTTTCATGAACGTGGGCACTGGCAACAACACGGTGAACTGGGCCGTGGAACTGGAAAGTGTTGTCGATTTGCAGGCCGCAAAGTTCAGCCGGGACACCGTAAAGCCCGGAGACGCGATCACCGTCGAGGGCATTCTCGCCAGGAACGGCAGCAAGCAGGTCTGGGGCAATACGGTGATGCTTGTCAAAGAGAACAGGCGGGTTTTCAATGTTCCGGAAGAAAGTTCAGCTCCGTCCCGGGTCGCTGCTGCTCCAACGCCGCGATGGCCCGATGGCAAGCCAAAGCTGGGACCGGCAAGCGGAACGACCACCGGATATTGGGCGAAGCCCACGATGACGATCCTTGCGGAAAACGGAACCAACATCAAGGCGAACAAGAATGGGTTGCTCGCGAACATGTCCGATGTTCCAAAAGTTGCGCCGTTCCAGCGCTGGGCGCAGGACCTGTTCGCGCTGCGGCAACAGAATCACCTGGCCGACGATCCGCAATACCTCTATTGCCTGCCCCCGGGCGGGCCGCGCCAGTTTCAGGAAGCCTACGGCGTCCAGTTTGTCGAGGACAAGGACCATCAGCGTATTTTCGTATTTATCGGAAGCGTCGATCGAAATTGGCGCTTGATCTACCTCGACGGCCGGCAACAGGTCGGGCAGGTGCGTGGCGATTCCGATAACCCTTTGTACTACGGGCGCTCGGTCGGTAAGTGGGAAGGCGACACCCTCGTCGTCGACACGAAGGGATTCAACGAGAGGTTCTGGTTCTCGAATGGCGGACTGCCGCACACCGACAAGCTGCACCTCGTCGAACGTTTCACCCGTACGGACATGAATACGCTAAAATACGAAGTAACAATTGATGATCCCGGCGCGTATACAAGAACGTGGTCGAGCGGTTGGAATTTGCAGTGGATTCCTGAGGAATTGCCGGTATTCTTTTGTCAGGATAACCGTCCGTAAGTTTATGTTGACTGAAACGTCAGATGCTCGTAAACACTAGGGTTAGTTTTGTTCAAGAAAGTAGAGTCTAATTTTTTCTTCCAAACAGGAGGATTCACGATGAAGAAGTCGCTATTGGGGCTGGCGTTATCTGCCGGTCTTCTTCTGGCCGCAGTTCCGGTGATGGCACATCACTCTTTCTCAGCGGAGTTTGATGCCGCCAAACCGATCACCCTCAAGGGATACGTCACCAAGATCTCGTGGACCAATCCCCACGTCTGGATCTACATGAATGTGAAAGACGAATCCGGCGCCATCTCGAATTGGGGTTTTGAGATGGGACCGCCGCACCTTCTCCAGGGACAAGGCTGGACGAGCAAGTCTCTGAAGATCGGCGATGAAATCGAAGTTGAAGGCAGCAGGGCAAAGAACGGCTCACTGAAGATGAATGCCCGCACCGTCAAAATGGCGGCCACGGGTGTGAGGTTGGGTGCCGGGTCCAGTCAAGGGATTAACCAGCCGTAGTTCGACCTAAGGGAGGATCCGGACGTGCGATTTGCCGGCTTAAGAGCGGTAGTACTCGTCGTGTCTCTGTCCATAATCGCCTTCGGCCAGGCCCCGCCCAGTGGCGCTCCTGCAGGGCGAGGCGGGCAGAGAGGTCAGGGCGGTCAAGCTGCACCAGGAGGTACAGGGCAGGGCTTGGCGCCGCCTCCAGGCGCCGCTGCGAATGGTCGCGGTGGCGGGCGAGGGGGCGGAAGAGGCGCTCCGGCCGGTCCGGCTGAGCCCACTCCTCGCTGGCCTGACGGCAGGCCTCGTCTGGGGTCACTTCCTGGACAAAAGGGCTTGTGGAACGGGGGTGGTTCGACTGCCGACGCCAGCACTCCCTACCAGCCTTGGGCGCTGGCGGTGTCTGTCGACCGGCGCGACAACAACATGGAGCCCCATACCCGGTGTAAACCGTCCGGCGGGCCGCGGCAGTTCCTGACCCCTTACGGGGTTGAGATCGTCGAGATGCCCGAACTCCAGCGTGTCTTCATTCTGGATATCGGCGGACCTCACACTTTCCGCACGATCTATACAGATGGCCGGGAGCACCCCAAGGATCTGACCCCCAGCTATTACGGTCACTCCATCGGGAAATGGGAGGGGGATACTTTCGTTGTCGATACTGTGGGTTTCAACGAAAGAATCTGGATCGATCGCGGGAACGCACCGCATACCGAACAGCTGCATCTGATCGAGAAGTTCACCCGCACCGACATGAATTCCATGACCTATGAACTGACCGTCGATGATCCGGGAGCTTATACGGCAACCTGGTCGCGGCAGTCGGCGATGCGATTTGCTCCGAACTCGGAGCTTTTTGAATACGTTTGTCAGGACAACAACTTTGCGCCCGAGCTTCTGGTAGGAACCCATGAGCACGTGGATCGCAGCAGTGTGATTATTCCTTAAGCGGAAGGTAAAGTATGAGAGCTGTTCGATTTGGTTGTCTGCTCGTGGTGTTGGCTGTTGCGGTGGCGGCGTTTGCCCAGGAAGGTTTCCCCTTGACAGGAACCTGGTCTGGGGACTGGGGAACTTCGGCTAAGGAGCAGGATCGGACGCAAACAACGCTCGTCATGTCCTGGGATGGACAGAAGATCAGCGGTCTGGTGGATCCCGGACCGGATTCCGCGGAATTCAAAGTCGCCACTCTCGATTCCACCAAATGGTCGGTTCACCTGGAATACGACCTCAAGGACAAGACCGGCAAGCTCGTTCCCTTCATCGTGGACGCCAAGTTGCAAAATGCCAGTTCTCGCGCCAACCGCATGCTGGTTGGAACCTTTACTCATGGCAGCGCCAAGGGCGATTTCAAAATCAAGATGGATAACAATTAGTCTCTGGCGAGGCGCTGCTTCAAACTCCTCCAAGTCCTACTCTTCCCAAGTCAAACTCTGTAACCTGGGCGCGGATTTTTGCGTATGATTTTCTATAGTAAGGCTTTGTAACAGCAGAGACTTGGGTGTATTCTGAAAGCTGAATTTTATCTCTCATTCTAAAGCACTTAACCGGACTTAGTGGCTTATCGTCAAGCGGAGCGTTTCATGAAGAAGAAATACCTCGGGCTGGGTGTTGCAATTCCGACAATCCTGTCGCTTGTTTTCGTGGTCCATGGGCAGACGGCGACATCAAGATCCGCGACCAGCACGGTGCCGGTGGCGGCGAAGACCGTGGCTCAGGCTCCGACCGCGACCGCGCAGAAAGCGATCCTCGACCAATACTGCGTCGTGTGTCACAGCAAGGTGGCCAAGATTGGCGGCTTGTCGATTGAAAGCCTCGATATCAACCATGTCGGCGAGAATCGGGCAGAGTGGGAAAAAGTCGTCAGAAAGCTTCGAGCCGGAATGATGCCGCCGGTCGGCAAAAATCGGCCGGAGCCCGAGGTCTACCGGGGGTTGGTTGCCTGGCTTGAAAACGAACTGGATCGCGCGGCCGTTCCGTACATGCCGCCTCCGGGACTTCATCGGCTGAACCGCACGGAATATGCAAATGCCATTAAGGATTTGCTCGACCTGGATATCGACCCGTCGCAATATCTGCCTTCGGACGATTCCACGCGTGGATTCGACAATATTGCCAGCGCGCTGACCGTCTCTTCCACGTTAGTCGAGGCCTATGTCTCTGCGGCCGGTAAGATCAGCCGTCTGGCGATTGGCGAGCCGGCGAGTCAGACGTTGAAGGTCTATCGTGTTCCGGAAGACACCAGCCAGGATTATCACGTCGAGGGCTTCCCGTTCGGAACGCGAGGCGGCCTGCTCGTGACGCATATCTTCCCGTCGGATGGCGAATACACCATCACGATCAACACGATCACCGGCGACAACATGTCGCAGAATGCTTTCGGAACCATCCCGTGTGAGAAGCTTGAGGTCCTGCTGGATGGCGAACGTTTGGAGCTGCTGAACTGGGCCAATGGTGGTGGCGGTCGGGGCGGTGGCGGAGGCAGCTGCGCCAGCACTCCGAATGCAACCGCGCAGGGAGCCCCATCGCCTGCGGTTATTCCGGCGGCACCGGCGGCGGCCGCCGCGGGTGGACAGGGTGGTTTTGGCGGTCGCGGGGGTGGCGGCGGTATGCGCGTCCGGTTCAAGACGACGGCGGGACCTCACCAGATTGGCGCGACGTTTCTGGCGACAAATTTTGCTCCCTTGCTGGACATGAACATCCACCCGGCCCGTACGACGGTGCAGACCGGTCCAACGCCCGGTTATACATTCTTCCCGCATGTCGGGAGCATTCACATCGAAGGCCCCTTCGACGCAAAAATGGCGACCGATTCGGCGAGCCGCCGCAAGATATTCACGTGCAAGCCCACGAGCGCAGCTACGGAAACGACATGTGCGCGCACGATTCTCAGCAAGCTGGCGGAGCAGGCTTTCCGCCGTCAGGCGACTCCAGCAGACCTGCAGGTGCTCATGGATTTTTACGAGGAGGGGCGCAAGGGGTCGGATTTCGACCATGGCATCGCCAACGCGCTCGCTCAGATGCTGGCAGATATCAAGTTTCTCGCGCGTGTGGAAGTTGAACCGGCCACAGTGAAGCCGGGGCAGAGCTATCTGATCAGCGACTCGGAACTGGCCTCGCGCTTGTCCTACTTCCTGTGGAGTTCCGGACCCGACGCGCAGCTGCGAACGCTGGCCGCGCAAGGGAAGCTGAAAGACCCCGTTGTTCTTGAAGCGCAGGTCCGGCGGATGTTGCAGGATCCGCGTTCTGAAGCGCTGTCTGCGAACTTCGCGGGACAATGGCTGAATCTTCGCGGCATGGGCGCTGTGGGCCCTCTGCCGTTGCTCTATCCGGATTTCGACGACCCGCTTCGCCAGGCGATGCGCCGCGAGGTGGAATTGCTGTTCGACAGCATCGTGCGGGAAGACCGCAGCATCGTGGATCTGCTCGATGCGGACTACACGTTCGTCAACGAACGCTTGGCGAAGCATTACGGCATTCCCGGCATTTATGGAAGCCAGTTCCGTCGCATCTCTCTCGGTCCCGACCTGGATGTGCGCAGAGGCCTGCTGGGCAAAGGCGCATTCCTGACAACAACCGCGAAGCCGGAACGAAACTCGCCCGTCACGCGCGGCAAGATCGTCATGGAGAAACTGCTTGGGGTGCCGCCCCCGGACCCGCCGCCGAACGTTCCTCCGTTGAAGCCGAAGACTGAGGATGCGCGCGGTAATGCCAAGACTCCTTCGATGCGGCAAACGATGCTCGATCATCGTGTTCGTCAGGACTGCATCACGTGCCACAGCCTCATGGACCCCATCGGGTTTACTCTCGAGAATTTTGACGCGATCGGTTTGTGGCGTACTGAAGATTCCGGAGAAGAGATCAAAGCCACGGAAGTCCTGTATGACGGGACGAAAGTTCAAGGTCCTGCAGGTCTGCGCAAGTGGCTCCTGGGATACTCGGATCAATTTGTGGAAGTTGCGGCTGAAAAACTTCTGACCTATGGTCTGGGCCGCGGAGTTGAAGCAGAAGACATGCCGCTGGTGCGTAAGATCGCGCACGACGCAGCCGCTAATAACAACAGATTTTCTACCCTGGTTCTGGGAGTCGTGAAGAGCGAGCCCTTCCGAAAAAATATGAAGCTCCAGGAAACCAGGATTCAAAATACAGACATTAAGAAGGAGGGCAATTAATCATGTTTATTACTAAAAAGCACCTGCCTCGCCGAACCTTTCTCAAAGGCGCAGGCGTCACGCTGGCTCTGCCCTTGTTGGAAGCAATGATTCCCGCTCAGACTGCGCTGGCCCAGACGGCAGCGCGTCCGTACCCTCGATTCATGGGGATCTTTTACCCGCACGGCATGTCTCCGGGCCACTGGGAAATGCCCGCAGGAAAACTTCCGGAGAGTCTTTCCACGATCATGGCGCCGCTGGAACGCGTGCGCGAGCAGACGGTTGTGATCGGCGGACTGTGGTCGAAGTCGGCGGAGCCTCCCGAAGGAACGACCGGTTCCGATCACTGGGTCGCTGCGGCGTACCTGGCCGGCTTCAAGCCCCGCAAGACAACCGGATCCGATTCCACGGTTTACAGCGCCACGATTGATCAGCAGATCGCGCAGAAGGTCGGACAGAATTCGCTGTTGCCGTCGCTTCAGCTTGCCGTTGAAGATCCCGGCACGAATTCCAGCAGTTGCGGCGAGGGTTACAGCTGTTCCTACACGAATTCGATTTCGTGGGTCGAAATGCCGAAGCAGACACTGGATACGGAAATCCGAACGAAACCCCTTCCCATGGAACTCAACCCTCAGGTTGTTTTCGAGCGCCTCTTCGGCAGCGGCGCCACTCCGGAGGTTCGCGCGGCGCGCATGCAGCAGAGCCGCAGTATTCTGGATGCTTTGATGCAGGACCTGACGGGTCTGAAAAAGAACCTGGGTCCCGGGGACAAGAACGTCGTCGATCAGTATACCGACGAAGTTCGCGAGATTGAACGGCGTCTGGATCTGGCAAAGGAGGCTTCCACCACCGTCCCCAAGATGGATGAGCCTTCCGGCATCCCGGCCCTGTTTGACGATCACATCAAACTACATTTTGACCTCGTCACTCTGGCGTTCCAGACCGATATCACGCGCGTCGCCACACTTCTCGGTGCCCGAGATCTGACCGGCAAGAGCTATCCCTTCCCCAAAGGTGAATGGTTCCCGAACGGCGGCACCAGTGTCAGCTTCCATGGCGGTTCGCATCATGGCGACCAGCCTGCCAATATGGCCACCTATGCCCAGTTGAACCGCTACCACGTATCGACGATGGCGTACTTCGCAGAACGGTTGAAGAACACGCCAGACGGAGACGGCACGCTGCTCGACCACTCCCTGATCATGTATGGTACGAACATGGGCAACTCCAACCAGCACCAGCACTACGATGTGCCGCACATCCTGGTGGGCGGAGCCAACGGGAAATTGAAAGGCGGCCGCTTTATCACTCACGACCGCAAGACAATCACGACAGGGAATTTGCTGCTCAGTGTTCTCGACATGTACGACATCCACAAGGAAAGCCAGGGAGACAGCACTGGCCGGCTCACTACACTGTAGGAATAACTGTAGGAATAATTGTAGGAATAGAAGAGAACTGAACCGATGAGAACAGGAAAAATGACCAGACGCTTGATTACGGGTTGTGCCGCAGTGCTGCTCGCCTCCGTCGTGGCGATCACTCTGGCTGCCGCCGAAAAAAGCCCGGTGGCGGATGCGGTCGAACGGGCTGACAAGGCCGCTCTCCAGACCCTCCTGAGTCAAAAGGCGGACGTCAACGCCCCTCAGGTGGATGGAACAACTGCGCTTCACTGGGCCGTCTACAGAGATGACCTTGCCGTAGTCGACCAACTGATCAAAGCCGGCGCCAAGGTATCGGCCGCAAACCGCGAAGGCATCACACCGTTGTACATGGCGTCCCTGTATGGGAATCCCCAAATGGTGAGCCGGTTGCTAAAGGCCGGTGCCGATGCGAAGCAGCTTGGGCCGAACAGCGAAACCATGCTGATGCTCGCCGCGCGCAACGGGAACCCCGAGACGATTAAGCTGATTCTCGCGGGGGGGGCCGACGTGAACGCGGAGGAGCCTGTTCGAGGGACGACCGCATTGATGTGGGCTGCTGAACAATCGCACGCCGAAGCGGTGAAAACCCTGCTCGACGCGGGCGCGGATTACAGTATTCGCACAAACGGGGCAGGAACAGGCCGCCCGTACATGTCGCCCACTGTCGGCAACGCAGGTACCACTGCCGCGAAGAATCGACTCAAGACTCTCCAGGAGACCGGAAAGTCGATCGACGAACAGGTCAAGGAAGCTGCGACAGCGACACGTGGCGCCGGAGGGCAGGGAGGCGGTCAAGGCCAGTTCGGCGGCCGTAATCGCAACGGATTTGGAGGCGGAGGCGCCCAGGGCGCTGCAGCCGGTAACGCACCAGCAGGCCAGCAACCGGCGGTTCCTGGCGGTGGCGGTGCTGCTGGCCGGGGTAACCGCGGCCGGGGCAACCGTGGTGGCGCTCCAGGCGCCCCTGCAGCCCAGAACGGGGCCGCTGCCACCCAGACCGCAGCTGCAACCGATGCCGCCGACGATCAGCAACCGGAAGACGACGCTCCCCAGGCCGGGCTTCAGGGTGCCGGCGGTGGCGGTCTGACGGCCCTCACATTCGCAGCCCGCCAGGGAGATCTTGCCTCGGCAAAGTACCTGCTGGACGCCGGCGCGGATGTCAATCAGACGACGTCCGGTGGTTGGAGTCCACTCCTCACGGCGACGAACAACCGGCACTATCTTTTCGGGAAATACCTTGTCGAGCATGGCGCCGACGTCAATATCGCGAGCGGCAAGAACTTCACGCCGCTCTACCTGGCGACCGACAATCGCAACATCGAAGGCGGCGATTTCCCTGTGCCGAAACCGGACATGGATCAACTGGAGTACATCCAGATCCTTCTGGAACACGGCGCCAAGCCGGATTCCCGCGTCTCGGATAACACGGAAACACGAACCATCTTCACGAACCAATGGTTCTTCGAACCCGGCACCACGCCGTTTGTCCGGGCATCTCAGTCGGGCGATCTTGCTCTGATGAAGCTGCTGCTTTCCTACGGCGCAGACCCCAAAGCAAAGAATGACTTCGGCGACACCGCACTTTCAGCGGTGGCGGGAATCGGTTGGGTGGAAGGCGTTACCTACGAACATTCCCCGGAAGAAAGCCTTGAAGTTGCCAGGATGCTGCTCGACCTGGGCGTGGATCCCAATTCCCAGAACCGTGATCTGCGCACTCCCTTGATGGGCGCGGCCCATAAGGGAAGACCCGAAATGATTCAACTCCTCGTCGATCGCGGAGCCAAACTGGACATGCGCGACAAAGGAAGCCGCGACACCGACAAAGGTGGCGCCGTGATTGCCGGACACCAGTGGATCGCTTTGGATTATGCCGACGGTCTCGTTCGCGTCGGTGTGCAGTCCGCGAACCCTCACCCCGAGGCCGCCAAGCTCATCCGCAAGCTGATGACAGACCGGGGAATGTTCGTCCCGCCGGAGAACCGGGATTTCAACTCGATCTGCATCGTGGATATTTGTTCCGAGCGGAAGGTCGATTTCCTGAACCAGTAGTCGGGCAAAACCAATCAGCCGCGGAGGACCCCGGTCCTCCGCGGCTTTTTTATTGCGGTCTGAAATTGCGCGCGAGGTAGTTCAGGAGCACCGGAAAGTCTTCGTCGGAAAGCTCAGCGCCTTCGCCGATCATGTGAACGAGCGTATCTTCCCATTCGTCTCGCGATAGTTGTGATTCCCGTACCCGATGGAGTTCATGGCAGTGGGTGCAGACATCTAAAAGTATGGCTTTTCCGGCCCCGTTTGGCAGCGGTCCGTGCTCAAGCGTCAGATAGTCTGCGAGAACGGGGACATCCTCTTTCTTCACCATTGCACCCTTCTCGATCATCGCTTCTACGAGCGTGGTCCAGCCGTTCAGATCCATGGCCTGCATCTGTATAGGCCGCATGTCATGACACGAGACACAGGCATTGTTCATGATGATCTCGCCTGGAGACATGTTCTGCTGAGCGGCCGAATAGCCGGCCATCGCCGAGAAAAGTGTGCCCGCGAGCCAGATTGCGGACCTTCCAGAAACCCACCTCATCCTCATGCTCTCCTTCGTTCTTTTTCGCGACACGATTATACTTCGGAACGTTATGTATCCAGCCTCCGTCCTTAAACCATCCCGGCGCGATTTCCTCTACTTTGCGATGATGCTGCCGGGCCTGGGTTTTGTCCTGCAAAACGGCCGGTCTGACGCTGTCGTGAGCCGATTCCTGGAGTACAAGGATGTCGAGCCTGTATTCCAGTCTGGAATATTCCCGCTGCCGTCCGGCCTGAAGGTTGTGCGGGGCGACGCCGGCCGTGCGGACTGGCCACGGTGGGTTCGGGATCGCGACGCGGAGATTCGTGAGCGCCTCCAGAAAGGGGAGGAGGACACTCTGGCCAACTTCGTTTTGTTTGGCGTCTCGTTTACAGATCAGCCTCGGCTGACGCCGGACGTGACCGACCCCGATGAAACAGATCGCGTGATCCGCGCCCGAGTCCAGGATTTCGCTGACGCCCTCTCGCGGCCCGGGGACAACGAAAGACTCACCCTGCTCGGAGGCCTGATCACGCGCCTGGGCTACAGCGCAACCGCCGGCGAACCGCGCGAACGACTGGCAGAGTACGTGATGGCCGACGTTATGCGTTACCTTGCGGAACGGCGGCAGTACCAGGAAACTGTCTCCCTGGCGCTGGAAAACGATACCGACTCCTCCTTCAAAACCACATCGGAACTCTACAAAGACCGCGGCCTGTCGGTGGATACGGATTTTCGACCGAATTATGCCATTGAAGTCGCTCTTGCCGAAGTCAAGCGGCGCGGCCTTCTCCGCACAGTGCGCCGTGTGGCGGTAATCGGGCCGGGACTCGATTTCACCAACAAAGATTCTGGTTTTGATCACTATCCCCTGCAGACACTGCAACCGTTTGCCGTTGTGGATTCCCTCCTGAGATTGGGGCTTGCGAGGCCTCAGGATTGCCGGGTGACGCTGTTCGAAATCAGCGTGCCGACCGTCGACCACATCGCGAAGGCTGTTGCCCGGGCGCGCGCCGGCCAGGCCTACACGTTGCAGCTGGTGCTGGACCGCACCCGCCAATGGAACCCGAATGTCCTGGACTACTGGCAGCGCTTTGGTTCCACGATCGGTTCTGCAGTCGCCCCGCTGCCCTTACCGGCTCAGGTGAAGAACGCGGACCGCAGAGCCCTGAGTATCCGGCCCGAAATCGTCGCTTTGATGGAGCCGCAATCCGTCAATGTCGTTCTCAATAGAGTGGTTCTGCCCCCCGGGCAGCAGTACGATCTGGTGATCGGCACCAACGTCCTGATTTACTATGACGCGTTCGAACAAGCGCTCGCGCTGTCGAATATCGATGCGATGACCGCACCCGGCGGCGTTTTCCTGACCAACGATGTGTCCAGGGAGTACCCCGGAACGCGCCTTCGGCCGAGCGGAATTGTGCGAGTGGACTATGCTCCGGCAGAGGCCGATCAGGTCCAGATTTACTCCCGTTCCACGTTCCAGCTTCAATTGCCCCCGGATTGAACATAAACTATCGAGAAGACTTCTGTTGACACATGGGCTCAATCACCGTAAACAGAGGTTCAGGTCTTTTTGAGGAGTGGACTATATGAGATGTCGGGTTAGAACCGTGGCTCTGATCACGTCGATTATCGCGTTGGGATGGACGGTGAACTTGAGTGCCCAGCAGCCGCCGGCGGCTGGCGCGGAACAACGCGGCGGCGGCGGCCAGCGAGGCGGTCGCGGTGGCGGAGCAGGTGGTGGTCAGCGAGGCGGTCGCGGTAACGCCGGGCCTGTCCTGCCGGCTCCTCGTGGACCAAATGGAAGGGTCCTGTTGAGCCCTGGCACAGAGGATCTGAAAGGCTTATGGCATGGTGCGTTCAGTATTTCCGGTACGGACATCCCGTATCAGCCGTGGGCCCGAGCATTAGCGGCTGAACGCGTCCGCGACATGCTGGAGCCTCACGCTCGTTGTCATCCCTCAGGCGGGGCGCGAGAGTTTGTCACTCCTTACGGTGTCGATTTTGTGGAAATGCCGGAACTGAATCGTGTCTACATCATGGATGTTGGCGGCCCACATACCTTCAGGACCATTTACACGGACGGACGTCCGCACCCCAAAGATCTGACTCCGTCTGCATACGGGCATTCTGTCGGAACCTGGGAAGGCGATACCTTCGTCGTCGACACGGTCGGCTACAACGAAAAGTTTTGGCTGGAGCGCAGCGATAACGCCCGCGGCGGCTTCGTGTCAACCAATCAACTGCACACGATCGAACGATTCACCCGCACGTCCTTCAACCAAATGAGCTACGAACTGACGATTGACGACCCGGGCGCATACACCAAGGTATGGACAGCCGATCCGTACACGATCACGTTGCAACCTGCCGAGGAACTCTTCGAATACATCTGTCAGGATAACAACCAGGGTTCGGAACTCATGGTGGGTACAATGCAGGCGGTCGACCGGACGACCGTGATTATTCCGTAGCTGCTGGGTTTGCCTGCGCGGCATTCCTCCCGCGCACTGGAGTTTGGACATTTTGCACGCCGGAGGCGTGAAAGGTACCCCCGGGTGGAGCGCAGCGACCCCCGGGGTTCATCTCACGGAGCGGCATTTGCACCCCGGCAGGGTTGCGAGAAATCCTTGCACCCCTGCCGGGGTGCAACCATTCCCGTTACGGTAACCCCGGGTTGCGCTCGCTTCGCTCGCTTAACCCGGGGCTAAATTCTCAGCACGCCTCCGGCGTGCTCAGACCCACGTTTCAACGTCGCCATCACCTTGCGGACGAACCTGCAAACCGGAATTGGACGTACCAGCTTACGTCTCGAATTTTGCAGTTCGGTTCCCGGATGGCAATGGAGAACTCCAGAGCACTCCGGAGGCGTGCCGAGAATTTAGCCCCGGGTTAAGCGAGCGAAGCGAGCGCAACCCGGGGTTGCTGTAACGCGAATGTTGCACCCCGGCCGGGGCCCGGCAGGGGTGCGAATGCCCCTCCTGAGATGAACCCCGGGTGTCTCGCTGCGCTCCACCCGGGGCTACCTTCCTTTCACGCCTCCGGCGTGCAAACGTCCAAACTTCAGTGCGCGGGATTCCTCCCGTGCAGGCCCACGGTTTATCCTTTTGGATGCCAGTCCAGACTGCCAGACCGACCCCGCCAACTGCCTCGTTCTCTTTGAGAACTCCTGGACCTGGCGTATCCTCAGAAACAGCAATCTTCGACTATTGGTGAACTCATGAAGAACAGATTCATGGTTATCACGTTAGGGGCCTTGGCGGTCCTCTCACTGGTCCTTGCTGTCTACGGGGCGGTTCCGGGCCAGCGGGGGCAGGCTGCCGCGGTTGCGCCTGCCAATGCTGCGGCCGCACCGGCTTATGCCACGCAGAAGGCTCTCATCGACAAGTACTGCCAGAAATGCCATAGCGATAGTGCGCGTATAGGGAACCTTTCCCTGGAAAGCCTGGATATTACACACGTCCAGGACAACGTGATGGAGTGGGAGAAGGTCGTTCGAAAGCTTCGTGCAGGAATGATGCCCCCACCGGGGCAGGACCGTCCCGACAAGGAAACGTACACGGGACTGGTGAACTGGCTCGAGAACGAACTGGATCGGTCTGCAGTTCCCTACACGCCAGCCCCGGGACTGCATCGCCTCAATCGCACCGAGTACGCCAACGCGATCCATGATCTGCTCGATCTTGATATTGATGTTGCGAAGTATCTTCCCTCGGACGACTCGAGCGGATTCGACAACATGGCGGGAACGCTGTCTGTTTCGTCCACGCTTGTAGAAGCCTATGTCAATGCCGGCCAGAAGATCAGTCGCCTGGCCCTGGGCGAACCCGCTACGCCGGCACTGTACGTCTATCGGGCGCCTGAAGACAGCTCACAGGACTACCACATCGAGGGCTTGCCGTTCGGAACGCGCGGCGGCGTCCTGCTCGATTACATCTTCCCGTCGGAAGGCGAATACCACATTACAATCACACCGATTTTCGGAGACAACATGTCCCCGACGGGGTTCGGTTCTGTCGATTGCGAGAAGCTGGAAGTGCTGCTTGACGGCGAGCGGGTCCAGTTGATGGATTGGCAAGGTGGTGGCCGCGGTGGCGGGAACTGTCCCGGGACGGCCGGCGGTGGGAACCGCGGCGGACAGGGCGGTGGTGGCAATCGAGGCGGCGGCGGTGGGATGCGAGTGACGCTCAAGACCACGGCCGGCCCTCACCAGGTGGGGGTCACTTTTCCGGCGACCAACTTTGCTCCTCTCCTGGACTACAACCGGCATTTCATGCGCGACACGGTTCAGACCGGACCGACGCCGGGTTACACGTTCTTTCCGCATGTGGGAACGGTTCGCATTGAAGGGCCGTTCAACGCAGTCAAGGCTTCCGATTCGCCCAGCCGCAGGAAGATTTTCACCTGCCGTCCGGCAAGCGGAGCGGAGGAAGCGAAATGCGCGGATACCATCATTCGCAAACTTGCATCGCAAGCCTACCGGCGCCCAGTGTCGGCTGCCGACGTGAACGAGTTGATGACGTTTTATCAGGAAGGCAGAAACGAAGGCGATTTCGATCATGGCATAGAGAGCGCGCTGGCCCGCCTGCTGGCGGGTTTCAAGTTCGTCTATCGGGCGGAGGCTGAACCGCCAACCGCGAAGCCAGGCGTGCCTTACCCCATTACCGATCTCGAGTTGGCCTCCCGGCTCTCGTTCTTTCTTTGGAGTACGGGCCCGGATACCGAGTTGATCAACCTGGCGAGCCAGGGCCGTTTGAAGCAGCCTGCGGTTCTTACGGCGCAGGTTCGCCGGATGCTGAAGGACCCTCGTTCCCAGGCCCTTGCAGAGAATTTCGCCGGTCAATGGCTGAACCTGCGCGGGCTTCAGAGCACAAGTCCCTTGCCACTGATCTATCCGGACTTCGACGATCCGCTACGCCAGGCGATGCGCAAGGAAGTGGAACTCCTGTTCGACAGTATCGTTCAGGAGGACCGCAGCATCGTCGATCTTCTTGATGCAGACTACACCTACGTTAACGAACGTCTCGCGAAGCACTACGGGATTCCTGGAGTTTATGGCAGCCAGTTCCGACGAGTCACTCTCGGGCCGGACCTGGATGTTCGCAGAGGTCTGCTCGGCAAGGGTGCGATCCTGGCAACGACTTCGAAGCCGGAACGCAATTCCCCGGTCGTCCGCGGCAAATGGGTCATGACAAACCTTCTCGGCGTTCCTCCTCCGGATCCGCCGCCGAATGTTCCCCCCTTGCCTGCCCGCGCTAACGACGCTCGCGGTAATGCCGCTGATCCGTCGATGCGGCAGAAAATGCTCGATCATCGCACTGCCGGTCCCGCCTGCATCAACTGTCATCGCCTGATGGATCCCATCGGATTCACACTCGAGAATTTCGACGCGATCGCTTTGTGGCGGACCGAGGATGCCGGTGACCCTATCATCGGGAAGGAAACCCTCTACGATGGGACCACCGTTCAAGGTCCCGCCGGCCTGCGCCAATGGCTCCTTGGCTATTCCGACCAGTTTGTCCGCGTCGCGTCGGAAAAGCTTCTGATGTACGCTCTGGGGCGACGCCTCGATCCGGAGGACATGCCGCTGGTGAGAAAAATAGCCAGGGAGTCGGGCCGCGCAAACAACAGGTTTTCTGCGCTCGCTCTTTCCATTGTCCAGAGCGACACTTTTCAGAAGAACATGCTGCCCCGGCAAACGGAGATTCCGAACTCTAATAACAAGAAGGAGGGCAATTGAGTCATGTTTATCTCTAAACGACATCTGCCCCGCCGCACCTTTCTGAAAGGCGCCGGGGTGACTCTCGCCCTGCCGCTGCTTGAAGCGATGATTCCTGCAGGGACGGCTCTGGCACAAACCGCAGCTGCCGCGCCGCTGCGCTTTACCGGTATCTTTTTCCCTCACGGGTTGGCGTATTCCCATTGGGAAATGCCGGAAGGCCCCCTCGGCGCCATGTCTTACATCATGGAACCGCTGACGCCGGTCAAGGATCACACCGTTGTTCTGGGGGGACTCTGGTCCAAGTCGGCGGAGCCGCCCGAGGGAACGACAGGCTCGGATCACTGGGTGGCTGCGGCGTTCATGACGGGAATCAAGCCCCGCAAAACCGCGGGCGCGGATGCAACGGTCGGAAGCCCGACCATTGACCAGCAGATCGCGCAGAAAATCGGCGGGGAGTCGCTGCTTCCTTCGCTGCAGCTGGCGGTCGAAGATCCCAATTCGAGCTCTTCAAATTGCGGCGAGGGTTACAGTTGCTCGTATACGAACTCCTTGTCCTGGGTTGCTGTAGATACCCCTGCAAACGAATCCGTTCTAAGGACCAAGCCCTTGCCGATGGAACTCGATCCCCAGGTTGTCTTCGAGCGTTTGTTCGGAAGCGGGTCGACTCCGGAAGTGCGCACGCAGCGAAGGAAGGAGAGTCAGACCATCCTGGATTCGGTGAAATCGGAGCTTGATTCCGTGAAGAAGAATCTTGGAGCCACTGATCGCCGGACCGTTGAGGATTACGCGACCGAGGTTCGCGAGATTGAGCGCCGCATTCAGCTGGCAGGCAAAGCCTCGGGCGCAGTGCCTCCGATCGACGAGCCGCAGGGGATTCCGGACGACTTCGACACGCACATCAAGCTGCACTACGATCTCACCGCTCTCGCGTTCAAGGCGGATATCACCCGTGTGGCGACCCTTCTGGGCGCGCGTGACCTTACCGGTGTTTCCTACCCCCTGCCGAAGAACGAGTGGTTTCCGGACGGCGGTCGCACCGGTAGTTTCCATGGCCTGTCCCATCACCAGGAGATTGCGAAAAATCTGGCGGACTACGCCAAGTTGAATCGCTATCACGTCTCAACTCTGTCCTACTTCGCGCAGAAGCTGAACTCCATTCCGGATGGAGATGGCACACTGCTGGATCATTCCCTGATTCTTTATGGGTCCAACATGGGGAATTCGAACCAGCACCAGCACTACGAGGTAGGCCACACCCTGATAGGTGGCGCCAACGGAAAACTCAAGGGGGGACGTTTCCTGACCTATCCCACGAAGACCGTGACGACAGGCAATGTTCTGCTCAGCATCCTTCACATGTTCGGCGTAGAGAGTGAACGCCAGGGTGACAGCACGGGGCCGCTGGCCAAGCTTTAACTGCGATCCGGGGAGTAGACGAAAATGACCAGGCGACTGATTGCGATCTGTACGGCAGTGATCCTGTCCTGTATCGCGGCCATGAATCTAGGTGCTGTCCGCAGCGAGATTGCGAGTGCTGCCGAAAAAGGGGATCTGGCGGCCGTGCGCGACCTCATTGCGAAGAAGGCGGATGTGAATGTCCCACAGCCCGACGGTGCTACGGCCTTGCATTGGGCCGTTTATCGCAATAGCCCGGAAATGACCGGGGTTCTGCTGCGGGCCGGAGCGAAGGCGAATACGACCAACAAAGACGGAGTCAGCCCGCTCTACATGGCCTCTCTCTATGGCAATTCCTCCATTATCGATATGCTGATCAAAGCCGGAGGCGACCCAAAAGCGAAGGGGCCGAATGGCGAGACCATGCTGATGCTCGCCGCACGCAATGGAACTCCAGAGGCCGTGAAGAGGTTGATCGCTGCCGGCGCAGAAGTGGACGCGAAGGAGTCTTTGCGAGGAACCACGGCACTGATGTGGGCCGTCGAACAAAAGCATCCCGCGGCCGTTAAGGTCCTCCTGGACGCTCACGCGGACTTTGCCGCCCGCTCCGGCGGCGCAGGAAATCCCAGAAACTATATGTCCACTTCGCTCGCAGGCAGCAATGCCGGCGCGCAGACTGCAAAGATGCGGCTCTGCATCGCAGCCAATGGCGGACCTTCCGTTGAAGAGCAAATCCGCACAGGGAGTACCTTGCTGAATAACACCGAAGGACCTTGCGGAGAGTACGGAAAGAACGCGCGCGGCCGCGGCGCCGGCGGCGCCGCAGTTTCCGGGACCCCGAACTTCGGTGGCGGTGGTGATGCTGCCGGCGGCGGAACTGGAGCCAACACCCGTGGCAGGGGTAATCGCGGTGGCGCGCGGGGTGGCGCACGTGGCGCTGCTCCGGTTGCTCCACCGGCAGACGTTGCCGATGAAGCCCAAGGTGTCGCTGAAGACGACGGACCGGTGGCAGGCCTTGTCGGTTCCGGAGGCGGCGGGCTCACGGCTCTGATTCTGGCGGCTCGCGAGAATGACATCGAATCTGCAAGGCTGCTTCTGGCCGCCGGTGCGGATGTCAATCAGACTTCGAATGCCGGCTGGACCCCGCTGCTGATGGCCACCAACAATCGGAACTACCAACTGGGGAAGGTTCTCGTCGAAAGTGGCGCGGACGTCAATAAAGCCAACGCCACGGCGTTCACGCCTTTGTACCTCGCTACCGATAATCGCAATATCGAAGGCGGCGACTATCCGGTTCCAAAGCCGGACATGGACCATCTGGAATTCATAAGGATGCTGCTCGACCATGGCGCTGACCCTAACGCGCGAGTCAACGGCAACACCGAAACACGCACGATCTTTACGATGCAGTGGTTCTTTGAAGCCGGGGCCACACCCTTGATCCGCGCTGCGCAATCCGGCGATACGGCGCTGATGAAGCTCTTGCTTGCCCATGGTGCGGATCCGAAAATCAAGACCAATCATGGCGACACTGCGCTTTCAGCGGCCGGTGGGATCGGTTGGGTGGAAGGCGTGACCTATGAGTGGTCGAAAGAAGAAAACGTTGAGGCCCTCCGCATGCTTCTTGACCTCGGGCTCGATCCCAATGCCGCTAACGGCGATGGCCGTACTGCTTTGATGGGGGCGGCTCTCAAAGGCCGAAGCGAGGCGATCCGGCTTCTCGTCGCACGTGGCGCCAACCTCAATCAGTACGATATCGGCAGCCGTGATACGGCAAATGCGGATTCTCAGCTGGCAGGCCACGTCTGGAGAGCGGTTGACTATGCCGATGGTCTCGTTCGCGTCGGCGTCCAAT
This sequence comes from uncultured Acidobacteriota bacterium, assembly GCA_963836435.1. Lineage (GTDB taxonomy): Bacteria > Acidobacteriota > Terriglobia > 20CM-2-55-15 > 20CM-2-55-15 > DASTBJ01. Next base: position 209,527 of record CAWIJI010000012.1, on the reverse strand, counting down.
CCGCCGTCGCCTGGCCGGAAGCAGGAAAAGTCATTCGGGAGCTGATGGCGGAACGCGGCATGGAATTTCCTCCCATCAATCGCACTATCGATTCGATCTGCATCGTGGAAATTTGCAAGGAGCGCCAGCCGGAGTTTTTGGACCAGTAAATAAGCGGGTATTTCGGTGCCCGCTTATTGAGGGAAGTTTCTAGCCAGGTAGTTCAGCAGCAGAGGGTACTCGTTGTCCGAAAGCGGGGCTCCCTCATTGAGCATGTGCATGAGGAGTTCGTCCCATCCATCCCGGCTCGAACCCCGGCTTTTCACTCGGTCCAGGGAGTGGCACTGGGTGCAGATATTCAGGAGGATCGGCTTGCCCGCGCCATCCGGCAACGGGCCATAGGCCGCAGCCAGATACTTCACCAGCACGGCAACATCGTCCGGCTTAACTTCTGCGCCCTTGTCCATCATGTCCGCCACGACTTTCGTCCAACCCTCTTTGTCCAGAGCGGTGGTTTCGATGGGGCGGAGTTCATGGCAGCTGACACAGACGGTATTCACCAGCTTTTCGCCGGGATCGACAGGTGGGAGCGGCCTCTGAACGGCAGAGAAAACGACGACCGAACAGCATAACGTGGCCGGCATCCAAAGAGCCGGCCACGTCCACTGCCGGCTCATTTCCTGGCGACACCTTTGAGGATTACGGGTTGAGAGGCGTAGTTTTCGAGCGCGATGGATTTGGATGCAGGGTCCACCACCGCTTTTGTGGTCAGCGATGCTTTCCCTTCGCCCTGGCCCGAGCGGTTCACGCGCAGCTCGATCACGCTGAAGGGGTGATCGTCGGGAGTGCCTGCGGCAACCGGCTTCCAGGTGTCCGGACTCCAGGCGCCGAGCTTACGGTCCGTCAGGAGAATGATCCGTTGGCTGCCGTCGCCCGCAGTGACCTTATAGGCATAACGAATCGAGTAGCCCGCGCTCGCGGTGGTCCAGAGATACCCGACGGTTGGCATCGCTTCCGCCACTTCCTTGTCCCCGTACCAGGCAAGGACGGACAAGAGACGGTCCCGATCAGCTTCCGTGGACCACTTGAGCAGTTCGATTGTCACCGGCTCGCCGGAGCCGGTGACATTGGCAGTGGTTGCTGTGTAGCGCTCGATGGGGCCCTTCACCTGCGCCTGGGCGACAGCCCCGGCAAGCAAAAGTCCCAATGCCAAAACGTGTTTCATTGTGATGGCCTTCATTTCCAAAGAATTATACCGCCTCTAACGCGGTACTGTTTTGCCGTAGACTTCGATTCTCGCAACATCCGCCCAGCCGCCGGGGCCGTGACCGCTGCTCGGCATCAAATCGATGAAGCCGACTTCATCCACTTTGCTCAGGTCGGGGTTTGCCACGGCATTTCCCGTCGTGACCGCGCGTTCCGGGTCGACATTGAACCACTTGATTCCCGACAACGAGAATTCGCGTTCCTGCCAGTCGGTGGTCGATCCGTCTGCAAGATCGCCAACCAGCAACTGGCCGCCGGCAAGCCTGATCAGCGGATGCACCTGATGCAGTCCCGACATCTTCGTCACCCACTTGATGCGCGCGAGGCCGGTGAGGTCCACCATGTTTGTCTTGTCCCGAAGCGTGAGGCCGCAGGGGCCTGTGCACATGCCGGTCCAGGGATGAACGGGGTTGGTTTCATTTGTAGGGGAACCGGCAACCAGGAATTCCTTGGCTGTGGGACCGTACAACTTGAGCTCCAGGTTGGGATTGCCGACGGCATCCTGGCTGATCGCATGTTCTGTTGCGCCCGCATCCGTTTTCCATTCTTCCTTGAAGAAAAGTGGAATGCGTCCAGCCGGAGCGCCGCCGCGCGCTCCCGGAGCCCCTCCGCCGCCACCGGCGCCACGTCCGCCACGCCCGCCCGCTCCGCGGCCGCCGCCACCGCCCGGAGCAGGGGCCGGTTGTTGTGCGAGCAAAGCGCCAGATACTCCCATGAAAACCACGATCCGAAGCGTTGAAAGAATCATTCTGGAACTGGACATAATTCGAGCCTCCACTTGTCTTTGGACGATGTGGGCCAGTATAACCTTATTGAAGAAATGAGGGACAGAGAGGAATTTCGCCTCGCTTCGGGCTACGAAGTCTGTCCGGATAACCCCGCTTCAGGCTTTAGGCTTCTTCAGTACAAATTCGAACGGCATCCCGGCGAAATCAGCCGTGAGCTTGATCTCCTCCGCAGAAACGACGCCTTTATAAGACAGCTCGAACGGCATTCCTCCGAAATCGTACGTCAGCTTGAAGGTGATGTTATTGCCGTCGATCTTGCCATCTGCAATCTGAATTTCTGCGCCGTCCAAGCCGGTGGTAGAGCCGGTCAGTTTTGTGCCGTCCGCCTTGAACGTGAACGCGACGGGAGTGTCGCCGCCTGGGCCTGCAACCGTGCCCGCCCATTTCCCATCGACCTCTGCCGCAAATGCCGGCGCGGTCACCAGGAACAGCATTGTTGCCAGTACCAGAACTTTCATTTTCATCCCCCTGCTCCAGAATTCGAGTATTAGTATTCGGAAAGAAATCGCTTCGGCAAAGCTTTTTTTGCTCTGCAAAGCCGTCGGCGATCCGCTGGTGCCTCTACCCCCGAACCGGGCTTCGCGGCACCGCGTGCTATATTGCTGGCCATCATGAACACCATTGCCGCTCCGGACTTGGACGCAGCAGTCGCCGGGATGCTCGACGCCACGCCTTTCATTGACATCCATACGCATTTGTTTGCGCCGGCCTTCGGGAAGATCGGTCTGTGGGGTATGGACGAGCTCGTCACCTACCATTACCTCGAGGCCGAGCTTTTCCGCTCCGCGACAATCCATCCCACGAAGTACTGGAAGCTGACAAAGATTCAGCGTGCAGACCTGGTCTGGAAGACCTTGTTCGTGGACAACACGCCTGTTTCGGAAGCGACGCGCGGTGTGGTGGCCGTTCTCGAGGCTTTCGGACTCGATGCCAGAGCGAAGACGCTTGCGCCCTTCCGGGAGTTTTTCGAGAAGCAGAATCTCGCCGACCATATCGCGCGGGTTTTCAAGCTTGCCGGCATCAGCGAAGCCGTCATGACCAATGACCCTCTCGATCCTGAGGAGTCCGCTGTATGGAATTCGGGAGTCAAGCCGGGGCCGGGGTTTCGGGCGGCGCTTCGCATCGATCGGATTCTGAATGAATGGGAGGTCCATTCTCCGGTCCTCGCCGGGCAGGGATACGCGGTCCAGCAGGATTGCGGAGGTCCGACGTTCACGGAAGTTCGGCGTTTTCTGGCTTCGTGGGTGACCCGCATGGAGCCGGCCTACATGGCTGTCTCGTTACCCGATTCTTTTTTCTATCCGCTGGACGACAACCGGACGCGGTTGATCCGCGATGCAGTGCTGCCGGCCTGCCGCGAATTCAATCTGCCCATGGCATTGATGATCGGCGTCCGGCGCCAGGTGAATCCGTTGCTGAAGACGGCGGGCGACGCCGTTGGAAGAGCAGACCTCCGGTCTCTCGAAAATCTTTGCGTGGAGTTCCCCGATAATCGGTTTCTGGTCAGCGTTCTGAGCCGGGAAAATCAGCACGAACTTTGCGTCTATGCGCGCAAGTTCGCGAGCCTCATGCCGTTCGGGTGCTGGTGGTTTCTCAACAATCCGTCGCTGGTCGAAGAGATCACGCGCATGCGTCTGGAGATGCTCGGCGCGAGCTTTATTCCCCAGCACTCCGATGCGCGCGTGCTGGAACAGGTGATCTACAAATGGCGAAGCAGCCGCAGGACCATTGCAATGGCCCTGGCGAATTCCTACAAATTGCTTGTTGCGGACGGGCGCCCTGTCACGAAGGAGGAGATCCAGCAGGATGTGACCCGCCTCTTCCGTACCAACTTCCAGCAATTTCTCGAAAATTCATGACTCATGCTTGAGATGGTGGGGATCTCGAAACGGTTTCCTGGTGTCACAGCGCTGGATTCGGTTGGATTCTCCGTCGGCCGTAGTGAGGTCGTGGCGCTCGTCGGCGAGAACGGCGCCGGCAAGTCCACGTTGATGAAGATTCTTGCCGGAATCCATAGACCCGATTCCGGTACGATTCAGCTTGGCGGTCAGTTTGTCCAGATTCGTTCTCCAAGGGAATCCGCCCGCCTGGGTATCGGCATTATCCACCAGGAACTCGAAGTGATCGATACGCTGGACGTGGCCGGAAACATCTTTCTCGGGCGTGAGCCCCGATCAGGTGGACCGCTTCGTCTCATCGACCGGCGACGGATCAATTCGGAGTCCCGAACTCTTCTGGAACGCATCGGTTTGAACATTTCTCCCTCCGTGCTGCTCGCCACATTGTCCACGGCGCAGCAGCAACTGGTGGAGATTGCCCGAGTGCTTTCCCAGAATGCCCGGATTCTGATCATGGATGAACCGACGTCCAGCCTGACCCTGGGAGAGACTCAGCGTCTCATGGAGGTGGTCGGGGACCTGCGTGCCGCCGGAGTCGGAATCATCTATATTTCCCATCGACTGAATGAAGTGGAGGAACTGGCAGATCGAGTGGTTGTTCTGCGTGACGGGAAAAATGCAGGCGAATTACAGCGCAGCGAGATTCGTCGTGAACGCATGGTCCAGTTGATGGTCGGGCGGGACCTGGACACGTTTTATGCCGGGGTCGCGGAAGCCGGCAGCAACGTCTGTATCGAGCTGAAAGCTATTCGTACGGCTCGCTATCCCGATCATCAAGTCTCGCTCTCGATCCGGCGTGGCGAAATCCTGGGCCTTGCGGGCCTTGTGGGTGCCGGGAGGTCCGAACTGGCGAAGGCGGTCTTCGGGGTGGAAAAGGCACGCGGAGGCAAAGTGGAATTGAACGGAACCGTCGTGGAGATTCGCTCTCCCCGGGATGCGATCCGCAGCGGTATCTATCTTGTGCCCGAAGACCGCCGGACTGCCGGTTTGCTCACGGCAATGACTGTGCGGGAAAACATCACGCTTCCGGATCTGTCCCGATTTTCTTCCGGCGGCTGGATCCGGCGAAAGGCGGAAAGGGCTGCAGCCCGGTCTGCATGTGAGGAATTGAGAATAAAGACCCCTTCGGTGGAGGCGGTGGCATCCAGCCTCAGCGGAGGAAACCAGCAAAAGGTTGTGCTGGCGAAGTGGCTGTCGCTGAATCCGCGCGTGATTCTCTTCGATGAGCCGACGCGCGGAGTCGATGTCGGCGCGAAAGCGGAGATCTATCAGTTGATGCGGCGGCTCGCCGCATCAGGCGTCGCGATCCTGATGATCAGCAGCGACATGGAAGAAGTTCTCGGCAACAGCGACCGCGTTGCGGTCATGCATGAAGGGCGCCTTACCGGCGTTCTGGACCGGGCGGATTGCACACAGGAAGCCATCCTGCGGCTGGCCGTGGCGTGATGCGCAAGGAAATCGGCATCCTGGCGTTGCTGGTGGCTCTGTGCGTAGTCGTCTCCGTCCTCAATCCCCAGTTTCTCAGCACCGCCAATATTCAGAACACGACTCGTCTGATCGGGATGTACGGGATTTTTAGCATCGGTGTCGGGATCGTCATCGTGACCGGGGGGATCGATCTGTCCGTTGGATCCATGTTCGCGTTGCTGGGAATCCTGTTGTCGATGATGCTCACGCGCTGGCACTGGCCTCCGGCCCTGGCCGTTGGGGCGGTGGTCTTGCTCGGCGCCGGTTTAGGCACGCTTCATGGTGTGCTCATCACGCGCCTTCGGCTTCAGCCCTTCATCGTGACGCTGTGCGGACTGCTTCTGTATAGAGGCCTCGCGCGCTATATCGCCGCGGATGCGACGCAGGGGTTCGGAACGGGCGAAGGTTTCGAGTGGCTCCGTGACCTGACCACCGGCAGCTTCAGCGGAATTCCGATGCCGCTCCTGTTTCTGGTCCTGATCGCTGCAGTCATGTGGGTGTTCCTTCATCGATCAGTTTACGGACGCCACCTCTATGCGGTCGGACGCAACGAAGAAGCCGCCCGCTATTCCGGCATCGATTCGAACAACGTCATTCTGAGTGCCTACGTTGTCTCCGGCGCGCTGGCGGGAATCGCTTCCATCCTGCTCGCGTTCTATACGAATTCGATCTCCCCGTCGTCGCACGGCAATTTTTACGAACTCTATGCCATCGCGGCGGCTGTTCTGGGCGGCTGCAGCCTCAGGGGCGGGGAAGGATCGATTCTGGGAATCGTGATCGGCACTGCGCTGCTGCAGGTGCTGCGCAATCTTGTCAACCTGCTCGATATTCCGAGTTCGCTGGATTTCGCCGTTATGGGTGCCGTGATCCTGATTGGCGTGATCGCGGACCAGGTGCTCCGCAGAAGGTCCAGCCCGGGCACTTGACTTCAGCTTCCGCCCGCCGTCGCCAGGAGCGTCCAACGGACAGCGGTTCAGGTTTTCGTTGCCCGTATCACAACCATTTTCGCGTTGCCTGCCACGATGTCGCAGTTGCCGAAGAGGCGTTTGAGTTTTCCGGGATAAGCGAGGTGACGATTGCCGACCACCCACAGTTCGCCACCCCCACGCAAAGCATCGCGGGACTCCACGAACATCTGCCACGCTGTCGTATCGCTGATGGCATGGTTTTCATGGAAAGGTGGGTTGTTTAGCACCAGATCGAACCCGACCGTTGGCGGTGCGCCGTGCTCAAGGTCGAACAATCCGTTCCCGACGAGAAAATGGGCCAGCCGATCCGGGCCCAGGCTGGCTCGAAACGTCGCTTCAGCGGACGCCATGGCCCGGTAGGATTCATCCACGAAGGTGACTTCTGCCCTGGAATTGTTCAAGGCTGCTCTTACCCCGAGAATTCCATTTCCGCAACCCAGGTCGACGATGCGCTGTGGCCCGCCGCGCCGGGGAAGATGTTCGAGCAACAATCGGGTCCCGGCGTCAAGACGCTCTCCAGCGAACACCCCCGCGTGGCTGATCACGACCTCGTTACCCGGAATCATGGTGTACGTTTTTGGCCACGGATTTGGCGGGGGGTGCAAGTCGAGGTCAGGCTTGGAGAAAACGAGCCGGGCTTTCTTCTCGGCAAGCGAGGTTCGTGTCGGTCCAATGATCTTCTTGAACAGATCCAGCGTCGATAGATGAACATGCCTGGTCATCGCCGCGGCCAGGATCGTGGTCTGGTTGTGCAGGTGCGGCCGAATGCGATGAAGTTGATCTTCAAGCAAGGCGAGGCTCTTGGGTATCTTCATGACCACTGTATCGATACAGGCCGGCAGAAGATCGAAACTCTTGAGAGCGGTCACGGCCGCAGGGTCCAGACGATTGCGCCTGAGGTTCTCGCGACTTGCCGCATGCGACAGGCATGAATCGGAAAGGCTCCAGGGCCGGAGATGCACCAACGATGCCGATAGCGCGCCCCACGCATCGTTAACGATCAGCACCACTCCCCGGGGTTCGTCGCCGTCCCGAAGGTGCCGTAGAATAAGCGTGTCCGCAGCGTCCCACGCCTGGAGCGTTTCTTTTGCGCGTTTTGGATAACGCTGGAGTTCCAACTCTTCTATAGCCGCCATTCGACCCGATCATGGTATACGGACTATCCATGAGCTGGTTAAGAATTGCGGCCGACCTACTGCGAGACGCCATGACGTCGAGCGAGCCCGCAGCGCCCGTGGAACAGGGCCCCCCACCCGCCGACATGCCCCAGATGGTGGACCTGTTGAACCGGCACCGCGCCGAGATCGACAAGAACTTCGAAGCTGTGGTCGGGATGCTGAACTCTCAGAAAGACCGCCACCTCAAGGCCATGCAGATTCAGCGACGCTGGAACTACGGTTTGACTGTGGCGGTGGTCCTCCTGGCGATCTTCGTGGCGGTGGGCTTTTTGCAGCAGTAAGCGGTCTAGTGTGGCGTCAGATTTCGCCTGAGCGCGCCGGTATGATAAACCGTTCTCCGCAATGACCACAGTCGATCGGCTGCTTCAATGGAAGGAGAGCGGTGCTATTTCCGAGGCGCAGCATGCGACCCTTGCCGCTCTTGTCCGCAAGGAACGCTTCTCTCTGTTTTTCGAGCTGAACGCGCTTCTCTACCTCGGGGTCTTGTCTCTTGTTGCAGGGCTCGGCTGGACTTTCGAGACTCACTTCGCAAGCCTGGGTGACGCGTTCATTCTTGTCGTCCTGTCGCTGATGCTGACGGGTTCGCTTTTCTACTGCTTTTCGCGAGCACCGGCCTATTCGAATGCGGAAATCGAGTCTCCAAACTTCATTTTCGATTATGTGCTCTATCTCGCCTGTCTGGTGCTGTCCGTCGAACTCGGCTATGTGGAGTTTCGCTTCGAGTTCTTGAAAGAGTTCTGGGACAACTACCTTCTTTTCTCCAGCGTCGCGTTTCTTGCCCTTGCCTATCGCTTCGACAATCGATTCGTGTTGTCGCTGGCGCTCTCCTCCCTCGCCGGCTACTTCGGGTTCAGGATTTCCCGATTCGCGTTTGTTTCCTCCGAACCTCTGCGTCTGGCCGGACTGTTCTATGGAGCGGTCGTGATCACGGTCGGAATGTTCTTCTACCGGCAGGGAATCAAAAGGCACTTTCTCGAAACGTACTTTCATATCGCCACCGCGGTCATTCTGGTCGCTCTCGTTTCCGGTGTTGCGGCGGATTACGCGCCGAAATATCTCCTGGCCTTGCTGGTTGCTGCAGGCGCTGCCGTCGCGCTGGGCGTGCGATTCAGACGGTTTGCGTTTGTCGTCTATGGAACGGTTTTTGGATATATCGGGCTCAGCCTCGAGTTCCTTCGAGGAGTGCGCGAGTTTCAGCTTGTTCTTGCCTATTTCGTGCTTTCGGGGACGATCGTGATCGGTTCGATGGTGGCGCTGGCCCGTCGCTTTGGGCGGGAAGAATGAGAAAGTACCGCGTCGACGACGAACGGAAGATCCGCATGCAGCACCTTGTTCAGGAATGGGCTCGATCGGGTCTGCTCGAAAAAATGCAGCAGGAACGGATTGTGCCGGATTTAAACGTCAACCTGCGCCGGACCAACCTGTTCCTCCGGCTGATCCTTTTCGGCTTCGGCATCCTTATCCTTGCAGCGGTCGTCGTATGGGTAGCGATTACGCTCAAGATTCGGAACGACACTTCAGTGGCAGCGTTCTGTTTCCTAGCCGCGGCGGCTTGCCTCGCCATGGCCGAATTTTGCATTTCGAAATTCAAACTCTATCGTTTCGGAGTCGAAGAGGCGGCCGCTGCAGGCAGCGCAATTCTTTTTGGCGTTGCGGGTGGCGTCTTTGCGGCATCAACGCACTATCGCTGGTCCGCGGAGTTTCCGGGGTTTGTTGGCTTGGTGGTTGGGGCCGCCGGAGCGTGCTGGGCTTATCTCCGTTTCGGGTATCTCTATGCTGCAATAGCCTCGATGGTGTGCCTGAGCATGGCTCCTTTTCAAACTCCGCTTCCGGTTGCCTTGCAGCACGGGGTGGCGGCCGGCCTGCTCGCTGGAGTGTTCGTCTTCGCCCGTTACAAACACGGCGAATGTGGCGATGAGTTTCCGGGGGATGAGTATGCAGGTATCCAGGCTTTGGCCTGGGCTGGAATTTATGGTTTCCTCAATTTGCAGATCTCTCAGCTGCGCCTCTTCTATAGTGTTCCTTCCTATTCGGGCCCGTTCTACTGGTTGACGTTTGTTATGATCTGGATCCTTCCTGTCATTGGACTCTACCTTGCGATTCGCGGGAAGGACCGTCTGCTTCTCGACGTCAATATCGCACTCGCGCTTGCAACACTGATCACCAACAAGCCCTACCTCGGGTTGACGCGGCAGACATGGGATCCGATTCTATTCGGGTTGGCGCTGATCGCGGCGTCGGTAGGGCTTGGCCGTTGGTTTTCGAAGCGGGAGCCCCGCGGCTTTACATCGGCTCGCCTGTTGAGTTCCGACAAGCGAAGGCTGTCCTTGGTTGCTACGGCATCCGCCGCGCTGCAAGCCGGTCCCGCTCCGGGTTCGGGGGTTCCTGCGCACCAAAAATTCGAAGGCGGTGGCGGAAACAGTGGCGGAGCCGGCGCTAGTGGATCGTTCTAGGCAGGCCCGGATGATTGATGCGCTCCGAGAGTGAATCGAATTCACCGTCACCCAGATTTAAATTGCCGAAATTCGAATTCGGGGTTCGAGGTGCGCGGCCCCGAATTCACAGTCCAGTTCAGTGTTGCCTGAGGTGACTCAGGCGGCGGGCCGTTTCCCCGGGAACATCGAACGGCTTGTCCACAAATTGCGCCTGATGCCGGGTGCGGAAGGCGACAGCTCGGGGCGTGAACGCCCCGCCGGTCATGAAGACAATTTTTCGCAGCTGTGCCGGTGCGCGAACAGAGAGAGCCTCGGCCACATCCATTCCGCTCGTCGCCTTCATCATCAGATCGCAGTAAACGAGGTCGTAGGCGTCGCCGGACGTGGCGAGCACCTCGATCGCACGGCGAGGATCAAGCTCCACGGACGTCCGATATCCGGCCTGGTCCAATTGTCTCGCTATCAGGTCTGCCACGAGCCATTCGTCTTCAATGATGAGCACGTGCCCTGATACAGCTGCCGGTGCAGGCGCCGGCGCTGATCGCGAACCCGCTTCGGCGACTCCCGACAGGGTGGCGACGGGAAGCTCCACGCGGAATACGGCGCCGCCGCCTGCCCTGTCTCTAACGGATATCGTTCCGGAAAAATCACGGACAATGTTTCGGCAGACGAACAATCCCAGCCCTGTGCCCTCGCCCACCCCTTTTGTTGTGACGAAGGGATCGAAGATGCGTTCACGGTCGTCGGGAGGAACGCCAGGCCCACTGTCGGCGACTTCGATGACGACTACGGAACCTTCATTGCCAGTGCGGATCCAGATTCCGTCGGACCCCGGTGAAACCCCGGACAGCGCCTGCATGGCGTTCACCGTGAGATTCAGGATTACCTGGACAAGACGTGTCGAATCGCCAATCACCGGAGCAGTGTTCTGAAGCATCAACTCCAGCCGGCCCCTGGCTTCGATTTCCTTTCGTACAAGTTTGAGAACCGAATCGACCACTGAACGGACGTCCACCAGGCTTGTTTCCCGGGTGATGGGCCGGTTGAACGTTCGCAGCTCCCGCGTGATGTTCGCAATGCGTTCCGTGCCGGTGCGCACGGGCTCGATGGTCCGGAGAATCTGCGCCTCGAGAGACTGGTAGTGCAGACGAATCGGTTCGGGCAATGTGTCGATGGCGCGGTGTATTTTCCCCATGACCTCCCGCAGAAGCTCCAGATGGCCCAGCATGTATGTCAGGGGATTGTTGATCTCATGAGCGACGCTGGCGGCAAGCGTGCCCACCGCGACGGCCCGGTCGTCCTGGATGGCTTTGGCCTGCAGCGCACGAATTTCCGACACATCGTGCGAAAGTCCCGCAACGCCAACCACGGTTCCTGCTGCATCGCGCAGCGGCGTCAGCCAGGTGTCGTAAACGACTTTATCCAGCCGAACCGAGTACCCGAAGGACTCGCCAGCGAGGCCGCGGCGAATATAGCCGGGAATCGTGGGATGGTCCTTATAGAGTTCAAAAAGGTTCTGGCCCACAAGCTGCCCCGACTCTACGCCGAGAGGCTTAAGCCCCGCACCCTCGGAAAGGGTGACGACACCCTTCGTATCCGCAGCCCAAACCACTATCGGGGCGTAGTTCACAGCGAGCGCCAGGCGCGATTGAGTTTCGTCCCGTTCCAGTTCGGCTTTCACTTCTGCCGTAATGTCGGAAAAGGCGATGACAACATGGGAAACTCGCCCTTCATTGTCGAACCGCGGATACCCAACGGCCCGGACATTCACTTTGTGGCCATCGGGCCGGTGAATCACAAGATCGTCCACGGTGGCTGCGCGGCCGGTGGAAACGACGCGCGACAAAGGGAGTTGGTCTACGGGGTAAACGCGCCCCTGGCGGTCAAAAATGCCGTATGTCGAGGGGGCATCGGTGATGCGGGATGCCGGCACGGCATCCATGCCCAGTATCTTTCGGAATTCCGGGTTGGCGTAGGTCACCTCGCCGCTTGGAGCCTGAGCAACCCAGACGCCCACAGGCAATGTCTCCAGAATCCAACGTAAATCCAACAGCGGTCGTCTCCAATGTCGCTACAGGGCGAAAACTTTACTCAAAGCCGGCACCTATTGCAATTGTCCCTCCCCGTAAACGCCCTGGCGGCGAAGTGCGATACTGCTTCCATGCGAATGGTCATCCAGCCCGGTTACGAGGGCATGAGTGCGGCGGCTGCAAGGCTGGTCTCCGAGGCGATCCAGACGTCGCCGCAATTGACGCTGTGCCTCTCCGCCGGAAAAACGCCAACCGGCATGTATCGCGAACTGACCCGCATGCAGCGGGACGAGGGACTCGACTTTTCTGCGGCTACGTTTTTCTGCCTGGATGAATACGTGGGTTTGCCGGCGGACCATCCTGAGAGCTTTCGTGCGTACTTGTGGAGGGAATTTCTGGGCAACGTCCACGTCAACCCTCAAAACTTTCTGTTGCCGGACTTGAACTACGAAGAGACGATTCGAAAGGCCGGTGGCATCGATCTGTTGCTTTGCGGCATTGGACCCAATGGCCATCTCGCATTCAACGAGCCGGGCGCTCCGGCTAATTCGCGAACGCGCATGGTGGATCTGGCCCAATCGACGATCGAAGGACTGCGCGAAACATTTCGCAATGAGGAACCACCGCGTCAGGCGGTTACTGTCGGGTTGGCCACGATACTGGATTCCCGGCGGATTTTCCTGCTGGCGTCCGGCCGATCGAAAGCCGAAATTCTGGCGCGAGCCCTTCACGGCCCGGTTACACCTGAAGTCCCGGCATCGATATTGCAACTTCATCACGATGTGACGGTGCTTGCCGATCAGGCCGCCATTCCCCAGGCGCCGTTACCATGACAGCGTTCACGAACGGGACCACCGGAGAGACATTGCGCCGGAATCGCGTGCGATAACCGGATGCTTTACTTTCCCTGCAGGGCCTTGATGTCCTGGAGCAGTACGGTTTCGTGACCTTCCGGCTTCACGTTGGCGTAGACCTTTCGGACGATGCCCTTGGGATCGATCACGAAGCTTGTGCGATTCCAGTACATCGTACCCTTGTATTCGCTTTGGGTAACGCCCGCCGCCTTCAGCAGTTCCGCGCCTGTATCGGCCAGGAGGTCGATCGTGAAAGCAAATTTGTTGCAGAAGTTCTTGTGGGAAGCGACATCGTCCTGGCTGACGCCGACCACGTCGATTCCCGCCGCCTGGAAGTCCGATCGCGTTGCGGTAAAAGACTTCCCCTGGATGGTGCAGCCGGGCGTGTCGTCCTTCGGATACACGTAGACGACCAGCCATTTGCCCGTGAAATCATTCAGGCGGACGATCTCGCCATCCTGATTGGGTAGTGAAAAATTTGGAAAGGGCGCTCCGACTTCAAGCATGGGTTCCTCCGATTCGTCTCTTATACTACGTTAGCCGTGAAGATTCAGGATATTCGAGCCACAACTGTGACCGTGCCGCTTGAAGCGCCGCTTCGTCATGCGAACGGCGTCCATTGGGGCAGGTTTGTCCGCACGATCGTCGAGGTCGAAACCGACAACGGCCTTGTCGGACTCGGCGAAATGGGCGGAGGTGGGGAATCCGCTGAGGCCATATTCCGGGCGATGAAAACCTACCTTGTCGGGCATGATCCTGCTCGCCTCGAAGAGATGCGCTTCAAGATCGCCAATCCGACCGCCTCGCTTTATAACAACCGAACCCAGGTGCTCGCGGCCCTCGAATTCGCGTGCCTCGACATTCTGGGCCAGGCCTGGGGCGTTTCCGTATCCGAAATTCTGGGCGGCCGACTGCGGGACCGCGTGAAGTTTGCCACGTATTGCTTCTTTCGCTATCCGAATCCGAGAGATGGCCTGGGTGAGGTTCGCACGATCCCGCAGCTTGTCAGCCACACACGGGAGCTGAAGAGGCGATTCGGTTTCACCACGCACAAGGTCAAGGGCGGCGTGTTCCCTCCTGCCTATGAACTGGAGGCTTATCGCGCGCTTGCGGCCGAGTTCCCCGGAGATTCGCTGCGATTCGATCCGAATGGCGCATGGTCCACCGAACAGGCGATTCAATTCGGGCAGGCCATTGAAGGATTGAAGAACGATTACCTGGAGGATCCGGTGTTTGGTCTTCACGGCATGCGCCGGACGCGGCAGATGATCCGCGTTCCCCTTGCGACGAACACCGTGGTAGTCAATTTCGAGCAGCTCGCCTCGAATGTTATCGATACAGCGGTCGATGTGATCCTGCTTGACACCACGTTCTGGGGCGGCATCCGCGCCTGCGTCAAGGCGGCGGCCGTCTGTGAAACCTTTCAGCTTGGGATCGCGGTTCACTCCTCCGGAGAGCTGGGAGTTCAGCTGGCGACAATGCTGCATCTCGGCGCGGTGGTCCCCAATCTTTCATTCGCGGCGGATGCGCATTACCATCACTTGACCGACGACATCATCGAGGGCGGTTTGCTGAAGTATGAGAATGGCGCGATCCGTGTACCGGCAGGGCCCGGTCTCGGCGTGAAGCTGAACCGCGACAAGGTAACCGAGTATGCAGAACTCTACAGGAAACTGGGGAACTACCCCTACGATCAGGATCCCGGGCGCCCGGGTTGGGCCCCGCTGATTCCCAACGACAGATGGGCCGATCCCGAGGACGGCCGGGCGGTTTCGATACCTTACTGATATGGGAAACATTCTCGATATTCGTGACCGTGTTGTTGCCGTGCTGGGCAGCACGTCAGGCCTGGGCCGCGCGCTGGCTCTGGGTATGGCAGAGCAGGGAGCGATCGTCGTGCCGTCGGGGCGCCGCAAGGAGGAACTCACCCGGCTTTGCCAGGAGATCGATAAAACAGGCGCCCGTACTCTGTGCCGGACGTCAGATGTGAAGGATCGCGGGTCGATCGATGCCTTCCGCGATGAAGTGTTGACAAAGTTTGGGCGTGTCGACGTTCTCGTCAATGCAGCCGGAGTGACGTTCAAGCAACCGACCGCAACGGTATCCGAAGATCAATGGAATGCTCTGATGGACACGGACCTGACCGGCGTATTGCGCGCCTGCCAGTCCTTCTACGACCCGCTCAAGAAGAGTGGGCGCGGCAAAATCATCAACATTGCGTCTTTGGGCTCCTTTCTCGCTTTTTATCAGGTGGCGGCGTATGCGGCTGCGAAGACGGCCGTGTTGTCATTGACGCGAAGTCTGGCCTGCGAATGGGCGAAGGACGGCGTCTGCGTGAACGCGATCGTGCCCGGAGTTTTCCCGACGGAGTTGAACAAGAAGCTGATTATCGGCACGCCGCGTGGGGATGAGATGATCATGCGCACACCCATGGGACGCTTCGGCAGAGCGGAAGAACTTGTAGGCGCTGCGGTCCTGCTCGCGTCCGACGGCGCAAGCTTCATCACGGGGCAGAGCATTGCCGTCGACGGCGGGTATCTTGCGTCGGGAGTGAACGTGTGAGGAGGTCAGTGGAGTGAACCTGCGTAAATGGATGCTTCTTTTCGTCTGTTTCCTTCCCGCTGGACTCCACGCCGAATCCGGTCTTGACGCGTGGCTGCGCTACGCTCCCCTGGAAGAGACCGCCGCGCGCCGCTATCGCGACGCGATACCCCCTGTGCTGGTCACGCTCGGCAGCGAAGGCCCCATTCAAAGCGCAAAGGGCGAAGTTCTGCGCGGCATTCGCGGCATGTTGAACCGAACACTGCGCATCGAGTCCGGCATTCCTGCCGGCGGCGCCGTCGTGATCGGCACCCTCGCTCAGATCCAGTCGGTGGCGCCTCAGCTCACACCGCAGGCCGACGCTCCCGGGCCCGAGGGCTTCTGGCTACACACGGTCCAGACCCGCGATGGCCGGTTCATAGTGGTTGCAGGGGAAGACGATCGTGGTGTGCTCTACGGCACATTTGCGCTGCTTCGCAAGATCGCCCTCGGGGAATCCATCACCAACCTTGATCAAAAGGAAACGCCCTACTCCCCCATCCGCTGGGTCAATCACTGGGAAAATCTGGACGGCTCGATTGAGCGCGGGTACGGCGGCCGTTCCATCTTCTGGGAGAACGGCAAGGCGCGAGAGGATCTCAGCCGCGTTTCAGAATACGGACGACTGCTCGCGTCGCTTGGCATCAACGGGACTTCGATCAACAATGTCAACGCCGATCCGCGCGTACTCTCTCCGGAATTCTTGCCGCAGATTGTCCGCGTGGCCGAAGCGTTGCGCCCCTGGGGCGTCAAGGTCGCGCTTTCGGTGGACTTCGGAAGCCCCCGATCCGTTGGCGGCCTCACCACCTTCGACCCGCTCGACCCCGCCGTTATTTCCTACTGGACCAACAAAGTCGATGAGATTTATCGCGCCGTCCCGGACCTCGGCGGTTTCGTCCTCAAGGCGGACTCCGAGGGCCGTGTCGGGCCCTCCGTATACGGCCGCACCCATGCAGACGCTGCGAATGTGGTGGCCCGCGCTCTTAAGCCCCACGGAGGATATTTTTTCTATCGCGGTTTTGTTTACGACAACCATATGGACTGGCGCGACCCGAAGAACGATCGTGCCCGTGCGGCTGACGACAACTTTCGCAGCCTCGATGGCAAGTTCGACGACAACGTCTTCATCCAGATCAAGAACGGACCGATCGATTATCAGGTGCGCGAACCCGCGTCGCCGCTGTTCGGCACACTCGAGCGGACGAATCAGGTGATCGAGCTTCAGATCACTCAGGAATACATGGGGCAGGGGCGGCACACCGTTTTTCTCGTCCCGATGTGGAAGGAAGTGCTCGATTTCGATCTGCATGCGCGGCCCGGGATGATGACGCCCGTGAAGGCGCTCGTCGCCGGAAAGACGTTCGGCCGGCCTGTCGGCGGATTGGTCGGCGTCTCCAATGTCGGCCTCGACGAAAGCTGGTTCGGCAACCACATGTCTCAGGCCAACCTCTACGGCTTTGGCCGCCTGGCGTGGAATCCCGATCTGAGCTCGAAGCAGATTGTCGATGAATGGACGCGCCTGACGTTCGGGGACGACCCGAAGGTGGTCGAGACGATCGAGTCCATCCAGCTCAGTTCCTGGCGAACGTACGAGAACTACACCGGACCTCTGGGACTGCAGACTCTCACGGATATCACGGGCAATCATTACGGTGTTGCAGTTGAAGCCTCCGAGCGGAATGGCTGGGGCCAGTGGCATTTCGCGGACCCGATGGGAGTCGGCATGGAGCGCAGTGTTGCGAAGGGGACGGGCTTTGCCGGGCAGTATCGGCCGGAAGTGGCAAGGATATACGAAACGGTCGAGAGCACCCCGGACGACCTCTTGCTCTTCTTCCATCACGTGCCTTACACCCAAAAACTGAAATCCGGCAAGACAGTCATCCAGTTCATCTACGACTCCCACTACGAAGGCGCGGACGCCGTGGCAAAGTATGTGAACGACTGGAAATCGCTCAAGGGCCGCGTCGACGATCGCCGTTACTCTGAAGTGCTGGCGCAATTGCAATATCAGGCGGGTCAGGCCATTGTCTGGCGGGACGCCGTGGCTGGCTATTTCCTGAAAATGTCGGGTATTGCAGATGCGAAAGGCCGTGTCGGGAACTATCCCGGCCGTCTCGAGGCGGAATCTGCCGTGCTGGCTGGTTACGTGGTCAAGCCCGTCAGCCCGCCCGAAGCGGCATCCGGGGAGAAGGCCATCGAATGCGGCGTGGTCATCTGCACTGCCAGCTTCAAGTACAGCGGCGACTCTGGTTGGCACGATCTCACGGTCCGCTACTTCGATGTCAACAACGGCGCGGCGAAGTTCCGCGTGACCATTGCGGGCCAGCTTGTCGGAGAGTGGACCGCCACGGACCGCGTGCCCACACGCCGTGTGGACAGTTCTTCATCCGCCCGCCGCGTTATCGAAGGCGTGATGCTGCGCCCCGGCGACGAAATACAAATCGAAGGGACGCCTGAAGGCGGCGAAACCGCGGCTCTGGATTACATCGAGATTCAGCCGGCGAATTGAAAATCGTAGCGGAGGCCCGAGGGCCCGGTAACCCTGAAAAGATGTTCACAGGCAGCGAGACAGGCCGATGAGTGTAGAAATAGCGACATCGTGGACGGATCTTCAGGAAAGGATCTTTGCGGATTCGTGGGATTCGGGAATTCGGCGGCACCGGTCCCGCCACGCCTTCCGGGGCCTGAGCGACGAAGGCTACCGGCTCGAGACAGGCCTGATGCGTCTGCGCGGTCCATACGCGCAACTGGAACCGCACCTTCTGCGCAACTTCAAGAAATATGCGCACCAGTCCGTCGTCGAGCAGGACTCTCTTTGGCATTGGTTGTCGGTGGCTCAGCATCACGGCCTGCCCACGCGTCTGCTCGATTGGACCTATTCTCCGCTGGTAGCCCTGCATTTTGCGACCTGCGAGATGCATCGCTATGACGTGGACGGCGCCGTTTGGAAAGTGGACTATGCCAAGGCCCATCAACTCCTGCCCCGGAACGTCAGGGCCGCCATTGAACGCGAGGGAGCGCACATCTTCACGGTGGAAATGCTTTCCGAGACGGTCGCAACTCTCCGCGACCTCGATGGGTTGTCCAGTCCGGCAGGCGATTTCGCGATCTTCTTTGAGCCTCCCTCGCTGGATGGAAGGATCGTCAACCAGTTCGCTTATTTCTCCGTGCTCTCGAGACCTGACCTTGCGATGGACGACTGGATGGCGTCAAACCCCGGACTGTGGACAAAAATTATCATTCCCAAAGATTTGAAGTGGGAGGTACGCGACAAGCTCGATCAATCGAACATCACTGAGCGGGTCTTGTTTCCGGGGCTGGACGGGCTGTCTCAGTGGCTCAAGCGGCACTACACGCCCCGTCTCTGAGGCATCGATGGAATTTCTGCGGTTCAGTTCAGGCGGGCACGATTCGAATCGCGCCCGCCTGACAGAGTCTATTTCACACGATGAAGGACGATCGGTCCGCCACCGCCACGGCCGCCGCCACGGCCGCCACCGCCACCCTGGCCACCGCGACCACCGCCGCCGGGCCCTCCGGCGCCAGGTCCACCCGCACCGGGAGCGCCTGCACCAGCGGCAGCGCCGCCACCGGGGCCCCCGCGACCACCGCCGCCACCAGGCCCACCAGCACCAGGTCCGCCGCCCGGGGCCCCGCCAGGACCACCGCGACCACCGCCGCCACGGCCGCCAAGCACACGGCCTGTCACCGTCAGGGTGTCTTCGTCAGTCAGCGCAATGTTCCAGGTTACGCCACGAGGCTGCGTGACGATCGACATAGTCTTCGCTGCCATGTCCACCGTTCCGCTCTCAATAGTGAGAGGGTCTCCGTTTCCAAGCTCATTCAGCGTGCCGCTTGGTGTCCCTCCGTCCATTTTGAGATCCAAAATAATCGTCTGACCGGCACGCGCTTGAGCTGTTCCTGCCTGAACGGCCGGCACGTCCTCCGTCTGATATTTTCCCGCCAGGTTGGCCTGGCCGAAAACGACCGTGGACGCCAACAGCGCGGCTGCAACTCCCGACAATATTCGAAATTTCATGCTCTTTCCCCCATGCAAATAACTGGTGCCCGTCGCTTATATCCCATTTTGGGACGTTCGCCAAATCTCCCCCTACCGCTGAACCTTGCCGGAGCCGTCGCCTTCGAGCAGTGCGATTACCTCGTCTCCGGTCGAACGGCTGAAATCGCCGGGAATGGAGTGTTTCAACACCGCGGTTGCCGAGGCAAAGTCCAGCGCCGCCTGCTTATCTGGAAGACTCAGCAAGCCGTAGATCAATCCCGCGTCGAAGGCATCTCCACCGCCAACCCGTTCTGCAATATGAGTGATCTCGTAACGGCGGCTTTCGAGAAATCGCCTGCCGTCGTCGAGGCAAGCGGACCAGGCGTTGTGTGAAGCGCTTCGAGACTCTCGCCGCGTGAGCACAACCGTCTTCAGTTGGGGATAAACCTTGAGAGCCTTGCGCGTGACCGCTTTGAAGTTTCCTGATGCTTTCACGCCCAGTACCACGTCCATGGTTTCGCGGTTTCCGATGAGGATGTCGGTGAACTGCAGGAGTTCCGGCATCACTTCATGCGCTTCCTTCCCCCATCTCCAAAGGTTCTTTCGGTGGTTGAGATCGCACGAGACGGTCAGGCCTGCTGCTTTTGCGCGTTCCATCGCATCCAGCGTGACCGCGGTAGCGGTCTGGCTGATCGCGGGCGTGATCTCCGAGACATGCAGCCAACCGGCACCGCGAAAGATCTTTTTCCAGGGGATGTCGCCGGGCCGTGCCAGCGCCATGGCGCTGTTTTCGCGATCGTACAGGATGCGTGGCGGACGTTGATTGGCGCCGGCCTCGAGGTAATAGACGCCGAAACGCCCTTTTCCGCGGACGATGTGGGAAGTGTCCACGCCGAATCGGCGGAGTTCCCCGATGCAGGCATCGGAAAGCGCATTCTTGTCGGGAAGTACGGTCACATGAGCCGCTGGAACTCCGAAGAGGGACAACCCGATAGCGACATTCGCTTCGCTGCCGCCGAACGTCGCGTCGAAGCGAGGCGTTTGCATCAGCCGCTCCATTCCCGGCGCGGCGAGTCTCAACATCATTTCGCCCAACGTGACGACCGTTTTTGTTCGCGTCACGCCCGTGCCTTCGTTTTTGTTCGCGTCACGCCCGTGCCTTCCGGATTCTCTCCAGGAATTCCTTCGCCAGTCCTGTGAGGGCCCTGGAATCGTTCGCGGTCTTGTTCCCCGTCAGATTGCTGCTGACGCCGACCGCGACGCATCCGGCCTTGATCCAGTCTGCTACGTTATCGAGGCTGACGCCGCCAGTTGGCATCAATTGCGCCTGGGGCAATGGCCCACGAACAGCCTTGACGAAGCCCGGCCCCAACGCGTCGCTGGGAAAGATCTTGAGGATGTCGGCCCCGGCTTCCATCGCTTCAATGATCTCCTTGACGGTCCCGGTGCCGGGTATATGCGGAATCTGATAACGATTGCACAGCCGTGCCGTTTCGGTGTTGAGCGCCGGGCTCACGACAAACTGCGCACCCGAAAGAATCGCAATGCGCGCCGTTTCGGGGTCGAGGACAGTGCCCGCGCCGATGATCATTTCCGAAGGCTTGTATTCCCTGGCGAGGGTTTCGATCACTTTCGCTGCACCGGGTACGGTGAACGTAATTTCCAGGGCAGCAACGCCGCCCTTCGCGCATGCTTCGGCAATCCGTGCCGCGTGATCGGAGACGTCGGATCTGATGATGGCGACGAGTCCGCAATCGACGATGCGGTGAAGCACGTTCAACTTCTGAATAGACATCGCTGGGAATTATCGCTTGTTCGCTCAGGTCCGCTGAACTATTTTACTCGGCTATGAAAGCAGTACCTCCAAATGAGCAGCAGGCGCTCGTCGAGCGTCTAACCCGGGCCTGCGGAGGGGCATACAGCCCCGAAACACGCCGCAAATATTTCATTTCCGGACCGCAGTGGGCGGCCGCGTATCAAGGCCAGGCTTTGTTCTTCGCGCCGACCCGAAAAGCTATTACCTATGAAGATGTGATTCGCGAGCTGGGCAAGGTCGGCGTCGGCTATTGGACCACGCACGACAGCGACGTGATTCCCGCCGAGCATTTGGGCACGGATCGCCAGTCGGAAATCGTCGGCAACATTCAGAAAACGCTGAAGGCGCACGATGTGAAGTGCTCGATGGTGACCACCGAGACTTTTTATCACCCGGTTTTTGCCGCGGGGCCCGCAGCGGAATCCCCGGAAATTCGCGAGTACTCCGCTTTCCGCGTGAAGAATACCGTCGACATCGGGCATGAGCTGGGCGCGTCCTACGCGGTCTACTGGCCAGGTTCGCTGGGGTACCTGACACAAGGCGCGATCGAAGAAACCGAGACCCTGAAGTGGTATGCCGAAGCGCTGAACGCGGCGTGCGATCGCGACATCGAAGTCGCGAAGAAAAAAGGCAGACCGACATTGAAACATTGCCTCGAGGCGAAGCCCTTCGAACCTCAGGCCGAAATTCTGCTGCCGACCAGCGATGCCATGCTCGCGTTTATCGCGTCGGGGCTGTTGACCCATCCCGAGATGGTCGGGCTCAATCCGGAATTTCTACATGAGCTGATGTGGGGTGGCGCGCCGCGCGCGGCGCTGGCCCGGGCTCTCGTGGCAGGCAAGCTGTGGCATTTTGATATCAACGACGGATACCGGCTGAAGCACGATGTGGATATCGGCGTCGGTCTCGTCAATCCGCTCGACTGGCTGAACACCTTGATGCTGCTGCGCTCGCACGGTTTCAAGGGCCCGTTTAACCTGGACTTCAAGCCGCACCGCACGACGAGCAACTGGGGTGTCTGGGCGGTCAGCTTCCCGACGGCGGTTGATCGGTTCATCACCCTGTGGGAGATGGCGGGCGAAGCGCTGGAGGATCCGGTGCTGCGCGAAGCGACGGATGCGCTGAAAGCGGGTTCGGGAGTGAAGGCGGGAACCGACGGCACAGCCATTCATGAAGCGAATAAGGAACTGCTGACGCTGCATGAATTGATTGCGCACCGCCTGGTCCAATTGCTGTTGGGCCTCCATCGCGGACGAACGTATTCGGTGTAGGGAGCCCTTTGGGAGGAATTCCTCAGTTGGGCGTTTTTGAGCGGTGCGCGCCCGTGGGGATGAGGTTACGTCTCGGATTTTGCAGCTCGGTCCCTGGCCGGTGCCGATGGAGAAACGTGAGTTTAGCGTGCACCCCCGAAGGGGTGCTGGGAGGGTAGCGCCGGGTTAAGCGAGCGCGCTCTCTTTGCGTACGAACCACCGGAACAGGCTCCGTTACTGGAAACGCGCCCCGGCAAGGTGCGAGGTCTTCCAAGGACCACATTTCGACATCTGTGCCTCAAGAGAGGGGACATGTACTGGCTCGGCATCGACGTAGGTACGGGAGGAACACGCGCTCTTCTTGTGGACGAGCGCGGAAAGGTCCGGCACGCTTTCACGGCTCCGCATGAAGAGATGCGGATGGAGCAGCCGCTTTGGGCTGAACAGCGTCCCGAAGACTGGTGGGACGCCGCGCAGAAGGCAATCCGCGGAGTTCTTGGCGCAGCGAAAGCTTCCGGCCAGGACGTGCGCGGCATTGGTCTTTCCGGCCAGATGCATGGTCTGGTTCTCCTTGACGAAGGCGATCGCGTGATCCGTCCCGCGCTGATCTGGTGCGACCAGCGCAGCCAGCGGCAGGTCGACGAGATCAACGAATCCGTCGGAAGAAAAACTGTTCTCTCATGCATCGCCAATCCTGTCCTCACCGGTTTCACTCTCCCCAAATTGCTCTGGGTTCGCGACAACGAGCCTGCCCTCTTCCAGCGTGTTCGAAAGGTACTCCTCCCGAAGGACTACCTGCGATTCCAGCTCACGGGCGAGTACGCCAGCGATGTTTCAGACGCCTCGGGCACAGCGCTGTTCGACGTGGTGCGGCGGCAATGGTCGGGCGAGCTTGTCGAGAAGCTCGGCCTCGGTAATAACATTCTTCCCAGGGTCTACGAGTCACAGGACATCACGGGCAGAGTTTCTCGCGACGCGGCAGTGAACACGGGACTGGCGGAAGGAACCCCCGTTGTCGGTGGCGCCGGCGATCAGGCGGCCAGCGCCGTGGGCAACGGAGTTGTCGCTCCCGGTCTCGTGTCCTGCACGATTGGAACTTCAGGCGTCGTTTTTGCGCATATGCCGTCGCCCGCGTACGATCCTGCGGGGCGTGTCCACACGTTCTGTCACGCGGTCCCTGCCGCATGGCACGTGATGGGAGTAACGCAGGGAGCCGGCCTCAGCCTGCAGTGGTTTCGCCGCAACCTGGCGCCGACCTCCAGCTACGATGCCCTGACGGCAGAGGCCGCGACCGCCCCGGCAGGCTCGCAGGGACTTTACTGGCTGCCTTACCTGATGGGCGAGCGTACACCTCATCTCGATGCGTCGGCGCGCGGCGGCTGGATCGGTCTTACAGCGAAACATACCCGCGCCGAGATGATACGCGCGCTGATGGAAGGCGTTGCCTACAGTCAGAAGGATTGCCTCGAGATCATCGAAGGCATGGGTGCACGCGTCGAGTCGGTTCGTCTTTCCGGTGGCGGCGCTCGCAGCGCATTCTGGCGCCAGATGTTCGCCGATGTTTTCGCAAGACGTGTGACCATCCTGGAGACCGAAGAAGGCTCTGCCTACGGCGCGGCCCTGCTCGCGCTGGTGGGTACCGGGCAATACTCATCGGTCGCCGAAGTCTGCAGTGCGGCCGTTCGCGAAACCGCGTCCCTCGCCCCCCGGCCGGAAGACTCGGCGATCTATGAGCGCGGCCACAAGACCTACCAGGCTCTCTACCCCGCCTTCAAAGTGGTACAGTAGGAACCTTCATCCCCGGAGGTTCATCATGTTCGAGCGTTATACGGAGCGCGGCCGCCGCGTCATCTTCTTCGCTCGCTATGAAGCGAGCAATTTCGGAAGCACCGCAATCGAGACCGAGCATCTGCTGCTGGGACTTATCCGTGAAGACAAGAACCTGACTCAACGATTCCTTCGCGACTCCTCGTCCATTGAGAGCATTCGCAAGGAGATTGAAGGGCGTACGACGATTCGCGAAAAGATCTCGACCTCGATCGACCTGCCGCTTTCGAACGAGTGCAAGCGCATCCTCGCCTATGCCAACGAGGAATCAGATCGATTGAATCATCGTCATATCGGCACCGAGCACATCCTTCTTGGGATCCTGAGGGAGGTGAAGTGTGTCGCCGCGGAAATCCTGCATGAGCGCGGCCTGCGCGCTGACGCGATCCGCGAAGACCTGGCAAGGTCTGCCCCGGATCGCCTTTCCTCCGAAATCGATCTTGTGCCTGCAGATCGCCCTTCGATTCACGCATTGGTGGATCAACTTCCGGAGAGTGCGCTGGGGCGGGCGAAGTGGATGCTGAGTCAAATGATGTTGCAGGCGACGATGCCCGTGCCGATGCATGGCGGGATGTTTGGACATATCGCATCGCGCATGGCTCGCCTCCGGCGTGGCACTGAAGGCGCGATAAGAGAAGGGCGGGCTTCATCGACCCGTGAGGAGGACGGCACGACTGTCGTGGAAACCCATCAGTTCCTCAAAGGCCATCAGATTTCCACCACTGAACGGTTTCGTATGAGCGAGGACGGTAAGACGCTGTCGTATTCGCAGGAAGTCGTCGGACCCAAGCCGGAACAGCAACACAAGCAGGCGATGGAGTTTGATGTCTCGTAAGCGTGTTCTGGTAGAATCGCGCGGGATATCCAAAACTTTCATAAAGAAAAGGGAGTCGGATCATGCGAGCGAAGGTGTTTGCCATTTCAGGGCTGGTTGCCCTGCTTTTCGGAGTTCCCGGAACTCCGGCGCTACAGGCGCAAGGGACTTGCGACAGGGCTTGCCTGGAAGGTTTCGTGGATACCTATCTCGATGCCTGGACCGCGCGCGATCCTAAGAAACTGCCGCTGGCGCGGAACGTCAAGTTCACGGAAAACGGTCAGCAACTCGAGCTTGGCGATGGTTCCTGGAACGTGGCAGTCGGCAAAGGAAAGTATCGCTTGTTCGTGGCCGATACGCAGACCGGCAATGTCGGTGTCATCACCACCGTGACGGAAGACGGCGCCGCTCCCGGGCAAAGCATCGCCTCGATGCTTGCCCTCCGGCTCAAGGTTCGAAACCGTCAGATTTCTGAAGTCGAGGCGCTTTTCGTGCGTCCGGCGGCCAATGCCGGTGGCGGTGGAGCTCGAGGAGGCGCGGCCCGCGGCGGTGCTGCCCCCGCGGCGCCTGCTGCAGGTGGCGCCAGAGGCGGCGGTGCTGCCCCGGTTCCTCCAGTGCCGGCAGCCGCTGCGGCCAACCGCGGCGCCGCTGCCCCCGCCGCAAGTCCCGCCGCGAGACTCGAGGCGATGGGCGTGCCGAATCCGCTGTTCACGCAGGTCATCCCTGAAAGCGAGAGAATGTCGCGATCGGATCTGATCAAGGTCGCCAATATGTATTTCAGCGGGATGCAGCAGAATGATGGTCTCGGCGAGTATCCCTTCACGGACGATTGCGAGCGTTTTGAAAACGCCGGCCAGACGACCAATACCCCGACGCCGCCGGGCCAGACCCGCCCGGATCCCAGGACCGCAAACACCTATTCTTCGCAGTGGGGCTGCCTGGAACAGTTCAAATCGGGCCTGATCCACTTCGTGACCCGCATTCGGGACCGGCGCTACGTGGCTGTCGATCCGGAATACGGATTGGTCTTCAGCTTTGCCTTCTTCGATCATATGGCAGGCAAAACACGCACCTACACGCGCTCGGACGGCCGTACGATCACAGGCGGCCCGACATCGCCATGGACATGGGAAATCGCCGAGTTGTTCCGCATCGAAAAAGGCAAGATCCACCGAATCGAAGCGATTCTCACACAACCTCCGTATGGTATGCAGTCCGGCTGGAGCTCGTACGAGGACGGCATGTCCGACAAGGCGCGTGATATCCGGTGAGGGAGATGGGGAAGATAAGGGGACAGAAGATAAGGGGACAGACCCCGTCGTGGTCTGTCCCCTTATCTTCCTCTGAACCATCTGCCAGGTTCGGCTTTCCTTAAAACTAAGGATGAAGTTTCTTTCCCTAATCTCTTCTGCACTGTTCCTGCTGACCCAGGGGCTCCCGCCCCTTGTCGGTCCACTCATTCCCGACAACACGGCTGTCGTTACGGGGACCGTTCGCCGGGCCGACACAAGCCGGCCCATCGCCGACGCGCGAGTCGCTTTGATGAAGAGCGACGAGACCCTGGATCACGCCATGGCTCACGCTGCGGTTACCGACGTGAACGGGCGATTTACCATCAGGAATGTTGCGGGCGGCGACTATCGGGTGATCGCCGAGGGTGAAGGCTATTTCAAACCGGCGGACGATACTCCCAGCGCCACCTGGGTCAGCCGGGACATCACGGTGCTTGAGGGGCAGCAGGTGAGCGGAATCATTCTCGAGATGATCCCAGGCGCAGTCATCAGCGGACGCGTCGAAAGTCTCAGCGGGGAGCGCGTGACGGGAGCGCCGGTCGAGGCTTTGCAAGCCAGCTACATCGACGGACGCATGACGCTGCAGGAAGTGAAGACGACGTCGACGGACGATCTCGGCGAGTATCGTCTGTTCTGGCTTCCGCCCGGCGACTACTACATTCGCGCACGGTACAGGGCGTCGTCGGCCGATCGGTCGGAGCGCTATGCGCCGATATTTTTCCCCGGGTTCTCCGACGAAGCCATGGCCCCTGCCGTTACGGTGACTCCGGCGTCGGAAGCGTCGGCCATTGACGTGGTTATTTCGACCGCACCGGCAGGAGGCGTGACAATCTCGGGTCGCGTGACGGATCCGGAGTTGGAGGATCGGCAAGTGACGGCCGTCTACGTCGTTCCACGCGACCGCACCGTCACTCTCCCGTCGGATGTGTCCGACGCCTTTCAAAACGAAGCTTCAAATCGCGCCGATGGTGTGTTCGTTATTCGCGAAGTCCCTTCCGGGACATACAACCTGTTTCCCCTCGTCAAGGATCGCGATGGAAACCTTCGCTCGGTGCGGATCCCGGTGGATGTGGAAGACAAAAACATCGAAGGCCTTTCCTCTTCCCTCTATCCCTCGGTGGAACTGCGCGGCCGCGTCACGCTCGACGGGAACGTGGCCTCGGGTGCGGTACCGGGTGGTGGAGTGATTTTGACTTCACTCGATGGTTTACCCCAGGTTCTGTTGCCGGATGAAGGGAAGGCCCGCGTGGATTCGGCGACTGGAGAATTTGTGTTCTCGCATGTGAGTCCCGGTCAGTATTCCGTTCGTTTGGCGACCGCTATGGATTCGCCCGACGTTTACGTCGCAGATTTGCGTCAGGCGGACAAGAGTGTTTTCGATCGCGGTGTTGTTGTCGGAAACGGGAATCCCGCACCGCTGGAATTGATGGTCCGGACCGAGGGTGGCGCAGTTGCGGGAACCGTCTTCGATTCGACTTTGATCCACCCGTTCGCCCGCGCTACCGTCGCGCTGGTGCCTGACGATCCTCGCCGCCGCAACTTCGCGCTCTATCGAACCGCAGTGTCCATGGCTAACGGCACGTTCAACCTCACGGGAATTGCTCCCGGCACCTACAAAGCCTTCGCCTGGCAAACCGTCATCTCCGGCGCATGGGAAAACGCGGCATTCATGCGGAAGTATGAGGATCGCGGTTTTCCCGTGATTGTGGAACCGAACTCCACGAAGACGGTCCGTCTGCAGGTTATCGGGAGGTAGGGGCCTGGCTCGGCTGGTCCTACGGAAGTAGCCGTGACCGGTGTATGCTTCGTCCGCGATGACAAATCTTGATGGCTGCGCCCTTTGCCTGAGGTTTCGCGCTATCGCGCTCACACTCCGCCCGGGCTTGCATTCGCTTCGCTCATTGCGATTATTGCTGGGCGGAATCCTGCTGCTGTGCGGCCTGATCTTGCCATCGGTGCCACTGCGCGCTCAGGCGCCCGACACGATTCTCCTCAACGGGAAGATTCTCACCGTAGATAATACCTTCTCCACTCGTGAGGCGGTTTCCATCTATGACGGCCGCGTCCTGGCGACGGGCACGACGGCCGACATCCGCAGGACCGCGACCTCAAAGACGCAGATTATCGATCTCGGAGGTCGCACGGTGATTCCGGGCCTGATCGATTCTCACATCCACGCGATAAGAGCCGGGCTGAGTTTCGGCACCGAGGTCAACTGGATCGGCGCCGGGTCTCTCGCTGAAGCATTCGACAGGATTCATCAGACGGCCCTGGCGACGAAGCCCGGCGCGTGGCTGATCGTTGCCGGCGGGTGGAACACGAATCAGTTCAAGGAACGCCGACGCCCGACCCAGGCGGAGCTCGTGGCTGCTGCTCCGAACAATCCTGTGTATGTCCAGTTGGCGTATGGCTGGGTTGTTATGACCCCGGCCGCGTTGAAGGCGTTGAAGATCGCCTCAGATGCAGATTTGCCGCCCGGGGCCACCTTCGAGCGCGATGCAAACGGCAACCCGACAGGTGCAATCAACGGCAGCCAGACTGCCATCGTGGCGTTGTTCGACAAGCTTCCCAAGCCTACGTTCGCCGAGCAGGTGGATGGCACGAAGAAGTTTTTCCGTGAGCTGAATCGACTGGCCCTGACCGGCGTTGACGATCCTGGCGGCGGTAATTTTTCCGCCCCCGACTATCAGGCCCTGTTCGACGTCTGGCGACACAAACAGATGACCGTTCGAGTGAGCTACAGCCTGAATGGACAAACGGCGGGTTCCGAGATCGAGGAACTCGAAGGTCTGGCACAAATGCTGCCCATGGGTTTCGGCGATGAGATGCTGCGTTTCAATGGTTTCGGAGAACGCGTCACGATCGCGATGTACAACAACGACAACCCCACCGATGCGGATAAGGCGAATTTCTATCAGCTTGCCAGGTGGGCGGCCGAGCGCGGTTTGGGGATGACCATGCACTGGAACAACGACGCTTCCATTGATCATCTGCTGACCCTTTACGAGCGCTTGAATCGCGAAGTGCCGATCAAGGACCTGCGATGGTCCATCGCTCACCTCGGCAACGCCACGGCAAAGAACCTGGAGCGCATGAAAGCGCTGGGCATGGGCTGGACCGTCCAGGATACGCTTTACTTTTCCGGCGACGCGCAGCGCGCGATGCCTCCCCTCGTGACAGCGAAAAAACTGGGTGTCCCGATCGGGGCAGGGACCGATGCGCACCGCGTCTCTTCCTACAACCCGTTTACGTCGCTGCAGTGGATGGTGGACGGCAAGACGGTCGGGGGCGATTCGCTGCGCGGACCTGAAGAGCGCCCGGGACGCGAAGACGCGCTCCGTTTCTACACCATCGGCAGTGCATGGTTTTCGCACGATGAAGCGGCGCGGGGATCCCTCGAACCCGGCAAACTCGCCGATCTTGCTGTCCTGTCGAAGGACTACATGACGGTGCCTGCCGGGCAGATCGGCACCATCGAATCGCTACTCACGATGGTCGGTGGGAAGGTTGTCTATGCGTCCGGCCCCTACCGGCAACTCGAAGGGCAGCGCTAAGCGTAGGAAAGACAAGTGACAAGTGAGGTAGTGAGTTGGAGTCTGTCCGCGAATTCGATCAGTAGAAGGTGAACTGGGCGCCGGCGACGATGCTGAAATCCTGCTCCAGTTGCGGTCCGTCCAGACGCTGATAGACGGGGGTGAGGAACTCGAGAGCGACGCGCGCCTGCGAGGGACGGCTTCCTCCGACCAGGATATTGATGCCGGGGCCGGCGTCAATCCGATCGCCCCCGCGGAGGTCCGGAAAGACCGTCGGGACCATCCGCGATGCCACGGCTCCGGAAAATGCCGGATTCGCCCCGTCGATATTTCCCCACACATTATCTTCGACCCGGCCGGAAACACTGATGCGCGCGTTCAGGCGGTGCGCCACCCATGCCGTGGACATGAGACGATTCCCAAGGCGGTAGTCCTGATCGTTCGTGCCCGTTCGTATCGTTCCGCGAATCTGCCCGCCGCCGGACCAGTTATCGCTCTGGGCGAGGTACGTCAGACCCGGCTGAAAACTTACGGTGCCCGATCCCGGCTGCATCGGATAGGGAAGTATGGCCGCGTTGGGAGCCGATGCCGGTGTCACATCTTTTCGTGTCGTTGAGCCCGAAGGAAATTGGATGCCGGCATTCAAATGCAGCCGCTGGCGTCCGAAGCTTACGAGGCGCACCAGGGCCGTCGCCGAAATGTCGCCGATTCCCGAACTTTCCGTGGTGAACGTGCCGCCTGCGCGCGTCACGTGGTCCATGGACATGCTGGAATAGGGGACCATCGCCATCAACGTGACGCGGTCGCTGGGGGCAAACATCACGCCCGCCATTTGCATGTTCATGGGCATCCGCAGAGGGGTGACGAGGAAGTTCGAGCCGGAAGAGGAAACGATGGCAGATGAATCCACCTGGGCGGTGCCGATGCGATTGCCGTCCATGTCCATGTGCATGAAGCGGTAGGACAGCATGGCTTCGCCGCGCTCGTGCGTGTGGTCGCCCATGACGCCGATCGGCGCGTGGCTGTCGGGGCGGCCTCCGTTCCAGGGAGGAGTTTGAGCGAGTGCGGCGCCCTGCAGGAACAGAACGAAAACAAGAGCTGTGAGAGAACGAGGTATAGGCATGGCCAACTCCTTGGGTTAAGAAAAAAGGAACACGGACGTTTCCACGGATAACCATGTTATCGCCGCAGAGTTGGTGGGGACGTGTGGCAGATGGTCGCACCCTTCAGGGGATGCCGAAGTTGGGAATGTGGAGGCGAGCCATAGGCGCCAATTCTCACAGGCGCCGTTCTACAGCAAGCTTCCTCTGTATTCGCGGCTCTACTCCACCGGGGATCGATCCGGCCTTGTGCGCATCGCGGGTCGGGTATGACGATCAGCTATCGAGACCCCGACATCCGGAAAGGAGATACCACGGCCGCATAGTGACACACTCGACAACCCGATCTATTATTTTCAAGAACTTAGCGGCTTGCGCCGCAAACATGGGCTAGGGGCGTGCGGAACGCCATAAATTTCTCGAAATTGCGATTTCTTGAGCCCTGCTTGTCCCTCATGCTACAACCGGCTAGACATGTCGACGACTAACTATCCGCGGATCAGCATCGTGACGCCGGCTTACAACCGGCGCAGCTTCATCGAAGAAACCATGGACTCGGTTCTCAGCCAGAACTATCCGAACCTAGAGTTCATTGTCGTTGACGGCGGTTCCACTGACGGCACGGCCGACATCATCCGGCGCTACGAGAAACACCTCAAGTACTGGGTCTCAGAGAAGGATTCGGGGCCTGCAGAGGCCATTGCCAAAGGGTTCCAGTACGCCACCGGCAGGATCTACGCCAGCCTGATGTCCGACGATCTCTCTGCCCGGCACCTTGTACGCGATAGCCGAAGCAATGGCCGATCCCTCAATCGATGTTGTCTACGGAAACACTTACTGGATCGACGGCGAAGGTGCCACGATTGGTGAACGACGACAGACTCCGTTTTCTCCGATGGGCTACCTTTACGGCGCCAGCGACCTGCAGGAGCCTGCAACGTTCTGGACCGGTGACCTCTACAAGAAAGTCGGCGGGGTGGACCCCAACTACAAGTTCGCTTTCGATATGGAGCTGTTCTTCCGTTTCGTGACCAGTGGAGCACGCTTCCGGCATATCAACAAGTTCCTGGCTAGCTTCCGGATTCACCCGACGTCAAAGTCGTCCAATGAGTTCGATCTCTGCTCCTCAGAAGTCCAGCGCCTGCGGGAGAAATATCTCCCCTTCCCCTTTGATTCGTTGCGTGCCCGTGCGGTAAGGTCCGTCGCGCGAGCTCGCCGAACGCTCTGGTACACCCAACAGGGAGACCTGATGTGGCTGCTTGGACGAATTCCCGACAGGCTGCGTTCCCGGACTTCCGGTGTAATCGTGGGGCCGAGCCCGATCCATCTGATACCGGCCATGAAGCCCAAAGTTTTCCACGTGGGCTGGCAGAGGGACATGCCGGAAGTCTATAGAAGTCTTGATTTTGTGGTCCTGACGTCCCTGTGGGAAGGTCTACCGTGCGTTTTCTCGGAGGCCATGGCGGGCGAACTGCCGATTGCGGCCACGAACGTGGATGGGGCACGCGAAGCGATCGTGCACGAAGACAACGGATTTCTCCACGAACCGCATGACCTCGAGGGGATGGCGGAGTCCCTGTTGAGGTTGATCGAGAACCGGCAGCTTCGGGAGAGCATGGGCAAACGAGGCAAATCGCGAGTGATGGAGGTGGAGTATCTGGAGTCCCACAATATTTATACGGCGGGCCGCTACGGCCAGTGGGACTACTATTCGATGGAAGACTCGATCCGCAGCGGAAAAACCATTGCCGAACGTATCGACGCCGGAGTGCAAACGGCGCTACATGTCTGAGCATCACATTGTCCTGTCTTACGGAGACGTTTTCCGGCCAGTCCGGCTACCGGACGAAAGTACTCGGACAACTCCTGGAGTACGAAGCCAAGGGCCCGTTCAAGCCGGTCCTGATCGCGTTCGATCGTGATGCGCCCGAACTCGCCAAGCTCGATCTCGGCGTAACGGTTTATGCCCACGCGAGACGCGATCTCCTCAAGTACTACGCCGATCTCCGCCGCATCGCCAGCCAGGGCCGTATTCGCATCGTTCATGCGCACAACCTCTACTCCGGCGCTCTGGCGCTCTCTGCGCGACGCCTGTTCGGCTACAAGGTGCTTGTGGAGATCCACGGCCGGATACCGGAGGAATACGTCATCCTCGGCAAAGGCGGCAGGCTTTCGCAATGGCTGTTGAAGAGACTCGAGTCGTGGGTGATGAGGCGCGCTGACCACATCATTCCGATTTCCGACAAGCTGAAAGAATTTCTGGTACAGGAGTACGGACTGAAAAGAACCAGACTGACGGTAATTCCGGATTGCGCGGATCCCCGCGCATTCAAGTGGAATCCCGGCCTGCGAGAAGCGACGCGCGATCGCCTGGAGCTGAAGGACAAGTTCGTATGCGTACACCTGGGAAGCGTTTTCGTCTGGTACGATCCCGACTTGATCGTGAAGGTCTTCGAGACGGTCCGCGTGCGGGCCGAATCCGCGCATCTGCTGATCGTGACGGAGGATGTCGAACGAACCCGCAACTTCCTGAACGACCGCCTGCCTTCCGATCGTTTCACTGTTCTCGGGGTGCCGCACTCGGAAGTCCCTGCTCTTCTGGCAGCGTCGGATCTGGGATTCCTCCTGCTGCGTTCGACGCCTAACATCAAGGTTTCGTCCCCTGCGAAGTTTTCGGAATACCTGAACTCCGGGCTACCGGTCCTGATCACGCCCCAGGTGGGGGATTTCTCGTGCCTGGTTGCCGAGAACGGCGTGGCGCCATTGTTTCTGATGAAGGTCGGTTTGACGAGACAGTCGTCGATGAGATCGCGGCGAACCGGCAGGCCTTTGCCGCACGTTCCGTCGAAACGGGAAAGCAGCTTTCGTGGGATGCGTGGCGCTCTGCCTGGTCGTCGATAATCGAGTCGCTGACGAACTGATCCGCCGTCCGGACTGTCTCAAAGCTGAACACTACCGGCTAAGCGGGTGGATCCTTTTGCCGCGTCGTGGCGACGCCGGTCAGAATACCAAGTCCCATCATGCAGATGATGCCGACACCAATCCATCGCGGGGGCACGTGAAGCAAGTGTGCTCCCAACGCAAGCCCCACGACAAGAACGATATACCCGACGATATATATGCCAAAGGACATGGGAACCTCCATCTCTTCGTCACTTGAGGATAGGCACGTCAAAGTCCAAACGTCGTGCAAAATGGCACATCAGCGGTCCTTCAATAGCTTTTGCAAATCGGCAAAGGGGCGATATGTGGCGGCGGGAGTGGACGAGTCGGGTAAGGATCCCTCCGCATAGGCATCCGCCACTGCGTCTCTGGAGTGCTCATTTTCATGGCAGTAGAGACATAGCAGCTCCCAATTGCTGCCATCGGGAGGATTGTTGTCGTGATCGTGATCCTTGTGATGAACCGTCAGTTCCTGAAGCTTGCGTCCGGCGAACTCGCGGCCGCATTGCGCACAAATGGAGGGAAACAGCTTGAGGGCCATCTCACGATAGCCTTTGCTCCGCCGCTCGCTCTCCCGACGGGCCTTGGCGACCAGATCACTCTCTGGCGTGCGACCGCCTGAAGACGATTTTTCGGGGGGAATGGCCACCGTTTCCTCCTCGCACAGATGATTCCAACTATAGCTCCAGTCAGGTCCAGGAATGAAGTTCCGGACGCAGCCTATTCGTTTCGGCCCCGGGTTTTCTGCCCCTTCACTGTGCCGGCTGGAAACCGCGAAACAGCACGTGTTGGCGGAGGACTTACCGCGGGCCACCGCCACCGGCGGCCGTCTGCGGACCAGGCGAAATCGAAGATCTGCCGGCCATCGCTTGTGAAACGGGTCAGCTGGCGAGGGGCTGAACCGTCCGCCGGCTCCAGAGATCGGAATGTGTTCGCGGATCAATGTACGCCAGGCTCTGACCATCCGGCATCCAATGCCATTTCGTTTGAAGAGCCGGAAGCGACCGAATCGGCGAGCACTTCTGGAGATCGCACACGGCAATCGATACCAGCGATACCATGCGTACCATGCGAAGGCCGCTTGAAAGTCCTATACTTCCGCGATATTCTTCGCGAGTCATTAACCGGGTCATTTTTCGATTACGGGGGTCGATGCCATGAGAAAACCATATCGTTTGCTTCTTCTATCGCTCGTTCCGGCATTCCTGTTCGGCAGCGTGTCCGCTGTCGTTCAGGCTCAGAATGCTGGAACGCCGGCGGTCCAGCAGTCGCGCTGGTCTGATCCTGCCACCTGGCCGGGCCGCAAGGTGCCAGCCGCAGGCGACAAGGTCACCATTGAAAAAGGCAAGGACGTGGTCCTCGACGTCAGCCCGCCGGCGCTGGGCAGTCTTACTATCGAGGGCAAACTGAGCTTTGCAGACAATAAGGATCTTGAACTGACCACCGAGTGGATCATGGTGCATGGGGAGTTGGAGATTGGTACTGAGAAGACCCCCCACACCCGCAAGGCGACCATTACCCTCACCGACAACGTCAAAGACGAAGATATGAGTGGCATCGGTGGAACGAACGGACCGCAGTGACCGCGGGATCATGATGATGGGTGGCACCCTGAACCTGCACGGTAACCGGACGAACTCCTGGACGAAGCTGTCCAGGACCGCCGAAGCAGGCAGCAACTCGATTGAAGTCCTGAACGCCGCGGGCTGGCGGGCCGGCGACATGATTGTCCTCGCGTCCACGGATTACGATCCCCATCAGGCAGAGCGGCGAACCATTGCTGCCATCCGCGGCAATACGATCACGCTCGACAAGAAACTGGACTACATGCACTTCGGCAAGATCACCTTCGACGTGGATGAACGCGGCGAAGTCGGCATGCTGTCGCGCAATATCCTGATCCAGGCTTCGCCTGACGCAGACCAGACGCTCTTTGGCGGCCACATCATGGCGATGAACGGGAGCAAGATGTATGTCGAGGGCGTCGAGCTCAATCGCATGGGTCAGAACATGCATCTGGCCCGGTATCCGATTCATTGGCATCTGATCGGCGATGCGCAGGGACAGTACATCAAGAACTCGGCGGTTCACGACACCTACAGCCGCTGCGTGACCGTGCATGGCACAAATTACCTGGACGTTGAAAACAACGTGACCTACAACAATATTGGTCACTGCTTCTTCCTCGAAGACGGCGTGGAGCACGACAACCAGTTCGTCCACAACCTGGGGATCCTGACCAAGTGCCATCCGGACAAGCCGTGCGACCCGACAAACCTCGCCCCGTTCGGATCGACGTCGGACGGCACGAACTTCAAGACGGCCGGCCAGGACGCCAAGGATGTCCTGCTCCCTTCCGACAACACGGCGTCGACGTTTCTGGATCACCAATCCGGACAATATTTACCGGGACAATGTGGCCGCGGGGTCCGACGCGACAGGTTTCTGGTTCGCCTTGCCGCAGAACGGTATTGGTAAGTTCGAAGGCACGGAGATCGGTACGAAGACCTTTCCACGTCGAACCAAGGTGAAGGAGTTCAAGGGCAACGCCTCCCATTCGAACTTTGACGGTTTCATGGGTGACCGCGGCCCCAGGCGCCGATGGCCATTTCGCCGTCGGCGGGTATACTTCCCAAGCCGATCCCGCGGACGCGAACAGCCCTCAAGTGGAGTCGGTCTTCGAGGATTTCACCGCCTACAAGAACCGCAATAGCGGCATCTGGGCCCGCGGTGAAATGCACCTGTACAAGAATCTGAAGATGGCCGACAACGCCATTGGCTACACGCATGCGTCCGGCAACTTCGGTCAATCCGCTCTATACGTCACGGGTGGTGGACTCGCTGTTCGTGGGCGAAACCGAGAACATCGGCAACCCGCAGACAGCCGCGGAAAAGGCCTACGGCCGCAGCTTGCCGGAGCCCAAAGTTCCGGATTTCCCGATCCGCGCCTACGAGTTCTACGACTACCATCATGAACTGGACAATGACACCTTCGTGAATTACCAGGACAACGCCACCCGTAAGACGGGAGCGATCTCGTACCTGCTGTTTACCAGCTTCGGAATGAGCTCCAACAACACCGTACAGCGCGCGAAATTCGTCAACGCCAAGCCGGTGTATTTCCCGCCGATGGAGTACAAGTGGAGCAACGATGATTACGGCAGTGGGAGCTATAGGTCCTCGGTGTTCCACGACAAGGACGGCTCGGTCAGCGGTGTACCGGATTCCTTCATCGTCATCAACGGCGGAATCCCACTCGTCGATGGCTGCGAAGTGAAGCCCACGTGGAATGCTGCCGTGTGCAAGGGCGACGTCGGGCGGATGACTATTAATGCCGGCGGTGGTGGTGGCGGCGGCTCGTGGCGGTGGTCGTGGCGGCGGTCGTGGCGCTGGACCTGGCGGAGCTGGCGCGGCTCGTGGCGGCGCTCCCGGCGGCGCTCCTGCCGGTGGTGGCGCTCGTGGTGCTGGTCCTGCACTCCCGGCGCACAAGCTGCTGCCCCTGGTGCTGCTGCAGGTCGCGGCGGCGCTCCGTGCAGCCGGGCGGTGCGCGGCCCTGTTGGTGTTGGTGCAAGGACTGGTCGCATCGGAGAGCCTGCGCCGCCGATAGCCGTTCTCAGCTTTAACGGCAAGGATTTCCCCGTCGCCGGTGCAACCAACGTACGAGCAGGCAGTGAGTTCAAGGTAACCACCGAAAGGCCATCTTTGTCCCTTAGCGTGTCGGAACTGAATGCCGGTTCGTGGGTGATGTTCGAGCTGCCGGGATTCACCACCGCATCCTCGGGTACGGCGCAGGACAGCCTGGATGCGCTGCGCAAAGCCACCGACACCTCGTACTACAAAGGCAACGGTTCGCTGTGGGTCAAGCTTGTCTCCTCCGGTGACATCCTTGGCAGCCGGCCGCTCAGGCGCCAGGTGGCGGAGCCAACCTCCAGGTCAGCCGATAAGCAACACCCCTGCTGTACGAGAAAAGCCCCCGGCGCAGGCCGGGGGCTTTTTTTCAGGTGCCCGGTCG
Organism: uncultured Acidobacteriota bacterium; assembly: GCA_963836435.1. GTDB lineage: Bacteria > Acidobacteriota > Terriglobia > 20CM-2-55-15 > 20CM-2-55-15 > DASTBJ01. Next base: position 171,497 of record CAWIJI010000012.1, on the reverse strand, counting down.
CTCACGCCGCGATCAATTCCCGGAACTGGCCCTCCTGGTGCCTGGCCTCAGATCTGCTAACGGGCCGCGTTCGGGTCCCAGAGACACTTGAGGTATCGCCGGTTGCCGCGACAATTTGACGTGGGCCGATTGCCGGGTAGGCGATCTTCAAAACGACGTAAGAAATTGCCCAACCGTCAGGGTCTGAATTCCCCGAAACGGGTGCACGCGAGCAGGTCTTCGTCCGCAGTGACAATGCACGTTGCCTTGCCGCAGACGGCGAGTTCCAGAAACTTGGCATCTTTGGGATCGCGGCACGCGGCGATCTGCTCGGTTACTATGTCCAGCGGCCCAGATTCTTCTGATACATCCCACTGATAGGCGGAAAGTATTGGCCCCCGTTTCTGCCCTCTACTATCTTCGGCACGCTTTAAAGCACTTCAATTCGGGGGGAATATGGCAAAGAAGATATTTCGAGCGGGAGCGTGCGCGATGGCATGCCTGGCGTTGGCAGCATCCGCGTTCGGACAATCCAGCAACGGGACGCTGAGCGGCACCGTCACAGACAGCGCCCGAGCGCTCGTCCCTGGCGTCACCATCAAGGCTACAAATACGGAAACGGGAGTGGTGTCGACGGGGATCACGAATGAAAGCGGTACGTACACAGTGCCGGGACTCCTTCCCGGGAGTTACGCGGCCAGCGCCATTCTGCCGGGGTTCCAGACCCAAACGTTCACCGACGTTCGTATCGGCAGCGCGGCGCAGGTGCGCCTGAATTTCACGCTTCAGGTTGCAGGTTTGAACACTTCCATAGAGGTGACGGTTTCTGCCGATCGCCTTTTGCTCGAGTCGACATCGTCCGTAGGCGCCGTGTTGCCGCAGGACGCGGTCCGCGCCCTGCCGATCGTAGGCGTGATGGGAAACGATGCGATCGGATTGGTCCGCACGCTGCCCGGCGTCAATCTCTCCAATGACCTGATACTTGCGGCCAACGATTCAAAGCTGGCTGGAGTCAGCGCCGCCAACGTCGTTGTCCAGCGCGATGGCGTGGACGCCAGCGGCGCCGGGCGTTGGCCTTCGGGGTTTCAGGGGGCGACGGTGGTCAATCCGGACCTGGTCGGCGAAATCCGTATGGTGATTGCGCCGGTCGATGCGGAAATCGGCGGCGGCAATGCGCAGGTGCAGATCCAGACAAGGTCTGGAACGAACCGTTTCCGCGGCGCAGCCGTCTGGAACATCCGGAACAGCGCGCTCGACGGCAACACGTGGGCGAACAACCGCGTGCAGCCCAAGCCGCCGTCACGCTCCTGGACCAACATCAATGAGTATTCGTTCAGCGTGGGCGGACCCATCATTCGCAACAAGACATTCTTCTTCGGTTTGTGGGACGGCCTGATCCCGCTGAGCCGCACCGAGGTGAATGCCACTGTCCTGACTCCGTGCGCTGCGCGCGGCATCTTCCGCTACTTCGACAACTGGAGCAATGGCAACGCACAGCAGATCGACGTCGCCGGTGCAACGCCCCGCACGGCCGTAGTGGACTTCCTCGGCAATCCCAAGACTCCGGCGACGAACCCTAACGGAACTCCGTTTACCGGCCAGCTCCGATATGCCAGCGTGTTCGGCCCACTTGCGAGCAATCCGACCCAGGCCGATTGCTCAGACGCTGTGGTTGCAGGTGCGCCGTGGGATTCCTATCGCAAGGCCATGGACCCGACAGGCTATGTGGCCAAGGTGCTGGGCGTGATGCCCACTGCGAACAACTACGAAATCGGCGATGGCCTCAACACCGCCGGTCATCGCTGGGTCCGCCGTACACAAGGCGGCCAGAACCGCTACGGTTTCGGCGCCACGGACAAGCGCAAGCAGCTCAACCTGAAACTCGATCACAACATCTCGGCGACCCAGAAAATCAACGGCACATGGACCTTTGAACGTGTGCAAGCCGACTATGGCCAGACCCCATGGGATACGGCTCGTTTTGATGGCGTGGCGCGCCGGTTTCCTCAGGTTCTGGGCCTCTCCTACACCGCCACACTTTCCTCTCATCTCGTCAATGAAGCGCGCTGGGGTATGCGGCGCACAGGCACGAATACCATTCATGGCCTGGCAAGCAACCCGGATGCACGCAAGTTTGTCCCCGAGGTTCAGGGCATCCCGGTGGTCATGCATCTCGGCCTCAATGCCCTGACGCAGGCCCCGGTCATCTGCTGGTGCGGCGGGCAACCGCTGTTCCAGACGGAAGCCGGAAACCTGTTCAACGGCAACATCGCGGAGAATTCTCCCTTGTACACTTATGCGGACTCCCTGACGTGGAGCCGCGGCAGGCATAACTTCAAGGGCGGCGTCGAGGCGCGTTTCGCCAGTTCTCGGTTGCGCGACGATGTCGACAGCAACTCCTGGAGTACATTTGCGCGCGCGTTTGGCGGGGAAACCCAATACACGCCCATCCAGGGGATCAACAGCACCAACATGCCCGGATTGCAGGGAACCGCAACGACCGGAAACGTACTGGCGGCGCGCAGCCTGCTGACGCTTCTGTCGGGATCGCTCGCTGAGGTCCACCAGATGTATTGGCTGAGCTCGTCCCAGCAACTCAGCGAATTCGAGGACTACCGCACCGCCGTGCAACGGGAACGGCAGCTCAACCAGAGGGAATACTCCTCTTTCTTCAAGGACGATTGGAAACTGGGCCAGAACTTGACCCTCAACCTCGGACTGCGCTGGGACTACGTCGGTGTACCCTGGGTGTCGGAAGGCCTGACCGTTTCGCCCGCCGGGGGCGGCGATGCGCTGTTCGGGTATTCCGGCCGCGGCTTCGACAACTGGATGAAGCCGGGGAAGCGCGGCGACAACACTCAGCTCATCTTTGTCGGCCCCGGCTCTCCGAATTCGGGCCAAAGCGTCTGGCCGAAGGACTTCAACAACTTCGGTCCGGCGATCGGCTTTGCCTGGAACGTCCCCTACTTTGGTGCCGGCAAAACAACGGTGCGCGGTGGTTACCAGTCCAGCTACCTGGTTGGCGGCGGGCGTTTCAACACGCTGAACGGCCCGCTCGCCAACCCTCCCGGCAGCTCTTATAACGCCGTCTTCAACGGCGGCACCGGAAACGAATACCTGGACTTGTCCACGCTCTCGAGCCTTGTTCCGGTGCCGATCACCCAGAAGCCGATGGCACCGATCAGCGAACGGGACCGGACGGTAAGTTTGACGGCCATCGATTCCCACTACACCACACCGTACGTGCAGAATCTGACACTCGCCGTGACCCGAAACTTCGGCAGGAACTTTACGCTCGATACACGCTACATCGGGACACTTGCCCGGAAGCTGTACGACAGCGTGAACCTCAATTCGCCGAATTTCCTCTACAACGGGCTGAAGGAAGCGTTTGACGCGGCACGAAGCGGCGGGGAGTCGGCTCTACTCGACCAGATGTTCCAGGGCATCAACATCGCCGGGACCGGCTGTCAGACGGCGACGGGAACGGCGGTGACGTGCGGCACTGTCGGAAGCACCGTTAACGGCGTGCTCCAGACGGGCGCGATGCATCTGCGCGCGGCTACGTCCGGAAATCTCAAAAACAACCTCGCGAACGCGAACTATTCGGCCGTTGCTGCAACGCTGAGCACGCTGAATTACAGCAAGACCGTCAGCGGCAACGCGACCCTGCCGGCTATCCCGGCTGGCGAGCTCGGCGCCGTGCTGCGTTACAACGGTTTCGCCGAAAACTTCATAAAGACCAACCCGCAGTTCAACGCCGCCACGCTGCTGACGAACTTCGGCAACACGAACTATCACTCGCTGCAAGTGCAGTCAACGATCCGCCGTTTGCCCGGAATCCGTGACATGCAGGCATCCTACACATGGAGCAAGCTGCTCGGTCGCAGCGGCGCCTATACCAACCCCGTCGACCGCGGCGGAGACTATACGCTCCAGACGGGCGACATCCGCCACGACTTCCGGACCAACGGCTCGTTCGAATTGCCGGTCGGGCCTGGGCAGCTGTTCGCCGGCAACAGCTCGGGCATTTTGGCCCAAGTGATCGGTGGATGGAAGATGAGCTGGATCGTTCAGTTCTCGAGCGGCACGGCTGCCAACATTGCGGCGGCCACCACGCTGTACGCGAACGGCGTGCCGGATCGGGTTGGTGATTTCGATCCTGGCCAGGGCAAGGTTCAGTGGCAGGGCGGTGCACTCAACGGCAACTACTTCGGCGACCGCTACAAGAAGATCACCGATCCTCAGTGCGCCGTGATCGCCGTCAGCCTGCGGTCCTCGTGCACTCTCGGTGCGATCGCGGACGCGTCCGGCAACATTGTGTTGCAGAACCCGCAACCCGGAGTCCGCGGCAATCTTGGCCAGAACGTGATCGAACTGCCCGGCACCTGGTCGTTCGATGGCACCTTCGGCAAACGTTTCAAGGTGAACGAATCCAAGACGGTCGAAGTGCGGATGGACGCCACCAACATCCTGAACCATCCGCAGCCGGCGAATCCGACCCTGGATATCAACAGCAGCACCGCCTTTGGCAATATCGCAACAAAAACAGGCGTGCGTTCCTTCCAGGGTATGCTCAGACTGGAGTTCTGATCTTCTAAACGAAGTGACGTCACCGCAGGAATTTTCGCGGTGACGTCATTTCGAGTGTTTTCAATTTGGCGATGGCCTATCAACTCGGTCGACATTCCACTGGGACCTTCCTGCGTTCCAGTTTCAATCCCAACTGTTCCTCGAGTGCCCGAGAAAGCGGGGGATCGTATGACACGACGCTCAGGCCGGGGCCACCTGGCCCAGGGCCAGGATGCAGAGTGAGACGTCTCTTCGAGAACCGTTCGACGTTCTTTGTACGAGATTTCATATCGGCCTCCATGAGCAAGTAAGCGATACGCATCGACTGGGGTCTCGCTGAAGTCGCGACGTCCCTTGTATAAAAAGGAACAGTCCCGCTTGGCACGTTACTGATATCTAACGAGCGCTTTGTCTATTCCCTATCGCGCACGTTTTTTTGCTGATTCGTGGACGGGAAAATGAGCCATGCCAGAACCAGACGGTACGAATAATCGAGCAGCGGCGGCCGTCGTCGAATTGACGGATAATTACGACACTATCATGCTGTTGGTGGATCTTCGGAGAGCATTGTCGAGTGAACACTGTCGAGTGAAGAGTCTGCGTCAGCCGATGTTGTTCGCATGCCTTCTGGCCATCCTGGCGGGGTTCATGCCATGCTTCGGGCAAGGCGCGTCCGGCCCGTTGGCTCCCGGCCCAGATACAATTCCGTTTGTTCGGTTTGAGGTCCTGCCGGTTGCGAATGGAGCCGAGTTGCTCACATTGTTCTTCCAGGAGCAGCCCGCCTATGGTTCGCCGTGGGGGGAAGTTCCCCTGATCAGCGTTCTGCGTGATACGCTCGGGAATTCCGATCCCCAAGTCCATCGCCTCCGCTACCTGTGGGTGCATACGTCTGCGACGCCGAGCATGCGACAGCGTCTTGCGGCAGCAACCCCCTTCATGTACAGCCGCTTTGGCAATGCGGGAACAGGGCAGGCCCGGGTTCCGGCGTCCGTGATGGATTTATCCAAGCAGCGCGGCCGTTTTTGGAAAAGCACGTGGGAGTTTGTGCATAAGGGAGCTGTGCTGGATCCAAAGGTATCGTTGCTGGACTCTGTTGTTCGAACGTATGTCCAGAACAGATCTTCGTACATGCAGACTCAATTTGCTCGGGCTTCTACGGCTTTGGATATGGGTGATCGGTATGCAGATCTGACGATGCTGTCCGACAAGGAGCGCCGTCAGCTTCAAGCGGGCCTGGCTCAGCGGACTAAAGCGCTTGCGAACCTTCTTAATGAAGATCAATTGGAGCGTTTATCCCTGAAGGAAATGATTGCGATGCGTCAGGCGTGCGCGCACAACTGGGAATTGTTACGCCAGCGTGCGGAATCCGAAGGCCTGTATTTTGAACCGCTGCTGCTGCCGGATGGAACGGCGACCCATGCCCTGCTCCTGGTTGCAAAACAGGACATCGAGACGAAATACCGTGCGCACTTTGATGATCGCTTTCTGAGCATCAGCAAACCATGGGGTGACAAGGTGCTACTGGACTGGTCAGGCGCCACGGAAACCCGCTACTTCGACGCTGAAAACCGGCCGGTTGCGGCAGGACAGGATGGGGCAAGGCGAGTTGAGCTGATTCCATTAGCACTCTACGGCCTGGATCATCCCAAGATTCCCGCGCTTCTAATTGATTTTCGCAAGCCACTCAATGCCAAACGCCGTGAACTCTCTAGCCGGGCCGCCAACGAACTCGGAGCGCGGCTATTTGGGGGATCGGGATTGTTGAGCCGCATGCTCGCTGTCGGCCGGACCACCGTGGGTATCCTCAGTCGGCGCACCGGTGTGGATCTCTTTCAACCGTCGCGGGCCTTGTCTTACTCTCGATTGAAAATGGTGCTTTCCGTAAACCCTGGCCTCGGTGACGAAATGCGCATGGAGATTGCCCGGCGCGTGGAGTACGTCGCGGTGAACCCCCTGGAAAACGACGTAGAGACCGAGATCGCACTTGCTCAGAATCAATACGAAGCTCTCGTGGAATATGCAGGCCGACCGGACGGACTTCGGGTCGACCTGGACCGGGATCGCCGTGCCGAGTTGACCGCCACCACTCATGGCGGTGGCGCGAGATTTCTGTTTCGCCTGGGTGACGTTCTCACGTTCGGTCTCTACACCCATCGGGAACATCAACGGCCAGATCTTGAGTTGCTCCTTGAAGCACAACGCAGGAATTTGAGCCAGTTCGCATTCCTTCGGGAGGTGGCGAAATCCGGAATTCATATGGACGTGGAGTGGGATCTCGTGAGGGTTCGGAACGCCTTGCGCGACATCGTGAGCGGGAAGTCCCCATCCGATGCTGCTCTGGCCGACACAACCTTTCGCATCTTCGCGCAGAGTCGTGACAACGAGACCCGGCAACTCTGTCTTGATACTCTCCATAGGTTCGACACTTCACCGTCTCGCGACAAACTGCTTAAAATTGCACAGGATCAATCTCTCGATATGAAGTGGCGGCTGGCCAGCGCGACCTATCTCGGTATCTCAATCGCTCCTCAAGGGGTCCCCGCGCCTTCTGGCGATCGAGTGACGGCCCGGCTGGCAGCTTCGAATGACTAGAGGCCTTCGAGCTCGCCTGATCTCAGTCATTCTCGTTTTCTGTCTTGGCGCTATCGATGCCCGGGCTGAGGTCGAACGAGTCGTCATCCTGAAAGCCGATGGGCTGCCTTTCGATATTCTCGATTCTTTCGTTCGGAAGAAGGATCCGTATACAGGCAAGAGTGTGTTGCCGTGGATCGATCAGGTGTTCTATGCGGGTGGCACTCGGCTCCGCAGTTTCTACAGCCGGGGTTTGAGTCTGTCCGCACCCTCCTGGGCGCTGTTGGACACAGGTCAGCCATCCGTGATTAAGGGCAATCTCGAGTTCGACCGCTTGACCCTTCACGCTTATGACTATCTCGATGTGTTCTTGCATGTGATCAAGAACGCAGCAGGGCACGAAGTCAGCACGCCCGGCGCACAGGTACTGGATGAGCAGCGAGTGCCATTGTTGGCGGACGCATATCTACCCTCGGATAGATTTTCGAGTATTCAGCTTTTCGTCCGGGGCTTGCCGTCCGGCCTTGGAAGCGCCAAGCGGATGCTGACGCTCCAAAACCCAAAAGAATGGCTGGATGAATGGACTATCGGATTTGAGGGCAGTTCGATTCTTTCTGAAGTCCTGGAACGGGATCTCATCGCGAAGCTCAAGAATCCGGATATCCATTATCTCGACTTTCTGATACCTGTTTTCGACCATACCGCCCACCTCAACCGGGATCCCGAAGCTCTGCTCCGGGCCCTTCAGCAGATCGATGAAGCCGTGCGGCGAGTCTGGACGGCGATAGAGCAGAGCCCTCTGGCGGAAAAAACTGTATTGGTAGTGGTGTCCGATCACGGGATGAACACCGACCCCGCAGTGTACAGCCAGGGATACAGTTTGATTGATCTCTTTACGAGCGGCCAGGGAGGAGGCCATCACGTCGTCACGAATCGGCCGCCGCTTGGGGAGTACGCCCTCAAGTCCCTGTCACCGGTTGTGCCCCTTATTACAACGGCCTCTCCGTCTTCGCACTACTTGAAGGGACAATCGACGACGTATCCTACGCTGCTACTGGACGCCGACGGAAATGAACGAGCTTCGATCTACTTCCGAAACTCAAATATGAACGTTCTTCAGATTCTCTGGCAGCAACTGGCGCGTAAGAATCTCAGACCGGAAATACGCCTGGCTGCAAACGCTGCCTTTTTTGCCGTTCTCGAAAGGAACCGCCGGAACTGGGATTCTCTCGTTGTTCAATTGCGGCAACAACTCGAAGCCCTGCATCGCTCTATCCTGCAACTGGAGAAACGGCCAAAGCCCAAGTCGAAGATCGACAAAAATCGGCAGGAGGTATCCTCCGTCCCATCAACTTTGGCGGCGATGAAGGCCGATGAATCGACGTATGCCGCGTATGTCCGCAGTCTTGCGAATTTGTTATCGCTCAGGCCGGACTCCTTCGATCCTTCCCGTCTTAGAATCGAGGACTTTCTGGCTGAGCACGCAATGGGAGACCTCAACACCGTTTATGACCTTCAGAACTATGTGGCAGGAGGGTCGGGCGAGGAATTGGCTTTGAGAGGTGACGGATCTCTGGATATGGCCGAAAGCTTTACACGCATAAACTACTTCTCACTGTTGACGCAAATCAAAACCCGAAACAATCTCCAGGAACAAGTCTCTGCTCGGCCTGTAGACTTCATAGCCATGAAGGTTCCGGTCGAAGCGCTTAGATCGGATCTTCTGCCGGGTTTTCTTCCGATCGACAACGCCATATGGCTATTTCGAGACGATGATCGGCAAGCGCTCATCCTAAGCCGTCGAGCCGGAAACGGCCAGTTGTGGCTGCGTTACCTCCCTGTTGGCGGCCTGAAACAAGACGCTGATGGTCAGATTCATTTTTCTGCTTCGCCGTGGCGCGACAAACTGCCGTTAGAACCCTGGGAAGGTTTGCCAGGGTCCATCGAACAACGGCGATTGTGGCTTGATGCGTGGCACACGGAATCTGAATGGATGATCGCTTTTCATGCCACAGCGTATTCGAATGCCGTGATCAGCCTCTACGAACAATTTGCATTCTCATCGGCTCTCTCGGATCGAAACCCCGAGCAAACGGATGATCTGCTCCTGCGATTTCGAGAGCGGAAGCGGCAACTGGCACAGGCCGACTTCATCGTGTTCGCCAATGACCACTGGAATTTTAACTATCGTGGTTTCAATCCCGGCGGCAACCATGGCTCTTTCTTTCGAGCATCGACTCACGCGACGTTAATGTTTGCAGGAGGCCCGGCCACGGGTATTCCAGAAGGGCTCGCGGTGGACCGGCCCTACGATAGCCTCAGTTTTGTGCCGACCATCCTTACGCTAATCGGCAAAATCAATACACAGGGTTTGTCGAAGGAACTCACGGAGAGGGGGTTCAGGGCGCTTCCCGGACCGGTCATTTAAGAGCTATTGAATGCGGCACCGTAGATTAACGATCTCACGTGGCCAGGCAAGTCGGTCGGGAGAAAGGATTCGCGGCTTGGTCCAGTTGTCGCATTCCTGAACACGCGCAGTTCAGCGCCGTATTGAATGAGCGGCCTTGCACAGTCTCTCGGCACTAAGCCAGCCGTGGCGGAGATCTGTACTCGCCTCCCGGAGCAGCACCCAATCCCAGTGTGATCTTCGAACGCGAGCGCGCCTCGGCCTTCTACCGGTATCTCAAGGACAGCAAGCTCAGCGTAAAGACAATCGTTGGCGGCCACGGCGCCGTGGGCCCGTTGCGAGGTCAGGAGAGAGCTATCGCGGAGTAGCCGCCGCTGGTGGCCAGCCAGGTTTGGTGGGGACCATATACTATCTTCGTTGCGGCTGGGAGTTCGGCAACAACCAACCAACCCACGGTGAGGTCAAACAGAGGACACAACATCATGTCAGGAGAGTATCTCGCAACTTACCTCAATGACCATTTCTCAGGTTCGCTGACAACGATCGAAACATTGGAGCATCTCGAAACCGAAGTCTCCGATTTCAGGTCGGAATTGGCGGTGTTGAAAGCAGAAATCAAGGCGGATCACGACCAGCTTCAAGCGCTCATGGATCGACTCGGCATTGCAATAAGTCGGATTCGAAAAGTGACGGGCTGGATAGCCGAGCAACTCGCTGAGGCGAAGTTCGAGGTGGATGATGAGTCCAAGGGATCCCTGCGTCGTCTCGAGAGACTCGAAACCATTAGTATGGGTATCGATGGAAAAACTGCACTATGGCGGGCGCTCAGCGCAGCGGCGGAGGCTGTACCTGAACTCCGCGGGCCTGACTACGAACGTTTAGCCCAACGCGCACAGGAACAGCGCAGTCGCGTCGAAATCTTGCGACTCCGGGCCGCGAGATTGGCGTTGATACCTTAAGTGCAGTCGATCGGCCGGTCTCGCGTAACCACAAATTTAGTCTACGGATTGCCAGTGCGCGCGTGAGCGTGAATACACCGGTTGAAAACGCGTTGGCGTAGAAGAAAAAAACATACGGCAGGTGATCTTTGAAGCAGGTTCAGCTTGCGTTGCGTCCAGGATGGCGCTCCAGAGCCAGTACATGCAGTTGTCCATAACGCTGCAGCGCCCAAACCCGGCCCGACGGGTGATGCCAGATGTCGTGGGTCCACGGCAGCGGAATCCAGGCAATGGCCGCTTCTCGACGTTTCTCGCCAAGACTCATCTCCATCGGCATCTCGGACTCCGGAAGGTCGCGCGGCGCTTCTGGCGCGCCTATTCCCCATCCGAACGGCGAAGGAGCATCGTCGCGAGCCTCGTCCAGGGCACTCTGGTGGGCAGGGGTAACATCGAGAAGGCGGCCGGTCCCAAGATCGATAGCAAACGTAGCGTGGAGCCGACCTTCAAACACGACGGATTGGCCATTATCCGCGAAACCACAGGCGGAACCGGAGAGCAGGGCTTCACCGCCGTGCCTGGCCACAATCTTTCCAGTTGCCGTCTCGGCCACGACGAGGCGCTTGAAACCGATCCCGGCCACAAGACGCGAGTCCTTCGAGAAGAAGACACGCTTCAGATCGGACGCCTCCCCCTCGCGGCTGACGTCGACACACTTCTTGCCGGTTGACGCATCGACGACGCACAGAACGTCGCCATACGACACCATGCCCACAAGCCGGCTGTCCGGAGAGAATCGAAGTTCCCTCACGATGCCTGAGCCGGTCGGACACTCGACGTCGGGGTTTTCCTCAACCGTCCAGAGAACACGCAAGTTCCCCTGACGGTCCACAACGGCGACGCGCTTCCCATCCGGTGATGGCGCCAATTTTTCCACACCGCTTTCGAGATCCGAGAGTGTTCCCACGAATTCGCCGGATTCGACGTTGCGCACAGACACGAACGTGCCTCGTTTGGGTGCGGTGTAAATCCACACCCCATCCGGAGAAAACGCCGCTTCTTCGATCTGCCGCTCCCACCAGGGCAATTCCGGATACTCGTGCACCTTGTCGAGTGACCAGAGACGGATCGTCGAATCGTGTGCCGCCGAAATAACGCTGCGGCCGTCGCTCAGAACCACCAGGTCCAGGACCATCGACGAATGGCCGTGAAGGCGTCGGACCACGATGCGCGTCGAAAGATCGAGTATGCCGACTTCAGCTTCCGAGTCCGCGCCCAAAGCGGCACCGCTGCCGAAGAACACCATTCGGCCATCCGGAGCAAAAGCCAGGCAGTTGGCGGGCGTTTCGCTCGAGGGCGTCAGCTGAGCGCTCCAGCGCTCTCCGCTTCGCAGGTCCAGGCACGTGAACCGGCCGCCGTAGTCTGACCAAACCAGCAATCCGCCATCGGAAGAGAACGCCACGGCTTCGACAGACTTCTCACAATCGAATCGGATCTGCTCCTTCAGCTGGTCGTCTGCGATGCTCCAAACGCAGACGGAGTGGTCGTCGGCGGCTCCCGCAGACGCCAGGCTCTGGCCGTCCGGCGAAAATGCCAGGCTGTTAACCGATTCCTTGTGCCCCACACTCGAGTCGAGTTCCTTTCGCGTGTTTGCATCGATGAGCCGCATCATGCCGTCGAATTGACCGATCGCCAGCCGTCGCCCGTCGGACGATACGGAAAGAGCGGTGAGATGCTCGCCGGAAACTTCAAGCTCGGCGTCCAGCGCAAGTGTGTCGGCGGTCAGAAAAAGCAAAGCATGACCGACTATCGCAGCCAGCCAGTCGGTCCGCGGCAGGAAGGCGACGCCGCCGACGGAGTCAGGCCGATCAAAGACCGCTATCGTGGCGCCGCTCTGCAGGTCCCACAGGCGAATGCTGCCCCACTCGCCGCCGGATACCAGGCGCTTCTCGTCCGGTGAAAGGGACAGGTGGATGCTGCCCTTGAGGTGCGCCTGCAGAACGGCCCGCTGCGGTCCACCGATCGAATCGGCCGGCGGACGCAGCGCACGCAGCCAGACAAACTCACGACGCGCCTTCTCCGTCTCCTTCTCCTTCTCCGTGCGCCAGGTTTCCAGCAATGTGTGCAGCTTCTCCCCGGCGCGGCGCCATGGCGGCGATGGCGACACCGGGTCGTCGCTTCCATCTTCAAAGAAGTGAGCCGCTGCGGGTGCGTCATACCACCAGCATCGATTCCAGCAGCACTGAAACAACGATTGGGGGTGCCGCGCGATGAGGCTGGTGTCGAAGCGGATGGCTTCGTGAAGCAGCGCCAGGATGAACCGGCGGGGATGATCTTCCGCAACGATGTCCAGAGCGGCGGCAAAATCGTTCACCAGATCGAACACCGTGGCGGCCGAGTTTCCCAACCCTTCGGCTTTGGCCTCGAGGTACCGCCAGTCCGTCAACAAGGTCACCAGATCATCGACCCGGCCGGCTGCGGCAAGGTGCGCGGGCAGGTGCCGAAGCGTATATGGCCCGCACGCGCTCACGCCGCGCTTGTAGTCACTCCAGGCCCATGCCGCCAAGAGCGCATGGCCCTTCTTTGGATTCGCAAAATAGGGGCCCGCCACCGGGATATCCAAGGCTTGATCCCATCCGGTGAGCCACTCCTGGAGAGACCGATGAAACAGCGCGTAGTGTCCATCCCTTTGCGGGGTGAACGCCGACAGGCGCGACAGCAAATCCGGCAGCTCGTCTTCACGATCGATTCCCGTTGCCGCTCCCAGTTGGGTTCGTGTGAGGGACTCCCGCGCGGCAACTATAACCTGGAGCAGTTTCCGTGAGGCTTTCGTCGACGCATCTCTCTCCGGAAGAATTCGCGAGAAGAAGAGCTGATAGAGACTGCCGAGGCCCGGAGGAAGTGAACGCATCTGGGCGAACGTCAGCTGTCCGCTTTCCACCGCCTCCAGCGCCTTGGTGGCGAAGAGAAAGTTCCCTCCGCTGGCAGCCGTCAGATCCTCTGCCACGCGCTGAGCATCGAAACCTGCGGAATGCAATGCCGCCCGAAGGCCGGGATCAGCAAGACGAGCTTCGATATGACGACGCACGTCAGCAACGTTTCTGGCATCACCGGCGCTCAGAGTCTCGGCAGGAAGACCGGCAAGACGCTGCAGTACTCGGCGGTCGTTGCGTGTCGTGGCCACAATCCGCACCCACGACGGCAGCCGCTGCAATCGCGAGGCAAGAACATCGAGAATTGTCGGCGACGGGCGAGTCAGCGCCTCATCGAGCGCGTCAACGAGGACATAGACGCACGCATCGTTACCAGCCTCAGGAACAGCACCGGCTCCGAGACGATGGAGCGGCGCCAGAATCGCTGACTCGAACGTACTGCTCGGATCGGCGGCCAGGCGCGATTCGCTGAGCTGCTCCTGCACGTCCGGCTGATCGAGAATCTCCGCATAGGCGGGCAACCGCGCCGCCAACATGGCCGCCAGACTGCGCACGAATCGAGCCGGATCCAACGTCGCCGGCGTGTCCGCCTGACAGCAGTGATAGGCGAGAACCTGTCCACCGGGATTGGTGGCCACTAGCTCCGCAACAATCGCGGACTTCCCGATTCCAGGATCCCCTGCGATCAGAAGAGCGCCGCCGGCGGGTCGCCGGCGCCATTCGTCGATAGCCTCGAAGAGCCAGGTGCGGCCGCTGAAAGCGCGCCGCTTCTCAGTCAGAAACGGCCCGAAATCCCATCCGGTGAGCGCGCCGGTCCACGTCCGCTCCTTCGTCTCGCCGGCAAGCACATCGTGGATATATGTGGTGATCAGCTGAAACGCCGTTTCGTAGTTCGCCTCCGAGTCGAGCCATTCCATCATGTCCACCGCCTGCAGCCGGTAGATCAGCAGAGGCGTGGTGCAGGGGGCCACTCTGATGGGAACGATGGGGATGCGGCAGACGCCGCGCGCATAGGCGATCTCATCGAGACAAACACTGTCGTCCCCGCTGGGATGTCCGTCCCGTGCCCGGCGCACGGCGTGAGGACTCAACAAAGACAGCAAAACCTTGCTGCTCCGCAGCCCTTCTTCGATCTCCTGATCCCAGTTGGCGCCGATGCGGATCTTGCGACGATCCTGCCAAACGTGGAATCCAGCCGCGGTCAAACTATCGTGGAGCCTCTCGGCCAGATCCGCAGCATCCGCTCTGCCGTAGCTCAGGAATATCGTCGGCAACACCGCCATAGGGTACCCGATTACGCGCGCCGGTCAGGATGCTGATCCGGCGAAATGCGATCCGGCATCGTGAACCCACGTGGCCACGCGCCCGCCGTCCTTATCGACGACATGTGAGGAGTGTAGGAAGAACAAGCGCCCAAAACCGCTCTTCCAGCATAGATGAAACGTTACGACTACCGCCTCACCCCACAAGCGTCTAAGGCTTTCCGTATTCGTTGACGAAGTAGTCGTAGGCGTACCGCGTCACTTCTGCAATGACGCGTTCGCGCGCCGCAGTCGTGGCGCGGGCATTCCGCATGAGCACGGTCACCGCCAGATGGCCGGCATCGTAGGGCAGAAAAACAATTCCGGTGTCGTTGATGGACCCGCTGATCGATCCGCTCTTGTGAGCGACTTCGGTTTCCGGCGGTAGTAACCCGCGAATCCTTGCAGTGCCCGTCTGGCATTCCTTCATGATGTCGATGATCTGGTCGGAAGCCGCGCGGTCGACGATTTCTCCCCGAAACAGCATTTCCAGCAGATGATTCATGTCGGAGGGCTTTGCGGTGTCCTTGTCGATCTTGTTGAATTGTTCGTCGGCCCTGGCTGCCGTCCTGGCATCGATGGCGTCGAGCATCTTTCGAACTTCACGTGCCGGCAGCGCGCCATACCTGGAATAGTCGAGGCCGGACTGATCGAGAATCATTTCCAGGGTTGACCGATCCACGCGAATCGAATCCAGCCCGAGCATTTTCATGCGCTCGGTCACGTTGCCGGCTTCGACGCGGTTGAGCAGAATGTCCGCCGCCGAGTTGTCGGACACCCGCATCGCCATGTTGATGAGGTTGCGAATGTTGATCCCGATGCCCGGCGGATCGAACAGAGCCACCATCGAGCCGCTGCCGATATGGATGTCGGCCGGCATGATTTCCACCCGATCTTCGAGCGACAGCTTGCCCTCGGCCTGTTGGTAGAAAAGCTCGACCAGAATCGGAAGCTTGTACGCACTCCCCATCGGGTATTTTTTGTCTGCATTGACCAGGATTTCCGTGCCCGACTCCAGATGCTTGATCGCAATCCCCACTTCCCCGCGGGCATGTGGAATCGTCTGTTCAATCTGTTTCTTGAGCGGCGCAATGTCCGTGGCTTGTGCGGCAACGGAAACAGACAGGATAAGAATGGCAAGACGTAAAGCCCCTGCGGGTCTGAGCATCGAGTGTTCCTCCGAACCTGGCTGAAGGATACATTCCGGCGACAGTTGTTGCCCAAGATTTTGTGCGTGAGGTTGCCTGTCGACGCGGTTCCCTTTAAAGTAGCGGGACTTGAGAGCAGGCCCCGATAGACGTCTCTTCTTATGAAGCAGCAACCTGACAGCCACCCCTGGGGTTGGCCGACTCGCATGGCTTTCCGTTTCTGTTTCGTGTACTTCGGACTCTTTGCGCTTGCCACGCAGGTTACAGGCAGCCTGCTGCCCGCAATCTCATTCCGGGGGCTTGGGCCGCTCTGGCCGATGCGGGACATCACGCTGTGGGTTGCGGCGCACGTCTTTGGAATTCCTCCCACTTTGAATTCCCTCGATCCTGGTAAGGGTGGAGAGACGGTTTTTTTCCTGGTGCAGTTGTTCTGGCTCCTGGTCGTTGCTTTGGTTGCTGTGGGATTGTGGTCGCTCCTCGACCGGAAACGAACGAGTTACGAAACACTGTACAAGTGGTTTCGCGTATTCATTCGTCTGGGACTTGCGGCGCAGATGCTCGAGTACGGGATGACCAAAATCATTCCCAATCAATTTGAAGCGCCCTCCCTGAAGGTGCTGGTGACGCCGGTTGGCGATCTATCGTTGAACAATATGTTGTGGGCTTCGATCGGCGCGGCGCCCGCATATCAAATCTTCACGGGGTGCGCTGAACTGCTGGCGGGCATTCTGCTGCTGATTCCAGCGACGTCGCTGTTGGGCAGCCTTCTTTGTCTGGCGGACCTTGCCCTGGTGCTTACCCTGAACATGGCCTACGACATCGGGCTGAAACTCACGACCATTCATCTCGTCCTGCTGGCCGTGTTCCTGCTGGCGCCTTATTCCCGGCGGCTGGCGAACTTTTTCATCCTTCATCGTGCGGCAGAGGTGGCCGCGGAGCCGCCTCTGTTCGCGACCCCGGGCTCTAACCGGATAGCGGTTGCCGTTCAGGCACTCGTCGGTGTCTATCTGCTGGTCACCCTGGCGTCTATCAATGTTGGCTTCTGGTACGCAAAAGGCGGAGGAAGCGAAAGGTCTGCGCTATACGGCATCTGGGATGTTGAACAATTGTCGGTGGACGGCCAGTCTCGACTGCCCGCGCTGAACGATTATGATCGCCGCTGGCGCCGTGCGATCTTCGATCTAAAGGGTTCCATGGACTTTCAACGCACGGACGATTCCTTCGCCCATTACGAAGTTGCGATCGACAATGCCAGCAACAGGCTGAAATTGGGGAAGACGAACAGCAGGACATGGCGGGCAGATTTCGATTTTCGGCGGCCTTCCCCGGACCGGCTTATTCTCGAGGGCGAAATGGACGGGCACCGCATCCAGGCCCGGTTCCGGCTCGTGGAATTCGATACGCTGCCGCTGCTCAACAGCAATTTCCGGTGGTTGCGTCCAGCCGCTTCCCCGTAGCGAGCTACAACCTGTCGTAGACCACGGTTGTGGTGGCGTCCTGTCCCTGGGCGTTCTTACCTGTCGTGACGGCGGTAAGGGTGCGTCCATCGGGGGAGACCGTCACTTTGACCTGGCCGGAGAGTTGCCCGTCTCTCTTGATGACAATGTTGTAGGTGTGATCGTCGATGGGGCTGTAGGCATTGGTCATAACGTAATCGACGCCCTCCACAGGGTAGTCTTTGTTGTCGAATGGCCCGGACCATTCCAGATGCGTGACGCCGCCTCGTGTTCCGACCATGTCATACATTACTCTTAAGCCGTCTGCCGGGTTGTTCATCGGCTCGATCGTCAGCGTTACTCTCTTGTAGGGCGAGTTAGGCGCAGGAGTCGATTTCGATGGATTGAGTCTCCAGACTCCGACCCAGGGGGCTGCGGCCTGCCCCCCGGCGGCCGGACCAGGAAGCAGCAGCGCTCCGATCACCCCCGCGGCAAGAATGAGTTGCACTCTCACGTCAAACACCATTGCATCGCGCGTAAGTCCTGTCAAGATCATGGACTTCCTCGCGCGAACGTACTACCATGCCGCTCCGAATCGCAGGCCGCCGGTAACGTCCGCCTGCGGTGGCGCGTAGATATATAATGGGCAGAGATTATTAGTGGTAGGGGGACAGTGTATGTGTATCGCCAGACGAGCGAAGCTGGTCGTTCCAATCTTCTTCGCACTCGTGCTGTTTGCAGGCGTCCCTGCATTTGCACAATTGGACTTAACCGGTGTGTGGAATCCAAGAACGGGAGACGAGGATAACCCGGAGCGATTGCAAGGCCCGTCATTGGTGGAGTTTCTCGGTATTCCGACCAATGATGAGGGGCGGCAGTGGGGGCTCGCCTACAAATCCAGCCGGCTGTCTCTGCCGGAGCACGAATGCCAGGTTCACGTCGTGGAGTACATTCATCGTGGACCCATGCAGATGAGAATTTGGGAAGTTCGAGATGAGGTGGACCATCACCTGATCGCGATCAGAGAGGCGATCAGTACCTACGAACAAGAGCGAACGATCTGGATGGATGGACGGCCTCACCCGTCGGTCTATGCACCCCATACATGGATGGGATTCTCCACCGGGGTTTGGGACGGAAATATGTTGACGGTGACGACCACTCATGTGAAGCAGGGCTGGCACCGTCGCGAGAACCTGCCCGCCAGCGACGAGGTCACGGTAATCGAGCACTTCATCCGGCATGGGGACGTCATGACGCACGTCAGTGTCACCGAAGATCCCATATTCCTGGCAGAGCCCCTGATCAAGAGCGAAGATTTCAACCTCGTGCCAAATCCGAATAATTTCAATCCGTTCTGGCCGTGTGAGTACATCGAGGAAGGCGAAATCCAGCCCGGCGTCGTTCCCAGTTACATGCCCGGGGAGAATCCGTGGATTTCCGAATATGCCGCCACCCACAATCTTCCGCAGGAAGTGACCCTGGGCGGTCCGGCGACGATGTATCCCGAGTACCGGCAGAGAATGAAAACCCTGCCCATCGCCAAAATGCCCGCCAATTGACCGGGAGACCGAACAGAAATGTATAGAAAGCCTTTCAGAGTATTATTAGTTGCACTCTCCGGTCTTGCGCTGGCCGTCACTTTCGGAATGGTTCTCGATGCGCAGCAGCAGATCCGTACCCCTCGCCAGATGCCGCCTCCCTTGAATCCCGATTACTCCAAAATGGAAATCGAGACGCTCAAGGTCCAGGGAAACATCTACCTGCTGGCAGGTGCCGGCGGCAATATTGCGGTGCAGGTGGGGGACGATGGCGTCCTGCTGGTCGATACGGGCGCGGAAAAAATGGTGGACAAGACACTTGCCGCCATCCGCAAGCTCTCCGACAAGCCGATTCGCACGATCATTTACACGACTCTTGCCGACGACCATACGGGCGGCGCCGGCCCCCTGGTCAAGGCCGGATCGGTAAATCAGGCAGGACCGGGACTTGGCGGCAGGCCGAACGAAGCCGACTTGATCGCAAATACGGGGATCCTCCGCCTCATGACCGAGATCGGCGAGGCAAAGATCTCGACCGACCGCTGGCCACCCAGTACTTTTCATGGAAAACAGAAGGATCTCTACTCCAACGATGAACCGGTGGTGATCGAAGCGGTGCCGAATGGCGTGACCGCCGGCGACAGCATTGTGTGGTTCCGAAAATCGGACGTTGTCGTGACCGGCGAGATTTTCAATGAAACCAGCTATCCCTTCATCGACCTCGAGCATGGAGGCAGTATCAATGGAATTCTGGCCGGGCTGAACCGCCTGCTCGAAATCACTGTTCCGAAGCACCTTCAGGAAGGCGGAACGATGTTGGTTCCCGGACATGGCCGTATCGGCGACGAACACGACCTTCTGGAATATCGCGACATGGTTACGATCATCCGCGATCGTGTGCAAAATGCGATTAATAAGAAGATGACGCTGGCGCAGATCAAGGCGATGAAACCGGGTTACACCTTTGAGTACGATCTGCGGTTCGGCAACAATCCGGCGTGGACCCCGGACCAGTTTATTGAAGCGATTTATAAGAGTCTGACGTCTCAGAAGTAGTGGAGTTGACAGGCCAAAAGGCCTATGTCACTGTGCAGAATGGCAGTTATAGAGTTGTTTCTCGACATGGAGGGAACCGTATGAAGTCCAGATTTGTTATGTTGTCCGTTCTCGCGACCTTGATTTTCGGTGTCGCCGGATACGCGCATCATTCTTTTGCAGGGACGTATGTCCAGGACAAGACCATCACGATTGTCGGTAAGGTTGCGGAATTCAATATTCGCAATCCGCATTCGTTCATCAGCGTCGAAGTTGTCGGCAAGGACGGGAAAGTGACGCGTTGGGGATGCGAATGGGCCGGCACAACGCAACTCTCCGAGGGCGGCGTAACCCGTTTTACCTTGAAGATCGGCGATAAGATCGTGATCGACGGCGCCCCTTCGCGCGATGCTGCGGAACCCAAGATTCTCGTGTCGAAAGTAGCGCGGGCAGACGCTGATGGCAAGCCAACCGAACAGGTTTGGCAGGGCCGCGTCCAGTAAGACCGTTTGGAGGAGATGATGCCCGAGGCGACTGTACGGCGGACGAAGACACCGCTATTTGTTTTGTTCCTGGTGGCGGTCTTAGCCGCTCTTCCCTTGGGAATTCTGGCCCAGCCTGGTGGTCAGGGAGGCCGCGGCGGTGGCCGCGGTGGACGTGGCGCAGGTGCGCCGGCAGGCGCCCCTGGAGCGCCGGGTGCTCCACCCGCCGGTGGCGCAGCTGCCGCTCCAGGCGGACAAGGGCGAGGCGGGTTTGGCGGTGGCCAGGGCGGAGCTCCTGCAGCTGCCAGAACGGCCGCTCCGGTCGACCTCACCGGCTACTGGGTTTCGATAGTGACCGAAGACTGGATTGAGCGCATGGCGCCCGATTCACCGCCTTCCGGCGTCATCCGTGGCGGTGCCGGTGGTGGTGGCGGGGGCCGCGGTGGCGGGGGCGGCCGGGGAGCTGCTACTCCCCCTCCCGACGGCGAAAAATGCCGTGTCTACGCTGCAGGCGGCAGTATGCGCGTCCCGACCCGGCTGAATATCACCTGGGCCGACGACAATACCTTGAAAATTGAAATGGATGCCGGATCGCAGACGCGACTTCTTCATTTCAACACTTCCGTCCCTCCAGGCACTCCGAAAACATTGCAGGGATACTCTGTCGCAACGTGGGAAACCACGGGTGGCCGAGGTGGCCGTGGCGGCGGCGGTGGCGGCCGTGGCGGCGGTGGCGCTCCAGCGGCTCCGCGATGGGGCAGCCTCAACGTGGTTACTACAAATATGAGTGGAGGCTATCTTCTGACGAGCCGTTCGGTGTATAGCGAGAACGCCGAGCTTACCGAGTACTTCTCCCGGCATTCTGATTTCGGAGAGGAATACCTGACGGTAACCGCTTCTCTGGTGGATGGCGGACAGACTCGCGTTGTGAGCTCAACCTTCAAGAAAGAGCCGAACGGTTCCAAGTTCAGCCCTTCCGGTTGCGAAATTGTCCGATAAGCGGTTACGACGAGAAGAAAGAGGGGCGTACTTTCTGTGATCGAATATCTGAAGTGGATTGAGAATCTGGGCTTTTCGACGTGGGTTCGCGAATCGCCCTCCATATTTGCATTTCCTACCGTTTTGCTTCTTCATACCATCGGGATGGGACTCTGTGTCGGTGTCAATGCCGGCATCGACCTGCGAATCCTCGGATTTGCTCCGGGCATTCGTTTGGCCCCTATGGAGAGGCTGCTTCCAGTTCTGTGGCTGGGGTTCACCATTAATGCAATCACCGGGACGATCCTGGTGATGCAGGATGCCTCGACGAAGCTGAGAAACCCCGACTTCTTCCTGAAGATGATTTTCATCGCACTCGCCCTGGTCGTGCTGCGGATGACGCAAAAGCGAGTGTTTCGCGATCCCACGCTGGACAAGGGACCGCTTTCTTCTAACGCTAAAGTGCTTGCGCTGCTGTCTTTGTTCTTATGGCTGGGCGCAATCACCACCGGACGACTGCTGGCCTACGTTGGGCCGGTAAGTGGGTTGAGCTGATCTATGCTGTCTCTTAATCTCGCACATGTACATCTGCTGCTCAATCATCTTCCAACCATCGGATTTGGCATTGGTGTCTGTTTCTACCTGGCGTCCTATTTCGGCAAGAACGACTCGCTCAAGAAGACCAGCCTCGTCCTGCTGTTCCTGATTGCTGTAATGGCGATTCCCACCTATGTCAGCGGAAACGCCGCCGAACGAACACTCTGTCCTGAACACCAGTGTCCGCCGGATGTCTCCGTAAACACGATTCGCGCACACGAAGACGCAGCATTGCTGGCTTTCGTCGTGATGGAAACGACCGGTTTCTTCGCCTGGCTTGCCCTCTGGCAGCTGCGCAGAAAACCGACGATCGCGTCGTGGAACTGGGGGCTGATTCTGGTCCTTTCGCTGGCGTCCATCGGGTTGATGGCGCTTGCAGCCAATGAGGGTGGAGAGATCCGGCATGCGGAGATCCGCGAAAGCCAGGAGCCCGCGCCAGAGTACCAGGGAATTGCACGATCCATTGGTGCGGTTGTTGCCGGGAACACGGGTGTGGGATGGCTGTGGCCGGCGTCGGAAACGATCCATTTCGTCGGGCTCTGCCTGTTGTTCGTCGTTGTCCTGATCGTCGATCTGCGCGTGCTGGGATTGGCGAAAGGGCTGTCCTTCGCTGCCGTCTATCAACTTCTGCCACTCGGCATGCTGGGCTTTGTCTTGAACCTCGTTACCGGCATGCTGTTCTTTCTGGCCTCCCCGGGCCAGTACACGAACAATGCCGAGTTTCATCGGAAACTTCTCTTCATCGTTCTGGCCGGAATCAACGTGCTGTATTTCATGATCGTGGACGAAACGTGGGTCGTCGGACCGAACGAGGACGCGCCGTTGAGATCCAAGGTGGCCGCCGTGGTCGCGATCTACCTGTGGATCGGAATCCTCTACTACGGCAATATGCTGCCGTTCCTCGGTAATTCCTTCTAGAAGATAAGGGGACAGACACCAACGGAAGATAAGGGGAGACCCCGTCGGGGTCTCCCCTTATCTTCTGTAACGAGAAACGCACCCCGGCCGGGGGTGCGAGGTCTCATTTTCATTGTCTGTTAAGACTGGTTGAATTTATTTAGCAGATAGGCGAGCGCTCCTGTCACAACTGCAGTAGCGAGAACCAGGCCGCTGACGATCATTGCTAGACGCATGACAGGAGTCTAGCAAACAGCAGCCAGCGATGCGCAAGAAATCGCCGGACACTGGCAGCTGGCGGAGAGGTCACGGCCGATACGTTCGGTTCGTCCCAATCCTGTACAGGTCCGTCTCGCTGCGGATGAAGAGCGAGCCTTGTGAGACGGCGATGGAGGCAAACGTGGTTCCGTCGAGCGCGTTCGCCGCAAGCTTCCTGAACTCTTTCCCTGGCGCGATGACCGTGGCGACACCTTCCTCGCTCAGGAAATAGATCTTCCCATCCGCAAACACGGGCGACGCGGAATAGTTTCCCGGCAAGCGCTGCTGCCAGATCGTCTTTCCCGTCGCCACGTCCAGGCAACTGGCGATTCCGATATCGCTCACCATATAAAACTCATCCCCGACAATCAGCGGTGAAGGGGTGAACGGAGCGCCGCGCTCGATGGTATAGGCGATGTGACTGTTGGTGACGTCGCCCGTGCCGGTCGGCCGAACCGCGATCATGGATGCTTCCTGAAATCCGGTACCGATGAAGACGAGGCCGTGGCCGTACACCGGCCGGGGCACATTGGAGAACCCCTCACCATAGCCTACGCGCCAGATCTCCTTCCCTGTCATCGGGTCGTAAGCCATCGTGCGGTGCGCTCCCACGCTGATGAGCTGGTCGTGCCCGTCTACCTGGATCACGAGGGGTGTCGTGTAGGACTGGTCATAGGGCCGGCGGCGCTGAGTCTTCCATCGAATCTTCCCGGTGTTCTTGTCGAGAGCGACGACGTAAGCATCATCATCGCCATCGCAATTTAGGATCAGGAAGTCGTGGTAGAGCGCAGGCGACCCGCCGTTGCCATGCTGTGACTCGTAAGCCAGCACATTCTTCCAGAGGATCTTTCCGTCGGTGGTTAGCGCGGCCGTACCGTTTGCTCCGAAATGAACATAGACGTGATCGCCTTCGATGATCGGAGTGGGCGACGCGTGGCTGTTCTTTGCATTCTTGAGGTAGGCGTTTCTTATGGAGAAGGCTTCGACGCTCAATACCTGCCGTCCGGTCTCCATGTCGAAAGCCAGAACGCGCAATGAGGCGTCTCCCCGGTTGTCGACGGAAGTCGTGAGCCACACGCGCCCGCCGGCAACAACGGGCGACGACCATCCCCGTCCGGCCACTGCCGTTTTCCACAGGATGTTCTGAGATTCACTCCACTGCGCAGGCAAGCCGCGCTCGGTGGAGTGACCCTCGCCGTCCGGCCCGCGGAACTGCGGCCAGTCTTCGGCACCGAGCCCGAGAGCGGAGAGCAACGGCAGGAGGACCACAATCGATTTGAGCGGGTTCACCCCGATATTCTACCGCTGCACGGGCTGTCCCGACTCCTGCTTCATCAATTCCTGCAGAAGGGCCATGGTTGTTGGTTTTCGAGACGGCGGCTGAAGTGTGGAGCCCTGTCCTGCCCATAGCTTCCTCGCGGAGACCGAATAGTAGGATCTTGTCGATGGGGAAGTTATCAGGCCTGATCGCGTTCCAGGAGCGCGATCAGGCTCGACGTGTCCCACCGGCGACCGCCCATGGCTTGAACTTCAGCGTAGAACTGATCGACCAGGGCAGCGACCGGAAGTCTCGAACCGTTTCGTCGCGCTTCCTCCAGCGCGATGGCGAGGTCCTTGCGCATCCAGTCCACGGCGAATCCGAAATCGAACTTGCCGGCAGTCATGGTCTTGTAGCGATTCTCCATCTGCCAGGATTGTGCCGCGCCTTTCGAGATGACGCCAATGACTTTCTCGACATCGAGACCGGCCTTCCTGGCGAAGTGGATACCTTCTGAAATGCCCTGAACGGCGCCGGCGATGCAGATCTGGTTGACCATCTTGGTGAGCTGACCCGATCCCGCAGGTCCCATGAGCCCTGCCATCCTGGCATAGCAGTCGATCACGGGCTTTGCGGTCTCGAACGTGTCGGGATCGCCACCCACCATGACCGTGAGTTGGCCGTTTTCGGCGCCGGCCTGGCCCCCGGACACCGGCGCGTCGAGGCTGCCGAAGCCTTTCTGTTTAGCCGCCGCGTAAAGTTCACGCGCGATGTTGGCAGACGCGGTGGTGTTGTCCACGTAGACGGCGCCTGCTTTTATGCCGGAGAACGCGCCTTCCGGTCCGAGTGTCACGGCGCGGAGGTCGTGGTCGTTCCCCACGCACGTAAAGACGAAGTCTGCGCCTTCGGCTGCAGCCTTCGGCGTCGGGGCGGACCGGCCGCCGTATTCGCCAACCCACTTTTCAGCTTTTGCCGACGTGCGGTTGTAGACCGTAACCTGATGCTTGCCGCGCTGAGCCAGATGACGTGCCATGGGATAACCCATCACTCCCAGACCAATGAAGGCGACCTTTGCCATAAACGATTCCTCTCCTCTCAGCAAGTTGGGAACGGGGAAATTTTATCCGATGTCGATCATTTTTAGTTTGCCGATTGGTTCGAAGGCCATTCCCTGCCATGCGATACTACGGCACTTATGGGTCTGAAGGTGGCGAAGTTCGGGGGGAGCAGTGTTGCCGACGCGGCGCAGCTGCGGAAGGTCGAGGCGATCGTCCGGAAAGATCCCGAGCGGCGTGTTGTCGTCGTGTCCGCGCCCGGTAAGCGAAGTGCACAAGACACCAAGGTCACGGACCTGCTCTATCGATTCCATGAGTGCGCCCGCACAGGAAACCGCCCGGACGACGTGTTTCAGGCTATCGCAGGCCGGTACCGCGCCATCGTTCGTGAACTGGAAGTGGCGGTCGATATCGAAAGGGATCTGGATGTCGTGCGCGAAGGCGTTCTCTCAGGGGCCACGGCGGACTACGCAGCAAGCCGTGGTGAATATCTGAATGCTCGAATCGTGGCGGCGTTGCTGGGTTGGGAGTGCGTTGACGCCGCCGACATTGTGCGATTCGATGGCGACGGGCATTTGCTGGGGAAAGAAACCGATAGCGCCATCGAAGAACGCTTGCGAGCAGCGGGGCCCGTTGTGGTTCCGGGTTTCTACGGTGCAATGCCGGACGGTTCCATCAAGACGTTCTCGCGCGGAGGATCCGATATTACAGGCGCCCTTCTGGCGCGAGGCGTCCATGCATCCGTGTACGAGAACTGGACCGATGTTTCCGGCGTACTCATGGCGGATCCGCGGATCGTCGCGAATGCGAGATCGATCCCGACCCTCACTTACCGGGAGCTGCGCGAACTCTCGTATATGGGCGCGAACGTGTTACATGAAGAGGCCGTCTTTCCGGTAATCGATATCGGGATTCCCGTTCATGTCCGGAACACGAACGCACCGGAGGATCACGGGACTCTCATAGTCGATCAGGTGGACGGCATCACATCCACGGTTACCGGCATCGCGGGGCGAAGGGGTTACACCGTTATTGCACTCGAAAAAGACCGGATGAACTCTGAAGTCGGGTTTGGCCGCCGTCTTTTGAGCGCTCTCGAACGGCGCGGCGTCAGCTTTGAACATATGCCGACGGGGATCGACACGGTCAGCCTGGTGGTCGATTCCTCGTATCTCAAGGGCAAGCTCGAGTCGGTGCTGGATGAGATCCGGGCCGAGTGCCGCCCGGATCGCCTTCAGGTTGTCGAAAACATCGCGTTGATCGCCACCGTCGGCCGCGGGATGCTTCACACTCCGGGCGTCGCCGGGCGGTTGTTCGGGGCGCTGGCGGCGGAGAGCGTGAACGTCCGCATGATCGACCAGGGATCCAGCGGTATCAATATCATCATCGGCGTCGAGGAGAAGGATTTCGAAGCAGCCATCCGCGCGATCTATAACGCATTCAGGTGACGTGCATTTCGGTGACGTTGATCAAATTCGCCAGCGACAATGCGAGCCCCAGAGTCCTTTCGGGCCAATTTGATCAACGTCACCGAAATGCCGAAATGCCACTAGGATGCGGGAATGAGCCTGGCGTTCGCTGCTACCGAACCGTTCGGATTGACGGTGATGGTCTGGCCCCGGTCTTCGTAACGGCTCAGAAAATCCGGATACTGATACGCACCGGCAGGGACGTCTTCCCAGGCGAAAAGCTTGTAGCTGCCGGGCGGCACATTGTTCAGATTGAACTGTCCGTACTGATCGGAGGTCGCCGTAAAGTAGGCGTCGGACCGGCCTCGCCGGGACTCGTCGGGAACCAGCACCACCTGGGCGCCCGCAGCTGCGGATCCACTGGCATCGGCCACTGTGCCCGATACATGTCCTGGCGAAAAGCCGAGTTCGAGTTGCAGCACGGCTGGCGCATTGTCCACGCTGATCGGTGCATTCAGCGCGTCCTCGGTGCCGAGTCGCCCGGATTTCAGGTAAGCGCCCTGCGGAAGCCCCGTGACACGAACGCGATATTCCATGGCGCCGACGTTCTTTAAGGTGAAGCTTCCGTCCTCCGCAACGGTTTCGGTGGCAAGCTGACCGCCACCCAGTACCTGGGCGGCGCGTGCCGTTCCCACACCTCCGCCTCCGACCGCTGCAAGGGTGATGATCCCGGGCAACGCTCCATCCTCGGAAACCAGACTGACTCTGATATTGGTCATCTTGAATTGCTGGGGAGGAGTGGTTTCGAGAACGACCCGCCCGCGAACCTCGACTCCGGCGCGCAGAGTGACGGCGACGTTGCCGACATCTGCGGAGCCGACTTCCACGCGGGTTCTCGCCGTGTATTCCTGGCCATTGGGATCTCGCGCGGTGGCGGTAAGGTGATAGGGGCCGGGGGCAACGTTCTTGATTTCAAAGCTGCCGTCCGCATTGACAGGTGTGGCCCCAAACCGCATGCCAATCAGGCTGGCGAGTCCTGTGCGCGCCGATCCCACCCGCGTCAGACTCACCTGTACGGCCGAGGTGGTTTGCAGACGAAATTGCTGGGTGTCTGGAAAGTTCCCACGGCCACGGCCGCGAGGCCCGGGCGCGCCTGGCGCCGCAGCCAGCGAGAAGGGCGCGACCACTCGTCCACTTACTGTTGCGGTGCGTGCCGGCAGCAGATTGAAATCGATAGACCGCACTTCAGCAGCAGCCGGGACTGGAATGGGCGTAGCGCCATCGGGATCGAGAGTCCCCGGATAGTAGATCGACAGGCTCCCGGTTCCGCCGAGAGCCTGTACGATCGGCCCGCCACGCTCTCCGATCGCTGCGACGAGAGACTGGATGTCTGCGCCACCCCGTCCCCCGCTGGCGGTACCTCGAGTCTGACTCACGTCAAGCGTGCCCACGGGCGTCGGGTCCGTCAATTCCGGGGTCGTGACGCTGACAAAGTATTCACCGGGTTCCAGCCCGAAGAGCCTGTACTCCCCGAGATCATTGGTTTGTACGGTCGCCACCTGTGCCAGCGTGCGCTCTCCGTTGGAGTATTGATACGTGTAGGCTTGTGCTGTCGCGTTCGAAGCGGGGTCGCCGTCCGGTGTAATGACGCGTCCACTGATAACGCTTGCCTGCACCATTTGCAGATCCGCCGTGAATCGCTGGTTTGCGGCCAACTTTACGGCAACGCCCGGGCCGGTCGGTGTTCGCTGTCCATACTCTGCACGGATGAAACCTTCGCGATCCGCGGAAATCTGATAGTTGCCCGGATCGATGCCCGTGATGGTGAAGCGTCCGTTGGCATCCGTGCTGACCGTTAATGCCGCAGTCCCAAGATTGGCAATCAGGGCTCCGAAGCGGTTTTGAGGGTCCCCGCCAAAATCAATGGCAGCGCCCGGCGTCCGGGCTGCCGTCGTTGCGGGGCGAAGAGTAACCCGAGCGCCTTTCAAGGGTTGTCCTGTCCCCGCACGCGTGACGCTACCCTCGATGGTGGCTTTCGGAGTTTGAGCCGCAGCGAACACGATTCCGGACAGGAGAAAGCCTGCCAATAGATGGAGCGCTGGACGTTTCATGAAAGAAAAGACGTCCTTCTCATCAAAAAGTTGACAAAAATCCCGGTGAATTTCGGTGACGACGTCACCGAAATTCACCGGGATTCCAATAGCCCTCTACTTCTTCGTTGGCGCGGGCTTCGCTGCCGGGGCCGTCACGCCAATGTTGATCTCTTCGGCCGCGTACATCTTCATCTTCTCGTCCATTTCAGCATCGATAAGAACGCGGGTGCCCACTTTCAGTTCTGCTTTCGTCGAGGGCTTTTCCGACTTGAGGTACTTCGTCGTCTTCGACAGCATCACCATGACGGCCTTTCCCGCCTGGTCCTTGATTTGAATATGATCGCCTTCAATTGCCGTGATCGTGCCGGTCAGGTGAGTGGCATCCCCGTGGGCGTAAACCAAAGCGCCCGGAATAGCGCGAAAACTGCCAGTACCGCGATAAGACGTTTATGCATAGTGTCTCCTGTTCATTGATGATGGTGAGCCGGCTCCTGTGGCGGGATATCTTCGCCGGCAAGGAACCTCCGAAACTGTTCTTCTTCTGCAAGGTCTGCCGGGCTCTTCGGGTTCAGCTTCTTCATAGCCTGGAGTTCCTCTTCAGTCATCTTCGGGAGATGCCGGATGAAATGGACGAGCTTCCAGCTGTCTTCATCCGAACTGCCAGATTTGTCTTCTCCGAAAGCAGGCATCCCTGTGAATCGGATACCGTTGTGAATGATGTAATAGATCTCCCCGTCTTCCAGTTCCTGCGTAGCAGGAAGGCGCATATCCGGCGGTTTTGGCGACAGGCCTTTACCGATCATGGCGTTGCCGCTGCCGTCATTGGCGTGACAGAGGGCACAATGATCCGCAAAATGTTCCATCGCTTCCGATAATACCTCGGGGCTCAGGGCAACGGGGTTCTTTGCTTCGCGAGCTTCACGAGGAACAGCCAGCGCGCGAATCTTCCGGGCGACATAGGCTTCAGCTGCCGAGGGTTTGGTTCTCGCGCTGAAGCCGTGGGCACGGACGTACAGGGCCAAGCCCAGGCTTAGACCGCCGATTGCGAAAACCGTCGCCAGAATGAAGTGCCGGCGTTTCATCTTCAGTGCCAGTGGTCCATGTGGCCCGCCTGCGTCGGAGGTATAGGCGCCTGGCTTGTAGAACTTATCTAGAAAGACAGGTCGAGGTGATGAGCCTGGTGTCCAAAAGTCATGCGGAACGGGGCGTAGTAGCACGGGAAATTCCCATAACGTTTGAAAACATAGTCGGCATACGCAATCGTCGCTGCGATGCATTGGTCGGAGAATTTCGGAATTGTGGCTGCAACCGTCTGGCCATCCTTCCAGGCTGTGCCGTCTCCCTTGAGGCTGGACATCTTATAGTCGATGAAAGCCAGTACGGCTTCCTCCATCGATTTGTAATAAGGCGGGCAGTACGGTTTGAGCAGGACTTCACCGTTGTGTTCGAAGCCGAGAGGAACGGGTATTTGAAGGTTCCGGCCCAGCAGATTCAGCACCGCATTGCGGAGTCCGGCATCGAAGGAATTGATCAGCCGAGTGACTCCATCGAAACGGCCCAGCAGTCCCATAAGAAAGACGCGCCCCAGGCCGGTTCCGATGTTCCGCGAGAGCGGTTGAGCGCCCATCCTGAAGCCCAGGGCTTCGAACCATGACGTGGGACGCGCGGTGGCGAAATGCGACCAGCCGCCCAGCCCCATGGCCTGCTCCGCAAGCATCAAGTTGTGTCCCATGAACGCCTGTTCGGCCATCAGGAAGTCCGCGACGATGGATTCGACCACGTGGATCGTACCGACTCGAGGAACCCTGGCATTCAGGTCATCATTCAGCCGCCCGCCGCGCGACTTGCCGAACTTGGCGATGCCGGCCGGCGCATACCCGTTTCGCTCGTCAACCAGGAAGAAGGCCATCTCCTCGTCGAAAGTCGACAGCAGGAGATTGATATACATCACGGTCATTTCGGACGCGGGAACGAAGTAGGTGGTTCCGGGCAGATTGGTGGACCACTTGTTGAACGAGAACATGTGGGGCACTTCCCGCGGGATTTGAGTTCGCTGGTCATGGATTCGGACGCGAAGGCGCTTGTATATCTCCTCCAGGCGCCGGTCCCGGGTCATCTGTCCGAGGTCGCCAATTTCCGCGTGTGCCAGATCCTGCGGACGTTTCACCAGGAAGGTGCCTTCGTCATTGATGACGAATAGCGCCGTACCGTGGACTCCGTCCGCGCTGGCGACCGTGCGTCCGTTGAATGCCGCCATGGCATTGCCGCCTCCGCCCTCGGGCACGTCTCCGGATTGATACGGCAGATCCCCGAGCGGATAGCCGCTTATTCCCGTGGCGGCCGTGACCAGAATGGCTTCCTCCAGCGTGGACAGCGGCAGGGGATCCTGCGGACTCTTGTAGGCCAGGCCGCCGCCGTTCAGCGTTGCCCCCACTGAGAATCGCCGCGACCTTCTGTGTACGACGGCCTCCATCAATGGGTAATTCCATAGTGCATCCAGGCGTGAAGCGCTTTCGGAATGTCTCGTGGCGTCGTCATCGGTCTCGCAGGAGCGAAGTCACTGAGGATCCGTCGGCGGACCGGCGGCCGGAGTAAAGTTCGCCAGAGGTTCGTTTTTGCTTTTCAGGCTGCTCAAATACGCTTCGGTAAAGTCCATCTTGATCTCGGCCCATAGCGGCAGGTGATCGGACATCTGCCACGTGCGCCAGGTCTTGAATGCCGCGAGATCGGTCTTGGCGGGCTTTCCCGTCTTCGTCGTTCCTGGCATCAGCGGCTGATAGGCGGCCAGGTCCGCTTCGCGGAAAACATAGTCCTGCCAGGCGAACGCACCGGCGCCTTCATCTCCACCAGCTTGTCCTGCGTGCGGAGGGCGATCTGGTCGTAGAAGTTCGCGCTGGCCAGCGCGGTCGGTTTGCGCAGTTCCGGCGCCACCGCGAATCCACCGCCAAGAAGGGCCGCCATCGTCGGATCGGCCGCATTCAGGATGTTGAAGTCGCCGAGAAGGATGTACGTCTCGCCGTCCTTTTTCTGCCGCTGGTGAAGAAGTTGGCGATATCGGCGATCTCCTGTTTGCGGGCGGTGGTGTCGGCCGCATCGCCGTACAGGATGTGCACGGTGCAGATGTTGAACTTGAACCAGCCGGCCTGGAACGCCACAGGAAAGGCGTGCGGTTGAACTGGACCGGCTCCTTTCCCTTCTTTGCGGGTAGCACGATCTCGCCGGCCACATGACGGAACTGGATCTTGCGCGTGTCAAGACGAACGCCAGGCGCTCCTCTTCCCGCTCGGGTCGGTGACGATGTAGGTCCAGCGCGGACCGAGAAGGCCCATCAGCCTCTGGAAAGCCGTCATGTCCTTGTTGACTTCCTGCACCGCGACCAGATCGAACGCCGACATGACTTCCGCGATGTACAGAATGCCTCGCCAGATCGCGGCTA
The DNA here is from genome assembly GCA_963836435.1 of uncultured Acidobacteriota bacterium. GTDB lineage: Bacteria > Acidobacteriota > Terriglobia > 20CM-2-55-15 > 20CM-2-55-15 > DASTBJ01. The sequence goes on along the minus strand of CAWIJI010000012.1, from coordinate 139,176 downwards.
CGGGTTGAATTGATGCCCCCCAAATCGCGGACGTTCCACGTCGCGAGGTGAAACGAATCCTGCTTGTTGTTTGACGTCATGTCGTTTGCAGGCCCGCCCGCAGCGCGAGCAATCGATCGATCGCGCGCTCGCGGTCGAGGGAGTTCTTCCATGTCCGGAGCCCTGAATACTGCACGACATCCTCCTTATCGTCGTTCCTGCTCGCTGTGTTGCACGCAATCCGAACCGATGGCAAACATACAACTTTTGCAGCAGGCAGAGCCAGTCTGTTTCCCAGCATGTTCGAATCGGCTATCAGACAAGTGGAAGCGCTGCAATTCCGAATTCCACCGAAGTTCCGGTGTCAGTGCTGATGCATCGCCTGCATATGCAGCATCATGTTGCCTTTTGGGCGGATCCGGAGAAAGATCACGAGTCCGGCCGGATGGTCCCCATAGACACTCTTGAACTGGGGCGGCAATCCGTAGAAGGTTGCTTGCGCGCCCAGGCCGGCGCGCAGTGGCGCATTTCCGGTCGGCAGTTCGCGCTCGTATCCCACAGTCCATGCTTGGATGCGGCCTGCCGGTGTCCGGCTCGTTTCGGCGCGGTCCAGATTTTCGATTCGGGTCCAGACCCAGTTCTGACTCCGAAAGTTCACTGTGGATTCGAGCGTATACGCATTGAATACCTGTCGTTGGCTGCCATCCATATCCTTGTTTCTTCCCCAGATGAGGCTCGACGCCACGTGACCTCCGCCGAAGCGGACGCTGTGATGAACGGAAGCCGTTGTGCGGAGCGTGTCCAGCTCCGGCTCCAACCGCTCTCGATTATTGATGCGCCCGATGGAGAACTGTCCCGAAAAGGAATTTCCAGCCGAAAACGAAAGCCGTGACGCAAACGAGTCCGGTTTGCCGCGATCGATATTCCAGCGGTTCTCATTGGGTTCTCCACCGTGGAATGTCGAAGCTTCGATTTGAACCGGTCCTCCGGCGAAGCCGACAGTCACGACGCTGTTGGACACATGCGTGGAATCCTCCTGATGATGGCCGAGAACGGCCACGGGATTCTCCGAGGCCGAGGCGCGGTGTGGGAAAGCGGTTGGCCCCAGGGCCGGTTCGCCGACAGGGCCGCCGTAAACGAAGAATTGCGCATGGTCGTTGAACGCGTAATCGTAGCGGGCTGTGAGCTCCATGATCAGGTCGTGAGGATGCTGGCCATCGACGATCTCGCGGCCGTATGCCGTCTCGCCCGTTTGAAAGAGCAGGGGATATCTCCGCTGCGTCACGGTGGCGGGCTCCAGGCTCAACATGGTTCGAAAGCTGATCGTGCTGGCGCCGGCCTTGCGCGCAAGCATCGGCATGAACCAGTTGGTCGAAAACGCCTTGTCGCCGCCGCGAGACCCGCTCTGCTGCGTATCGGCAACGAACGCGTTGGCGTGGAACATGAAAACCCAGTCGCCGAGAGTCTTTTGAGTCATGGGTGAGAATTCTGTCGTCGATCTCGGCTCGATGCTGGTGCCCGAGGAAAGAAATCCGACCGAGTTCTCCATGCCCGTCATGTCCATGCCCTGCTGCGCCACGGCTGGCAAGGCGAGCGAGAAGAGGACCAGAGTAAGGACAAGCTTTTGCACGATTCCTCCTTGGAAGATTCAGAAGTGGGAATAAACCGCGGCTTGTCCAGGATCAGATGCGCAGAACGGCAAGGCGACGCAATGGAGGCGAGGAAGTCTCCGGCTGGAACGTCGATTCGGGATGCCATGAAGAAACAAGCACGTGGGCAAGCGCCGGAGAGACGGTGTGTGCACCCACCAAATCGAGCGTGCATTTCAAGACGGGCGAGGCTTTTGCTTCGAGAGCCGGGCCTTCCGAACACAGATTGGAGTTTGGTTTTGCGGGTTCTTCCTGGTGGCATCGATGCGGTGTGCGCTGTTCCTCACCCAGACATCGCCCCATGCACGCACAGTGCAGAATGATGACGGACATCAGCAAAGCCGCAAGAACCTTCACGCCGCTTATTGTGGCCCTCCTTTTCGAGCGGACGCAAGCAAACGATCCTTCTTTCCCAAAGGATTGGAATGTGACATTTTGGAAACGTGAACCGAAACAACGGTCCGGAGCGCATTGCTGTGGATTTCATCGTCATCGGCAGCGGTGCGGCCGGATTGCGGGCCGCTCTGGATCTTGCTGTTGCCGGCCAGGTTCTCATCCTGACGAAAACCGAACTTCGGGAATCGAACTCGCGCTATGCGCAGGGAGGGATTGCCGCAGCCGTCGGGGATACCGACTCTGCCGAACTGCATTCGTCGGACACTCTGGCCGCCGGGGCAGGACTGTGCGATCCGGAGGCCGTCCAGGTGCTTGCGAGGGAAGGCCCCGACGAGATCCAGTATTTGATCGAGTTGGGAACAGGATTTGACCGGCGTGACGGCAGAATCGAACTGGCAACGGAGGGCGCCCACAGCCGTGCCCGCGTCCTCCATGCGCGAGGCGATACGACCGGCAAAGAGATTGTCCGGGCGCTTTCGGCAAAAGTTCGGACTCTCCCTTCGGTACGAATTGTCCCGTTTGCTTTCGTGCAACAGCTGGTTGTCCATGAGGGGAGGGTTCTGGGCGTCCTTTTCGAGAGCCGCGGCAAGGTCTTCGAAGCCCTTGCTCCGGCCACGCTGATCGCCTCGGGCGGCGCCGGGCAGGTGTATCTGGAGACAACCAATCCTCCGGTAGCGACCGGGGACGGGTTCGCACTGGGATACCGTGCGGGCGCGCTGCTTCGGGACATGGAATTCGTGCAGTTTCACCCGACTGCGCTGAAACTGCCCAATCTGCCGCCATTCCTGATCTCGGAAGCCATCCGCGGCGAAGGGGCGCATTTGATTAACACGGCCGGAGAGCGCTTCGTGGACGAACTTGCGCCGCGGGATGTTGTCGCCCGGGCAATTTACGAGCGTTTGAAGCCGGACACCGGGGTTTTCCTGGACTTGCGGCATCTGCCTGCCGACAACCTTCGCAAGAGATTTCCTTTCATTTATTCGTTTTGTCTGCAACAGGGAGTCGACATTACCCGCCACCCCGTCCCCGTCGTACCGGCCGCACATTACTTCATGGGAGGCCTTTACACGGATCTGGATGGACGCACGTCGGTGCCGGGATTGTTTGCCGCAGGCGAGGCGGCATCAACAGGGGTCCACGGAGCGAACCGCCTGGCGAGTAACTCGTTGCTCGAATGCGTCGTCTTCGGACGCCGCGCCGCCACGGCGATGATTGCGTCGGCAAAGCCGGCCTCGGGGATTTTGGGCCAGGTTGGCCCCTCTCGCTCGGCTGCCCGTTCCCCCGTGGCGGTCCCGCGGCACTCCGAAAGCGCCCGCTCCGCCATTCGCGATGCATCCTGGCTCGGCGCCGGAATCGTGCGGAACGAAGCGGGGATGGAGGAGGGGCTGCGAGTTCTTCAGACGATGCAGGCGGATTGGGAACCCCAGCCTTTCCCCTCACTTGATCAACTCGAGACCGCCAACCTGCTGGCGGTTGCCCGCATCATCCTGAGGAGCGCCATGTTGCGCCTGGAAAGCCGCGGAGCTCACTACCGAGCAGACTATCCTCAGCGAAACGACGCCGAGTTTCAGTTCCATTCATGGACCCGGTCCGGGGAGAGAACCTCGATCGGAACCCGCCCGTTCTGATCCGAATCAACGAAATAGAGCTCGAGCTAGTATTTTTTTAACAGGTCGTGAAACTTTTACAAATTTTCCGCGTATTAAACGAGCAAGCTGTCAACCGAATTCTTTGGTCCGGTGTCTAAGGTGTAGCCCTCAAGCGGTTGTCGCACGCCCCGGGCACCACAATCGGAGGATTATTGATGCGGATTCTGGGAGTTCTCGTTGTTGCCGTCGTGTGCCTGCTCCTGCTCGGGTTTGCCGCAACCGCCCTTGCTCAGACTGCTCCTGCGGCCCAAACGCAGGCGAGTCCGAGATTCAGGGGTGTCATCGTGGACCCCACCGGGGGACTGATGCCTTCGGTGGATATTGCGGTTTTGCAGGGGCCGAACGTTATCAAGGCCGCCAAGACCGATGCGGTCGGGGCATTTTCTTTCGATCTCCCCGCAGGTCAGTATCAGGTCGCCGTGACTGCTCCGGACTTCAAGGTGTACACGCAGTCCGTGCGTGTGACCGCCAACATGCGCCCGATATCCATAACGATGTCGCTGGCGGGAATCACGGCTTTCGTCGAAGTCCGAGGCGAGAACGAGAAGGAGGTCACGGTCGACGCGTCGAGCAGCCTGGATGCCACGACGATTACCGAAGAGCAGCTCAAGGACCTGCCCGATGATGAAGAATCGCTCCTGGCCTACCTGCAATTGCTGGCCGGCGGCGAGGGCAACGCCCAGCTCATCATCGATGGATTTGAAGGCGGGCGAATGCCCACGCGCGACCAGATCGCACAGATTGTCATCGAGCCGAATTCGTTCAATGCCAATGGCACGGGTCCCCGCATCACGATTACTTCAAGACAACCGGGTCCCCAGCGCTGGCAGGGAGGCCTCACCTTTCAATACCGCGATTCGTCTCTTAATGCCAGACAACCCGGTTCTGCGACCAGAGCGCCCCAGCACCGGACGACGGTTTCCACCAATTACGACGGGCCCGTGATCAAGGGGAAATGGGGGATGCGGATCAACCTCTCAAAGCAGCAAAGCGACTCCGGATACAATGCGCTTCGGGCGATCACTCCCTCAGGGCCGGTGAACAGTGCGTATGTCAGCCCTTCGACCTACAACAATCTGAACCTCAACAATACGCTTTACTTTTCGCAGAAGCACTCGGCTCAGGTGACGCTCGGCTATAACCAGAACAAGGATCAGAATCAGGGAATCGGCGGATTCAACCTTCCTGAACGCGCCTATGACGCTAACGGCAAGGGATGGAACCTTTCGCTTTACGACAATCTGACCCTCACGCCGAAGATGACCAACACATTCCAGTTTCGAGTCAATCACAATACGTCCCATACGAGGCCGCGGACCGACGCCATCGCGATCAACGTTCTGGACGCGTTCTACGGCGGCGGTGCGCAGAATTACGCCGATACGCGGAGCTCCAACTTCAACCTGAGCAACATTCTTCGCTGGACGCCCACGCCGAAGTGGAATATCCAGATCGCGTTCAACGTCAACTCCCAATACAACTACAACTATGCGAAAAATAACTTCCTCGGTACGTTCACATTTTCCAGCCTGCAGGACTACCTGGCGGGGAACGCGCTGACGTTTACGCAGAGCTCCGGCGATCCGCTGACGGAAACCCTGCACAGGGATGCGAATGCCTCGATCCAGGGGACGTACCGAATCAGCCCGACCATGAGCGGATCGTTGGGGGTCGGATACACGCTGCAGAACCATTTCAGGGACTACAACAATTTTTCGCCAACGGCGTCGTATCAGGTTCAGATCAAGAAGAAAACCACGATCAGTCTGGGCGCGAGAATGTCGCATCCGAACGCCGGATTCCCGATCTACTACTACGAGCAACTGCTGCGCGGAGACGGTCAATCGCGTCAATTCAATACTTCGATATCGAATCCGAGTTACCCGGATCCTTTTATCGGCGGCGTCCTGGGCACCACGACCGGAACCGGCAGCACACTCGCAACGCGAGGGCCGAACCTGGAATCGCCCTATGCCCTGAACACACAGTTGTCGCTGAACCAGCAGCTGCCAAAAAACTGGAGGGTCACGTCGAGTTTCAGCGTGACCCGGCAGGTCCACTCGATAAGAATTCGGAATATCAACGCCCCCTATCCCGGCACTCCGCTCGATCCAACGCTAACGCGGGATGAGATCGACCTACTTCGGCCGTTCTATCCGGTCGTGACCCGGATCAATCAATATGAATCTGTCGGGAACTCCCTGAACAAGAATCTGAATTTTATCGTTCAGGTACCGGCGACGAAGAAGACGTTCCTGAAGACCCAGATTGCCGGCGCCAGTTTTCGTTATGGCCTGACGTGGGCGGCGGACGACAGCAACCCGGCAAACCCTTATGATGTGCGGTCTGATTGGGCGCCCAACGACCAACGGCATCAATTCCAGGGCTCCTTTTCGTTGAGACCTCCCAAAATCGGCAATTTCAATTTCAACGTGAATGCGGCATCCGGGCGCACTTACAACATGACAACCGGCAAGGACGACAACTTCGATCAGTCGTTTAATGATCGTCCGGTCGGCGTGAAGCGCAATTCTCTTCGAGGGCCTGGCGGTTATACCTTGAATCTCACCTATAGCAGCCCGCAGTTCAATCTGCGCAAGAGACCCAAGCCGGCTGCGCTGCAAGGGGCAGCCCCGACCGGCGCTGCGGGAGCTCCGCTGAATGCGGCCGATCAACTCCTGCAGTCGGCTTTGCTCGCAGGAATCCCTCTGGCTTCAGCCCAACAGCTGATCTCCAGCCTCGTCTTACAGCCGGGATTCATCGAGGGTGTCGGTGTTGCGGGTGCCGGGGCATCGCAACCACCAAGCCTGACCCACCCGCAACTGTCGTTCAGCATCACCGCGCAGAATGTGCTGAACCACACCAGGGTTAATGCCTACAGCGGCGTGATAACATCGCCCCTATTCGGAAAGCCGACAAGCTGGGGGCAGGGCAGGCAGATCTACTTCTCACTGAATACGAGGTTCTAATAGTCATGAAACTATTCTGGGGAACGCTGGCTTTGGTTCTTATGGCGAGCTCCGCCCTTGCCCAGGACGTGGATTTCGGCGCCTTTAACGATGAGCCACCCCCTCCGCCTCCACCGCCACCAGCTGCCAGTGCGCGAGGCGCCGCTCCGGCTCGCGGCGCAGTTCCCGCTCTGCCACCCGTGGATCGGCTGATGCATCTTCGCGAGGCCCTTCTGAAAGCCGAAGCGCCGCTCACGAAAGAACAGGAGACTGCGCTCAACGCGCTGATGGCGGCCGAGATTCCGGCGATGCGAGCGAAGATAAAGGCGGATGGCCAGAAGATGATTGCCGCGCGGCCGCCCACAGCACCGTCGGCACCAGGCGCTCCAGGTGCCGGTGCGCCCCCCGCGACTCCGGCCGCCGCTGCGGCTGCACGGGGTGGGGCTCCGGCAGGCACGCCGACTCCTGCGGCTCCCGCGACTCCGGCCGCACCCGGGGCCGCACGGGGTGGGGCTCCGGGAGCCGCACTGAATCCGGCTCTCCTGGCAGCCCTGGCTGCCCGTGGGGCGGGAGCGGCGTCCCCGAGTTCCCGCGTACCGGCCGAAGTGCTGGATGCGCTGGAAGTGGAAATGCGTCAGTTGAATGATGAGCTGTTCACGAAGATCGCCGCAGCTCCTGCCCTGGACCCAAAACAGCAGGCCATTCTCACGAAGATGTCCCGGGATCAGATCAAGTCTCGTGGCGGCTATGACGCGCTGCGCGTTTCGATGGAAGACGCCAATGCTCCGTTCAGCGACGAACAGATTCCCAAAGTCCAGGCCGTGTTCGAATCCCAGAAGGAAGCCCGGGCGGAAATAGCCCGGGAATCGCAGGGTACCCCGGATCCGGCCAGGATAAAGCAACTGGAGAGGGACTCTCTCACGAAGGTTGTTGCCCTCTTGACGCCTGCGCAGAGGACGGCATTGCTGGCCTTATTGAGGGCTCAACAGTAGCGCGCGCCTTTCACCTCAGACCTGCATTCACGAGGTAATCCCAGGGCGAAATTTCGCCTGGAGTTCGTCCTCAAGATCCAAAGCTAAAGCCTTTTATTTCTTACTTGGACAAATGAGGTCCTTCTCGTAGTTTTTTCTTGCCTTGCTACTTGACCCACTGTTAGCCTGCGTCCGGAAAAGGGGGAGAAGACAGGGAATTTACCCCCCGAATTCAGGTAATTCCCATGCATCTCAGTGGGATTTAGCAGGGAGACTGCAGGGAGATACAGGGTAGAAAATGGAACGACCGAAGGAAGTCATGACATTGCGCGAGGCGTCGGAGTATCTGGGGATCTCCCCCGATACGCTTTACAAGTACCTGAATGAAAACAGGATACCCGGCGTAGGTTCAAGTTGGGGAATCGGTGGCGGTTCAAGAAGGATCTCTTGGATCGGTGGATGGAAAAAAAGAGCGAACGCGTACTGGAAGTGAAGCCCAGCCGTGTCGAGAAAGTGGCGGTTAAGAACTAGCTTATGGGGCTGTTTAAGAGATCCAAACCATTGGTTGGCCTCGATATTGGTTCGAGTTCGGTCAAGGCCGTGGAGCTGACCAAGTCCAAAAAGGGCTACCAGATTACGGGCTTTGCCTGTGAAACTCTGGGGCCGGATGCTGTTGTGGACGGCGCGATCATGGATTCGCCTGCGGTCGCCGACGCATCAAGCGAACGTTAACCGCGGGAAAGTTCGAGTCCGAAAGGAGTGTCAGCCGGAGTCTCCGGACACTCCGTCATTGTGAAGCGGGTGGTCTTGCCCGTGGCCACTCGAAAAAGAGTCGATGCCTCCATCCAGTTCGACGCGGAGCAATACATTCCATTCGGGCTTTCGGAAGTCAACATGGACTATCAGGTTGTGGGGCCCGATTACCTCTTCGGATGATCCGGGAATGGAAGTTTTGCTGGTTGCTGCCAAGAAAGAAAAAATCCAGAATCACACCGAGCGTGATCGGACTCGCGGGACGGAACGCCGACGTTGTCGATATCGACGCCTTCGCGCTGCAGAATGCCTTCGAAGCCAATTACTCCGTCGATGCCGCCGCCGTAGTGCGCTGTTGAATATCGGCGCTTCGCTGATGAATATCAATATTACGAAAGGCGGAATTCCTCTCTTCATTCGCGATGTTTCGGTGGGGGGCAATCAGTATACGGACATTCTCCAGAAGGAACTTCAGCTCACGTTTCAGGAAGCTGAGGACCTGAAGCTGGGAAAGACCGGCGATGCTGCGGAAGCCGACATGGTTCAGCCTCTGCTGGAATCCATCACCGATCTCCTGGTGATGGAAGTCCAGAAAACTTTCGATTTCTTCAAAGAGACATATCCGAATGAGGCTATCACGCAGGTGTTCCTCTGTGGCGGAACCGCTAGGACGCGCAGGTCTCGCGGCCAAGATTCGAGAGACTTTCGGGTATCCGGCCGAGGTGCTCAATCCTTTGAAGTCCATTACGTTCGGGTCCAAGGTAGATGCGGCAAAAATCACTTCGCTGGGACCTGCCCTTACTGTGGCAGTGGGTCTGGCGCTAAGGGGGTTTGATCAATGATTCGCGTAAACCTGTCAGGAGCGGTGAAGAAGAAGGTGGTGAAGGCCGCCGCGGCAAGAACTGCCGGCCCTACCAATATGCTTCCGGTCGTGCATCTGCTCATTATGGTTGGCACACTTGTTGGCGGCTATCTCTGGTATTCTCAGCTCACCAACCAGTCCATGGACCTGGCGCAGAAGATCGCGGCCAAGGAAGCAGAAGAAAAACAGCTGGAAGCGGTTATCAAGCAGGATGCCCTATACGAAGCACGAAAGGCGGAGCTTGAGAGGCGAATCACGATCATCAGCGATTTGAAGAGAAGCCAGGTCAGCCCTGTTGTGATGCTGGACAGGCTTGTGGACTCCGTCGATCGAACGAATTTCGTCTGGCTTTCCAGTTTCACGCAGAACAATTCGTCGATCAGCATGGTCGGCACGGCTACAAACCTTGAAGCTCTCGCCGCGTTTTACGCAAATCTCGAGGAAACAGGTTACTTTCACAACATCAACATCAATAAGTTCGAGGACTCCCAGCGCGGTAACGTGGCGTTCAACCTGACCTCGGATTTCTCTCCTCCCGCCCCGCCGAAGCCGGCGGAGAAAGGAGCCAACTGATGGGCGGTTTTTCAAAGCTAAAGTGGTATGTCCAGCTCGCGACGGTTGTCGCCGTGTGCGGCGCTCTGCTGGCCGGCGTCTGGTACTGGTTCATGTCGCCGATTCAGATGGATATCCGGGCGCAGACAGCACGGCTTGCGGAAGTAACCGCAAAGGTCGACAAGAGCCTGAGGCAGAAGGCCGTTTTCGAACAATTCAAGAAGGAAGCAGAAGTCTTGCAGGCCAGGCTTGATGAGCTGAAAAGAGTGTTGCCCCAGGACAGGGAAACCGATCAGATCCTCAAGCAGGTTCAGTCCTCCGCCAGCGGATCCGGGCTGAAAATCCAGAGCGGTGTTTCCAGAGCTCCTGTCGATCATGAGGTCTATACAGAATACCCGCTCGAGATGTCGGTCATCGGCACGCCGCATACTCTCGGAGAATTTCTCGAGAAGATTCGACGTCTGGACCGAATCGTGAACATAGACAAATTGAAGATCGATGGCCGGGCTTCAGAAGGCGAGGCTTCGTACACGGCGAGTATCGGCGCCAGCTATGAGGCCAAGACCTACGTCTACCGTGAACAGGTCGCCGACAAGGTGCCGGCCGCAACGGCTGTGAAGGTGAAGAAATGAGCGGCCGGCATTACATCTTTCTCGCGATTGTATTAGCGGCCATGTCGGGCTGTGCCGGCCAGCAGGCTGGCGGCGACAACGCCGTGGCGGATGTCAAAGCGGCGGCCACACCTGCGAAACCTCCGGCCGCCAAACCGAATGCTGCGGCAAAGGCACCGGCGGCCGAGGATCCTCTTCCGGTTCTGACCGTACCCGAAGGCTTTCGCTATGATCCGCGGGGGAGACGGGATCCCTTCGTCAATCCCGTGCCGAGGCCGGCCTCGGCACAACCCGACGTTCCCGTCGTGCGGCCTGACGGGTTGCCGGGAGTGCTCGTTGCGGAGGCAAAAGTCGCTGGAATCGTGACGTCGAAAGAGCCCGGAATGACCAAGGTGATTCTTACCGCGCCCGGCAGAAGGACCTATTTCGCCGCCAAGGGTGAGAGTCTATTTGACGGTGTGATTAAAGAGATCCGACCAGATGAGATTGTGTTCACGATGATTTCTCCGACCACGAAGCAGCCCGTCAATCGAGAGGCTGTCGTGAGAACAGGTACAAGTGCGGGGACTACGGCAGGAGAAAAAAGATGAGAGTATGCGATTTCAGGAGGCTTCTGGTCTTTGGAGTCTTCGTGGTTGTCTTGACGCTGGTAGTCCAGGCGGCCTCCCCACAGGACGCCGCCATGGCAAAAATGGTGAAGGATGTTTCCGTCACTGCCAGCGGCCAGACGCTTGAGGCGAAAATCACCGCCACCGAAACAGCCCGCTTCACGTACTTCGAACTTGAGACTCCGCGCCGCCTGGTGGTCGATTTCCACGGTCTCAAGAACGGGCTAACCTTCACTCAAAAGAAGGTGGGAGCCGCCGGGGTGGAAAAAATTCGTGCGTCGTATTTCAGCACCCCGGACCGCAAGGCGACCCGCGTGGTTTTCGATCTCGATGCGGGCGTGAACTACCATGTTGTAGATGACGGCGCCGGTGTCGTACGCGTCCTGTTCGGCGACCCGAAGCTGCAGGCCCCGGCTGCCGACCGTGCTCCTGCGACTCTTGTTGCCGGTCCTCCGGTTCTTGTCGAAGAACAGGAAGCGGCCTCCGTTTCGTCCAGAGCCGCTCTCGCGTCCCTGCCCACGGTTCAGGAAGTCCCTGCAGCAAAGTCCGTCGCCCTGCTGGAGCCGCAGGTAATTCCACCGCTAGTGGCGGCAGCGGCTGTCGCAGCGGCACCCGCGCCGGCACCGGTCGTTGTTCAGGCCGGCGGCCAGATCACTCAGGCGACGCCCTCGACAGTTCCCGTTATCACCACTCCGCCGACGCCGCAGACGTTCAATGGCGAACTCGTTTCTCTGGACCTCAAGGAGACCGACATCAAGGACTTCTTCCGCCTCATCGGCGACATCAGTGGCCTGAATATTGCCCTGGACGAGAATGTTACCGGTACCCTGACCATTCAGCTGAAGGAACTTCCGTGGGATCAGGCGCTGGACATCGTCCTCAAGCTGAAGAATCTGGGCGGCATCATGCAGGGGAATGTGCTGCGGATCGCCACTCAGGCGACGCTCGGCGCCGAAGAAGCACAGCGCGCCGCAGTCCGCGCCGCGGCTGCGAGTGCCACGCCTCTGATCAATCGCCAGTACGTGATGAATTACACCAAGGCGGTCGATGTTGCGAACGTTCTGAAGTCCAGCGGAGTTCTTTCCGCTCGCGGCACCGTTGTGGCGGAACCCCGAAGAAACGCCCTCATCGTCGCCGATTTGCCGGTTCAATTCGAGAATATCGACAAGATGGTGGCCTTCATCGATGTGCCGGCTCAGCAGGTGGAGATCGAGGCCCGCCTCCTCACGGCGAATAAATCATTTTCTCGGGAATTCGGCAGCCAACTGGGTCTGCTGGTTGGGGCCAATTCGGGAAATATTCTCACTGGCGGCAGCGGCGCAGCCAGCCCGTTTTCGAGAACCCCCACTCCGCGGGCAACAACGAGGGGCGGAACGGGACTCCCTCTCATCTCCAACCTTCCGGCAGCGGCGACATCCGGTATAGCGTTCCTGATGCAGCCCGGAAGCGATATCCTTCTCGACTCGATCATCACTGCGGCGGAAGCCAAGGGAACGGCGAGGCTGATGTCCCGTCCGCATGTCGTCACACAGAACAACGTGCCCGCGGAGATTTCCCAGGGTACTCAAATTCCTGTGCAGACGAACGTCAATAATACGATTTCTGTGAGCTTCCTGACCTTTGCACTGAAGTTGAACGTCACGCCGCAGATTACCGAGGCCGGTACGATTCTGATGACGGTCGAGATTGAAAACAGCCAGCCAGACTTTGCGCGCTCGGTGAACGGAGTCCCCTCGGTCTCCACGCAAGCGGCAAAGACAACAACCCTGGTGGCCGATGGGACCACGATGATGATCGGCGGAATCTACGTCGATACGGATTCGCTCAACATCCGCCAGGTGCCGGGGCTGGGCAGCCTTCCCGTTATCGGCCATCTGTTCAAGAATACTTCGACAATCAAAAGCACTGCGGAACTCCTGTTCTTCATTACGCCGAGGATCAGAGCTTCGGACTCCGTGGTTGTGGCGAATCCGGCAAACTGAGCCGGCCAGACAGTGAAGGCGGAGGTTGGGCAGTTTTTCAGCGCAATTCGGGAGAAACTGCCCGGGCTACGGGCCTTTTTCCTGCTCGGTGCGCAAGGAGAACTCCTTGGGCACGCGTCAGCAAACACAGCTCCGAACCCGGAATCCTTTGCCGCGGAATATGCGATGCTTCTGCGCATCGCGCAGAGGGCGTCGAGCGACACCGGCATGGGAGAACTTCAGGAGCAGATCCTGACCTACGAGTCGTCGATCATCCTTCTCCATCGTTTTCCCAGGGATCGTTTCGGAATTCTGGTGTGCTCGTCAGACGAGCATTTGGGGCGTCTCCGGTACGAATTGAAGCGCTCTTTGCTATACTCCACGCTTTCAAACTTATGAACCTGAAAGAACTTAAAGAACTTATCGACCTGTTTACCTCCAGGGAATCCATCGAAGAACTCGAAGTTGAGAAATCCGGCGTGCGGCTGAAGATGCGGCGCAACATGGGCCAATCTGCTGTTTCGGCTCCCGCGATTTCAGTGCCGGCTTCGCAGCCGGTCTTGATCGCACCGCCGGAGTCTGAGGAGACCCCCACGGTCAGTGACGACCTTTTCTATGTCAAGGCGCCGATTGTCGGGACCTTCTATGCAGCTCCCAACCCCTCGTCGCCGCCGTTTGTGAATGTCGGTGACTTCGTCGAAAAGGGAACGGTGCTGTGCATTGTCGAAGCGATGAAGCTGATGAACGAAATCGAGGCGGAAGTGTCGGGCCAGGTCACCGCCGTCTACGTGGAAAATGGACTACCCGTCGAGTACGGTCAGAAGCTGGTCGCGATCAAGCGAAGCTAGCGTGATGTCCCACGTCGGGCGTTAGCGGGAACTGTCGGTACAGGCGCAGCCACCAGGAAGATGTTCAAGAAAATTCTTATAGCTAATCGGGGCGAGATCGCCCTGCGGGTCATCTGCGCGTGCAAGGAACTGGGTATCAAGACGGTCGCCGTGTTTTCGGAAGCGGATCGTCACGCGCTTCATGTCAAGTTTGCCGACGAAGCCGTATGCATCGGCCCTCCCCGCAGCAAGGACAGTTACCTGAATATTCCAAGTGTCATCGGCACTGCCGAAGTAACCAACGCAGACGCCATCCATCCCGGCTATGGTTTTCTGGCCGAAAGCGCTTATTTCGCCGAGGTCTGTGAGGCCAGCAAGATCAAGTTCATCGGCCCGTCCGCCGAAAGCATTCGGCTGATGGGGGACAAGGCCCGCGCACGTGCGGAAATGAGCCGCCTGGGGATACCGCTCCTGCCCGGCAGCGAGAGCGCCGTTACATCAGCCGATGAAGGACTGGCCCTGGCCGAGGAGATCGGCTACCCCGTGATCGTCAAGGCTGTTGCGCGGCGGCGGAGGCCGCGGCATGCGCGTCGTCCGCAGCCGCGAGGATCTTTCTCAGTCCCTCCAGACAGCCCAGACGGAAGCCGCCAATGCCTTCGGCGTTGCAGACTGCTACATCGAGAAATACTTGAACGTGCCCGCCACATCGAGTTCCAGATCATGGCCGACGAACACGGCAATGCCGTTCATCTCGGGGAGCGCGAATGCTCGATCCAGCGCCGTCATCAGAAGCTCATAGAGGAATCCCCGTCGGTCATCATGACTCCTGAACTGCGCGAGAAGATGGGCGGCTCTTGCGGTGGGCGCCATCAAGTCCGTGCGGTACCACAACGTCGGTACCCTTGAGTTTCTGGTGGACTGAGAACGTCAAGTTCTATTTCATGGAGATGAACACCCGGGTCCAGGTCGAGCATCCCGTGACGGAGCGCATCACCGGCATAGACATCGTGCGCGATCAAATTCTCATCGCTGCGGGCGCGATGCTGCCCTATCGGCAGCAGGACATCGAATTCAAAGGACACGTTATCGAGTGCCGTATCAACGCGGAGGACCCCGTCACCTGCCGTCCCAGTCCCGGGAAGATTATTTCGTGGCACCCTCCCTGCGGATTCGGAGTCCGCGTGGATACCGCTGCCTACGCCGAATACGTCGTGCCTCCCTACTACGACTCTCTGATCGCGAAGCTTATCGTTTATGGAGTCGATCGTGCCGAAGCCATAAGGCGAATGCGGCGCGCATTGGATATGTTCATCGTGGAAGGCGTCCGAACGTCTATCCCGTTGCATCAGCAGATCCTGTCCCATCCCGATTTCCAGCGGGGCGATATTTACACGTCGTTTCTCGAACATATGAACGACTCCCGCAAGGATCGCGGAATTGCATGAGCGGCTGCGAATGCAAGCCCGCCCGCAAAGCGTGAGCGCGACAGCGCGAAACCCAAGAGGCGCAGCGTGAGCGCGATAGCGCGAAACCTCAGGTATAGGGCGCAGCGAGTAAACGCATGATCGGGCTGCCTCGCCTTTATGCCGTGGCGGACCAGACCTTCGGTGATCCGGTACAACTCGCAAAAGCTCTCTTCCGCGGTGGAGTCCGCCTGGTTCAGATTCGAGACAAGGCCGCCGCGGCTCAAACGCTTCTTGCCGAAGTCGAAGCAACTCTCAGGGCCGCGCCTCCAGGGGCGCGCGTCATCGTCAATGATCGTTCGGATGTGGCGCGCCTGGCCGGTGTGGCCGGAGTGCATCTGGGCCAGTTGGACCTGGCGCCTGCCCTCGCCAGGGTTACGCTCGATGCCGGGCAGATTATCGGCTATTCCACGCACAATCTTTCCCAGGCGCTGGATGCGGACAATGAGCCGGTGGACTACATCGCCGTTGGCCCGATCTTTGCCACCACCACCAAGCGGAATCCAGACCCCGTCGTGGGTCTGGACAACCTTCGCGAAATCTGCGCCAGGGTGCGCAAGCCCGTTGTTGCGATTGGCGGAATAACCCTGGAGACCGCACGCGATGTTCTCGCGTGCGGCGCAACGTCGATTGCTGCGATCGGAGATATCCTCAAACACGGCAATGTCGCCGCGCGGGCGCGCGAGTGGGTCGAACATCTTGAGTTCTGACGGAACGTTTATGTGCTTGCCTGCGCTCCGCGCTCTCGAAGAAAATCTTGAGGTGTCCAGCTTCGATCGGGCCAGGGTTCGCGCCGTCGCGGAAGACCTCAGGATAAGCGGACAGCAGTATTCTCTGGAGAGGAAGGTCTAATGCGCGTCTCGTTGCGGCACGGTCCCCCAGCCACTCGCCTGTTCTCCGATTACCTTGAAAACTGGGACCGCGTTCAACGTTTTTACGCTGAGCCCTATTCTCTGGATGCGATTCAACGGTTTGCCGTTCACCGTCCCGCTTTGGATTCCGCTCACCGGAACCAGCTGTGTTCCGTTCTTGGACAGCAGCAGTCGCGCTGGGGCGCCGGGCAGCGCGGTGTCGAAAAGCTTCAATCCGGCGCCGTGGCGGTGATTACGGGCCAGCAGCCCGTTCTTTTTACGGGCCCGCTGTTCTCCATTCTAAAAGCCATCACCGCCGTCAAGATTGCGGCAAAATTAGAGCAGGCCGGAGTGAAGGCCGTGCCCGTTTTCTGGGTTGCCGCGGAAGATCACGATTTTGCCGAAATCGAATCCACCTGGATTCTTAATCGCAATTCGGACCTCTGCCAGATTCGCGTCGATCTTTCCGGCGAAGACCCGGCCCCCGCCGGATGGCTCAGCTTTCGCGAGGATGTGCGCAGCGCGGTTTCGACATGTTTGCAAAGCCTGCCTCAATCGGAATTCATTCCGGATCTGAAAACACTGCTCGAAGCGGCTTACCAGCCGGGAGTCTCCCCCGTGGACGCGTTCGCGAGAATGATGGCGAGTCTGTTTGCGGAGACCGAATTGACCTTCGTCAATCCGCTTGATGACGGGCTGCGGGCAATCGCCCAACCGACCATCGAGCTGGCAATCAAGCGGAATGCGGAAATACGTTCCGCGCTCCTGACGCGCAACAACGAGTTGAGCGCCGCAGGGTATCACGAACAGGTGAAGGTGGACCAGAATTTCACCGGGCTGTTTGGTTATAGAGGACGGGCGCGGCAGGCTCTCCGGCCAGACGATTTGGGCAGTGGAATTTCGTGGAGCGCAAATGTCCTCCTGCGTCCGGTGATGCAGGACGCGCTGTTTCCGACGGCGACCTATATCGGGGGGCCTGCGGAGGTGGCATATTTCGCGCAGGCGGCCGCGGTTTACGAGACGTTGGGCAAACCGATGCCGCCGATTTTTCCCAGAATAAGCGCCACCCTGGTCGAGCCGCGTGTTGCAAAGTCTGTCGAAAAATACGGCATCAAGTTGAGTGACGTGTTTCAGGGCCGGGAGCACTTGAAGCGAATGGCAGTCGCCGCGACACAGGACGGGGACGGTTTCGAGCGTGTCCGTACCCGCGTTGAGGAGGAGCTGGAGTCGCTCAGGCCGCTGCTGCGCGCCATCGATGTGACCCTTGTCGGGGCGCTGGATACGTCCCGCCAGAAAGTTCTGCACCAGCTGGAGGGGTTGAAAGGGAAGTACGTCAATGCAGTGGCTCGCCGTGATGAAACCATCGAGCGTCATCTCGATGCGATCTGCAATTCTCTTTTCCCCGAGAAGAAACCGCAGGAACGCGTGATCAATATCGCTTCCTTTATCGCTCGCTACGGAAGAGCCGTGGTGCCTCGTCTGACCGAGCAGCTGACGTTGGACGTTCAGGAGCACCAGGTGGTGGAAATTTGAAGATCGGCATCACGTGTTATCCGACATACGGCGGCAGCGGGGTTGTCGCGACGGAGCTGGGAATGGAACTCGCCGCCCGTGGACACGAGGTTCACTTTATCAGCTATGCGCTGCCGATTCGGCTGACGGTGAGCGAGCGAATCTACTTCCACGAGGTTGAGGTTCTTTCCTACCCGCTGTTCGAATACCCTCCTTACGATTTGGTGCTGGCCACCAAGATGGCGGAAGTAACGGCGCGTCACAGCCTGGATATTCTTCACGTTCATTACGCGATTCCACATTCCATCAGCGCCTATCTTGCAAAGATGATGGCTACCGGGCGGAAGGTGCCTTTCGTTACAACGCTCCACGGCACGGACATCACCCTGGTCGGCAACGACCGCTCTTACCTGCCGATCACCCGCTTCGGCATCGAGCAAAGCGATGCTGTAACCGCCGTTTCTCAGTATCTCAAGCAGCGAACAATCGATGAATTTCATATTCAAAGACCCATTACCGTCGTCCCCAACTTTGTCAATTGCGATGTTTACGGCCGGGCCACGGATCCCTCCATGCGCCGGCGCTTCGCCAATCCCGACCAGGCGATCTTCATTCACATCTCGAATTTCCGGCCGCTTAAACGTGTTCAGGATGTCGTCGCGACGTTCGCCAGGGTGCATCAAAGTTGCCCTGCAAAGCTTCTGATGGTGGGAGACGGCCCGGAGCGCCCGAAAGCGGAAGGGATCGCAGATACCCTCGGCGTATCCCAGGATGTCCTGTTTGTCGGGAAACAGAACGACATGGTGCCGTTCCTCTCCGTCGCGGATGTTCTGCTTCTTCCCAGCGAGTCGGAGTCTTTCGGACTGGTGGCTCTGGAAGCCATGGCCTGTGAAGTCCCCGTCATTGCCACGCGAATCGGGGGCCTGCCTGAAGTCGTCGAGCACGAGGAGGATGGATTCCTTCTCGGCCTCGGGGATGTATCGGCAATGGCAGAGGCGAGCCTTAGGCTGGTGAAAGACCCGCAATTGCGGTCCGAAATGGGTAAAGCCGCGCGGGAGCACGCTTTGCGCGACTTCTGTTCAACCCGGATCGTCAGGAACTACGAGCTCCTCTACCTTCAAACAATCGAGAACTCCCGGGGTTAAAGTCTGCCCCAATTCAGCCCGATACCTTTTTGCAGAGTAGTCGGATTTCTCGGGAGTCCGTCAAACAAGACAGAGTCCACCGGGATCTGGGAAGGGGGTATTCATATGGTCAGACCGTATGTCTCTGAGGAAGTGATGCTGGATCCGGAAATGCGGAGCTCCGAGGTGCTGGACTTCGAGCGGCGGCTGCTCGGCAAGATCGTTGGGCAGGATCGCGCAGTTCGTCGCATCGTGAACATGTACCAGATCTATCTGGCAGGTATGGCAACGCCCGGCAGACCAATCGGGAACCTTCTGTTTCTCGGGCCTACGGGGTCGGGGAAAACCCGTGTTGTCGAAGCTTCCGCAGAAATCCTCTTTGGAAGCCCAAGGGCGTTTATCAAGATCGACTGCGCGGAGTTCCAACACAGCCATGAAATTGCGAAGTTGCTCGGCTCTCCTCCGGGATATCTCGGACATCGTGAGACGCCGCCCCTGCTCACCCAGGAAGCGATCGATCAGCATCAAACCGACAACGCGAAGATGACGTTCATCCTCTTCGACGAAATCGAAAAGGCCAACGATGCGCTATGGCAGCTGTTGCTGGGAATCCTGGACAAGGGAACCCTCACCCTCGGGGACAACCGCAAAGTCGATATGTCGCGCTGCGTGATCTTCATGACCTCCAATCTCGGCGCGGTTGAAATGTCCGACATGATGAGCAGCGGGATTGGCTTCACGTCTTCGGCGAAACACGACGATGTTTCGCTGGCCGCTCTGGATCAGAAGCTTTATCGCACGGCTCTCGAAGTCGCGAAGCGAAAGTTCTCGCCCGAGTTCATGAACCGTCTCGACAAGGTCGTGGTGTTCCGTACCCTGACTGAAACCAATCTCCGGAACGTGCTCGATATCGAACTCAATGACGTCCAGACCCGGATCATGGCTTCGCACGCGGAGAGACAGTTCATCTTCAGGTGCACCCCCGAGTCCAAAGCATTCCTGCTTCGGGAAGGTACGGACTTGAAATATGGGGCGCGTCATCTGAAGAGAGCCATCGAACGTCATCTTGTGTATCCGCTGTCCAACTTGATCGCAACCGGACAGATCCATCAAGGCGACGTCCTCAAGATCGATCTCAACCACTCCACCGAGAAGCTTGTCTTCACTCGCGAGCGTGTTGTCGCGGGTCTTGGACGGGGAACGCCACAGCTGGTCGATGCAGGTCAGCGGAAAACAAACCAGGCCGGGGCGGAAGCCCCGGTCACGGAGGTACAGGCAGCCGGTGTGGACCGGCTTCGAAAACGCTGAATGGCCTAAAAAAAGCCGGCGAGCGGACTTGAACCGCTGGCCTGCTGATTACGAATCAGCTGCTCTACCAGCTGAGCTACGCCGGCAAAAAAATGCTCACCCGACTTTTCATTTATCGGCGGGTGAGCAATAGTGGCAAAGAGAAAAAGGATCAGAGACCCCGCAAAACGGCGGAATCAAAGCTCCAGTGCCAGTAAATTTATGTAGGGGGGTAAGGGTTGTCAACGACTAATTTTTCGAGCGTTGCAACCCGTTCGGTTCGTTGGTCTTATTCTTCTATATCCCATCAGCTTCTTTTGGGACGTCGTCCGGCCTATTCGTAACTCCTTGAATTAACTTGAGTTGGATCATTCCTGGCCCCCTCGAGGTGTCATAGGGGCCGTCCGGCCCGCGGTTTTTCATAAAAATTCGCAGTCCCCCAAAGCTCAATCCAATGACCGTGGTGAAAGCGAGCGCAATACCGACGAAGGTCGCCACCGTGATGAGCAAAGGCCCCAGACCGAGGTCCGGCGCCGGCTCCACCCCGGTTACGGTGAATTCATGATTCACGGCGCCCAGGATGGCGGCAGCGCGGCCTTCATCCTTCGTTCCATAGACGACAGCGAAAAGCGGCCCATCGCGCTTCCTGAAGGCATCTGGGCCCCCTCCAAGCCCATCCGTATACTTCTTTGCGATGTGCTGGGTGGGGTAGAGCACCAGGAGCAGCTGCGCTTTGCCTCCATCAAACTGATAGTCGGCTGTCGCTGCCTCCGCGCTCGAGTCGAACCCCAAGTGATCTGAATCTAATCCAGCTATAGGAGGAATTTCTCCTGGATCAATTAGATATCTTTCAGAACCCTCGATCAGATTGGCCGCGGGAAGGTAGCTGGCGACGGGTGGCTTCTGGGACCGTCCCAGAATGCCCCGAGAGAGAATCGTCGCCAGTTCGGTCTGCAGCGCGGTCGGACCGTCGATCCGAACGGCATAGTTCGACTGCCAGAAATAAAGGTGGCCTTGGCGTCGAAAGCTGCCGGCTCCAATCAGAATTGGTGTGCGGTCCCCGGTGCCCGCCGATCGTTGCATGGCGTAGAAGCCGTACGCCGCCCCGGAATCCGCCATTTCAAACAGCGTGGCCTTCACCTTGCCGGTCGCGGCCGTCCACTCCTGGACGGTCACTCCCCGCAGACCGTAAAGCTTGAGCGCAGGTGCGGTCACCGGGTCGAGTTCTCCGATAGTGGATTCGCTGTATTGCGATGGCGCCCCCGAGGGGGCGAAGCGCTGGCTGCCGGCGACCTCCTTCAACAGGGCTTCACGGGTCGTCGTTTTTTCGGCGTGAACCGGGGCTACAAACAAAAATAGGATCAGCGCGCTCTGGACCAGGCGTCTCGTCATGGAGTCCTGACTAATTCTTTTCCTGAGATTTGGCGGTCTTTGTACTGCTCAAGGTTTCCGCATAGGATTTTATACCCTGAAACAGCGAGTCGGCAATCTGCTGGCGGTAAGCTGCGGTCTTCAATTTGCGCTCTTCTTCGGGATTGCTGATGAAACTGATTTCCGCGAGAACAGACGGTATGCGAGCGCCGATAAGAACGACAAACGGAGCCTGCTTCACGCCTCGATTGGCACCGGCATTGGAACGATTACTCATGGCAGATTGAATGTATCCTGCCAGTTCGCGCGACTCATCGACCTTGTCATTCAACGTGATTTTCTCGACGATATCGTGAAGATCATGAATGTTGAGCTCTGACGCCGCGTTTTCTCTCGTGGCCGTCATGATCGCGTCTCGAGACTGTGTATTGAAGTTCAGGAAAAACGTCTCGACGCCGCGAACCGATTTGATCTGGCTGGAATTGGCGTGGATTGAAATGAAGAGGTCCGCGTCTTTGCTGTTTGCGATTTTTGTGCGGCTTTCCAGGGGAATAAACGTATCGTCACTGCGCGTCATCACGACTTCCGCGCCCATCTCCGATTCGATCAGGACTTTGAGCCGTTTTGAGACGTCGAGAACGAGGTCTTTTTCCGTGAAGCCCGTCGGCCCGATGCTGCCGGTGTCGTGTCCACCGTGGCCGGCGTCGATAACCACGCGCGACAACTTCAGCCCCAGGCTTCGGATCAGGGAATTATTCGCCGATTTCGCTTCCACTGCCACGCGGACCGGGTCCACGTTCGCTGCCGGCAGGGGGTCTGGCGCGGCCGACACCGCTGCCGGTGACGTTTCGACCGCTGGTGGTAAATTCGCCGGCAACGTGGAGACTGCAGGAGCCGTTGTCGAGGCTGTTCTCGAGGCTGCAGAAGCAGTTGTCGGGACGGATGTCGAGGCCGCAGAAGCAGTTGTCGGGACGGATGTCGAGGCCGCAGGAGCAGTTGTCGGGACGGATGTCGAGGCCGCAGGAGCGGTTGTCGGGACGGATGTCGAGGCTGCAGAAGCAGTTGTCGGGACGGATGTCGAGGCTGCAGAAGCAGTTGTCGAGGCTGACGGAGCAATCGTCGATGAATCTCCTGGATCCGGGGTTGCGGCTACAGCGGCCGGAACCGGTGATGTCGAAGGTTGGACCACACGGGGAGCAGGGGCGGCGTTTGCTCCGGCAGATGTTTTCGGCGGTGCCGCGCTGCCGGCTACATCGATAATGATTCTGTTCGGGTCCCTCAGCGGAAATGTGGTCACTCCCTTGGCGCCGGTACCGTCCAGGACCACTCGCACTGTGGATCCATCGTATTGGGCCACCCGGATCTTCTGGAACATTTTCGATTCCGTCGGCCATTCTTTTCCCAGCAGCATCGAGTTCAGGCGCGCCGGGGAGATGTCGATGTAGAAACGGTCGGGCGATTTGGCTTCACCGGTCTTGAACGTCGCCTCCCCGGTCAGATCCACGACAACGCGCACGGTCCGGTCTTCTTCCCAGAACCGGATATTTTCGACCGATGCCGTGCCCTTGACGCCGACTTCCTCTGCGCCGCTCAGACGGGCGATGTCCCGCTCAGCCATGTCGCGCAGGGGCGTCTGCGGGTATTCGTGCACCAGGAACCTCAAGGTCTTGATGGCGTTCTTGGAATCCTTGATTTCCTCGTAGAGGCGGGCAATCGAGGTGAGCGCATTATCGGCCCATCCGGTATGAGGCGTGATCAGGTAGACGCGCTCGTAGGCGCGAATCACCTTCACATATTCGTCCCGCGTGCGTTTGTCCTCGGGTTTTTCGTTGAGAGCGGCTTCCGCTTTTTCGGCGGTGCGGAACTGGTTGGAAGCTTGCTGAATGAGCGTCGGGGACTGGGCAAGCGCAAGGGATGCGCTCAAGAACACAGACGATAGAATTGCAGATGTCTTGTATCCCATCAACCCGTCAATCCCGTCAATGTGGTGGGCCCATGTTCGAGAAGTGCAGCACACCCCGCTCATCGACAAACTTGTAAATCGTAGGTTTCGGCTCAGGCGCCGACTCCACAACCACGGGGTCGCCGTCGGAGTCAGACACCAATGAAGGGCCGTCGCCAGGCTTATAGATGGTTCGTATCTTTCGGACGTACGCCCGGGTTTCGGGAATCGGAGGCACCGTGCCGAGACGTTCCACGAGATTCTCCCCTGCATTATAGGCTGCCAGGACGAGGTTAAGATTGGTCGGCCCGAACTTGTCCGACAGAAATCGCAGGTATCTCACGCCGCCTTCAATGTTCTGTGCCGGGTCGAAAAAATCCCGGACGCCAAAGCGCGCGCCTGTTGATGGAATCAATTGCATCAGGCCAAGAGCGCCTTTTGACGAGCGTGCCCAGCGGTCGTAATTCGATTCCACTTTCATGACTGCGGCAACGAGCTGAGGATCGATACCGTGGGTTCTCGAAATCTTATGAACGAGGGCTTGGATCGGGCCCGGCATTTGATCATCAAGTAGCCGCGCCTCGGAGACGGTGACCGCTTCCGCAACCTTGACCGGTGCATTCGGCGCGGCATCCGTCAAAACGGGCTTCCCGTCTCTGATCGTCATCTGGATTTTCGCCGATTCGTCGACCACGTTTTCGGCGCAGAGGTATACCGGCAAAGCCAGCACCAAAAGGGCGCTGCTGAGAAAAAGTGTTCTTACAGTTCGTCTTTGCATTTCCACCACAACTAAAAGTGGCTTACTCTAACGACTCAGCCACGATATTGTACACAGCTTGTAAAGCCTGGTCTACCTTTTCGGCATCCTTCCCGCCTGCCTGGGCAAAGTCAGGGCGCCCGCCTCCACTGCCGCCGACCACGTCCGCAACCTTTTTCACGATGTTGCCGGCGTGAAGTGTTTTCTGGAGGTCCCGGGTGACAGCGGCCACCAGCGAGACCTTCCCCATCGATGCTAGAGCGAGGACAACAACTCCTGAAGCGATTTTTGCACTGACCTGTTCCGCCAGTTCCCGGAGCATAGCGGCGTCCATCCCCTCGATTTTCCGGGCGACCACAGCAGTCCCCTTAACCCGGGTCTGACTGGCGACAATGTCGTCGATCTGGGAGCGCGCGGACTTGCGCTTCAGTGTTTCGAGTTCGTTCTCCAACTCGCGCTGAAGTTCGAGCAGCCGCGTCACCGAGCGGGTGAGCTCCAGCCGCGGAGCCCGCAGCATGTGGGAGAGATTGGCGATCAGATTTTCGTCTTCATCCAGGCGCCCATAGGCCCCGAATCCGGTCAGCGCTTCGATTCGACGCACGCCGGCCGCGACGCTGGATTCGCCGACGATCTTGAAGAGCCCGACGTCGCCCGTCATCCGCGTATGCGTTCCACCACACAGTTCTTTGCTGACATTCGGAATTGACACAACCCGGACCTGTTGCGCGTATCGCTCGCCGAAAAATGCGATCGCGCCTTCGGCGATTGCCTCGTTGAGTTCCATTTCCTGCGTGACGACAGGCAGATTGTGGAAGACGACGCTATTGATGCGCCTCTCGATTTCCGCAACTTCGGAGTGGGTCAGAGGGGCGAAATGGGAGTAGTCAAATCGCAGCCGGTCCGGTGCAACCAGGGAGCCTTCCTGCTTGACGTGAGTTCCGAGGACATCGCGCAGAACCGCGTGGAGAATATGGGTCCCCGTATGATTCGCGGCAACGCGGCGACGCCGTTCTTCATCGACCTGCGCATCGACTTCATCGCCGACACTCAGTTTCCCGTGTTCGAGACGAACCTTGTGGACGATGACGCCGCGAACAGGTGCATACGTTTCGAGAACCCGAGCGACTCCCGAGGCCGTCGTCAGCGTTCCGATGTCGCCCACTTGTCCGCCCGACTCCGCATAAAAAGGTGTCCGATCCAGCACGACCTCTGCGTGCGCAAGTTCTGCCTGCAGGGAGTCCAGAAGCTGGCCTTTTCCAACGATACCGATGACTCGACCGGTGGACCGCACGGCCTGATAGCCCAGGAACGGCGTGCCTCCCTCCTCCTTGAACTGCTGGAACAACGGACTGGTTCCGCTCTCATCGCCCTTCCAGCTCTGCCGCGCGCGTTCCCGTTGCTTCTCCAACTCTGCTTCGAATCCGGCCAAATCCAGACTGACGGATTTTTCGTCGGCAATCTCCCTGGTGAAATCGAGGGGAAATCCGAACGAATCGTAGAGCTTGAAAATTTCGCCGCCGGGAATCACGTTGTTGCCGGACTTTACGACCTCGGCGATGACGCTCTCCAGTCGATCGAGCCCGACGCTAACCATTGCCGCAAAGCGGTCCTCTTCGGACCTGGTGACGCGGTTGACGTACTCGCGTGTGGTGACGAGATCCGGATAAGCCTCTTTCATATGGTCCGCGACGAATCCACAGAGTTCGTGGAGGAACGGGCCTTTGAATCCCAGAAGCGTTCCCTGCCGAATTCCCCGGCGCATGATCTTGCGCAGGACGTAGCCGCGGCCTTCGTTCGACGGCAAGATCCCGTCAGAAATCAGGAAGGTCGAAGCGCGTACGTGATCCGCGATAATGCGAAGAGAGGTGTCGGCGGCGGCAGAGGTGCCGTATTCAACCTTCAAAAGCCCTGCCGCCCGCTCGATGATGGGATGCAGCAGGTCCGTTTCAAAGTTGCTGAGCTTTCCCTGCAGAACGCAGGCAACCCGCTCCAGACCTGCTCCGGTGTCGATCGAAGGCCTGGGAAGCGGAGTGAGATGGCCTTGCGGGTTCCGATCAAACTGCATGAAGACGAGATTCCACAATTCGACATAGCGGCCGCATTCACAGGGGAAGCTGCAATTCGGATGCCCGAGTTCGCTGGCGGAGGCGCCGAAATCGTAGTGTATTTCCGAACAGGGGCCGCACGGCCCGGTGTCGCCCATCTGCCAGAAGTTGTCTTTCTCGTCGAGGCGTACGATTCGCTTGCGCGGCTGGCCCGTCTTCGTGGCCCAGAGTTCTTCGGCCTCGTCGTCTTCGCGAAATACCGTGACCCAAAGTCGATCCGCCGGCAATGCGTACTCCCTGGTGAGCAAGTCCCAGGCAAATTCGATGGCCTCTCTCTTGAAATAGTCGCCAAACGAGAAGTTCCCGAGCATCTCAAAGAATGTCTGGTGGCGCCGTGTATGACCGACATTGTCGAGGTCATTGTGCTTGCCTCCGGCACGGACCACCTTCTGACAGGTCGCGGCGCGGTTGTAGGCCCGTCTCTCCCGGCCGAGGAAGACTTCCTTGAACTGATTCATGCCGGCGTTCACGAACAGCAGCGTGGGGTCTTCGGCGGGGATCAGGGAGGAACTCTTGACGACCGTGTGTTCACGGTCTTCAAAGTACTTGAGGAAACGCCTGCGGATTTCGTTACTGTTCATGAAGTTGTTCCAGTTCCTCTCGGATCTCGTCCTCTGAATAACCAAGACGACTCAGGGTCCTAAAAAGACGGGCGGCATCCTTTCTCCGAAGGGGAGCCTCAATACGCCAGCCGGTCATTTTAGCCTTGAGCACCTCTCGAAGCGAAGGCCAGTTGACGGCAGCAACTGCGGCATCCAGGGTCTCGTTCCCTATTCCTGCCTCCCGGAGCAGTTCTTTTGCACGTTCGCGCGTGTGGTCCGCATGCTTCGCAACGAAGTTTTCGGCATACCGCCGGTCGTCGAGAAAACGCTTCGCGAACAGCAAGGAGAACACCTCCACGGGCACATCCCCGAATTTCTTTTCGAGCTTTTCCCGGAGCTGCTTTTCTGTGTAGTCACGCCGCTGCAACAGCTTCAACGCGTAATGGTAGATTTCGTTCACGATCGGCTATCCTAGTGTGGTGAGATTGGGAAAATTCGCGGGTCAAGAAACCTGTCGTCCGGACCTGGCAGGGCCGTTTTTCCGCGTGGCAGTCAGCCTCCTTGTCATCCTGCTCCTCCCCGGTTGCGGCTACCGCCTGGCTGCGCGGAGGGGCGGCACCGGCGAAGGACGTACCATCGCTGTGCCCACTTTTGTGAACAAGACCACAGGGTACCGCATCGAGCAGCGTTTCAGTGAAGCCGTCCGGAAGGAACTGGCACGGAAGACGCGTTATCACGTCACCAGCGAGGATACCGGAGACGTCGTTATGGCGGGGGAAGTGCTTGCCTATGGCAGCACCCCCACGGTTTTCGTGGCCGGCCGCGCATCGCAATATGCGATCGCGGTCCAACTGAAGGTTGTCGTTACCGATACGGCGGACGGCAAAGTTCTATTCCAAAGTGACAACTGGGATTATCGCGACAGCTTCCAGCTGTCACCGAGCGCCGGGGATTTCGTTCCCGAAGATCCCGCGGCATTGGAACGGGTTGCAGATCGATTCGCCTCGTCTCTGATCGCCTCTCTGCTCCACCAGAATCCATGACGTTCGCGGAATTCCAACGGTACCGGCCCAAGGCTGATCAGAACGTTTTTGCGTTTGTCTGCGAAGACGACTTTCTGGTCGAGGAATCCCGCACCGTCTGGGCCGCAATTTTCGGCCCAAACTGGGTCTTTGAAAAGCTCCACGTCAAGGAGTTCGAAGAGATCGAAACCGGGCGACTGATGGATGAAGCACTGACGCCATCCTTGTTCTCACAAAGCCGGGTGTTGCTGATCGCCAACGCGGAGAAAGTATCTAAAAAGCGGGCCGAAGACCTGGCCGCCCTGCAGGCGACAGCGCGCTCGGCGCTGAAAGTGATCCTCCTGTTTTCCAGCGGGAAATCGGTCTTGAGTTCAATGAAGGCCGTTCCCGTAGTCTCCATCGACCCGCTCAGGCCCGCCGATGTCGCGCGATGGCTCAGGGAGCGTCATGGCCTTTCCCCGGAGGTTGCGCGATACGTTGTCGAAAATGCGGGGACGGAACTCTTTTCTCTGCACAACGAAATGGAAAAACTGAAGACCTATGTGGGAGGGGATCGTCCGGCCGACCTGCAGGATGTCGACGCGTCGCTGTTGCGGACCGAAAAGTTCGGTCCCTGGGAACTGGACGATGCACTGCTGGCGCGAGACTTCCGCAAGGCGGTGCATATCGTCGGCGCCATGCTCGACGAAGGCGATGAACCGCTCCGCATTCTTGGAAAAATCGTACGCGTCTGGCGACAGCTGTTTATCGGGAAGGGCCTGGCCGGGAAAAAGGGGGCCAATGAAGTCGCCGCTGCGGCGGGAGTGCCCGGCTTCAAAGCCGGCTCTTTCGCGGCCAGTTGCAAAAAATTCGGATGGCCGCAGCTGGCCGGCGGTTTTCGCGAGCTGCTTGCTGCGGACCGCGCCTTCAAGACCTCGAGTCCCAACATTGAAGCCTACTTTGACATCCTGCTCTGGAAGCTGATCGGCTGAGCCTCCAGACGTCAGCGAAAACGCCCTAATGCCTTGCAAAGGAGAGTCGTCATGGGAACATCCCAAACCCCGAACCCGGCTTCGCGGCCTCACTACTTTCGTTTTCATTTCCGTCACGAACATCTTGACTCGACCTTCGGCAGCGACTGGTTTGGCATTCGAGCCGAGCGCTTCGCCCGCTTTTTCGGGACGCCGACCTTTCTCATCGTTCAGACATCCCTGGTGGCGCTGTGGATTCTGGTGAATGCAGCCGGGGTGACCCGCTTCGACGTCTATCCGTTCATCCTTCTCAATCTCGCGTTCAGCCTTCAGGCCGCCTACGCTGCTCCCTTGATCCTGCTGGCGCAGACGCGACAGGCTGATCGCGACAAGGCCAACGCCGAGGCGGATGCGCAACACCGCGAAGCCCTGGCTCACGCGAGTCTCGAGCGCCAGGACCTTGCTTCCAGGCAGGCGGCGCAACTTCTTCTGCTGCTGGAACAGAACACCCAGCTGACGCAGATGACCCAGGAGATCAGCGGACGGATCAAGGAACTGACCGAAGAGATACACAGGAAGGTGACGACGGCTCCGAAATAGAAGGCGCGCTTCGCCCCGCTGCGCGCGCCTTTTGCCGGGTTGTGCTTCCGACTGCTGCCGAACCTTGCGCGGGGATCTGCGCGTGGGGCATGGGCAAGCCAACCTGCCGGACCGTTCCTCTGTTCCGGCCTATATCCTGAGATCGGGAAACCGGTTGGCTAAGCGGCGGGAAGAGCGTTGACGGATTTGTTCAGACGCGACTTGTAGCGCGCGGCCGTATTCTTCTTCAGGACGCCCTTCTGAACGGACTTGTCGATCAGGCTGAATGTCGCCGGAATCAACGCCCTCGCATCGTCAGGCTTGCTGGCGGCGATCGCGGTCTTGAGCTTCTTCATCTGAGTCTTCAGTCTGCTTGCATTGGTCGCATTGATCAGCCGCCGCGTCTGGCTCTGCCTGTGTCGCTTCAGGGCTGAAGGGTGATTGGCCATCGGATCTCCTTAAACGTTCAATCGAAACAGGGAATGATAACAGCCGGTGATTCGGCCCGTCAACGCTGCTATAATCAGCCCATTCGTGGGAGGTTGATGAAAAAAAGCATCCGAGTGGAGGGCAATATCGGCGAGCTCTTCGGTACGCACGACGCAAACGTCAAATACATCGAGTCTCTCCTCAACGTTCAGGTTCACCTCCAGGACGACACCCTTACAATTGATGGCCCCCCTGACAAGGTCGGTCTCGTCGAACGTCTGATTTCGGATTACCTGCAATTGCGTTCCGAAGGTGTCCGCTTTTCGAACGGAGACCTGAAGTCCATCATTCGCATTATTTCCGAAGATGAGAGCCAGAGCCTGCGCAGCGTGGCATCAACAGCCCGGCAGCTGGCGGTCGGGAAGCGCATCGTCACGCCCAAGACCCTCAATCAGAAGCTGTATCTCGACGCGATCGAGAAGAACGACATGGTCTTTGGCATCGGGCCTGCTGGAACGGGCAAGACTTACCTTGCCGTAAGCATGGCCGTGCGCGCCCTGGTCGATAAACGGGTCAATAGAATCGTTTTGACCCGCCCCGCTGTTGAGGCCGGCGAGCGGCTGGGATTTCTTCCCGGTACCCTGCAGGAGAAGATCGACCCTTATCTGCGGCCCTTGTACGACGCGCTCTACGACATGCTCGATGTCGAACGCGTCGACCGTCATCTGGAGCGGGGCGTCATCGAGATCGCGCCGATCGCGTTTATGCGCGGCCGCACACTCAACGACGCTTTCGTGATCCTCGACGAGGCGCAGAACACGACGCCCGAACAGATGAAGATGTTTGTCACTCGAATCGGCTACAACAGTAAAGCCGTCGTCACGGGCGATGTCACGCAAGTCGATCTCCCCAGCGGAAAGTTATCCGGCCTGATCGAGGCCGAGCGAGTGCTCGCGCATGTTGAAGGGCTCAGCTTCGTCCACTTTAACGAGCGGGATGTCGTTCGCCACGCCCTGGTGCAGAGGATCGTGCGGGCTTATGAATCCTATTCCGCGCAATTGTCACATCAACAGTTCTTGACTTTCGATGCTCCCGGTTCGGGTGAGAAACGTTAAGAACTTCTGTCTGCTAAACAAACAGCGGACGCATTCCGTGGATTCCCGCGGCGTCCGCCGTTTTCTGTCGGACCTAGCCGTGTCGATGGGCCGGCCCGAGGCGTCCTTCGCGGTGGTGTTCGTCACGGACGAAGCGATGCGCGCCTACAACCATCGCTACAGGGGCATGGACAAAACCACCGATGTCCTCTCGTTTGAGGGTGACGGCGACTATCTGGGGGATATCCTGATTTCCACCGAAACCGCATGGGAGCAGTCCCGCAAGTCTTCCCGGTTGTCCTTCAACGATAATATTCGCCGCCTGTTGCTCCACGGTTTTCTTCACCTTTCCGGATATGATCATGAAACGGACAATGGCGAGATGCGCGCCATCGAGCGCCGGCTAAGGAGGAAATTTCAGTGCTGACTGCAACGGAACTGGGCGTTGCTGCCGTCTTTGTCCTGGCGCTGCTGCTGCTGTCGATACTGGATATCGCCTTCGGCAACACGAGCAGAATTTCCTTCCGGCGTATTCTCGACAACCCCGCGATCAAAGTTTCGGCAGCCCTGCCCTCGATGCTCGAAAGCCGCACGGAAGTGCTGATGTCCATCCATCTCCTGGTGCAGGCCCTGCTTGTTGCGGGATCGGTTTTCCTGTTTGCCGCGTTCAATCGTCATCATGTTCCCTACGTGGCCGGGCTTCCCGGAACGATCGTCCTGATGTTCGTCCTCATCATTCTGTTCCGCCAACTCATTCCCCGCCTCGTGGCTGCACGGAACCCGGAAATAACCATGGTTTACCTGTTCCCGCTACTGCGTCTGGGCTGGCTGCTGATGCGGCCCCTGGCACGAATCATGACCGGAGTTCTCAATTATTTTCACAGCTGGGAGGAAGAAGCGGATCCCGACAAGGAAGAGGAGAAAACCGACGAAGAGATCCAGGCCTTCATCGACGCCGGACAGGAAGAGGGTATTCTCGAGGATGATGAAGGGGAAATGATCCAGTCCATCGTGCATTTCGGCGAGAAGGTTGTCCACGAAGTCATGACCCCGCGGACTCAGATGGTTGCAATCGACGTGAACTCCTCCATCGAGGAACTGCTGCAGCTGATCACATCCCGCAGTCACTCCCGGATTCCGGTTTACCGGGACGACCTCGATAACATCGAAGGATTCATTCACGAGCGCGATCTCCTGCGCCTGTGGCAGGATGCGGGGACCGCGAACTCCCAGCGTTCGCTGGGCAAACTGGCGCGCCCCGTGTATTTCGTGCCGGAAACCAAGCCGGTGGACGATCTGCTCAATGAGATGAAACAGCGCGGAGACCAGATTGTTCTTGTCGTGGACGAGTACGGAGGCATCTCCGGGCTGGTGACCATGGAAGATCTCGTCGAAGAGATCGTCGGAGAGATCCAGGACAACGAATCCGGCGAAGAGAAAATCGTGGAGGAGAGCCCAGGTACATACATTGTTCCGGGCAGTTTCGAGCTCGACAGTCTGGATGAAAAGCTGCCGGCCCCGTTTGTCGAAGATACGGAGTGCACGACCGTTGCAGGAGCCGTCGTGGAGTTGTTCGGGCGATTGCCCGCGACCGGCGAGAAGATCGAGCACAACGGCGTCTCCGTGGAAGTCATCGACGCGGATCGCAGGAAGGTTCATCGCCTCCGCATGAAGGTGCGGGCCGCGCCCCGGACATGACAGCAGAATCGCTTCGCTCCGGATTTGTGACGCTCGTTGGGCGGCCCAATTCGGGTAAATCCACCCTGCTGAATCAGCTGGTCGGCGAAAAAATTTCAATCGTCACCGACAAACCTCAGACCACCCGAAATGTTGTCCGTGGCATCGTGACCCGGCCCGAAGGCCAGATCGTGTTCCTGGACACGCCCGGAGTCCACAAGCCGGTGCACAAGATGAACAGCCTGATGATGGATGCCGTCCGGGACGCCATGAGCGATGTGGATGTGCTCGCGCTGATGGTCGACGCCACGGAACCCTTCGGCAGGGGAGATCAGTTCACCGTCGAGCTCGTGAAACCCCTCCGGATTCCAAAGCTGCTGCTCCTTAACAAGATCGATAAGATCCGGAAACAGGATCTGCTGCCCGTCATCGAGCGTTATTCCACGCTCGGAGAGTTCCAGGAAATCCTCCCGATCTCCGCGCTGAAGCGGGACAACGTGGACACTCTGCTCGACATTCTGTTCAAGCTGCTGCCTTCAGGGCCCCTCTACTATCCCGAAGACCAGCTCAGCGATCGCCAGCAGCGGTCGCTGGCCGCAGAAATCGTCCGGGAGAAGGTCATCGACTTCACGAGAGAGGAATTGCCCTACTCGGTGGCCGTAACCATCGATCGGTTTGAAGAGGGGGCTTCGCTCGCACGCATCTTTGCGACGATTCACGTCGAGCGTGAGACACAAAAAGGAATAGTCATCGGAAAGGGCGGGCAGCTTCTCAAGGCGATCGGGACCGCGGCGCGACTCGATGTGGAGAAGCTACTGGGACAAAAGGTCTTTCTGGAACTTCGCGTCAAGGTGTCGAAGGGATGGCGCGACGACGATCAGGCGCTGAAGAATTTCGGGATGGGCGAAACCTGAATCGTTCACCAGGTATTGTAGGGCGTCCCCTGAGTCGAGGTGCTGTTGGAGCCGCTGTGAACGTCGGTAATGCCGCTTTCCGTCTGGTCGGCCGACGCGACACTGGTATCGAAGTCGGGAATCCAGGAGTCATGGCTATCGGTCATGGGATCCCACGGAAGTTCTTTCCGGTAGTATCCCGCGTCGACGAGATCCTGGAGCGACTGAGGCGCTTTCTTCTTGTCGGCAGTGTATTGATCGATCACTTCGCGCATGCTGTGCAGGTTGGACTTGAGCACCGATTCGCGGCTCCGCAGAATTACCGCCTGGTAGATCGGAATCGAAATCCCGACCAGAATGGCGATGATCGTCAGGACGATCATCAATTCAAGCAGGGTAAAGCCGCGGTCTCTACCAGTCTCTGTATCGCGTGCCATCGAATGCAATCCCGTCTGATTTAGTATAAACATCAAAAACATTCTGTCCTCCCCACGAGCCGGCCGTCGGCTCATCCTGGTAAGACCGCATGCCCCAATCCGTCGAATTGGTCATTGGGTCCGTGGGAATTTTTCGCAGCGCCTTGAAGGTCTTCCCGGCTTGCCCGATCAACTGCACTCCATCGACAAGCACATCGAGGGTCTGGGGATAACCTTCGGTGTCCGTGGGCACTTCGATGGCCCCCCGATCCGACTGCTCCTTGAACTTGTCGAGCGCGACGCGTATCTCTCGCAACGCTTGTCGAAGCTCGATTTCGCGCTCCCGCTTCAGGGAGTTTCTCGCCAGAGGCAGCGCCATTCCGACGAGAATCCCTATGATGACGACGGTGACGATCAGCTCGACAAGGGTGAACCCGAGGGTCCCCCGTCCTTTCACCCCGTTTTTCATGGGAC
The DNA here is from genome assembly GCA_963836435.1 of uncultured Acidobacteriota bacterium. GTDB lineage: Bacteria > Acidobacteriota > Terriglobia > 20CM-2-55-15 > 20CM-2-55-15 > DASTBJ01. The sequence continues at coordinate 104,922 of CAWIJI010000012.1, read as the reverse complement.
GATAACCTGCACCTCCGTCGAGTTTCCGGGATGGAGCTGGCGCGCGTCCCGGACGCCGAAGTCGGTGACCTTGAGCGGTGAGGCCCCTTTCCGGTCTCCCGGTTGAAGCATCAGCGTCATCAGCGTGCCATTACCCGTCACCAGCGGAGCATTGGGTGATCGTTCGAGGGATACCGTCGCCACGCCCCTTTTGTTGTCGATGTTATGCACAAGCGCGACGACCTGACCGCCCTGGCTCAGGAAACCGCCATCCCGAACGTCTTTGATGGTGAACGCCGATGGATCGAACGAGAGTGTCAATTCAGTGCCCAGAATGTTGGGGCCGGTGATGGCCAGATTCACCGGAGTTTCTCCCTGAGACGTCAGCCTCACGGGAGTGGGGAAACTCAGCGCTGCCGTTGTTGGCGCCGATGGACCGGCAGGAGCTGCCGATGTCGGACCGGCGGGAGCCGGCCCGGCCGGCTGAGTCGGCGCCGGCGGCAGCGGCAAAGGTGCCGGCGTACCGTAGTCGGGACGCAGCCGCAGGTTGTTTTCACCGCCGACGATTACCCCGCGGATATCCTCCTCCGTAATATCCGGCATGCGGACGATGTGAGGCGTAAGCATGATAATAACTTCGGCCTGGTCGCGCTGCTTGTGTTCGGTGCCGAACAGGAAGCCCGCAAACGGAATATCCTTCAGGCCCGGGATACCTGACGTCGTCCGGCTTTCGGTTTCGCTGATGATACCGCCAAGAATATTCGTTTCGCCTTCCGCCAGGCGGATCGTGTGCGCAACGATGCGGTTGCTGAAGACCGGGATATTCACGTCACCCACGGCCCGGTCCCCGGCCAGCGCGCGTACGGTGACCGTGACCTGAAGCGAGACCTCGCGGTTCAGCAGGACCTTTGAGACGATGTCCAGCTGAACGCCCACCTGTTGAAGCGTGTAGGACGTCGTTGCGCCGCCGCCGATGTTGGTGTTCTGGAAGCTCGTTGTCGGTACCGGCACCTCCGATCCAACGCGGAGTGACGCCGTCACACCGTCTGTGGTTCGAAGTCGCGGGTTCTGCAGTAGCCGTGCTGAATTGGTCTGAGCCAGGAACTTGGCCACCGTGTCGTCGACCGATACCGAGAAGTTGCCGGAATTCAAATTATTTAGATCCCTTATGCCAACGTTGTTGGAGTTGGTCGTTCCGTTCTTTGGGTCAAATCCGAGTACGGTAGCGCCCGGCGGTGAGATGCCCAGATCCCTCAAGGTGTTGCGATCGACTTCCATCACCGTGACGTCGATGACGACTTCCGCTTTGGCCTTGTCCAGGGCATGAATGACTCTTTCGGCCATGGCTACCCGTGCCGGTGTGTCGTGAATGACGATCGCGTTCTGCTGCTCACTCTGGAAAATGCCCCGCAAGGCCAGCGCTGTGCGCAGAACGTTGAGGATGCCGTTGAGATCGTTGGTTGTCGTGACATTGGTCAGATAAATCGTCTTGAGGATGTGGTCTTCGAAATCACGCCGGTTCTGCTGGTTATCCTCCATGACGAGAATCGTCGTTTCGTTGACCGGCTGCCAGAACGTGCCGGTTTGAAGAGCGACAAGGTCCAGCGCTTCGAAGATGTTGACGTCCTGCAGTTCGATGGTGGCGTTGGTCGGCCTGAAATTTCTTCCGAAGATCACCTGCAGCCCTGCCTGCGCCGCCAGGTTTTCAAAGATCGTACGGTTCGAGGACGTCATTCTGAAGGTGATGCGCTCCGTAAGGTTGGTCTTCAGCTGCGCGCCCAGGTTGGGATCGGTCTTTGAGGACTCTGACAGTTTCTCGAAATCCAGAATGGGATCAGGCTGGTTCTGGCTGCGGCTCTGCAGCATCCGTTCGGCATCGGCAAGTTCCTTCCGTGCGAAGTCGTGCGACGGATCGATCTCTGCGGCTCGCTCGAACTCCGTTTTGGCTTTCTGTGGGTCGCCTGCATCCAAGGCGCGCCTTCCATCCTGGAAGTGCACGTAGGCCGCCGAGAAACGCGTCTGTTCATATTTGAGGCGGTACTCGATGTTGTGGGGATCGGCGACCATGGCCTGCCGGTACTGCTCCATTGCAACTTCGTAGTCCTTGGAGATCTCCGCCTGCGTGCCCTTCTTGAAAGACTGGTGAGCTGCGCCGCCGCAACCTGCCGTAACGAGAACGGTCATCAAAAGAAGGACGAGAAACGTCGGGTGTGTTTTAAGTCTATAATTCGCATTCATAGATGATTGACCAGAGAAAAAGAATTTTTGCCGTGAACTTGTGGTTTCTCGACCTCGTTCTGACCACGGCGAGTTTTTACATTGCCTATCGACTCCGGGTGGTGGTGGATTGGCTGGGATATCTGCAGGGCTACACGGTGCTGCCGCTTCAGAAATACCTGTGGCTGCTTGCAATCATTCTCCCCATCTGGGCCGTCGTCCTGCCCCTGCTGCGAGTCTATTCGGGATTGTCGTCGTCGCCCCTGGAGCAGGTCGTCCGATTGACGAAGGGCATTTTCTTTGCCTGGGTAACTCTTCTCGCAGCCCAGTTCTTCGTCAGTAACGACGCCTTCGACCGTCATCGGCTGATTGCCGTTTTCACACTCGTCATCAACTATCTGTTGCTCGTCTCCTACCGTCTTGTCTTCTTCAAGTTGAAGAAACACAGTGCGCTCGACGTGCGGCACGTTGCCGTGGTCGGAACCGGCGATGCCGCACGGGGCTTTGCCCGCAAAATTGAAGAGCAGGGAGACTGGGGCCTGGAGCTGGCAGGAATTTTCGACCAAAAGGACGTCCGGGCTCTGCTCGAAAGAGGCGGCGTCGATGAACTCATTGTCGTGATGGACAGCGAGCCTCTGGCCGACTTCAAGGATACGTTCCTGCTCTGCGAAGAGATGGGCGTCACGGCCCGGGTTGTGTTGAATTTCTTTCCTCATTCCTTCGCTCGCACCAGGCTCGAAAGTTTCGACGGGTTCCCCTTGCTATCCTTCAGCACTATTCCCACAAATGAGGCACTCCTGTTCGTGCGGCGCATCATGGACATCGCGATTGTCTGTGTCTTCGGCATTCCCATTCTCCTGGTCGTGGGACTCAGCGCCCTCGCCATCAAGCTGACGTCTCCCGGGCCGGTCTTTTTTAAACAAGAGCGTTGCGGACTCAACGGCCGGCTTTTCACCATGTACAAACTACGTTCCATGGTCGATAACGCGGAGCAAAGCCGGATTGAACTCGAGGCCTTGAACGAAATGGACGGCCCTGTTTTCAAACTGTCCCGCGATCCCCGTACCACTCCCCTGGGGAAGCTCCTCCGAAAGTTTAGTATCGACGAATTTCCCCAACTCTATAACGTTCTGCGCGGCGACATGAGCCTCGTCGGGCCCCGTCCCCCTTTGCCGCAGGAAGTCGCCCGCTATGAACGCTGGCAGCGGAGGCGGCTCAGCATGAAACCTGGCATTACCTGCCTCTGGCAGATCAGTGGGCGTAACGAAATCAGCTTTCACGAGTGGATGAAGCTCGATCTCTCCTACATTGACAACTGGTCGCTCCTGTTGGATTTAAAAATTCTCCTGAAAACCGTCCCCGTCGTCCTCCTCGGGAGGGGGGCCAGATAATGGCATTCGGCCTGAACCACCGTATACTATAGGTTGTCTTATACTTATCAGGGAGGTTTCCATGAGGTTCGTTTGTAAGCTATTGCTGGGGTTAGCCTTTCTCCAATTCCCGGCATATGCCGCAGATGAACCTAAAATCGAAGTCGTGGATGGACGGATCTCCATCTCGGCCCAGGCCGTACCCCTGGGACGCTTCCTCATGCTGCTCGATAAAGCCATGGGGCTGAAGTCTGAGGTCAAGGCCGGCCTTGAAAACCGCAATATCAGTGTGCAGTTTACGGATCTCGATTTTCATGACGCCGTGCGCAAGATTTTTCAGGGGCAGCCGCTGAACTACCTGGTGGTCGAGGGAAAGGGTATCCGAGTGACGGACCTGGCGCAGCAGGGCGCAACAGGCTCGTCCGGGGTTGCGGACACGCAGTCTTTCATCAACTCGCCGCAGCCAATAAATTCACCGTTCCAGGTGGTCCAGCCGGCCCAGCAGGCCCAGCCGATCCAGATCAACCCCAACATTCAGCCGGCTGGTGCGAACATATTCGGCAGCCCACCCCCGCCTGCTGCTAACGGCAATCCCCAGGCTCCTGTCACTCCTCCGAGTGGTCCTGGTGTGATCCCCCCACCGATTGGCGGCAACAATCCTTTAATCGCTCCTGTCGGCGGAGCCGCGGCAGGCGGTAACGTTCTGCCCGGAAACGGGGTCCCTGCCCCGGTATTGCCTCCAGCTCCCGGGACATTGCCAGGTGCTGCGCCCGGCGCAGTAAAGTGACCAAAGAGGTCGCCGTAAACCGGCAGGCCTTCCACAACTACGAAATTCTCGAACGGCTGGAAGCCGGCATCGTTCTTACAGGCACGGAAATCAAGTCCGCGCGAGACGGCCAGGTCAACCTCAAGGACGCCTATGGCCTCGTCAAGAGCGGGGAAGTGTGGCTGCTGAACTGCCACATCAGCCCCTATTCCCACGGGACTTATGCGAATCACGATCCGCTCCGAACCCGAAAGCTCCTGCTCAATCGAAGCGAGATTCGCAAGCTCATCGGAAAAACAACCGAGAAGGGATTGACGCTTATTCCTCTCCGCCTTTACTTTAAGAACGGACGCCTTAAATGCGAACTGGCTCTCGGCCGAGGCCGAAAACTTCACGACAAGCGGGAGGTGTCTCGTTTGAAGACCATCGATAAGGAAGCCCGTCAGGCCATCAGCCAGAGGAAGTAGTCGCAATCCCGACAGGGCGCAGCCACTAAAACAATGTCCAAGGACTTGCCCATCTATTCCGATGTCCCTTTGAGAACCGGCCTTCAGTTTGCCTCTCTCGAGTTGCTGAAGGGACGCGACGACTCGGCTGTCTGGAATCGGGCCGACGCATGCATCGCGGAGATGGAGGGAGGCTCGGGCGTTGCCGCTGCGCGAACCGGCATCTCCGGCATATCCAAAGAGGCGATCCTGACCGCGCATGCTCTTGCCTTTCCGGCGCATTCGGAAGCCGGCCTGCTCCGAAAGACGGACCTGCAGCCCCTCTATCGAGGCCAGGACTGCGCGCCCCCGGAATTTATCGAACATTCTCTGGACAATCTTGTCGGTTGGCTCACCGCCGAAAGCTTTTCGCAGATTCATCCCATCGAACAATGCGCTCTCACACTCGCTCGTTTTGTCGACGTCTGGCCCTTCGAGTTCGGCAACTTCACCATCGGTCTCCTGTTCGGGAATCTCGCCCTCCGCGCCGCGGGGTTGACGCCATTCTTCGTCTTGCCGGAACATCGCAGGGAGTTCGAGCGCGCCGTCGCCCAGGCCATGACGATCGATATGCAGCCGCTGATCAACGCCGTATTCCAGACCGTCCGGAAGGAGATGGCCGCCCTTGCCAAGCCCTGATCAAGGAGAGGACCGTTACTCCCGCCAGACCCGGTTCGCACCCATAGGAGCCGAAGGGCAGGCACGGATCTCCACCGCGCGTATCGCGCTGATCGGCGCCGGCGCTCTGGGCAGCGTCTCCGCGGAGTTGCTCGCGCGTGCCGGCGCCGGCTTCCTCCGCATCGTTGATCGCGACTTCGTGGAACTCTCAAATCTCCAGCGCCAGTCGCTTTACAACGAAGATGATGTCCGGCAGAACCTGCCCAAGGCGATAGCTGCAGCCTCCAGGCTCAGGGGGATCAACTCCTCGGTTCAGATTGAAGCGGTCGTCGACGATGTGAATCCTTCGACTGTCGAAGATTACATTCACGACGTCGATCTCGTACTCGACGGGCTTGACAACTTCGAAACCCGTTTCGTGATCAACGACGCATGCGCAAAACACTCGAAGCCCTGGATCTATTCGGCGGCTGTCGGCAGCTACGGTCTCGTGATGCCAATCCTCCCCGGCAAGTCCCCCTGCCTGCGTTGCATGCTGGGCAGCCTCCCCGCCCCCGGTACCAGTCCAACCTGCGACACCGCCGGCGTGATTGGACCGATCACGCACATCGTGGCTTCCATGCAGGCCGCAACAGCTTTGAAGCTTATCGTTGGCGCCCTGGATCCGGAGCATCTTCAGCTGGTGACCTGCGACATCTGGGCAGGTACGTTTCGCAGCCTGGAACTGGAATGCGATACGATGGCAACATGCCCGGTTTGCTCCGAGGGACGCTATGACTACCTCGACGGCAGCCCCCTGCGCACCATCACCCTGTGCGGACGCAATGCCGTTCAGCTTATTCCAGCCGTCAAGGGCGATATGGATTTCCAGAAACTGTCCCAGCCGTTTCCTGCGTCAGGTGTGCAGTTCAATGAATTTTTGATGAGGTGTTCGGCCCCGCCCTTTGAGCTCACTCTGTTCAGGGATGGACGTGCAATCGTGAAAGGCACGGAAGAACCGTCAACGGCCCGATCGCTTTATTCAAAGATTGTCGGCGTTTGAACGGCCCTCCTTTTATCGTGAAGAATCCCTGCACCCCTGCCGGGGTGCAAGATCTTCGATACGACAACCCCGGGTTGCGCTCGCTTCGCTCGCTTAACCCGGGCTAAATTCCCGGCACGCCTCCGGCGTGCACTGGAGTTTAGACATTCTTGAATCTGAGCCGGAGCGGAGACACGAGGTTACGTCTCCGGTTTGCAGGTTCGTCCGCAAGGCGATGGCGACGTTGAAACGTGATTCTTTAGCACGCCGGAGGCGTGCTGAGAATTTAGCCCCGGGTTAAGCGAGCGAAGCGAGCGCAACCCGGGGTTACCGTATCGGGAATGTTGCACCCCGGCAGGGGTGCAGGGATTTCTCGCACCCCTGCCGGGGCCCCTGCCGGGGTGCAAATGCCGCTCGTGCGATGAACCCCGGGTGTCGTTGCGCTCCACCCGGGGCTACCTTCCTTTCACGCCTCCGGCGTGCAAAATGTCTAAACTCCCGGCACGCCTCCGGCTTGGAGAGACTCACTCAAAGAATGTCCAACCGGGGTGGGTTGTCACGGCCCGTCACCTCTGGCAGGAGGGGCAATAGAACGTCGAACGGCCGGACTGTACGATGCGGCGAACCGTTCCCGCGCAGCTCTTGCGAGTGCACTGCCGCTCTTCGCGGCCGTAAACAGCGAAGTGATGTTGGAAATAACCCAGCTCGCCGTCGGCGCGGGCGTAGTCGCGCAACGTTGACCCCCCTGCCCGGACCGCGGCTTCCAACACCGCCTTGATTGCCGGTACCAGCCGCGCCGCTCTGGCGCCGGCGACCGAGCGGGCAAGGCGCTTAGGGGAAATGCGCGCCCTGAATAACGCCTCGCACACGTAGATGTTGCCCAGGCCCGCAACCACGCCCTGATCCAGCAGGGCCGCCTTTATCGGCGCGCGCTTGCCTTTGATGGCGGAGTCCAGCATGGCGGGCGTGAACGATTCATCCATCGGTTCAGGACCAAGCGCCGCGAATAGTTTGTGGCTTTCGAGAGCGCTGGTTTCCGTCAGCAGCATCAGTCCGAAGCGGCGGTGATCGGTGAAGACAATGCGCGTGCCTTCTTCGGTCTCAAACACCACGTGATCGTGCTTTCCGGCGCCGCTGCCGTCGCTCTCGACTTTATGGGCGAACCGGCCGGGGGTTGCCGGGCCGTGCGGGTCATGAATCGTGAAGCGTCCCGACATTCCCATGTGCACCACCAGCGTTTCACCTGCGTCGAGATCGAGAAGCAGGTACTTGGCCCGCCTCCGCAGGGACTGCACCTGGCGTCCTGCAAGGCGACTGGCGAAGTTCTCCGGCAACGGAACGCGAAGGTCTCCGCGCCTGGCCTCGACGTGCGCAAAACAATGCCCGGACATCACGGGAATCAAACCCCGGCGAATCGTTTCGACTTCGGGAAGTTCGGGCATCTTCTCAAACCAGGTGCTTGCTGCGCTTGCCGGCCGCCCGCTTCGCTGGCCCCGCCTTTCGGGGCTGGCTGGACTCCAGGACCTTTCGCGTCAGCGAGGACACCGGCACGGTTTTGAATACCTTCCACTCGCAGCCCGCCAGGTCTTCCAGAGTGCCGGTGTAGACCTGAACCTGCAGGTTATGATGGGTGATAGTGTGCCGGCAGGAACCGGCATGAAGGAATTTGCCTGGCGGCAGCTCGTTGAACATGGGAAATTCCCACAGGCCTTTGGCCTGCCGCATCAGGTGGCGGCCTCTGGTTTCCTGGACCACGGCGAACAGCTGAACGTGCACCGTATCGGGACGTTTTTTTGCCGGGGGAATCACGGCCTGCATGCCCGTCCTGTACGCCACGCAGGCGTGTTGCACGGGACAGATCAGGCAGCGCGGCGCCTTGAATGAGCACACGGTTGCGCCAAGTTCCATCATCGCCTGGTTGATGGATCGGGGCTCCGCCTGCCGCACCAGACGGTCGGCCTCGTCCCAGAGCCGCTTCGGACGATCATCTTCCCATCCATTAATGCGCGACAGAACCCGCCGCACATTCCCGTCCACAATGGGATAGGGCTGGTTGAAAGCAATACTCAGAATTGCTCCCGCCGTGTATGGGCCGATACCGGGAAGGGATCGGAGCAATTCGTAGTCTGCGGGGATCCTGCCGCCGTGGTCCGCCTCAATCGTTTTCGCTGCAGCCCTCAGGTTGCGGGCCCGGCTGTAGTAGCCGAGCCCGGCCCACAGACGCAGCACTTCCGGTTCGTCAGCCTTCGCGAGTTTGTGGATCGTCGGGAGCTTCGAGATCCAGCGTTCGAAGTAAGGAACAACAGTCTCCACCTGTGTTTGCTGGAGCATGATCTCGGAAATCCAGACGTGGTAGGGATCGTAGGACGCGCGCCACGGAAGAGCTCGCTGGTTCTCGAGGAACCAGCCGACCAGCTCGGAATGCATTCTTCAGGCGTCCACAGTAGCGGCCGCTGCATCCTTCATTTCGTTCTCAATCTTCTTAATCTCGACCAGATGCCCGGGATTGAACGGCAACGAGGGGTAGTAGCAATTGCTCTCGTGCGTGCAGAAGCAGCCATTGGCGACCTTATCGCGGCGGGCATCCATCTTCGGGGAATACCAGAGTTTCCCGAAGTCCCAGTCGTAGTTGCGCAGGTTATCGACGCCGTCGAGAATCTCGCAGCTGGATACAGTGCCTTCGTCGTAGATGACCGCGCCCGCGCTTCCCGCCCAGCATTGCAGCTGCGGACGGCCTTCCAGCGCAGTCCTGGCGATCAATTCGTGCATGTAGATATCGACCGCAGCCTTGAAAAATCCCGCCTCGCCGACATAGTTGTTCTTGAGCGCTGCACTGCGCGAATCCGAGCTGATGCGATGCATCAGCTCGTCATAGCGTCCTTTGTCGATAAGGAGTTCCTTCGGCCGCGCGGACGGCGGGCGAATGTAATTCACGTTGACCTTATCCGGCTTCAAATCATGCTTCAGGAAGTCGTACCACTCGAATATGCGGTCCTGATTGCTGTTCATGAAGCAGGTGCAGGTCTGGATATCCAGTTGCGGATGCTCCTTCTTGATTTCCTGAAGCTTGCGGGCCGTGTTGATGGCGATGTCCCAGCTTCCCGGTTTCTGCCGGATACTTTCGTGATCTTCCTTCAGACCATCGATCCCCAGCGCGACGGTAACGTTCAACCCCGGGTTTTCCTGCAGGATGCGGGTCACGTCCGGGATGATGCGCTGCTGGATCTGCCCGTTCGACATCAGGTAGATCGACTCCAGCTTGTTGTTTTTGCGGAACGCGTGAGCGATTTCAGGGAGGTCTTTCCGGGTGAACGGCTCTCCGCCGGCGACAACAAGGACGCCGAGATTGGCCCCAAACGTTTCGCTGATCTGCTCGACATTGCGCGTCGTCATCTGCAGTTTCTTGCGCTCCTTGTCGTCGAGTTCGTCGGTGAAAAAGCAGTGGACGCACCGCATATCGCACACGGACGTAATCAGGATGTTCAGGAGGATCGGCGCAAACGGACGCCCCGTTGCCATCCGGGCGTAGCGTTTTAGAATTTCTTTGTGGTGAAAATCCATACTTTTAATTGCTGAAGAACGGGTTCGTCATCAAAGCCGGCTTCTGCTGTGTACCCGAGGGCTTGGCGAGCGAAATTTCCTCGATCAGTACTGAAGGGGCAACGATGGATGTTGGTGTTTCGGCGCCGGATGTTCCGACCAGGCGATTCGCAACAATGGAATCGTTACCGACAGCGACGATATGACGCAACCCCTGGACATTGAGCCCGCTCGCACCGCCCACCCGGACGAGTTCTTCCTTTCCATCGGAAATTCGAACCCTGTAGGTCAGGACCGGCGTGCCCACCGGACTGTTTCCATTCCCATTCGTCGCCTTAATCATAATGCCATAGTCGAGGCGCTCTTCCTTGGAAACCTTGATCAACTCCTTTTTGAGATCCTCGTAATTCTTGCCGCCCGTGACCGTGACAATGAAGTTGCTCACCTGCGGCGTCTCCCGTCCCGGATATCCGTTGCGGCCGTGGCCGTTGGATTGGAGGCGTCCTTTGCCGGGCCGGCGAGACATAAGGAGATTGGTCAACAGCCCGCCGTCGACGAGCGTCAGTTTCTGAGCGGGGACGCCCTGGTCGTCAATCGAGTAGTAGCCGATCAGCTTCTTGTCGCCGAGATTCCTGATGCCCGGATCGTCCACCACCGTAACATACGCGGGAAGGATCGGCCGGTTCATTCGGTCTTCCAGGGGCGGAGTGGCGCTTTGCCCATTTCTTGAAAGGGCCCCGCGCTGCCCGGTCAGGTTCGGCGCCAGAACGCGCGCAAACATTTCCGTCGCCGCCTGCCCGACCAGCAATGCCGGCCCGGAGTAGTCGGCGGCCAGTGCAGGCGCCTCACGGAGTGCCGTGAGGTCTTTGGCCATCTGCCGGATCGAGGCCGCATAGGCGGCCTGGGAGGGCAGATCCGCGAAATCCCGCACGAAGACCGGCACGCTGTTCGATACGGTCATGCCGTCATCGGCCTGAGCGCTGGCGCTCGCCTGAAGGATCAGGAGCAACTCCGGCCGCATGGTGCGCGTCCCCTCGCTGTTGGCGATATAGCGGTGATTCAGACGGGCGCGAAAGGTAACGCTCGACGATTGAATCTTCGGGAACTCCCGGAAAATCTGCGACCATTGGCGCAGTTCGGTTTCGATCTTCGCCCGATCGAATTCCAGTTTCTGCCGTTGGGCTATCGAAACCAACGGCGCCTCTTTGGTGAAGTCGGGAACCGGATCGTCCTGGGTGCGGTTCTGGACGGCGGATCGCTTTTGGGCGATCACTTCGACAGCGCTCTTGTAGGCCGTGTCGGTGCTGAGCCAAAGCGTATGGCGAAGACTGTCATAGTCATCATCGACGGGGCCTTGAGAAAGACCACCCCCGTTTCCACCCGGGCCGATGTTGAATTCGGAGTTATCGAAATCGTAACTGCCGACGCGAACCTGCGTGGAAATCAGCCGCTGCTTCGACGGGCTCGACTGCGAAAGAGCGCCAAAGGTCGCTCTTGCCGCAAATTCGTCCTCATCGAGCACCACATACTGGATGAAGTAGGGCTTGTCGAGATTGTTCAGCCGGAGTTCCACCATCGAGCGGTTCAATTCATCGCCCAGCGCCCGCATGACCGGATCGTTGACCCCCGGCGCGGTGCCCTGCCCGGCCGAAACCATCGAACTGATCGCCAGACTGATTGAAATCCAGAGCGCTTTCTTGGAAGTTTTGGCAGGCAAAGCGAGCCTCATTGCAAGGAGCCTCCCGCTGCGGTGTCGGGAGCGGACAGGATCGGCATGCGCTCGGAAGACTTCGCTTTCTTCTGAACTTCGATCTGCGTTGTCAGGATCGCCGGCGAAACCGCCGATACCGGGACGTATCCCGATTCGGCGCCGCAGAACCCGTTGAAAATATCGACTTTGTCGGACGCCGCAACAATCTTGCTGAACGATGTCAGCGGCGTACCAATCAGGTCTGCGCCCCGGACGAGCTCGTCGGGACGACCGTCCACGTAGACGCGGTACACCATGATCGGCGTCACCTGAAACGATTGCGGGCTGTCGCGACCCGTGAGCGTGAATCCGCCCGAAATGTCGTCGAAGAGAAGGCCGAACTGTTTGCCTTGTTTTTTCGCCTCTTCGATCAGCATTTCGCGGAGCCGGGCCATCGGAACGGTGTTTGCCGCCTGGACCATCAGGTTGCCCTGCCGCCCGGCCGCCTTGTATCCAGGCTGCTTTCTTCCGTGTCCATTGGATTCCTCAAAGCCGGCAACCGGAGATCTGGAGAGCAGAAAGTTCCGGAGGACTCCGTTTTCCACGACCGTCACCGGGCGCGCCTTAACGCCTTCATCATCGTAGGTGTAGTAGCCGTTAAGATCTGTCGTCCCCACTTTCTCCCTCGTCGGATCATCGATAACCGAAATGAAATCCGGAAGAATTTTCTGATTGACCTGCTTTGCGAACGTCTGGCCCTCACTCTCGTTCTTGTTACGCTGACCCTCAATGCGGTGCCCGAAGATTTCGTGGAAGAACACGCCGCTGGCACGGCCCGAAAGAATGGCGGGGCCCGTGTACGGGTCCACCACCGGAGCCTTGCGGAGCGCCTTGAGGTCGTTCACGATCTTTTCAATGGTCTGACGTACGGTGGCATCGCTCGGAAGACCCTCGATCGTGTGTGCGTCAAAGGACTCGAAACGCTGAAAGTCCATTCCGTCGTCGGCGCGCGCCCGCCCCATAAGATAGACACGAAACTGAACAGTTCCGTGTCTTACCGACGTTCCTTCACTGTTGACGAAGTACTGGTTGTTGATCGTCGAGGTGAAGCCGGCCTGGCCGTCGAGCAGCTCGGGGAAGCCTTTGAACATCGCGGAGTAGGCCTTGACCTTCTTTTCCCACTCGCTGACGTTAACGGAGGCATCCCTCAGGCTTGCCGCCGACTTTTCGGTCTTCTCCCGCGACAGATCTCCGGAAGGATCTTCTTCATCAACGCGAACGGCGCGGTTGGCTTTGACACTGATCAAACGCTCCACGGCGGCCTTGTACCGGCGGTCGGTTTCCAGCCAGATCACGCTTTTCAGGGCATCGACGTCATCGTCGATCGGCATCAGAACCGAGCCGGGCCGATTCAGGGCCTGTTCGCCGCCGCCGCCGCGCTGTCCGCGGATTTGATGGGTGCTGTCGAAGCCGTAATCGCCGACACGAACTTCGATATCCAGCAGGCGTTGCTTGTCGACATTACTGTATTGCAGGGCTCCCAGCGAGGCCGTGATCTCCGATGTCTTGGACTCATTGACTTCGTAGCTCAGGAAATACGGTGCGGGATCACCTTTTTTGGTCAGCTCATCCATGGCGCGTTTGATCTCTTCTTCAAGAGCGCGCCCAACAGGGTTTGCTGCGGGTGCTTGGCCTACCGCTGCTTGCTGTAGCAATCCGCCACAGGCTAAGACGAAAAGCCAACCAAGATAACGTTTCATCAGGCCTCCTATAAGGATGGGGAATTGTACAACGTCTCAGAGGCAAAAAGGCGGGCGGTTAACGAATTAGCAGAAAGGGAGAGATTGGGACGGAGAAATAGGGACAGAGGAGAGAAAGGGGACAGGCCCCGCCAGGGGCTGTCCCCTTTCTCTGTCCCCATCTTCTCTAGCTCTTGGGCTTGGCAACGAAGTAGCGATCGCGCACTTTAGCCTTCATGTCCTTTTCCTTCATTCCGCTGGGAGGGTTCTGCATCTTGACTTCGATCTTGCGCCACTTGTCGTTCTTGGCATCGTTGGTGGATTTGAAGCCCAGAACGTATTGGTTCTTCAACTCTTCAGCCAGCGTTTCGAGGTTCGCCCGGAGCTGCGTATCGGCTTCAGCCTGGTAGAGGCGTCCCCCTGTGAATCTGGCCAGATCTTCATAGCCGGCGCCGCCGGAAAGATGGATGGCCTGACCGCGTCCCAGTTCTGTGATATCGGCGGGTTCGCTGCTGGCCCCCGCGGCGTAGACGATATAGATCGGGACGGGGAGCTTTTTCGCATATTCCTGGAGAGTTCGGGCGGGATCTCCGCCTGAGGCTTCAAATCCGTCGGTAAGCACCAGCAGGACCCTACGGGCGTTCGTACTGGTATCGGCCAGCCGCGTGATGTGCCGGTCTATCGCTTCGAAGATGCCGTTGGCCCCGAAAGGCAGTTCTTCGATGGTGTACTTATTCTTCGGGTTGCCTTGCTGGCGGAAGTTCTCAATCGCCTCGCGGATCTTGGTGGAATTCAGGTCTGCCCGGCCGCGCTGCAGAGCGCCGAGAGCCAGGACGATGTCCAGATCTATCGGCTGATCTTCCGCATAAAAAGCGGTGACTGTCTGCTCGATGCCGTCTTCCAGCAGCTTGAAGTTGGCCTTCGTGAGGTTGGGGATATACACGTTCTTCGGTCCGTTCACGGCGACCGGTATGTAGACCATACTCGGATCGGCCACCGGAGCCTGCGCGACGGCAACGCCAGCCAGAGCCAGCCAAACAACCGTTAAAGCAAGAAATGTTTTTTTGTACATGTTTAGCCTCGGGTTGTGGAGTTGAACTTCCCGGCCCGTGATAACAGACCGGCGTGAATTGTATCTCTGACGGCGGGATCGGTCCAATGGTTCAGCGCAGGCTCAGCTTTTTATTGGGTCGGGCCGCCGGCGGCGACATATTCCGTCGGCGCATGGATGGTCAGTTTTCCGGCATTGCGAGGTGGATTCACGACGTTCACCGTGACAGTCCGTCGTGTGCCGTCTCGCTTGTCATTCGACGAGGTGTAGCCGATCGTGTACTGGTTCCGGAGTTCCCGCGCCACCTGACGGCAGATCTCCTCCACCTCGTCCAGGGATTTGGGGAAGTAGACCCGCCCACCGGTGAGCGTTGCGAACTCCGTCAGGGCTTCCCTGGCTCTCCTTTGCGGAGACCTTCCCAGACCGAAGAGTCCGCCGCCGTGTTCGTTTTCGTCCAGAAGGCCAATGGCATAGATGGCGACATTTCTGGAGCCGCGCACATAGTTGAGAAGCTTTTCATCGGACATGATGCTGTCCTGGTCTTCTCCATCCGATATGACAAGGATCGCTTTCTTGTCGAGACGCCCGGTCTTGACGTGCTCCACACCCAGGTAAATCGCGTCGCGCAGGGCCGTTCCGTTGCGCGGGTCCAGGTTGTCGAGGGCATCGACAAGATCTCCAAGGCTGCCGGTAAATTCCTGCTCCAAATAGGCGGATTCGTCGAAGGCGATAATAAAGGTTTCGTCGTCGGGATTGCTCTCTCGCACGAAGGTCAGCGCGGCGCTGTGAACGCGCTCGCGTTTCGACCGCATGCTGCCGCTGTTGTCAATCACCAGCCCCATGCTCAGAGGGATGTCTTCGTGCTTGAAAAGAGTGATTTCCTGCGGGACCTTGTCCTCGAGAACCTGAAAATTTTCCTTACTCAGGCCGTCGATCATGAGGCCGTTCTTGTCGTACACCGTAACGGGCAGTTGAACCAGATCGACGTACACCCCAATCTGAAACGGTTTGTCTTCTTTCGGCGGTTGCTGCGGGGTCTGCGAAAGGAGCGTCAACGAGACAAAGCAGCCCGCGAGGAGGTACAGAAGCGTTCTGCTGGTGCTCCCGGCTGGTCGACTTTTAATTTTTTTCAGATGATCTAGCATCGGGGGTTGGCCCGTAGTAGCCCTGTTTGGCTCGGACGTTGAGCTTGTTATTCGGGTACTCGGCCGTTACTTTGATCTTGCGGTACTTCCCGTCTTTTGCCGTGTTGGTGGAATGGTAGCCAAGAACATACTGGTATTTCAGCTCTTTTGCGATGTTACGGCAGGTGTCTTCCAATTGATAAATGGACGGCGGGAAAAAGGACTCGCCTCCGCTGATCGAAGAAAGATCACGCAGCAACGCTTTCCCCTGTTCGGCAGATGAATCGCCGGGGCCGTTGGAAATCCCAATGGCGTACATCTGAACATCCTTTTCCTTCACGAACTCTTTGACGTTGGAGAAAGTGTACCGGCTCCGGTTGTCCTCGCCATCGGTGATCAGCAGGAGCGCGCGCTTCGCATTGTTGCTGTCTTCAAGTTGGCTGAGCCCCATGTAAACCGCGTCGTATAGCGCCGTTCGGCCTTTCGCTTTGGAGAACATGAAACGTTGCTGAAGCTTGGCAATATCGTTGGTGAATGCTGATCCGGTCGGCTTGTCGGAAAATTCCACCAGGAAGTATTCATCGTCCGGGCTGCCATTCTTCAGGAAGGTGATGGCGGCCTGTACGGCCGTTTTCAATTTGTCCTTCATGCTTCCACTGACATCGAAAACAATACCGACGCTGACCGGAATGTCCTCGGACGAAAAGTACGCGATGTCCTGCGGAATCTTGTCTTCCGTGATCTTGAAGTTTTCCTTTTCAAGCCCGGTGACGAATCGTCCATCGCGGTCGGTCACCGTCGCCGTTGCGAGAACGAGGTCCACATCGACTCTGAGACTGTGCGGGGACTGCTCGAGCCGGGTTTGAGCAGACAAAGCACACGTCAGGGCCGTCAGAAGCAGGAGTGCTACAGCGATCTTTCCTTTTTCCCAGCTCATACTGTCGCTCCCTGGGGTTACATTACAAAACTTTGGCAACGCGTGGGGATATTATAGTCCCTGTACCTGCCCTGCAACTCGTGAAATTTCAGTGCACGCCGAGTGCCAGCCCCTGTTTTTTTGATGCGGCCCGGCCAGGGACCTGCCCTGACCCGGGGTGCGTGTCAGCTACGCGCTATTCGCGTGATATAGTGACAACGATTTCGTCAGTAGTGTGGAGAGTGAATTCCGATCGCGCCATTGCCATCATCCCCGCCCGCTTCCAGTCTACCCGTCTCCCCGGAAAGCCGGTCCTCGAAATCCACGGTATGACGCTGATAGAACACGTTTACCGCCGGGTACAGCGGGCGCAGTCGGTGGAACGCATCGTTGTGGCGACCGATGACGGCAGAATTGCAGACGCTGTGCAGCGTTTCGGCGGGAATGCCGTCATGACCCGCATGGACCACCAAAGTGGTACGGACCGTCTCGCGGAGGCAGCGGCCAACCTTCCGCCCGATGCGTTGATCGTCAACGTTCAGGGCGATGAACCAATGATCGAACCCGAGGTGATCGATCGCGCCGTAGCGGCTGCCCATTCTGGAGATGCCGAAATGATCACGCTGAGGACCCGGATGGACGACCGCGCTTCGATCGAGGACCCCAACCGCGTGAAAGTCGTCGTGGACCGTCAGGGGTTCGCTCTGTATTTTTCTCGCTCCCCTGTTCCAAGCAGTGGGACCACTTATCTCCATCTCGGGTTGTATGTGTATCGCGCTGGTTTTCTCAGGCGATTCAGCCAACTGGAGCAGACTCCCCTGGAAATCGCCGAACGTCTCGAGCAGTTGCGGGCGCTCGAACATGGATTTCGTATTCGAGTCGTCGAGGTCGAGAGCGCGTCGTGGGGTATCGATACGCCTGCGGACCTCGAAAAATTCAAGTCGATAATAAGGAGCGTGGGAGGACCGACCGGTGGCCGGCAAGTCGCAGGATGCGATGTGCCGAAGCTGTCCGGGCGGCGGGTCCAACGCCAAGTGAAAGGGACATGGACAAGAAATATATCTTTGTGACGGGTGGTGTTGTTTCTTCGTTGGGTAAAGGCCTTGCCGCGGCCTCCATCGGGTGTCTGCTGGAGGGCCGCGGGTTCAAGGTCACTCTTCTGAAGTTCGATCCTTACCTCAATGTCGATCCCGGCACGATGAGTCCTTATCAGCACGGCGAGGTCTACGTTACCGACGACGGGGCAGAGACCGATCTCGATCTCGGTCACTACGAGCGTTATACCCATGCCGAACTGACCCGGCGCAACAACCTGACCACCGGCCGCATCTACGAAACCATCATTCAAAAGGAACGACGCGGAGACTATTTAGGCAAGACCGTTCAGGTCATCCCGCATGTCACGAATGAGATCAAGGATGCCGTGCGCCGGGTCGCCGAAGCCGTCGATATCACGATCGTCGAGATCGGCGGCACGGTCGGCGACATCGAGTCCCTGCCGTTCCTTGAAGCGATTCGGCAAATGCGCCAGGAAGTCGGCCGCGAAAACAGCCTGTTTATCCACCTCACTCTGGTTCCTTACATCCCAACCGCCGGCGAGCTCAAGACCAAGCCGACTCAACACAGCGTCAAGGAACTTCTCGAAATCGGGATCCAGGCCGATATTCTCCTGTGCCGCACCGACCGCTATCTCGCCCCGGACATGAAGAGCAAGATTGCCTTGTTCTGCAACCTGTCGGAAGCTGCTGTTATCACGGCAAAAGATGTCGGCAGTGTCTACGAAGTGCCCCTCGTGCTGAGCGCTGAAGGCCTCGACGATCAGATCGTCCGGATGCTGCATCTGCCTCACCGAGAACGCAACATGCAGCCATGGGAAATGCTGATGGAGCGCGTTAATAATCCGCTGGACGAAGTCTCCATCGGAGTGGTCGGAAAGTACGTCGCGCTCGAAGACGCCTACAAGAGCCTGCGCGAGGCCCTTGTTCATGGCGGGTTGAAGCACAACCTGCGTACCCGGATTCACTGGATCGAAGCCGAAAGCATGGAATCCATCGAGGGCCCGTCCAGGCTTCAGGAATTCGATGGCATTCTCGTCCCCGGAGGCTTCGGTAAACGAGGAATCGCCGGCATGGTCCGGGCCATCCAATATGCGCGTGAAGAAAAGGTTCCTTACTTCGGAATCTGCCTCGGCATGCAGTGTGCCGTTATCGAGTATGCACGCAACGTGTGCGGCCTCGTGGATGCCAACAGTACGGAGTTTGATCAGAACACGCCCTATCCGGTGATCTATAAACTCCGCGACCTGCTTCAGGTGGATACCATCGGCGGTACGATGCGGCTCGGCGCCTATCCCGCCAATCTCGCCACGAACTCGCGCGCGCATCGCATCTACAATGCCTCCGTGATTTCAGAGAGACACCGCCATCGCTACGAGTTCAACCGCACCTTCGAAAAGAATCTGACAGATAAGGGACTGCTCATTTCCGGTGTGTCACCGGACAAGAACTTCGTCGAAATCGTCGAAATTGCCGACCATCCGTGGTTCCTGGCCTGCCAGTTCCACCCGGAGTTCAAATCCAGACCCCTGGAGCCGCATCCGCTGTTTGCGTCCTTCGTGGGCGCTGCCTACGAACACAAACTTGCACGTTCGCACAGCGACCATTACGCCGCCAAGCGGACATGAGCGGAGCGAATGCAAGCCCGATAGGGCGCAGCCAGCAAAAGATGCCCGGAGCGAATGCAAGCCCGATAGGGCGCAGCCAGCAAGAGATGCCCGGAGCGAATGCAAGCCCGATAGGGCGCAGCCAGCAAGAGATGCCCGGAGCGAATGCAAGCCCGATAGGGCGCAGCCAGCAAGAGATGCCCGGAGCGAATGCAAGCCCGATAGGGCGCAGCCAGTAAAAGATGCCCGGAGCGAATGCAAGACCGATAGGGCGCAGCCAGTAAAAGATGAGCGGAGCGAATGCAAGCCCGATAGGGCGCAGCCAGCAAAAGATGCCCGGAGCGAATGCAAGACCGATAGGGCGCAGCCAGTAAAAGATGAGCGGAGCGAATGCAAGCCCGATAGGGCGCAGCCAGTAAGACATGAACTACACGATCCCGGATTTCGACCTGGACTTGCAAAAGGAGATGTTTCTCATTGCGGGTCCCTGCGTTATCGAAAGCCGGGATCATGTTCTGTTCATGGCAGAAGAGCTGAAGAAGATCACTTCGGAATGCGGCGTGACCTTCGTCTTCAAAGCGTCCTTCGATAAGGCGAACCGCAGCTCCATCAAGTCTTTTCGCGGCGCGGGTCTCAGCGAAGGCCTGAAAATCCTTGGAGAAGTGCGCGAGCGCATTCGTGTCCCCGTCCTGACCGACATTCATGTCGCTGAGCAGGCCGATATCGTAGGGGAGGTCGTGGATGTTCTTCAGATTCCTGCCTTCCTTTGCCGCCAGACCGATCTGATCGTGGCTGCCGCCAGAACCGGCAAGATCGTCAACGTCAAGAAAGGACAGTTTCTTGCGCCCTGGGAGATGAAAAATGTGGTCGATAAGGCGCGTGAGGCAGGTAGCGAGCGATTCATGTTGACCGAACGTGGCGCCTCCTTCGGCTACAATAATCTGGTGGTGGACTTCCGTTCCCTGCCGATCATGCGGAGCTTCGGCTGCCCCGTCATTCTCGATGTGACGCACAGCCTTCAGCTTCCCGGAGCCCAGGGCCAAAGCTCCGGCGGCCAGCCGCAATATATTCCGCACCTGGCGCGGGCTGGCGTGGCTGCCGGGTTGGATGGCTTGTTCATGGAAGTGCACGACAACCCTGCCAAGGCCCTCTCGGACGGGCCAAACGCCCTGGAACTCTCCCTGCTCCGGCCCCTTCTGGAGCAACTGGTGAAGGTGCGCCGCATTCTTTCCTGACGATTCTGTAACCCCTGCTACAACCCTGCCGTAATACACGTGGGGGGAATTTCGAAACCCTCCGTTTGATTCGATCGAAGCTCAAACTTATTTGGAGGAAACGCAGATGCGAAACAGGAGTGTATTAGGACTTGCCCTGCTCTTGGGCACGTCTGGCTTCATCCTCGCGCAGGCCAATTTGGCCGGCAAGTGGACGGGGACGATGGCGGGACGCGGCGGAGAGCAGCCTGTCACGCTGGAATTGATGGTTAGCGGGTCGACGATCACCGGAAAGCTGACGACTGGCCAGGGTCAGCCGGTGGATATCTCCGACGTGAAACTGGAAGGTGACAAGCTGATGTTCACTGCCGCAGGCGGCGGTGGTGGTCGCGGCGGTGGCGGCGGCGCTCCGGGTGGCGGCGCGCCTCCTGCCGGCGGTGCTCCCGGCGGCGGTGGAGGTGGCGGTGGTCGTGGCGGCGGTCGTGGTGCGAACTACGAAGCGACGATCAGTGGCTCTGAAATGAGTGTGACCCGTACTCCCGCAGGCGGTGGCGGCGGCGCTCCGGGCGGTGGTGGTGCTCCCGGCGGCGGCGGCGGTGCCGGTGCCGGCGGTGGCGGCGGACGCGGCGGCGGACCCGTAACGTTCACGCTGAAGAAGGGATAAAACCCCGTAGCCGCGAATCGTGCGGACGGCACGGACATAAATCCGTGTAATCCGTGCAGTTCGCGGCTATTCTTTTGTCCATATCACTTCCGACTGGAGAAACTGATGATCTGGTGGATATGGATTATCCTGGGTTGCGCGCTTCTCGTGCTCGAAATGGCGACGCCAGGCGGCTTTTATTTCGCCTTTTTTGGAGCGAGTGCCTTGATCGTGGGGCTGCTCGCCGTCGCGGGCATCACGACGACCGATTGGGTGGAATGGCTTCTGTTTTCCCTCTTTGCCATCGTCACAACAGCTCTGTTTCGAAAACCCCTGCTGCAGAAATTCGCTTCCACCACTCCTTCCCACGAAGTGGACAGCCTCGTTGGCGAAACGGCAATCGCCACGGAAGGGATTCAACCCGGGAGTGTCGGCAAGGCCGAGTTGCGGGGAACGTCGTGGAGCGCGTTTAACGCCAGCTCCGAAATCCTGGTGCGCGGACAACGCTGCCGCGTGGAACGCGTCGATGGCTTGATGATCTTTGTTCGCAGCGCTGAACGGGGCGCTGGAGCCAACTGAGGAGAATCTATGGGGCCCGCATTAATTGTCGCCGTCGTCCTGGCTATCGTCGTCCTGATCGTCCTGTCGCGAACCGCGATCGTGGTACCGCAGCAAAGCGCCTTTGTCGTGGAACGTCTCGGCAAATACAACGGCATTCTGAACGCCGGCTTTCACATCCTTTTGCCTTTCATCGATGCCGTTCGTTATCGACATTCCCTCAAGGAAGAAGCGATGGATATTCCCGAACAGATCTGTATCACGCGCGACAACGTTCAGGTTGCTGTCGACGGCGTGCTGTATCTGAAGGTGTTGAATCCGGAACGGGCTTCCTACGGCATCAGAGACTATACGTTTGCGATCACCCAGCTCGCGCAGACGACGCTTCGAAGCGAGATGGGCAAAATAGAGCTCGACAGGACTTTCGAGGAACGCAGCAACATCAATATCGAAGTCGTCACCGAACTCGATAAGGCCAGCGAGCCCTGGGGTGTCAAGGTCCTGCGCTACGAGATCAAGAACATCACGCCGCCCAAAGACATCCTCGCCGCGATGGAAAAACAGATGCGAGCGGAACGCGAAAAGCGCGCCACGATTCTGACTTCCGAAGGTGTTCGCGACGCCGCCATCAACAAAGCGGAAGGCGAAAAACAGCAGGTGATCAAGGCTTCGGAGGCGACTCGGCAGCAGCGGATCAATGAAGCCGAAGGCCAGGCGGCCGGCATCCTGTCGGTGGCAACGGCTACCGCCGAAGGCATCCGCCTGCTTGCCGCCGCCATCCAGTCGCCCGGCGGAGGGCAGGCCGTTCAACTGCGCATTGCCGAGCAGTACATCGGCCAACTCGGAAATCTGGCCAAAGAAGCGAATACGCTCGTTGTCCCTGCGAACCTTACGGATGTGGCTTCCATGCTTGCCCTGGCGATGAACGCGATCAAGCAAAACGCCGCCCCCACCGTCGGGAGCTGAATGCCACTTTGAGAAGTCCGATGAACTGGATGCTGCTGCTCATCCCGGTGGCCATCGTCCTGAAGGCCGCCCAGGCAGATCCGCTCTACATCTTTATTGCCTCGGCCGCAGGCATCATTCCGCTCGCCGGCTGGATGGGGCGGTCCACCGAATGGATTGCCGGGCATCTTGGCCCGGGCGTCGGCGGCCTGCTCAATGCGACGTTTGGAAACGCCGCGGAACTCATCATCGCTGTCGTGGCCCTGCGCGCCGGATTACACGATGTGGTGAAAGCGTCCATTACCGGTTCGATCATTGGAAACATTCTGCTCGTGCTAGGGCTTTCGATCGTTGCGGGTGGAGCGAAGTTCAAGGAACTGCGGTTCAACCGCACGGCTGCGTCTTTGTCCTCGACCCTGCTCGCCCTCAGCGCCATTGCGCTGATTGTTCCGGCTCTGTTTCACCGCTTGTCGGAGGGCGCAAACCTTGTGCCCGCTGAACGCACGCTCAGCCTGGAGATCGCGGTCGTGCTGGCCGTCACCTATACTCTTAGCCTCATCTTCTCTCTGCATACTCACAAACATCTCTACGTTGGACCAACGTCCGACGCTTCCGAAGAAGCACTCGGTATGAAGCACGTGCCGCTGTGGCGTGCGACCGTCATCCTGCTCGTTGCCACCCTGTTTGTGGCGGTGCTCAGCGAATTGCTGGTCGGCTCCGTGGAACAAGCCGCCGACCGTCTGGGCATGTCCGATGTGTTTGTCGGTGTGTTTCTTCTCGCGATTATCGGTAACGCCGCCGAGCACAGTACCGCGGTCATGATGGCGATGAAGAACAAGATGGATCTCGCGATGAACATCGCCGTGGGTTCCAGCCTTCAGGTCGCCCTGCTGGTCGCGCCGGTCCTCGTGTTCGTCAGCTACGCCTTCGGCCGCCCGCTGGACCTGGTTTTCACAACATTTGAGATCGCCGCGATCGCCCTGTCTGCCGGCGTCGTCAATTTGATTGCGCTGGACGGGGAATCCAACTGGATGGAAGGCGTTCTGCTGCTCGCCGTCTATGGCATTCTGGGGTTGGCGTTCTACGCGTTGCCCTCGTGAGACGGGGAAATGAGGGACAATTCGGGGCCCCGAATTAATTAATAGGGCTGTTGCACCGCGGGGCGGTGCTGAGCACGCCGGAGGCGTGAGAGGAAGGTAACCCCGGGTTGCGCTCGCTTCGCTCGCTTAACCCGGGGCTAAATTCTCAGCACGCCTCCGGCGTGCTCAGACTCACGTGGCCATCGCCTTGCGGACGCTCCCGTCACCCCTTCGGGGTGAGTTTCAGGACAGAAACCGCCTAGTAGCGGTAGTGATCGGCCTTGTACGGGCCTTCGACGGGGACGCTGATGTAGTCAGCCTGTTCCTTCGTCAGCTTGGTGAGCCTTACACCGAGTTTATCAAGGTGCAGACGGGCCACCTCTTCATCAAGCCTCTTGGGCAGCCGGTAGACCTTGTTCTCATACTTGCTGCCGTTCTCTTTCAGGTCCAGCTGCGCCAGCGTCTGATTCGTAAATGAAGCGGACATCACGAAGCTCGGGTGGCCGGTGGCACAACCGAGGTTCAGCAGGCGGCCTTCCGCCAGGATCATGACGCTGTGGCCATCGGGGAACTTCCATTCGTCGTATTGCGGCTTGATGTTGATCCGCTCGATGCCCTTGACGTTCTCGAGGCCGGCCATGTCGATTTCATTGTCGAAGTGGCCGATGTTGCCGACGATCGCCTTGTCCTTCATCTTCGCCATGCTGGCGGTCGTGATGACATCTTTGTTGCCGGTCGTCGTGATGAAGATATCGGCCGTTGAGACGACGTCTTCGAGAAGCGCAACCTGGTAGCCTTCCATGGACGCCTGCAGCGCGCAGATCGGATCGATTTCCGTGACGATGACGCGGCAGCCTTGTCCACGCAGCGACTGCGCGCAGCCCTTGCCGACATCGCCGTAGCCCAGGACAACGGCAACCTTGCCGCCGAGCATGACATCGGATGCACGATTCAAGCCATCAGGCAGCGAGTGACGGCATCCGAACACGTTGTCGAACTTGCTCTTGGTTACCGAGTCGTTGACGTTGATCGCCGGAAACAGCAGCTTGCCGGCTTCCTGCATCTGATAGAGGCGATGCACGCCCGTCGTCGTTTCTTCTGAAACGCCCTTGATCCCCTTGGCGATCCTGGTCCAGGCTCCCGGGTGCGCCTTCAGCTCAGCGCGTATCGCGCCGAGAATGACGCCCCATTCCTTCGGATCGGACTTCGCGTTGTACTCGGGCACTTTGCCGGCGCTTTCGAATTCGAAGGCCTTATGAACGAACAGCGTGGCGTCGCCACCGTCATCGACAATCTGGACCGGACCCGAGCCATCAGGCCAGCGGAGCGCTTCGACCGTACACCACCAGTACTCTTCCAGCGTTTCGCCTTTCCACGCAAAAACCGGAATGCCTTTGGGGTTTGCCGGGGTGCCGCCCGTTTCCGGCCGTCCCACCACGACGGCCGCAGCCGCGTGATCCTGCGTGGAAAAGATGTTGCAGGAAACCCAGCGGACGTCGGCGCCCAGCGCGGCGAGCGTCTCGATGAGGACGGCGGTTTGAATCGTCATGTGCAGGCTGCCCATGATCTGCATTCCGGCCAGAGGCTGCTTCGCGGCATAGCGCTCTCTCACCGCCATGAGTCCCGGCATTTCCTGCTCGGCCAGGCGGATTTCCTTGCGGCCGAATTCGGCCAGTGACAGATCACGAACCTTGAAGGGTTCGCGTCCTGCCTTCTTTGCTTCGTCGAAGGCGTGTACGCGTCCAACAGTTGCTGACATTGAGTGCTCCTTTTGAATTGGAATGGTCGTTACAAAATGAAAACTAACTTCGCCGCGCGGTCGCGACGAACAAACCTGGCCCTTTGGCTTTCGGTTCCGGCGGCAGCATTTGCCACCGTATGGACTTGAATCCGGCTTCCTGCAACCACTGAGTCATTTGTTTCTCACTGATTCCCAGCCAGACATGACCCATCGTCTGGCGGTAGTCTTCCCGGTCGTGCGGCATCATGTCGAGAATCAGCAGCCGCCCCCCGGGCTTCAACGCCCGCGCCGATTCCGCCAGAGCCCGCTTGGGCTCGGGCAGATGATGCAGAACCAGCATCATCAACGCGACGTCCAGTTCACCGTTGTCGATCGGTAGTTTTTCCAGCGGTCCCTGCCGGAGCTCCACGTGGGGGCCAGACTTCTGCCTGTCCCCTAGACGCTCGCGCGCGGCCTTCAACATCTCTTTCGAGGAATCCACCGCAATGATACGTTCGGAAAACGGCGCGAGCCAGGAACTGACCTGCCCGGTACCGCACCCGAGGTCGCCAACCACGAGATCGCATTCGAGCAATCCGGCAAGAGCGCGAAGGTGACTCGTCGCGCCGAAGAGGTCTTCACGAAGGCGGTCCCATTGGCCCGCTGCCGATGAGAAGAAGGCTTCGGACTGGGTCTTCCTCCTGGCGAGGACTTCCTTCAGCCGCCGGTCGTCGTCATGAGCCGCCGCGGATGTCGTAACCTGCTCGCGCACAACCTGCCACAGCCTCTTTGCCGACGTATCCACATCGTCGAGAGGAAGCGTATACAGCCGCCGCGTTCCGTCGCGCCGCGACGCCACCCAGTCGCCGTCAAGCAGCGTCTTCAGATGCCGGCTGACAGTGGACTGCGGAAGCTGGATCACGTCACAGAGCTCGGAAACCGTGAGCTCCCGCCCCTCGAGGACGGAAAGCATGCGAACACGGGTCGCATCTGAAAGGACGCTGAGTTGATCGACGACGGCAGGATTCATCCGTATAACCGGATGAAAGAATAGAGGGGAGGCGGCTCGATGTCAAGCACGATGTCAAACTGTCAACCTGTTAACTGTCCTTGTCTTAACGATTTTTTACACTTTTGAGCAACCCCCACCGTCTCAAGAGCGTACTGCTAATGCGGTGACACTGATATTCTGCCCCAGGGAAGAAAACGATGAAGAATTCTCGAAAGATCTCACGCCGGTCGTTCCTGACGCTGCCGGCACTCTTGCCGATTGCCTCCCTCGGTTCAAAATCACAGCTCGGTGCCCATCATTTTCAATATGACTATGTCATCGGGACGTCGTTGGACCTCTCCGTTTGGACGCCGGATGTCGTGGCGGCAGAGCGGGCCGATGAAGCCGTTCGAGAGGAAATTCGCCGTCTTTCCGCCATTCTCAATACGCGGGATCCGGACAGTGAGATCCAAAGGCTGGGGGAGTCCAGGCAGCCCGCCCAGGGCAGCGATCTCGACCGCGTCTTTTCCTCCTACGCGCTTTGGGAAAAGCGAACGGGCGGTTTGCTGTCCATCCGCCCGTCTGGTCCGGACACGCCACGGAACGTGGATGCGCTGGGTAAGGCCTACATTATCGATCGGGCCGTCCAGGCGGCGCGAGCCGCCGCACCGGACCTCGATGGCCTGCTGCTCAACATCGGCGGCGATATCGTGATCTGGGGGCGTTTCTGCGAGATTGCCGTGGCGGATCCGCAGTCCCCGTACGACAACGGCGCGCCGCTGTCGCGGATTGTACTCACAAACGCTGCCGTTGCGACGAGCGGCACTTACGCCCGCGGCCCGCATCTTCTCGATCCCCGGACAGGGCAACCTGTGAAGTTGGCCGCCAGCGCCACGGTCATCGCTCCCGATGCGGTCACGGCGAATGCTCTGGCCACCGCCCTCTGTCTCGCCAGGGAAGACGAGGGGATGGGTCTTGTGGAATCCACGCCCGGCGCTGCCGCGCTGCGGATCGATGCGAACGGCGTTGCCCGTCGCACCGCGAGTTTTGCCCGGCTGGAACGGCGGCCGGTAGCACGAACCGTTGCTTTGGCCGACTGGCCGGCCGGATATCAGCTTACGGTATCGCTCACGCTGACTGAAGGCTCCGCCGGGAGCCGTGGCGGGCGCGGTGGCGGTTTTGGCGGCCGGGGCGGTTTTGGGGGTCGGGGCTTTGGGGGCCGCGGCGGAGCGAAACGGCCTTATGTCGCCATCTGGATCGAGGATGGTTCACGCAAAGTCGTGCGGGTTCTGGCCTTCTGGGCCGACAAGCCGCGCTACTACACCGAAATGTCCACCTTCTTCCTCAGTATGGGACGAGACCAGAACCTGCTGGCCAACGTCGCTCGTGCGACGCGTCCTCCCGGCAGTTACCAGGTTGTCTGGGATGGACTCGACGATGGGGGCAAGCCCGCGCCCGCAGGCAGCTACAACGTTGTCGTCGAGACCAACCAGGAGCACGGAGGCTACGGACGGCAGAAGGGTGCCATCCTGTGCGGCGGCGATACCCCGGCGGACCTCATGCTGTCGACCACCCCGAACGCTGAAGCCATCACCGCCCACTACGGTCCCAAACTGTCGCAGGCATGAAACACGTCCTGCGCGTCGTCTCGCACTGGGGCCTGCTGCTGCACATCTACGTGTCGATGGCAGGCTTTACCCTCGTCCTGTTGTTTGCCGTTACCGGCCTCACGCTGAACCATCAGGACTTCGGCTTTGGAGAGCCTAAAGTCGAAACCTCCTCGATCGAGCTTCCGGCGGACGTTGTCGATGAGGCGTCGGCCGAGTCGCTGGGGAATTACCTGCACTCGACGCTGGGCGTTCGCTCTCCTTTGACGGACTATCGTGACGATCCCGACCAGATCCAGGTCACCTTCGCCGCTCCCGGCCATCGCACGCTGGTGACAATTGACCGCGCCGCCCGCAAGGCGGAGGTCGAAATCGAAACCCGCGGCCTCCTCGGCCGCCTCGACGATCTTCACAAAGGTTTCGACAGCGGCCGCGCCTGGTACTGGATCATCGATGTCGCCGCTATCCTTCTTACCATCAGTTCGCTGACGGGGATGGTAACGCTGCTGGCTCTTCGGGCCCGGCGACGCAGCGGATTCATTATCGGCGGGCTCGGTGTCGCCATGATGGTCGCGATTTATTTCTTCGTGATTCCGCAGTAGACGTATCGTGTTCTCTTGATCCCTGCACCTCTGCCGGGTGCGAACATCTCCGTTACCGCAACCCCGGGTTGCGCTCGCTTAACCCTGGGCTAAATTCTTGGCACGCCTCCGGCGTGCTCTGGAGTTTAGACATTTTGCACGCCGGAGGCGTGAAAGGAATTTAGCCCCGGGTGGAGCGCAGCGACACCCGGGGTTCATCTCACGAGCGGCTTGCACCCCGGCAGGGGTGCGAGGAATCCCTGCACCCCTGCCGGGGTGCAACATTCCCGTTACGGTAACCCCGGGTTGCGCTCGCTTCGCTCGCTTAACCCGGGGCTAAATTCTGAGCACGCCTCCGGCGTGCTCAGACTCACGTTTCGACGTCGCCATCACCTTGCGGACGAACCTGCAAACCGGAGACGTAACCTCGTGTTTCCGCTCCCGCTCGGACTCAAGAATGTCTAAAACCCGACCTTCACCCCCGCCAATTTCCCAATCGCTCCCAACGTCGTCTGCGCTGCATTCAATCCCAATTTGAAATCGTCGTCCGAATAGGTCGCGTAGACATCCGTCGGCTGATGCCACTGCGGATCCCAACCTGCGCCGATCTGCGGACCTCTCTCGTTTTCCCGCATGCTCACGGAGGCAACCAAATCCTGAAACGGAACCGAATCGGTATTGGTCATGTGGCTGCCGACGGATGCCGGATAGTCCGTCGCATACTGTTCGTTCGCGGCCTGGAGCGCCCATGCCAGCGCCTGGGATTGGGCCGACATCGCGGAGTTCACCTGGAATTCCACGTTGACGTCTGCCTCCGGACGTTGAACCCCACTGACTGTCCCATCGACGTGCGGCATGCCGTGGTCGAAAAGCATCATGTCATGTTGGATAACGGCGAGCCATTTTGGTTCCGGATACCGGCCTGACCCCGGAGGGTCTTCTCGACCCTGCAGATCTTTGCGCTGGGCGACATAGGCCCTGCTGCCGTCGAGGCCTGTCTCTTCATTGTTCCAGAGGATGAAGCGAATGGAGCGCTCGCTTTGGACCCCCGGGAGGTGGAGAACCCGTGCAAGTTCCATGACGAGTGCGGTACCGGAGCCATCGTCGTTGGCGGCCTCTCCCCAGCCGTGGCCGTCCATGTGGGCAGAGACGAGGATCATTTCTTCGGGGTGCGTCGTGCCGACTTTCGTGCAATAAACCTCTTCGCGGGGGCCATTGGCAGCCGCCTGCGCATTGAGCGAGCGCAGAACGAGGTCGGGTTGGGCGTTCGGGTCGTTGTTGACGCCGGTTCGTGCCCGGATTCCGCGCTGCCGGCCGGACCCTCCGCCAACCCGGTTGTTCGCCGCCGCCGGCGGATACTCGTATTCCAGCCGCTCCGTATTCGTGCACCCGTAGCTCTTGAGCTGCGCTTCGATCCAGTCGATGGCGGCGCGGTTGCGGTCCGTCCCTTGTCGCCGGTCGCCGAATTGCGTCAGCCCTTTGATCGTGGCTTTGTATTTCTCCAGGTCGAGACGGCTCACCAGCGGCGCAATGGGATCGTTTGCGGGCGGGGTGTTTCCTCGTTGTGCCGCTGAAGCGGACAGGCCGGCCAGCAGCGCCAGGACCAGGGGGCTGAGTCGTCGCATGGATTCCTCCGCCACCATTTTACTGCGCGATACAATAGTCCATGGCCGACGAAGAAATCCTCTGGCGTGCGACGGACCAGCATCTCCGTCTCGACGAACTTCTCGGCGGCTCCCCTGATCTGAAGGAACGTCCTCTGCATCGGGACGTCAGTTCCCTGGGCCGTCTTCTGGGCAACGTCATTCGCGAGCAGGAAGGCGAACCTTTCTTCACGACCGTCGAGTCCCTGAGAAAACTGTCCATTGCCGGCCGTGCCGAAGTCTCGTCATTCGAGCCGGCTCGCCGCATCGTTCGGGGCGTGTCCTCCGTCGACGCGGCAAAACTTGCGAAGGCCTTCGCCATCTACTTCGAATTGACGAATCTTGCGGAGACCAATCATCGCAAGCGCCGCCGCCAGGCTTCCGGTGTTTTCTCCTCGCGCCTGCCGCAGCCGGGCACTTTTGCCGGCACGGTTCTTCGCGCGCGCGAAGCGGGCCTGGCGATCGAGGACACGCTTTCGGCGTTAAGCCGCATTCACGTTGTGCCCGTCGTCACGGCGCATCCCACGCAGGTCGCCCGCCGCACGGTGATCTGGAAGCGCCAGCATCTTGCGCGGTTACTCGAAGACCTCGACCGTGTGCCTCTGCCGCCCGCCCACGCTTTCGATATCCAGGAGCAGATCGCTTCAGAGATCACCTCTCTCTGGCAAACCGATGAGGTTCGCCGGACGGCGACGACCGTCTCCGACGAAATCAAAATGGGATTCGACTACAGTGCGATTCTCTTCCAGACAATCCCCGTCCTCTACGCCGAGATCCAAACGAGCATCCGGCAGGTTTATGGTCCGGGTTCGGATCCACCGGCTTTGCCCCTTCTGGTGACCTTCGGGTCCTGGATCGGTGGAGACCACGATGGAAACCCGCACGTCACGCCCGAGACCGCCGAGCAGGCGCTCGAGCAAGGCCGGCAGACCGCGCTTGGGCATTACGCAACGTGCGTCCGGGATCTTCGACGGCGGTTAAGCTCCTCGGCAAGGTCCGCCGGAGTATCGAGTGGCCTGTTGGGGAAGGTGAAGACCTATAGCGAGACTCTCGACATTCAAATCAGCGACCGTGAAGGCGAACCCTATCGGCGTTTCCTGACCTGCATGTTGTATCGCCTCGGCCCAGGCCCGGGCCGCTATCCGGCTCCCGAAGAATTGATCGCAGACCTGGCAGAGATCCGGGCCAGCCTCATCGAGAACAAAGGCAGGCGCATCGCGAAGCTTCTCATCGAACCTTTCATCCGCAAGGTGGAAACCTTCGGATTTCATTTCTACACGCTCGATCTTCGACAACATGCGCGCGTCCACGCGAAGGCTGTGCAGGGAGACGCGACGGAGTTGCTCGAACGCCTGCGCGCGTTTTCGGCCTTGCGGGAGCGGTTCGGTCCGGAGTCGATCCAGAACTACATCGTCAGCGGAACATCGTCAGCCAACGACATCCTCACGCTCGTGACGTTGATGAAACGCGCCGGCATGGATCCGGCCGGGGTTCATCCTGTTCCCCTGTTCGAATCCATCGAAGATCTTCGGAACAGCGCCGCAATCTGCCGGACGCTCTGGACCGAACGCGGCCGGCAGGAGGTCATGCTGGGTTATTCCGACTCCAACAAAGACGGCGGCATGCTTACCAGCACCTGGGAGTTGTACAAGGCGCACCGGGCGCTGCACGACGTGGCGAAGGAATGCGGAGTGACATTGCGGCTTTTTCACGGCCGTGGTGGAACCGTGGGACGGGGTGGTGGCCCAACGCATGCAGCGATTGTCGCTCAGCCTCCCGGCTGTTTCAGTGGAGAGATCCGCATCACCGAGCAGGGAGAAGTACTCGAATGGAAATACTCGGACCGCATTCTCGCCGAACGCAACCTGGAGTTGATGCTTGCCGCCTCGCTGGAAGCCCTTTTGCGGCCGGGAGCGCCCGCCTTCGAAAGCGACTGGGAGGCGGCGATGGATTCGCTTTCGGCGGACGCCTTTGATGTGTATGTGCGCGGTATTCGAGACAATCCGGATGTATTGCCCTACTTCGAGCAGGCCACTCCGTCGGCGGAATTCGACCTCGCGAAAATCGGATCGCGGCCCGCTCGGCGCAGCGCGGCGCAGGGCCTTGGCGATCTTCGTGCCATTCCATGGGTGTTTGGATGGATGCAGAGCCGGCACGGCTTGCCTGGTTGGTTCGGCGTGGGGCACGCGCTCGAGCGCTTTCCGGATGTGTCGTTGCTGCAGCGGATGCTCGCGCGCTTTCCCTTGTTTTCCGAAATGTTGCGCAATGTCGAAATGGCGCTGGCCAAATCCGATCTTTCCATCGCCCGTCTCTATGCGGATCTTGTCGATGATGCCGCTTTGCGCGACCGCATGTTCACCAAAATCGCCGAGGAGTTCGAGCGCACGCGCCGCGCGATACTCCGCCTGACAAACCAGAAGGAGTTGCTCGACGGCAACCCCGTTCTCGCCCGCTCGATCCGTCTGCGCAATCCTTACGTCGATCCCATGAGTCTTATTCAAGTCGAACTGCTGCGCCGTAAGCGCTCCGGCGAGGACACCCCGGAACTCAATGACGCGCTGGTCGCCACGATCAACGGCATTTCCGCCGGCCTCAGAAACACCGGCTAGCGCTGCCCTTTTCAGGAGGCACCGGTGTCCAAATTTCACCTCGCCTTCGGGAGATGCACCCCGGCAGGGGTGCGAGGAATCCCTGCACCCCTGCCGGGGTACGAGGTCAAACCTGGACACCGGTACCTCTTGAGGAGGGCTGCCGCCGCCACCCGCCGGAGCGCTCAGGTACAATATCCCCACCCGGAGGTCCCATGATTCCTCTTAATCGCCGTAGCTTTCTCGTTTCCTCGAGCGCCCTCGCGTTCACCCGTGTCTCCCGCGCCCAAGCCCCGGTTCCATCCTCGGGCCCTGCGCCGCCCGACGTCACCCGCACGCTCGCCCGCTACATTCTTGCGGCTCGCCGCGAAGACCTCCCGGCTTCCATTCGCCATGAGGCCGTCCGCACGCTGCTCAACTACGTCGGCTGCGCCGTGGGTGGCTCGCATCACGAGACGCTCACCGCCGCTATTTCCGCCCTTGCCCCATTTTCCGGCCCCGCCCAGGCCACCCTCCTTGGCCGCAAGGAGCGCCTCGACATCCTGCACGCCTCGCTCATGAACGGCATCAGCTCCCACGTTCTCGACTACGACGACACGCACCTGCGCACGATCATTCATCCTGCAGGCCCGGTCGCCTCCGCCATCCTCGCGCTGTCGGAAATGCGCCCCGTCTCCGGCGTCGATTTCCTCAACGCCCTTGTCGTGGGAGTCGAAGTCGAATGCCGCATTGGCAATGCGGTCTATCCCGCGCACTACAACACCGGCTGGCACATCACCGGCACGACTGGAGTGTTCGGCGCCGCCGCTGCTACAGGCAAATTGCTTGGTCTTTCCGAGCAGCAGATGCTCTATGCCCTCGGCCTCGCAGCGACGCAGCCTGTCGGTCTGCAGGAAATGTTCGGCACCATGACCAAGAGCTTTCATCCGGGCCGTGCCGCACAGAACGGACTGACCGCCGCGTTGATGGCCGCCAGAAACTTCACCAGCTCCACCCAGAGTCTCGAGGCCAAATACGGTTGGGCGAACGTCCTGAGCACGTCGTGCGATTACTCGCAGATCACCGGCAAGCTCGGATCCACCTGGGAGGTCGCGGTGAACACCTACAAGCCCTTCGCCTGCGGCATCGTGATGCATCCGACAATCGACGGCTGCATCCAGCTTCGCAACGAACAGAAGTTGACGGCCGCCGCCATCGACCGCATCGAGCTTCGCGTTCATCCGCTGGTGCTGGAGCTCACCAGCAAGAAGACGCCCACGACCGGCCTGGAAGGGAAGTTCAGCATTTACCACGCCGCGGCGATCGCGATTGTCGAGGGGGCCGGCGGCGATGCGCAATTCAGCGACCGTGCTGTTCAGTTAAAGGATGTCGTCGCGCTGCGCGATCGCGTTTCTACCGTTGTCGATCCCGCCATCAAGGAGGATCAGGTGCGGATTACCATGATCCTGAAAGACGGCCGCCGGCTGGAAAAGTTCATCGAGCATGCCGTGGGCAGCGTCGATCACCCGATGAGCGATGCCGATCTGGAAGGGAAGTTCCATGGCCTGGCCGACGGCATCCTTTCCCGCGATCGCGTGAACCGTTTGCTGGATCTCTGCTGGAAAGTCGAGACCTTACCGCAGGCTTCTGCGATCGCTGCCGCCGCCGCGCTCTAACCTCGTCGAACGGACCGGTTCTTCAGGGCTGATCCGCCAGAGGCCGCGGCCCGTAGGTCGGAGCCGCGCGGCCAAACTCGATTGCGCCGAGATCCGGCGCTTTGCCGGCAAAGCCATCCGTGATGCCGGGCAGTGGCATCCCCGCATCGATCGCGGCAGAACCTTCCCGCAAACTGAAGTTGAAATCTTCCGGTCGATAAAGTCGGGTCGGATCTCCTGCTGCGGGTGGGCTTGCTTTCTGAAACACCGACCAGTCGACCATGCGGCTGTGGGAATCCTGTCCCGTCCGCTCCGCATAGGCCTTCAGTGTCGCGAACGTCTGGGCCGGGCGTGCGCCGCCGGCGGTGTAGTCGGCCGACGCAACCGGCGCCGTCCAGCCAAACACCGAAGGTCCGGTGCCTGCAGGGCCAAAGCCGTTAAAGTCCGAACTCGTCCACGGCGTGAACGTTTCGACGGAGAAGATTTCCGGCCAGGCGCCCTGGCCGAGAATCAGGTTGTTGCGGAAGTGCAGGTTCGATACCGGCCCCATCTGGTGAACTTCTGCCAGCAGCGTGTTGTTATAGATGAGAACGCCCGCCGAGTTTGCGGTCAGCTTCAGCGCTCCACCTTCGGGCGCATTGTAAACGATGTTGCGGACGAAATAGACCGGGCCGCCGAGGGCCGGTTGGGTGGACAAGGCGCGATGGGCCATGTTGAAACAGCGGTTGCCGATGATGCGGAAATTTTGCGCGCCGCCGTCGGCTTCGATGCAATTGTCGTCGACGTTGCGGATATCGTTGCCGACGATGTCGTTCGAGACGGCCATCACCGGATGGTCGGGCCAGCCGTCCGGGTCGCCGTAGGTCGCATGATCGATCCCGTCGTGGAAGTTTTCAACCTGGTTGTGGGCGATCACATGTCCGGAACCGTACACCTTCACGGCGTATTCGGAAAGCAGCGGCTGAGGGAATCCGGGAAGGTTCTGCCATGTACGGCCGATCCAGCCCATCAACCGGGTGGGGTCGTTGCGGCCGATGAAGACGTTGTCGGCGATGTAGAAGTCCCGGGCTCCTCCCCAGTCGGTGAAGACGCCGCGCCCGACATTCTCGATCCGCGAATTCTTCAATGTGAACCCGATCGCGCCGAGGATTCGCTTACGCCCGAGAAGAAAGGCGACATCGGTGTTGCGCACCGTGATTCCCTCGAAATAGGTGTAGTCGGCGGCCGTGAGGTCGAACAGCACAGCGTTGCCGTCGCCATCGAAGATGACTTCCCCATCACCGGCCGCCTTGATCACGATGGGCCTGTCCGCAGTGCCGTCGGCGGTCAGGTAGAACGTGCCGTCGAACAGCGTGGAGTTCGGACCCGCATAGCGCCGGCGATCTTCGCGGTAGGTTCCCGCGTGCAACAGGATGATGTCGCCGGGCTTCACTCGCGGCTGGTAGGAGTTGACGAAGTCCGCGCCGTTGGCGCCGGTGTTATAGGCAGCCATCAGGCTGTTGAAGTTCGGATCGAGCTTCGGGCCGGTGTAGCCGCGCGGGTATACGTGATAGATCGCGCCGCCGGCCGCTGGCTTCGGCGCGGGCCTGGTTCGTGCGGTGAGCAAACGCTCGACAGGCCCGGCCGCTTTCGGAGCGTCGGGATCCGACAGGCGCAGACGGATTTCGTAGGGCGTATCCGGACTGAGGTCGAAGATGCTGCCGGCAAACATGTTGGGCGCGACGTAGTGAAACGACGCCCCCTGCTGCACCTGTTCGCCCTCAAGACGCAGCAGCGGCAGGCCGTCGTGCCACGCCGGCTCGCCGGCGCGCCGCCACGCCAGCGCGACTGAAGCGTTGCGATTGGAATCCGCCTCTACCCGCCACTCGACACCGAGCGCGCTGGTCGTTGGCGGCTCGACCACAGCATCGCCGGGGCGAACCACCATCTCTGGATCCTGACCGCCTGCCGCCGCTACTGCAAACAGGATCATTCCCAGCGCCGCAATGACCGAGCCATTTCTCATAGTTATCCTCATTGGATCGATTTCAAGCGCCTGCAAGGGTATAAAAGCCGCGCTCGCCGGTCAATTACATCGCGGTCGCGATCTCGCGATCTGCGCGGGAAGGTTGAACTACAATTCGATCATGCTTGGGGACACGGGACTCCGAATGAAGAAGAAAAACCCCGGAATAGAGGTGGACTGGCGGAACCTGAGATTGAAGGACCGCATTGCGCGTGATCTGTGCGTTCTTTTTGTCGGCATTAATCCGGGAGTTCGGTCGGCGATCCTCGGACATCATTTTGCGGGCTTCTCCAATCGCTTTTGGAAACTCCTGTTTGAGTCCGGACTGACGCCAGAACCGGTGTCATTCCGCGACGACAGGGACTTGCTCCAATGGGGCCTGGGGATCACGAACCTGATTGCGCGGCCGAGCCCCGGAATCGATGACCTGACTGCCGGAGAATACGTCGAAGGATGGAGCGTGCTGGAGCGAAAGATCCGTCGTTATCGGCCGCAGATCGTCGCGCTTGTCGGTGTCACTCTGTACCGGGCGATCCTGCCGCACCTTCCGGGTACGGCTCCCATTCCCGCAGGTTCTAAATCCAAAGTTGTCGGCCCGCAGCCGCTGGCGGTGCACGGTGCGCGCATCTTCGTCCTTCCCAACCCGAGCGGCCGCAACGCGCACTTCTCTTACCGCGACATGCTGAAAGCCTACACCCAGCTGCGACAATCGATCCCCCGCGCCGCGCCGCGATGCCGGCCCGCTTCATCCTGACGGCAAGTTGCCGGATTGAAGAAACCAGCCATCCGGTCTTTTCTGACGAAAAGGTCGATTACCTAAACTGAAAGTTGTAGAATCGCGTGTCTCAAGCGGGAGTAATTCAGCGGTAGAATGCCAGCTTCCCAAGCTGGACGTCGCGGGTTCGATCCCCGTCTCCCGCTCTTGTTTTCAACAACTTAGGAATTCCGAATTTCACTCGTTACTCCGTTTACTCCGTTTTCTTTCTGAAGCCTCCGAAACATCGTCTGGTTTTTAGTGGATCACCGCGGATTCCAACCGGGTGACCGCTTCGATTTTTTGCTCGAGATCGCTCATCGTGTAGACCTCAAGACTGACGCCCAGCCCATGGCCCCTCTGATCCGCCGCGACCTTTGCATCGATCTTGGCTTTCTTCGAGAGGCTCGCGTTCGTGCGCCGCATGACCTGAAACGTTGCCCATTCGAGATGCACCTTCTCAAGAGCCGGTCTTAGCGATCGGCGCCAAAGATTGTCCCGGCTGAGCGCTGTACCTCTTTCAGTCGGAAAGAGCAGGCCACCTGAACTCTGGTCCTGGAGACAGTGCTTCCATGCATCCAACTCCGCCAGCGTTCCAGGGGAAAGCGCCACCTCACGGGCGGTGCGCTTTCCTTTGCGTCCCTTCGGCGTATCCCAATTGCCCCGGTAGACGCGTTGATCGATCTGAACGCCGCTTGGACCGAGACTGCCCAAGCGGATCGCGAGGATTTCACCAGGACGCATCCCGTCAAACACTGCCATGCGAAAAACGATCCGCTCCCGCAAATCGAGCACGCCCAAGGCGAGACGAATCTGCTCCTTCGACATGACTTTCCTTTCTTTATCCGGCTTACAGGCCGGAGTGAACAAGCCCGCAGCCGGATTGTGCTCGACGCAACCATCACTGAGCGCCATTTTGAAAATCGCATTGAAATCCCATCGCAGGTGAGCGACGACGCTGAGAGAAGTGCTGCGCCTTCTGGTCCAGAAACGCCTGCATTTCCTCCCGCGTGATCGTACGGAGGAGGCGCTCGCCGAATTCCGGTTTCAAATGGAACACCATTCTCTCTTCGGTCGTCATTCTCGTGGATTCCTTCCACTTCCGTCGGCATGCAGGCAGGAATGCATCATCCAGATACTTCCCGAGCGTGTGAATTGGAACTTGTCTGTGTCCTGCATGCCGGTTCAATGGTCCGATGATTTCATTCAACGCGACCTCGGCTTCTCCCTTTGTCATTTCCGAACACTTGCCGAGGACTTTCGATCTTCGATGTCCGTTCTCCCACCACTGTCCGACCCAGACTTTTGTCTTACCGTGCCAGCGAGCCCGAACACTGCCTTTCATAAATCGCTTTCGACGCATAGAGTCTCCTGTCTCTTGCGTCCATTGCGTTCGATCCTGACTCGGCCGAAATGCTATCACTGGCACTTGTTCGTCTCCATCCATTCTTCCAACCATTCGCGGCGAACCAGCTTGCGTCGCCCCATCGCAAAGTGAGTCAGCTTTGGCACGCCGGGAACTCTTCCGTTAAGAATGTTGCAGACGTGTGCTTTTGAACACCGGAGAAGGGCTGCAACTTCATTGATCGTGAGCACAGCGCGGGTGTTCGAGTCGTCGAGAACGGTGCTGTTTCCCGGTTGGTTCATGAAACCGTCCCTTTTATCAGCCCAGGTAGGAGAAAGCCGCTTCCTCGGTGTTACCGATGAAGCGACCCGCTTCTCGGATGTGTGTAATTCTGTCCACGCGTTGTCCCATCAATCCAACCAGCACGGAGTCGGCGGCGACGGGATCATCCGCGAGCAACACTGTATTCATGGCCTTCGGCGTGCCGTTCAGAGGGCCGTCACCCTCCATCGCGACGATGGCGTCCGCGATAACAAAATGCGGCCGGACCGTTGCGCAGATATCGAGAACGCTTTCGTGAATTCCGGCCCAATGAAGGACGTTTTTCGGCCAGCCGTAGCGGCAGCCCGGGACAATGCCAAACATGTTTTTCATGCTCAGAGTGACGCCGGTCCAGTGATGCGTCTTCACTTTTGGCATCGACACGATGAAGTCGGAAGTCAGAACGGTCCGCGGAAGCCATAGGTGACCGAGGCCGGAATAGTTCGCTTGGAGTTTGACCTTTGCGAGTCCGTCGCGATTGAGATCCACGAACCGGACCTTTCGATGGATGAGGTGATCCCCAAGACCCGTTTCGAAAGAGAAGCAGTTCCGTGTCGCGGTGATGACCGGGGCCTTCAGCAACCGTAACGGAAGCGGCTCCCAACCGTAGAAAGGCTTCAGCAGCGGCGCCGATGAGCTGAGTGTCTGTATTCACCGGTTTGCCTGCGATGTACTCGACAAGGTTGGGTTTGAGCAGAACGGATTTCCCGCGGACATCCAGATCGAAAAGCCGAATGCCGTCGTAAACAAGCTGGTCGAGCTTTTCCGAGTACTGATCCGCAGAGAGAACGGCGACTCGCGAGCGGGACGGTCGGACATCTCGGACGAACTTTCGTCCGCGGAAATATGCCGTCAGTGCAGCACCGGTCGTGGCCGCGGAGGCAAGGAGCAGGTCTCGTCTATTCATCTCAGGTCACCTTAAAAGGATTTCTTCCGCCTTCGGACGGCGCGGATTGCGATTGCTGCCAGGCTCAGGGTGTCCGTACTCAGAGTGGTGAGCTTTCCTGGCAAGACTTCGCAAAGGCGCGCCAAGGAAAGTTCTGCGGATGGTCTGTCGCGCAAGAGAAACGCGAGCGTGGACCACGCAAGGCTATAGCCAGAAGAGCATCTGCCGGAGGCCTCGCGCAGCCAATTCAACGCCCGGCGCACGACCGGTTCTTCGTCGTCTCGTTAGGGCGAGCAGAGCGATTGCCGTCGTATCGATATGTGCACTCAGCCCCGCGCTGAAGACGATCCCGTTGCCAGCGTTCCAGCCGCCTGTGGGACATGCGCGGTCTAGCGAGCATCTCCGTCCCCAAACGAATTCGTTTCAAAGCGGACTCGGTCCGGCAACATGCAGCTTGCTTTAACGCCAGGATCGCGAAAGCAGTCGGGACAACCCAACTGACCGTGCCCGAAAACCACGGCCATCCATATTTATCGGGATCAAACTGCACGTGACGATCAACCGTCCGAAACTTCCAGTTCCACGGCCATTGGCCTTCGCGGCCGCGAATGTTCAGGAGCCAGCCGAGGGCATTGTCAAGGCGAGTGCGGAGAAACGCTCACGAAGCGAAGGGCGACCACCGCCAGCGCAGTCGTCCAGCATCCTTCGCGATCATCGCCCTCGAATGCCGGCCACGTTCCATCCGGATTCTGCGTACGCGAAAGGACTGCGATCGCCTTGCCGCGAGTCAGGTTCCTGATCTTGACGCAGCGCCATCAAGCCGTAGCAAGTCGTTTCAATCCCGGCGGTACGAGCGTTTCCGCTCGCCCAGCCGCCACTCGAAAGGGCGCGTCTCTCGATCTCCATCTGAAGGTCTTCCAAAAGGCCCATAAAGAAAATGAGGCTTTTCGGACAGAAAATCTGTCGATCGGCACTCATACATACTGAGGGCGCTTTCGAGGCGCTCCGATTTTTCTCGGGAGCGGCGATCATGTTTTCTTCACCGAAGGATCTTGCCGACAAGCTGCTCGCCGCCCGGTATGTCATCGATCCTGAAGATCCTGCCCGTCATCTATCTCGCTGTTGAAATGCGCCGGCCGCTTCTCATCGAGGGACCTCCCGGAAGTGGAAAGACCGAATTGGCGTATGCCGTGGCGAGAGCTGCCGAAACGATCGTCGAACGACTGCAATGCTATGTGGGCATCAACGAAGAGAAAGCCATCGGGAAATTCGACGAAGCGCTGCAGGAACTCTTTCTCGGAGGCCGGAACGGACGGCAAACAGGATTGGGAGGCTTTGCGGCAGCAATTGCACGGTCTGGAGTTCTTCACGAAAGGCCCGCTGCTTCGGGCTCTCTTGTACGAAACAAAACCCTGCGTGCTTCTCGTCGATGAAATCGACAAAGTCGATCAGGAGTTTGAGGCGCTTACTTCTCGAGGTCTTGAGCGATTGGCAACTCAGCATTCCCAAGCTGGGGACAGTCAGAGCCAGGACCGTTCCGCTCGTTGTCCTTACATCCAATGAAGAGCGTCGAATCGGCGACCCGCTTCGGCGGAGAAGTTTCTATATCCGGTTTGATCACCCCTCAATCGATCGAGAACGGGAGATCCTGGCACTTCAGGGCGGAAGCGACGGCGAAGTCCTTCACGGACAGATCGCCGGCCTAGCGCGAGCCCTGCGCGGCTGGAGTCTGGAAAAGCCGCCCTCCATCGCCGAAATGCTGGATGTGGCTCAAGCGCTTCGCATTTTTGGAATCGAGCAGATCCTCCCGGAGCACAGAGAGTTGCTCCTTCCGCTTCTCGCGAAGACGGAAGCCGACCGGCAGCGGCTGCTTCTTGCGCGACGGCTTCGCGACGCTCGTAGCGGACTCCCTGCAGTATCAGTCGGAACTTCACAGTCTGGCTTTGGTTGATTCAAAGGAGTATCGGATGAAAACGCATTCGGTTGTCGCCTCGTCATTGATGATCGTGGTTTGTGCAACGCTGCTGGGCAAACCACCAAAACGCAAGCGGAACTGTCCACAAGAACATCGTCGAGGGCCGACCGGCCACTCTGCGGTTGTCGCCGCAACTGACGACGACAATCCGGCTGCCAGAGCCTGCCAATTCCGTTGTTGTCGGCGATCCGACTCTTTTCCAGGCCGAATACTCTGTCGACGAACCCCTGCTTGTGTTTGTGAAACCCTTCACCCCTTCGGCAGAAGAAAGCAATTTGGTGATTTCGACCATCTCAGGCCGGCAGTTCATTTTCATGCTGAAAAACATAGGCGGCGCTGCCGAGGGCCCGCCTCGGAATGCGGACCTTCTCGTGAACTGCCGTCGCTGCCGGCGTCTTATTCATTGAGGACACGTTTCCAAGGGCACTGGTGCCTGAAACCTTAAATCTCACGAGACAGTGTCGGTTCCTGACGTCGAACTGTGAATACGGAGTCGTCGCCGCTCGATGAGTTTCATGATGCGGCAACGCGCGCGGCCCGTCGCCAGCCTGACCGGAAATGACATCAAAGTCGGAATTGGTGAGGTTCAGGAGCGTGGATCGCGTCTGGTCGTTTCCTTCTCTGTAGTCAATTCCGGGAAAAAGCCCATCGAGTTGGTTCCGCCGCAGGTTCAACTGGCCAATCAAACCCAGTCTGGTCTCTTTCGCCGCACTCGATGGAACACTGTTCAGCAGTTGCCGGTTGACGAGTATCGAATCACCTCGCGGAGACTGGCGCCCGGAGAGCGGGTCGATGGCGCCCTCATTTTCGAGCGCCCCTCCATCAAACAATCCAATGAAACGTTGTTCTTGCAGATCGCCGATTCAGCCGCGATAGACCGGCCCACTATTGGTCCCGATTAGTTTCCGAACGACAACGCCAACCGGAGAAAAACCATGAGCGACACAAATGAGACGCGTGAAACGCCAGAGGCAAAGGAACTGCGCGATGCGGAACAGAACAGGGACTCTTCGCCGGAAGATTCACTCCAGCCGCCGGAATCAGGTTTGCGGCTCCGGTTGCGCGCCCTTCTGCATAGGCTCCAGCCTCGACAAGCCACGAAGGCGGACCTGACAAAGGACAGAACGCGCTCTCTGGTGCTTCTGATTGGCGGCACTGTCGGCGCCATCCTGCTCTTCATTGGCGTTTTTTCGACTCCGCCACGAGCGACAAGGCAAGAAACGGCTGCTCGTGGTACGCCTAACCTCGGAAGGCCCGCGCTCGGGGATCAGCCCAAGCCAGCCCAAGGTTCTGTTACGCCTCTCCTCAACGCGGATGTTCAGTCCAATGACGGCGCGTCCGATCAATTGAGCGCAGCGGACATCCGCGGCACGTCGCGCCGCTCTTCGGAAGCGGATGAAGATGACACCGACGGACAAGCGACGAGTACGAATGTGGGTGTCCGGCAACCTGGTCGGCAGACGGCCGGCGCCGAACCCGGGAATCCCATTTCTTCAGATCGCTCTGATGCGTTGGCTCCGTATCAGGTGAACCCTGGCACAGGTTCGCCCACCTACAGTTATGGTGGCGCGTCAGCCTCGGCTGCGGAGGCGGAGTTGCCAAGAACATTCAGCTATGGCGGATTGACTTCGGCCACCGCCGGCAACAGTCCCAATAGCGCAAGCTCAGCGAAATCTTCGATTGTGTTTCGTGCGTGCGTCGCCCTCCATCAGCGCGCAGGCAAGTACTCGACAAGCTTCTGTGACCCGCCGTCAGCCAAGCCGCCCTGCTTCCGCCGGGCACACGTTTGATTGCGCGACTTGAAACTGCCGCGACCACGGCCGTCAAGGCTCCCGTCGTTGCGTCGATCGAGTACAACTACGAACGGAACGGGCCGTGGTTATTCCCGGCAGGAACGAAAGTGATTGGTGACGTTCAGCAGGCCTCGGCCGAAGGCTACATGAGCATCCATTTCCATACGC
The DNA here is from genome assembly GCA_963836435.1 of uncultured Acidobacteriota bacterium. Taxonomy (GTDB): domain Bacteria; phylum Acidobacteriota; class Terriglobia; order 20CM-2-55-15; family 20CM-2-55-15; genus DASTBJ01. Next base: position 61,294 of record CAWIJI010000012.1, on the reverse strand, counting down.
TTCAGATGCCAAACGGTCGAGAGGAAAAGATTGAAGGCGCCGGAGTAGGCCTCGACCAGAAGCCCCTTAAGGGGGATGTTTCTGGCAAGAACACAGGGAAGAAGATTCTCAGCCGGACGTTGTCGGGCGTCGGAACGATTGCGGCATATGTCATGGGTGGCGGGGGCGGTTTGAACAGCACGATCACCGGCCAGACACTTTTGCGGGACCGCCTGGCCGGCAACATCGCCCTTGCGGGCGAACAGGAACTGTTGAACGCCGCGTATTCGCAGAACATCAGCGTCACGGTCCCCGCAAACACCCGGTTCTATGTGGTTCTGCAAAAGGCCGGCAGTTGAAGCCACCGACTCCGGCGATTCCCGCAGCCGCTGAAGCCGCATGCCCTCCGCTCCGATTCCCACAGCCCAGGAACTTCGTGAACTCATGGAGCTTCGTCAGGAAATCAACCGTATGTATCAGCAATCGAATGGAGCTATTCGACCTCAACAGTGAAAGCACGAGTGTTGATGTGAGGAGGATTGAAATGCCAATAATTGATTTGTTTCCCCCGAAGCTGCGTAAGACCCTGCCACCGCTGAATGTCAGGAAGGTGTCCGAGATCCAATTGTCTACGTCAAGTTCCTTGCTCGCAATTTAGGTTGGGCCTGGTATGTGACAGAAGGATCTCCCGATGCCGACGATTTCATTTTCTTCGGATTCGTTGTCGGAGATGAAATGGAGTGGGGCCAATTCTCCCTTTCTGAACTGAACGAGCCTTGCGGTGTCGCGGCGCATCCTGTCGAGCGTGACCTCGATTTCCGGCCAGCCAGCTTGAGCAAAGTGCTCGCATGCGAGTATCGATGAGCATTTATTGATCGACTTGCGCCTCTTCATTATGTTGATATCAACGTAATCTTCGCCCGGTGCAGATTGATTTCCGAAACTTCGGGCTATTCGCCCTCGGAGTTTGCGAACAAAACGTTTAACGCTTTCATACCACCGCTGAAGCCGTATATGTCGACCAGATCCTGCCAGATCCGCATGGCATTGCGGCCATGGCCCAGGTCGGACGAGTCTGGAGATGAATCAAATCATTGCGTGCGGGCGTGTCCGATTTTTTCGGGCACGACCGTTGTTGGTGTCCGGTCCTGCCTCTCTGCAGTTCGTGATAAATTCGCGTATAGATGATCGTCTACCTCTCCGGCAACAATGGAAGCGGCAAAACCACTTTGGGTCGGGCCATGGCCAAGCAACTGGGGTGGCAGCACCTGCCTGAGGAGAAATTCGACGTTACATATCTCGACGATTTGTTTCAGCGGCAGAAACGGTGGAGCTTTGAAGCTCAGACACATTTTTTGCTGTTCAAAGTACAGCTGGTGCAGCGTGCTGTTGCAGACGGTCTAAATGCGTTTATTGACCGGTCGCCTTATGAAGATGCGCAGATCTTCGCACGGTACTTTTATGAACGTGGCAAGATGGACCGACGTTCATACAGGACTTATCAAGACCTGTATCGCTTGATTGTGCCCACACTGCCACAACCGGATGCCTTCATCTATTGCGACTGTTCACCAGCGATCTTGCGTGGTCGCGTCGCTGGGCGCGGACGGCAATATGAAGAAAATTACCCGAAGGGCCACCTTCGACTCCTTAACAGATACTATAGGCAGTGGGTAGATAGCGCCTGCGTCCAATTTCCGGGCCGCGCTTTGATGACAGATTCCGGCGGAATTGACTTCCGAACGGATCAACTCGCAGTGCAGCAGATCGCCGATGAGTTGCTTTTTTGGTTGAGGGATCGTGATGCGGTTGCTCAACCGAGCTTGTTCAACGCGGACCAGAAGACGCCCGAACTCCTTCGGCCGGCCAAATTAGCTTCCGCTAAAACCGTGACCCGCTCGAATAAGCTGACGGCATACATTGCCGCGCCTTTTACCGGTAGGGCGACCGGACCCGGTCCCGCTCAGGAATCGTCTGTTCCCCAACAGGTTCTCGACTACACGCCAGAAGCGGCACACGGGAGAATTAGTGATGAAAAGTATCGGGACTTTCTTCTCGAAATTGAGAGGATCGCACAGCAAGGCGGCTTCAACACGATCCTGCCGCATCGTGACGTAAACGCGTGGGGTGATCGTCTACTGCAGCCAGGCGAAGCGATGATGAATTGCACCCGCGGTGTCTTGTCCTCGGACGTCGTGATCGCGCTAACTGAAAAGAGCTTTGGCGTTCATTACGAAGTCGGAATAGCGGTGGGATATGGGATCCCGGTTCTGCAACTTCAGCAGTATGGAGGCGAACAGACCTTCGTAGGCGAGGGGTTTAAAGACGTCACCGGAATTCAGGTGATTCAGTTTAGTTCGACGGATGACTTAAGACCTCGTCTCAGTGCAGCACTCACCGCGTTGGCTTCAAGAGCTGGGTATTGATATTCGCGGCCAATTCTCTTATGTCGATTTCGAGAAACAGATCGAGGCAAATCTTTTCATAGGCAACGCGTTTGGCGTAAATCTCCAGCAGTTGGCGCCAAAACCGAGCGTCCTTCATCCTGAAAAAGCCAGAACGATTACAGTGAACAACAAGAGTGCCGAGGATCTCATTTCGGTCCGACAACACCGGATATACAACACTCGATTTAATACGCTCCAACTGCCCTTGGTATAGTGCGACGTAGGTGTTTGACGCGGTTGGTGAACCAGTGTCCTCAACAATCCTCATCTGTGGTCGCGCCGCTTGATAAACTTCCGCGGTGACGGTACTAGCGTAAATGTCCGGGTTCGTCGAATTTCGCTCGTTCAGGCTGATCGGTGCTCTCCGATCACGATTCTGCCATGCATAAATCGTGATTTTGCCATCGTGGAAGGACCGTGTCATAAACGTTACTTCAAAGTCGATTGGATCATCGAAAGCACCACTAAATTGGCTTTCCATGACGGCCTGTAGTTCCTCAACGACTGCCTTTATGTGATCCATTGATGCTACGGCCGTTTCAAAGAGTTGTGTCGCTTGAGTGGGGCCGAAAGTCTTGTATCGGGCGAATGCCTCATGGAGGCGGCTCAGTCGTTTCGCGATAAGGACATCTAACGAGAGAACGGTTTGACTCATCGCGTTCCGTTGTTGCTGGGATTCACGATCGAAGAGAGCCGCTCGAATTCCGACGTATCGAACCGCCACCACAGCCGCAAGGTACATGCCGAGAATGATCACGAGCTGAACGCGAATCGCTCCGGTCGTAAAGTACTCACGTACATATTGCGAAATGATGGCGGAGGCGACGGCGGGCAAGACGAAAACTGCGCCTCCAATTAGTGCACGATGTTCGGGTGAGATGCGCCGGTACCACAGAATCAGCTTCAGCATGCGACCGCCTCGAAGTTCTGCAAGGAAATTGGACCTTACTTGGCCTATGGTACTGCGAAATTTGCGCAAGTCACAGTTGGAGGGTCGCTTTATGTCCACTGCTGAAAAAGAGGAACGATGTGTCCAGATAACAACATTTGAAGATGCGCAGGCGTTCGTGCAGCAGTTTGCATCTGAAAACGGTTGGATCGATGTGCCAAACCTCGACAAGTTTGACCACCTGCACGAGGAACTCTTGGAGATGAGCCGTTACCTCCGCTATAAGGATTTAGATGAACGGCTACATGTGATTCGGGAAAATCGTGCGATCTTCGAGGATGGCATCGGCGACCTCATTTTTGGAATTTGTCGATTGGCAAATCAGCTTCAAGTGGATGTGACGAGCGCGTTCAATAAGGCGCAGTCAGAAATACTCCGGAAGTACGCCGGTCAACATTCCGAAGTCAGACCGACGCAGAAATCAACAGCGCTTTGACACAAATTGAACCGAGGCCTTGCATTGGCAGTGTTCTGGAGTCGATCAGCGTTCTCTGTAGGCATAAAGGTGAGGGTGATCGCATCCGCCGTACGGAGTTTACGTTGATTGGGGCTATTTGACGCAACGTTGATGTGCCGGGACACTGCCAGATGCACACAGTTCCTGAATTGCGATCGTTTCCCCACAGAAAAAGCACTTGATGGTGTTTTGCGGATCGCCGAAGCTTCCCGCCGGTTGCTCGCCGGGAGCAAATTCGACCGATTCCGTTCGGTGGCTGTTCCCATACTGATCGACCAGGATGATTCGGCGCTTCAACTTCTGCCCAGGCTTTGCAACGATAGGCCGCACACCGAAGTGCAGCATTGTTGAGGGATCGTATCTTCCACCCACAACGATGGGAAGGAAGGGAGCCTCGCATCTGGTCCCTTTTAGGAACACCTTAGTAATCTCGAGGGAATGTTCAGATTGGTGCGCCATCCTAACGTGCACCATGAGTGAGAGGATAGGCGTTTTCCCCATCGCCCCGATGTACCAGCGCGGTGGCGGCGTCGGCAAAACCACAACGCGCAAGTCCGTTTTTTCGGCACCACTGCTCTTTTTTAAGCCAACGATAAGGTAAATGGCGAACCCTATGACTGCAACTGCCCCGAACGCGACCCATAGCGGCACCGGACGCGTCGTCAGATCCTTCCAGAAATCTACAATGCCGGCCAATCCGTTAAGGGGCGTTCCTTCAAGCCTCGCTTTGATAACCGGGACGGCAAACCACCCAGCGACGGTCGTAAGTAACCCCGCAATGCTTATGGTGATGGTTATCCTCGTATCCCGATCCATGCTGCGATTATAGGGTTCCACACTTTCCCTCGCTAGATAGATAGCCTTCGATGCGTTTTCCCGAATCCATTCACACAAATGTCACTCTGATGTTGTTCATTTTTGCGGCGCGCTTGCCTCGGCACTTCGGCACGAAATGGAGACCCGAGCTCGTTGTGACGTATTACGCCTTGTCGTAGAAATGCTCTCCGGTTGAGGAGATTGGAGGGCAGGCGGAGTAGCCGGCCATCAACGCCGCAGGCTTTATCATCTGCGGCTGCAGTTCACTTCGAGTGGAAAACGCCTCACCACCGATCATGGCGATTACACGGAAGAAGTCCCGGGCAGTGCAAACATCACAGCGCATTGTTGCGAGCGCGCTGTCGGCGGGCTCGCTGGCGCCATCATTCTGGATGGAAGTCGGCTTTGCCGTCATCATGACTCCTCCTCGTTTAGAGATGGCTTTCCATGGGGAATTGCCCCAATGACTCTGTCACTTTTTCTCCGATAAACGACTCATCCCCTTTATCGGCGCTCTGCGTCGTCGGCTGATCGCCAACTGTACTGGCGTGCGTGCGACCTGTGTTGCGGAGCGAATTCAAAAAGGAGGATCGAGATGAATCAGTCTTATGGTTGGCGGCAAGTGGCATTGACATTAATCGTGGTGCTCATGGGGCTGAGTGCGCCGTTCATATGGGCGCAGACTCTCGGCACGGCGCCGCAGTTCAATACGGCTGTTCAGGGACAAACGGGAGCGCAGCCGGAAGGCGCGTTCTTCAACTTCATCAACTGGATCGGCAACGTGATCGCGCCTGTTGGAGCGGGCGGCGCCGTATTCGGAGCATCGTGGCGTTCATGTCCGGGCGGCACATGGGACGATGGCTCATCGCGGCCGCCGCACTGCTTGCGGTTTCCGGGCTGACCCGGCTTCTCGAGTTCTGGGTTTTGCAGGGAACCGGAGGAGTTTCGTAATCGAGGAGTTGCGGGCCACGGATTCCGGAGACGCTCTCGCCGGATCGCGTGCCCGTACTCCTCGAGTCCGGAGGTCAGCATGCCGACTCCACAAATCCTGGCGGACATCGTCCGTCTTCTGATCCAGCTCTTACCGGCGATGGCGTTGGTGTGCCTGGTTCTTGCCGGCATCGCGCTACGGTTGGAAGGCGGATCGACGTTCTCGATCGGCGGCGGATTCACGAAATGGATCCTCTGGGGCATCATCATGCTGACGCTTCCGCAACTTCTCCTGTGGTTCAACTTCTTCGGATTGCCGGTTCCGTCCAGCTGCCGGAGCGATCGGGACGAGTTGGCTGGCGGGAATCCGCAACGATGTTTCCACTTTCGTTAACGACTTCATCATTGGCCGGCTGACGATCGTCGCTCGCCGCGTACTTCGTCGTCCGAGCCGTTCTTGACGCCACTCACGGCGATCATCCGCTGGCGTCCGTCCTCACCGCGATGTTCTTGCTCGCGATACCGACGACGGCCAATCTCATCTCGAACCTGCAGACCGGCGACGCGGTTCTCCGCAGTCGATGTCCTGGACGGGCTTTGGAACTATCTCGCCGGGCGAATCATGCCGGCAGCCGCCGGTCTGGCCGTCATTGGACGCGATCTTCAATTTCGTGACCCACCGTCCGGCGATGCGGCTGATCGCCGCGGCGCTTGGGTTTCCTGACGGTGTCGGCTCTTTGGCGGCTCGTGCAGCAAATGATGTAGGTGCGACAGATGCTTTCGAAAACGGAATCCTCAACCTGACGAATTGGCTCGGGAACGTGATCCTGCCGACACTGTCCGGCCTGTTCTTCGCGATCGCGATTCTCCGATTCGTCGGGCCGGGCCAGCATCAGAATTGGATGTATGCGGGCTTCCTCTGCCTGATGGTCTCGGGAATCCTTCGCGCTCTGGAGGTCTTCTCTTCCCAGCAGGCATGGGACAACCCGGATCTCTACTGGATCTCCCTGATGAACCTCGTGAATTGGGTCTGCAACGTCATGATGCCGCTCTACGGCGTTCTGCAGATCGTCGTCGGAATCATGCACTTCGCCGGCATCGGCCACCGCATCTATCAGGGCGGTTCCTGGATGCGGCATTTCGTGGCGGCTGCCGGATGCTTCATGTTGTCCGGCATCGTGCGCCTGGCGGAGTGGTTTGTCCAACAGGGCACAGGCGGGGTGAGTTGACATGGCACTGAACAAGACGCCGGTCTATCGCAATCTCGGGACTCGCGTGACGTTCCTGTATCTCGAATACGAGGACCTCATCGCCGTCCTGCTCATCGCGCCGTTGGCGTTCTTTCTGGGCAGCCTTTTCGACCGGGAACTGTTCGGCATTCCGATGAAACTCGTTTTTCAGTGGGGAATTCCGGCGACGACGGTCGTGCTGCTGCTCACGTTCAAGTACGGAAAGCCGCGCGGCTATCTTGGCGATTGGTGGAGATACCAGACGAAGCCGCACGTCTACTGCGGGCTCGAACGGGACTCCCAGCTGAACGTGCCCTACCTCATCGAAGGAGACTGACCATGGCCAGCCTATTCAGTACAACATCCTCGCGACAGCACGAACGCAACCTGCACAACCCTGCGCTGTGCGAGGAACTGCGTATCCGCGACATTCTGGACGGCGTCGGCGTGATGACCAATGGCACGTTTGTCGCCGCCTACGAACTCAGCGGTGTCCACTCTTACTACCACACGGAAGACATGCGGAACCGCGCGAAGGAGTCGCTTGAGGCCGTGTTGCGGAGCATGCCGGAGCGATCCATTCGGCTGCACTTGCGATTTGAAATCCGTCAGGATACGGGAAACGTCATCGGGCGTTACGTCGACTGCGCTCGAAATACGAATGCGGTTCTGGCTGCGATCGACGAGGAGCGGCGGTCGCGGTGGCAGGAAAAGGAAGCTGCCGGCGAATTCCTCGATTACCGGCTCCACGCGATGTTCTATTGGGATCCCGTCATTCACCAATCCGAGCCGGGCCATGAGTGGGAGCAGAGACTACGTCGATACTGGAGCCTTTCGGCCGGCAAGGCAATGCAGCGGGCGCGCAGCGAACATGACAGTCTTCTGTCGGAGTTCACATCTCTTCTGGCAGGCATCGAAACGACGCTGGCATCGACAGGAATGTCGGTGCAACGGCTCCATGACGAGGACTTGTTCCTTCTGATCCGCGGGAGCATCGAACCCATCCGACTGCGACTTCAACTCCGTACCGACGAAACGACCACATCGGGGCTGAGCCGAGAGCATTCGAGACCGGCTCGCCGGCGTCAGCATCGAGGCGGAGTCGGATGAATATCTGAAGGTCGGCGGCCTGCTCTACACGTTCGTCAGCGTGAAGGAACCTCCCGATTCCACATATCCCGGCCTGCTTCGGGAACTCCTTTCGCTGGATTTCCCGATCGTTGTGAATACTGAGATCGTCATTCCCGACCAGGCGAAGGTCATCAGCCAATACAAATGGCGCCAAAGGAAGATGATGGCCGCCCAGCGGGACATCAATGGCGGCTTTCGCGTGAATGTTGAAGCCCAGGTGGCGGAGCGCCAATTGATCCAGGTTCTGGAAGACGTCATATCGAGTTCTCTGAAGACTTGTCAGGTCAGCCTTGTCGTTGGCGTGCGAACTTCGACGCCCATTCGCACTGGCCGCGACCGGGAGGAAGCGGAGCGCATCGATCGCCGACCGGCGCCAGCGCGTACTGCACACGATCACGCGAATGAATGGCGCGCGCGGAATGGTCGAGACGCTCGCTCAAAAGAGATTCTTCATCGGCAGCTTGCCCTGCATGGCCGAAGAGAACAAACGGGAGATCGACATGCTGACCCTAAATGCGGCCGATTTGCTGCCGATCGAAACGCCATGGCAGGGAACGCCCAATTCGCCGGGATCCTGTTCGAGACCCGGCAACGCAAACTGATTCCATTCTCGCCGTTCGATTCGAGTCTCAATGACGCCAACATGCTGATCATGTCCTCCAGCGGAGGAGGAAAGACCTTCATGGCGCAGATGTTCCTTCTGATGCTCGGCCGCTTGAATCCCCTGATCTCGATCATCGAGCGTGGCGATTCCTATGCGGCATTGACGGAACTGATGGGCGGACGGGTCGTCGAAGTCGATTTGGAAGGAACGGAAACGCTGAATCCCTGGGATCTTCCTCCGGGGCAAGCCACGCCGAGCAAAGACAAGATTGCCTTCCTGAAAAACCTCACGCGACACATGATCGGCGACGGACCGACGACGGATTCGGGACTTGCTCGATACCGTTTTGAGCGACGCCATCACTCGCGTTTACCGGCGTGTCGAAAGCCGGCCAACGAACCCGATTCCCACCTTCTCGGACCTTCGGGACGAACTGGCCAACTGGAGAAGCGGCGATCGGCTCCAGGGCGGGATCTCGGAACGGAGCATCGGCGAGGCTCAGTTGGCAGGGCTGAAGTTGAAAGACTGGACCGGTGAGAAGGGCACCTACAGCCGCCTGTTCGACCGCCACACGACCGTCCGAACGGACTCCAATTGGCTGTTCTTCAACATCGAGGGATTGAGCAACGACCCTCGTCTGGAGACCGCGATGAGCATGCTGATCGCAAACGCGATGGCGGAACGAGCCTCCGGGCGAAGCGGACAACTGAGCATTACCGTGCTTGACGAATGCTGGGCGCTGCTGGATTCGCCGGTTCTTGCGCCCGAGGTCGTTCAACTGTTCCGAACGGCACGCAAACGCAACTCGAGCGTTTGGGCGATCAGCCAAACCCTGGAGGATTTCGTCGGAACAGAAAAACAGCCGCGCGTGCACGGCCCCGGAATCGTGAAGAACTCGACGACGAAGATCATCGGCCAACAGCGGGGCGACCTGACCGCACTGGCCAATCACCTCTATCTGAATGATGTCGTGCTTCGAGGAAATCAAAGGGTCTGGCGCCGCCTCGAAAGGGCCGAAGCGCCGAAGCCGTGCTTGCGCTTGGCGAAAGGGCGGAGACCACGCAGGTGATCCGCCTGGTGCCGACTCCAGTCGACTACTGGATTTGCACGACATTCCAGCGCGAACGGATGTACCGCGACTATTTTCTGGGTCAGAATCGTGCGCATGTCCCTGTTTGATTCCTATCGCGAGCTTGCACGAGCTTTTCCCGAAAGGTCTCGCAGAACTTCCGGAACTGCCCGAGGAAGCGTCCGGTGCGGTCAAGTCAGCCTGGGGAAATCGGAGGAGGGGGACAATGATTCGAGTTCTCTTTGTCGCGATGTTCGCCGCCATACTTTTCCGTTGGGCGAAGAATTGGCGGCGCGTGGTCGGTGTGACGCTGATCGCCGCGGTCAGCGTCGGCATGGTGTTTCCTCCGCCGGCCTACGCCCAGTTCGGGCTGCTCGGCGGGATTCAGAACATTCTCAACATCATTAACGGCGCGATTCGGTCGGTGCTTGAATACGATTGGCGACGATCTCCCAGTCGATGGAGGCGCTGCATCAGCAGATCGTCTGGCCAGCTCAGCTCATCAATCGGGCCAGGAACGCCATCGCATCGCTGATTGCGCAGTTCCGCGGCCCGATGGCATCGATCTATAGAGTACCCGTGAGCAGCGCCACGCTTGCCGAATCCTGTCGGACTCGAAGCGATCATTCGAAATCGCCAAACGAACGACTTCCCCAGCCTCACTCAATCGTACTACCGCGCATTCGGCGCGCTTGCCCGCTGCCGATCAAGCAGACCCGCTGGCTCGAAACATGATCGACATTGATGACGGCCTGGCCTTGAATACGCTCAAGACGTCTGAAGGCGACCGATCAGGTCGGTGATCTCATTCTGGAATCCGGCAATCAGATTGAGGACGAAGCCCGCATTGCCGCTCCCGGATCGCGCTCCTTTCCTGACCGCGACCGCCATGGCGGCCAACATCCAGAGCCAAGCCATGATGCAGAAGATGCTTGCCGCCATGCTCCGTCAAGAGGCTGCACGAGTCGCGCACGAAAACGCGGTCCGCAAGCGCTACGGAATCCTAACGGCCAGGGTTCGTCAGAATATCCTGGATGTGTTAACGCGACCCTGAGGCAATTTGAAACGCATGAAAGAATTTGGATAGCATTGAGAGAGAACGCAAGCTTTGGCAAACACATGCAAATGGAGGTTTCCCGTCCGTGTTTAAACCGGTGCTTCCCGAGCCGTCGCTCGGGCACGTTGTTGAGTTTTCGACGCAATTGTCTCGCGAGCAATTTGAAGGAAATCCTTGAGTGCCGCTGACGTATCATTGCGCCGCCAGGCAAGGCTGGTTTCCAGGAGGCGAGACGCCGGTCGTAACGGAACAAACGTAATTCCCACTCTCTGAATTTCACTGATTGATGCTGGGACAAGGGAAACGCCGACGCCTGCCGCGACAAGACCGAGCACCATCGCAGGATAGTCAACCTCATGGGATACCTTCGGGACGAAACCGGAGTCCTGAAACAATTTCAGGATAACGTCGTAGAACACCGGTATCTTGTCACGGGGAGCCATGACGATCGATTCATCCCTAAGGTCCTCGATAGTTAACTTACTGTGCTGCCCAAGCCGATGCCTCTTGCTTACCGCGACGGCAAACCTTTCGTTTAAAAGGAACTCACTGGTCAACGCGGGGTCCGTTATCGGCGGACGTACGAACCCTACGTCAATCCGATCTTCTCGCAATGCCGCGATCTGTTGCACGACGTTCATGCCGTGGAGTTCGACGTGAACGTCAGGATGGATGTCGGTAAAACGCCGTATAGCCGAGCAAACCTTCGCGATATTTGTCCAGTATCCGAATCCGATGCGTAGGCGTTCCGTGCTGAGATCCCGCCCGGTACGAGTTATCAACGCGGCGCGATCCACATGTTCCAGTATCTGGCGGCTCTCTTGCAGAAGGCGCTGTCCTGCTTCCGTTAGCCGAACTCGTTTACTTGTGCGCTCGAGGAGTTTCGTTTGCAGTTCTGTTTCGAGTTGAACGATTTGGTGACTCAGCGAAGGCTGGGCAATTCCTAATTGTTGGGCTGCTCGTCCGAAATGGAGGAGGTCAGCGACAGTAACGAAATATCGAAGGTGCCTAAGTTCCACATCATTCCCCGGCGTTACGACCGACAAGATTACAGCAATAGATACCATCTATCAATACCATCCATTCTAAGTATTGGATTCCCCCCCCCCCGAGTGGTCCAATTGCGCTGACCCGAAAGGATGAATCGATCGTCCTGATTTGACGTAAGGCTGTGTCGCCATGCAGCATATTCCATTTGACAGACTGCGGGAAATCGCTGAGTCACCCCTGATAGATAACGGTTACGCCCCTACGGACTCTATTTTTTCGCCGCACGAATCCCAGCACTTTCGTGATTGTCAAAGCTGCATGGAATTGCTCGCCAATATTGTCCGTGACCTTGTCCACGATCGCAGCGCAAAGAAGCCAGTGGTCGACCGATGACGCCACGTAACGAAATCCAGGATTGAACTAAGGGACTCCCATGACGCATGCCAAATTGCTTGTCTGCGAAATATTGGCGCGCTGGCCGGAACTGACGGTAGAAGACCTCGGGGCACGCGAAGTCGATCGTAACCGCCTTTCAGAGTTGCTTGCGTCACGCTATGGGTTTTGTCCGCGTCGTGCCGATGTCGAGGCGAAGAGTGCTCTGAGCGACTTCGCAGAGCGGCTGCATCGCGCCACGGCAGCGTGAAAAAATCTCAGTTTGATAAGTTTGATCTATCGGACAGCCTGTGCAGAATATGGCGATAGCCACGTAATATGACCAGTAGGCACGTTCCAGAGGCAAATCGTGCGGGATAACGTTACGCGAGAATCGGAGAAGCCAAATTACGATAAGGGTGGTTTACGCCCAGGTCTTGGGACCCGTCCAGGTTTGTCTGCGGTCATCGTTGGCGTATGTGCCGCGTACGCGGCTACCGGTGGTCTGATTACCTTTCTCGGTTACCTTCTCGACATCCCCCGATTTACGGATTGGAATAACAGCGGTATTTCCATGTTTCCCAATGCTGCCGGTTGTGCAGTCCTAAGCGGCATCACACTTTTTGGCGTTGATCGAAAATCCAGCGGTCGCTGGCGAACGATTTGGCTGTTGCTCGGTTGCATCGTGACCGTTATCGGCGGATTAACGCTTCTGGAGCATCTGACGGACGTGAATCTCGGCATCGATACGGTGCTGTTTCAACGAACCTGGGGACAACGGGCCAGCGATGCACCGATGCGCATGGGCCTGCCGGCCTCCACTTCGTTCTTTATTCTTGGGCTGGCCTTGGTGTTCGCTGCATCCGGTTCCGAAAAACGCCGCATTGCGAGCATTTCCGCTATCATCCTGGCGGCGATTGCGTCGTTATCGGTTGTCGGCTATTCGTTCGGCGCCGACCAGTTATTCGGGATTTCCCGTTTAACGGGCATCGCGCTGCCGACCAGTACGATCCTGGCAGCACTGAGCGTGGGGCTGACTGCTGCGATTCGCGAAGTGGGGCTTGCCGCTCTGATGCGGCGGCAAGACGCTGGAGGTCTGCTGGCTCGCAGGCTGCTTCCGGCCATAGTGATATTTCCTATCCTGTTCGGTTGGCTCCGGGTTCTTGGACAACAGCAGGGGTTGTTTGACACAGCATTCGGCACCGCCGCGCTCGTACTCACAACGATCATGATGCTCGTTGCCTTGCTTTGGTGGACAGGCGCCGGCATCAGTCGCCAAACTGAAATCACGAAGCGTGCGGAAGAGGAATCACGCGAACAGCGGGAACGGCTTCGGGTCACGCTCGCGAGTATCGGCGATGCCGTTATTGCTACCGATGTGCACGGAATGGTGAGCTTTCTGAATCCGGTCGCCTCAATTCTCACTGGATGGAGCAAGGAAGAAGCTCTTGGAGCGCCGCTCGAATCCGTCTTTCACATCGTCAATGACCAGACTCGCGAGCCTGTGGAGAATCCCGCGCTTCGCGCCATGCGGGATGGAGCGATCGTCGGTTTGGCAAATCATACGCTCCTCATCAGTAAAGATGGCACAGAGAAGCCAATTGATGATGCGGGGTCGCCGATCCGAAACGCCGAAAGTCAAACGATCGGATCGGTATTGATTTTCCGTGATATCACTCAACGCCGGCTGGTGGAGAAAGAGCGAGAAGGAGCTGGCCGGGTTGCGCGCCAGCTCGCCGCGCTTGTGGAATCTTCAGATGACGCAATCATCGCAACCGATCTTGACCTTCGGATCACGGCATGGAATCGCGCGGCAGAGCGCATGTACGGGTATACGGCCAAAGAAGCTGTGGGACAGCCCCTGAGTCTCATCATTCCGGAAGATCGTTTGCATGAAGAAGATGGGCTGATGAATCGCATCCGACATGGCGAAAAGGTTGAACATTTCGAAACGGAGCGATGCCGCAAAGACAAGACAATCATTGGCGTCTCAATTACCTTATCGCCCATTCATGACTCGGCAGGCATAGTTATCGGCGCGTCAAAGATCGCTCGCGATATCACGGAACGGCTCCAAGCGAAACGTCTGCAGGCCGAATTGTTTGAACGTGAACGCCTGATGCGCCTGCGCGAGCACAGTGCACGCGAAGCCGCCGAGGCCGCAGAGCTACGTTTGAGAATGGCGTTGGATGCCGGCCACATGGGGGGCTGGGAATACAACGTAAGGACCGGACGAGTTATATGGTCGCCGGGCCTGGAGCAGATCCACGGATACCAGGCTGGGACATTCCCCGGCACTTTCGACGCATTTCGAGAAGAGATCCACCCCGATGATCGCGAACACGTGCTTCAGGCGATCGGTGAAGCGACCGCTCAAAAGCGCGACCATCACATTGAGTACAGGATCGTTCGCAAAGATGGATCGATCCGTTGGGTCGAAGGACGGGGCCAACTCTTTTTGAACGACGATGGCTTACCCGATCGAATGCTCGGCGTATGCGCGGATATTACGGAACGTAAGCGGGCGGAAGAGATGGAAAAGCAAGCGAGGCTCGCGGCCGAAGAAGCGAATCGGCTGAAAGACGAATTCCTCGCGATGGTTTCTCATGAACTGCGAAATCCTCTCAGCGCCATCCTCGGTTGGTCAGCGATATTGAACAAGGGCAACACGCCGGATGAACGTGCGAAGCAGGCGTACGCGGTGATCGAACGAAATGCGCGGGCGGAAGCACGCTTGGTGGAATCATTGCTTGATCTTTCGAGGATCACGGCCGGTCAATTGAAATTAGATTCCGAGAGAGTGAACCTGCCGGTGCTTCTCGAAGTGGTAGTGGATTCAATAAGACCCGCGGCAGATGACAAAGGAATCGCGCTGGAAATGACATCACAGCGCGACATCGTCCTCATCGGCGATTCTGGACGTCTTCAGCAAGTCTTTTCCAACCTTCTCACGAATGCGGTCAAATTTACATCTCGCGGCGGACGTATTCAAGTTCGTGTTGCGCGTTCGGGATCGCACGCCCACATTCAGGTGGTTGATGACGGCGAGGGAATCAGTCCGGGCTTTATCCCGTATGTCTTCGAGCGGTTCCGGCAGGCCGAAAGTACGGCGGCTCGGACACAAGGGGGGCTTGGTTTGGGTCTTGCGATTGTCCGTGAACTCGTTCGTGCACATGGAGGCAGCATAACCGCTGAAAGTCCTGGTAAAGGACACGGGAGCACATTCACTGTTACTCTTCCGGTTCCTGCTGTGATGCCCGCTCACATTGAAGCCGCAAGATCCACACTGGTCCAGACGGAAATCGTCTCACTTATGGCACTTCCGATACTTGTTGTGGACGACGATCCCGACGCGAGGGAGCTTATTGGGATAACTCTGGAATCACGTGGCACGAACGTTCAGTTGGCCTCGTCGGCAT
The DNA here is from genome assembly GCA_963836435.1 of uncultured Acidobacteriota bacterium. Lineage (GTDB taxonomy): Bacteria > Acidobacteriota > Terriglobia > 20CM-2-55-15 > 20CM-2-55-15 > DASTBJ01. Next base: position 45,845 of record CAWIJI010000012.1, on the reverse strand, counting down.
CTGAGGCGTTGCTCGCGATCAGCCGCAATCGGCCCGAGGTGTTAATTGCCGACATCGATATGCCACAGGAAGACGGGTACGTGTTGATTCAAACCCTACGTGCGCTCGAACGCGAACATGCACATTCCCGCCTGCCAGCCGTAGCGTTAACTGCACACACGAGTCCGGCAGATCGAGACAAAGCTTTGGCGGCAGGCTATGACGTTCACTTGGCCAAGCCGGTAGAACCTGATTACTTGATGCAATGCCTGGCTAGATTTCCTCGGGCGAAGCAGCGGGACGCATGACAGACGTTCGGTTAAAACGAATTCTCTGCCCACTGATGCGACCGCTTCAGAGAACCTCACACCAATGAGCGACTCGGCACGGAAAACGATCCTCGTCGCTGACGATACTGAAGACATCGTCGATCTTGTTGCGTTTGTTTTACAGGCGAGCGGGTGCAATGTCGTTACGGCTAGAGACGGTATGGAAGCCGTCGAAATGGCGGTGAGGTGCCGACCCAACTTGATTTTCATGGATCTCAGTATGCCGATTCTGAATGGGTTTGAGGCGACTCGACGAATTCTTGCAATGGCTGATCTTTCCAGCACAGTCATTGTCGCCGTATCGGCCAATTGCGATCAAACGTGGCATCAGCGAGCCTTGGATGCTGGCTGCGTGGATTGCGTGAAGAAGCCAGTCGTGCCCGATAAGCTCAACCAAATTGTAGAGCATTACGTTCGCGGCTGCTGATCCTCGCTCCCACTATTCAAGCGCTCCTTTTTTTGGCCAATTCTTCCTTTCCGAATCTGCTCTCGCGCCAATCCCACGCATTCCCCATATTTTGTGAATCTCTGCATGTGACGCACGACCGTCGGAGTGAATAGGTGTCACGCAACAAGCCTTCTCAACCATTCGTAGACTTCCGGATGAAAACCGACAAAATCGATGTGATCTGCCTTCCTCGAAAGAGTTTCCATGGCAGTCCAGCCAGAAATCGTTCCGCCATCGGCCCACGTCGTAATCGATGCGTGAAGTTCAAGCCGTCTGCTTAGCTCCTGAGCGACATCCAAGTCTTCGAAGAAGATATGAACGTTTCTGACACAGACTGAGGAGAAAAGCAGCCACACAGGGAAGGGAGGGCGCGCCCGAATATCTGTCAATTGCAGATTCGACCGAAGTCGTCCTAGAATGTTTGTATCGCGGGCGAACGCGAAATCGGAAGCGGTGGGTCGAGATGGAATCCGGAAGATCTACTGCGTTGAAGGAAATTGCCGGAACGAGTCGCAATCTCAGGGCAACAGTCGTCGCGGTCGTGGGTCGGTTCGACGATCGTGATTCTCGGGATGATTTCCCTTCTTCTCACCCTTAACGAGGGTTATCCCAGCGATTATCAGCAGGTGATCGACTCCCTATTCCATAACTGGCTTGTCACGGGTGCAGCAGCGATCGTGGTCTGGCTTGCTCGAAGGGAGACATTCGGGACCCTGCCGTCGCCACTGCGCGGTTTGTCTACCCTGGTGGTGGCGTACTTCGCGATGGTCAGCACCGTGGCAGTCGTGGCCTCGCAGATGTTTTGGGAGGTGTTGAAGCCTCTCGGAGTTGTCCAGAAGACTGTACAACCTGCGGCGGTTTTGGGACTCGTTTGGCTATGGGGCATCTGCTTGGGCGGACTCTTCATCCGCAGCATCATCCGATGGTTCCGCGGACGCTACGAGCACCACGGTGTCGCGCTCGGAGTTGGACCCATCTATTTCTACTTCCGGCGCCGCCGCACTTCCTGACGCGCGCCGCACGCGACTCCGCAAAAATTCCTGAAAGAAAATCTCTCGTAAGAGCCTCATACCTTTTGAGGCCCTATGAAAGCATTCATCGGAGAGATTGTTCGAAACGCTGGCCACTGGCTGCGCGCGAAGAAGATAAAACTTGCCGCGATCATCTTCATCGCGGCTCTGATCGTCCCGCCGGCAGCGGAAGGCCAGTTTCTTCCAAGTCCTTGCTGCGCGATCCTTTCTGCTGGTTTGGGTTCTGTCGCCAGCGCAATCACGAACGTCATCGGTAGCTCACTCAATGCCATCAATTCCACGATGAGTTCGATTGAAGCGTTTCAGCGGACCATCGTCTGGCCTCAAAATTTGATCAACCAAGCCAAAGCTGCAGTCGGATCTCTCCAAGTCATATTTCAACCAAATTCGCGCACTCGGGCAGGTTCAGCGTTACAAGCGCTACACTTCCGGCCACGCAACAGCTTGAGCAGACGTTGCTGTCCGGAAGCTCCGGCCTTATCAACTCCGTCGGTTCGCAGTACGCAGCAGTCTACTCTGCCGTTCCGCCTCCTACTGATGCCTCACCCGAAGTACGAGATTTGATCGACATGACGGACGCGGCAGCCCAGGCGGCGATGAAACGCGCGATCGCAATCGACGAAATCGCCGAACTCGAAATGCAGGCCGCCGATCGAATCACTCAGGAAGTTCAGGCTGCCGCTCCGGGGAGCGCGCCGATTCTCGAAGCGGGAGCGGCTGCGTGGCTGGTGCGCGCGAATGCCTACACGCAAGCGGCGCTAACGGAGTTGATGAGGCTGAGAGCGATTGATCTGGCGTCGGCGGGAGCCGAGATGAAAGCTGGACGCGCAGCGTGCCGCCAAGTTGCGCGGCAATATCACCAATTCGCTCAAGAGAAATTAGGCGTGTTCTACTACGAACAATTCTTTCGCACAGCCCTGGACGGCATCGACCGATCGAACATCATGCCTGCCACGATACAGATTGCTCAGGTGATTCTCCTGATTAGCTTTCTGGTTGCGGTTTACGAGTCCTTCATTCGTGGCGGGGACGTCCGCATGTTGGGAGTCGCAGGTGTCAAATACGTCGGACTGGGTCTTGTCCTGCTTGGTTATGCAGCCGCTTTTCGGGATGTGAACGCTATGTTCAATTCCTTCGCGGATTTCGTCGCCAACAACACGACGGGAGGGACAGACATTTTCTCGGTCTGGATGACAGACCTGCGAGACCACTTCAATCAGGTCGGCTATCAAGGTTTGTTGGACCTGATCGCAGGCGGCCTGGTGGGCTGATTAACACCGTGTTCATTCTCGTGAGCTACGTTGTCTATCCGCTGACGTACATTGCCTTTTGCTTTTTCTACAGTTTCTATGGTGCAGTTCTCTATGTCGTTGGCCCCATCGTGCTCTCGCTGTTGCCGGCCTTTGGCGTGGGAACGATCGCCCGCTCCTACGTCATCAACCTGATGGCATTCCACTTCTGGGGCGTCATTTACGCCATCCTGGGTGCGCTGATTACCGCAGTGAATCTTGGAACGGTTCGACAGGTCCTCACAACCGGAGGCTTCATCGGGGGCGTTATCGGATTGGATGAGGCGCTGCTGCTCGGCGTCGCATCGGTGTTCTACTCCCTATCCATCGCCGTCATTCCGTTCCTGGCGTCGCGGATCATTCGCGGGGAGACCTTTGGCACGATCGCGCATGTCGTCCTGAACAAGGTTCCGCTGATTCCTCGTCGTTGAGGTACTGGAGATTTCCAGATGAAGAAGACATTTCAACGGGCAGACCTTCCAGAGAGACTGCAGTACACGAAGTACTACGAACACGACGGGATGCTTCGCGCCTATGCAAACCGGGCGATGTTGCTCGCCATGCTTTTCGCGGTCGATCGCGATGGCATCCCTGGGATTCGCGATCTACGTGCGCATTCAGCCGCCGACAGTTGTTCGGGTGGATCAGAACGGCAATGCAACGTCCGTTGGAAGTACTTCGACCGGAAAGCAAGCCATCGGACGGCTGGGATTGTGTCGGCCCAGGCGGCCTCGGATCCCGCTCCGACCGAGCTCGAAGCCAAAGCCGTGGTCCGCCGGTTTCTTGAGAATTACCAGTCCTACACGCCGACGACCGTCGATCAGAATCTCGCGATTGCGCTGAATATGATGACGGCCAACCTGCGGACTTATTCGCTCGGCAAGCTTCGGGACGAGGACACCATCGGCAAGATCAAAGAAGACCGGATTATTTCGCAGTTCGCGATCCGAACGATCGAACCGGTCAAGAACGCGCCCTTGACCTACGTGGCCTTCGGCGTGAAAGAGATCCGTCGCGTTCGGAACAAGGTCGAATCGACTGACCGGATCGTCGGCCGCTATAACGTGCGGTTGGTTCAGGACCGCCGTTCCGAATCGAACCCGAGCGGGCTACTTGTCGCCGATTTCTCCGAGCAGCAGATGGTCGGTGAGCGCGACGGTGATCTTTTGCAGCAAAGCCAGATTCGGGAGAAGTGAATGAAGGCGAATCCACGGCTCTTACGGATACCCGTTCGATCCGAGACGCCCGGCGCCGATGCTCCAGTGTCTCGGTCGCGGAGGAGTAAGCGGCGGGTCGCGCCAGGCCCTTCATCCGGAGGCACGGTCCGATTCTTTCTCAGCAAAGCCGACAGCAACGGGATTCCGGCGTTGGACCGCGAGTTCGATACCGAGAATCCGAAGCGATCTATCGAGTCGCTGAAGACCGGCCGCAGCTATTTCGTCATCTCGGAATGGAAGGGCGTGGCGGATCTGTCGAAGAAGGTTCCGCTGATCAGAAAGGAGGCCATAGGAAACAGGAAGTCGACTGCCAGTTAGCAGGTCTCTCAGCTTTTCATGGGCGGATTCGCAAGATCCGCCGCGTTTATACGGCTTCGTTTAAGACGTTAATTGAGTCTTAAGCCACCCACGGCTCTTTCACGTGGGAATCTGCCGATTCAGCTTCAATCGGATCGGCACCCTCCTGGTTTGTTCCGTAAGGAGCAACAAAGGAGTCACAACTTGCTGGCTCGGCCTTCCTGGCCCGGAGCTGGCTGACCGAAGCATTTTCGGTACAGAACAGCTACCGGCCGTGGGCGACCAGCGCGCGCGTATCCGGATGCTGTTCTGTGCCTGACCAACAACGCAGAACAGAAAAGGAGAGCGCAAATGTTAACGGCAAACGCAACGGATAACCCCATGTTCGTGATCTCGCTAGACATTGATCCCACGGGACAAGCCAAGACCCGGATTCCGGATCTCGAAAAATCCGCGCAGCTTCACAACACGCTGCTTGCAGGGTTTGTTTCCGGACATCCGTGTCGCGCGGCTCAATGTTCCCGGGGGTGTGCTGGAGGAATCTCAGCAGGCTCTTGTGGAACAGACGATGAAGCGCGTCAATGTCGATGGAGTCCAGTTCCGGTTGGTCGGCGCGAGTGGTTCGGCAAAAGATGGCAAGTTCTACGCTGTCGAAGCCAAGTATGAGCGTGCGATCGCAGAGCGGTTTCTGAACTGGCCTCAAGCCGCGATCACGTACTTCGGCGTTCTCGTCTCGCCATGCAAGGTGAGAATCGAGGCGTCGGATGTGCGGGTCATCGTGGTTAAGGATCACGAATTCGGAACCAACGACTGCCGCGGGTGGATCTCTCGTTCGCTGCTCCGGAGCCCTTCAAGAAAGGTCTCGGGCAAGCGGACGCGACCTGCCAGGCGACCGGTTGTACCAGTTCCGGCTCGCATTTGACAGTACCCAGGCAAAGGGCGCATGCAAGGTGATGGAAGACGATGTCGCCGAGGTTCTCGGCGCCGACATTATCCTTCCGGAATCGAGCGTGAAACCTGAATACAAGGGTCCTTCCCGATTTCTGGATCTTTTCCGGTCCGATGCCCGGCAGGCTCGAAGTCCGAACCTATCGGGGACCTATCGTTTTCGGCATTCGCGACGTATCGGAAAACCGGGAGTTCGAGTCCAGCTATACCCTCATCGAGCACGCGTCGTGGGACACTCTGAAAACGGAGATCCTTCCGCACGCTCTGACACAGGCTCGAAGGTTGAAGGCGGCTGCTGAAGACGGAGACTACGAAGGCCTTCTGGAGCTTCTTGGAACTTCGCACTCTCAGCAGCGACTGGAGACCGACGAGAAGGCCAACTCGGAATTCACGAGCCGCGAAGCGACCATCGTCGAAGCGGTTCTGAAAGTCGATCCCACCGGCTATCTCGTCAAACACCCTTACATCAACCAGCAGCTCAACAAGCTGTTGGCGCGGTGGACATTCAAGCTGTGTACCGGCGGTGGATTCCGAATGCCGGCGTTCGCCCTGGCGGACGACGGTTTTCTGGCGTTGCACGACGGCCAGGTTGTTACCGCGTCGGATTGGATGCCGCTCGATTGCGCGATCACTTCGGATCCTTCCGAATGTGGGCTGATCGTCCGCTATCCGATCCGAATGTTTGAAGACTTGCTTCCTTATCGGCGGTTGTCCGGAACGGCGATCGTTGAGCGGCTGCAAGGTTTGATTGAATCCCAGGATAGGGTTCGCATGGATGTTGTCGGATCTTCTGACCATTGTAGAGCGCCAGATCCTTCTCAAGGGTACGCTGACTCTTCATTCGAAAACGGCAGCAAGGAATGGCGGGGACTTCGACTTCGACCTCGTTTGCGTCGTCGATGGCGAGAATCATCCGAAATTCGCTGAAGACCGTTTCCGATACCAGGAGCAGGCGCCCGTCGAGAAGGAGAAGCTCAAGAAGCAGAAGAGCCCGTGGTGGAATCTCGTTCAGGTTGCCAGCAAAGCCAAGGGCAACGAGATCGGTTCGATCACGGATCTTCAGACCTCGTGCATGGCTGCAGGACAACCCGAGTTGGCTTATGAACTCGTGCGAGAACTGCAGAATGCATTGGATAGCCTGAAGCACGGAACCCAGGTAGACCGGCGAGCGCATTGCTGAGATTCGAAAGCGGATCAAGACGGCGCCATGGCTGAAGCACAAGCGGGAAGATCAGGTATCCAGGATGCCGGTGTCCATCGAGGCCGAACCCACGGACAAAGTGGGCTACCTCTACAACGCAGTGCGGAAAGAAGTCGAAGACTTCTTCCGGACGACTCTCCCGATCAGCGACTTCCACGGAGTGATTTCCGGGGCGACCTTTACCCAGGAGATGTACGACGAATGTCGCGAGATCAACCGACTGTATGCCGCCGAAGTCTCACGGATCATGAATCGTCGATCCGAGGTTGAAAAGCACTTTCAGGGGACCGAAGCGGAATTCGAGGCGCAACGCAGCAACGCGGATCGCAAGGTTCGTGACGCAGCGCAGGCGCAAGCGCAATGCAGCTCAGCTCACGCTAACGTCCGAGAAAGATCGGACCAACGAGGAGCTGAAGTCGTTAATGATGCTGGTTCGTAAATGGGCGGATGAAAAGAAGGAGAATCGGCGCGGCTGGTGCCAGGCGCTGCACACCGTAGTGTGTGGCGGTCGAAGCAAGGGATCTCTCCTGTGGAACACGTTTCCGCAGGAGGCGATCGACATGATAGCGGAGGAGACCGGCAGTCAGCCTGTTCAGGTCGCAGCTCCGGATCTTGTCGATGGAGAAGTCGAGTTCGATCACGAAGGACGCGTCTTCCTCGTTGAGCACACGAACGGGAAACACGGTCAAGTCGAAGTACGACGCACGCTCCTGCTACAGATCGCAGAAAACGGCGAAGTCTTTCGTGACGGCCGCCTCGTGAACCGGGTTCATCCGTTTCCGCGTAAAGACGGAAATGGAGAGATCCGAAACGGTCACGTGGTGTTCGAAGGCATTCCTCAACGGCCCACCGTAAACCACAATCGTCCCACCTAAAACGCTTACCGGCAAAGCCAGAGGGTCGAGCATTACAGCTCGGCCTTCTGGTTCTTCTTTACTCAAGGAGTACACACCATGCCGATGTTAACGGTTCTTTTGCTGCTCGCGCTGGCTGCCGCTCCGGCCCAGCGCATCGAAACACAACTTCCGGATCACGCGAAGAATCACTCGGGTCGAGACCGCCATGAACCATCTGACGGTTATAGAACTGGCCGAACCGGTCACCCTTGCGGCGGCCGGCAGCCCGGCGTTCAACATCGAACGACGAGACAACAAGGTGTTCATTCAACCTCTGGAAGAAGGCGCAACGACAAACCTGTTCGTTTGGACGGCGTCGGGACGATGGAGTTACGACCTGGTGCCGGCCGCGTCTCCGGTCGACCATGCATTTTGCGATCGATCAGGAGACGGTCCCAGTCTCGCAAAACCCAGACGTGGCAACGCCGCAGAGTTCCAACCCTGACGCAGACTTCTTCTCGTCCTTTGCCGAAGAGATGCTTCTATTTGCAAAACCGATTCGAAACCTTGGTGCGACATTCCGACCTGCCACAGTGGGCGCGTTCATCACGGATGTTTATCGCAAGGACGACCAGCTGTTCATCCGCTACGTCATTGATAACGACACGGCGCGGCCATTTCCGATCGCTGCTCCAGAAGTGTTTGCGCTCGATTCCGCGCAGTCGTCCACCTCCTTGCATACGTTCCGCTATGCGCAGCTCGGCCGGGACATCAGTAAGAAGATACGCAGCCGGGGACAAACGAAGATCGAAACCGTGGAATGCGAGGTTCCATCGGATCCACTTCCAGCCGGGGAGCGAGTCACCGGGATCCTGATTCTGCCGAACCCGCCCGATTCCGGGGAACCGGCCGTCCTTAAGATCTCATTCCCAAATGAAAAGGCGGAGCCCATCGTGCTCACCTTGGTGCTCTAACCTCATGAAATTGCCGGAAAATCACGAAATGCGCCAGGAGTATTCGCCGCATCCTCGATCGGCGCGCGGATATCGGCGCAGCCAAAATCATCGCAAGCTGGTTCCTTGAGCCCCCCAACATCTTCGATCCGCGCGCCCGCAGGAAGCCGAAGCCGGAGTTCGTTCTCGTGCTCGCCTATATCTTGATGATGGCGTTGGTCTGTGCGGCCTTCAACGTTGGGGGAAGGCCATGAATTATCCCGATTCCAATGGATATAACCGGGTGCGGCCGCCGCTGTTTCGGGAGATGGATGTCCTGCTCCTCGGTGTGGGATGCGCCGTCCTCCTCATCCTTATATATATAGCGACGACCCGATGGCACTTCTCGATGCGGCAGATTCAGGAGATCGCCGCGTACGCTCTCCTAACCCTCGGGTTCTCCTACGTGTTGATTTGGCACCTGTTGACCAAACGCCGCCGCGCTCAGGAGAAGTGGGCGCCGCTTTGGATTTCGCGCCGCCGCGATCAAAGGAACGTTGAGTCCGCCTGGGCGCAGGATTCCGTTGTCCTCGGCTATGATGCGATCGGCAAGCCGTGGCTGTGGCCGGACCGCGTTCGGGTCATGCAGGGAATCGTTCTCGGACAGACCGGTTCCGGCAAAACCACGCTTCTCCGGAACATCATCACCCAGGACCTCGTGCGCCATTCCGGAGACGCCGGTAAGCGTCACAAGATTCCGATGGTGATCTTTGACGGGAAGGGCGATCTGGAGTTCTTCCACAGCCTTCTGCCGCACATCCATCGCGCGGGCCGCCTGCAGGATTTGCGATTGCTCAACCCCGCCCGGCCCGACATCTCTGTTTTGTACAACCCGTTCCATTCCGACGACGACAACTACATGGCCCAGGTCAACATGGTGTTCGGCAGTTTCAACCTGCACGACGAGTTCTTCGCGAAGCATCAACTGAACTATCTCGCCGACATCGTTCGAGTCCTGACGTACACGGGCCAGCGCTACAACTTCTACGACGTCATCGTCATGGCGCTCGACGAGAAGGTGCTTCGTGAACAAACGGAGAATGCGCGGAAGCGAATCGAGCACGATCCTTCGATCAGCATGCAGCGCCGGCTGAATTTCGAAATGTCCGTGAAGAATCTCTTCCAGTCGCTGCAAGACCGGGAGCGTGTGCCGAAGATCCAGGGGCTGCTCAACGAATGCATGACGTTTCTCGACGACGAACTGTCCGTCATCACCGGACCGTACGAGGAACTGCTTTCGATTGACGACGTCATTGAACAGGAACTGATTCTGTTCGTCACGCTGAACGTGAACAAGAACACGGAGCCTGTTCGCGCGCTCGGCAAGATGCTTCTGCAAAACCTGCAACTCGTCGTCGGGAAGCGGTACGAGAGTGAAGAACAGCGCAACCGGACCGAAGGGCCGCTGTTCAGCGTTGTGCTCGACGAGTTTGCCCCATTCGGCTACCGGAACTTCGCACAAATCCTGCAAACAGCGCGCGGCACAAAAACCGCGTTCCTTTTCTCCATGCAGAGCCTGCCGCAGTTGATGCAAGTCGGTCGCGGATTCAAGGAAGACGTGACGTCCGCTCCGAACACCACGATCATCCTGCGCACTCGCGACGAAGAGACCGCCCGTTACTTCATTCGCGCATCCGCGCAAGAGACCGTCTCGAAGCGAAGCTACAGTCTCGCGCAGCAACGGGTCTTCGTTCATGAGTGGTACGAGAAGACGGGCGCAGCGACCGAGCGGGAAGACAAGGAATATCGCGCGAAGGATCTTGACGTGAAGACACTCCCGAAAGGGCAGATGCAGATTCTTGATGACCGACGATGCGCGCGGTGTGCTGCACTCGCGGTTGCACGTTCGCGCCCCCGAAGCGATTGAGGTTCCCTGCTTCGAGCCGGAGCTATTTCCGCGTTTGCGACAGTCGCGTGCCGACATGCAGGGTGCGAACTTGCGCTTCAAGACTCCGGAGGTCGCTGCACGGTTCCGGCGTCCGCGGCACCCGAAAGGACCGGGACGATGAATCGTCGCGTGTGGTTCCTCATCCTCTTCCTTGCCACGTCATACCCGCTACATGCACAGACAACACAGCGGCGCCAAACACGCGAGACATGGTACGAACGTGTCTTGCGCCAGTTCAATCCGAACGACACCGATTGGGGCGGTATCTGGGAACAACAGAAGCAAGAGTTCCTGAATCGGGTGGGGAATCCATACTTCCAATACAGTTTCGGTACCACGGTCGCCATCGTCTGGCTGTTCGTCGTGTTGTTCGTTCAGCATGGAAGTCATCGCCGCGCGCAGGAAGTCGCCGTGCAGTCCATCGCCGACGTGCGGCGTCACGACGAATATGCTCGTGAGACCGCGCGTGAAGCGATCCGGCGATACAACGAGCACATTGAATCCTGCAATCGTGTCATCGAGGCTGCCGACTCCGGCGCCAGGTGGCTGTCGGCTGCAGAAATGGAAGCCCTGGAACTGGAGGCGCAGCAGGCACACAACGAAGCAACCGCTCTCCGCGAGGAGACCAAACGTTTGCGTGAAGAACTCCAGAAGCAAAGCGTCGTGATCGCGGGAATGCCGGCGCGGCCGGGAGAGGTACAGGCCAGTCTGCCTTTCACAAATGACGCAACCGTGTCGCAATACGTCACTCGGATTAATGAACTTCACCAGGAACTTCTTGAGGAGCGCAAGAAGAACCAACGGCGGAAGTCGACACCCGTATGATTCACGTTACGATTGAAGGATTCGCGTCTCACTGGTCGAAGCGCACCCGCCTCGATCCACGGCATCCGGAGCGACAACGCACCGCGTACTACAACACGACCGGGATAGCCGTCGGTGACAAGGTGCGCCCGCGATCGCGGATCTTCGGCCAGTTACGCTTTAACGGTATCGGCGGTTTCATCGCTGCCGGCGTCGAACGCAACATCGGTCGCGTATTCCAATGCTCCGCGGAGTTGGCTGGACCAGTACGCAAGCTATTCTTTCATCACCTTCTCGCCAAGCCGCCCCACGCTCCGGATTTCTTCCTGTTCGTCGTGACGTCTCGGTCTGCCGGACTCCTGTCGATCGAGTCCGAAACCTGGAAATCTGATGGCGTCGTTCTCTTCGCCCTGAGCCAGTCCGGGGAATCACAGGAAGCGATACTCCTGATGCCCGGTCATTCGTGGTTTCGGGGAGGCCTCGGAACGTTCATCGCAGATCCGGATCGTGCCAGACCGTGGCGCGCCATGCTGCGTCTGCTTGGATGAAATGCTATGCGGTTCGCAAAGGGCTCCATCGAAGTCAATTCAGGCCAGGACATGCAGTTGCTGCGGCAGGTTGTGCACTCGAAATTCGTTACCCACGATCAACTGTTCGAGTTCATGACGCTGGGCGCCTACGAGAACAACAAGACCTCATTCAATTGGCGGGTTCGGCGATTGGTGGAGCATGGATTTCTCGAGAAGCACTACGTGCCGGAGATCTCAAAGAAATATGTCTATCGAATCGGCGAGCGGTCCCGGTGCTTCAGCGAATTCGCAACACTTCTGCCAATGAAATCCCGGAAACTCGTTGTCGATCCGAGCACGTGCACGCATTCCATCGAACTGAACGAGATTCATTTGAGTCTGGCGCGGGAGTTGGGGTTGCTGAAGACGTGGGTATCTGAAACGGAAATCGTTTCCCGGAATGTCCTGACAACATCGGGCTACGCGAAGGATTATGACGCGGTGGTCACGGTGAACATCGGCGGCGGCACTTCAACATTCGCGCTGGAGTATGAACGCACGCCAAAGCGAAAGTCGGCTTACATGGAGATCCGGGAACGTCTGCAATCGGAGACAGAGGTGGACTGTTTTCTGTACCTCGCCCCAACCCGTAACCTCCTGTCGTTTCTGATCCATTGCTTTGCAAACCTCCCTTGCAGACTGTATCTGGGATTGTCCGATCAGTTCCTCCCATCGCCAATGCATACGCCTGTGTGGACGCGCTCAACCGCAAGCGGATCGGCCTTCGGAGACGCTTTGACTCTCCAATAACCCCTTTATAGCTCTTCCTTAATCGCTCTGGAGGCCCTCGCAACCCGTTACGAGCCAATCCGATGCACGTTGACTATACTATCTAAAATCCGCCTTGACCTGGCCGTTGGCGATGATCAATGGATAACCTCCCTCCATTCCAGGCAAGACCGGTTGCGTGCCCAATCTGGTATTCCCAGCCGAGGACCCCGGCGTAAAAGCGCCTCGCGGCTATATCGTTGGTCACGCCAGCAAACCTTGCATGCAAGGCCTTTCGCGTCCGAAGTGATTACGGCTTCGGAACAGAGTACTGTTTCGGTGCCTCGTGGGCCACGACGCGGCGCATTTCGGAAGTGCAATGCTGAGTGGCTCTGTTGGTCCGCGGTGTCATACTTGGAGTGTGCTCATCGACGAATTCTTGCCGGTCTACGACGTTTCAGATGCGGTAGCGACCGTCGTGGAGGCCGACCGGGAAACCACGTGGCGCGCATGTATGGATGTTGACCTGATCGAGGTTGGACGCCGGCGGCCGAGCGTGGCCGTTCTCGGCGCCCAGCGGGCGTTATCCGAGCTCATCTGTTGCACGGCGAAGCACCGCCCAGCGCACCCGAACATCTGCGACTCCGAGATACAACTCAGATCCAATCCCTCACGGCGAAGGTGGTTGGGTGTTGCTCGGGGAGCGGCCCAACGACGAAATCGCCATCGGTCTGGTTGGCAAGTTTTGGCGCCTAGTAATCTTCTTTGCCGCAGTAAGCGCAGAGGAATTCCGGAACTTCGCTGAGCCTGGATACGCGAAAACCATCTACTCGCTCTTCGTTCGGCCCCTGGACGAAAGGCGGACCCTGCTATCCGGCGCGATGCGCACAGCAACCACCGACGAGCAGGCTCGCCACTGGTTTCGCCGCTATTGGACCTTCGGCGTCGGTTTCGGTGCGCACGTGCTCGTCAACGGCGTCATCGATCTCGTGCGCGAGATCGCCGAGCAACAGGATAGTTCCTGATCGCGCCGCCAATGCCACGACTTCGAATCAGTGATTGCCGCAGGACGATGCCGGATTGATATTTGGTTGAGGTTGCCTTCGATTGAAGCGATTCGGCCCCTGGACTTAAGATACGGGAATGGTCACCATTCTCGGAGCAGGCGGCGCAATCGGGAACGCTCTCGTCAATGAACTCGCTGATCGTGGTGAGCCTATTCGTTTGGTCAGCAGGAATCCAAAACAAGGGCCCGGAGCAGCGGAGACGGTCGCCGCCGATCTCTCAAAGTTCGACGACGCACTGAAGGCCATTTCCGGATCGAGAATCGCCTTTCTGGTTGCCGGTCTGAAGTATGACGTCAAGGTGTGGCGGGAACTGTGGCCTCGCATCATGAGTAACTGCATTGAAGCAGTCAAGCGTTCCAATAGCAGACTCGTCTTCTTCGACAACGTCTATATGTACGGAAAGGTGGATGGCATCATGACTGAAGCAACACCATTCCGGCCCTGCAGTCGAAAGGGCGAGATCCGGGCGGAGATCGCCACCGTTCTCCTGGACCAGATGAAGTCAGGCAATCTGACGGCCCTGATCGCGCGTTCCGCCGATTTCTATGGCCCTGGCGCCAGAACCGGAATCCCCAACGTGCTCGTGTTCGACAAATTAGCGAAGGGTGCGAAAGCGAATTGCCTGCTCAGCGATTCTACGAAGCATTCATTCACATTCACTCCGGATGCCGCCCACAGTCTCGTTCTGTTGGCGGATAGCGAAAGCTCCTGGAACCAAACCTGGCACGTTCCGACGGCCCCAGATCCGCCGACTGGAAAAGAATTCATTCGACTGGCCGCGAATGCGTTAGAAACTCGCCCGAGGTATCGCGTGCTCACGCGGCCTATGCTCGGCGTTGCCGGATGGTTTGATCCGACAGTGCGAGAGTTGCGCGAGATGCTCTACCAATACGAATTCGATTACGTCTTCGACTCTACGAAGTTCGAGACTGCGTTTCGCGTTCATCCGACCTCGTGTTCTGAAGGAGTCCGCAAGACTGCCGAGACCTACCGGCGCCAGAGCGCAGCGTCAGGAACTTGAGGATTTGGAAACCGGGCTAACGTTCGGCAAGTGCGGCATCGGCGCTCAGGGTCATGAGAGGCAGGAGCATTGCCATTCACGGTAGATCAGTTCTTTGAAGTGTTCGCAATTTACAATCAGAGCGTATGGCCAGCGCAAGTCCTGCTTTACCTCCTGGCTTTCGCGTGCATCCCGCTGTTATTTCGCTCAGGCCCGGCAAGTAGCCGTGCGATTTCGTTGATCCTTGCGCTTTTCTGGACATGGATGGGAGTTGCTTATCATTTCGCGTTCTTCAGCAGGATCAATCCGGCCGCATGGGTATTCGGCGCGGCCTTTGTGGTGGAAGGGCTCATTTTCGTATGGGTCGGTCTCGTTCGCCGAAAAATGCGGTTCCGCATTGCGGGAGGCGTGACAGGCTTGCTGGGTTGGGGCTTCATATTGCTGGGCTTGGTCATCTATCCCGTTGTCGGCTTTCTCGCAGGACAGCGTTACCCCGCGTTCCCGACTTTTGGCCTGCCCTGCCCGACAACAATCTTTTCAGTCGCCATGCTCTTATTTGCAACCCGTCCGAGACCCCGGAGCGTACTCGTCGTGCCGGCATTGTGGACGATTATTGGTTCATATGCCGCACTTCGCCTTGGTGTGACTGAGGATCTGATGTTGGTGTTGGCCGGTGCTCTGGCCTTCGGAATGATTCTGCAGAAACGAACGGCGCCCAAAGAACTGGCGTAACATCTTTCACGTGAAGGGGTTTGTGATGCGCTACGCATTGGCGGGTTTATGCGTGATCCACGGCTTCGCGCATGTTGTCGGGTTCGTGGTTCCATGGCGCCTTGTGACAGTGGCTGAACAACCCTACCGTACTACGGTGTTCCAGGGCCGGATCGACTTAGGCGACTGGGGGATACGACTCTACGGATTGGGCTGGCTCGCCCTGGCTCTGTGTTTCCTGATAGCGGCCATTGGGATACTGCTTCGGTCCTCCTGGTGGCTGGCGGGCTTGGAAGCCGTTTGCGTGGTTTCCGTGATCTTTTGTGCGCTGAGTTGGCCGGACGCGCGAATCGGAATTCCCGCGAACGTTTTGGTCCTGGCGCTGGCTTTCGCCGCGGTTCGCTTTGAGCCTGCCGGACTCGCCATCAAAGACAGCTCCCTGGAAGACCTCTGGAATTCGATCGCATCCCGCAACGATGAGAGGCCCGATCCCTCGCTTGTTTCGGCGGTTCCTCTGCCTGCGCAAGTTTACCTCACACATGCAATTGATCCCGGAGCCCCGCCCGCATCGTCCGTGCGCCTTCGTATGCACGGCGAAATCAAGCTTGGCGGTTGGCGGCCCTTTCACGCCGAACAGGTGCTCTCCCGGGACGGCAGCTTCATCTGGGCCGCGATCGTCAGCATGTACGGATTTCCGATTCGAGGCTCAGACCGTTTGATGAACGGTCATGGATTCATGGGGTGGAAACTTCTGGACATCGTTCCTGTGATGACCGGTTCTGGCAAAGATATAACCCGATCCGCGATCGGCCGTTTGCAGGGAGAACTTGTCGCATGGCTGCCGTCCGCGCTCTTCGGTGATAACGCGTCCTGGACCGGCGGGGAGTCGGAACACCCGCGTGTCCGCCTGAAGGTGCTCGGGGAGTCAGCAGAGATCGAGCTTGAGACCGACGCCAGCGGCGCTTTGAAAACGTTAAGAATGCCCCGCTGGGGTAATCCGGCCGGCGGCGAACCGCGCTACATCGATTTCGGAGTGATCGTCGAAGAGGAGCGCAAGTTTGACGGCTTCACGGTTCCGAGTCGCATCCGGGCAGGATGGTTCTTCGGGACGGACCGCTATGAATCGGAAGGGGAGTTCTTTCGCGCATCCATCGACAGCGCTGAATACAAATAGCAAGCCGATTTC
This sequence comes from uncultured Acidobacteriota bacterium, assembly GCA_963836435.1. Classification (GTDB taxonomy): domain Bacteria; phylum Acidobacteriota; class Terriglobia; order 20CM-2-55-15; family 20CM-2-55-15; genus DASTBJ01. The sequence continues at coordinate 29,345 of CAWIJI010000012.1, read as the reverse complement.
TCCGACTCGTCTGGCGGGCAGCGTCCGGCAGATCGGTCATGGAAGCCTCTGATACGTGTCGACGTTTCATGCAACGTCAGCCGCTGTTCCGATTCTCCTATAAAGAAGAGCGAGAGACCATGTCGATCCAGGAAAGGTCACTGCCCAGAATGCGGCGATCCATATCAGCCAGTGGACATACATCTGCAGCGCAATGAATGGAAGCAACAACCCATTTGCTGTCAGGAACCAACGCACCACTCTTTCCAGTTCCTTACCCGTGAACACTTGTGCCGCGAAGAGAGTTGCCATGCTCATGAAACTGTAGCCGAGAATATCCACAGAGTAGAGGAATGAATCGAAAGGCGTGAACAGGAACGGCTCGACGCCTTGAGTCCGGCCGGCCGCCAGTCGAGGCACCACCCATGTGAGCTGCACAAAATAGTTGATACTGATCAAGACCGCATACGCGGTCGCGAATGCTACAGCGGCGTGGCTCCAGACCTTTCGATCGGGAGACGACACTTGGTGGATGCTTACAACGAGCACCAGAAAGGAGGAGCCCAGGAACAGCGATGGCGTGAGAAGTACGACGAGCCCAAGAGGCGTACTGGAGTTCTCGGCCCCTCCTCCTGATCCCATCAAACCAATCCACTCAGCGATCTGACCGATGCTGTACGTAATGCTGAACACCGTAGCAAGCACGGCGGACGAGAATCCGACGGCCTTCGTCGATGCCGAAATGTTTTTAACCATCGCTTATCTGCTCAAGGATTTGTAGTCGCTGCTGTCGTAGTTTTCAGTGACCGCACCAACCGACGGTCAACCGAACTCGAAGTCTATCGCGTGCAGATCAGTAGGAGCAATTTGATCGACTCGCCATGGCGGACCTGGAATTGCCGTTGTTGGTGAACCGCAGCATTTCCGCTATCTCGCCTGAATCCCACCCTAAATCCTACCAACGATTCCGCCAACAGCCGAGTGAACCGGAATAGTGTCGGTACCTCAGCGGCCTCGGTGCAATGTCGAGGCGTCGACCGCCGCGCTTCTATGCGCACGGCGGGGAAACTGATCCGACAATAAACAGTAACGAAAGGAGATCAAGATCATGTCGCATGCAAACGGCGCAAATGGCGCCGCCACTCACGACGTGGCGCGATTTGCGGGACTCGCAGACACTGCCACCGGTGACAATCATCAGGTTGATCAGACATCGCCGGAGCGTTTGCAGAGGATCCGAAAGTTGCTGAGCGAGCCGTTTGATCCGGTCGAAATCAAATGGCGCGTGACGGCGACTTCAACGAACCAAACAAAACACGGGCAGCAGAAGCGCGGGCAATTGGTCGCCTATGCGGACCAGCGCGCCTACACCGATCGCCTGAACGAGGTGTTCACTGAATGGGGATGGACCCGCAGCTATGACGTGCAGGTTGCGCAGAACTTCGAGCGTCGAGCGCCTGACGACAAAACCAAAACCGCGGTTGCCGCGAAAGTGGTGGTCGTCTCGAAGGTAACGATTCACGGACTTGGATCGCACACCGGCGTCGGCGAAGAGTGGGCGGACGACCAAAACGCCGCGACTCGTGCCGAAGCGCAGGCCTTCAAGCGTGCGTGCGCGTGTTTTGGCCTCGGCAGATACCTCTACGACCTCGCGACGGTGTGGGTTGATTTGGATCAATATAATCGCCCGCTAAACACACCGAACCTCCCCGAGTGGGCGCTGCCGAGCGGCGCACCTAGATCGGGACAACGCAGGACAACATGTCAGGCAACCGATCAGCCGAAACAAAGTCCGGCGCGAGATGCACTGTTGCTGAGAATCCGGAACCTTCGCGAAAGGGTCGGCGAGGGTCTGACAGGATTCATCCTCAATAAGCACGCGGGCGGAGCGAAGCCTGAGAATCTTGACGCGGCTGCGCTGAACACGACTCTTCAAAAACTCAGCGATATCGCTAAGGGCATTGACCGCCTCCGAAAGGCAGCCGGTGCCGTCGGTGACGCGCAGTTCTCCGTGATCTGCCGGGAATTGAATCTCGGAAGCGAGTCGATCAATGACATTCCAGATCGGGACACACTCCAGCGTTTGCTGGGACGTGTCGAAGCTGCAGCGGCTGGAATGAACGGCAACGGTCGAAGTCCTGCGAAGGGGCGAATCGGCGACGCTCGTGGCCGCCTGCTCCAGGCCGCGCGGAGGCTGGCAGAAAAGAACGGCAAGCGGTTCGCGGATGTCATTGCCGAGGCCTCGGACGGAAAACTGTCTCTCGACGGTCTGAGAGACCTCACGGATGCCGATGTGGCGCTCGTCTTGGCCGCGACGGCCCGCATGGCCGAAGGAGGTGATTTGTGAAGCAGGTGACTCTTTTCACTGACGGATCCTGCCTGGGGAATCCCGGGCCCGGAGGATGGGCGTGTCTGCTCCGCTGCGGATTTGCGGAGGAGGAGATCTTCGGCACCGAGCCGCACACCACGAATAACCGAATGGAGCTTCATGCGGTGATCGCCGGCTTGACCGCTTTGAAGGAGTCCTGCGCCGTTAGAGTCGTCACCGACTCCCAATACGTTCAACGTGCGATGACTCGCCACCTGCCCCATTGGGTTTCCCGGGGGTGGCGCAATTCCCGCGGCATTCCCATTTCTAATCAGGATCTATGGAAGGCGCTCGTTCGCGAAAGCAATCGGCACCGCGTCACCTGGAGTTGGGTCCGGGGACATGGCGCCAGCGCCGAACAGAACCGTTGTGACAAACTCGCCCAGGCTGCAGCTCGCAGTCTGATGGTTGCTTCCTAAATCCAGCTTCTCACCCTTCGATTCCATTCAACCGTTCGTCACGAAACCACCACACAAGGAGATAAGCAATGACGACAAATCGTGTGCGCGCGAGCCGTGTGCTCAGCGCCAAAGATCTGAAAATGCGGACAGACCAGGACATAACCGACATCGTTTCTCGCTTTCTCGTGACTGCAGAAGGCGTTGTCGCGCACTGGGTTGAGTATGGCAAGGGCGCGCTGTTGTTCGTCATGGCGCCCGGCGACGACCGGTCCGGAGCCTTCTACATCTACGACCGCAAACAGGGGAACTTCTGGCTTCTGGAACTGGCGGACGGCGTGTTCGGCGGTTATTCCCGGCGTGAGATGCGCCGAAAGATCCATGACTTCCGGCTGCTCGACTTCGCGGAAAACCCTGCTCGACTGATGCCAATCCGGCAGTCGTGAAGTGATGGAGGTCTTATGCCGCAATCAATCAGAGCAAAGCCCCATTTTTTGATCCTGGATCACGTCGTGCCGAGGCGTCGAGTTGGCCGGAACTGGATCACGCAATGTCCTTCGTGCGCTGCCGCTGGCCGCGACCGCAGCAGGGACAACCTGTCCATTTCCGTCGAAGAGCCTTGGAAGTACATCTGCTGGGCCGGCTGCACAAAGCAACAGATCCGCGCCGAGCTTGGCTTCCCCATACCTGCCTGACCTGGCAGAACTCCAACCGAAAACTGAGTCTCCACATCAACGAACGAAGGAGGGTTCATGTCGATTTCTATATGTGATTTCTGCTCTGAGCCCAATGTGGTCTGGAAGTATCCGGCACAGAACTTCGTGGCCTACGCAGTTGCCGGCATAGTCGGGCAAAGCGTGGGCGATTGGGCGGCTTGCACCGTCTGTCATGCGCTGATTGAAGACGGCGATCGTGGCGGACTGCTGGAGAGATCGTTGAGCAGGCTTCTCGAGAAGAATCCAGAAATGCGTCCGGATGAAGCCGACGTTCGAGAGCACCTCGGACTGGTCCATGCCATGTTCTTCGGACACCAGACTGGCCGGCCCTTGCCGGTCGCTTAGAGAGGCCAGACCGTCATGCGGAAACAGGCAAAAATGAAACTTGGCTACTACCCGCTGGTTCCGGCCGAAGCAAAGCGGATCCGCAACTATCTACAGTTTCCCAACGAACCTGTGAGCACGCTCGATCCGTGTGCCGGAACAGGAGTCAGCGCTCTGCGCGTTGAGTGACGGCGCTTCCGCGAGGCGATATGGCATTGAACTCGACGCCTACCGGGCAGAGCAGGCTCGCAAGGTTCTCGATGACGTGATACAGGGGAGCGCCTTCGACACCCACGCTCCAGTGGAATCGTTCTCGCTCCTGTATTTGAACCCGCCTTATGACTTTGAGATCGGCGAGGGAAGGAATCAGAGAATGGAGCGGCTCTTTCTGGAACACGTCGGGCGGTGGGTTCGACCGGGAGGCGTGCTCGTCATGGTGACGCCGCACGATCGCGTCTACGATTGCCGAGCCGTTCTAACTCTGCAATTCAAGGAGAAGGCGATCTATCGCCTCACGGAGCATGAGGCGGCTACGTACAAACAGGTTGTCGTGTTTGGAATTCGCCGCACTCGTCAGGAACGTGAGCGGATGAATGACCAAGCGGTCAGTCAGGCAAATTGGAAACTGAACGAGCGGACGCGGCGCTACGACGACATTCCACCGCTTCCGGACGTGCCGGATCGATGGTATCCAGTTCCTGCCAGTCCAGCGGCAAAGCTGGATTATCGCGGCCTTCCCCTGGACCAACTTGAAGACCTGCTTGCGAATTCCCCGGCTGGCGACAAGCGCGGCGAGTGACCCATGCACCCAAGCCGGAATTTGCAGGGCGTCCCCTGACGAGCCTGCATCAGGGTCACGTGGCGCTGCTCTGCACCTCCGGAATGATGAACGGCTGCTTTGGTGAAGGGAAGGACCGGCACGTCGCCTATTGGGAAAGCGTGAAGGTTGTGGACCGGCGAGAGGAAGAGGAGGACGGCGTCACCGTCATCCATGAGAAAGAAAGATTCTCGCAGCGTCTCACCCTCCTCTACGCCGACGGCCGGATTGCTCTCCTGTCGGAGAAAGCGTCTGGTGCGACATCCAGAAAGGACGATGGCAATGCAGAATGCGCACCTTCGGATGGGCAAGCTGACTTTTGCCCGCCAGACACGGGACACGATAACGAACATAACGGTCGGGCTGAGCTGCCTTGTGGCTGAGCCGCCCGATTCCCACTCCGCAACGACGCTCCACCTGGTCTCGGTCTTCGGCGGAGATCAGGACATTGGCGCTGTTCTCGCGGCGGCGCATGAGGCCCTCCGTTTTCGGGTGACGACGGACACTCAGGACCTTCTCGGAACACTGGGCGAAAAACCCGTGATCTACAGAACGTCCGTGCAGATTCCGGACCGCAAACGCCCCGTGCGCCACGCCGTACTTCTTTCGAAGGTGTTTTTTGAGACGACGTTTGGCGCCAATAGCGAAGCGCGACGAACCGTGCTGTACGACGATGCGTCCGAGTTCCTGCTGCACCGGCTTGCCGTGCGTTTCGGGTTGCCAGTATTACCGGAATGGGCAGAGTGGTTCGGTGCCGAACTGCGCCGGCGCGGAATGGTCGAGGACCTCGTCGGCTTGAACTGCAATCCAGTCGCAGTGAAGGGAACGAAACTCCGCCTGCTTCGGATCCTCAGCCAGGGGCTTGCGCCGGAAGGCCATCTCCATCCCAGCGAAGTCCCCTCGGTTGCCGTCCTGTCCTGAAGCTCAATGTTCTCTCGCCTCTGATTGTTAACGATTTCAAGAAGGAGTGGGTTATGGCTGCACCCGCATCGATTGCGGATTATTTCCGCATGTATGGTTCGGCTCTGGGCGACCACGTGCTGTCGCGCTTTCCCGCGTTGCACAGCCCTGACGACCCTGTCTGGCCGGCTCTTGCACAGTTGAAACGGCGTCCCTTTCCCGCGCAGGCGCATGGCCATCATGGGCATCGTGAAGTGTTGGCAGGAGGCTCGATGCGCTGCGGCCGTTGCGGAGTGCGGAACTGGCAAGACGCTCATCTCTCTTGGAAGCGTGTTCACACATGCCAGTGCGCGGCCGTTCACCTGTCTTGCGATGGTGCCGCCGCAGCTCGTCGAAAAGTGGTGCCGGGAGGCGATCTCGACGCTCCCAGGCATCCGGGTGTTTGTCATCGACGGATGCCGCAACGGAGTGGCGTCGAATGGATTCACGGGCGTGAATGAGGTCCGGCTTCGGAACGGCCGAATCGTTCGCGAAGGATTGAAAACCACGCTGAGCGACATGCGGCTGGCGAAGGGCCATCGGTCCGCGCGGGCGCGCTGGCAGGCGCAGGTCGCGGCGCCGTCGGTGTTTGTCGTATCCCGCGAGCGGGCAAAGCTGGGCTACTTTTGGCGGCACGCCTATACGAAGCCCCCGAAGCGGCCGGTTCAGCGGGAACGTGGTCAATCCGGATACGGGGCGGCCCGTCATCCTCGGCGAGGACCAACTCCGTCGCGCGGACTTCCGCAAAGTGAAGATCGCGGAGACCATCTGGCCGGAATCGCCGAAGTCCAGGAGCGCGTTCTTCAGCCCTTTATGGCAGGCCGACAACCAGAAGATCCATCGCATGGCGCCGATTGAGTTCATTGGCCGCTATCATGGATGGATTCTTCGACTACGGGATCGCGGACGAGGTCCACGAGCTGAAAAGCGGCGAAACGGCACAGGGAAATGCATTGGGGACGCTGGCCTCCGCGTGCGATCGCACGGTTGTCCTGACAGGAACATTGCTCGGCGGCTATGCCGACGAACTCTTTCACATTCTCTACCGCCTGGACAGCGGCATGATGCGCGAAGACGGATTCGAATACGGCGAAGCCGGCGTGCGGCAGTTCGCCGAAGCGTACGGCGTTCTGGAGAAGATAACGACGATCGAGCCTTCCGAGAACGCGTGCTCCGACGCGAAAGTCACGACGACGGTCAAGCGGCGCCCGGGAGCGTCGCCGCTGCTGTTCGGCAAGTACCTGATGAACATGGCGGCGTTCGTCTCGCTGGAGGACATCTCCGACGCGTTGCCGCCATACATCGAAGAAGTCGTGGCGGTGGAGATGGATCCGGTGCTGGCGAACGCCTACGAGAAGCTGGAGGACGACATCACGGCGGCGCTTCGAGAACACCACGGCAATTCCTCCGTCATCAGCACGGCGATGAACGCCCTGCTGTTGTATCCGGACCGGCCTTACGGGCTGGGAACGCTCTACGGATACCAAACCGATCAAGAGACCGGCCAGCGGGAGAGGTTCGTCATCTCGGAGCCTGCGGATCTGGATAAGAACTACGTCTACGCGAAAGAACGGCGGCTGATCGAAGAGATCAAGAGCGGAACTCGCGCCGGCCGGAATGTCCAGGTGTTTGCCGTGTACACGCAGAAGCGCGACGTCACGCGGCGCCTGCAGGAATTGCTGCGCAACGAAGGGATTCGAGCAGAAGTGCTGACGGCGGAAACGCCGCCGGAGCAACGCGAAGCCTGGTACGAACGCCAGTTGCGGAACGGGATGCAGGTCTGCATTTGTCACCCGAAGCTGGTTCAGACCGGCCTCGACCTGCTCGCGTTCCCAACGCATCTTCTTCGTACAGACCGGCTATTCGATCTACACCTTGCGGCAGGCGAGCCGGCGAAGCTGGCGCATCGGCCAGAAGGAACGGGTGCGCGTCGCCTTCTTCACCTATTCGGACACGGCTCAGGAGAGCTGTCTTCGGCTGATGGGGAAGAAGCTGCTGGTCTCTTTGGCGCTGGAGGGAAAGCTCCACGCCGAAGGATTGCAGACCATGGACGAAGACGACGACCTGCTGACGGCGATGGCCCGTGAACTGGTTACGCGTCAAGGCGTTGGCGAGAAAGCAGCCGAGGTCTGGAGAGCATTGACCAAAGTCAGTTCGACTGGCGGGATTTCAGTCTTTGAAGAGTCGCCGAGTGCCCAACTAATCGACGTGTCGAAAGTGCAGGAGGAGCCGAATGCCTGGATTCCGTCGAAGGGTGCCGCCGTCCAGCTTTCGCTGTTTTGAAAACGAGAGGTGTGTGATGGCAACAATGGAGCCCATCGTAGCCAAATCTGCAGAGTCGATCTTCGACATCGACGAGCATCTTGTTGAATTACTCGAGCGCGCCGATGATGCCGCGCAGGTCGGCGAAATCCCAGAAGAACTGCTTTTGGAGATCAACGATTACCTGGAAGCGTTTCAGAGGAAAGTGGATCGGATTGCGGGTTATTGGCGCTGGCAGGAGTCCATTGCCGCGATCTGCGGTGAAGAAGCGGAGCGTCTGTCGGCGCGGAAGCGAGCGGCCGACCGGCGACTGAGCCGTTTGAAGGAGATGTTGCTGGCCTTCATGATGTCGCGCGGCGCGAAAAGACTCGAAGGAGAGAAGGCCGCAATCGGATTGCAGGCCAACAGCATGGCTTCGCTTGCGATCGACGATCCGCTGCAGATTGGCGAGTGCTTCTTCGAAAGGACTTTGCGATTCACGAAGACAGAGCTTCAGGAGATCGTCTATCAGCTCGCTGATGGACAACTACGGCAACGGATCGAGTCCGCCTTGACGACGGAGGGCTGGACGATCGATGGCTCCGCGGTGAGACTCGCGATCACTAACGGTTCCAATATCTCTGGAGTTAGGCTCGTGAAGGGCCACCATGTCCGGCTGCGGTAACATGCGGCCGGGCGAAGAGTACGCGATTGCAGCGCGACGCCAGCGGAGTCGTTGCAATCGTTTCCCAACTTTCAGAATGCGAAATAACGGTAATACGGCCACTGGCGCAAGACTGCGAGAACTGACGCAATTCCTGCACGCTGAAGGCTGCCACTATAAGCCCGGCGCGCATGGCGTTGTCGCCGGAAATTTGGAAGCCTTTCTCGTCGGCCCAAAGAATTCTTCACGTTGGCCGCAGGCCGGTTGATTTTGGTGACGACGCGAGGGTCCGTGGCGTTTATTCAAAATGACCCGATCCGGGAAACCTCTCGGGGAGTGAAATGTAGCGACATGTTTGCTACTTGTTAGTGACGGTATCTATGCTTAAGTCTGCTAGGAACGCCAATGTCGCAATTTGACACAAAAAGAACGCTCGTCGATCTCGACTGGCACTTCGAAACGTGCTGGCACATCGCAAGGAATTGCATCTCCGGTGTGAAGAGCCTGCACGACGAGACCACCATGCACTTTTCGGATCGCAAGCACCAGCTAAACATCGACTACGAAAAGCTGACGCCTGCACAAAGGGTGAAGGACCGCGGGATGGGACAAACGCTCGAAGAAAACTTCGAGTTTTCTTACGAGGAACTGCGCGAGCTCCAGGGGCTTCGGGACGAGGCGTGCCTAATCATTCTCTACCGCATCGTTGAGAAATTCCTGCGCGACATTTTCGCTTTTCTGAAGGATGAAGGGGTGTTTCTTCCGAAGGCTCGCGGGCTGTATCTGGATGACATCACCACTGCGTTTGCCAAAGCCGGCGTCGACATCACAAAAACGCCGTTCGATTGGAAGAGCATCACGGAACTCAAGGCAATGAGAAACTGCCTTGCACATTCCGGATTAGTCGGTGAGAAGGACGTCGAGCCTTTGAGCCGTTTCGACGCCAAGAAAGACGAGCTTGTCGAGGTGCCCACCGGCTACTTCGAAGAAGCCAGGGAGATGGCGCTGCGCTTCGGCTGGCTCCTCATATCGGAATTCCAAAGAGTCTCGAAGGAAGGCGGGCTGTGGACAGCACCTCCTTCCGAATCGTAAGCGTCAGTAGAGCTGCTCGATGATCAGCTCTTCGTGCTCCTTTTTGAGCCGCTCCATGTCTGGCATTTCCTTTTGGATAGGTCGCAGATCAACTCCGTAGAGCGGGAACAACCAGCGGTCGATGATGATGCCGAAATCCTCGTTCGTCGGGTCAGAGAACAGGCCAGCGCTCTCCAGCGCTTGAAGCGTTTGCTTGTTGAGCTTCTCGATTTCCCAAATGTGGAAGTCCGGCTTCATCCGAACGGCCCGCCATCTATTCGCGATCTCGCGCACTCCTCCTTCGCGAAAGAAGCCGCAGCGCTTCATGCCGCCGACCAGCCTAAGAATCCCTGAAACGTCAGTATTGCAGTCGAGCCTCGCGAAGTCCGCCGGATACAGTAATGGCGAATTCCCCTTCAGGTCGATTTTTCGAGCCTGAGCTTCTTTAGCGATTTCTGCGGTCAATGTCAACATGCCATTCTTGAATTGCCATTCTTGAAATATGCCTTAACTTTGTCCGGATCGATCTTCTTTGGGAGATGTATGGAATGGAACAAGTTCCCTGACGTGAACTCGCACACGTGGACCTGATCCTTTTCTTCTTTGCGCTCCTGCCGGGTTTCCGCCTTCACCAATACATCTTCGGGAGTAACCTCGATATTCAGATCCTTCGGATCGACGCCGGCAGCCGCGATCTGCAGGCGAATCTCGTTGTCCTTTTCCTCCAGTTCGATTGCGGGCTTCCAGACCAATTCTCTTTCGGCCTGTAGCCAATCATCGACATCTTTGCCGAAGAGATGGCCATTTCCGTCGAACAGTTCGTAGGCACGCTTCATGACTTGATCGTGCAGCCGGTTCATTTCCATGGACTCCACTTCCCGGAAGACGAAAGCCAGACGCTGCCTGCTGGGGACGGCTTCCATGCAATTCTTGATGTGCGTCCCCACTTCACGCCTGTAAACTGCCATGTCTGCCGGCTGTGGCGGCTGGGCCCATGTTCCGTCAGGGTGAAACCTGCTGCGATCGACCTCCTCCAGGTCGTCGAACTGCCGACTGCGGCCAGCCTGGTGGCCAAACTCCAGAATCTTGCGGTAAAGAATCCCGAACAGCCATTGATGAAGGAGTATAGGTCATCGTGTTCGATGAATCCGTTGTCGATGGGGACGATGTCTGAACGGCTGCCAAGGCCATGTCGTAAGAGTAAAGAAGGAGGGAAACCTATGTTCGCAGAAATACTAATTGGAGGATGCCTGTCTGAGGCGCAACTCCGGGAGTTTTCGAAGATCTACGAGGCCGACGTGACGCCCCAACTGACCAAAGAGCCCGGATTCGCCGGATCGCAGCTGCTCGTCGAGGAAGGCGGGAACATGGTCATCGCGCTGACGACGTGGACAACGCGGGAGGATTGCCTGCGCCACACCACTCGTCGCGAAGTTACCGACAGTTCATCGCCGTAACTCAACATCTTCTCGCGGGAAGTTTTGTCGTGAAAATTTTCACGTTGCTGGTGTGATAGAAGAACGATGGACCGGTCGCAAACCGAGGAGCCAAAATCGAAGGTGGTAGACTCGGCGACAGCGGATACGGTGGGGCCTTGCGGGCGATTGGCGCCCGCCCGCGCTCCAGTTCATTCGGCCTGTGGAACTTTCGTTGCTCAATGGTGCTCTCTCAATGGTAGGAATTCTGCTGCTTACTGCGCTGGTGGGCATGTCGCTCGGTATCTTCGGTAGTGGAGGCTCGATCGTTATGGTCCCGGTGCTTGTCCACGTCGGCGGCATGGCGCCGGTCGAAGCGGTGCCGCTGAGTTTGGCTGTGGTTGGGGCAACGAGCGCGGCCGCCGCGGCGCTCTATGCGAAACGTGGCGAACTTCAGGCCAAGGCGGCACTGCTATTCGGCCTCAGTGGCGTGCCGGGAGCATGGCTTGGGTCGAAGGTGACTGGGCTCGTGCCGCCACCCGTATTGATGGTAGTTTTCTCCGCTCTGATGCTTGTGGTGGGTGGACTGATGTTGGTGCGGCCATTGGCGGGGATCACGAGTTCGGGCCGGTGTTACCCCCCGCGCTGTGCGGTGGTGGGAGCGATCGTAGGCGTGCTCACCGGGTTTCTTGGCGTCGGAGGTGGATTTCTGCTCGTGCCGGCCCTGGTTTGGTTCGGTGGACTTGGACAGCGGGTCGCCATGGGAACTTCTCTGGCGGTTATCTCAGCCAACAGCATCGGCGGACTCGCGGGCCACATCGGCACAGCGTTCCCATGGAGTTGGGCTGCGGTTCTGGCGAGCATCGCGGCGACGGGCATGTTGGTGGGTAGCGTCGCAGCGACCGGCCAGAAGCCCACAACACTCCTGCGCTGGTTCGGCGCGTTCGTTATTGCAATCGGTCTGGTTGTCGGCGCGATCAACTTCTACTCGCTACTCGAACGATCGTAATTCGATCGACCTGGAGGCTGGATTCGGGCAAGGCAACGGCAATCATTTGGAGATTTGTTATGAATGTGACCTTGGAGCAACTGAACCCGGGACCATGTCGGACCTATGTTCTCGGCCAGGAAGGCATTTCGGAGGTGGCGCTTGTCGACCCGGTTCTCGAACATGTCGACGATTATATAAGGATGCTGGAAGAGCGCAGACTGACGCTCACACATGTCATCGATACGCATACCCACGCCGACCACATCTCCGGCGGCCCGTCGCTCAAAGACCGCACCGAGTGCGAGTACGTCATGCACACTTCGGCGCCAGCTCACTGCGTGTCGTATAGAGTGGCGGACGAGGCCAAGCTTTTCGTAGCCGGAATCCCGATAAGAGTCCTGCATACACCAGGTCATACCAAAGATGGGACGACGCTCGTTTTGCCCAACGCCATCATGACGGGGGATACGCTCTTCCTCGATGAGGGCGGCGGCGGTCGTGATGACCTGCCGGGTGGGAATCCGGGAGAACATTGGGATAGTCTCCAGCGCGTTCTTGGGCTGCCTGGCGAACTGGTGGTTTATCCGGCTCACGAGTATCGCGGCCGAAGGCCGTCCAGTCTGGATACCCAGCGCCGAACCAATCCGCATCTCAGGCCACGCTCTCGCTTGGAGTTCCAGAGATACCTGGATGACCTTAAGCTCGGTGCGGCAGACTGGATGAAGGACGTTCTGGCGGCCAACTACGCGTGTGCCCGGGATCCGCGTGCAGCATGGATTCCGGTTGATGTGCCGGCATGCGAAGTTAAGGGTACGCTCGGTGCGAACGATCAGCAGGTCGCCACCGTTCCCGTTGCGGCCTTGAAGGATGAACTCGCGGAAACGTCAACGCGACCTGTCCTTCTCGACGTACGCGAGGCGAGCGAACTGATCGGGGAACTCGGGCGCCTCGACAAGATCATCCACATTCCCATCGCCGAACTCGCCCACCGTCTCGCCGAACTCGATGCTTTTCGAAGCCAGAATATCGTAACAGTTTGCCGCTCAGGGGGACGCGCGCATACAGCGGCTCAGATTCTCATGCAAGCCGGCTTCGACCGGGTGCGCGTGCTGAACGGCGGGATGGTCGAGTGGAACAAGCACGGTTTCCCCGTGCGCCGCGCCTGAATAGGCAATCCTGGACAGATCGATCAAGCGGCCTGCCGGCCGTGCTATGCCAGTTCTTGTTGCAGTGAGCGCGCCATGATCAGGTAAAGTTGCTCGACAGCCGGAAGCGATTTTCCCTTCTGAACGGTTCGAGCCATCGGAAACGATCTTTTCTTCCATGCCAAGGGGGACTTAATGTTGGACCGAGCCCAAACTCCTGAACCGCGCCTTTCGCCCTGGTGGCGCCACTCTGTGCTCCTCGTCATGGCCTTTGGTTTCACGATTCTCATATGGCGCTCGGTGGCAACGTACAGCGACGCGCCGCCAATTCCATCTCGAGTTGTCAGTCCAACAGGGAAGGTTCTGTTCACAGGTGATGATATTCGGTCGGGGCAAGATGTCTTTCTTAGGTACGGACTGATGGAAAACGGTTCGATCTGGGGGCACGGCGCATACCTGGGGCCGGATTATTCGGCAGAGTACCTTCACCGCCTTGCCATGACGTCGGCAGACGAGGCCAGCAGGGAGGCGTATGGAAAAACTTATGACAATCTGAGCGTCGATGAACGAGACTCCGTTGGCGCGCGAGTGCGCGAGCAGCTTCGCCAAAATCGCTGGGATCCCGCAACGGGCGTACTTCGCTTCGAAGCCTCGGAAGCTGGATCTTTTGAAAGCCAGATGGCGGAGTGGGCCGAGTATTTCCGGCAACCGGCTACCAGTGGCGGTCTTCCATCCCGATTTATTGAAGACGCGGGGCAGCTCCGCCAACTCACGGCGTTCTTTGCCTGGACGGCCTGGGCATCGACGGTACAGCGGCCGGGAACGACGCACTCCTATACCAATAACTTTCCGTTCGAACCGATGACGGGCAACACCCCCACGGAGGACGCGGTCCTCTGGAGCGCATTGAGTTTGATCGCATTGTTGGGTGGTACTGGAATCGTTCTGTTCGCATTCGGCAAATTCAGCTTTCTGGGATGGAAAGAAAACAATACGCATGTTCATCCGCAGATGCTTCCTAGAGTGACGACGGAAAGCCAGCGGGCGACGGCGAAGTTTTTCGTGATCGTCGTTCTCTTGTTTCTGGCCCAGGTCCTGCTGGGCGGGATGACGGCCCACTATCGAGCCGACAGCCAGAGCTTTTATGGGATCGATATGTCCAGTCTTCTGCCGAGCAATATCGCGCGTACGTGGCATCTCCAGCTTGCCATCTTCTGGATCGCGACGGCTTACATTGCGGGTGGGCTTTTTTTGGCGCCAGTTATCGGCGGCCAGGAGGTTCGCCACCAGAGACTCGGGGCAAACCTGCTGTTCTGGGCTCTAGTTCTGATTGTAGTTGGGAGCATCTTGGGCGAATTGTTTGGAATCAATCAGATGCTCGGAACCCTATGGTCCTGGTTTGGTCATCAGGGGTGGGAGTACCTGGATCTCGGCAGAATCTGGCAGGTGTTGCTGGCTATCGGCCTCGTGTTTTGGATTGTGCTGCTCTTTCGAGCGATTGCGCCACGCAGACAGGTCGAAGGGCACCGGGAGATTTCGTCGCTCTTCTTGTATGCCGCGGTTGCGATTCCGCTTTTTTACCTTCCGGCATTCTTTTTTTCGAGTGGCACGAACTTTTCCGGTCGTCGATACGTGGCGGTTCTGGATCATCCATCTGTGGGTCGAAGGTTTCTTTGAATTGTTTGTGACGGTAATGGTCGCAATCATCTTCTACTACCTTGGCGTTATCAGAGAACAAACGGCGGCTCGGGTCGTTTATCTCGATGCCATTCTGTATCTGGGAAGCGGCATCGTGGGCACAGGGCACCACTGGTATTGGACCGGCCAGATCGGAAATCACCATGGCATTGGCGGCGATGTTCTCTGCCATGGAAGTTGTGCCGTTGACGCTGTTAACGCTCGATGCATGGGACTTCGTCAAGCTGACCTCCGGCCATTGCGATGTCTGCAATAAACCCATCTCCATACCCCATCGATGGACATTCTATTTCCTGATCTCCGTGGGGTTCTGGAACTTTCTAGGTGCTGGAGTGTTCGGCTTCCTGATCAATCTGCCGATCGTGAGTTACTTTGAAGTGGGAACGATTCTCACTCCAAACCACGGACACGCTTCCATGATGGGAGTCTTTGGAATGCTGGCGGTCGCCCTCGTTGTGTTTGCATTGCGGCAGTTCTCAACGGACCGAGTCTGGGCGTCTGTTGAAAAGTACGTTCGGATTTCCTTCTGGGGATTGAATGGCGGTTTGCTCCTCATGGTGATCCTGAACCTGTTTCCGGGCGGGATCCTCCAGTTGTTGGATGTCCTGCGCAACGGGTATTGGCACGCGCGCAGCCCGTTGTTTCTGCGACAGTCAACGGTCCGTCTCGTGGAATGGCTGACGATTGCCTGCGGATCTTACGTTCATCGGTCTTGGCGTCACGCCTCTAGTTGTGGCGGCGCTCCTCGTCTATCGGTCGATGCTCAAAACGCCTTCGGCTTCGGTGCCCGATGTTCGTCACGGCTGAACGTATGTGTCACCCGACGCGGAACTTCATGACCGCGGATGGGACTTTTCGTGATGTCAGTTGCCGAGAGCCGTGTGCAGTGCGGCACCAACGTGTTCCAGCAAGTAGGCCGTGGCCTTCTGGAGCACAATCTCAGCAGACATCGATGCATCCAGGCGATGCCAGTGGATCGCGCCGGCCTCTTTCGCACGCTGCATCTGGATGACCTTCGCATCGGCGTCGGATGGATCGTTCCTACGCTGTGCTACGCGCGAAACGAGAGCGGACTCGGGCGCATCCAGCCACAAGCCAACAAACGGCACAGAGGCGTCCAATGCGACATTCTCGATGGACTGTCGATCCGTTGGCCGCGCGTATACCGCATCTACGATCGCGCTAGAGCCTCCCTGGATGGTCAGGCGCGCCCGCTCGGCGAGAGTCGAATACACGCGACTCGATATCTCCTGTGAGTACCCTTCCGGCCCAAGGGGCTGGAGAAGCGGCACGCCACAGAGTCGCTTACGTATTTGGTCAGAGCGATGGACCACTGCGCCGGGCATCGCTCCAATTGCGGGCGCGAGAGCGAGAGCCAGCGTTGACTTTCCGGATCCAGAAAGACCGCCGATGGCGATAAGGCACGGCGGAGGAGGCTGGAGCAGACCCTCAGCCAGCATCAGGTAGTCGCGCGCAAGATTCTGAAGCTCGTTTCGCCGACCCGCGTCGGTCTGAACCGCTGCCGCAGTCGCGCTTGTCTTCGCTCTGACGCCCGCGCGGCACGAGTGAAACAGTGGCATCAGCGAGATGCCCTCAAGATTGTCCGTCTCCGCGAGGTACTTGTTCCACACGGAGTTGGCGTGACGAGGCAGACGCCGACGCCAAAGGTCCATCAGGAGGAATGCGAGATCGTATAAGACGTCGATGCAGGATATCCTGTCATCGAACTCCACACCATCGAACAGCGTCGGCCGCCCGTCCACCAGCACGATGTTGCGCAGGTGCAGATCGCCGTGGCATTGTCGAACGAATCCTCCATCACGACGGGCGTCGAGGAGCCTGCCACAGCGATCGAGTTCGGCGTGGCCATCGTGAGTCACCCGAGCGCAGGCCGCGGGGTCGAGGCAATCCGAGCCGTACTGTGCGAAACCGGAGGCGTTGCCGTCGAGGACCCATGCCATGCCGGCCATTCCGCCGTGATCGTGGCGACGCTCTGCGCCGGAGTGAAATTCTGCAATCGCCTCAGCCAGAGGCGCCATCAGATCCAGTCTGAGACCACCCGCTGCTGCCAGGCGGTCGAAGAGTGCGTCCTGCGAAAAGCGCTTCATCTCGATCACCCAGTCCACCGCCGTGCCTGCGCCATCGAGCGCGAGCGATCCATCCGCCTCGCGAGTCACGGGCACGACCGCGCGGTAGAGATCCGGAGCTGTGCGCCGGTTGAGGCGAACTTCAGCCTCACACAAAGCGCGCCGCCGCTCAACCGTCGAAAAGTCCAGATAGTCGAAGAGCACTGCTCGTTTGAGTTTGTACGCGCGGGTACCCGCGAGGAACACGACGGCGCTATGGGTGTCGATCCGATCTACGACTGCGCCGCGGTGTGTCGACGGGGACGCCAGGAAGTCGATTATCGTCGCTTGGTTCTCCGTAATCATTCGTTGGTCTTCCCGCCCGAATCAGAATCGGTAGATTGCGGCGATCCCTGTTTGAGTCGGCATTCGCTCGGCGGGAACAATCACCACATGTCCGCCCGCCTTGAGAACGATTTCCGCCACATCGTCGAGCAGGTCGTCAACGTCCGGCTCGAGAAGAGAGTCCAACTCGACCCCGCCGGTTTCAGTGTTGATCCGGCCGGGAACCTGGCGGTCGGCTTCGATCAGCAGGGTCGCGACGCGCCGAGCCACAGCCGCTTCAGAAATCTTTGCAACTGTATCCGCGCCGATTCCTTTAGCCTTTGCTTCCAGGAATTCGTCCACCAGCTTGGCCAGGCGCGCATGATACCGAGGCTCGACGGCGCTCCATGCGCGCTCACGGAGCGCATCCAGCGGCAAAGCATCCGGATAAGTGTCGATGCCTTCGTGCATCAGCAGCGGATTGTGGCTGATTTGGCGAAACAGAGTGTGGTATTCCGGCAGTGCGGCCAACAGCAACGGTAGACCTGAAGGCTTTGAGTATCGCTCCAGGATTGCGCGATCGACGGCGCGGAAGAACCGTTCCGTGTCGATGTCGACCTCGTCTTTCTTCGAGCCGTGCCCGTGGCGCATCGGCGTTCCGCCGGCCCCCGTCCCGTGGGAGGACACCGTGATGTGCGGTTCGGTCAAGTCCTTGCCCAGCGCCTCCGTGATCGTTCGCGGGAAGTCTTGAGCCAGCTCAACCTCGTCAAGAGCATCGCGGTTGCCTTCGAAGAGCCTAATCTCCTGTCGGTTCAGGCCGAGAACCTGGTAGCGGTCGGCTGACTGAAGAATGCGAATGAGGGGCTTGATGTGGAAACTGTTCGCCACGACGGCCAATTCCGCAACAGGGCGCTGGAGTTGGTATACCTGGAACATGCCTGGCGCTCCCAAGACGGCCAGTCCATCCAACGTATGGTTCCAGAAGTTTCGATCGCCGGCCAGAGCCCGGAACGGCGCCAGCAGCGGCTGCACCTCTCCCTCCGGGAATCTCCGCTGCAGCGAGTCCTCCAGCGACTTCAGGAGGTTTCGGAACCGGATAGGGTCCTGCTGATTCTCCGGGTGATGCCGATGGGTCGGCTGGTACAGCGAGAGGCATGGAGGTTCTTGAACGGCCAGCAGTTTTGTCAGGTAATCGTTAGCAAGTGAGTTCATTGATTCTCCAGTGAATGATTCCGCGTATACCTATCATACCTTCCAAGGTGTGAGTTTTGCGTGACCTCCGACGGTGGATTCTGCATGCTAAGATCGGAGTCACGCGATGCAAGCACAGATCAAGCTGGGCCGGATTTTTGGGATCGAGATCGGGTTGCACTATAGCTGGCTGATTATCGCGCTGCTGATCGCACTCTCTCTTTCGGGTCATTTCAAGTCTACAAATCCCCAGTGGAGCGATGCAGTTGTATGGTCGGCTGCAGTGGTGACGGCGCTGTTATTCTTTGCAACCATCGTCATACATGAACTTTCTCATTCGTTAGTGGCGCGGATGCACGGACTGGCGGTTCGCTCCATCACGTTGTTCGCACTGGGAGGAGTCTCGCAAATTGAAAAGGACTCTCCCGATGCGCGGACAGAATTCTGGATCGGGATAGCGGGCCCACTCGCCAGCGCTGCTATTGGAATTCTGTGTCTCGGAGTCGCGCTTTCGGTTGGATGGTCGCCGGCAGCCGAACCCACCGCTCCTGTCACGGCGGTGCTGGTATGGCTTGGTTATATCAATCTTTTGCTGGCTGCCTTCAACATGGTTCCAGGATTCCCGCTGGACGGAGGACGGGTTTTACGTGGCATCCTCTGGTGGGTCACGGGGGTTCGTGGCCGCGCCACGCGAATAGCTGCACAAGTGGGCCAACTCGTCAGTTATGCCTTTATCGTGATCGGCCTTCTCCGATTTTTCGGTGGCGCCGGTTTGGACGGCCTGTGGATCTCCTTTATTGGTTGGTTCCTGCTTGATGCTTCTCGCGCGAGTCAGGCGCAGGTCAGCGTGACGGAAGCCCTGAAAGGGTTGCAGGTGGGTGACGTGATGTCTCGCGACTACGCCACAGTGGACGGACATTCGAACATCCAGAGTTTCGCTGACGAGCACCTCTTGCGAAGCGGCAGGCGCTGCTTCATCGTCACCGAAAATGGGAGGGTTGCCGGTCTTATAACTCCCCAGGAAGTTCGACACATTCCGCACGCGCAATGGCCGTATAAAACCCTGGATGTCGTCATGCGACCGTTGGATCAGCTTCGAACCGTCACGATCGATACTCCCGTCATCAAAGCGCTGGAAATCATGGCCCGCGATGATCTGAATCAAGTGCCGGTGATCTTGAACGGCACCCTCGAAGGAATAGTCTCCCGGTCTCATATCCTGCAATTGATTCAGACCAAGGCCGAGCTTGGTGAGTGATGCCATGTCACCTGGCAGTCTTCACAAATAGTTGCGGCTGCTCACCCAAAATGCAGGATCGCGCAAATCAAGAATGCTGCGGTTCGATCGCTGCGATTGTTAGCGGCCAAGCGTGACGTGTCGAGGCTGAACGCGGACAAGCAATTCCGGAATCAATGCCGACACATCTTTTCCATACACCCAGCCGGTCCAAAGTGCATTAAATTGTGTGTTCGTTTCGTATTCTTGCGGCGGACACGGTTTGCCCGCTGACAGGCGACATTGGTGTCGCAAGGAGATCCGTGGGCCAAAAGCGCAAGCCGTCGAGGAAGCCTTCCAAAACGACCGATTTCCCTGTAGTTGGAGTCGGGGCATCGGCTGGAGGTCTGGAGGCGTTTACAGCATTACTGAAAGCGCTGCGAACAGACACGGGAATGGCATTCGTGCTGGTTCAGCACATGGATCCGATGCACGAAAGCCTTCTGAACCAACTCCTTTCCAAGGCGACGACGATGCCTGTAACACAGGTTGCCGATCACACGCCTCTCAAGCCCAACCGGGTTTACGTCATCCCACCAAATAAGGATCTTTCGATCGATCGGGGAGTGCTGCTACTCACGGATTTGCGAAGTGGACACATGCCCATTGACAATTTCTTCTCCTCCCTCGCCAGGGACCGGCGCGACAAAGCGATTGGCGTCATCCTGTCTGGAACGGCTTCCGATGGAACGTACGGTCTCAAGGCCATTAAGGACATGGGTGGAATCACCTTCGCGCAGGACCAGAAATCCGCAAAGTATACGGGTATGCCGGCGAGCGCCGCCGCGTCAGGCTATGTCGATTTTGTTTTGCCTCCTCGAGGGATCGCGCGGAAACTCCAGGATCTGCCATTGCACCCGCGCGTCATTGCCCCACAACCAGTTTCTGAACCGCCGACGGAATCGGATCCATTCAAAGAGGTTCTGCGATTACTGAAGACGGCCACGGATGTGGATTTCAGTCTTTACAAGCCGATGACCGTCAAGCGAAGAATCCGTCGGCGCATGGGGCTGCGGGAGATTGCCGACCTCGATCATTACGCCCGGTACCTTCAGAGTCATCCCGTCGAGGTTCGCGACCTCTTTGATGACATTCTCATTTCCGTGACCGGATTTTTTCGAGAACCCGAAACCTTCCAGGCTCTTCAGAAGGACGTTTTTCCAAAGATTGTGGCGAGTGCGAAGAAGACGAAATCCATTCGAATCTGGGTGCCCGGTTGCGCGACCGGCGAGGAGGTTTATTCGATCGCAATCGCGTTGCTCGAACACTTGGGAGATCAAGCCGGGCGGGTGCAGATCCAAATCTTTGGAACGGATCTGAGTGACCGCGTCATTCAGATCGCTCGAAACGGCCTCTACAACGTATCCGCTGTCGAGAAAATTTCGGCGGCTCGCCTTCGCCGCTTTTTCATGAAGGTAGAGGGGGGGTATCAGATCGCGAAATCGGTTCGCGAGATTTGTATCTTTGCGCGGCAGGATCTTGCGAAGGATCCGCCATTTGCCAAGCTGGACCTGATCAGTTGTCAGAACGTCTTCATTTACCTGGGAGCCGTTCTCCAAAAGCGTATTATGGCCGTTTTTCACTTTGCGTTGAAGCCCTCTGGATTTCTCGTGCTCGGAAGATCCGAAGCACCGATGGCGTATACGGACTTCTTCACACTTAATGACCGGAAGAACAAGGTCTTCTCACGCAAGCCGACACCGGCCCGTCCTCTGCCGTCGATGCCGACGCTGACTTTGGAAAGGACTCCACCCATGGTGGAGGTAGGCGCCGAAGCACCGGCCTCGAACTTTGTCGATGAGGGCCGCCGGATTCTTCTCGAAAACTATTCTTCTCCGGCGCTCTTTGTCGACTCCTCTCTGAATATCCTCCATTTTCAGGGAGACACCAGTCCTTTCCTGAAGCCTACGACCGGAACGGCCTCCTTCAATTTACTAAAGATGCTGCGCCCGGAATTCGCAGTGGAAGTTCGGCCGCTCGTGCATCGCGTTCGAAAGGCGGGTATACCGGCCCGCAAGGAAGGCATCGAGATCAAGCATGGCGGTGAGTTGAGGCGTGTCGCCATGGAAGTCGTTTCCGTTCCCACGGCAAGCCCCGGACTAACAAACCTCATGGTGCTTTTCTCCAGGATGGAGACTGCGCGGAGCGAGGACGCCAAGGGACATACTCGCGGAGCGGGACGCAATCCGCGTGAAATCTTGGCCTTGCAGCGCGACCTGGAAACGGCGAGGGAAGCATTGAAGTCGATCACCGAGGATCAGGAAGCTGCCAACGAGGAATTGAAGACAGCGAACGAGGAGATCCTGTCGAGCAATGAAGAGCTTCAGAGCACCAACGAAGAATTGGAAACCGCCAAAGAGGAACTTCAATCCGCGAACGAAGAGCTCACCACACTAAACGAGGAACTCCAGAATCGAAATGTGGAGCTCACGACCTTTGCGGACGACTTGAGCAGTCTTCTTACCGGAGTGAATATCCCCATTGTCATTCTGGATAATAACCGCCGTATTCAACGTTTCACTCCGGCCGCGCAACGCATGTTCAATCTCATACCCACGGACATCGGCCGGCCATTCGGAGACATTTCATCCGAGCTAAAGGCTGTGAACTGGGATGAGCTGTTTTCGCGAGTCCTGGATCACTCGCAGGTTGTCGATGTGGACGCCGCTCATCGTGACGGACGCTGGTATTCACTAAAGATGCGCCCGTACAAAACCAGAGATGACGGCGTTGATGGCGTGTTGATGGCGCTACTCGATGTGGACAAACTGAAGTTACAGTTGAGCCACAGCGAAACGAGCCTCGAGAAAAGCGAGGAGCTCTATCGCCTGGTGACGGAAAACACGCTGGATCTCGTGGCGCTACACGACGCCGCGGGCAAATACGTTTACGCAAGTCCTTCCAGCGCGAAGTTGCTCGGCTACAGCAACAAGGAGATCATCGGGCAGTCGCCTGCCAAGTTCTGCCACCCGGACGACCGAAGAAACGTCGAGGACGCATTCAAGGCAGTGGCTCGGTCCGGAAAACCGGGGCACATAACCCATCGCGCAATGACCAAAGATGGAAATGTAGTGTGGCTGGACGTGTTGATCGGCGCGATCACCGACGTTGCCGAAAAGGTCACGCAGATGCAAGCTTCGTCACGGAATATCACAGAGCGTAAACGAGCCGAGGATGAGCTCCAGGTTTTGACGAGAAGGCTCATGTCCGTCCAGGATGAGGAGGCAAGGCGAATATCTCGCGAACTTCACGATACGTTCAGCCAGGAACTTATGGCGCTCTCGGTCGAGTCGAGGTTGTTGAAGCGCGGGTTACCCCGAAAAGAGCGGAACACGGCCACGAAGATCGAAGAGATTTCTCAAAGGATAGGCAGGCTGGCGGCTGCCATCCACCAGACGTCACGCCGTCTCCATCCCACGGTCCTGGACGATCTCGGACTGTCCGCTGCTCTGCGAGGGGAGTGCAGCGCATTCTCCGAACTCCACCATATTCGCACGGATTTCAGTACACGCGGAGTGCCCAAATCCGTCCCGGAAAGCGTCGCCCTATGCATTTACCGGGTCGCTCACGAATGCCTGCGGAATGTCGCAAAGCACTCCGGGGCTGAGAAGGTACGTGTGTATCTTGGCGTCCAGAAAGGGGAGATTCATCTTGCGATTGAAGATTTCGGTAAAGGCTTTGATCTTGAGAAGCAGAAGCGGCGGAAACACGGGCTGGGATTGATCGGCATGGAAGAACGGGTTCATTCTGTGAAGGGCAGGTGGACGATCGACTCCAAACCAGGAAAAGGAACGCGAATTCACGCCTACGTGCCACTGAAGAGTGCGTGAAGGGCATGCCATGAAACCGAAAGTCGTTTTGGCCGACGACCACAATATCCTTACGGAGGGGCTGAAAGCGTTATTGGCTTCGGAATTTGAAATCGTTGCAACCGCCAGCAATGGACGGGCAGCGATCAAGGCCGCGCGAAATCTGAATCCCGCCGTCGTTGTTCTGGATATTTCCATGCCGCTGTTGAACGGAATCGACACGGCGCGGGAGATTCGAAAGGTCAACCCCAAAATCAAGATTGTGTTCCTCTCCATGCACACGGAATTGACTTATGTACGGGAAGCGTTTGCCGCCGGAGCCTCCGGATACGTGGTCAAACAGTCCGTCGGCGTCGACCTCCAGGTCGCAATTCGGCGGGCGCTTCTGGGAAAAACGTACACAACCCCGGGAGTTGTAAAAGAAGGGGTTGATGTTCTGCCCCAGTCGCGCCGGCGACGATCGTCGATTCAGATCACTTCGCGGCAGCGCGAAGTTCTGCAGTTGCTCGCGGAAGGACGTTCGGCCAAAGAGGCTGCCGCCATTTTGAATTTATCGCCCCGAACCGTGGAGTTTCACAAGTATCGCATCATGCAGCGATTGGGTCTTCAGACCACGGCGGAACTGACTCAGTTCGCCATCAAGCGAAGGATCATCTCCAGTTAACCTTCCAACAGAGGTACCGTAATTCTACGAGTATCTGGCATTCGCGGGCCTTGGGACAATAACGGGATAAAGCAGTTGACGAAACTCGTCTCTGCGTCGGCAGAACGGAGATTCACCCTGGGTGACGAAGGATACGGATCCCCTTTCGGCGCGAAGCGCCACCTTGGCACGTAGGCCCCATTTAATCAAGGCAGTCGAGTATGCAGTCCAGCCTCGAACAAATTGTCAAGGCAGCGGAAGTCTTCCCCGCAGCCGTCGTCATTGCGGATGCCACGGGACAGATCGTCCTCGTGAACGGGCAGACCGAAATCATGTTTGGCTATCGGCGGGACGAATTAATCGGGCAGACGATTGAAATCCTCATGCCCGGACGTCATCGAGACCGCCATGTGGCCCATCGCGATGGCTACAATCTGGCTCCTCGGACCCGGCTGATGGGATTAGGACTGGATCTGGTAGGCCGGAGAAACGGCGGCGAAGAGTTTCCAATTGAAGTGAGCCTCAGCCCCACCGAGACCGATGAGGGAATGCTGATCATCGGCATGGTCCACGACATTACCGCACGTAAGAACGCCGAGCAGGAGCGCAAAGAGTCGGAAGAGCGGTATCGATCCCTGTTTGAAAATGCGCTGTTCGGCATATTTCGCAGTACTCCCGCGGGAGCCTTCATGGACGCGAACCCCACGCTTTGTTCGATGCTGGGATATGACTCCGTCGAAGACCTCCTTCAAACAGGACCAAGTTTTGACGTGTTTCGCAATTCCAGTCAACGCATGGCGGTATTGGAGGAATTGGAGAGACACGATCGGCTGCGCAGCTTCGATGCTGTTTGGACCAGAAGAGATGGAACCCCGATTACGGTGCGTCTCAGCGGTCGCACCGTGCGCGATGCGCGAGGCGAGATATCGAGTCTCGAAATGTTCGCGGAAGACGTAACCCACCGTTTGGCGCTCGAAGAGCAGCTGAGACACTCCCAGAAAATGGAAGCAATCGCCCGTCTCGCCGACAGCGTCGTTCACGACTTCAACAATCTCCTGGCGATTATCTCCACACAGAGTGAACTTGTACTCGACCTGGATGATCTTCGTTCAATCCGCCACGAAACAGAAGTTATCGCTTCCACAGCGGAGAGGGCTGCCGCACTAACCAAACAGTTGTTGGCATTCAGCCGCAAACAGGAAATCGAGCCCAGAGTATTCAGCTTGAATGATCTGCTACGGAATATGGACCAAATGGTCGGTCCGCTGCTTTCCAAAAACATCGAGTCGACGACGATTCTCGGTACGAATCTAGGAAATGTTCTCGCAGACCCAGGTCAAATCGAGCAGGTCGTGATGAACCTTGTGGTAAACGCACGGGACGCCATGCCGAACGGCGGCAAACTCAAAATCGAGACCGCCAACGTCGACCTCGATGCCTTTTATGCGCGGGATCATCTCGACGTCGCGCCGGGTCCATATGTGAGTCTAGCGGTCACCGACACGGGAGTAGGTATCAGTGACGAAGTTCGATCCCGTATCTTTGAACCATTCTTCACGACCAAACCATCGGGGCACGGAACCGGTCTGGGCTTATCCACCGTCTACGCCATCGTCAACAAGGCTCACGGACGGGTCTGGCTTTATTCAGAAGTGAACCAGGGCACAACTTTCAAGATATACCTGCCGCGCGTCGATGCCCCGATCGAAAGGATCCGGCTGGAGAAGGCCCCCATAAAAGTACGTGAAACGTCGTTAACCATTCTTCTGGTTGAAGACGAAGAGCGGCTCCAGCGTTCGATCAAACAGATACTTGAACGTGCGGGCTACGCCGTGCTGCCCGCGTCCCAGGCGGTGGAGGCACTCCGCATTTTCGAAGAACATGATGGACAGATCGATCTCGTCCTCACGGATGTCGGACTTCCACGCATCCGCGGTCCCGAGTTAGTGGTACGTCTGAGGAGCCAACGTCCGGATATCGCCGTCATTTACATGTCCGGCTTTGGAGAGGATGGGGTTCGTCCCGAAGAAGCAACCGAAGTGCCCGGCCGGTTCATACAGAAGCCATTCCGGAGGGACGCTCTGCTGCGAAAGATTGAGAAGACTGTGGCCCATCCTGCTTCTACGAATGCGGCCGTTCTTTCCGGAAGGAATGAAGACTGAGCAGCCGCAAGAATTGGCGCGGTGGCGGCGCAACGCTGGCGGGGGCGCAAAGGACACGTCGCCGAGTGGGAAAGGAATCCGGTTGAGGAAAAGATGAAAACGAACAAGAAATCGAATACGCAATCGACCAAAACCCCTAAGAAAGTGAGCAAACCAATGACGACAGCACTTCCAATCAAGAAAAAGGAATCGATTTTCGACGAACTCGAACAAATGCGCGAACGCATTACGAAACGTGCCTTTGAGATTTTCGATGGCAATGGGCACGGTTTCGGAAACGACCTTCACGATTGGCTGACGGCAGAACATGAGCTGATCTGGAAGCCGCCAGTCGAATTGACGGAGAAGGAGAATGCGTTCAGCCTTCGGATCGCCGTGCCCGGCGTTGATCCTAAAGATATCGGTATCGAAGTGACGCCCGAGTCTCTTCTGGTCAAGGCTGAAACACGTCACGAACACCGCGAAGATCGAGGGCAGGTCCACATTTGCGAGTTTGAAGCGGGAAACATGTTCCGCTCCATCCCATTTCCGAAAGCGATCAATCCCGAGAAGGTCAAAGCCGAATTCAAGGATGGTGTGCTGAATGTGACGGCAGAAGTCGCGCAAAGTGCTGCACCGGCAGCATCGAACTGAAGGCAGCGTCAGCTCATTGCACGTACGGAAGTTCACATCCACCTTTCGGCATTTAGGCCGTCGAAATTGCGAATCAAGTCGAGGAAATAGGAACGGGGGCAAAGCATGAGCCTTAGAGCGGGACAAGATCTACAGTTGTCGAAGGGGGAAGCGACGATGATGGGCGCTTTTGTAATGCATAAAATTGGGGCGGTTGGCTTCATGCAGAAGCCCGTACCGCAGGACCCTGGCGCCACCGGTGCAATCGTCAAGACCACAAAAGCCCTGGTCTGTACCTCGGACGCTCATACCGTTTCTGGCGCCATTGGAGAACGCAAAGATCTCACTCTTGGGCACGAGGCGGTCGGCATCGTTTACAAACTTGGGCGTGAGGTCAAGGGTATACGCGAAGGGGATCGCGTGGCCGTGAATGCCATCACGCCATGCTACAAGTGCACGAATTGTCTCCGGGGCTTTACTTCGCAATGCACAGAGATGCTGGGCGGGTGGAAGTTTGCCAATATCAAGGACGGTGTCTTTGCGGAGTACTTCCACGTAAACGATGCGGAAGCCAACCTCGCACGTATACCGGACAGCGTTCCCGACGAAAAGGCCGTATACACCACGGACATGATGTCGACGGGCTTTATGGGGGCCGAACACGCGAATATTCCAATCGGCGGGAGTGTGGCGGTGTTTGCTCAGGGTCCGGTGGGATTGATGGCTACAGTCGGCGCGCGTTTGCTGGGCGCCGGACTGATCATTGCGGTGGATGCGGTTCCGAAGCGAAAGGAACTGGCGATCCACTTCGGCGCCGATGCTGTTGTTGACTTCAAGACTCAGGATGCGGTGCAGGCGATTCTCGATCTGACAAATGGCGAAGGAGTCGATTCTTCAATCGAGGCATTGGGATCGGAAGCGACCTTTGAGGCATGCATCAAGTCGACTCGCGCGGGCGGAACGATTTCCAATGTGGGCTATCACGGGCACGGCGATTTTCTTCGAGTCCCGCGCCTTGCCTGGGGCGTGGGAATGGGCGACAAGACGATCCGCACGGGGCTGTGCCCTGGCGGTAAAGAGCGGATGGGCCGTCTTCTTCGGCTGCTGGAGGCCGGTCGGGTCGATCCGACACCGCTTACAACCCATCAATTCGCATTCAAAGATCTCGAAAGGGCGTTTCGCATGATGGAAACGAAAGAAGACGGGATGATCAAGCCCCTAATCCTCTTCTGATAAGTGTGGATTTAAGGCGATCAGCCGATACGGAGCGAGCGCGTTCCAGCGATTTCGCGCAACCTCCTTAGGAGACAAGCATGATTGGCAAAACATCGGAACTGGCACGGACGCAAGCCTTGATTTTGGCTGGAGGCCGAGGTGAGCGGTTGAATCCCCTGACGGCCTCACGGCCAAAGCCAGCCGTTTCCTTTGGCGGGATGTTCCGAATCATCGATTTTACATTATCGAATTGCTTTCATTCCGGCCTCGACCAGGTTTCTGTACTAACCCAATATCGCCACGAAGACCTGCATCGATATATTCGAAATGGTTGGAGCGAACTCTGGAGCAACGCGCGGCAGAATCGGTCAACCTTATCGCTTCTGCCTCCCGCGAGCGGTAAGAGATACCGAGGCACTGCAGATGCGGTCTTCCAAAACACCGACTTGCTGCAATCGGACCCTGCAGAGTTCGTCCTCGTCCTTTCCGGCGACCACATCTACCACATGGATTATCGTCACCTCCTGCAATCGCACGCGGACTCCGCTGCAGACCTCACTGTTGCCACAGTGGAATGCCCTATCGGAGACGCTTCTCATTTCGGCGTCATCGACGTAGACGGCAGCTTGAGAATTGTCGGATTTGAAGAAAAACCAAAGACTCCGCGCCCGCTTTCATCAAGGCCCTCGATGGCGCTCGTGAGTATGGGGATCTACGTGTTCAGGAAAAGGGTGCTCCTGGATTCCCTTCGACAATTATGCGAGACGGGCCGGGGGTATGACTTTGGCCACAACATTTTTCCTTCGTTAATCCGTTCTGTCCGAACCTACGCGTATGACTTCCGGGATTGCGCCGGCGATGCACCTCGCTACTGGCGTGATATCGGAACACTCGACGGGTACTACAAGACAAGCATGGATCTCGTCGAACCTGAGCCGCCATTTGATCCCTTTGCCAATGACGGCTCGCCATCGCAGCCCACACGGCATCCATCCTCTGAATGGCGACGTTCAGCGGTCCGATTTCAGGTGCAACGGGATGGTCCCCACGTCAGACGGAGTGTTCTATCACCCGATGTGGACCTCGCAGATGGTGTCACCGTCGAAGAGTCGATTCTTCTACCCGGTGTGCGGATCGGCAAAGGCGCCCGGCTGCGCCACGCGATAATCGAGGAAGGCGTTCAGATTCCACCAGGATATTCGGTTGGATTCGATGCGGATCAAGACCGCCAGCTTCACACGGTAACCGATGCCGGTGTTGTCGTCGTGAGCAGGATTCCAG